>NZ_JACBFP010000010.1 GCF_021401085.1 Chryseobacterium sp. R2A-55
AAACGGAGTTGTTTTTAGCCGCTAACGAAGAAATTTTTACTATTTTGGATAATCAAATAGTTAAAAAATGAAAACATATAACTGTTTGATTATCAATATTTAAATTTAACGTTAGTCAGAATCTTACCCAAAAACACCGCCAACAATGGATTTAACAATAAAATTATTAACAAAATCAAAAGAAGATAAATCGTTTTTAAGTATTTGGACTTATAACGATGATGAAAAATTTTGGTTTGGAAAAATTTTAGATTTTAACGATGAATTAGTCATAATCCAACACTATACAAAATATGGAAAAAAGGACGGAATTATTGTGACAAAAATTTCAGAAATTATAAGTATTGATTTGGAAGATGATTATTCAAAAGCAATGAGTTATATAATTGAAAATTCAGAAGAATTAGCAAATGAAACCGAATTTAATTTCAACTATTTTGATAATGGAAATTGGAAAACCATCTTATTAAACCAACTAAATAATAGAAAAGATATTATTACAAGCATTGAGATAAATGACGACTATTTTTCTGGCTTCATAATAGAAGTAGATAGTGAGAGCTTCATAATAAAATGCATTGGTTCACTCGGAGAAGATGAAGGAAATGCACTCTATAAAATAGAAGATTTAACAGGTTTCAAAATTAATGATATTGATAACAGAAAAAGACTGATGTTATTTAATTGGAGAAAAAAAGACTGCAGATAATAACTAAGTTTTCGTCTTGTCCGCAGGACACGAAATGAAAGCCCGTTGAACGGAAGCTCCGGTGGCTTTTCTCCCATATTGGTTCTTCTAAGGAATGGTAAAAAGAATTCAAAAACAAAGCACTAAATTTGCATTGATTGACAGGGATATTGAAATCACAAAATTTTGATTATCAATAAGAAAATTTGACATTAGTCAGAATTCCCCTACTCGAAAACGGAGTTGATTTTAGCCGCTAACGAAGAAATTTTTACTATTTTGGATAATCAAATAGTCAAAAAATGAAAACATATTACTATTTGATTATCAATATTTAAATTTAACGTTAGTCAGAAGTTTATGAAAACAGCACCTCTAATAATTTTATTTTTATTTTTAGTCCCTTTTTTAGGGTTTTCACAGAATAAATCTGAAGATGATAGTTTAGTTATAAAGATGTGTAATGAATTTAAAAACACGGCTAAACTTTCAGATTCTGCACGGGTAGAAAATATGTACTCAAAATTTCTTTATCCATATCTCGAAAAAATTCAACCTGCAAAAATTGACTCAACTGGAAATGCAATTTACTTTAGACTGCAAAGAGAATGCGAAGATTTTAGAAAATTTTTATTAGATAGAAATAAATCTGAAAATTGGACAATTGTTGATGAAATGCCAAAAATTGAATTTACCAAAGATCAAAAAAATGATTTTAACAAACTTTCTCAATTTTATTATTTCGAAGGAGAAACAAATAAAATTACAAACGTTGAAATTAAAAATGGTTTTTGGATTGATGAATTTCATGACAAAACATATTCTAAGAATAGCTTTACCTGGGAAAACGATCATAAATTTGTCCTAGAATATATCGAAAGCAATAATCAAGGAAGAAGGGGTTTCAGTCGAAAAGGTGATAAATACTATTACTCTATAGTCAATAAAAAGGCTAATTACTATTTGATTGCTGCTCAAATTCCAAATCAAAAAGAAATTTTACTCTTCAAATTGTATAAAAAATAAAACACCTTCTGCTAATAACTAAGCTTTCGTTTTGTCTGCAAGACAAGAAATGAAAGCCTGTTGAACGGAAGCTCGGGTGGCTTTTCTCTAATATTGGTTCTTCTATGGAGATTTCGTTTTTAGAATTTTGAACTACAAAGCGGTTTTTCAGAAGGACTGCTTTTTTTTGTGGCGTTGGGATGTAATAACGAAAGACCGCACAGCGCACTGCAATACCTCTCGCCAAGGAACTTTTTGTTGATATATGGAAAAATCAGCCAAACCAATCCCGCAGATTTTTCCACATTCCAATAAAGTTTTCCGACACCAACAATAGAAATGTTAACTAGTAAACTCTACTTTTGACTGCTAATGTGAATGGGAAGATTACAATGCATTTCAGTCCTGTGATAAAGTGGAAATACAACACCAAAAAAAACTGCCGGAATTTCAGGCAGTTTTTTTAGTACCGGTCTCAGAATTTCACCATCACCGTCAGTTCCTTGCCATCCCGCAAAACCGTCACCGGAAGTTGGTCACCGGAATTGATTTTCGCCAGACATTCCATGTAGGAATAAACTTCCTTCACTTCGCAGGTGCCGATCTTGGTCAGAATGTCGCCCGCTTTTATTCCGGCGATGGATGCAGGGCGGTTGTCTGTAACACCGTCTATATGGAGTCCGTCTTTGGTATCCGCATAACTTGGCATCACGCCCAGACTGACTTTATATTTCGGAACAGCCTTGCTCTGAGACATTTTGGTTTTGGTAAATGGAAGGTCATCGGTTTCGGAAATGGCGTTTGCCAAATTGAAAACATAATTGGTAATCGTGGTCATCGCCTCGAAATTGATTTTTTCGGTGTCGTCGCTCGGTTTGTGGTAATCGCTGTGAGTTCCCGTAAACAGGAATAAAACCGGAATATCCTTCAGATAAAACGAAGTATGGTCACTTGGTCCGACTCCTGAACTGTCGATGGCTAAATTGAATCCCGCTGGTTGGTAGCGTTTTACCATTTCGCCAAAGACAGGCGAGGTTCCAATTCCACCGATGGTCAAATCTTTATCTTTGTTTAACCTGCCAATCATATCGAGGTTGATCATGGTTTTGAATTTTTGGTTTTTCGGAAGGTTTTCGGCCATGAACTTGGAACCCATCAAACCGTCTTCTTCACCGGCAAAAAGGGCAAAAATATAGTTGACTTTTTCCTTGGTTTTGTTTTGCGAAAACATTCTCGCCAGTTCCAGAACTGCGGAAACTCCTGATGCGTTGTCATCAGCTCCGTTGTGGATTTGTCCTGCAGAATTCATCAGTGTGGAATTATGGTGTTCATTCAAACCGAGGTGGTCGTAATGTGCTCCGATGATGATGGTTTTGTCTGCCTTATTGTCTAAAAATCCAATCACGTTTTTCCCTTTCACATTCACGGAAGAACTTTCTTCATATGGATTGAGCTTCACCGAATAGTCGAAATTCTGATAATAATCTTTGCCCGAAAGTGGTTTTAATTTTAGTTTTTTAAATTCTTTGGAAATAAAATCTGCTGCCTTCTCTGCACCCTGACTTCCGGTCAACCGTCCTTGAAGTTCATCAGAAGCGAGATAGGTCACGGTTTTTCTTAAATTCTTTTCAGAAACGATTTCATGGGCATCGCCATCGATCCAGTCAGCGATGAACACGTTGGTTTCATGGGGTTTTCCGCCATTTCTATTGCTGCTGAAAACCAATTTCTTCCCATCGGGAGAAAACATCGGAAATGCGTTGAACTCGCTTTCATAGGTAATTTGTCGAAGGTTTTTTCCATCCAAATCAATCGAGTAAATCTGGAAATCGTAACCTCTTGTAGAATGGTGGTTGGAAGAAAACAGGATCTTTTTGTCCGACGGATGGAAATAAGGAGACCAGTTTGCTTTTCCCAGATGCGTAACCTGCTTCAAATCCGTTCCGTCGATATTCATGGTATAAATCTCCATATTGGTTGGAGCGACGAGGTTTTCCGCCAAAAGTTCTTTGTATTCCTTAACGTCTTTTTCCGAAGTCGGACGGGAAGACCGGAACACCAATTTTTTGGAATCATGGGAGAAGAAAGCGCCTCCGTCATAACCCAATCCAAAAGTCAGCTGTTTAAGGTTCTTTCCATCGATATCCATTCGCCATAATTCCAAATCGCCGCTTCTGGTGGAGGTGAAAACAATGTATTTCCCGTCGGGTGAAACCACTGCTTCTGCATCGTAGCCGGGAGAATCGGTCAGTTTTTTTACCATCTTCCCATTCAGATCCGCCACGTAAATATCAAATTCCGCATAAATTGGCCAAAGGTATTTTCCATCTGCACGGGGAGCGGGTTTTGGCGGACATTCCTTATTTGCTTCATGAGTGGAAGCGTAGAGAATGTGCTTTCCATCGGGCATGAAAAAAGAACAGGTCGTTCTTCCATTTCCGGTGGAAATTAACTTCAGGTCTTTTGTCCCTGGGTTTTGATGGTTTAAATCCAATAAATAAATTTGGTCGCAATGTGCGCCGATTTCGGGATTGGTGACCTGCAAAGTCAGCTTTTTGCTATCGGGGGAAAAATAGGCTTCCGCATTATCACCACCGAAGGTGAGTTTTTTGATGTTTTTCAGGTTGCTTTCCTGAGAAAATACGAATGTTGAAAAACTTAGTAATGTAAGTTTTAAAAGGGATTTAGATAAAGCCATATGAATTATTTATTGAGAACGATTTCAAAGATACAAATAAAAAACCGCAGGAATACCACGGTTTATTCATCAAAATTTCTGGGGTTTCAGTTAATGATATTCGTTGATATTAAGCGGGTTTCCAGAAATCCTTTACCGTAAATTTCATGGCAGATTTCCCGAACTTTTCCCAATCCGCCTGCGTAGGAAATTTCCTGGGTTTTCGGAAGCAGATAAGGCATCGCAGGAACCGGCGTGAATTTTCCTTCATAGGGTGATGCAGCATATTGAGCCCCTTCCACAGAAATAGTCTTATTTTTCTCGAGTTTATAGAACAGATTCCCGACCGTCTCCGGTCCCATTTTCACTTCGCTGGAATAGCTGTATTCGAAATCTTTTCCTGGATGCAGCACATGTCCGCCAGTCTCTGTCACAGTCACATTTTCAAGCGTAGGATAACAGACCAAATGCCCTTTGGAATTCACCCGAACGTAATTATAAATAACCTGTCCGTTCATATTGGAATTGGGATAGGTTATTTTTGTCCTTTCTTTTGCAAATGTTAGTCCCTGCACGGTTACTGTGCCTACAATACTGACCGAATCAATTCTTCCTATGTAAGCGTAGGGATTGTTTGGAGCAGTAAAGTCTGAATTATAATACGTCTTGTACACCCAGTTGCTTCCCACTTTAAGGTTGAAAAACTGATCTTCTGAATTGTTGGATGGAGCAACTGGGTCTTCGGTTCTCTGACAGGAAATTGCGGTAACCAGCAATCCTGCAATAAACAAATGAATAATACTTTTCATGGAGCTATTTTTTAAAAGAACGACAAAAAATAGACAAATATTGTATGAATTTAATAAACGAAAAGGTATTATCCAGATGAAATGCGATATAGTTTTAGTAATTCTTAGAACGGATATCCAAAAGCAACATTTAAAACAGGTTTAAGCGGTTGCCAGTTTTGGATCACCCATCGGTCGCCAACAGGTTGATTTGGATCATAAACTCGGTAGGCGGCATCAATCCTCACCGTGACATAAGCAATATTGATTCTTAATCCTAATCCGGTTCCAACTCCCATTTGCGAAATAAATTGGTTAAACTTGAACTGATCGCCGAAATCATTTTCCTTCAGGCTCCAGATATTTCCGGCATCAATGAAGAACGCTCCTTCAAACATTGGTGTCATGGGAACCCGGTATTCAAAATTGGTCGTCAGTTTCAGGTTGTCCATCACGTAGGCTCGAACCCTTTCATCTAACTGCGAATCGGCAGGACCCAATCCCCCGAAAACCCGCCAAGCTCTGATGTCATTGGATCCGCCATTAAAATAAGAACGGACAAAAGGCATCGTGCTGGAATTTCCATATGGAATGCCAATCCCGATTAACTGCCTCAAAGCAATCGTGTGATTTCCAAAAACGGTGAAGTATTTCCGCACATCGAAATCAAATTTCACAAATTGGGAATAGGGGATGTCAAATATTTTTCTGGAATCGCCCGATACAAGACCTGAATTGTTGGACTTATTGTTAAATAAGGAAAAGATATTCCCGGCAAGTTCCACCTTTCCATTAAAATAAAATGGATTCGGCCGATCTTTTTTTCCGATTTCATTGTAAGTGAAATTATAAATCATCGACGAAATCACTACATCCTGCGTCTGACGGTCTTTATTGAGCAGCGACTGCCGGAAAGTATAAAAAGTTGAAAGTCCGCTTCCACTGAGTGAATTCTGAAAACCGGCGTCTTCCATAATCATGGCAGAAGCGGCGTCTGTGGTGATTTGCCCGGCTTGAAACTGATCCCAAAGATTTAAACCGCCACCAATCGGGTACAGTTGAAACATTTCCTTCCTGATCGCGGCGTCTCCCGGGAAGAAATCGTAATACCTGTCCTTGTTTTGGGTGAAACTGAGCTGGGTATTGAACAGTGATAAACGGTGAGAAACGACGTCATTTACATTGGCAAAATAATTCAGACCAGCGTTGAAACCAATTCTTCCCAAACCGATATTATCCTGAACGGAAGTCCCCAAAATAATGGATGAGGTAGGCGAATATTTTTTCGGAATGAGTTTCCAGGTTTTGAAAGGCAGGAGCAGTCGCGGAAAATTAAGTGCTGCCTGTGCAGAAATTTCATATGCCAAAACTCTTTTATCCAAATCTTTTGAACTGATCACGGAGCCAAAAGTCCCGGAAAGACTGGTGGAAAGGTTTTCTGCGCCACCAAATAAATTTCGGGTGGTTAAATCAACAGATGGTGAGATGCCCAGATTCAAAATCTGCGAATAACTTACGTCGGTGGCAATCTTGAAGTCATATTTAGGAAGTGGAGCAAGGTAGTATCGAACATCTAGAATACTGTCATTTCCTGCCCGCAAAGTCTCTTTGTAGCTCAAAATGCTGAAGTTGTTCAACGCTGAGAAATTTCTCTTGGTCAGGTCCAGGTTTTTTTGGTTGTAGATATCCCCGGTTTTTAGAATGATCGGTCTCCAAAGAGCCATTGTTTTGTATTCTTCATCGTGCTTGTAGATGTTTATTCCCCGCACCGAATCTCTTTTCGCAGTGAGTGTATCGGCAAGTTTTTCCACAAGGTGAACGTTGATCTCGCCAATGGTGGTCAGTTTGTAGGGCGAATCAACTGAATCTTTGTGGATATCCATAGTCAGTGGTACATTCTTCCTGCTCTGCAAAGTATCCGCGGTGAAATAGATTTCTTCCACAGAGTTATTGAAACGGTAATAGCCATGTTCTTTCATCAAGTCACCAATTCGCTTTACTTCTTTTTCCAGCAAAGTCTGATCCAGGATTTGCTTTCCTTTCACCAAACTTTTAGATAAATCCTGTTCGTAAATCGCTTTGATGGCGGGATCAGGAATATTGTAATAATAGTCACTGATGATCGTGGGATCTTTGTGGTTAATGAGGTAATTGACCTGCGCTTTTTTAGCCGCGGAATCCAAATGGTGGGTGAATTTTACATCGGCGTCCCAATATCCTTTATACACCAGGAATTTTCGAATAGAAGTGGCACTGATTTCTGTTTTTTGCTGGTCTAAAATGACGGGCGGTTTTCCCAAAGTCTGCATAAATCTTTCGAAAAAGAGACTTTTTCCTTTCCATTCAGGATGTTTAAACTTGATGAAAAGGGAATCCCGCAGGTTTTGGTCCCTCATTTCCGAAGGATAAGTCATGTATTCGCTGAGGATGGAGTCATATTTTGGATTGGTGGTATTATACATCCACAATCCGAACGGAAAAAGATAAAGCGCTTTCTTGTTTGGTTTCTGACTTACATGGTTTGGGATTTCGTCACTCAGGATTTTATGGTCCTCATATTTAAAATTATTTTTTGTAAGCAAATATTCCCCGCTGGGAACTTTTCGGGTACTGCTGCAGGCATACAGAAACAAGATCGTAATTGCGGGTAAGAAAAATAAATAATACTTTTGAAAATATTTTAAAAAATGCTTACAGCTCATAAAATAAAGGTTTTTCAATCCCTCGATAAAAAGAAGTTCAGACAAAAATACAATTTGTTTTTGGTTGAAGGCAATAAAACCATCAAAGAAATCCCGAGTTCACCATTTAAAATCAGGGAAATTTTTTCGATTGATCCAACTGAGATTTTCACCGGCGAATTTGACACTACAAAAATCACGCCTCAAGATTTGAAGAAAATCAGTTTTCTGCAACATCCCAAAGATTCAGTGGCGGTGTGCGAGATTCGCGAGGAGAAGTTTCTGGAAAATGTTTCGATCCAAATTGTTTTGGACGGAATCCAGGATCCGGGAAATCTGGGAACAATCATTCGGCTTGCAGATTGGTTCGGAATCCGGCAAATCATCTGCAGCCATGATACTGCCGATCTTTATAACCCAAAAGTGATCCAGGCATCGATGGGTTCATTTCTAAGGGTAAATGTGGTTTACACAGATGTAGAGGAATATTTAAAGAATTCGAATTCAGAAAATATCGGTACCGATATGGATGGGAAAAATCTCTATCACTTTCCATTTCCTGAAAAGTTCAACCTGATTTTAGGCAACGAAGGAAACGGAATGCGACCGGAAACCGAAAAACTTCTTACTGAAAAAATCACCATTCCGCGTTTCGGGAAATCCACCGAAAGCCTGAATGTTTCCATGGCGGCCGGAATTATCTTAGGTCAGATTTTCTCCGCCAGGAATCAATCTTAATTTAATCCGGAAAGCTTCTCCTGGTATTCCGCCGCGAATTTCTTACGGTCTTCCTCCAGTTTTTCCAGATTATCGGGCAGGATGTAATTGAACAGAATGTTTTCGTCATCATCCAAAAAGATGATCCGTTTTTCCTCACCATCGACCATTTGCGCAAAAATCTCCCACATGGAAGTATCTCTATCTTTTAAAAGCTCAAAAAACTGTGTAGCGTTTACCTGTATATTTTTCATTTTTGAAGAGGAACTATTTGTTTTGTAATTTTAATTTTTAAAATCCTAGAAAACTCAATTTTAACTGGATGGCAAAATTTTCACTGAACTTCGGAGTCGAGTAGTAGCCGATGCGGTAGAAAAACCCGAGATTAAATTGGGAACCCAGAAAATTATTCCATTCCATGCCCACTTCCTGATAGAGATGATTGAGTTTCTGGAATTCAAACTGGTGGAATCCCGGATTTTTCATATCCCCGATAATTCCTTTGTAAGCCAGGTCAAAACTGGAGGTGTTTTTTCCCACGGTCCTGAAATACCACGGAATTCTGTGGGTGAAATAGTACCCAAAAAATTTGTCGTCATAATATTTTCCGCCTTCCATCGTAGCAAAACCCAAATAGGAAGTGAAGTTGAAGTTCAAGTCTTTTTCCAGATTGCCCAATCCGCTGATCGCGAAATGGTGCCAAATGGGAGCTTCGCCCAACGTAATTCCGGCATAAGTTCGAACTCCGGTTACGCCGATTTTGGTCTTAAACTGATGTTGGGTCAGAAAATCCAGTCTGCTATATTTCAAATCGCCACCAAATGCCTTCAATCCCTGCTCAAAGTTCAGGAAATATTCGGGATAGTTTTGTTCATAAACATATTTTCCGTTCGGGGTCATAATGTTTTTAGATTTTGGCGAATACTTCAAGGTGAGTTGTCCCGCAAAATTGTCAAACGATTTTCCAAGATCCTTAAAACCATAATCAAAAAGCGCATCCTCTTTGTCGTATTTAAAGGAAGAAATCAGGGTCAATGGATTTCCTATATCTCTTTGGTAGGAAAGCTTGAAGCCTTGGTATCCATAGAATTTGTCATTATTTAGATCCACACCGGCGTTCATGGTAATCATCTTGAAGTTCCACAAAGTCTCGTTGAATCTTCCTGATGCCATCACATCGTGATAATGTTCAAACCTGAAAAATGAGTTTCTTTCCAAAGTGGTGCGCACATCAATTCCTGCGGTATATTTCCAGGCTTTGTCTTTTAATCCATAAGCAAAACGAAAGTCCGGCGAAATGTATTTGCTGAATTTGGCATTCAATTTCACAGCTAATCCCAGTCTGAATCCTTCATATCCGTTATAATTCAGGATTTCCAGTGCATCAAAATCAAACATGCCGAAACGGAAATAACCGCTCATCAAACCGGTAATGGTACTGAGTTTTTGGTCCAACTTATATTTTTTTCCCACGCTGTCTATTTTTACATAGGTTGATTGCTCTCTGGTGGTCAATGAATCTGTTCTGAATTTGTGGATCAAAGAACCGTCGAAGTTTTTCACCGACATGGAATAGCCTTCGAAATCACGTTTTTTTTCCTCAATCGGTGATTTGAAATCGAAATAGTCCGTGGTCATGAAAATGTAGTTTCCAAATCTTTCCCGGTTTTTATTTTCGATTTTTTCGCCTGTTTTCTCGTCTTTCTGATATTTTTCATCCAGATAGGTCATTCCCATGCGAACCTTGAAGTTTTCTTTGTCCAGAAACCATTTTCCGTTAAATAGCTTCCAATTGCTGGTGATGCTTCCTTCGTTTTTCTTATTGCTGCTGCTTTCAATTTTTCTTAAGGCGTAGTTTTCTGCATCCACATAGATGTATCCGTTGAATTTCCGCCTTTTGGGCATCACTTTATTATTAATCATCCGGAATCTGATCACATAGTTTTCGCGTCCGTCAATTTGGATGCTGTCCGTCAGATAATACCGGTAAAGCGAATGGTTTTCTTCCCTGATTTCGCGTGGGATTCTGTTTCGGTTGCTCCTTAAAGCAAGCATCTCATAAACCGGCTGCTGCAATCCCGAAACCCGGTTATCCAAAATATTCACCTTTTCACCAAATTTCTTAGCATACAAAAATTCCGAAGCTCTTTCCCAAAGGAAAAGTTTGCTTTTGGCTGCGATTTTCATCAAATTCACGTCTTCCAGGGAATCCTTTTTCTTTTTCTCGGACTGCTTTCTTTCCGGGAGCTTTTTCAGCGAATCCAGTTTCAGGTTCAAAGCCGATTCGTAAAGCTGGATGCTGTCTTGGTCAAAGTCAACCGAGATTTTCTCATACGATTTGAACGAGTAGGAATCCAGACTTTGGGGAGAATTTTCCTTATAGTTCTCATTGACTTTCCTGATGATTGCCAAAGCTTTGGGATCGCTTTTGTCATTAATGATGACTGCTTCAATCGATTTTGTTTTGGGATCTTCTTTGGTAAGGGAAATCGTCATGGAAGGTTCCACCGTGATTTCTTCCTCATAAAAACCAGTCGCCATTACCTCTACAATTTTACACTTGGTGCTAAATTCCAAAAATCCCTTTTGATCGGTTTTTCCAATGATTTTCCCTTTACATGAAACGGAAGCACCAGAAATCGGGGTATGGGTTTCGGATTGAATGACCGTGATTTTGGACTGCCCGAAGACCTGGATGAGCATTGAGAAGAAGAGTAGGACGTAGATTTTTTTCATATGGGCAAAAATATTCAAAAAAAAATTGATGGCATTAAGCAGATCTTAGTTTTGAGAATTTAACTAATTATGAAAATATCTTTGATAATCCGCAAATAAATAATAATTTGGCACTATGAAAAAAACGACTATTCTCATTACACTTTTGCTTAATACCTTGGTTATTTCGCAGACAAAAGCCGTAACAGAAAATGGAAAAGAAGTAGTGCTATTTGAAAACGGTACGTGGAAATTTGTTAATGAAAGTGATGTAAAATCATTAGAAACCATCATTACTAATGAAACAATATTCGAAAAGAGCAGGGATGCCACATTTTTGATTAAAAGTAAGAAAATAGATGCCGGTCTGTATTTTAATCCCATTAAATGGAAAATTGCAACCAATACAAATAAGGCACTTCCATATTCGGAATACATTTTCACACATCAGAATAATCTGAACAATGTGATGGCTTTGATGTCGACTGAAAACATTCCTATTTCTACCTTTAGAAATCTAAAGGAACTGATCCTTTCAAATATTCAAAAAAATGCAGATTATTTTAGGTTGAAAGACTCTGAATACCGCACCGTGAATGGATTGAAGGTACTTTACTTGCGGTATGCGCTGAATACTAAGGGAATCGATTTCGAGTATGCAGGATATTATTATATGAATGATGAAGGATATACCGGTGTTATCGGATTCACTTCTCAAAGAGATTTTGAAAAATATTTGCCGGAAATTTTAAAGCTAATTAATGGTATTTCGAAGGCGGAAAGACAAGAGGGTAACGAATCTTTACAATATACTTCTCCGCCTCCGCCAATGAGGGGAAAATAGAGACGAGCCAAACATTAATTAGTTGAAATTTTTCAGAAACTAATTATGAAATCCGGCCCCACTTATTTTTCCCTTTATATTGCTTCACGTAATAATTCCTCAATGAAAAATATTCCGGATTCTGAAGATGCGGATCATCTTGGATCAGTTCTTCTACGGTAATTTTTGCGAGTTTGATGAGGTTTCCATCTGCGACCAGATCCAGCTTCTTGAAATCCACAACGCCGCTTTGCTGGGTTCCCAAAATATCTCCCGGTCCGCGAAGCTGCATATCAACCTCGGAAATCTTGAAGCCATCGTTGGTTTCGGTCATGGTTTTGATTCTTGTTCGGCTTTCTTTTGATAGTTTATCGGAGGTAAGTAAAATACAATAACTCTGTTCCGCACCCCGACCAACTCTTCCGCGCAACTGGTGAAGCTGAGAAAGACCGAATCTTTCGGCACTTTCAATAATCATCACAGAAGCATTCGGAACATTTACGCCCACTTCAATTACAGTAGTTGCCACCATAATCTGTGCTTTTCCGGATGCGAAATATTTCATATTGGTTTCCTTCTCGTCGGGTCGCATTCTGCCGTGAAGCATGGTGACATTATATTCCGAAAAAAACTCCAAAATATGGTCGAAGTTTTCCATCAGATTCTTGTAGTCCAAAGTTTCAGATTCCTCGATCAATGGATAAACGAAATAGATCTGTCTTCCTTTTTCAATTTCCTCTTTCGCAAATCGGAAAACGGTCAATCGGTCTTTTTCCCTTCGATGTGCGGTGATGATCGGTTTTCTTCCAACCGGCATTTCATCAATTACAGAAACGTCCAGATCGGAGTAGAAACTCATTGCCAAAGTTCTGGGAATCGGAGTTGCCGTCATTACCAAAATATGCGGAGGAATCTTGTTCTTGGCCCAAAGTTTTGCCCGTTGTGCAACACCGAAACGATGTTGTTCGTCGATAATGGCTAAACCTAAATTTTTGAACTGAACCACGTCTTCCAAGACTGCGTGAGTTCCCACCAATATTGAAAGTTCGCCATTCAATAATTCTTTGTGGATGATTTTTCTTTCTGAAGTTTTGGTGGAACCGGTCAATAACCGAACCTTAATGTCCGTATTTTCCAACAGTTCGGAAATCCCGTTAAAATGTTGCTGTGCGAGAATTTCTGTCGGTGCCATCATGCAGCTTTGAAATTCGTTGTCCATCGCAATCAACATGGAAAGCAGTGCGACCATCGTTTTTCCGGAACCCACATCACCCTGCAAAAGCCGGTTCATCTGAACCGGTTTTTTCAGGTCTGTCCGGATTTCTTTCAAAACCCGTTTTTGTGCATTGGTCAATTCAAACGGCAAAAAATGATCGTAGAAATCGTTAAAATTTTTGCCAACCACCGGAAAGGGATTTCCTGCGACCGAAGTTTTCCGGTGCTGCTTTTTCAAACCGTATCCGAGTTGGAAAAAGAATGCTTCTTCAAACTTAATTCTTCGATTGGCATGTTCGAAATGTGCCAGATTTTTTGGAAAATGAATGTTATAAAATGCAGGAATTCTGCCCATTAACTTTAATTTCTGCATCAGTGAATCGGGGAGGTTTTCTTCGATTAATGATGGAAGATTTCTCAAAATTTCGGTGACAGTAGTTTGGAAAAATTTATTATTGATCCCGCGTTTTGAGAGTTTTTCACTTCCTGGATAAACAGGAAGAAGTGTTCCCGAAAGCGCCTTTTTTTCATCGATTTCCATTTCAGGATGCGGCATGGAAAAATTTCCGTTGAAGAGGTTTAGCTTTCCGAAAACAAAGATTTCCCTGTTTATTGGAATCTGGTCCTTCATCCAATTGGAGTAGCGGAACCACACCAATTCTATGGTCCCGGATTCATCCCGGAATTTTGCCACCAAGCGCTTTTTCCCTTTGCCATACACTAATTCCTGGATTTCTGTGATTTTTCCCTTCAACTGGATTTCTGCATCGGGTTCTTCTGTCAAATCGCCGATTTTATGGATTTTGCTCTTGTCGATATATCTTAACGGATAAAAGGTCAGAACATCTTCCACAGTGGAAATTCCCAGTACATTCTTGATGAATTTGGCTCTTTCAGGACCGATTCCTTTTAAAAATTCTATGGAAGTATCTAAAGTCAATTTGAAGTTTGAAATTTCGGGAAAATAAAAACGACTTCCAAAAAAAATAATGAAAGTCGATTTTGAAATCGAGGCAAGGTTTTTTACTTCGTACCTTGTCCCTATTTAATGTTAGATTTCATTTTTCTTAGCGAGTTTTCCCATTCTGCACGGGATTTGAATTTTTTATAGTCATTGGTGGCAATAATCCGAAGATAAGGATCAATTTCTTTCGCGGTTAAATTGCCATTGATAATGGTGATCGGCATGTTTTGTTCATCCAGAAAAACTACTGATGGCACTGCATTTACATTCATGAACTTGCTGAAATCGTGCATCGGGTTTTTTCTTTTTCCTGTCACGAAATCCGGATTGGAAAAAATTCGTCCATAAACCGTAAAAACCTGATTTCCTTCTGCGTTGAATTTTACAGGATAGTAATTTTCATTGAGATAAATGGCAATCTGGGGATGATTGTAGGTGTTTTTTTCCATAGTTTTGCACGGTTCGCACCAGTCCGCATAAAAGTAGATGAGGATTTTCTTCGGTTTGGTTTCCTGTGCCTTCAGTGCATCATCCACGGTCATCCATTTCACCTGCGAAAAGAAAAGCGAGGACATCAGTACCGGTATTATAAGAAAAATTTTATACATGTATTTTTAGGGCTAGATTCCGTTGCTTGTTCAATTAATTCTGATCCCAACTGACGCAGTTTTTTTTTTGTTTACCGCACTTCCTGCATCAGTTTTTTAACCATTGGTGAGACCATGATTAAAACAATTCCTGCAATTACGGCATACAGACCGAGTTGTTTGTAACCATCGGTATATGCGATTAATGCATCCATATTCGATGAGCCTTCCTTTGCGGTTGCCATGTTTGCCCCAATGATTCCTGCAACGTATTGTCCGTACGCAGAAGCCAAAAACCAAAGACCCATCATCATTCCCTGCAAATTTTTGGTGGAAAGTTTCGTCATAATCGAAAGTCCAATCGGGGAGAGGCACATTTCCCCAAGTGTGATAACGAAAAGGGCGATGGTGAAAATTCTCAATGAAGTTATCCCCTCTAAATTGGCGAAAAATCTGGTGCAATAAATTACATAAAATCCCAATCCTAAAAATAAGAATCCCAATCCAAATTTAATTATAGTATTGGGTTCCAATTTTTTATTACTCAACCAAATCCAAAGCAAGCCGATGGGAATAGCCAAAAGTAGGATGAAGAAAGCACCCCCTGAATTATTCACGCCATTTGGATTCAAACCAAACAGATCACGATTCAGGTTCTTTGCCGCAAAAATGCTTAATGAACCACCACTTTGTTCGTAAATGCCCCAGAAGATAATCGAGAATAGGATGAAAACCAATGCTGCCCAAAGTTTTTTGCGCTCCGCAGCGGTTACTTTCGACATTTCGTAGAAAAGATAAATGAGCGTCAATGGTCCAATCGTCCACATGAAATAATCGGTGTACTGCGTTTTTGAAACCATGACCATAATTATGGGAATAATGACCAAAGTTCCCACATAAACAGCGTATTCATGCCATTTGACGATTTTCTTTTCCGGATTGTCAGAAAGCGGATCGCCCGGTTGCAGACCAATTGGACCCAACTGTTTTTTGGTAAAGTGGAAATTAACCAATGAAATCACCATCACTACTGCGGCTAATCCAAACGCAACATTCCATCGGTGTTCCGGATCGATATAAGAATTGAACAAATCTCCCTGGCCAATGGCAACGCATAAATATCCGCCGAGAAGCGCACCTAAATTAATTCCCGCATAAAAAAGCGTAAAACCCGCATCCGTTCTGCCATCACCGGATTTGTACAGTTTTCCGACCATGGTGGAAATATTGGGTTTAAAGAATCCGGTTCCAATTATGGTAAACGCAATCCCTAAAAAGAAATTTCGGTAGGTAATTCCTGGAACGAAACTAAATGCGTTGGTTGCCAAAATCAAACTTCCAAGAATCATCATGAGGCCGCCCCAAAACAGTGATTTTCGGAATCCCAAAATTTTGTCTGCGAAAAGTCCACCTACAAAAGTGAATGCATAAACAAACGCTTGAGTTGCGCCGTACTGCAGATTGGCTTCCTGTGCGTCTAATTTCAATTGGGAAATCATAAAGACAACCAACATTCCACGCATTCCGTAGAAACAGAATCGTTCCCACATTTCTGAGAAAAAGAGTGACCAGATTTGTCTCGGGTATTTTCCCTTGAAATCCTGTATTTGTCCTAGGGTTAGGTTCATAATTTGAAGATAATTTTGTTTTAAGTTTCGGTAGCACTTCAAGCGTTGACAACGCTTTTTCGCTAAACCGCCCTACGAAAATAGAAAAAACCACCGAATATTCAGTGGTTTTTGTGATATTAATATCGTGATCCAATTAATGTATTCCTTTCATAAACTTATTAAGGAGTGGTGACAAGAGAAGAAGTGAAACCCCTGAAGCCAGCATCAACCACGTGATGAATGGATACAAATCGAAATTGTAAGTCTGTAGAATTTGCTCCAAAGTAGCTGCGAAATAGTTACCCAATGCAAAGGAAGCCATCCAAACACCCATCATAATCGAAGTGATTTTTCCCGGTGAAAGTTTGGTAACCATTGATAACCCGATTGGTGAAAGCATTAATTCACCCACCGTCAAAAGAACATAAACAACAACGAGCCATAAAGGAGAAACCAGATTTCCATCCTGAGCACTGTTGTTCGCTTGCGTCATGATGAAGAAAGCTAGTGCTCCGATGAACATTGCCAATGCAAATTTAACGGGCGTTCTTGGATTCATTTTGCGAGCGGATAATTTAACCCAAAGAATTGAGAACAGTGGTGCCAAAGTTACAATGGCAATTGGGTTAATATTTTGAAACCAAGTGGTAGGTATTTCAAATCCGCCAACAACGCGGTTCGTGTTTTCCTGCGCGAAAAGATTAAACGTACCTCCTGCTTGCTCAAATCCTGCCCAGAAAACAATGTTGAAAAATGCCAAGATCAGAATTACAAAAACTCTTGTCCATTCTGTAGATCCACTGGTTCCCTTAAATATCGATGAGCCTATAAACAAGGCACCGGCAATACCCAATACCCATACCATGACGGTGTGAACGGTATCTGAAGTATTATTCCAGATCAACATTACTATAAATACAAATGCTACATTTGCAATGACATAAAGCAGCACATCCCTCCAATCTTTTGATAACAGATGAGCAATGCCTTTTTCTTTATATCCTGGAGGTAAGCCTTTGTCTTCCAAAGTAT
The DNA here is from genome assembly GCF_021401085.1 of Chryseobacterium sp. R2A-55. Classification (GTDB taxonomy): domain Bacteria; phylum Bacteroidota; class Bacteroidia; order Flavobacteriales; family Weeksellaceae; genus Kaistella. The sequence goes on from NZ_JACBFP010000010.1 coordinate 17,503, forward strand.
TTCTTCTGGCATAGAACCAAAGTACCCCTATCAACATACCAATACCTGCTGCGAAATACCCATATGGCCAACCTACTTTCTCCCCCAAAGTTCCTGCTACAAAAGGGGAAAGGAAAGCCCCAATATTAATCCCCATATAGAAAATGGTGAAAGCACCGTCTTTTCTTGGATCATCGTTATCATATAGGTCGCCTACAATGGTTGAAATATTCGGTTTGAAGAATCCGTTACCAAGGATCAGAACCCCTAAACCAAGGTAAAAGAAATGTTTTCTTGCTTCAATATCTCCAAGTAAATCGGGTGCAGCACTAGCAGCAAGCATAAACTGCCCGATAGCCATGACCAATCCACCGATCAATATGGATTTTCTTTGGCCTAAAATTTTATCTGCAAACCATCCTCCCAAAATTGGGGTAAGATATACCAGAGCGGTAAAAACACCGTAAATTTTAAGCGATTCTGCTCTGTCGAGACCGAAACCGCCCGTTGCCAATTCAGCCGTTAAGAAAATTGTTAATAGGGCTCTCATCCCATAATAGGAGAAACGCTCCCACATCTCTGTGAAAAACAGCGAGTACAGTCCTTTTGGGTGCCCAGTTGTTGGTTTTACCGTATCCATATTTTTTTGTTATTTTTTGTTAAGACTAGCAAATATAGTTTTTTTATGAGTTATTTCCTTAATTCCATAAAAAAAATCGCGGAGCGGATCCGCGATTTCCTTGTTATTAATAGAGAAATTAACTAACCCCTTTTTCTTTTAAAATTCTGTTGAGGTATTTTAAAATAGACAAGCCAAGAAGTGTTGCCAATAACAACAGTCCGAAATTCACCCAGAAAAAATTGGCCTTATCTTCGTAACCGTACCACAAACTGGCCAGAATTCCCGAAAGTTTGTTTCCAATAGAAGTGGAAAGAAAGAATCCACCCATCATCAATGCCGTGATTCTTGGCGGAGAAAGTTTTGAAACCAGTGAAAGTCCCATCGGCGAGAGGCATAATTCACCAACCGTCACTACGCCGTAAGTTCCAATCAGCCACCATGGCGAGACTTTCTCCAGGTTGCCACCACCGGCATAAACGGCACCAATCATTACCAAACAGGAAAGCGCGGAAATAAATAATCCGAGAACGATCTTGGAAGCAGTGGTCGGTTCTTTTCCTCTTCGCCGCAACATCAGGAAAAATCCCACGATCAGCGGAGTGAGCACGATGACCCAAAACGGATTGATGGATTGGAAGAGTTCGGTGTTGTATAAATAAACTGGTGCACCTTGATTTGCTTCCAGTTCTGCTTTTGCTGCAGGGGAGAGGTTTCTGAAATAAATATCTTTCCCCGTTTCTTTTAAAGCATTTCCAGATTCGTCTTTCTGTGCTCGGAACTGCTCGTCGTAAACAGGGACTTCTTTATCTTTGAAATCCTTGGTTTCTACAAGATAAAGGGTTTCCAAAGGTTTTTCAATTGAAGGTGCAGCGGTTCGGACCGTGTAATACTTTGCCCAGTTGGTCAAAGCTGTTCCATTTTGTTTAAAAACGGCCCAGAACATCATACTTACTGCAAAGATCGCCAACAATGCTCCGATGGGTTTCTTGTCTTCCGAATTGGCCCTTAAATAAAGGTTTACATAAAAGAAAATCACAGGAATACACGCGAAAATAAAAGCGTCTGTACTTTCACTGCCGAAAATATCGTGTCCGAAAATGGCACCAGGCAAGAACCATCCGATTCCACCGGCGATAAGTGCAGGAACGAAAACTTTAATTAAAATGGAAGAAATCTTGGTGTCGCCTTCTTGAACAGGTTTCAAAACGTTTGCTTCCCGAATATGTTTCATGCCGAGTGAGAAAATCACCAAGCCAATCAACATTCCGACTCCTGCGGTCATAAATGCAGGTCCCCATCCGTACTTGTTTCGCATATATGCAGCCACGAAATTACAAACCAATGCACCGATGTTGATTCCCATATAAAAAATGTTGTAACCCGCATCTTTATTGGCTTTATAAGGTTCTTCGGAATAAAGGTTCCCTAAAAGTGTGGAGATACTCGGCTTGAAAAATCCGTTCCCGATAATTACCAATCCCAAAGATGCGTAAAACATAGGCAATTGCTGGAAAAGTCCTACGCCAATATAACCAAGTGCCATCAGGAAACCACCGATATAGATAGCTTTCACATATCCTAAAACGCGGTCTGCAAGGAATCCACCCAAAAATGGTGTTAAGTAAGTAAGCGCAATATAGGTTCCGAAAATATCATAGGCGGTCTTGTCCAGAAAAGCCAATCCGCCGGTATCTTTCGGGTCGATCATGTAGAGCACAAAGATTCCCAATATCAAATAATAGCCGAAACGTTCCCACATTTCGGTAAAGAATAAATAAGGCAGTCCTTTCGGATGTTTCGCTGTTGTTTTTTCCATAAGTCATAATTGAATTTCCCAAAAATAGGACTTTTATTTTAAACAAAAATCCACTCAAAGTCTTGAGCGGATTTTTCCCAGTTTCTTATTTTGTCCGGTAAAATTTCGGGATTGGAATGCTATAGGTTTTGCAAAATAAAATCCGTCATCAGTTGATACAGTTGCGGACGGGTATTTCCTCCATAGATTCCGTGATTTTTGTCTGGATAAGCCATGAATTCGAATTGCTTTTTGTTTTGGATCAATGCTTCCGCAAATTCCATCGAATTCTGGAAATGTACATTGTCATCTGCAGTTCCATGAATCAAAAGGAATTTGCCTTTCATTAGTTTTGCAAATTCAGTAGGCGAGTTGTCATCGTAGCCATTTGCATTTTCCTGCGGCGTCCTCATGAATCGCTCGGTGTAAACGGAGTCATAGTACCTCCAGTTCGTTACCGGCGCAACCGCGATTCCCGCTTTAAAAACATCGGCACCTTTTGTCATGGCCAAGCTGGACATATATCCACCGAAACTCCAACCGAAAATTCCAATTCTGGAGGCATCAATATAGGATTGTTTTCCAAACCATTTCGCTGCGGTAATTTGGTCTTCGATTTCGTATTTGCCTAATTGCATGTAGGTTACCTTCTTGAATTTTGTTCCTTTGTAGCCAGTTCCACGTCCGTCAACACACGCCACGATGTATCCTTTTTGAACCAAATGGTTGAACCATAAACCGTTTCCGGTGTCAAAAGTATTGGCAACGCTTTGTGATCCCGGTCCAGAATATTGGAACATGAACAGCGGATATTTTTTGTTGGGGTCGAAATTTTTCGGCTTCATGATCCAAGCGTTCATTTGATCCCCCGCTTCATTCGGAATGGTGAAAAATTCTCTGGTCACAAAATTGTCCTGCTGCAATTTTTTAAGCTGTTCATCATTGTTTTGAAGCTCTCTTACCGCTTTTCCGTTTCCATCTTTTAGGACGTAAGTATAAGGTTTTGTGGCAGAGGAGGAGGTTTCTATGAAATACTGGTAGTTGTTGCTAAAATTAGCACTGTTATTTCCATCAGGATTGGAAATCAAGGTTGATTTTCCGTTTTCAATATTGATTTTTGAAACCACTTTATTGATGCTTCCGTTTTGGGTGGTTCTGACCAGGACTTCTTTTGTTTTTGGGTTAAAACCGTAGTAGTCGGTTACTTCCCAGTTTCCTTTGGTGATCTGTTTCTTTAATTTTCCATTTGGGTCATACCAGTAAAGATGATGGTTTCCGTCTCGTTCGCTTCCCCAGATAAATGAATTGTCATCCAGAAACTCCATTGTCACATTATCGGTTTCGATCCATTTGTCGTCCGTTTCTGTGAATAATTTGGTGATCGTTCCGGTTTTAGTATTCACTTTCAAAATGTCCGAAGCATTCTGAATCCGATCAGAAGTAATTAAAACGATTTCGTCCGCTTTTTTGGTTCGGATGACATTTGGAATATAATAATTTCTAAACCCAGTCAAGTTCAAAGAGCTATTTTTCCCAGAGTCCAGCCGGTACAATTGCGCAGAAACCACCGAATTTTTCTCTCCAGCCTTTGGATACTTAAAACGCATTTCGGAAGGGTAGAGCTGCTTTCCGTAAATAGGGATAAGCATTTCCGGAACCTGCGATTCATCTGATTTCACGTAAACAATCGCATCAGAATTCTTTGTCCATTCATACTGTCTCGCATGGCCAAATTCTTCTTCGTAAACCCAATCAGCAAGACCGTTCAGAATTGAATTTTTCTTTCCGTCGTTCGTGATCTGAGTTATTTTTTCGGTGTTTAGGTCTTGGAAATAAAGATTGTTGTCCACAATGAAGGCAACTTTGGTTCCGTCAGGAGAAAACGTAGGTTCCTGAACAAAATTTCCATTATTTAGGCTTAATGTTTTATTGGATTTCAGGTCTTTCACGTCAAACTTGCCAAGAAAGGAATGTCTGTAAATTGGCTGGCTGTCCTTTAACAATAAGATTTTTGATTCATCGTCATTGAACTGATAAGACTGGAAATCTCCATCAACGATATTTCCTTCTTTTTGTGAAGTCTTATAAGAATATTTGGCGATTCCGCCACGTTCGATGACGGCATAGTTTTCACCATTTTTTAAGGTAGCAATTCCTGCGATGTTTTTTCCGCGATAATAGCCGGAATAAATTTTATCCAGGGTAATTTCCTGCGAAAATGCCGAGAGAGTAGCCAGAATCGCTAATGATAGAACTAGTTTTTTCATGTGAATTTTTTGATAAGATTTCAAAGATAGTCATTTTCCTAAAAATAGTTAAAGGCCATTCTTTTTAAAGGAGTGGCAGAATTATTGCTGATTTTATCGTAACCATAAATATCTTTAGTGATGGAAACCAGTGCACAACATGAAAAACTAATTAAATATACTTTAGATAACCAAGTTATTTATACGGGATTTGCGAGTTACCAAGATGCTGAAATTTTTGCAAATTCTAAGAATGGCAAAATCGTGGAAGTGGGATTCAAAGATGGAAATGATAATCCGCAGATTACTGATGAAGCGGGTTTGCTGGAAAAGAAACTGCATTTTTTTGTAGAAGCAGGTCCGGAATACAGATTCATCCATTCCACGGATGCAGGATTTAGGGATTACGCAGACGAGCTGATGAAAATTAAATCGAAATTAGTAGGGTACAGCCCAGAAGAAAAATATATTTCTAATGCGGAGATTGAGATTTCTGAAGATCCGATCATTGTGATCAAGAATGGTGCATTTGAATCAGTGACCTCTCGTGAGCGATCCAAATACCTAAAACACGCGAAAGTTTATGAAATAGGTGTATCAGTCTCAAAATAATCTCTAAAAATTTTATCATGACCAAAAAGAGCTATTCCAAAAAAGCCCAGGAAAAAATTGGTGACGTAATGCACAGATTCAAGGAAGGTAAGCTGAAATTATCCTCCGGAAAAAAAGTCACCGACAGAAAACAGGCGATTGCGATCGGTATCTCTGAAGCGAAAGACGCCGGTCTAAAAGTGCCGAAACCAGAAAAAAAACCGTAAAAAACTCAGCACTTTTTACTGTTCGTCGTTGTGTTTGAAACCAATAGATTTTAATGGTGCTTCGACCACCTTATAGTTTTCAAGCTCTTTTTTCAAGGCTTCAATTCTTTGTGAAAATTCGTCATAATTGTTCATTGATGCATCCTGAATAAACTGATCGATTTGATTTAAGTACTCTTCGGTAAGTTTGGCCGATGTGTCCCGCAAAGCTGCTTCAAGAAGATGAGCATCAATCATAATGTCTTCGGAATGGTCGTTCAGATAAATATTCCTTATCCTTTTCTTTAGACTTTGCGTGAAGTCAATGATCATGGTATTGGAAAATGTTTTCATTTTAGAAGAAATATCATTCCAAAACGGCAGGTGGTCTGCTTGATTTTTTGCAAGAATCTTCCTCAGAACAGAATCCTCATTCAATTGCTCCATCATGTGGAAGAGAATCATCTCACAGCGTTCCCGGAAATTGGGCGGAAAAATGGGAATCAGCACATCAAAGCGTCCTGGAGCCAAAACTTCTCTGTCAATTTCAGTAATGGAGTTTGCAGAACCTACCATCACCAGGTCTTCGGCCTCGAAATGCCCAATGTAGTGCAGAATGATGTCTTTTGTTTCTTCGTCACATTCAGATGCCGACTGTTCGTCGTGGGGGATTCCCATGATCGAGTCAAAATCTTCCATGAAAAGAAGAATTTTTTCTTCTTTGAGCATGTTGACCAGGAATTCATTGAATTTGTTCTTATTACCGTCCACAAAAGAACTTCCCAGGTAGTGTTTTTTAACTTCTTTAAACTGATAACCAATGATCTCTGCAATTTTTTTTGCCCAAAAAATCTTACCGCTTCCCGGTGGACCATATAAAATAATTCCTGCCGGACGGTGCAATCCCCATTCGCTGAGGTGTGCACTGTTCATAAACGGCTGTAATTCCTGTGAAATATAGAAAAACAAATCCCGGTATCCGATGAAATCTCTCTCTTTTAAACTGGTCTTCTTGCCAAAATAATCATAGACAAACTGATAATTGCCACCAAGTTTATAGTCAATCCCGAAACTGGAGACAGAGGATTTATAAAGCCCATTATCAAACAATTTTGGTTTTTCATTCTTGATGATTTCTACAATCTTTTCCGCTGGTTGGTGTATATTTTCGGCGATGTCTTCTACTGATTTATCCGCCTTTAAATCCTGTTCATATTTTTGGAGGAAGGCTTTGTTTTCTCTTGCGAACCTTACGAAATCATCCTTCACATCAAAATTGGTCGTGATACATTCGGAAAGCTCCAGATCGAAATCGGTAATGAATTTGATAAAACTTTCAGTTGAAATTTCAAGTTCCTTAGCTAAATCGGCTAGTTTCATACTGTTGAAATTTTTGGCTATGTTCAAATTTACAAAAACTGTGCGAAACTTTTCCTTGAGTGGAAATAATTGAAAATTCAGGATGGCAGAAAAGCCGGTCAAAAAATTATTTCAATATGACAGAATTAAGGTTCAAAACTTTCGAATTTGCCATCGTCAAAAAACAAAACGATCCTTTTGACTTTACTTGCTTGATTATCAGTATTTTGTATCGAACTGGATTTTTCTTCGGCTTCTAATCGCTGAGAATCGAATATTTTTTCACTCGTTTGACTTGGCAGCGGAATTTTAGATTCTCGCGGGGGTTCGCTGATGATTCGGTCTTCACTTTCTGTAATTCCAAAATTATCGTCAGCAATTAATGAGAACAAATCTGGGAGTGAAGTAGGTTTGGGTTTTTCAACCAAAGGAGTTTCAAGTTCTTTTCGAATCATTTCACCTTTGCCATAGATCAGCCAATCCCATTCTAATTCGGGGAAGCGGTCCTTTATCTTAATGAGAAAATCCAGAGAAGGTTTATTTCTACCGGAAGTGATATGGGAAATATTGGAGCGCTGCACATCAATCTCATCTGCAAATTCAGAGGGAGACAATTTAGAATACTCCAAAACTTTTGTAATCCTTTCGTTCAGTTCCATGATTACAAATGTAAATAATTAATTCACAAAAATAAAATACAAATGTAAAGCAAATTAAGAAAAAGTTATTTACAGAAGTAAAATAAAAGTCTATAATACTGATTAACAATACATCAATCAATTTACATGATTAAATTAATGTCTGGTATTGTCTTCATTTTCCGGATCAAACTTCAATTTTCTGTCCTTTTTATTTTCTGGGAAAATCAGTGAGAAGAAGATACTTGTTCCCAAAATACCAATGATGATCAATAGAGAATCCGTGGTAGTAAAGCCAAATTCATCCAGATAAACGTGAAACAGCATCTTGAGTCCGATAAACGTAAGTAATGCAGCCAAGCCAATTTTCAGGAACCTGAATTTGTCTATAATTCCGGCTAAAAGAAAGAACATGGAACGCAGACCGATAATGGCAAAGATGTTTGAAAAGAATACTATATATGGGTCTTTAGTGACCGAAAAAATGGCTGGAATACTGTCCACTGCGAAGATTAGATCCGTTGCTTCAATGATAAGGAGGACTAAGAATAACGGGGTCATTTTTCGGATTCCATCAATTGTTACGAAAAATTTATTGCCCACAAAATGGTTATGAACCTTAAAATACCTGTTGGCAAACTTCACTACGGGGTGAGTTTGAGGGTCGATCTTTTCTTCTTTGCCTTTATCAAGAAACATCTTGACTCCGGTGAACACCAAGAAAGCGCCAAAAACATACATAATCCAGTCAAACTTCTCTATCAGTGCAGCGCCCACAAAAATGAAGATAAATCTCATCACTATGGCGCCCAGAATACCCCAAAACAATACCCGGTGGTAATTTTTCGGAGCAACACCGAATCCAGTAAATACCAATACAATGACGAAAATATTGTCCACAGAAAGGGCGTATTCCACCACATAACCAGTAAGGTATTCCAGACCTAAATTTTGGTTGTAAAGCTGAATGCTGTGTTCCAAATCGCCTGCAATAATGTGCACCGGATGATGATGGCGAGAAATCACATGCTGCAATTTGTCCAAACTGTCAATTCCATGCAAATAATGTCCATAATTAATAAGCACAAAGTAGAAGCACACCGAAAGTGCCACTACAAAGAAACTCATCAAACCAGCCTGCTTCATAGAGACTGCAGATGATTTTTTCCCAAATAACCCTAAATCGAGTGCAAGAATAAAGAAGATAAATAATAAGAAAAATATAAGAAAAATGTTTTCGCTTGTCATAGAAAAATATATATGCAAATATAAGGAAATAATGATTTTTCAATGAAATTACAAATGTAAATAGAGCGGGAATCAATATAAATTTAGATTCTGATCCTGTTTATTAAAGTTTCCTTCAAATGGGGTTTTCAACAATGTTTTCCACTTAAAGTACATTTGAAAATTTAATTTAAATAAATTAAATAAAACACTCATTATTAGATTAATATAAATTTTAATTAAAAATAATGCAATCCACAAAATAATCCACAGACAAACTGACACGGATAAGCGTTTAATGAATTTACAAAAGTTAATTTCGTGATTCCCTCAAAAAAAATTAAATTTGAAAAATGTAAAATTTGTATTGATGACCGAAGAATTGAATTACCGACAAAACCCCAATTTCCCAAACCGCTATATTTCCCCGCAAAAATTATTTTCTTTCCTACAGGCGAATTACAGCAATTTCATTTCGGAGGTTGGACGATCCTATTTGGACAAACCGATTTACAAGATGAGTTTGGGAAATGGAAAAACCAGGGTTTTGGCGTGGTCGCAGATGCATGGTAATGAATCCAATGCCACTCATGCGATGCTGGATTTGTTGGAGATTTTCAAATATCAACCGGCTTTAGCAAAACAATTGTTTGCGGAAATTACACTTGATTTTATTTTTATGCTGAATCCTGATGGTTCTGAGAAATGGATCCGCAGAAATGCACTGGATATTGATATGAACCGCGATTTCCTGAAACTCGCCAGTAAAGAGTTTCCGATTTTGAAAAGCATCGCCGAAAATGGAAAGTATGAATATGGGCTTAATCTTCATGAGCAACGGACTATTTTTACTTCAGATGGCGAAAATCCCGCAACACTTTCATTTTTAGCACCTTCCGAAAATTTTACAAGAGACGTTACGGAAACCAGAAAAAAGTCCATGGCGGTCATTGCTCAGATTTTTGCAAACCTAAAAACACTGATTCCTAATCAGATCGCCAGATATTCTGATGAGTTTTATCCTACTTCTACCGGAGATAATTTGATTAAAATGGGAATTGCTTCTATACTATATGAAGGTGGACATTTTCCGAATGATTACAAAAGAACAGGAACCCGTAAATATTACACTATTGCGTTGTATGAAGGGTTAAAAGCGATTTCCGAACTCAAGGGTTCCACAGAAGGTTGGGAAAAGTATTTAGAAATTCAAGAAAATATAGAAAGTCACTATGATATCATCTACCGGAATGTGGAATTGAATACTGATTTTCCGTGTGTTTTGGATGTGGCGGTGCAGTTTCGGGAAGAAATCAAAGAAGGTGATGATGAGATCTCCTTGGTACCAATTGTCGTAGAAGTGGGTGATGTAGGCAAAAAAAAAGGCTGGAAAGAAATTGACTGCACCGGAAAAAAGTTCATTTCTGAGAAAAAATTTCCAAAACTGGATGAAATCCAAAACTTTACCATCGAATAAAAAAATTAGCGAAATCGAAAGATTTCGCTATTTTGCTATGGGTAAACTTCGGATTTTCAACCTTTGAAAAATACTTTCCTCTGGCTTCAAGTCCCTTTTAGTTCACTACTTTTATTCCGCTCGCCAGAAACCGAATTTCTTCCTGTGGTTTTGTGATCGCGTCGATTTCGGCTTGTGATTTTTTCGCGTCTTCCGCATAATGTTTTTGCTCATCCACAGAAATCACTTTCGTTTCGGCATTTCCTTCCAGAACCACATTCTTCCCTTTCAGCGCCACCGGAACAAAGAATCCGTAATCCTTCATTTTCACAAAGAATTTTTCATTGTTTTCAGTTTCCACGGTAAGCCAACAACCTTTTTTGTCGCAAACGTCGGTCACTTTTCCTTTCATTGCCACGTTTTCAACCTTCTTTGCTTTTTTAAGCTTTTTTTCCAGTTGGGTGGCAGTGATGGCTTTTTTCTCAGTTTTTGCCGATACATTTCCTCCATAGAAGTCTCCCACTAAAGCATTTCCTTCAGGTGGACCTGCTTTTTTTGCTGCAGTTTCCTGTGAGAATCCCATCGAGGAAATGGCAATCGTAAAAATCAGTACTAATTTTTTCATTGTTTTCAATTTCTACAAAAATAGCAATTTTTCCAAATTCCATAGGTTTTTTAAAATTTTGATGAAGAGCTACTGTCAATTTAACAATAATTACCAAAAATTTATATATTTACGTCTTTCAACGATGGAGGAATAACCTTCACATCTGAACCAAAAACTATTTATGCAGAAAAAACTCAAACTTTGGGACGCCACGATGCTTGTGATGGGCTCCATGATCGGAAGTGGAATCTTTATCGTAAGTTCCGATATGATGCGGAATCTGGGTTCCGGTTACTGGCTGATTGCCGTTTGGATCATCACCGGGATCATGACCATAGCTGCCGCAATTTCCTATGGCGAGCTGTCCTCGATTTTTCCAAAAGCCGGCGGACAATACACCTATATCACAGAAATTTTTGGAAAGATGCCCGGTTTTCTGTACGGATGGGGTTTATTCACAGTGATTCAAACAGGGACAATTGCTGCAGTAGCAATGGCTTTTGGGAAATTTACAGCCTACCTGATTCCGGCGCTCAACAATTCTGCACCCATATTTCAAAGCGGAAGCTTTCGGATTACCTGGGTTCAAATATTGGCAATTGTAGTAATTATTTTCCTCACCTTTGTAAATACCAAAGGTTTAAAGAATGGAAAAATATTGCAGGATGTGTTCACTTCCTCAAAAATTCTGGCACTTTTAGGCATCATCATTTTTGGATTTCTTTTGATCAAAGACGCTCAATGGGCACAAAACATGAGTTTCGGCTGGAACGGATTCCAGAATTTTGGTAGGGAAGTAGGCAACGATCTTCTCCCCACAGAATGGAAGCCAATCGGCGGCGTCACACTTTTGGGCGGAATTGCAGCGGCTTTGGTGGGTTCCATTTTCAGTTCCGTAGCTTGGGAAAACGTCACCTTCATGTCCGGCGAAATAGAAGATCCAAAGAAAAATGTAGTGAAATCAATGGTTTTCGGAACAGTAATCGTCATGATTCTCTACCTTCTGGTGAATTTCGTTTACCTGAACGCGCTCGATCGCGATGGAATCGCATTTGCAGATAAAAACCGTCCTGCAGTAGCCGCTTCCGAAGTCATATTCGGCAGTTTAGGTACGGTTATTATGGCCATTTTGGTGATGATTTCCACCTTCGGATGTATCAACGGATTGGTTTTGGCGGGAGCAAGGGTTTATCAATCCATGGCGAAAGACGGACTTTTCTTCAAATCCGCCATCGAAAACAACGAACACAACGTTCCCGGGAAATCCCTCTGGATGCAGGGAATTTGGGCATCGGTTCTGGCACTCAGCGGACAATACGGTGATTTGCTCGACATGATTTCCTTCGTCATCGTGCTGTTTTACATGATTACCGTTTTTGGCGTAATCTACCTCAGAATCAAAAAACCAAACCTGGAAAGACCCTATAAAACATGGCTTTATCCCATCACACCGATTATTTACCTCATCATTGGAACCGCATTTTGCATCCTCCTTATCTGGTTTAAACCCCAATACACTTGGCCGGGATTTATCCTTATCTTGCTTGGATTACCCGTATATTTCTTCATTAATCGAAAGAAAGTGAATTAGGAGCAGGCAGATTTTCGTTTTTTACCAAGACCCGTCCCGCTTTCCGCACTCGCTTTTTTCTTTTTCGGAAAAAAAGAAAAAGAGCTCAAACAAATGCTCCAATCGGTGCTATTAACTTCTGTCGTTCCTTTTTCCAGGTCTTTTTCGGGATCATGTTCAAAAATTTGTTAACTTTAGAAAAAGAAATCATGTCAGAATTAGTTACCCTATTACGTTCCTCCTATTTATATGAGGTAGAGATTGCCAAATCGAAACTCGCATCCCGGGACATTCCCAGTTATGTGAAAAATGAATTTGTCAATAATGTGGCTGTTTTCCCGATGTCTCAGAATTACGTCCTCCTCATCAGCGAAAACGATTTAGAGGAAGCCAGAAAAATCCTGGAAGAAGATGACACGCTGGATGAAACCGAAATGCTTTAACATGATTGATGCAGGATAGTCCATCAATTTCACAATTCACAATTCGTATTTCGCCCTTCGTATTTCGCCCAACTTTTCCCTATCTTTACCCCTTAAATTTTCTACTAAAATGACCGATTGGAAAACCGTAAGGGAATACGAAGATATTACCTATAAAAAATGTGGGGGAGTCGCCAGAATTGCGATTAACAGACCTGAAGTTCGCAACGCATTCCGCCCGAAAACCACCTCAGAATTGTATGACGCTTTTTATCACGTTTCCGAAGATCCTTCGGTGGGAGTGGTCTTATTGACCGGCGAAGGACCAAGTCCGAAAGACGGTGGCCATGCTTTCTGCAGCGGTGGCGACCAAAAAGCGAGAGGACATCAAGGTTACGTCGGCGAGGACGGAAGACACCGCTTAAATATTTTGGAAGTGCAGCGTTTGATTCGTTTCATGCCGAAAGTAGTAATCGCCGTGGTAAACGGTTGGGCAGTTGGAGGTGGTCATTCGCTCCACGTGGTTTGCGATTTGACTTTGGCAAGTGAAGAACATGCGATTTTCAAACAAACCGACGCAGATGTAACCAGCTTTGATGGAGGTTATGGTTCCGCATATCTGGCTAAAATGGTGGGGCAGAAGAAAGCTCGTGAAATTTTCTTTCTCGGAAGAAATTATTCCGCCAAAGAAGCCGAAGCAATGGGAATGGTCAATGCCGTAATTCCTCATGCCGAACTGGAAGATACTGCTTATCAGTGGGCTCAGGAAATTTTAGGAAAATCGCCTATGTCCATCAGAATGTTGAAATTCGCCATGAATTTGACGGACGATGGAATGGTCGGTCAGCAGGTTTTTGCAGGCGAAGCCACAAGACTGGCGTATATGACCGAAGAAGCCAAAGAAGGACGAAACGCATTTCTGGAAAAACGGAAACCGGATTTTGGTGAAAATAAGTGGATATCTTAAATGGAAATTGGAGATCAAAAGTATGGAGCTGTGAGATTTTGTGTCATAGTAACGGTCTTAAAGTCTCATGTCTAAAAAATATATATGAAGGATTGGATTAACGCCGCACGGTTACGGACTTTGCCGCTTTCAATGAGTGGAATTATTATGGGATCGTTTATCGCGAGATGGCGGATTTTGAACAATGGTGGAACTTGGGACTGGCAAATTTTCGCAATGGCGATACTGGTAACTTTATTGTACCAAATCCTGTCTAATTTCGCCAATGATTACGGCGACGGAATTAAGGGAACTGATAAACTGAGAGTCAACGAGGCTGAACAGAGAGCAGTAGCTTCCGGAAAAATTACAGCAGCTCAGATGAGGAATGCCATGGTTTTGTTTTCAATACTTTCTTTGATTGCTACCGTGGCGCTTCTGTATCTCGCATTTTATCCAAACCACATCAGGGAATTCTGGATTTTCGTGGGATTGGGAATTGCCTGTATTTTGGCGGCGATTAGTTACACGGTTGGTAAAAAACCTTATGGATATTTGGGATTGGGAGATATTTTCGTGTTTATCTTTTTCGGGTTGGTGTCTGTCTGCGGAAGCTATTTCCTCTTTACCAAAACTTTTGATTGGGATATTCTGATTCCGGCAACTTCCATCGGAATGATGAGCACCGCCGTTCTGAATCTGAACAATATGCGTGATATTGAAAGTGATGCTTTAAGTGGAAAAAAAACTTTGGCCTTAAGGCTGGGTTTCAAATATGCGATGATTTACGAAGTTATTTTGCTGATGCTGCCCTTGATCTTAATTCTGGTTTTCCTGGGTGTCAATGGTTTCATCAAGGAAGGAAAATATTACCCGTTCATTGTGATGATCCTGCTTTTCCCGATGACGGCATTAAGAAGAAAAATAATGACGGTAAACGAACCTAAAGAACTCGACCCATTTTTGAAGCAGGTTGGAATTTTAACCTTGATGATGGCGGTTTTGCTGGCTTTAGGACTCAATTATTTTTAAATATTTGCCGGCAAAATTCCCGCCGAATGATCTGGTTTTCGTGCATCTAAACAACTAAATTTGAATCGGGAACCGAGTTAAAATTAAAAACAAAATAAGATTATGAAAATAAAATTCCTCGGACAAAACTGCTTTTTGTTCACTTATAACGGGAAAAATATATTAAGTGACCCTTTTTACAATTTCCAGAAAGAGAAATCCGGGTTTGATATTTCGGCGCAACCGATTGATTATGTTTTGATTACTCATGCTCATGGCGACCATGTTGCGGATGTGAAGGAAGTTTTGGAAAAACATCCCAATGCGACTTTAATTGGTCAACCGGAAATTTGCGGCTATTTCAAGCATGCCCATTCCCTTGACATTAATTTCGGAGGTTCTGCAAAAATTGATGACCTGAAAATCTCGATGGTTCCGGCTTCACACACTTCAAGTTTCCCGGATGGGATCTACGGTGGCGAACCTTGTGGATATGTTTTCAGGTTCCAGGGAAGGAATATTTATTTCGCCGGCGATACTGGAATTATGGCGGATATGGAAATTTTTCCCAGATTGTTCGGAAACATCGATTTGGCGATACTTCCAGTCGGCTCACATTATACGATGTGTGCAAGAAAGGCTAGTTTTGCTGCAGCAGAATTGCTGAATACCAAAAAGGTGATCGGTTGTCATTTCGATACTTTTCCACCGATCAGAATTAATCATGAGGAAGCAAAAAGTTTTTTCGAAGACCGAAACATCGATTTCTCATTGCCAGAACTTGGACAGGAATTCCAGGTTTAAGAAAAAAATAAAGAGATTAAGAAAATACTTTTCCCTAATCTCTTTACCTATAGAAATAAAAAATGGCAAGCTACCTACATCACACCGCTACAACCGATTACCTTTGCTGCGTTCCCACCCTGGAGGATTTTCAGGAGCTGGTTGTGTAGGACTTGCCGGTGCAAAGATACGGCTTTAATTGAAAAAGCAAAATTCAAAATTCAAGAAAATATAGATTTTTATGACAAAAAATGTTTATGCAGTTGGTTTCCTGCTTTTTATAGCAACTATGACCGTGTTTTTTTTAATGTATTTTTTTGGGATGAACACCCAGTATTATCATAATTCAATCCTAATTAACGCGTTCCTTCTACCGGCGATTTATTTGGCAGGTGCATTTATCTCGGTAAATAGTCTCAGAAAAACCGGAGTCCGCATGGGATTTCGGGAGATTTTCGGAAGGGCTTTTGTTCCGATGTTTTTTGGCGGGTTGCTTTCGGTTTTCAGTATTTTCTTTTTTTTCAATAAAGTGGATGAAAAGGCGAAAGACTTGCTGAGTTACCAATACATCGAAAGCTACCGTACTTCTCTGGAAGAAGATTACAGCAGTTCTACCCAAATTCTTAAACCGGGAAGCGAAGAGTGGAACGCGGTGAAAGACAAATACGAAGAGGCAAAAATGCGTATCGCAGCAAAGGAAAGCAAGAAAGAGGACATGTTTTCGGCTAGAAATTTCAGTTACGTTTTTGCTGGATATTGTGCCTATTTCCTTATCTTATCGACATTCTTGGCTACTTTTTTCAGAAGTAGAACAGAGCAATAACATCGTGTTGGTTCATTTATTATTTGGACAAACATTCGTAAATTTGAACAATAAAATCAAATCTAAAACCTTTGAATCCTAACCTATCCATTATCATTCCGCTTCTGAATGAAGAAGAGTCACTTGAAGAACTATTTACAAGGATTGACCAAGTATGCAAATCGAACGAACTTTCCTACGAAATCTGGTTTGTGGACGATGGAAGCACCGATTCCTCTTGGAACACCATTGAAAACCTAAAGTCCAGCAATCCGCAAATTCATGGAATTAAGTTTTCCAGAAATTATGGAAAATCTCAAGCGCTCCATGCCGCATTTGAAAAGGCAAACGGAGCGGTGGTGATCACCATGGATGCAGATCTTCAGGACTTTCCAGAAGAAATTCCGGAATTATATGCCATGGTCAAGAATGAAAATTACGACATCGTTTCCGGATGGAAAAAGAAGCGTTATGACAATGTGATGACCAAGAATCTTCCTTCAAAACTCTTTAATTCCGCGGCCAGAAAACTTTCCGGAGTTGAGCTGCATGATTTCAATTGCGGATTGAAGGCCTACAAAAAACAGGTCGTGAAATCCATTGATGTGTATGGCGATATGCACCGATACATTCCGGTTTTGGCGGCGAATGCGGGTTTCAGAAGAATTACCGAAAAGCCGGTTCAACATCAGGCAAGACCTTATGGAAGTTCAAAATTCGGTACCGAAAGATTTATCCGAGGTTTTCTGGACTTGGTTACTTTATGGTTTGTAAGCCGTTTCGGAGGAAGGCCAATGCATTTTTTCGGTGCGGCCGGAACTTTGATGTTCATTATCGGGTTTTTATCGGCGCTTTGGTTGGGGATTTCCAAACTCATCGATGTTTCGCATGGAATTTATGGGCATTTAATTACGAACAACCCGTGGTTTTTCATCGCATTGACGATGATGATTTTGGGAACCCTGCTTTTCATCGCCGGATTTTTGGGCGAAATGATTATTCGGACAACCAGGGAGAGCAAGAATTATCATATTGAGGAAGTGATTTAATTTGAAAATTAGAAAATGAAAAGAAACTGCAATATTTCTAATATTCTTCTCATCAGCCTTTTCTTCATCATTTCCTGCGGAAAAATCACCCCGAAAGGAAAAATAGAAAGCAGGGATTTTCCCGTGGAAGACTTCACAGAGGTCAATCTCCAAGGGAAGTTCCGGGTTTTTTATGTGAACGGTGACAAAAGCTTTGTCAATGTGGAAACCTATTCGAACATTATCGAAAATCTTAATTTAAAGGTTAAAGATAAAACTTTAAACATCACTGAAAACCGAGAAACCCAAGGTGTGGATTTCTACAATATCACCATCTACTCCAAATATAGTCCCGAAAAAATGGTGCTTTCGGATTCTTTGGAGATGAATATCTCGAGCGAAATAAAAACTGATCATTTTCGGCTAAAAATGAAAAATAATGCTAAATTTATTGGATCAGTTAATTCCAGAAAGGCAGAAATTGAGATGAAAAATGCGAGCCGTGCAAATTTCTTGGGAAAGACCAGGGATGCGGTAATCAAAATTTCTGACACGGCAAATATCATCGCGCCTTACTGGATGATTACCAATTTGGATATCGACTCCAGAAACGGAAATTATGCGGAGCTTAATGTGAAAGATACTTTGAAGGGAAATATCAGGAATACGGCAAAATTTGTTTATTACAACGACCCAATTCGGGTATTAAAAATCGATAAAACAGCAAACGTTCAAAACAAAGTTATAGAATAACAAACGAACTTTGTAACTCAATTTGAAACATAAAAATATGACTACATTAGAAAAAGCAAAACTTTGGCTTACCGACCCATTTGACTTAGAAACCCAAAAAACAATTCAGCACTGGATTGATACCGATTCGGATGAACTGGAGGATTCGTTTTACCGTGAACTGGAATTCGGAACCGGCGGAATGCGCGGAATAATGGGAGTGGGGACAAACCGCCTCAATAAATATACGCTGGGACAGGCAACGCAAGGTTTGGCAAACTATCTGAAAGAACAATTCCCCAATCAGGAGATCAAAGTAGCGATTGCTTACGACGTGCGAAACAATTCCAGAGAATTCGGAAAAATGTGTGCTGATGTTTTGACGGCAAACGGAATTAAGGTTTTGCTCTTCAAAAACCACCGACCAACCCCGGAACTTTCTTTTACCGTTCGGGATAAAAATTGCAACGCCGGAATTGTGTTGACCGCTTCCCACAATCCACCGGAATACAATGGGTACAAGGTTTATTGGAATGATGGGGCGCAAATTGTTCCGCCAAATGACGAAAATATAATCAGGGAAGTTTATTCGGTGAAGTTTGAGGAGATCAAATTCAATGGAAATGATGATCTAATCGAATGGATTGGTGAGGAACAGGACGAGGTCTATATCGATGTTTGCATGGAAAATTCCTTATACCAAACGCATAAGACAGGTTATGACAATTTGAATATCGTGTTCACTTCGATTCATGGAACCACTTACACCACCATTCCAAAGGCATTGAAGAAAGCAGGTTTCAAGAAAATTGATTTAGTGACCGAGCAAATGATTCCGAGCGGAAATTTCCCTACGGTGGAATCCCCAAATCCGGAAGAGCCGAAAGCGCTGGAAATGGCGCTCGATTTGGCGAAAATCGTAAATGCGGATATCGTCATCGGAACAGATCCAGACGGAGACCGCCTCGGAATTGCGGTGAGAAATCTGGATGGAGCAATGCAGCTTTTGAACGGAAACCAAACCAACACAATTTTGACTTATTATATTTTGGACCAGTGGAAAAAGTTGGGGAAAATCACCGGAAAAGAGTTTATTGGTTCCACAATTGTGACATCGGATATATTCTACGATATCGCGAAAAAGTTCGGAGTGGACTGCAAAGTTGGTTTAACGGGATTCAAGTGGATCGGAAAAATGATTCGCGATGTGGAAGGAAAAGAAAAATTCGTTTGCGGCGGTGAGGAATCTTTCGGATT
Organism: Chryseobacterium sp. R2A-55; assembly: GCF_021401085.1. Taxonomy (GTDB): domain Bacteria; phylum Bacteroidota; class Bacteroidia; order Flavobacteriales; family Weeksellaceae; genus Kaistella. The sequence continues at coordinate 36,780 of NZ_JACBFP010000010.1, forward strand.
TATGACCGGAGATTTTGTTCGGGACAAGGATTCTTGCGGCTCGATTCTTTTGGCTTGCGAAATTGCGGCTTGGTGCAAAGCAAACGGAAGTTCGATGTTCCAGTATATGATCGATATTTACAAAGATTTGGGAATGTACTATGAAGGACTGATCAACGTGGTGAGAAAGGGAAGAACCGGCGCGGAGGAAATCCAGCAGATGATGCGGGATTTCCGGGAGAATCCGCCCAGAGAAATCGCAGGATCAAAAGTAGTTGAACTGAAAGATTTCCAGGAACAGACCTCACTTCATATTCCGGAAAACAAAAAATCGGTGATGGACAATATTCCAAAATCCAATGTGTTGATTTACTACACCGAAGATGGAACCAAAGTCTGCGTGCGTCCCTCTGGAACCGAACCGAAGATTAAGTTTTATGTTTCGGTGAAGGATTCTATTCATTCTGAAAATGATTTTAAGAATAAATTGATTACACTTTCGGAAAAAATTGAAAATGTAAAAAAAGATTTGAATCTGTAACAAGCATTTCAAATTCTTTTAGAATTGGTGGATGAGGAAAACATGTTGTGGTTCTCGAAAAAGAAATCTAATAGCATAAAAATTAAGCATGAAATTATCTAAACTCGCCGAAAACCTGATCGGTTCAGAAATTGTAAAAATCGGGAATGAAGTTAATGATTTGAAGGCTAAAGGAGCCGACATCGCTAATCTTACCATCGGAGATTTAAACTCCAATATCTATCCAATTCCGGCACGATTAAAAGAGGAAATCAATAAGGCCTATCAAAATAATCTCACGAATTATCCACCTGCAAACGGACTTTTGTCTTTGAGAAAAGCAGTTTCAAAAGATCTGAAGACCAGATGGGATTTGGATTATTCGCCAGATGAAATTTTAATCACGGGCGGTTCCCGACCATTAATTTACGGCACCTACGAAATTATCGTTGATAAAGACGACAAAGTCATTTATCCTATTCCTTCATGGAATAATAACCATTACGCTTACCTGACCAATGCGCAGAAAATTGAGGTCGAGACCTCGCAATCAAATAATTTCCTGCCTACCGCAGAGGATTTGAGACCACATTTGAAAGGAGCGGTTTTGCTGGCACTTTGTTCGCCGCTGAATCCCACTGGAACTATGTTCAGCAAAGAGCAGCTCTCTGAGATCTGTGAATTGGTTATACAGGAAAACAAATCTCGGGGCGAAAATGAGAAGCCCCTCTACATCATGTATGACCAGATTTATGCGATGCTGACTTTCGGTGAAGAACATTTTAATCCGGTCTCGCTTTTCCCTGAATTAAAAGAGTACACGATTTTCATCGACGGTACTTCTAAATGTTTTGCTGCGACGGGTGTGAGAGTAGGATGGAGTTTTGGACCGAAACTGATCATCGATAAAATGAAATCGTTGCTGACTCACGTAGGAGCATGGGCACCAAAACCAGAACAGGAAGCGGTTTCCGTTTTTTTGGGTGAAACGGAAAATGTGGAAGCGTTTGTGGATGATTTTAAAGGCAAAATTTCGGACAGCCTTACTTTTTTGCACTCCGCAGTTCAGGATATGAAATCTAAGGGATTTGCCGTGGAAAGCATCAAACCGATGGGAGCCATGTATCTTACCATTCAACTTGATTATATCGGAAAAACAAAATCCAATGGTGAATTGATTGCCTGTTCTTCAGACCTGGTGTTTTATCTGATTAATGAGGCGGGAGTAGCTTTGGTTCCGTTTTCTGCGTTTGGAGCTTCCCCGGAAATGCCTTGGTTTAGGGCTTCTGCAGGCGGATTATCATTAGATGAAATCAAGGCAATGCTTCCGAGACTGCAAAGCGCCTTGGCACAGTTGCGTTAAGGAAAAGTTAAGTGGAAAAAATTCTACATTAATGGTGGAAATTTTTGTGATGAGCACAATAAAATAAGAAAAAGATCCTCAAAAAAGAGAAACAGCAGTAGTTTCACAGACAGCCATTGCTAATGAAGCCAGCTATTACACGATGTTCATGAGGAAAATAATTGGTCTTTGGTAAAAAACAAAATAATCAATAGGTACTGATGATTTCTACATTTTTGCGGATTCCCTTAAAATCCCCGAAACGTTTTGGCAGGGTAGAAGGTTATACTCAATTAAAAATGTTCGCTGATCGGTTCGTCCATTAAAAAAATGCACAATCACTTTCGTTAAATGGTTTTGATGGAAGGTGGAACATTTATGGTCACTGACTTTATAAGGTTCTGAAAACCCAGCTTCCGCTTTGCCAGATAACTATAAAGTTATTTTCAACACCACCCATTCCGAATTCCATAAGATGAAACTGATTGATGTTCTTGATTATGAACCGGATGAGAGACAAGAAAGAATCTTAAGAAAATATAAGTCAAAATAGAGTTATGAAAATCATTGCCGTAATTCCCGCAAGATATGAAGCGAGCAGATTTCCCGGAAAACTGATGCAGATTTTGGGAGAGAAAACCGTGATTGCGACCACTTATCAGAATGTGGCCGAAACCGGTTTGTTCGATGAAGTATTTGTGGCGACAGACTCTGAAATTATTTTTAAAGAAGTGCAACAGATCGGAGGAAACGCCGTGATGACCGGTCAACACGAAACAGGTAGCGACCGGATTGCAGAAGCGGTTCATGATCTCGATTGCGATATTGTAATTAATGTTCAGGGAGATGAACCTTTTCTCAAGAAAGAGCCTCTGAAGCAGTTGATTGAAGTTTTCCAAGATGACGGAAATCGGGAAATAGCTTTGGCTTCACTGAAAATCAGACTGCACGAAACAGAGGAAATACAAAGTCCGAATAACGTGAAAGTCGTCACAGATCAGCAGGGATTTGCGTTGTATTTTAGCCGTTCTATTATTCCATTTCATCGGGAAAAGTCGATCGATGCTGAATATTTTAAACATATCGGTGTCTATGCCTTCCGAAAAGAAGCACTATTAAAATTTGCCAACTTAGAGCTGACACCGCTTGAAAAATTAGAGAAAATAGAATGTCTTAGGTATCTGGAGAACGGTATGAAAATCAAAATGATAGAAACTGATTTTGTGGGAGTGGGTATTGATGTGCCTGAAGATTTGGAAAAAGCGAGAGGCATTTTAAATACTTATAAATCATAGTAAATTTTGGGAATGTGAATAAAGTCATCTCCGATTCCTTTCAAAAATTTTATCTTTGAACCTTTAAAATCAATTAATGAAGAACTTTGTTTTAATCATCGCGCTTTTAATTTCACCGATTATTTTCGGGCAGACTGCGAAAGAAATCATAGACAAAAACATTGAAGTTTCGGGTGGTTTGACGAACTGGAAGCTGTTGAATTCGGTGATATTATACGGAAATGTGACTTTGGGAATAAATGACGAATATCCTATTAAAATTTATCAGCAAAGACCCAATCTGACCAAAACGGTAATCACGATCAACAAGAAGGAAACAGCAATTGAAGGTTTTGATGGGAAAAAAGGCTACGCGATGAATTATGCAGCCAATAAATTACAGGAATATCCGAATTATGTTGCAGAAAACTTTGACAATGACTTTATCGACTGGGAAAACAAAGGATTCGAAGCGAAATATTTAGGCAAAGAAAAAATCGGCGACATTTATTGCCACAAAGTAGAGCTGACGAAAAATGTAAACAAGACGGTTTACTATTTCGATGTGAAAAATTACATGCTTTTGCGCGAAATTAAAAAGGATGAAACCTTAAACTATTCTGATTATAAGCAGGTTGGTTCACTATTGATGCCGTTCAGAATCGAGTCCACTTCACCCAAGAAAGATAGCGATTACGTGATTTCCCTATATAAAATAGACACCAATAAGGTTTTTCCCGGAAATACATTTAAATTCTAAATTTTTCAATTTTAGCCATGTATTTCATGATTAAAGAATTTTCTGTTTTTGCTGATAGATAATATCAAACAGAAGTTTTCTGATTTTTTCCGTACCTTTCGTGGAGCGAAAATTTCATATTTATCCCCATGAAAAAAATATTCATTTTCCTTTTATCAATCGGTGCTTTTCTGCAAAACTGCAGCAATCAGAAAAAGGAAATATCACTCGAAAAAAATCAAAAAATGAAAACGATTTACGACTACCAAGTTGAGAGTCTTGACGGGAAACAGATCAATTTTGCCGATTTCAAAGGCAAGAAAATTTTGATTGTCAATACCGCTTCAGAATGTGGATTCACACCGCAATATGCAGATTTGGAGAAAGTTTATTCAGAGTACAAAAACAAATTAGTTGTAGTGGGCTTTCCAGCAAATAATTTTGGGGGACAGGAGCCGGGAACCAATGCTGAAATTGGGGCTTTCTGCCAAAAAAATTACGGAGTTACTTTTCCCATGGCGGCAAAAGTTTCGGTGAAAGGTGACGATACCGCGCCAATCTTTAAATATTTAACAGAGAAACAATTGAACGGAGTGAAAAACACCACGATTCTTTGGAACTTTACCAAGTTTCTTCTGGATGAAAACGGAAAACTGATCGATAGCTTTATCAGCACCACCAAACCCACTGATCAGGCGATTACGAAATATTTGAAATAAAATATACAAATTGAGACACAAAAAAGTCTGCCGAATTACAGGGCAGACTTTCTTGTTTTCAGCGGTATCTTTGGTGTTCCTTATTTTTGGAAAACCTTTGGATAATCGGTTTGAAATATGCTTTATATTTTTCAATATCAAATACTTGGGAATCGGTGAGTGCTTTGTAGGTTAACCAAGCGCCAAAAGGAAACAGCACCATATTCGGCAACCAGGAAGCCAGGTAAGGATCCATTTGTCCCGCCCACGCTAAATTCTCGACCGAAAGATTCAAAACATAAAAAATGATGAAGACAAATATGGCAATAACTACCGGAAGTCCCAATCCACCTTTTCTGATAATTGACCCCAAACTCGCCCCGATCAAAAAGAAAATCAAACAGGTTACAGAATAGGCAATAATTCTTTGCTGATAAAGAACCACTCTGGAAAAATAGGCGTGTAAATCTTTTAGTTGTTGATTTTTGGCGATGGTGGCCTGTTTTGCGATATCAATTTTGTTGTAGGCATTGTAAATTATCTCCAGTTTTTTGTCAGATTTGGCGGTATCTATTTTTGGGGGAGCCAATGGAGCGGAATTTTTTTTAGACTGATCAATATAGGTCACATAACCATTGGTTTGGCTGATCAGTTCTGAGTTCATATTTACCAGAATGTTGTTGTTTTCCTTTTTCGTTTTCACGATCGTGGAGTTTAGCTCAACATAGTTTTGAAAAGAATAGTCATCGCTGATTCTTTCCTCTTCTATAGCTTTATTGATGATTTCTGAGATGTTGAAATGGGAAACCAAAGTGTCAAACTTTATCGCTTGGTCGGGTTGTTTCAGCCTTTGGTTGTAGTCCAGATTGGCGAGATTATCTTCAAAAATATGGCCGTCAAAAAGAACCAGTTTCAGATAACTTGGATTGGCAGCGGGAACAAATTTCCCTTTTTTGGCAACAATAGATTGTTGATCATCAAATGAATTCGCCATTCGGTGAATGAAAACTCCTTCCAGATTTTCACCATTCTCACCTGAAATTTTGTCGAATTTCACGCTGTATCCCGGGATCTGCTGAATAAACTGTCCCGGTGTAAAATTAAGTGCGGGTCGACTTGCCGCAATGTTGTAGAGCATGTTTTTTGCCTTCCGCTGAAAATCAGGAATGATATTATTGGAAAAGAAAAAGAGAAAAATTGAAAATATCACCGTGACGGTAAAAAGAGGCATCATGATTCTGGTCAAGGAAATTCCGGCAGCTTTCATCGCGGCAAGTTCATATCTTTCCCCAAAATCTCCAAATGTCATAATCGCCGAAAGCAAAATCGTGAGCGGCAACACGAACTGAACCACAATCGCAGAAAGATAGGAGAGCAGTTTCAGAATTTCCCAGTAACTCAGACCTTTTCCGGTGAACTGTGCCAAACGGATCCAGATAATGTTCACCACAAAGATGAAAAACAGCACGCTGAAAATAAAAAGGAACGGACCGAAAAAAGTCTTGATGACGTATCCGTCGAGTTTTTTAATCATTGGGCAAATTTAACAAAAAAGTCGCAAAGCGATTTCTTTAGCGACTTCATCATAAAAGTAATTTCAAATTACAGTTCAGTGACAAAATAATTCTGATAATCCGCTTTGTTGAAGGTGAACATATTTTTGTTCAAAGTCTGGTTTTCCTTATAGTCACTGATCGCAATCACAGAAATGGAGTTGTCTGTTGAGAATTGCTCCAGTTTCACCAATTGTTTTTTCACAGAATTCACAAAGAGTTTTACTTCTTTGATTCCATTATTTTTGGTAGGAGTCAATCGGATGTAATCGGAATTCACACCATTTACTTTCACTTTTCCCATATAACTCACATTGTAACCTTTCTTGTATTCTTCAATATAGTTCAAAGGTGAAAACATTTGATCGTTTCCGGTCGGCTTTGCAATCGTGACTTCCTGGTCTTCTCCGGAAATATTATATACCTTATTTCCGTCATAGATCTGTTCTGTGTCCATGATTTTCAACTTGTACTTGTCTTTTGCGGAATAGAAGATCCCCGGTTGGGTTTTGGTCACATTACTTCCGGTTCCAGTACCATAAACGAATTTGAAGTAAACATTATCTTTCGCCTTATAATTTGCGGACACTTGATCCAAAATAGTTTTAGCTTTCGGATCCACTTTCTGGGCAGAAAAACTGCTCGCAGTGGCGATTGCAAATATTCCGAGTGTAAATTTTTTCAATAGACTTTTCATTTTTTCCTTTTTGTTTTGATCAATGATTTCCAGAAAAGTTAAACTTCTGTTTAAAATTTTGGTTTACTTCCGCAATTCTTCCAAAAACTGTTCCAAAGAATTCAAGTCACTGATCAGTACTTCGCGTGCTTTCGCCCCATTGAAACCACCCACGATTCCGCTTGCTTCGAGCTGATCCATGATTCGCCCAGCTCTGTTATATCCCAGTTTCAATTGTCTTTGAAGCATGGAAGTGGAACCTTGTTGCGTGGAAACGATAATTCTGGCGGCATCTTCAAAGAGGGCATCTTTTTCATTGGGGTCAAAAGTTCCGGCACTTGATGCAGTTTCTTCGCTGCTGTACTCGGGAAGCATAAATGCTGTAGCGTAACCTTTCTGTTCTCCGATGAATTCGGCAATTTTCTCTACTTCCGGGGTATCTACAAATGCACATTGAAGCCTTAGAATTTCATTTCCATTGAAGTAGAGCATATCTCCTTTTCCGATGAGCTGATCTGCTCCGGTTGCATCCAGAATCGTTCTGGAATCCACATTAGAAATTACCCGGAAAGCTGCTCTAGCCGGGAAATTCGCTTTAATCATACCGGTAATCACATTGACGGACGGACGCTGGGTCGCCACAATCAAATGGATTCCTACCGCTCTTGCTAATTGGGCCAATCTCGCAATTGGAAGTTCAACCTCTTTTCCGGCAGTCATAATCAAATCCGCAAATTCGTCCACCACCAAAACGATATAAGGCAAAAATCGGTGTCCATTTTCCGGATTCAGTTTTCGTTCAGAGAATTTTTTGTTGTATTCTTTTAAATTCTTACAAAAGGCATTTTTCAGCAAATCATAACGCGTATCCATTTCCACGCAAAGTGAGTTCAACGTGTTGATCACTTTGTGGGTGTCTGTAATGATTGCGTCATCACCATCTGGAAGTTTGGCGAGGTAGTGTCTTTCGATTTTTGAATAAAGGGAAAGTTCCACCTTTTTGGGGTCCACCATCACGAACTTCAGTTCGCTTGGATGTTTTTTGTAGAGTAGCGAAGTCAAAATCGCGTTGATTCCGACAGATTTTCCCTGCCCGGTTGCACCCGCCATCAGTAAGTGTGGCATTTTTGCCAAATCTGCCATGAAAATTTCGTTGGAGATGGTCTTCCCAAAAACTACTGGCAAATCCATATCAGAATTTTGGAATTTTTGGGAGGCGATCACACTTCTCATGGAAACCATCGATGGATTTTTCCTTGGAACTTCAATTCCAATGGTTCCTTTTCCCGGCATTGGTGCAATGATTCTGATTCCCAAAGCGGAGAGATTTAAAGCAATGTCGTCTTGTAATTTTTTGATGGAAGCCACTCTGATTCCCGCTTCGGGAACGATTTCATACAAAGTGACCGTTGGTCCGATGGTGGCCTTGATTTCGGCAATCCCTACATTGAAGTTTTTCAGCAACCCTACGATTTTGTTTTTGTTTTCCTCCAGTTCGTCTTTATTAATAGAGATTTCTTCGTTTCCATAATCCTTCAATAAATCGATGGGCGGCATTTGGAAGTTGGCCAAATCCAGTTTGTGATCATAAAGTCCGTGTTTCTCAACCAACTCCTTTGATTTATCGTCAATATCGTCATCGATGGTTTGCGCCACTTCTACCTTGAAATCAATACCGTCGGTTTTCGTTTCAGTTTCAGATTTAAATGGAGTTGAAGGACTCAAGTTGACGGCATTTCCTCCAACTTCTGATACGGTGATTTTCTCCAGACTTCCTTCAAAAGAAGTTTGGTTCGGTGTTTTTATGGTTTCAAAATCTTCCGCGAAAGCTGCTTTCCGGGTTGACTCGTCTTCACTTTCTTCTGGATTTTTTTCTTCAGCTTCCAATTCATCATCCGCTTCAAAGTTTTCTGAAGAATTCGGCATCATTGATTTCACTTTTCCGAGGGTATTTTCATTCAGCTCATTCAGCTTCGATTTCACGTTACTTGCTCGAAGATTGAACTCTAGAATGAAATACAGCGCGATGCTCGAAACGATTGCTAACCAAAGTCCGGCAGTTCCGATTACCAATTTCAAGAAATCCATGATTTGGAATCCGTAAACACCACCCAAAACGCCTTCACCATTGGTAATAGCTCCCATAAAAATCGGAAGCCAACAGATAAAGAACAGCGAATGCCCGAGTGTTTTCCAGGGTTTAAAATAGTTTTTCTTAAGGATCAGAGTACCCAAAACAAAACAAAGAAAAGCCACGACAAATGCAGCAATTCCAATGCTTTCAAAGATGAAAATATTTCCCAGCCAGTCACCCACACCGCCAAACAGATTGGATGATTGGGTTGTTTTGTCCAGCATTGCCCCGGCTCTGCTCTGATCAGACTTCCAGTTCAGCAAATAAGACAGGAAAGAAAAGGTCATCACCACCGAAATAATGACAAAGAGAATTCCGAAAAATATACGTGGTTTTGAAAGGATTTTATTTGATTCCGAGGTTGTTTCCGCAGTTTTTTTAGTGTTTTTTTCCATAATATCAGTGAGGACAAATTTAATAATAAATCTTAATAAATTTCTGCTTTTCTCAACTTCATTTGCACCATATTTTTTAAATTGAATATCTTTAAAGCTTCAAAATTGCTTTGAACATTAAACCTTGAATTTTAAACTGAAATGACCTTCCAAGAACAAATCCAACAGGGAATTCCCCGGGAACTTCCAGAGCAAAAACCGTATGATCCGCAAATCAACCATGCACCTAAACGCAAAGAAATCTTGAATGACGAAGAAAGAAAACTGGCACTGAAAAATGCTTTGCGCTATTTTGACCCCAAATTTCATGCAGAACTTTTGCCCGAATTTAAAAAAGAATTGGAAGATTATGGAAGGATTTATATGTACCGTTTCCGTCCGGATTACAAGTTGAAAGCAAGACCAATTTCAGAATATCCTGGAAAATCCGAGCAAGCAAAAGCGATTATGCTCATGATTCAAAATAATCTGGATGATGCAGTGGCGCAGCATCCGCACGAACTCATTACCTACGGCGGAAATGGAGCGGTTTTCCAAAATTGGGCACAATATCTTTTGACCATGAAATATTTGTCGGAAATGAATGATGAACAGACTTTGGTGATGTATTCCGGTCATCCGATGGGACTTTTTCCAAGCCATAAAGAGGCGCCGAGAGTGGTGGTAACCAACGGAATGGTGATCCCAAATTATTCAAAACCAGATGATTGGGAAAAATTCAATGCATTGGGTGTTTCTCAGTATGGACAGATGACTGCTGGAAGCTATATGTATATCGGCCCGCAAGGAATTGTGCACGGAACCACGATCACGGTTTTAAATGCCTTCAGAAAAATCAATAAAAATCCAAAAGGCGGTTTGTTCGTCACTTCAGGTTTAGGAGGAATGTCGGGAGCACAGCCAAAAGCTGGAAATATTGCGGGCTGCATTACTGTTTGCGCTGAAGTAAATCCAAAAATCACAAAAATCCGGCACGAGCAAAAATGGATCGATGAAATCCACGAAAACCTTGATGAACTGGTTGAAAGAGTGAAAAAAGCCAAACAAAATCATGAGACGGTTTCATTGGCATATCTTGGAAATGTGGTAGAAGTCTGGGAAAAATTCGCGCAAGAAGACCTGAAAATCGATATAGGCTCTGATCAGACTTCGCTGCACAATCCGTGGGCAGGAGGATATTACCCGGTTGGACAATCTTTCGAAGAATCCAATAAAATGATGGCGGAAAATCCGGAATTGTTTAAAGAAAAAGTTCAGGAAAGTTTAAGAAAACACGCCGATGCAATAAATAAGCATACTTCAAAAGGAACTTATTTTTTCGATTATGGAAATGCGTTTTTGCTTGAAGCGAGTAGAGCAGGGGCGGATGTGATGGCAGAAAATCCAACTTTAGGAAGGGAATTCAAATATCCAAGTTATGTTCAGGATATTATGGGTCCGATGTGTTTTGATTTTGGTTTTGGACCGTTTAGATGGGTTTGCACCAGTGGAAGCCCTGAAGATTTAAAGAAAACCGACGATATCGCCTGTGAAATTTTAGAAGAAATGAAGAGAAATTCTCCGCAAGAAATTCAGCAACAAATGGCGGATAATATTCAGTGGATCAAAGGTGCTCAGGAAAATAAACTGGTGGTTGGAAGTCAGGCGAGAATACTTTACGCAGATGCGGAAGGAAGGATGAAAATCGCTGAAGCATTCAACAAAGCGATAAAAAATGGAGCCATCGGACCGGTTGTTTTGGGTCGAGATCATCACGATGTTTCGGGAACAGATTCGCCTTACCGCGAAACTTCCAATATTTATGACGGTTCCAGATTTACTGCAGATATGGCGATTCATAATGTGATTGGCGACAGTTTCCGTGGTGCGACCTGGGTATCCATCCACAATGGCGGCGGAGTTGGATGGGGCGAAGTCATCAACGGCGGTTTTGGAATGTTACTGGATGGAAGTGATGATGCGGATCGCAGGCTGAAATCGATGCTGTTTTGGGATGTGAACAATGGAATTTCCAGAAGAAGTTGGGCGAGAAATGAAGGCGCTATTTTCGCGATAAAGCGGGCGATGAAAGCGGAACCGAATTTGAAAGTGACGCTGCCGAATTTGGTGGATGAGGATTTGTTAAGGTGATGATCTGCTAATTTGACCTTGAAGACGAAGGTGTTTAAAGAATGAGTTTTGTGGCAGTTTATCCGCATTACTTGGCGAAAGTGGAGAAAAAAAGGAAGAACGATTGCGGGACTTCACAAGGTGATTTTTTGGTTGATTGGCTATGATGAAAACCAACTTCAATAAATCCTTTCCGGCAAAACCGATTTTCAAAATTTTCTCAGTGAGGAGACGAATTTGAATCCGAATGCCTCGAAAATTACAGGGGTGATCTGTAGTTATGGATTTGAAGATACTGAGCATCCCTTGATGCAGAAAATCCGCTATCCCGATAAACTGGTGGATGAACTGGCGAAAGGAAACAGGGTAGAAAAGATTTTCAGAGACTGAGGTTTTCCCTATATAAAATAGTATTTCCGCAAAGTTTTTTTGCGGATTTTTTTATTTTAGTGATAAAAAATTTCCACTATTCAAATCAAATATTTATTTCAATTTATTACTCACGAAGAATGGGTTCAAAGAAGAGAGGAACGGTTGAAAAAAAATATGCAGCAATATGGAGCTTATCATAACTGATGAAGCGCAAAATGATTTATGGCACATCGAAGATTATTCATTAAATAATTGTTCGATGCAGGTTTTGATGATTTCAATCAGAATTATGATGAAGCGGTTGAATTCATCTGCAACGTTCCTGTACAATTTATGAAAAATGTAGACACTACCTATCATAGGTATTTGCTCAACAAACACAATTCTATCATCTATAAAATCGAGTCCAATAGAATGCTAATCATCAAAATGCTCCAAAATTTCCAAGATCCCGAGAAAACCTTGAAGACATTTCACAACTTTAATTAAAGTAAAATACAATTCTGTTCGTCATTTCAAAAAAAACCTATGTCTTTAGAGGAAATCCTACAACATCGCCGCTCGGTTCGCCACTATGACCCAACCAAAGAAATCGATTCGGAATGGGTGAAAGAGTGCATTCAAATGGCTACTTTAGCGCCGAATTCTTCCAATATGCAATTGTGGGAATTTTATCATATTACCGATCATGAAACCCTGAAAAAACTTTCCCGTGCATGTCTGGACCAGGAATCTGCAACTACCGCCAAGCAAATGGTGGTCTTCGTGACAAGGCAGGATTTGCACAGAAAACACGCCAGGAAAATGATGGAGTTGGAAGTACAAAATGTGCTGAAAAATAGTCCAAATGAAAAGCATGAGAAACGTTCCAGTCGGTGGAAACTCTATTATGGAACGGTGATGCCGTTTCTATATACAAGGTTTTTTGGAATAGCGGGATTTCTAAGGAAAATTTTTGCCTATGTGGTGAATGTTTTCAGGCCAATGATTCTGGAAGTCTCGGAAAATGACGCGAGAGTAGTGGTCCACAAAACCTGCGCTTTGGCTGCACAAACTTTTATGCTTGCCATGTCCGAGAAAGGTTATGACACCTGTCCGATGGAAGGTTTTGACAGCAGAAGAGTGAAACGGATTTTAAACCTGCCGATGGGTGCAGAAATCAATATGGTGGTTTCTTGCGGAATCCGCATGGAAAAAGGAGTTTGGGGTGATCGGATGAGATTGCCATTCGAAGAGGTTTACCGAAGGGTTTAGTGGCTGTGATCGGATTTTTCGGATTGTTCCTTTTTAATTTTCTGCATCACCCAATCCAGCTGAACATCCTTTTTCTGTAAGACTTCCGCCAAAGTCGGAATGATTTCCTTATCTGGAATTACACCTTTTTTGGTGTTGGTGAATTCTATGTTTGGCTGAATCAGCATTAATCCGATCGGGAGAGTGAGTCGTGAATTCTTCAGTTTTTGGGTGGAGTACCTTCCGGCAACGGTTCCATCATTGGCACCACCAGTTTCTTCGCCCACTAAAAAAGCACGCTGGTCGCCTTTCAATTTTGAAGAAATAAGCGATGATGCAGAAAAGCTGCTGCCATTAATTAGCACGAAAATTTTGCCGTTGAAATGGTTTTTCTTTGGATTCTTAATGGCAAAAATACCGTTATTCTTTAGGTAAAACTGATCTTCTCTTTTCTTTACGGAAAGTGCCGTTCCCATCGCATAAAGCGGATAACCGAGAACAGCAAGCGGTTTGGTAATGGTGGAAAATTCCGAAAAATAATCAGCGTGAAACATTGATGAACGAGAGGTAACCTCAATATCTTCAATGAATTTGAATTTTTCAGACACCAGATAGGAATACAGATTGTTGATTTCATAAAGCGAACCACCCAAATTATCGCGGATATCCAGAACCAGATATTTTGCCGGAGATTTTCTGATTTTGGCGAAACTTTGCTTGTAAAACCTTCGGGAATAGGTCCCGGAGAAAGTTTTGATTTTCATATAGGCAACTGTGGAATCTTTCGTGGGGAACTGCAAATCGCGGTTATAGCTTTTGGTAAGGATGTTGTAATCTTTGGTTTTTCCGGTTTCGCTTTTGGTCAATTTTTTATTTTCCTGCTCTTCTTTTTTCTTTTCTTGCTTCGTCATTTTCTCGCGATTGAGATAGAAAGTTTTGATTTGATTGTTCAGTTTGGTTTCTAATTTCACTGAATCCAAAATGCCATATTCTGCAGTAAAAAAAGCGGGCCACCTTCTCGCCATTGAGTATTTTTGAAAAGTTTTGTTGAATCCATCACTGTTGACGAATGGTTTGTATTTTTCCAAAAGTTCTTTCGCCGGAATATCCTTTATTTTCAGGATTTCGGTTCCCACCTCCATATTGGCTATTTTTTCGGCATTGTCCGAAACAAAAATACGGTAATCATCAACCACGAAATTAAACCTGCTCAGTAATCCTTTTTGGTTCTTCAGAAATTTGATTTCCTGCTTGGTCAGTCGCTTTTCCATCGGATAAAGCCGGAGGTGACCTTCTTTTACTTTTGCAATAACCGGCGCCAGTTTTTGGAAAAAATCATTGGGTTTTAAAGGTGTTTTAATGGAGCTTTTCAAACTGTCGAATTGATAATCCAACGAATCTTGGGAAATATACCAGTTGAGTTTCGGATGCAGTTGTTTCAATTTATGGTAAATAAAATCTACATCGCTTCGCAGTTTTTCCGGAGCAATCGGGGTTTCCCGCCTTTCGTTGTGTTTTTTTACGGAGATGCAGGAAGTCAGAAAGGCGAGAAGTATAATGAAAATGATCTTATTCAAAAGGAAAATTTTCGCTAAAAATAAAGAATTTCAAATGAAAAAACTTCCCAAAAATTGAGAAGTTTCAGATGATTTAAGATTTTGCGAACTTTTGTACAGTAACGCTCGCAGCCAACTTTAGTGCAAATATTTGGTGTTCATTAAAATTTTTTCTTCAAATTTTTGGAATTTTTCTTATCCCAAAACCGTTACCGTATTCTGCAGCATTTCAAAGACCGCATCTTTTGCATTTTCCGGTTTCAGGTTTACAGCGCGGGTTCCGTTGAAATGCAGACAGGTTACATAACCCAATCTTGCTGCATCCAAGCAGGTATATTTAACGCAATAATCCAAAGCTAAACCAACAATCTCAACCAATTGGATGTCGTGGAATTTTAAAAAATCATCAAGTCCGGTTTTCACGATTTGGTTGTTGTCCTGAAATCCACTATAACTGTCCACATCGGGGTTTTTTCCTTTCTGCACGATATGAGTGACTTTGTCGAGGTTCAAATCTTTATGAAATTCCGCCCCGAAAGTCCCCTGAACACAGTGATCTGGCCACAAAAACTGTGGCAAGCCGTTGAGAATAATTGTTTCACCCACCTTTTTTCCGTTGTTGGATGCGAAACTTTTATGGTTCGCCGGATGCCAATCCTGGGTGAGAACAATTTGGTCATACTGGTTTTCTTCCATCAACAGATTGATATAAGGAATGATCTCATTGGCATTGGGAACAGCGAGTGCGCCACCTTCGCAGAAATCATTTTGCACATCGACAATAATCAGGGCTTTTTTCATTGTATTAAATTTTTTTAAGCGTAAATGCTTTGTACTTTATTTTTGGTAAATTTACTGAAACTAAGACGCAAATCTTCAGCCAAGCCAACAATTTGGACAAAAAGTCAAAAAAACATAAAGATAAAATGGACAACATGGAACAAAAGAAATATCCCATCGGAAAATTCACTGCACCTGAACAAATCTCTGACCAGCAAATCGATCAATATATCAAAGTGTTAAAAGATTTCCCAGGAAAACTAAAATTGCTGATCGAAAACTGGACGGACGACCAGCTCGATACGCAGTACAGGGAAGGCGGTTGGAAGGTGAGACAACTGGTGAATCATCTCGCAGACAGCCATATGAACAGTTATATCCGCTGCAAATTGGCCTTGACGGAAGACAATCCCACTATCAAAACTTATGACGAAGCGAAATGGGCAGAACTGCAAGACAGTTTCAATATGGAGATCAAACCGGCTTTGCAAATACTGAAGGGACTTCACAAACGCTGGGTTTATGAATTGAAATCATTGACCAATAAGGAGTTTGAAAGCACATTTTTTCATCCCGAACAAAACCGTAAAATTACTTTAAGAGAAACACTGGCTTTTTATGCATGGCATTGCGACCACCATTTGGCACATATTGAAAATCTTAAAAAGGAGAAAGGGTGGTAAATCCGGGAAGTTTCTTCCAAAAGATTCCGTAAATTTGGCTTTATAAAAAAGTAGTACAATGGGATTTTTACATAAAATATTCGGCAGCTCCGAAACTGAAAATGCAGAAGTGAAATTCTGGCATGAGATCAAATCTGAAGGTGATTTGGAAGACGCCATCAGGAAGTCATCCGAAAAGAAAGTGGTGATCTTTAAACATTCCACCAGATGCCACATCAGTAAAATGGTTAAAAAGAAATTTGAAAAAGAAGTGGGAAATTCTGATAAAGCTGTGGAATATTACTACCTGGATCTGCTTGCTCACCGAAAGATCTCCAATAAAATTGCAGATGATCTGGGAGTGGAGCACCAAAGTCCGCAACTCATTGTTTTGGAAAACGGAAACGCGGTGAGAAATGCTTCTCATCATTCGATTAACTTGAATATAGTCTGATTCTGGATGGAAACGAATCTGAATATCACCAATTATCTTTCGGAAGTTTTGGAAATCCCCAAAGAAGCAATCTCTAATTGCAGCAATCATTTCAGTGCAAAAAAAGCAGCAAAAAATGAACTTTTGCTTCGCGAAGGTGAAGTGTGTAATCAAACCTTCTTCGTGGAAAAAGGATTACTCAGAATGTATTCCATAGACAGAAACGGAAAAGAGCATATCATTCAGTTTGCGCCCGAAAACTGGCTGATTTCTGACCGAAGTTCCCTTTACTTCCATGAAAAGTCGAAATATTTTATTGAAGCGGTGGAAGAATCAGAAGTCCTTTTGCTGAAAAGCGATTTCTTCACGATCATCAACCAGAATTTTCCGCATACTGCTGAAAATAATGATTTGTTGTTGCAAAAACACATCCGGAACCTGCAAAATAGAGTGAATTCGTTGTTGGGAGATACTGCTGAAGAACGCTACATGGATTTCATCAAAATGTATCCAGATATTCTTCTGCGCGTTCCTCAATGGATGGTGGCATCGTATCTTGGGATTACCCCCGAAAGTTTGAGCCGCGTCAGAAAAGAACTTGCCCGGAAGAATTTTCGAACTTCATAAATGAGCAAAAAAAATCCCTCGCTTTCGGAGAGGGATTTAAAATGAGGAATTATTTTCCGAGGTAAGATTTCAAAATCTTGCTTCTCGTATTGTGTTTCAATCTCTTGATCGCTTTTTCCTTGATTTGTCGCACTCTTTCTCTGGTCAGGTCAAATGTTTCGCCAATTTCTTCCAAAGTCATCGGGTGTTTTCCATTAAGCCCGAAATAGAGTCGAACCAAATCCGCTTCTCTCGGGGTCAAGGTCTGCAATGCTCTTTCGATTTCAATCTGAAGCGATTCCAACATCAAATCCTTATCCGGACTTGGCGATTCGCCAGAACGCAAAACATCATACAAATTGGAATCTTCACCTTCCACCAAAGGAGCATCCATTGATAGGTGACGACCAGAATTTTTCATGGATTCCTTAATGTCGTCTTCACTCATATCAAGAACTTCCGCCAATTCTTCCGGAGAAGGTGGTCTTTCATTTTCCTGCTCCAAATGTGCGTATGCTTTGTTGATTTTATTGATGGATCCAATCTTGTTCAAAGGCAATCTCACGATTCTGGATTGTTCCGCCAAAGCCTGCAAAATCGATTGGCGAATCCACCAAACCGCATAGGAAATGAATTTAAAACCTCTGGTTTCGTCATATCTTTTCGCGGCTTTCATCAAGCCGAGATTTCCTTCATTAATCAAATCGGGGAGTGATAAACCCTGATTCTGGTATTGTTTAGAAACAGAAACCACGAAACGCAGATTCGCCTTGATCAGTTTTTCGAGTGCAACTCTATCACCGGCACGGATTTTTTGTGCGAGTTCTACCTCTTCATCAGCAGTAATCAGATCCACTTTCCCGATTTCCTGCAAATACTTGTCAAGCGACGCGGTTTCTCTGTTGGTAACCTGTTTTGTAATTTTTAATTGTCTCATTGAATAGATAACAACCCATTTTTTAAGGCTGCAATTATATATACGATAGGAATCCCAAAAAGGTTACAATATTTTGAAAATAAAGCAAAATAGTTTTCTTTGGGCGACTATTTCCGTCTTCCGTTCCCGCTTTTTTTCTTCCTACGCTATGCTCCTCTCCAAGAAAAAAGAGCTCCACTCAAGCCGGGTCGCGGTCTCTGCCACGCTGAAAAAGGGTCACTTGTTCGTCGGATTCCGCCACCATTGAAGGGCAAAAAAAAACTCATCCCGAATTTTCGGAATGAGTTTTTCTGGGTCTGGAGTATCAATTATTTAATAATCAATTTGTTGGAAGACTTTTTGCCTTCAGACTGATAAACCAAAACATAAGTCCCGGGATTTGCTTTCACAGAAACTGTATTTTTTCCCTTGTTGACCAAGCCTGAGAAAATCATTCTTCCGGCCATATCCGAAATAATGATATTCCCTGATTTTTCTGCATCAAAAGTAAATGTTCCATTACTTGGATTTGGGTAAAGGGTGTTTTTTACGATAGCATTTTCAACGGTTGCCAAAGGTTGTGCACACAGATAAGACGAAAAATCCACCAATCCCAAAGACGCATTATCATTCTGGTGAAAAATCACTTCTTCCACCATCGCATCATCAGAAAACTCGTCTTCTCTCCAGCAGTTATTCTTTGCGCTTACTGCATTGGGAGTATTGTTATAGAGCGCATAAATCTGGCCGCCGTTTCCATTGTTCTTGAATACGTTTTGACCAACACTTCCCAAAGTTCCGCCGCCAAGATCTGCAGTAGTGGTACTTACCAAGGTAATTCCCCACAAACTTCCTCTGATCTGGTTTTTCTCAATTTTGAAGGATCCGTTTCCGTAGAGGTTGATTCCGCTTCCACCATTTGCAGGAACTGTTTCTACATTATTATTGGTCAAAATATTATTTGAAATCGTTCCGGAACAATTGTTTCCGGTGATGGTGATTCCGTAGCGGTTGTCGGTCACTGTATTTCCATCAATCAAAACCGTATTGGTTACTCCCAAAAGTGAAGAAACTGAAATTCCGCCCACTTTGTCATTAAGTCTGTCTCCGTTAATGGTATTATTCAAAATCTTGGTAGTTCCACCGGTTCCGCTTGCTCCCATATTGATTTGCGGGCGGTTCGAGTTGAGTTTGGTGTTTTTGGAAAGGAAGTTATTCGTGAATTCCAGCGCAACTGAAGAGTTCGCTCCGGAAGCAACTGCCGGTAAATCATTTTCAATAAACTGCGAATTTTTTACTACCGGATTTCCTGTAGAGAAATTTACGGCGGCTCCGGTTGACTGTCCGGCTTTGTTATACCTCACGATGCAGTTATCCATCATAAAATTTCCGGTAAGTGCCTGAATTCCACCACCATATTCAATCGTGGTGTTTTTGAAGGTGACATTTGCCGTGGATTCCAAACGCATGCCTTTCCACACGTTGGCCGGATCGGTTGCGGTTATTTTAAAATTAGTGGCAGTAGTATTATAGGTTCCAGCAATGGTAAGCAGAATTCCCGGATTGATTTTCAAGGTGGTATTTTCATCCATATTCAGGATGTCTCCTGCAGAAATAATCACATTCGCAGTCATGGTGTAATCGGTTCCATTATTTACTACAACTGCAGGTGCTGCCGCCGAAAGCGAAGCCAGATTATAGGTGATACCAGTACCGGGTGAGGTAAACTGGGAAAAAATCCATGTTGAAATTAAGGATAAAAGAAATAAAGAAAGTTTTTTCATTGCTTAAAATTTTTGTCAAAGATAAAATTATTATGTTAATAAAAAAACCCGTCAGATACTAAGAATTTCAGTTGCAATTGATTATTTTTGAGCAAAATCAAGCAAAATGAAGTTTTCACCGATCATTGTCGGAACCATGAGGTGGGGAATTTGGGGCGCAAATCTTTCCGGAAGAGAAGTCCAACGTTTAATTGAAACATCGTTATATTTAGGACTTTCCACATTTGACCATGCCGATATTTACGGAAATTATACCACAGAAAAACTTTTTGGCGATGCATTTTCCGAAATGAAAATCAATAGGGAAGAAGTGCAGCTGATTTCCAAGTGTGGAATTGAAATGCCATGTGAAAATCGAGATTTCAAAGTGAAGTCGTACAACTATTCAAAGGAACATATCTTAAGTTCGGTGGATAAAAGCCTGGAAAACTTAAGAACCGATTATCTTGATCTGCTTTTGATTCATCGGCCATCACCATTGATGAATCCGGAGGAAATTGCTGAGGCATTCGGTATTCTAAGAGAAAGACATAAAGTCAGACATTTCGGCGTCTCTAATTTTTCTGCTTCTCAGTTTGATTTGATTGATGACGCTTTCCCTTTAGTCACCAATCAAATCGAAATCTCCATCAATCATACCGATGCTTTTTACGACGGTACTTTAGACCAAATGATGCTCAGAAAGCTTCAACCAATGGCATGGTCCGTCATGGGAAATTTTTTCACCGAAAATTCTGTTCAAAATTTTAGAATCAGGAAAGTGTTGGATGAACTTTGCCCAAAATATGGTGCAGAAGAAAGCCATATTCTTTTAGCGTTCATTTTGAAACATCCGGCAAGAATTCTCCCAATCATTGGTACCTCGAAATCAGAAAACATCCGTAAATTCAGGGATTTTTTGAGCCTAAATCTGGAAAGAGAGGACTGGTTCAGACTTTTGGAAGCCTCTGTGGGAAAGGAAGTTAAATAATCTTGTGACGAAAAAAGTTGCATTTCTAATTAATAGTTGTATCTTGCACCCGTTTTTATATCCGAAATCAATATTTGTTCATCCATTGTTGAGTTTCATTTATAATTTCAGCATGTATTAATTTTTAATTATTTTTATGATGAACATTTTTGTTTCAAACATCAACTATGCAACCAAAGAAGAGACGTTGCATGATTTATTTTCAGAATTTGGCGAAGTAACTTCTGCCAAAATCATTACCGACAGAGAAACTGGAAGATCCAGAGGATTTGGATTCGTGGAAATGGCTGACGAGGAAGGAAAAGCTTCCATCGAGGCATTGAACGGGAAAGAATTGGACGGCAAAGAACTTAACGTTTCCGAGGCTAAACCAAAAGAACAGAAACCAAGAAGAAGTTTCGACAACAACCGTAGCGGAGGTTACGGTGGCGGAAACCGAGGTGGAGGTTACGGAGGTGGAAGCAGAGGCGGTTACGACCGAGGAGGTTCCAACTGGTAACATTTTCAGAAAAATATGGAAGCGGCTTTTGAGCCGCTTTTTTTGTGGAAATTTTCTTCACCAGAATGCCGAATCGCATACTTCAGATTCTGGGAAAATAAAATATCAAAAGATGGACTTTTCTATTTTTGTCTGATCAAAATATATGCTTCATTATAGAATATCTGCTCCTTTTGGTATTTTTCGCGGATGAGATTATCGAAAACCATCTTCAAATGGTAGTTTCCGAGGTCGCTTTCGAAAGATATCTCCGGAACAGTAATTTGCCCGGATTGATTTTTATACTGATTTAAATATTGAAGGATCAAAGGTGATACATCCCAATATTCTCTCCCGTTTAAAGTGACAGCTAATATTTTTCCGGTATTTTCCTGCCGGGAAACCGTAAAAATATCACCATTAAATCTCAAATCTCCCATCTTGTACTTTGCGGCAGAAGCAACGTATTCGTAACCGGCGATGGAATGGAACTTATTTTCTGAAACGATTTCTAATCGGTTTTCCTGATGGGACTTCTCCGTGGTTTGTATCTGGGTAAAATGGTTCTGGATCATGTTGTGGATTTCCCAATAATCCCTTTTGCTGATTGATTTTGCTAAAATTTTCTGGTCATCAGAATTCAAAAATGTAAACAAAAATTCCTGTTCGTTTCTCTTGGCCAAAAAGTTGAATTTGCTGGAGATCTCGTCTGCAGCCAAATCCGAAACTTTCTTATTAAAATTGATTTTTCCATCTTCCAATAAATTATTTTGGGTCAAGATATTTTTCAGTTCCGTTTTCTGGCTTCCCTTCGCCACTGAAAAGGTGTTGAGATAAGGCATCATTAATGAGAAAACTCCGAAAGCAAACAAACTGACTGGAATAAATTTAATGGTAGTTTTTCTGAAAAAAACAAAATACAGCACCACAAAAGTCAACCATATCGCGAGAATTAAAACAAAATATCTCGGTTCGGTGTAGCCATATGCCAAGATTCTGGTGAAAATTGCCGTGAATAAAAGAACGATGAGCGGAATTAAGGTGTAAAAGAAGATCCTCGGGAAAACCTTTACCCAAGATTTTTCTGAATCCTGTTTCAAAGGATAAACGAGAAGAAAAGCCAAAATTCCCACTATGGAATACGCCAAAACCAGATAGGAAACCCAGCCTCTCGGAAGTTCCCAATGGATAAGAATTTTTGCGGAATAGAAATACAGGATTACCGAATAGATAATCAACAGCGGGATCAAAATATACTGTGTAAAAAACTTCAGGATAATCGGGTAACGATCTACTCGCTCAAGAAACTTCAAGCCTTTTTCATTAAATAGAAGGAATATGAAGCAACTGCCGAAAATACCCAGAAACTGAAAAGTCTGGAAATAATATTTCCCTTTAAAATTAAAGTCGAAAAGTTGATCAACCGCCAAAATTGCCAAGAGAACTCCGCCTGTTAAAACTCCCGTGAAAACAGCAGTCAGAAAAGTGTTGATGAATAAACTCTTATTATACTGCCAAAAATTAAGTTCGCGTTTTTGTCCGAAAAATGGAATAAACGATACCAAAAGGTGCGACAGAATAAAAGTCGGAATCAGCAGAAATGCATCAACTTCGGTGAAATCCTTCTCGGAATCAGGGAGCAATAGATAAAGGAAAACCAACAAAACAACAGCGAAAAACTCCATAATCAAACCCATTCCAATCCTTTGCGAAAGCATATTCAGCGCAAACATCAATGAAATCCCCAAACAGCAAACCAGGGCGAATTTCACGAAAATAAAATTGGTAGCAACTGCATCGAAGTTCTTTTCGGCAAAGCAAATTAAAGAAACTGCCGCCAAAAAGGCCATCAGCAGAACCATGGGATATTTCCGGATCACGTTGCCGGATATTCCGAAGATTTGTTGGATTTTATGAAGCATAAATGTTGAATTCTTTTTGTGGGCAACTATATTTGGAATCGACGTAGATATAAGGGAAAAATAGCCATAAGCGAAATGATCAGGTACTTTTCTCGAATCCTATTTTTTCTTTTTCTTTTTTGTCTTCTTTTTCTTTTTTTCCGCCTTCAGTTCCTCTACAAACTCGGATATTGCGTCGCTTGTCACTACTTCAGGAGCTTCCTTCACCGGAACCACTGTGGCCTTAATTTCAAAATGCTGGTTAAAGTCCGATGGCTTTAGGTGTTTTTCATCGAGCATCATTTTCAGGAGTTCATTTGCGGAACCTGCAAAATAATGGTCAAGAAAGTTCCTCAGCTGAAATTTTTTATAATCATCAAAAGGGACGGCAACGGTGTATCTAAAAATCCGACCTTCTTTTTCGGTGGTCAAAAATTCTTTTTCCACCAAGATTTTTAGAAATGTGGAAATCGTGTTTTGGTGCGGTTTCGGTTCCGGATAATGCTCTATGATTTCCCGTAGATAGCCGGAATTCAGTTTCCAGAAGATGTTCATCAGTTGTTCTTCGGAAGGAGTGAGGTGGTTTATTTTCATAAAAGATTGCGTATTACTGATTACTCAACGCTAATTGCTGATCATTATATTGGCATAAAGGTAAATAAAAGAAACGGAAAGAGCGATTATCGCTCCAGAAATCACTTCTTTGACGGTATGCCTTTTCAAAATTATCCTGGTGTAACCTACAAGAATTGCGATTCCGAACCACAGGATTCCCAACTTTATATTTAATGCAAAAAATAATGCCGCCACATAAACATTGAAAGCAGTGTGCATCGAACTTTTAATAAAATAATTGCTGAGCTGCATCAGTAAGAGCAAAACCATTAGAAAGCTGACTACCAAATCGATTCGATCAAACCTAAAGTATTCATAAACCAAATAAACGGCAATCGCTGCAGCAATAAAAGAATACAGGCTTTTCCGCTGATTTCTGTTTGAAACATCCATATTCGAATAATTCCCCCGCTTCACGTTCCAGAAAATCCAAACTGTAATCGGCAAAATCATGATCAAAATAATAGGAAGGAACTTCTGCAACGCTTCCTGCGCACTCATCCGCACAGAGCTGAAATAAGCCAGATAAAGAACCAGCGAGGTCATTGGATTAAAAAAATTCGAGAAGAATTTGGAAAAAGCGATCACCGTCCGATTGTTTCTTTTCAGCATAAGATTATTTATCTTTCAAAAATAATGTTTTCGTAGTAATAATATGAAAAAAATCTGTTTTTCCATTATCGGAAAACACGAATATAATTCGTATTTTTGCATCATATTTTCAATAAGCATGAAAGAATTTTCAAAAGAAGTGTACCTTAAGTGGTATGAAGAAATGACGATGTGGAGAAGGTTTGAAGACAAATGCCGTTCTCTTTACCTAAAACAAAAAATCAGAGGATTTTTACATTTATACAACGGTCAGGAAGCGATTCCCGCAGGTTTCGTCCATGCAATGGATATGACCAAGGATAGCATGATCACTGCTTACCGGTGCCACATCCATCCAATGGCGATGGGAGTGGACCCGAAAAGAATCCTCGCTGAACTTTGTGGAAAAGCTACTGGGACCTCCGGCGGAATGGGTGGTTCTATGCACATTTTCAGCAAGGAAAAAAGATTTTATGGTGGTCACGGAATCGTGGGTGGCCAAATTCCTTTGGGAGCTGGGATCGCGTTTGCAGACAAATATTTCGAAACAGGCGGCGTGAACATCTGCTTCTTCGGAGATGGTGCTTCCCGTCAAGGTTCACTTCACGAAACGTTCAACATGGCGATGAACTGGAAACTTCCGGTGGTATTCGTGGTTGAAAACAACCAGTATGCAATGGGAACTTCTGTGAAAAGGACCGCAAACCACGAAGACATCTACAAACTAGGTTTGGGATACGAGATGCCTTGTTTACC
This sequence comes from Chryseobacterium sp. R2A-55, assembly GCF_021401085.1. GTDB lineage: Bacteria > Bacteroidota > Bacteroidia > Flavobacteriales > Weeksellaceae > Kaistella. Next base: position 61,852 of record NZ_JACBFP010000010.1, read on the forward strand.
TGTAGATGCAATGGATCCCGAAAAGGTTGCTGAAGCCGCATACGAAGCGATTGAGAGAGCAAGAAGAGGAGACGGACCCACTTTTATTGAAGCCAGAACTTACCGATATAGAGGTCACTCCATGTCCGATGCGGAACCATACCGTACTAAAGACGAAGTTTCAGAATATAAGAAAGGAGATCCGATCGAAATCGTGAAAAGGAGGATTCTGGAAAATAACTGGGCTACTGAGGATGAGTTGAACGCAATTGACGAGAAATCAAGAGATTTCGTGGAAGAATGTGTGGATTTCATGGAAAACTCACCATATCCGGATCCTGAAAAAGTTTACGAATATGTTTATGCACAGGAAGATTACCCATTCCTGGACAAATTGGAAAACTAATAATTTGATAATGAGATGATTTGAAAATTTGAAAATTGTTAGATTTTCGTTTTTTCAATTAATTTCTATTTTAACTACTAATAAAGAATAAATTGAAATTTTGAAATAGCATTATTATTTTCAAATTTTCAAATTGAATAAATTTTCAAATTTAGATTATGGCAGAAGTTATTACAATGCCCCGTCTTTCCGATACAATGACGGAAGGTAAAGTGTCCAAATGGCACAAAAAAGTGGGAGATTCCGTAAAAGAAGGCGATGTTTTAGCAGAAATAGAAACCGATAAAGCCGTTCAGGATTTCGAATCCGAAGTGAACGGAACTCTTTTGTATATTGGAACTGAAGAAGGTGGATCCTCACCGGTAGATTCTGTTCTGGCAATTATTGGCGAAGCAGGCGAGGATATTTCAGCATTAAAAGGCGGAAATGCAAATGCGGGTGTTGCCGGAAAACCGGAAGAAAAGAAAACCGAAGACAAACCAACTAGCGTGGAGCAAGCCAATGCGGAAATTCCTGCGGGAGTGGAAGTAATTACCATGCCGAGATTATCTGATACAATGACCGAAGGCAAAGTTGCGAAATGGCATAAAAATATTGGGGATGCGGTGAAAGAAGGCGATATCTTGGCGGAAATTGAAACGGATAAAGCAGTTCAGGATTTTGAAGCAGAAGTAAAAGGAATCTTGCTTTATCAAAGTGTAGAGGAAGGCGGCTCGAGTCCGGTGGACACCATTTTGGCGATTATCGGTCCGGAAGGAACAGATGTTTCAGGAATCGTAGCAGGTGGTGGAAAAAAACCATCCACAGCCAGCAATCAGCAAACGGCGGAAAAACCAACGGAGACCAAAACAGTTGACCAACCGAAAGCATCTGCCTCTTCTGGAGACCGCATTGCAATTTCTCCTTTGGCAAGAAAAATAGCCGAAGAAAAGGGAATTAATGTGCACGATGTGAAGGGATCCGGCGAAAATGGACGAATCGTAAAAAAAGATATCGAAGGATTTACTCCAAACACTGCACAAGTTGCGGAAAAATCTACAGCAGCACCGGTTGAAGCCACCATAGCACCGGCAATGAATTTTGTTCAAGGAGAAGATTCCGAGACGACGAATTCACAGGTAAGAAACATCATCGCTAAACGACTTGCAGAAAGCAAATTCTCTGCTCCCCACTATTATCTGATGGTGGAAATCAATATGGATAAAGCGATTGAAGCAAGAAAAGAAATCAATTCTTTGCCAGATACCAAAATTTCTTTTAATGATATGGTAATCAAGGCCACCGCAATGGCACTGAGAAAACATCCTCAGGTGAATTCATCATGGGCAGGAGATAAAATCATCCACCACGGAAATATCAACGTGGGAGTTGCAGTCGCAATTCCTGATGGATTGGTGGTTCCTGTACTGAAAAATGCGGATCAGATGAACTACAACCAAATCGCTTCATCGGTAAAAGATATGGCAGGAAGAGCAAAATCAAAAGGTTTGAAAGCCAATGAAATGGAAGGATCAACATTCTCTGTTTCGAACCTGGGAATGTTCGGAATTGAAACCTTTACTTCCATTATCAACCAACCGAATTCCGCAATTCTTTCTGTAGGCGCGATTATTGAAAAACCCATCGTGAAAAATGGACAGATCGTGGTAGGAAACACCATGAAACTTTCATTGGCTTGCGATCACAGAGTAGTAGACGGAGCAACCGGAGCACAATTCCTTCAGACCTTGAGAACCTATTTGGAGCAGCCCTTAACTTTGCTGCTGTAATAAAAAGCGTTAACAACGCTGAAAATATTCAAAACCCTTTCAATATTTCGAATAATGAAAGGGTTTTTTATTAAAACCCGAACCATTAATAAAATAGTTTCAATCAAATTCACTATTTTTGAACCTTATGATCAGAGCGAAAAATATACATAAATCCTATGGGGATTTGGAAGTTTTGAAAGGAGTGGATCTCCATATTCTGGAAGGAGAGGTGGTGTCCATCGTGGGTGAATCCGGTGCTGGAAAATCCACACTGCTGCAAATTCTGGGTACCCTCGATTCACCGACTGATCCAAAAGCTTTCGGAACTCAGATTGCTTTAGCCGGAAATTCCTTTATTGAAATGAATGACCGCCAACTCTCAAAATTCAGAAATGAAAATATTGGATTCGTTTTTCAGTTTCACCAACTATTACCGGAGTTTACCGCATTGGAGAACGTACTCCTTCCCACGAAGATTTCTGGAAAAAACGAAAGGGAATCTTTAGAAAAGGCCTATTCGCTATTTGAGGATCTGAATATTGTACACAGACTTCACCACAAACCTAGTGAAATGTCTGGAGGAGAAGCTCAGCGAACTGCCGTTGCAAGAGCTTTGATCAATTCCCCGAAAATCATTTTTGCTGATGAACCCACAGGAAACCTGGATTCAAAAAACGCCGATGATCTGCACCATCTTTTCTTCAATTTAAGGGATAAGTACAACCAAACCTTCGTCATCGTCACCCATAACACGCACCTTGCAGAAACCACTGACAGGAAGTTGGTGATGAAGGACGGACTTATTATTTAAGTAGTAGAGTAGTTTAGTATTTTAGAATTCAATTAAAAAAAACCAAGCGGAGTAGAATGTCGATAAAATTCCTGGCAGAAGATGACCGACCCAGAGAGAAGTTCCTGCTGAAAGGCAAGAACGCACTTTCTGATGCGGAGCTTTTGGCAATCATCATCAAGATGGGACATCAGGACGAATCGGCGATTGAATTGGCACGAAGGATTTTGAAATCAGTGGACCATAACTGGAATGAGTTAGCGAAATTATCTGTAAAAGATCTGACCAAATTCAAAGGAATCGGACCGGTAAAGGCTATAGAGATTTTAACCGCTGTAGAAATAGGGAGAAGAAGGGCAGTTCAGGAAGTTCCGGAAAAAATGCCAATCAGCAATAGTGAGGATACTTTCAGGATCTTGCAGCCTTTCTTGGGGGATTTGCAAACGGAAGAATTTTGGGCAATTTTCCTGAACCAAAGCAATAAGGTGTTGCTCAAATCCCGGTTGACTTCCGGCGGAATCAACCAATCTGTGGTAGATGTGAGGATTTTGTTCAAAACCGCACTCGAAAATTTCGCAACCGGAATCATCGTGGCTCATAATCATCCATCCGGAAATTTGAAGCCAAGTCAGAATGACCTGAATATTACCAAACAAATTTCGCAGGCTGGAAAAATACTGAACATCCAGCTGATAGATCACCTGATTATCACCCAAAATTCGTGGTTCAGTTTTGCAGAAGAAGGATTAGTATGATCAGTAAACTGAAATATCACGAGATAGATTTCCAGAAATATTCGCACTGCATTGAAAATTCTGTCCAGAAAAATTTCCACGCACAAAAAGAAATCCTGGATGAGCTTTGCGAAAATTGGGAACTTTTGGTTTTTGAAGATTATCGTTTCGTGATGCCTGTTCCGATCCGGAAAAAATTCGGATTCCGCTTTGTGGTAATGCCACTCTTTTGTCAGCAATTGGGAGTATTCGGTCCGGAGAAAAACCCAAATATGGAGCAGGAATTTTTGAATTTTTTTCAATCACATTACCGAATTTTGACCTATTCCTTTAATTTTCAAAATTCTTTTCAATCAACATTAAAAACCAAAAAAAATTATTGGATCGGACCCACTGAATATGCGATTTTGAGAAAAGATTATTTCAAAGGCCGAAAATCCACAGTGAAAACTGCGCAGTACCTGGAGTTTAAAGAGTTTTCACTTAAGGAAAACCTACGCTTCATTAAAAATAACTTTAAAGGTCTGGATAAGAAAAACGACCAGGAAAAATTCTTTAGATTCCTTCACTTTCTTGATGAAAAAAACAGGCTGCGAATATTTGGATCCTGCAAAGATCAGGATTTGACAAACTTAGCGATCCTGATTGAAGATGGAGATGGCTTTTCGTTATTGGGACTGATCAATGACGAACAATTCCGTAATGATAATGGTGCGTCATTTCTCATTGACCGCATTTTGAAAGAGAATATTTCCGAAAAACCCTTCAGTTTTATGGGCGGAAGCATACGCGGAATAGAGGTTTTCTTTAAAAGTTTCGGATCGGAACTGCAAGAATACGCTATTATCGAAAATTCTGTAAAGGATTTGATGACTGACTTCTTCAAAAAGTAGCAAATAATTAGTAATTTTGCACCCTTAAAGAAACTTTGGATGATTCTTTCACCTTATTTGCCTTATGCATTCGCTCTGCTTATTGCGGTGCCATTTCTGATTCTGTTCAGACATTTTGTGTTTAGCTTTATCAAACTGAAAAATCAGGAACTAAAAATGATCACAGTGAAGGGGGCTTCAGGACAAAGGATTCATGCTTACGAAAGATTGACGCTGTATCTGGAGCGTTTGAAACCAGCGAATCTCGTGACGAAATTCGATCCTAATTTGGCGGTTTACGAATTCCTTTTCCTTACGGAGAAAACCATTAACGAAGAGTTTGACTACAATGCGTCGCAGCAACTTTATCTGCCCAAAAATACGTGGTCAAATATTGTAACCAGTAAAAATAATGTAATTCACCTTCTGCATAAAACTTACGACAGCATTAGTAATGATGCAACTTTGCAGGATTTTAAGACCGTATTTTTAATGAATTACGTGAATGGGGAGGATTATATTTCGCAAACCCTAGAAGACTTAAGAAGAGAAAACCTGATTATAAATTAAATAGAAGTAATGATACCAAATTTTAAAGCCCATCCATGGCATGGAATCACAGCAGGAGAGGATGTACCGAATGTAGTGAATGTTTTTATTGAAATAGTTCCGTCCGATACCATCAAATATGAAGTGGATAAGTCTAGTGGATATCTGAAAGTGGACCGACCACAACAGTTTTCGAATATTATTCCGGCCCTTTATGGATTTATTCCAAGAACGTATTGCCACGACGAAGTAAGAGATCTTGCCATTGAAAGTGGAGCAAATGACGTCACTTCCGGGGACTTGGACCCTCTAGACATCTGTGTGTTGAGTTCACACAACATCCATTCCGGTGGAATGTTAATGGAAGCGATCCCCATCGGCGGTTTCAAGATGATTGACAAAGGAGAGGCGGATGACAAAATCGTAGCGGTGATGAAGGGAGATCATGCCTTCGGACATTTCCGCGATATTTCAGAGCTTCCGCAAGCAGAAGTGAAAAGATTGATGCATTACTTCCTGACCTATAAGAATTTGCCGGATGAACCCGCAAAGTGCAGAATCCAGGAGGTTTACGGATCTGAAGCAGCCAAAGAGGTCATCTTGGCTTCGATGCGAGATTACGCAAATAAATTCGGAGGATAAGCAATAACCCGAAATTACGATTAATAAAGGCAGATGTTATTTTCTGCCTTTATTTTTTTATGGAAATTCATTGAAAATTTAAAATAATTGTGTATTTTCGGAAAATCTTTTCGTTAACAAAATTTAACATTAAATAATAATCTATGGATCTATTCATTTTAGTACCGATTTTCGGTATTATTGCGCTGATTTACACATTCATACAAAGTTCTTGGGTGAGGAAGCAAAACCCCGGAAACGAGAGAATGCAGGAGATTAGCGGTCACATCGCCGATGGAGCAATGGCTTTCTTAAAAGCAGAATACAAAATCATGCTGTATTTTGTTGCCATTGTAGCGATTCTGCTAGGTGTGATGGGTGCTTCCAATGCCAATTCCCATTGGTCGATTGGTATTGCCTTTGTTTTCGGAGCGATTCTTTCAGCAACCGCAGGATTTATCGGTATGAAAATCGCCACAAAATCAAACGTCCGAACAGCAGAAGCCGCCAAAACCTCTTTAGCAAAGGCTTTGAAAGTTTCCTTTACCGGAGGTTCCGTGATGGGAATGGGGGTAGCCGGATTGGCGGTTCTTGGTTTAGGAACGATCTTTATCGTCATCAGACAAATTTTTGCACCAGGTTCAGGCGTTGATACCCTTGAAATGGAAAGGACCATTGAAATCATTACTGGTTTTTCACTGGGAGCTGAATCCATCGCACTTTTCGCAAGAGTGGGCGGCGGAATCTATACCAAAGCGGCCGATGTGGGCGCCGATTTGGTAGGAAAAGTGGAAGCCGGAATTCCCGAAGATGATCCAAGAAACCCAGCAACCATCGCCGATAATGTGGGAGATAACGTGGGAGATGTTGCCGGGATGGGAGCCGACCTTTTCGGTTCTTATGTGGCAACAGTTTTAGCGACCATGGTTTTGGGTAGAGAAACCCTTTCAAATGATATGTTTGGTGGTTTTGCACCTATCCTTTTACCGATGTTGATTGCTGGAACCGGAATCGTGTTCTCCATCATCGGAACTTTATTTGTGAAAATCAGTGAACAAACCGAATTGGACACCGCCCCTGTTCAAAACGCTTTGAACTTTGGAAACTGGGGAAGTATCATTTTAACTGCTATTTCATCTTATTTCCTGGTTAATTACCTGATGCCGGAAACCATGTCTTTAAGAGGACACGAATTCACGAAGATGGGAGTTTTCGGCGCAATCATCGTGGGGTTAATTGTAGGTACTTTGATGAGCATTATCACGGAATACTATACGGCAATGGGAAAACGCCCAGTGAAAAGTATTGTGAGACAATCTTCCACAGGTCACGCTACCAATATCATCGGTGGGCTTTCTGTAGGAATGGAATCCACACTTTTGCCAATCATTGTTTTGGCGGGTGGAATTTATGGTTCTTACCTTTGTGCAGGACTTTACGGAGTTGCAATTGCTGCGGCCGGAATGATGGCTACAACAGCAATGCAGTTGGCAATCGATGCATTCGGACCCATTGCTGACAACGCCGGAGGGATTGCTGAAATGAGCGAATTGCCAAAAGAAGTTCGTGAGAAAACAGATATTTTAGACGCGGTTGGAAACACTACCGCTGCAACCGGAAAAGGTTTTGCAATTGCTTCTGCTGCTTTGACGGCTTTAGCGCTTTTTGCGGCATTCGTAGGAATTGCAGGAATTGATGGAATTGATATTTACAGAGCTGATGTTTTGGCCGGATTATTTATCGGTGGGATGATTCCTTTCATTTTCTCCTCCTTAGCGATTACTGCTGTAGGAAAAGCCGCGATGGCAATGGTGGAAGAGGTTCGTCGCCAATTCCGTGAAATCCCTGGAATTCTAGAAGGGAAAGCCGTTCCAGAATATGAAAAATGCGTGGCGATTTCTACCGATGCCTCCATTAAGAAAATGCTTTTGCCGGGTGCAATTGCTATTGTTTCTCCACTTTTGGTTGGATTTATTTTCGGACCTGAAGTTTTGGGAGGTTTTCTTGCTGGAGCAACTGTTTCCGGAGTCTTAATGGGAATGTTCCAAAACAATGCCGGAGGAGCTTGGGATAATGCAAAGAAATCTTTTGAGAAAGGAGTCGATATAAACGGGAAAACGTATTTCAAAGGTTCGGATCCACACAAAGCTTCCGTAACCGGCGACACTGTGGGAGATCCGTTTAAAGATACCTCCGGACCATCAATGAATATTTTGATCAAACTGATGTCCATCGTATCGCTGGTCATTGCACCTACTTTGGCAGTGCTTCACAAAGACCAGATTGACCAGAACAGAAAAGCGAAGTTGGAAACCCTGCAAAAAGCAGTTACGGGAAGCTCATCTCATGAAACTTCTGCTGCTGTGGAAGATTCAGCAGGATATGATCTGGCAAAACCAACCGGAACTTTAAATGAAACCGGAGATTATGTTTATAATGTGGGAAATCCAACAGTGATCAAACTTCCGAACGGTGATGTTCTGAATATTGGTGAAGCAAGCCAGATAGCATCATTAGCAAATGGAATCGATAAAAAGGACCCCACTTTATTGAACCAAGAAAAGTGGTTTACCATTGAAAATCTTTATTTCCAGACCGGTAGCGAAAAATTGAAGATGGGTTCTGAAGCTCAATTGGATAATATCGCGAAATTGCTTACCGCTTATCCGAATTTGAAATTGAAACTCGGTGGTTACACAGACAATACCGGAAATTCAGAAAGTAACAAAACATTGTCAAATCTCCGTGCACAAAGTGCGAAACTGTATCTGATGAACTTAGGAATTGCAGCCGACCGCATTGAAGCAGAAGGTTATGGTTCACAGTTCCCAGTTTGTGCGGCAAACGACACGGACGAATGTAAAGCACAAAACAGAAGAATTGATGTTCGAGTTTTGAGCTTCTAAAAAAAAATTAAATAACACAAATCCCGGCCGAAAAGTCGGGATTTTTTGGTTGAATAGTAGATTGATTTCTTTGCTCAGCCCATTAATCATTTTTCATTGATAGATTTCCTTAATTCAAATTAATAATTTTTTGTAATTTAGACGTATGCAAAAATATTTCGAAATATTCGCTTTTTGTTGAATTATCATTTGCAAAAAGTCCATGTCTTAGTGAAATTTTAGTTTAGATCCAAAAAAAGACAAATTTTAACCATAAAAATTAGTAACCATGAAACAAAAAACCGCAACCGATTTGGTGAATGAAGCAAAACAGAAAATCGAAAATCTGACTCCGCTTCAAGTACAACAGGAATTGGAAAAAACCGGAACAGTGCTCATTGACATTAGAGAAACGGAAGAATTAGAAAAAAATGGAAAAATCCCAGGTTCGGTACATGCTCCGAGAGGAATGATTGAATTTTATGCAGATCCATCACTTCCATATCATAAACCTGAATTTGACAAAGAAAAAAGGATTATACTCCAATGTGCATCTGGTGGCAGATCTGCATTGGCAACCCAAACCCTTAAACAAATGGGATATTTAAATATAGCCCACCTTGACGGAGGATTAAACGCTTGGAAGGAAGCGGGATTACCAACTGTTAAGGAATAATTAAAGAGTTTAATTCTTCTGAGGGGGACATTTTATACGGTTCGCTTAAGATGGGTTTTACCAGATTTTTTTTAATAATTTAGATTTAAAGTTGAAGTCCGTCCTTGAATTTCATGTCCGGTTAAAAAAGTTAAAAAGTGGAGTCCAGCGACCACTATAAAAACGGGGCGTAACCCGAAAAGCCATATGAGTAGGAATAAAATAAATTAATAACAATGCCAAAGTATGTAATTGAAAGGGAAATTCCCGGCGCAGGAAAATTAACTGCCGAACAACTGAAAGGAATCTCACAAACTTCCTGTGGAGTGCTCAGTAAAATGGGACCGCAAATTCAATGGGTACACAGCTATGTGACCGGTGACAAAATCTACTGTGTCTATATCGCTCCAAATGAAGAAATGGTTCGTGAACATGCTAAACAAGGCGGATTCCCTGCGAATTCGGTAAGTGAAGTTGTAAACATTATTGACCCGACCACTGCTGAATAACAACTAAAGTTACAATCAGTAAATTATAATGGGCAGGAAACTGCCCATTGTAAAAAAAAATTGAAAATGGATGGCTCAATGAGTTCTACCTAAATTCACGACGAAGCAAATGACATTCAACCATTGATTAAATCCAAAAACTGCTGTTCATCCAAAATAGTGACGGTTCCCAGTTCCTGTGCTTTTTTCAGTTTGCTTCCGGCTTTTTCGCCGACCACCAGATAATTCAGATTTTTGGAAACCGCAGAGATATTTTTACCACCGTGTTTTTCCACCATTTCTTCCGCGGATTCTCTGGTGAAAAGGGATAGCTTTCCGGTGAAGAGGAAGGTTTTGTTTTCCAAAGTGTTACTTAGGACTTCGGTGGCATTTTCTCCTTTTTCCAGTTGAACTCCGTAAGATTTCAGCCTTTCGATCATCACGATATTCTCTGGATTTTTAAAGAAATCTACAATGCTTTCCGCGATTTTTTCACCGATGTCTTCCACTTGTATCAGTTCCTCTACGGACGCATTTTTTAACGCATCAATCGATTCAAAATTCTTCGCTAATTTCTTGGCAACCGTTTCTCCAACGTGTTTGATCCCAATTCCGAACAGGACTTTTTCGTAAGGAATCGCTTTTGACTTTTCAATGCCGTCCAAAATATTTTGTGCAGATTTTTCAGCCATTCTTTCTAAAGGCAGTAGCTGCTCTTTAGTCAAGGTGTATAAATCCGCAGGATTTTCTATCAGTTTTTCACGGTTCAGTTGAGCGATGGTTTCCTGTCCCAAACTTTCTATGTTCAGCGCTTTTCTGGATACGAAGTGAATCATTCTGCCGATCACTTGTGGCGGACAATGCATTTCATTCGGACAAAAATGAATCGCCTGATCTTCAATTTTTATCAGTTCGGTGCCACATTCCGGACAGTTTTTGATGTATTGGATTTCGGGATTTGCAGGATTTCTTTTGCCCAAATTGATGCCCACGATTTTGGGAATAATCTCGCCGCCTTTTTCCACATACACGAAATCACGCTCGTGCAAGCCGAGTTTTTTAATGATATCCTCATTATGCAAACTTGCCCTTTTCACGATGGTTCCGGCTAACAAAACAGGTTTCAGATTGGCGACCGGAGTAATTGCACCTGTTCTTCCGACTTGGTAGGTGACTTTTTCCAGTTCGGTTTCCACCATTTCGGCTTTGAATTTATACGCTATTGCCCAACGCGGGGATTTCGCGGTGTATCCTAGCTGTTGTTGCTGTTTTAATGAATTAACTTTCAAAACAATTCCGTCAATTTCAAACGGCAGCTGATGTCGCTTTTCATCCCAATAATTAATGAAATCTTTAACCTCGTTCAGATTGGAGCACAATTTCGCGTTCTCGGAAATCTTGAATCCCCAAGTTTTGGCACTTTGCAAAAGTTCCCAGTGCGTTTGCGCCGGAATGTCATTAGCAATAAATTGGTACAAGACTGCTGATAAACATCTTTTTCTCACTTCCCCGGAATCCTGGATTTTCAAACTTCCAGCGGCGGTATTTCTTGGGTTCATAAAAAGGTCCAGTCCTTCTTCTTCGCGTCTCGCATTAATTTTGTCGAAGTTTTTTCGGGTCAGATAGATTTCTCCACGCATGAAAAACCACTCCGGGAAATCTCCCTTTAAAACCAGTGGAATATCTGAAATGGTTCTTACATTCGCGGTGATTTCATCTCCCTGGAATCCATCACCTCGTGTTACAGCCTCCTTCATCTTTCCGTTTTCGTAAAGGATGGAAATGGAAGCACCGTCAAATTTCAGCTCAGCTACAAATTCCACCGGATCACTGATCGTCTTGATGATGCGGTTTTCCCAATCTTCCAAATCATTGAAATCATAGGAATTATCCAGAGAATACATTCTGAACTGGTGCTGAACGGTTGGGAAATTCTTGGTGATTTCGCCACCCACACGAAGAGTGGGGGAGTTGGGATCGAAAAATTCCGGATGGAGATTTTCCAACTCCTGAAGTTCTTTCAGTTTGGCATCAAATTCAAAATCCGAAATCGTAGGTTCATCGAGAACGTAATAGTAATAATTATGCTGATGAAGCTCCTCGCGAAGCTCAATTATTTTCTGTTGGATATTTTCAGACATTTTTGGATAAAAGTTTTAATTTAAATTTCCACAGACGGGTTTATGGAACCTTTAGTCTAGGCAAAATTAGTTAATGCCTTTGATTTTAGGAACAGCTGTGCAAATACAGGAAATGGGTGGGCGAAATTACAGGATAAAAATTTCCGTGATTTTCTCCCTCAATTTTTCGGCATTCGGCAACATTTCTTTTTCTAGAACCAGGTTGATTGGGATGGCAGGCAAATTCAGCGATCCTACTGTTTCCACTGGCAAGTCGAGATGTTGGAAACAGTTTTTAGAAATCCTATGTGCAAAAGCTTCCGCAAAGGAGTTCTGGATTTGTTCCTCAGTCAAAACGATACATTTTCCATGAAGTTTTACTCTTTCAAAAACGAGTTTTTCATCCAAAGGAATCAGGGTCCGCAAATCGATGATTTCAACTCTTCCTTCAAAAGATTTCGCCGCTTCTTTCGCCCAGTAAACCCCCATTCCATAAGTGACGATCACCAAAGTTCGGCCTTTTTCAATTTCAGCTGGATCGGCTTCCAAAATAATGTTCGCTTTGCCGAAAGGCAAGATATAGTCTTCATCCGGCTCGATAGTTTTTGCTTCTTCAGTTCCCGGTACTTTGCTCCAGTATAATCCTTTATGTTCCAGCATGATGACCGGATTCGGATCGTAGTATGCGGCTTTTAACAACCCTTTAAAATCTGCAGCATTACTTGGATAGGCGATTTTGATTCCTTTAATATTTGCCAGAATACTTTCCACGCTTCCGCTGTGATAAGGACCGCCTCCTCCGTAAGCGCCGGTTGGAACACGGATGATGTTCGAAACTGGAAATTTTCCTCCACTTAAATACGAAGATTTTGAAATTTCTGTAATCAATTGGTTGATTCCGGGATAAATGTAATCCGCAAACTGAACTTCCACGATTGGTTTTAAACCCACTGCACTCATTCCCACAGTGGAACCGATGATATATGCTTCTTGAATCGCAGTGTTAAAAACCCGTTTGTTTCCAAATTTTTGACCTAAAGTCACGGTTTCCCGGAAAACCCCACCAATTCTTTCTCCCACATCCTGTCCATAAAGCAACGCTTCCGGATGTTTCCACATCAGTTCCTGAATGGCATGAATGGCTGCATCCACCATCACGATTTTTTCGGTGGCTTGATCCGGAACTCTGATCCCTTTTTCTTCAGTAACCGGAGTAGGTGCGAAAACAAAATTTTCAACTGTTTCCGGTTTTGGATCTTCCGCTTCGATCGCTTTTTGAAAGGCTTGTTCAGCTTCCAATCTGGCTTTTTTCTCAATTTGTTTTAAAAGATCTTCATCAACTCCGTCTTCCAATAATCTTTTTCTGAGGATATTTCCCGGATCTTTCGCCCGGTGTTTTTCCAAATCCGCTTCATCTCTATAAAATTCCCTTCTCACGCCGGATGTATGATGCCCGATCAAAACGGTTTTTGCACACACCACCATAGGTTTTCTTTCGGTTCGAACGAAATCGACTGCGTTTTTCATCGCCTCGAAACTTTCCACAAAATCGGTTCCATCAACTCTCATTCTGTTCATTCCGGTAAAACCTGCCACAAAATCGTATGCATCGGCAGTTCTTGCTTCCTCTTTGGTTACCGAAATTCCCCATTCGTTGTCCTGAACCAAGAAAATAATCGGCAACTGGTGAAGTGCGGCAAATTGAAACGCTTCCGAAACTTCGCCTTCAGTCACCGAATTATCGCCAAGTGAGCAAACAACCACAGGATTGTTCTCAAACTGCTGCAGATTGAATTCCTGGATGTATTTGATTCCTTGCGCAACTCCGGTCGTAGGAATAGTTTGCATTCCGGTTGCCGAACTTTGATGGATGATTTTCGGTTTATCTTCTTCAAGGCTTGAAGGATGTGAATAATAGGAACGCCCGCCAGAAAAAGGATCGTGAGCTTTTGCCAATAGTTGCAGCATTAATCGGTAGGGTTCAAAACCGATCCCCAAAAGCAGACTTTCATCGCGGTAATATGGGGAAACCCAATCGTCTTTGGTTAATTGATAGGCTGTTGCCAGCTGAATCGCTTCGTGTCCACGGGAAGTGGAGTGCACGTATTTTGTGATATTTCTGTTTTCTTCATAAATGTCTGCCATTGCTTTGGCGAGCATCATGTGGTTGAAAGCTTTGAGCAAGATTTCCTGAGAGATGTTTTCCTTAGTCAATTCCATATTTAACAAAGATAATGATTTTGGTGAAATGTTGAGGCTGCTTGTCAGATATAAAAAAACCTTGAAGTGTAAATTTTCAAGGTTTTGATATTTAATGATTTAGGGTTTATCCAAAGGCGCTAATTCCGGTAATATCCAGTCCTGTAATCAGGAGGTGAATGTCGTGTGTTCCTTCATAAGTAATTACGGATTCCAGGTTTGCAGCGTGGCGCATCATTGGGAATTCACCCATGATTCCCATTCCGCCCAGGATTTGCCGAGATTCTCTCGCAATGTCAATCGCCATTTTCACGTTATTTCTTTTCGCCATTGAAATATGAGCCGGACTCGCTTTGTACGCATTTTTGAGATTTCCTAACTGAAGGCACAGCAATTGCGCCTTGGTGATTTCGGTTAAGAATTCAGCCAGTTTTTTCTGTTGGAGTTGGAATGAAGCAATGGGTTTTCCGAACTGTTTTCTCTCTTTGGAATATTGTACCGCGGTGCAGTAACAGTCAATCGCAGCACCAATCACTCCCCAGGAAATTCCGTATCGGGCAGAGTTTAGGCAGGATAAAGGTCCTTTTAATCCAATGACATTTGGCAAAAGGTTTTCTTTCGGAACTTTCACATTATGGAAAACCAGCTCGCCGGTTTTCGATGCTCGAAGACTCCATTTATTGTGGGTTTCGGGAGTGGTAAATCCTTCGAAACTTCTTTCTACAATCATTCCCTGAATTTTTCCATCCTCATTTTTTGCCCAAACCACAGCGATGTCGCAAAGTGGAGCATTGGTAATCCACATTTTCGCGCCATTTAATAAATAGTGGTCGCCTTTGTCCTCAAAATGGGTTTCCATGGAACCAGGATCTGATCCGTGATTAGGCTCCGTTAAACCAAATGCGCCAATCATTTCGCCAGAGGCCAATTTGGGGAGGTATTTCATTTTTTGTTCTTCTGAACCAAACTCGTTGATTGGAAACATGACCAAAGAACTTTGAACGGATGCCGCTGAACGAACGGCAGAATCGCCTCTTTCAAGTTCTTGCATGATGATTCCGTAAGAGATTTGATCTAATCCAGAACCACCGTATTCAACCGGAATATATGGGCCGAGTGCGCCAATTTTACCCAGTTCCTGCATTAAATTTGGAATATCGTGATGATTTTGTGCGGCTTCATCGATTTTTGGCATCACAAAACTTTCAACCCAATCACGTACCGATTGCCGGATTAATTTGTGTTCATCGGTGAGGAGTTCGTCCATTAAATAGTAATCCGGTATCGCTGAAAGTGGGTAATATGACATAATTTTTTTATTTGGCTAAAATTAAGATTTTTTGGGAAGATGATGAAATTTTAACTAATTTAAAAGATTTAATTTTTCATTTTTGAAACGGTAGAGATAGGGTGCTTTGTTCGCGGAACCATCAAAGAGTTTCTCCAAACGCTCCAAAGAATTCATGCCCAGAATTTTACGTTGGAAATTATTTCTCCTAAATTTTTCATCAAGCACGGTTTCATACACGGTTTGCATTTGCTTCATGGTGAATTTTTCGGGAAGAAGATTGCTTGCAACAATTTGAGTATCAATGTTTTTCCGGATGTGTTCCAAACCTTTGGCAATAATTTTCTCGTGATCGAAAGCCATCTTCGGGAGGTTTTTCACCTCAAACCATGCACATTCCTCATTCAATGCACTTGGAAAAGTGTCCGCTACTGAAAAGTCGATCAAGCTGCAGTAGCCAACCGTAATGAAACGCTGAAAAATCCAATGGTCTTTTGGAACTTCGATGCCTTTATTCTTTAACAAAATTCGGTGGACGTTATTTTCAGTTCGGTCCAAATCGCCAAAAGTGTGAAACTGGGAGAGGAAAATATCTTTCAGGAGTGTTCGCTCGTAAAGCACTCTGGTTGCGGCAATGTCTAAATCCTCATTGTTAAAAACGAAACCGCCCGGAAGAGACCACAAATCCAAATCGTGGTATTTCAGGAGCAAAACTTTTAGAATTCCTTCGGAGAATCCAAAAATCGTGCAGTCCACTGAGACGTGCTCCAAAAAGTCTTTGGTGTCGATTAAATCCTGCAAACTTTGCTTGTTTTTCGAATCATCTATCATCATAGGAAACAAAAATAACAATTAATTTCTTTATTGGGACATAAAAAAAATGGGCGAATAATTCTTAAAAAAAGAAGAGCTCTGCTAATTGAGATTCTTCAAATTTTATTTTGTAGTGGGCTACTTCTCCTTCATTTTCTGATCTACTGCGGTGCAATCTTCTTGCTTCAGGATATGACCTTCATATTTGATTTTTGTATAGTTGGCATAAACCTCTTTTTTTCCTTCGGTTTTGTGATCTCCGATTCCTTCAATCAAATTTCCATCTTTTCTCAGGTAGAAGATTTCCCGCTCAGAAGTCATACCTTCGGATTGGAACGTGTAGTTTAACTTGAGGGTATCGCCGTTTTGATTTCCCACAATATCGCCAAAGGAACTGTCTTTTTCAAAATTCTTGTAGCGCAGTTTTCCGGTAAAAGTCCCCAGATTATCGTCCAAAGTCAGAAAAATGGAATCTTTTTCGGTATTTGCCATAAAGCAGGTTTGAAGGGTAGAGGGTTCAACCGGTTCATTTGTTTCGGGCACGGTGAGGGAATCGGATGGTGTAGCGGTCATTTCCGGTTCAGTGGATTTTTTTTCACAGCTCATCACAAAAAGTACCATTGATAAGGACAAAATAAGATTTTTCATAGTCAATAAACAGGGTTTAAAACAAGGCTTGAAGATACTAAAATTTAAGGAATTGAAGCTTAATAATATTATGTTAAATAAAATTGCAGATCATCCATTTTGGCAAAGGCTAAGAATCTGGTTTTCGGAACGCTTAAATCTCGTTTATTGGATATTTGGTTGCGGAAATTTTCCCGGCGTCGTCAACAATAATTTCCAGGTTTTAAAAAAACGTAATCCAGTTGCGAAGAAGTAGTCCTTCAAAGATGGAACTGTATTTATGAATATTGATTGCGCCATATTTATTGCAGGCAAAAATTTTGGTTTAACTGTTTTTTTTTAATTTCAGCGTTCAAAAATTCACCGAGTTTATTTTTTCAAAGGAAAATTAATAGGACGAAGAATCCCTACAAAATTCAGATTGGTGGCAGATTTTGTTCCTTGCTAATCTTTGAGAATGGACTGTATAATTTCTATGGAGGGATTTATGAAATATTTCCGAGAAAATAGGGACAATGTTGAGGGAAGATGTAATTCTGATAATAAATGTAGTTTTAATTACGATTGATAGTTTTTTAAAATGTCCTATAATTTATATTATGTTAAATACATGCAATCGCAGCAACACAAACTAGAAATTTCCTACTTCTATCAATTTTCATACCGAAGCACTCTCCCAGGAGATTTGTCGCCTGCTGAATGGTAAATACTTTAGAATTAATTTAGAGACCTCCTAATTCAAATAAATCTGGAATTTGCTTTCTACATTGAAGATTTGCAGTAAATCGCCGTTGATGTGGATATTGCTTTGGAGAGAACGCAACTCAATATGACTGTTGTCTTCAGGGTTTTTTACATAAAACTGTAATTTTTGCTCACCCTTGCTTTCATTGATCATATTTTTGAAGAAAGTAATGTCATCTTTCCGCAGATCCTGTATATTGACAACCACTGACAGGCTTTTTGCAAATTTGTCAAAAGCTTCTTTTAAATCAATAACATCTGCAACATTCACGAAAACCCGTCCGTCTTTTGATTGGGAAAACTTGATCTTGAAGATGACGAAACGCTGCACATCAATTTTATCGCGCAACCTCATATAATCACGGTCTCCAAGCCGAAATCCGTAACTTCCACTGTAGTCTTCCAAGGTGATAAATGCGACTTTTTCACCGCTGTTTTTGCCATCTCGCACAGTATATTCCGTTACCATTCCTGCAACCATATATTCCGGTGCATTATTTCTGATGGCCTGTTTTTCTTTCCATGACAATTTTTCATCGGAAAACAAATCCGGTTGTTTACCAAAAACCGTTTCTTTGAAAGATTCCACTTCATTTAGATTCAGGAAATTGAAGCTTCCTCTAGCTTCCACAACTTTTGTAGGCTCTTCAATGATGGCGTCTTCTTCATCGGAAATATCTATTGGAACATCTATCAAATCCTCGTCTAGGTCGCTTTGTTCAGAGGCATCAACCGCCAAAATCACTTTTTCCAACTCTTCCAGATTATCCTTCTTGCCTTCCAAAATTTCTTTTTTTGCCAATGCGCCCTGAATGAATTGGTACTGGAATTTGTATTCATCAAGCGGATGTGCCGAAAGATAGAAACCGATAATTTCCTTTTCCTTATTGAGTTTGTTCAGATTCTGCCATTCTGGAGCGGGATTGATTTTTGGTTGCTCAATCTGTACTTCATTCGCAAAATCTGCAAACAGCGAGTTTTCAATCTCGTTTTTGCCTTCCTGAAAGCTTTGGCCATACTTCAAAAGCCTTTCTATATTGGTTCTGCCCGAATTATCGATATCGAAATACTGCGCACGGTGGTATTTGTCCACTTCGTCGAATGCGCCCGCAAAAACCAAACTTTCCGCTACTCTTTTATTGATTTGCGTGCTGGGAACTCTTTCAAAGAAATCATAAATATTTTTGAACCGCTCATGCTTTCTAGCTTGCACGATCGCTTCACTTGGACCTTCTCCAATTCCTTTGATGGCACCCAAACCAAAACGGATTTGTCCTTTTTCGTTGACCGCAAATTCATATTGCGATTCATTCACATCCGGACCCAAAACATCTACTCCCATATTCTGGCAATCCTCCATGAATAGCGTGATCTGCGAGGTATTGTTGATGTTATTACTCATCACACTTGCCATATATTCCGCTGGATAATTTGCCTTGAGATAAGCGGTTTGATAAGCAATCAGCGCATAGCAGGTGGAGTGCGATTTGTTGAACGCATATTCTGCAAAGGCTTCCCAGTCTTTCCAGATTTTGTTGAGTTTTTCTTCATCCAGATTATTGCTTTTTCCGCCTTCGATAAATTTCGGATACATTTTGTCCAGAACCGCTTTTTGCTTTTTACCCATAGCCTTTCTTAAGGTATCCGCCTCACCTTTGGTAAAGTTGGCGAGTTTTTGCGACAGCAGCATAACCTGTTCCTGATAAACCGTAATTCCATAGGTTTCCTGCAGGTATTCTTTGGTTTCTTCTAAATCGTAAACAACCTCCTCCAAACCATGTTTTCGGTTGATGAAATTTGGAATATATTTGATTGGTCCTGGTCTGTATAGTGCGTTCATGGCAATTAAATCGGAGAAATCAGTCGGTTTGAGTTCCCGCATGTATTTCTGCATTCCGGGACTTTCATACTGGAATATTCCTATGGTTCTCCCCTCTTTGAACAGCTGAAAAGTCTTGGCATCGGTGAGTGGAATTTTGTCGATGTCAATCTCTACGCCATGTTTTTGCTTAATGAGGCGAACAGCGTGTTTAATGATGGTTAAAGTCCTTAAACCCAAGAAATCCATTTTTAAAAGTCCTGCACTTTCCGCCACGGAATTGTCGAACTGGGAAACCAAAATATCTGCATCTTTCGCAGCAATCGTTATGGGAACGAGATTCGAAATATCTTCCGGAGTGATGATGACTCCACATGCATGAATTCCGGTATTTCTGATGCAACCTTCCATTTTTTGGGCCGCAGAAAGCACTTTAAAACGTTCGTCTTCTGGATTTGGATGTTCCAGAATATCTTTCATTTCCTGAACCAACATTTTGTCTTCCGGACTTAATTTTTCAAATTTTGATAAAGCTTTCGCGATGTTCATTCCCGGTGTTGACGGGATTAATTTTGCGATATTATTGGTTTCTGGAATGGAAACATCCAAAACCCTTCCTGCATCTTTGATCGCAGATTTTCCACCCAGCACGGAGTAGGTTATAATTTGGGCCACATTGGTTTTTCCGTATTTATCGACCACCCATTTGATGATCTTGTCCCGGCCTTCGTCATCAAAATCGATGTCGATATCGGGCATGGAAATCCTTTCCGGATTCAGGAATCTCTCAAAAAGGAGGTCATATTCAATGGGATCCACGTTGGTAATTCCAATACAGTAAGCAACTGCAGAACCTGCTGCAGAACCACGACCTGGACCCACCCAGACTCCCATTTCTCTCGCCTGTTTGCAAAAATCCTGCACGATGAGAAAATAACCTGGGTAGCCGGTATTTGCGATTACATCTAATTCAAAATCTAATCTTTCCTTAATGGTGTCGCTCAGTTCGCCATATCTTTTTTTTGCACCTTCGTAAGTCAAATCCCTTAAATAGGCATTTTCTCCCCTTTTCCCGTGGTCGATTTTATCCTCCTCAGAACGGAATTTTTCTGGAATATCAAATTCTGGAAGCAGAACGTCCCTTTTCAAACGGTAAGGTTCAAATTTCGCCAAAAACTCTGTATAGGCTTCAAAAGCATCCGGAAAGGCCCGGAATGTCTGCTTTAATTCTGCCTCATCCTTCATGTAAAATTCAGTGGTTGGAAGTCCTCTCCTCTTACCAAAACCTTTTCCAATTGGGGATGAAAGTTTCTCACCATCTTTGATGCAACACAAAATATCCTGAATATGGGCATCCTCTTTTTCGGTGTAGAAGGTTTCATTTTGGGCAAGAATTTTCACTTGGTATTTGTCTGCCAATTCCAGTAAAACCTCGTTCAAATGGTCTTCTTCTTCTACTTCATGGTTCTGAATCTGAACATAGAAATCATCCCCAAAAGTCTCCTTCCACCATTTGAAAACCTCCTCCCCTTTTTGTTCGCCATATTCTAAAATGGTGTCTGGAACATCGCCATTAATTCCTGCTGTCAACGCAATGAGGTCTTCCTTATATTCGGCGATCATCGCTTTTGAAATTCTGGGAACACCAAAATAGAAACCGTTTACATAACCTAAACTCGATAGTTTGGTGAGATTTTTATAGCCATTGAAATTTTTGGCCAGCAGCACCACATTGGTTCTTCGGTCCGGATCGTCCTTGGTAAACTGTTTTTGTTCAGGTCGGTCGGAAATATAGAATTCTGAACCCACAATGGGCACGAAATCATATTTTTGACCCAAAAATTTAGCCTTATTTTTTTGAAACTGCTTTTCTTCCTCCTCATCACGGGGTTTGTCTTTTTCGGTATCGTAGGTTACATTGAACTTTTTGCACTCAGAATTCCAGTTTTCAATTTCTGCAATGAACTTAAAGGCGCCCATCATATTTCCTAAATCCACAATTCCAATGGCCGGAAAATTATTCTTTTTGGCTTTTTCCAAAAGATCTGAAATATCCGTGGAAGCCTGCAATGAGGAATAAATACTGTGATTGTGGAAATTGAAATAATCACCCAAATCCACTTCATCGGTATCGCCGAAATCGACTGTCTTTTTCTTTTTCGAGGCTGCAACCTGTCTTCGAATAATGATAGGAAATGGCTTGAACGGATTCGGATGAGATTTAATGAAATGCTGTAATTGGTCCTCCGAAATTTTCAGGTGTGAGGCGGGAAAAAGCCCGATTCTCATCATTTCGAAGAAAATCTGTGCGGTGGCGTTCACATCTGCAGCGGCATTGTGCGCTTCATCAAACTCTTCATCGAACAATATTTTGAAAAGTTCCTGGAGTTTCGGGGATTTGAATTTTCCACTTTTTCCACCCGGAAGCCTGCAAAATTCCGTTCCCTGCAACATGGTGTCTGCGGAAGGAATTTCTGACAGGGAATTTTCCAAGTTTTTCCTATAAAATTCGGCTCCCACGATTTTGTAGTCGAAATCAATATTGTGTCCGGCAACAATTTCCGCTTTCTTCAACACTTGTTGAAATTCTTCCAAAACCTCCTTTAAATCACGCCCTTCCTCATTGGCCAGTTTGGTGGAAATTCCATGAATTCGAGATGCTTTAAAGGGAATGTCAAAACCTTCCGGCTTGATGATATAATCCTGATTTTCAAGCAGATTTCCGTCTTTGTCATGAAGTTGCCAAGCAATCTGCACCATTCTGGGCCAATTCTCGGAATCGGTCAGTGGAGCATTGAAATTTTTAGGTAAACCGGTGGTTTCGGTGTCGAATATTAAATACATAAATTATGATGCAAGAACCCAATAAATGAACCAATTTAAAGCTCATCATTTGTGCTAATAATTGGTAAAAGTAGCGGAAAAAAGACTGAAAAAAAAATCGGGTTTTCCACATTTTGATTTGAAAATTCAGTTCAAAATGAGAAAGGCAAATGCTTAAGCATTCCACGTTTGTTTTTCAGTCTCCACAAAATTTTCATCAGGATTAAGAATTTTCAAAATCACATTTTTTACCGATTCCATCGGAGTTTCAAGGTTTGATTTGGTGATTTCGGTTTCCCCGAAAATCGCCAGATTTTGTACGCCTTTATTCACTTCTGCAAAACTCCAGATTCCGCATTGTACCGCATGATCCACTGTTTCTTTCTTATTTAATACCGAGTAAGCATAAATGGAAAGCTGCATCGCCTGTTTGTAATCGTCGCGCAGGAAAAGCTGATGCAACTTCTCTTTCTCTTCTTCATTTTTTGCGGCTTTGATGGAAAGGTTTTTGGTTTTTGCGGTTTTAAAATCGATGATCCGTATATTTCCGTTTAAGCGGTCGATTCGGTCAATGAATCCGTAAAAATTTACTTCATCGGTCTTTTCCTCATTAAGGTAAAACTGAATTTGATCAAAATTTCCTTCCACATCGATAATTTCCAGGGAATTTCCCGATTCTATAAGTTTTTTGTCAAAGTCCAAAATGCTTCGCACCACTCTTTCTGCAATGGATTTGTGGATATAGTTCATTCCCCTTTCATAAAACTCAGGTTGATGTTTCAGTTCCAAAATCGCTTTATCCATAGCATTATTAATCGCTTCATTTGAAAGTTGTAAATCATTAACAGTCAGTTTTTTACCTATCAGTTCTTTATAGATAAACTGCAAAGTAAAATGCACCAAACTTCCATAATTTCTCTGTGAAAGTTCTTCTTCGATTTCGACACTTTCTTTGGTTTTCAAAATTTTGGTCAAATAGAAATCAATCGGATTATAGATGAAGGAATTAAGATGTGAAGCAGAAACTCTGGATTTCCATTCCTGCAATTTTTCAAGTACTGCAGGTGTTTTTTCAATGGTCATCGGTTCTTGGTTGATCGGTTCGGAACTGTTTTCGATCACCACTTTTTTAAGCTCATGGAAATGATCCTCAATTTCCAACTGCGTGATGAAACGGCTTTGTTCACCAATGTTTACACCGGAACTCAATGCGTTAAAAAGCAGATATACTTTTTTGGAATCCTGAATTAAACGGTAAAAATGATAGGCATAAATGCTGTCGTTTTCCAGGAAAGTATGCAGCCCAAAATGTTGCCGCACATCAAACGGAATATAGGTATTCTGGGAGTTACCGAGCGGAAGTTTTCCCTCATTGACCGACAACAAAATGATATTTTCAAAATTCAAAAGCCGCGATTCCAATAGTCCCATCACCTGCAAACCACGAAGCGGTTCGCCTTGAAAATCAATAGTTTCCGAATTGACCAATTGATTGATCAAAACCTCCAAAGTTTCCATCTTTATGGCGAAAGAATAGGGAGTGATCTGGTTTTTGATGATCTTGAAACTTTTTTCAAAATGGGCGATATTTTCATATAAAATATCGTATATTTCACTGAATTTTAAGATGTTGCAAAAAGAAATCAACTCATTCAAAAACGAATTCGAAGACTCTGCTTTTACCAGAAGATTAAAATAGGAAACCCTGGAAAGCAGCTCGCCAAAGAGTTTCTTTGAAATATATACGATATTTCTTTCCTCAATGACCGCTTTGAAATTGGCAATTATTTCAGCATCGCTTTCATTATTTGGGATCTCCTCTAAAATCGAGAGAACATCTTTGTAATAATAAGAGGAATCCTTTTTCTCTAACTGTTTCTGAAGGTAGAACAGGTTTTTCATCGCATTGCTGAAACTTAAGTTCTTCAGCGGAAAACCCATGGTAATGTTCAACTGTGGAACGGTGCTCAATGCGTCTAAGCTTGCAGGCAAAAGGTTTTCATCTAAAAGAATTACTGCAGTTTTGGATAAATCCTGGTCGGAAAACTGGCTTAAGATTTTAGGTAAGACTTTGGTTTGGGTGATATTTCCCGAAACTTCGTAGATTTTGATTTCCTTCGGTTGCAAGAAATCGTTTTCAATCCAGTGGAAATCCCTGCTGTAATTGAATTCCTTCCAAGTTTTGAGTGCTCTCAGGAATTTCCCGGCTTCTTGTCTTTCGTCATTGACATAATATTCATCTGCCTGGAAAAAACATTGCGCTTTGTCTTGCTGAAGCAGGTTTCGGACTAGTTTTTCTTCTACAGGAGTTAAGGCGTTGAATCCACAAAAAACAAATTTCCGATGGGTTTCAGCGGCGAAATTTGAAATCTTATGTTTTGCCGATTCGTGGATCATTCCCGAAGTGGCGATATTTTCTGACTGTAATCCGGACTTTAGCAAAGGCAAAAACAATTTCATTTTCTGCCAAAAATTGAGGAATTTTTTTCTTGCGGAATCTTCGGAATCACCAAGATTTTCAGACCAGTTTTTGATTCTTTCCTCATCAAACATGTATTCCAAAACAGCATTGTCGTTTTCCGAAAATTTCAGCATATCGTCCCAATCTTTGGCGATGGTGGGAAACCATTTCAAGAAGCCGGCAAAATCTTCGGAGGGCTGTATTCCGCGATAGATATCGAAGGCGAACAACCACAATCCGATTCCCTGCAGAAGCTGTTTTCCAGAGATTTCCTGAATGAGATCTTCAATAGTGAAAAAGTTTGGCAAAAATCCCTGATATTGTTTTTCTTTCAAAATTTCTTTGATGAATACAATCGGTCGCTTTCCGGGAAGAACGAAATCGAAAGTGGACAAGTCCTTGTTTTCGGACAGGAGTTCGGTAATAATCTTGCTGAGGAATTTCATAGCTATTTAAAAACTGAAAAATACGGATTTTAAGGCAAAAAAAACATTAGGAACCAAAATTTCCTAATGTCTTTAATGGTAATTTCGTGCTAAACTGAACTAGTAAACCTTAATGTTTTTCTGGATCCAAACGTTTTGTCCGCCAGAATCTTTTCCGTTCCAGAATTTAAACGTGTAGTTGCCTACTTTTTGCGGTTGAAATCTAATTTCCTGATAACGAGTTACTTGTTCACCACATGATGCATCCGTCTTAAATTTGTAGGAAGTCACATTTCGGGTAAACTCATCCACGTGGATGTAGTCATAACCGTAAAAACCTTCACATTTTGACTGTAGATTGGAATAAGTCCAAATTTTCATGATCGAAGTAACCTCCATGGAATCTTTGGGAATATTCACGCTGTCGATTTTTACCGGATCGATACTTTTTACTTCGTCTCCCATTCGGTCATCTTTGCAGCTGGTCAGAGAAAGTGCTGCGAGAAGTGGAATAGCAAATAAAGTTGTCTTTTTCATTGATTCAAATTTTTATTTAAACGTAAAAAAATAATCAGTTATTGTAAGGTTTACGAATTGAAATTACCTTTAGATAAATATACTACTTTTTTGGTTTCAAAAAAAGCTCCTTCAAAAATATTTTTAAGGTTGAAGATCTCTACTTTTAATCCCGCCAATTCCTCCGCCAAATCGCCACCTTTCAAATATAGAACTCCATTGTGTTTTGGGTTGAACTGCTCTTTTTCGAATTTGCCCTTTAACCACCGAAGGAAAACCGGCATTTGAGTGACGGCTCTGCTCACCACGAAATGAAATTTCTCCTTCAGACTTTCAGCCCTTCCATGAACTGCGACGACATTCTTTAAGCCCAATTCTTCAGCAACCGCTTTTACCACAGTTATTTTTTTGCCAATTGAATCAACCAGCGTGAACTGGACTTCCGGAAAAAGAATCGCCAGAGGAATTCCCGGAAAACCGCCCCCAGTTCCTATATCCAAAACTTTTGTTCCGGGTGCGAATTCCATTACCTTTGCTATTCCGAGCGAATGTAGCACGTGCTTTTCATAGAGTGAATCCATGTCTTTTCTGGAAATGACGTTGATTTTTTCATTCCATTCCGAATACAATTTTCCCAATTTCTGAAACTGGTTTTTCTGTTCTTCGGAAAGGTCCGGGAAATATTTTTTTACGAGTTGATCAGGCATTTCTATGGATTTCTGGCAAAATTAAATAAATGAAACTATATTTTATGGTTTTGAAAACTTAAAAAAAGAATTTACCTTTGGAAACATTTAAAAATCTTATGGAAAAATATTCGCAACGGTTGCAAAGGATGAGTTTTTCACAAACCTTCGTGATGAGCAACAAGGTGAGAGAAATGAAAGCAAAAGGAATCGATGTGATCAGTTTGACATTGGGGGAACCCGATTTCGACGTGCCGGAAAACATTAAAAAGGCCGCTTTTGACGCCATTGATAATAATTTCAGTCATTACTCCCCTGTCCCGGGATTTTTGGATTTGAGGGAAGCAGTGTGCGAAAAACTGAAGCGCGACAACAACCTGGATTATCTCCCAAAACAAATCTGTGTTTCAAACGGTGCCAAACAATCCATTCTGAACGTTTTGGCTTCGATCATTGATGACGGCGACGAAGTGATTCTTCCGGCTCCGTACTGGGTGAGTTATGATGAAATGGTAAAAATGATGGGCGGAACCTCCGTTTTTGTGGAAACCTCTATCGAAAACGATTTTAAGATGACGGCGGAACAACTTGAAAAAGCAATCACGCCAAAAACAAAGGCACTCCTCTATTCTTCACCGTGCAATCCTTCGGGAAGTTTCTACACTTATGAGGAACTTGAAAAAATAGCGAATGTAATTGCGAAATATCCGCAGATCACAATCATTTCCGATGAAATTTATGAACGGATCAATTATGACGGAAAACATACTTCAATTGCGGAATTTCCGCAGGTTTATGAGCAAACCGCAGTAATCAACGGAATGTCTAAAGCTTATGCCATGACCGGTTGGAGAATCGGTTATTCAGCGTGTCCAAACTGGTTGGCTCAAGCCTGCGAAAAAATCCAGGGACAGATGACTTCCGGACCGAACACGGTGGCTCAAAAAGCGTCTGTAAAGGCTTTGAAAACCGATCCTTCGGAATATGATTATATGATTAAGGAATTCGGGAAACGCCGGGAAATCGTTTACGAATTGCTGAAGGAGGTTCCCCATTTTAAGATTAATTATCCGAAAGCGGCATTTTACTTTTTCCCTGATATTTCCTATTATTGCGGCAAAACGTTGAATGGGACCTACATCAAAGATGCCGATGATTTTGCGATGTTCCTTTTGGATGAAGCGCATGTGGGAACAGTGGGCGGAGTTTCATTTGGAAATCCACATTGTATCCGTTTTTCTTATGCCACTTCAGAGGAAAATCTGCGCGAAGCAATGAGAAGACTGAAGGAGTGTCTGGAAAATGTGCAGATTGGGTAATTAAAGCATTGTTAGCGCTTGAAGCGCTAACAAAGTTATTCCTCATCAAACAAGCTTCCAATTGTGCCTTCTTCCGGGAAATCCTCGTTGTTCAAGTCGTGGTTTCCAGTTGCAAGATGACCTTCGGTGGATTCCGCCTCATTGAAAACTGAATTGATTTCCGGTTCCGGAATGGTGATGTTGATTGCTTTTACCTTTTCTTTAATGAATTGGTTGCCAATCGCCTTAATTCCTTTTATTCCAATGAATTCGTCAATATTGATGATTTCTGGTTCCTTCTCTTTTCCTTTGTCTTTGGCGAAAACGATTTCAGCAGTGGAATTATTTGCCACGATCACATTTTCGATGAACGATTTGGAGTGTTCAGACGGCATGAAGTTTTGAATATTGGTGGTGTTTTCCAATAAAAACCGCTTGATGAAATAGATTCCTTTTTCGCCATCGAAATAGATGCAGGTAATCGGCTGTTCCGGATTCCATTTTTGCAAAATCAGATATTCATCGTCAAATCGGTTGCTCAAATCGAAGGTGACTAATTTGGCTTCACCTTGCGAATTGATGGTCAGTATTTTATCGTCGCCCTTAAATGTTCCCAGTAAAGTTCCCCGGGAATCGGCATTCAACCTTCGAACTGTATCATCAAACCAGATTTTCCTTGGTGCCAAAGTAGAAAGTCCCTCTTCTTTCAAATCTACTTTTTTCACGGCATATTTGGTCACCAGATTTCCTTTGGAATCTCTGCCCTTGATTGCCAATTCACTGAAATCGATATCGATTTTGTTCTTTCGGATTCTGGCGTTCGGTTTAAGGAGTACTGTCACCAATTCCGCTTCGCCATTTGGATTTGCTGAGAAATACAGCATTTCAGACCCTTTTTTGTCTGAAGCTAATTTATAGTCCGTGTTTCTGGTGACGCCGGTTACCGAAAAACGCTTCATGTAGCAAGGTCCGTCTCTTCCTTCGCGGTAAATCATGTTGTAAACAGTGCGTTTGTCATTTTTCTTCCACACAGCCACATGTTCTATATTTTTTCCGATAAAGGTTTTGGCTTCAACTTTCACCACTTTCATGGTTCCATCTTTTTGAAAGGTGATGATGTCGTCAATATCTGAGCAGTCAAAAAGAAACTCATCTTTTTTCAGTGAAGTTCCAATGAATCCTTCTTCCCGGTTTACATAGAATTTTTCGTTGGCTACCGCTACTTTGGTGGCATCGATGGTGTCGAAAATTCTCAATTCGGTTTTTCGCTCTTTTCCTTTTCCGTATTTCTTTAAAATATTGGTGTAGTAATCAATGGCGTAAGCAATTAAATTGGCGAGATGATGTTTCACCTGCTCTATTTTTCCTTCCAAAGCCAAAATGTTTTCCTTGAATTTGTCCAGATCAAAACGGGAAATTCGCTTAATTCGGATTTCGGTTAATCGGGTAATGTCTTCTTCTGTAACCGCCCTCAGCAAATGTTTGGTGTGCGGTTTCAATCCATTTTCGATGGTTTTGATGACTTCTTCCCAGGATTTCACTTCTTCAATATCGTGATAAATTCTGTTCTCGATGAAGATTCTTTCCAGTGAAGAAAAATGCCAGTTTTCCTGGAGTTCGTGGAGTTCGATTTCCAGTTCCTTTTTAAGCAAAGAAACGGTGTGATCGGTATTTCGCCTTAAAATCTCCGAAACGGAAAGGAATTCCGGTTTATCGCCCACAATGACACAGGCATTGGGTGAGATCGGGATTTCACAATCGGTAAACGCATACAGTGCATCAATCGTCTTATCCGGTGACACGTCATTATTCAGCAGGATGTTGATTTCGACCTGGTCAGAAGTGTTGTCCTCGATTTTTTTGATTTTGATTTTCCCCTTTTCATTAGCTTTAATGATGGAATCGATCAAATCGCCAGTATTTTTTCCGAAAGGAAGCTCATTTATGCAAAGGGTGTGCTTGTCCTTTTGGATGATTCGGGCTCTAGCACGGATTTTTCCTCCTCGCTCTCCGTCGTTGTAATTGGAGACATCCAACATTCCGCCGGTTTGAAAATCCGGGAACAGTTCAAACTTCTTTCCCTTTAGATAAGAAATCGAAGCATTGACCAACTCGATGAAATTGTGGGGCATGATTTTGGTCGAAAGTCCGACTCCGATTCCTTCCACTCCCTGTGCTAAAAGCAATGGAAACTTTACGGGAAGGTCTATTGGCTCGTTGTTTCTCCCGTCATAAGACTTTACCCATGCCGTTGTTTTTGGGTTGAAAACCACTTCCAAAGCGAAAGGAGTAAGTCTTGCCTCGATATATCGGGCTGCAGCGGCTGAATCCCCGGTGTATATATTTCCCCAGTTTCCCTGCGTGTCGATCAAAAGTTCCTTTTGCCCAATCTGCACCATGGCGTCGGTAATGGAAGCATCTCCGTGCGGATGGTACTTCATGGTATTCCCCACAATGTTTGCCACTTTGTTGTATCGGCCATCTTCCAGTTCGCGCATGGAATGCATAATTCTGCGCTGTACGGGTTTGAAACCGTCAAAAATGGAGGGAATCGCACGATCCAAAATTACGTATGATGCGTAGTCTAAAAACCAGTCCCTGTATAGACCGGAAACTTTTTTCAGTGATTCTCCTTGCGGATTTTCTTGTTCTTCCATCAACTATTTTTCTCTCTTTCTTTATTGGTTTTAATGACTTTACTTAATGAAATTTTCAAATCCGTCAATTCTTTTCGGGACAGATAAGAAACATCATATTTGAGTATGATTAAGTTGTTTTTTTTGCTTGAAATGGTAATGTATAATCGTTTAAATAACAAAGCATTAACAAATTCAAATTTTAAAAGTTTATATTTCGGAAACTCGTCGCGAAGCGGCTTGTTCAAAAAGTTTAATATATTTCTATTTCTGAAATTCAAAGCTTCACCATCACTATCATATTCAAAAATCTGCCTTCCGCGGATCAGAAGCACCAAAACAAATAAAACAGGAACTGAGATCAGCAATATGCTTTCCCATCCAAAAAGGTGAATTTGGTAATGTTTAAAAACAAAGAAAGCGATCCCCAAATACAAAATCAGCAGCACGACCGAATTCAATACATATAAAAAACCTGCCTTTTTATTGTTGTTTAACCTCATTTCTCGGTCTTTTTTTAAGCTTCCTCTGATGCCTTTTTTTTGTCGATATCTGGATCTTCAACGACCAGGTTTTCTAAAATAAAAGTTTGTCTGTCTGGCGTGTTTTTACCCATGTAGAACTCCAAGAGCTGATCAATGGTCTGATCTTTACCTAAAACGACGGGTTCCAGCCGGATATCTTTTCCGATAAAGACTTTGAACTCGCCCGGATCAATTTCTCCCAAACCTTTGAACCGGGTAATTTCCGGATTTTTCCCAAGTTCTTCAAGTGCGAGTACCCTTTCCGCTTCATTGTAGCAATATCTGGTTTCTTTCTTATTTCTCACCCTAAATAAAGGTGTTTGCAGAATGTACAGATGTCCGTTTCTGATCAAATCGGGAAAAAACTGCAGGAAAAAAGTAATCATCAAAAGCCGGATGTGCATTCCGTCCACATCTGCGTCAGTAGCGATGATGACGTGGTTATAACGCAAATCTTCCAATGAATCTTCAATATTTAAAGCTGCCTGAAGCAGGTTGAATTCGTCATTTTCATAAACAACCCTTTTCGTCAACCCATAACAATTCAGTGGTTTCCCTTTCAGAGAAAATACGGCCTGCGTTTCTACATCGCGGGTCTTGGTGATGGAACCTGAGGCGGAATCCCCTTCCGTAATGAAAATCATGGTTTCCGCTTTTCTGTCGGCTTTTTGGTCGTTGTAATGTTGTCTGCAATCACGCAGTTTTTTGTTGTGCAGCGATACTTTCTTTGCCTTTTCTCGGGCCAATTTCTGAATTCCTGAGAGCTCTTTTCTTTCCCGTTCAGAAATGATGATTTTTTTAAGGATGGCTTCCGCAATTTCGGGATTTTTATGGAGAAAATTATCGAGTTTATTCTTCAGGAAATTGGTAATGAAACTTCTTACGGTTTCTTTACCAGGTTCCATTTCATTGGAACCCAGTTTTGTTTTGGTCTGTGATTCGAAAACGGGTTCTATCACCTTCACTGCGATTGCGGCAATGATAGATTTCCGAATATCTGCCGCCTCAAAATTTTTATTGAAGAATTCCCGGATTGTTTTCACATAAGCTTCACGAAAGGCATTCAGGTGGGTTCCTCCTTGTGTAGTGTATTGTCCGTTAACGAAAGAAAAATACGTTTCAGACTGCGATTTGTCTGAATGTGTGATGGCAACCTCAATGTCTTCATCAGTCAGGTGAACGATTGGATAAAGGATCTCGCCTTCAAGCTCCTCTTCCAGCAAATCTTTTAACCCATTTTCGGAAAAATAGGTTTCGCCATTAAAAACTATTTTCAATCCCGGATTGAGATAGCAATAGTTTTTAAGCATTTTTTCAATGTATTCCTTTCTGAACTTGAAATGGGTGAAAATTGTGGAATCCGGGACAAAGGTGATCTCGGTTCCGTTTCGGTCCGTGGAATCCACTTCTTCGTAATCTTCGGTAATGATTCCTTTGGAGAATTCTGCCATTTTCATTTTTCCGTCTCTCACAGATTTTACCTTGAAATAATCTGAAAGTGCATTCACAGCTTTGGTTCCCACTCCATTCAGACCGACCGATTTCTTGAACGCCTTCGAATCGTATTTTCCTCCGGTGTTCATTTTTGACACCGCGTCCACGACTTTTCCCAGCGGAATTCCCCGCCCGAAATCACGGATGGTTGCTTTGCCTTCATCGATTTTGATTTCGATTTTTTTTCCTGCTTTCATCACGAATTCATCGATGGAATTGTCAATGATTTCTTTGAGCAAGATATAGATGCCATCGTCAGCAGATGATCCATCCCCAAGTTTTCCGATATACATTCCTGGGCGAAGACGGATGTGCTCCTGCCAGTCAAGGGTTCTGATGTTATCGTCAGTATAGTTTACAGTATTGTTTTCGCTCATATTAGGATGTTCCGCTGAATAGGCGGATCTCTGTTTTCTTTCAGTAACCCACAAAAATAGCGAAAGGAAAATTATATTTAAAATATTGTGGAAAAGTTTTACAAACTTTAAAAAGAAAAGCCGCACTTTCGCACGGCTCCGTTCTGCTTCTGGATTTCGTTACTGCAGATAATTTTCTACCAGTGCCACCCAATATGTTGCTCCCACCGGCAAGAGTTCCTGATTGAAAACGTATTTCGGGTGATGTACCATGAAAGTGTCGCCATTACCTACCATGCAGTAATTTCCCTTCTTTTTTTCCAGCATAAAGGCAAAATCCTCGCTTCCCATATACGGATGTGCATCAGTGAAAACGTGATCTGCACCAAAAGTTTCTTTGGCTACATTTGCAGCCCAATGTGTTTCTTCGTCTGTGTTTACCAGGACCGTTCCCGGAATTCCTTCGCGGATTTGCACCTCGCAATTAAAGGATTCTGCCTGTGCTTTAGTGATCTTACGCACTTTATCGAGGACCATTTTTCGGTCATCGGGGTCCATATTTCTAATGCTTAACCGAAGAATCGCTTTTTGCGGAACAGCATTTCCGGCAATTCCGGATTGGAAAGAGCCCACATTGACCACTGAATTATGCCACGGCGAGAGATTTCTGGAAACTATAGTCTGCAGCGCCATTACCAGTGAGGATCCACAAACAATGGGGTCGATTCCCAGTTCGGGCATTGATCCGTGTGAACCCTTTCCGGTGATTTCAATTTCCCAATTATCAACTGCAGCCATAAATTTTCCTGTGTTGAAATAGAATTTTCCTAATTCAAGTCCTGGCATATTGTGCATACCGAAAACGGAATCCACCGGAAATCTTTCAAAAAGTCCGTCTGCAATCATTGCAGGTGCTCCTTCCATGGTTTCTTCGCCAGGTTGGAAAAATAGACGAACGGTTCCATTGAATTTTTTGGTTTCAGCCAAATATTTTGCAGCACCTAAAAGCATGGTAGTATGGGCATCATGACCACAAAGGTGTGCTTTTCCTTCTGCTTTGCTTTTGTATGGCAGATCGTTGTCTTCCACAATAGGGAGCGCGTCAAAATCTGCCCTTAAGCCGATCGATTTGTCACTGTCTCCAACTGTCATTGAAGCTACAATTCCGGTTT
Source organism: Chryseobacterium sp. R2A-55 (assembly GCF_021401085.1). Lineage (GTDB taxonomy): Bacteria > Bacteroidota > Bacteroidia > Flavobacteriales > Weeksellaceae > Kaistella. The sequence continues at coordinate 95,583 of NZ_JACBFP010000010.1, forward strand.
TTCCCACACCTTCCACAATTTCCCATGTACCGATTTCCCGTAGGCGTTGCACAATGAATTTTGCGGTTTCTGTTTCACTCATGGCCAGTTCCGGCATCTGGTGCATGTGTTCCATCCAGGATTTTAGGATATTATTTTCCGATGTGATTTTTTCTAAAACTTCTGTACTCATTTTATTTACATTTTTTTTAGGGTTTGATTTTTAAAAGATGCAAAGTCAAAGAAATATTGATCTCTTATTTCTTTGAAATGGCAGTTTTTTGTATAATATGATTTATTCTGCTTTTTTGCCTTTTGGTACTGTTTTCATAATGGAAATAATGGCTAAAACAACCATTGCAAGGTTGAGCCCCAATGCAATCATTGCGGCCTGCCTTATTACCACATTATCCTGCCGACCCACATAATCTACCATTCCGTTTAACCAGTCGATAGGACTTCCAATTCCGCTTACAGCGGTGAAAATACTTGCTGAAACTGCAACTCCAAGCGCAGCACCCAAAGATGAAGCCATTTTGTAGATACCGGCTCCTGATCCAGACTGGTCTGCAGGTAAATTAGATAATGCCGCATCCGTGGAAGGGGTTGCATAAAATGCCAATCCTAAACCAAAAAGGGTGTAAGCCACCACTGCCAGAATTTCATAGGTACCAATCATCGTATTGGTGAACATCAACAGAATAATGGATAGACCTACAATAAGTGAACCCCAAATCATGGGTTTTCGAGCGCCAAATTTCTGCAACAGTTTCTCACCCACTCTAATGAAAGCTACAATGGCAATGGCATAACCCAAAGTCAGCAGTCCCGCAGCTTGTGAAGTTAAGTTACCGCCTAGCTGCACCAATCCAAGGGAAACGATCAAAATACCTGCTGTGGCATTCAGCAAAAAGTTGGAAATAGTGCAACCGGTAAAAATCGGGTTTTTGAAGAGTTTGAAATCTACAAAAGCATTGACGTTTTTTGATTCCAGCCTATAAAAAATGTAGCCAAATATTACAAATACTGCTAAAAGTCCTAATGTAGTAACGCTCGTCCAGCCAAATGTGCTTCCCTTCGTCAAAAACAACATTAAACCAATAATGGAAAACATAAATGAAATTACGCCGACCAAATCAAATTTATAATCTGATTTTACTTCGCCTTTGCTTTCAGGAGTGCCTTTCACCATCAAAAATCCGATGATAGAAACGACTACAGTTGCCCAGAAAATATATCGCCAACCAAAATTTGATGCGACCAGACCGCCGAAAAGTGCACAGAAACCTGAACCTCCCCATGAACCTATAGACCATAAACTGATGGCTCTCTGCCTTCCTGCTCCTTCCCAATAGGCCTTTACCAATGCTAAAGAAGCGGGCATTAATGATGCTCCGGAAAGCCCCTGAAAAATCCTACCCGTCATCAAAACTGGAGTAGCCAAGGTACCAGACGGCGTTAAGGCTACCAACGCAGAACCTATAATACTGAAAACGAAACCGATAAGCACCATTTTCACGCGGCCCACTCTATCGGCAAGCCCACCAAGAACAACGATAAAAATGCCGGAAAAAAGTGATGTAATTGAAACAGCAATATTCATCATATTCTGTTCCATTCCTAAATCTTTCGCCATTCCCACATTGATATTCAAAGTGGTTTGCGCGAATAACCAAAATGCCAAGACCCCTAAAATGATTCCATACAGAAGGCGGTCATTGCCTTTGTAAACTTGTGTTGCTACTGTTGTTTGCATATTGTAATTAATTATATTTTTTTATTATTGAGTTGTTTTACCGTAATTTTTTTGGTATTGATTTGTGAAATTTGGCAGTAACCCATGCGAAAACACAGACTAAAGTTAGAGTCAGATTTCCTGTGGGAGCAATATTCATCATCGAATTGGCAAATAACCAGAAAGTAAGCACTACGAGGATTAATCCAGTCAGGATCCTTTTGTTGCCCGGGGTCGAAAGTCTATTTTCCATGATGTTTTTTTTTATTTCAAGGGAAGGATCACAGTACAGCCTGCAATAAAGTGCTGTGTTTTTGCGCTTGGGTTATGTGCCACCTTCACAAAAATTGGGAAGGGCAAACTATCACTGATTGCGAAATTATATTGTGCCTTAGCTTCCAGATTAATAATTCCAGCTTCTTGGGCATAAAGTCCTTTCCAAGGTGTTCCGCCCACATATCCGTCAAACTGCCACTTATTGACCTTGAAACCCGAGGAAATTTCCGCATAGCTAGAAAAATTACGTTTTCCGTTTTCATTAGGATCTTTACCCAAAACTATGGATGCCCATTTCAGCTGAATCGGCACACCTTTAAAACGGTAAACCATATAATAATCGACAAAATGTTTAGAGGTAATAATGTCGAAATCCAAAGGTTTTGAGTTCCAAAAATTGGTTCCCGGTGAGAACATATCCTGCAGCGCCACAGAAAACTCGGGTGTAACTTTGTAGATCACAAACGGCATCACCGTTTTGTAAATATTGTCAAGAGAGGCACCTGCAAATATTCCGAAGGTCCAGCGGTTTTTCATCATGGTGATTTGCGTTTCGAAAGAAGGTGCTTTCCCAAAAAGTCCACCTCTTCCGATTCCTCGCCAATAATGCTGTGTAACGTAAGTGACGCTTAAACTGATTTTCATCGGGTTAGCAATTATCGGGGCAAGGTTTTTCAGCGTGTCCTGTTGGGAAAAAGTAAAAATACCCGACAATAGCAATATTAAAGTTAATACTTTTTTCATCATGAAATTTGCATTATTAAAAATAATTAATTTTCTAAAAACTTTTAGTAAAATTTTCAGCAGACATTTGTTCTTATATCATAAAATTGAGTTATTAAAATAGCTGGGCGCTAAACTGAACTCTCGTTATTTTTTGAGACGGATTCCTGTGCATTGACATTATTCAAATAAATAATAAAATCAGCAGAAAAGGACAAAATTTCATTTTTTTGGAGGTCTCTCTTTCGAAAGCCTGGTGCAAATTTATGATCGTAATCATATTTTCGCTGAATATTTTGTTATGAGATATCTCATTAAGTGTCTAAATATGAGAAACATCATGATTTTAAAATAAAGAAATACGCTTCTAAAATCCTGAAAATTTTAATGGTTTTTCTCTATTTTTCGCCTTAAAATAAAGACCACAAGGATTAATCTATAGTGACAAAAAACCGACTCCCAAAAAGAGCCGGTTTTCAAACTAAACTATTAAAAAACTAAACTTAATCCCAAGTATTTTTTGTGGATGCCGCATATTTTCCACCACCTGTGAAAAACAAAGCCACGGCAGCGAAGAAGAACAATGCCTGAACTTCCAATGACCAGGCACCAACTTCCGTCAGAGTGCCTATTTTGTCCATTGCAGCGGTAATGACTACCACAACATCAATATTCCTATTGCCACACGCAAAATCATTAAACCGAAGTCGCTATTTTTCTTCACCCCTGAATATTTTCAGCAAAATTAGGTTTAAAATGAATTCCAGAAGTTGATCTACATCAAGAAAAAATCTGCAAAGGAAATGTGCAGATTCTTTTAAGTTATTTGAAAAGACAATTAAAATTGATGCACCCAGTTTTCATAAGAATCGATGAATTTCTTAAGTATCTTCTCGGTTTCTGCCACGAAAGTCTTGCCATCCTCTTGGAAGATTTCCTACACATTTCCGATATAGGCTTCAGGTTGCTGCATCAAAGGAACGTTCACGAAAACAAACGCTTGCCGGATGTGGTGATTTGCCGCCAATCCGCCCAATGAACTCATTGAAGAAGTAACCACAGCGCCCGGTTTTCCATCCCACACATTTTTTCCGTAGGGTCTTGAGCCAACATCAATCGCATTTTTCAAAACTCCGGGTATGGTTCTGTTGTATTCCGGTGAAACGATTAAAATACCATCTTTGGATTTAATTTTTTCGCGGAAATCGACCCATTCCTTCGGCGGATTTTCGTCCAGATCCTGGTTATAAAGTTGCAGATTTCCGATTTCTATAATTTCCATTTCAAGACGATCAGAAGCCAACCGGATCAACTCTTTAGTAATTTTTCGGTTAAATGAATCCTTTCTTAAACTTCCAATGATTACCCCTATTTTTTTTGCCATTTTATTATTTTTTAATTTAATACTCAATTATGAATTTTCGTAAATATTTCTTTAACCTCGGTCGATCGTGATGATCTGCCCTGAATAATATCCGTTTAGATTATACTGCCAAATATCCGCCATCAACGGGATAATATGAGCCGGTAACAAAGGAGGCATCGTCGGACGCTAGAAAAAGGATCAGATTGGCGACTTCCCGTGCTTCACCAAGTCTGCCGAAAGCATGTTTGGTTTCCAAATAATTTAGGGCTTCTTTGCCCATCGCCTCTTCGTTGACCAATCCAGTATAAATAAACCCGGGACCCACCGCATTCACACGGACTTTTTCAGGAGCATATTCCCATGCTGCGGATTTGGTGAGTCCCACCACACCGTGTTTTGCGGCAACATATCCGGCGGAATTCGCGAAACCGACCTGCCCCAGAATGGATGCAATATTGATGATGCTTCCGCTGCCATTTTTCACCATTTCAGGTATTTGGTATTTCACCCCATAAAAAACTCCAGAAAGATTGATGTCAATTACTTTTTTCCAACCTTCCACTGACATATCGCCCACTTTATTGACTTCACCACCTATCCCTGCGTTATTTACGGCAATATCCAATTTCCCGAAAGTTTTCACGGTTTCTTTTACAAGATTTTTGTGGTCTTCCGGGCTGGATGAATCAGCTCTTATGAAAAGTGCTTCGCCACCACTGTTTTTGATTTCATCCACCACAGCGTTTCCATGGGCTTCATTAATGTCACTCACCACTACTTTTGCGCCTTCTTTGGCGAACAATAATGCGGTTTCTTTTCCGATTCCGGAGCCAGCTCCCGTGATAATCGCCACTTTGTTTTCTAACTTTTTCATATGATTTATTTTTATAAGGTATTCATTGAGAAATCTAGCCCAATAAGCTATAAAGAACTTTATGTAAAGTTAAGGACTTAAATTCTGACACCATTTGATGTATGTTAATTTAACGCACTTTTATCATTTAATTAAGAAAAAATTGACACAAAAAAAGCGAACATTTCTGTTCACTCTCAGTATCATTGATTGTCTCTTTTTCTAAACATTAAACCTAAAATGCATCACATCTCCGTCCTGCACAATGTATTCTTTTCCTTCAACACCCATTTTTCCTGCCTCTTTCACTTTTGCCTCGGTACCATACTTCACAAAATCTTCATATTTAATGACTTCTGCGCGGATAAATCCTTTCTCGAAATCGGTATGAATAACTCCCGCCGCTTGTGGTGCGGTCCATCCTTTTCCGATGGTCCATGCGCGAACTTCCTTCACTCCTGCTGTGAAATAAGTCTGAAGATGCAGCAATTCATAGGCTTTTCGGATGAGTCGGTTTACTCCCGGTTCTTCCAAGCCCAGTTCTTCCAGGAACATTTGTCTTTCCTCGAAAGTCTCCAATTCGTTGATGTCGGCTTCAATTTGTGCTGCAAGAACTACCACTTCTGCTCCTTCATTTTTCGCCATTTCCTCAATTTTTGGAATCCATTCGTTTCCGTTTTTGATGGAGTTTTCATCCACATTGCAAACATAAAGAACGGGTTTTTTAGTGAGCAAATGCACTTCATCAATCACCGATTGTGCAAAATCATCCGCCGGAAATTCTCTTGCGTTTTTGCCGTCCTCCACAAATTTTTGAAGATTTTGCAAGGTTTCATAAGTCAAAACATCTTCTTTTTTTCCCGATTTGATGAACTTTTTAGCTTTGTCCACCGCTTTTCCTAAAGTTTCCAGATCTTTCAACTGAAGTTCGATATCGATGATTTCTTTATCGCGAATGGGATCCACGGAACCTTCTACGTGAATAATGTTTCCGTTGTCAAAACATCTCAAAACATGAATAATTGCTTCACATTCGCGGATGTTTGCCAGGAATTGATTTCCCAAACCTTCTCCTTTGGAGGCGCCTTTCACTAAACCTGCGATGTCCACAATTTCCACCACTGCAGGCAAAACTCTTTCGGGATTGACCAGTTTTTCAAGTTCAAAAAGTCGGGGATCCGGCACAGAAACCGTTCCCAGATTGGGTTCAATCGTACAAAACGGATAATTTGCCGATTGCGCCTTGGCGTTGCTCAAACAATTAAAAAGGGTTGATTTTCCTACATTGGGAAGACCTACGATTCCACACTTCATACTGGTGATTCTTTTGGCAGTTGCTCCCGGAAATGATCGGAAAGTTCTCTGCAGTTAAAATTAAAGTGTGCAAAGATAGTATTTTAAGTGCAGTTTTTAAAAACAAAAATCTGCTTTTGATGGCAGATTTTATACAAAACCGAATACTATTTATGGATTTTCGGCGGTGGCATTTCGTGCATCATCTGCATCATCTGGTGCACTTTGCAGCGTTTTGTCCAGATTGAACAGTGATTCGTCCGATGCTTTTTCGCCACCTGCAATTTGGAGCTGGTCGATGAGGTTCATTGCTAAAGTTTCTTCCTCAATCTGCTCTTTTACAAACCATTGAAGGAAATTCCAGGTTGCCCAATCTTTTTCTTCTAATGCCAAATCCACCAATTGGTAGATTGCCGTGGTATTTTCAACTTCGTGCTTGAAGACTTTGTTGAAGCAATCTGTCAAATTTTTCGGGTCTGCTCCAGGTTTTGGAATGGCGCCGATGGTTGGTTTTCCGCCACGGTCCAAAATATACCGCATAAATTTAATTGCATGATTTCTTTCTTCCTGCGCATGCCGGAAAAGAAAACTTCCAATTCCCTGATATCCTTTGTCTGTGGCCCAAATTCCGTAAGAAAGATAAACATGGGACTGTAAATCTTCCACATTCATTTGATCGCTCAACGCTTTTTCCATCGCTGCTGATAGTCTTTTGGTATTCATAATTTTCTTTTTTGTGATTGATTCTTCATCAACAATAATAATTCCGTTGTGTGGGAAATGAACAATTTTAGCAGTTTTTTAACAATTAAATTTTAGGGAAAATTAAATTTTAGATGAAGTTTTGATGTGGATTATCAATACTTTAATTTTAAAAACTTGTTATCCCTAAAAAAATAGTTGTAAGTTGAGAATTAATTGCTACATTTGTATCACTAAATAGATAGTGATATGAGGATTCCACAACTGACAAAAGCCGAAGAGCAAGTCATGCAATATTTATGGGATTTGGAGAAAGCCTTTCTTAAAGATATTCTGGACAAATTCCCAGAACCAAAACCGCACACGAATACCGTTTCCACGATTCTCAAGGTGTTGAAGGACAAAGAATTCGTGGATTATAAAGTTTACGGGAGACAGCATGAGTATTTTCCTGTGATCTCCAAGGAAAAATACAGTGGGAAATCCATGAAAAGCTTGGTGAAAAACTACTTTGAAGGTTCCTACAAAAACGCGGTTTCTTTCCTTGTAGAGAAAAATGAAATGAGCGTGGAAGATTTGGAAATGCTCTTGAATGAATTAAAAGGAAAATAGAGAAAAGAAGAAAAAACCTAGACTTCCTGTTCGACGATAATCAAAGGCAATTCAGAAAGTCTATTCCTGATGTTTTTTCTGGAAGCTCTAAATCGTAAAAGAAAATATTGAACTTGAAAAAAGGTTGCTAAAAACTATAGAAGTCATTCACTGACCAGAATGTAAGTCTATTCTCTATGCTCTTTTCCCTTTAAAATAAAAAATAAAAAAAATGGAAACCCTTCTTTATTTCGGCAAAGTTATTTTATCCTCCGGTGTAATGTTTTTGTACTATCGGTTGTTTCTTAAAGACAAGACTTTCCATCACTACAACCGGTTTTATTTGTTGTCGGTTTTGTTGGTGAGTTTGCTTTTGCCTTTACTTAAAGTGAGCTATTTTTCACTTGAGGTAAACAAAGATATTTATCTGTTAATTAATAAAATACAAAGTTTTAATACTGAAAATAATTCAAGCCATGATTTCATTTATTTTAAATTTGCTGCTCTCTTTTTTGGATTGGTTTCTGTCTTTTTTCTAGCGAAACTATTTTATGGTTTAGTCAAAATTCAACAGTTCAAAAAGCAGTTTTCTAAAGAAAGTTTCGAGGGCATTAACTTTTACCAAACCAACTTGCAGGAAGCTCCCTTTTCCTTTTTCCGAAATCTTTTTTGGCGGGATTCCATTCACCTTCAATCTGATTTGGGACGCCAGATCTTAAAGCATGAAATGGTCCACATCGAGCAAAAACATTCCTGGGACAAGATTTTTACAGAAATCGCCACTTCTCTGTTTTGGTTCAACCCATTTTTCCACTTCATCAAGAAAGAAATCAACCTGATTCACGAATATCTCGCCGATAAAAAGGCGGTACAAAACTCGGACACGAAGGCATTTGCGCAGATGCTTTTGGCAAGTCACTTTTCCGGAAAACAGTTTCCTGCAACGAGTCCGTTCTTAAGTTCCAATCTTAAAAAACGATTAACAATGCTAAAAAAGTCAAAAACAAAATTCAGTTATGCGCGCAGAATTTTTGCGTTGCCACTTATGTTTATTCTTGGATTTATCTATATGGTAAATGCGAAAAATAAAGAGATTAAAGAAACCAATAAAGAAATTGAAAAGCTGGTTTCTGACCTGAAAATTGAAAATTCAAGTAAAGCCACAAAGCATGATACGATTTCGCCGAAAAAAGTAGAAATAACCTCAAATCCAAAAATTGCAGAAGGAAATCAAATTATCATTTTGGATTCTATCAACGGAAAAATCGGTTATGGAAAAGACGGAACCGCTTTATACAGCAAACACCCCGAACTTTTCATCAATAGCGAAAATGATTTAGAAAACCTGAGAAAACAGATTGAGGAAAAACAAAAAGAAATTGAGCCGCTCACGAATTTCCAGCAGTTGAAAGGCGAGGAAGCCAGAAAAATTGGCGAGGAACTCCGCAAAAAAGGTGAAGAATTTCGTAAACTTTTAAAAAGCAAAAATTTCGACGATCCAAAATTAAAGAGAGTCGAAAAACAGATGGATGAACTGGGCAGAAAAATGGAAGGAATCTTTAATTCGGATGCTTTTCTGAAAAACCAAAAATTGCTGGATGGAAAGTTTCTTGATTTGGATAAATTAAATTCCAGTCTGGAAAAATTTTACAACAGCAATGAATTTAAGATGAAAATGAGAAATCTGGGTTTGACGTTCAATGGGGATGGTTTTGAAAATTCTGAACAGTTTAAAGAGATGATGAAAAACTCTGAAATTGCCGCAAAAAATGCCGAACGGATTGCGAATGGTGCAGAGAAAGCAGCGAAGGAAGCGGAAAAATTGGTCAATTCCAAAGAATTCAAAAAGCAGATTGAGCAGGCCCAAAAAGCGGCGGAAGTTACTGAAAAGAATTTTTCAAAATCAAATATGATTTTCCTGAACAGTTCCAGCGGAAACGACAATGAAATGAAAATCTATATCGACGGAAAACCTGTAACCAAGGAGGAAATGGAGAAACTTCCACCGGAAAACATCTCGAAAATGGAAGTCAACAAGAAAGGTTTTCATGGAAACAGTAATTCGGAAATCCGCATTTACACTAAAAAATAATATGTGGAATTCCCGGTTTTTGAGCCGCCAATCGGTTACTGACAATTTTCATATTGACCAAAACCACAATTTTTCCTAACTTTATTCCATTAAACCAACAAATTTTAAGGTCATGGAAAATCATACTTTAACCCACGAATTCCCAAAATATGAAGCCAAAATCAGGAATCTGAAAACCGAGGATGAAAAATTTAGAAACCTGTATGTGAATTACGAGGAAGTAAATGCGCTCATCACCCATTACGAAGAAGGCGGCGAAAACCACACCACAGACGAACATTTGACGGAATTGCGGAAAAAGCGGGTTCATTTGAAGGATGAGATTTATGCTTTTTTAAATCAACAGTAGAAACACTTTTAAATCAATATAAAGCGGCTAAAAAGCCGTTTTTTTATTTGAAACGCTTCTGCATTTTGCCGTAACATTTCGTATCTCTTTATTCGTAATTCTCACTTTGATTTAACTTTCTTTAATTTTTCATCTTAAATATTATTAAATCTTTACGCATTAATGTGTATTCCGTCAAAAAACACTACTTTTGCACCGTCAAAAAATGATTATGCAAAACATTAGAAATATTGCGATTATCGCACACGTTGACCACGGAAAAACTACATTGGTCGACAAAATTATTCACGCAACCCACATCTTCAGAGACAATCAGGAATCCGGAGATTTAATCATGGACAACAATGATTTGGAGCGTGAAAGAGGAATTACCATCCTTTCAAAAAACATTTCGGTGACCTATAAAGACACGAAAATTAATGTGATCGACACTCCGGGTCACGCCGATTTTGGTGGTGAAGTGGAAAGAGTCTTGAAAATGGCAGACGGTGTAATCCTTTTGGTGGACGCATTTGAAGGACCGATGCCGCAGACAAGATTCGTTTTGCATAAAGCATTGGAGTTAGGTTTGAAGCCAATCGTGGTCATCAATAAAGTGGATAAGCCAAACTGCAGACCGGAAGAAGTTCATGACCAGGTTTTCGACTTATTCTTCAACCTTGACGCAACTGAAGAGCAATTGGATTTCCCGACGTTTTATGGATCATCAAAACAAGGTTGGTTCAATACCAGTTTAGAACCTGCAGATTCTATTTTGCCTTTGTTGGACGGTATTTTAAAGTATGTTCCGGAACCAAAAACGGAGGAAGGAAACCTTCAAATGCAGATTACTTCTTTGGATTATTCCTCATTTTTAGGTAGAATCGCGATCGGAAAAGTGGCGAGAGGTTCCGTGAAAGAATCTCAATGGATCGGTTTGGCGCAGGAAGGCGGAAAAATCGTGAAAGGAAAGGTAAAGGAACTGTATGTTTTTGAAGGACTGGGCAAGAAAAAAGTGCAGGAAGTTCATGCGGGAGATATTTGCGCAATCGTAGGTTTTGACGCGTTCCAAATCGGCGATACTTTCGTGGATATGGAAAATCCGGAACCATTGCCAAGAATCGCAATTGACGAACCGACTTTGAACATGACCTTTTCCATCAACAACTCCCCTTTCTTCGGGAAAGATGGGAAATATGTAACTTCCAACCACCTGAAAGAAAGACTGGAAAAAGAGTTGGAAAAAAACCTTGCTCTAAGAGTGGAACAAACCGAAGATGCGAACACATTCCTGGTTTTCGGACGTGGAATTTTGCACCTTTCGGTTTTGATTGAAACCATGAGAAGAGAAGGTTACGAAATGACAATTGGTCAGCCGCAAGTTATTCTAAGAGAAATTGACGGTGAAAAATGTGAACCTTACGAATCAATGGTAGTGGATGTTCCGGAAGAATTTGCTTCCAGAGTAATCGATTTGGCGACCCAGAGAAAAGGTGATTTGTACATCATGGAGACCAAAGGTGAAATGCAGCATTTGGAATTTGAAATCCCATCCAGAGGATTGATCGGACTGCGTTCTCAAATGCTGACAGCAACCGCAGGAGAAGCGATTATGGCGCACCGTTTTGTGGATTACAAACCCTTCAAAGGAGCCATTCCGGGAAGAAGCAATGGTGTTTTGATTTCAAAAATTCAAGGACCCTGTACGGAATATTCAATCAATAAATTACAGGACAGAGGACGGTTTTTTGTTGATCCGGGTGAAGAAGTTTATGCAGGAATGATCGTGGGCGAGCAAAACAAACCGGGCGATTTGGTGGTAAACATCGTGGAAGGAAAACAGTTGAACAACATGCGTGCATCCGGAAAAGACAAAGACACCGGAGTTGCCCCAAAAATCCTTTTCTCTTTGGAAGAGTGCATGGAATACATCCAAGCCGACGAAGCGATTGAAGTGACCCCGAATTTCATCAGAATGAGAAAGAAAATCTTGTCTGAGGAAGAGAGAAAACGTGCAGAGAGAATGACGAAGGCGGAGTAATCCTGTGGAAAACATAAGAAAAATAGAAGAATCCGTCTCACAACAAAAATTGAGGCGGATTTTTTATTGCAGTACCAATCTTCATTGTTTTGGAAAAAGAAAAAGTTGTCCTCTTTAGGCAACTTTCTTTCTTAGATTGTGTGCTAA
>NZ_JACBFP010000011.1 GCF_021401085.1 Chryseobacterium sp. R2A-55
ACGAAAAACCGACACCCGACGAAGAACCCATGTTCCACCAGTTTTCATATTTTATTTGGGAATAATCTGTATAATCGGGGTTCCAAGTTGGATTTACTGCGTCGTGACCAACGCATAACTTTATGAATGCTTTTGCAGCTTCAACATGGCGTTCCGGACATCCAGTGATTTCGATTTTGTTGATGTCCAATCCTTCTTTTTCGAAGGCTTCTTTAATACTTGGTAATTTTTTCATATCTATTTTAATTTTAAATTGTCATAAAGTCTTTAAATATTGATGTAAACTGAGTTCCCGCATATTTTGCCAAACCAGAATTTTTCAGGGCAAGGCGGGAACCGACAAGCGAAAGCGTATTCCAGCCATCGCAGACGGTGCACGAAAAACCGACACCCGACGAAGAACACATTTTAAACCAGGGAAAATATTTGTATTGGCTTGAATTTGTCCAATCCGGAACCCAGCCTTCATTTAGAGCCTTAATAATGACTACAGCCATTTGATTCTTTAAAATATGACTGGTTATTTCTGCTTTTTGAAGTTTACGTAATTCAATAACTTCTAAGTCATTTTCGCCAAGTTCTTCAACAGCATCATCGATGCTTTTAATTCTTTCGGTAACGTCTTTTGGAAGTGGTGCAAATTTTACCGTTCCGCTTTTTTCGTCGAAAGATTCTACTTTGAATCCTGCGGGAATTTCAATTTTTAATGTGTTCATTGTAAAAATTATTAATTGTTTAATCTTTAATATATTCTAATACTTCGCCAGTGCTTGTAACGCCTTCGAAAAGATGTGCATTAGTGCTGGTCACTATAACCGTCATGTGTGGATGATGATTCTCGGCGAGGTATTTTATTAAAACCTTTGCGCAATCATCAAAATCGTTAACATCGACATGGATACCCTTATAAATCGGATAAGGAACCTCCTTTTCTTCCAAATGATGGAACGAGCTCTCAGTTATTACGGTAATTATTGCGCCTATGCAGATACCTGCAAAAAGAGCTAATAATCCGACTGTTAATAAAATTATTGCTTCCATAACTTACTCGGATGGTAATAAAAATGTTAAATCCATATCCGCTGGAAGTTCTGCGCTTGTGATCGATAGCGGCAGATTCTTTTCTATTCCGGTTTTGTCGGTGTATGATGCCTCAATAAACCATTTGCTAAGCTTTGGCTTATATTCTGCCTGAATCAGCTCAACCCCTTTTTGAAAATCGGTGTGAGGGAAATCCTTATCTGCAATCTGACGAAGCTCCAATACTTTTTTGCTGTCCAAATCGCCTTTTCCGTTTCTTTGTAATAGACGGTAGATCATTGAAAGTAGTTTCTTTGAGTTTTCATCCTTTCCAAGTGACCCAATGAACTTGTGTATCATTGCAATTCCATAGGAGGCATTTTCTCCATAACCGTCAGTAATTCTGTAACCCAATCTTATGCTTTCATTACCTACTGTGATGGTGTGTGTCTGCTGATTGCTTTTAATACCGATAGTCTCGATTTTTTGTTTGAGATAGATTTCAAAATCAGAAAAAACTTTTGCTTTTGCTTTCTCTAATGTTTCTGAGGCTTCCCGAAGGATTCTCATAGATTCAGGCAGCGTTTCAGCCGCCAATTCGTCGAGAGCTTTTAGATCGGCTGCTCTCTTTTCTTTTTCTGCTTTTTCTTGCTCTCTGAGCTGTTTTTGAAGCTCTTTTTTTTGGTCTGCTGATAAAGCATTGATGTCAATTGTTGTCATATTGTTGCTAATAAATTGTTAATTTTCTTTTGTTGTTACATTTTTAATTCGGTGTTTTAGGAAACCGTAATTAATGTGTGGAGGCTTATGAATTGGACAAGGCAACCCGGGTAAAAGCATGTCCGGTGATTTAATCGGAATAAAACCGCCCTTCCAGATTGAAGATTGAAAAGGCTTCGTTTCTATAATTTCACCATTTTCGTCGCATACTATTTCTAAGAAGTCTTGACCGTTGTCTTCTAATTCTATTATTGTATTTTTCATTTTTTAAAAGGGGCTTACCCAGCTGTATTTTGTGATGTAAATTAATTTTGTTTTCATTTTTTCTTCCACATTTTCCGGTAACTTGTAATCTTTGTTATTTAACAGAGCGCTTCGGTTCTGGTGGATGAACATCCGGTCAAAGTCCGTGAGGTACTTTTCGCCGTAACTGTCGTACTGTAGAGCTACAGTGAGCTGTAGGAATCTGTCTTCGTAATTTTCTGTCATAGTTTTTTATTCTAATTTGGCGTAATAACTTGCTGCGCGTTCTGCATCGATGATATATTCTTTACCACCGCCGTATCGGCTTTCGGGATAGGCTTTAAAACCTTCAACTTTGATCTTCACATCAGCATCGAATTTTATATCTTCAGCCAGCGATCCTTTGGGATTTCCGCTTTTGTCGGCTTGAGAAATAAAAATCCATAACTTGTTTCGGAACCGCTCTCTCAACTCTTCAAAACCTTTCTTATTGAGTTTCGCATATTGTAAACTGTCAATCATGATAATTTCTGGACTGCGTTGTTTTTCGAGACGCTCGAAAATCTTTTCCATGGGCACCCGGTTGCCGAATAAAACCTTTTCTTTTACCGAACTGATCCCGGATCGCTCCACATTCATTTTGAAAGATTTCGTTTTACCCTCTTCCAAAGTGTTTATCAGAACTTTGTTCTTTACGAAACCGGTGAGATACTTTGCGAGCTGCATCATGAATGATGATTTTCCGTTGAATGATTTCCCGTAGATAATCCAAACTCCACGTGCTTCCGGTTTTCCAAATGAGGCCTCCCATTTTCCTTCGAAGTTGAAATCTTTAAACTTTGTACTTTCCAGCTCTTCTACCGAGAAAAAATCATTCGCCATATTATTTGTTTTTGTTTCTCAACTGGTAAATCGCGGTTCTTGTAACGCCGTACTCTTTGGCTAAAGAGTTGCCGGATTGCCCGCCTTTTAATTTTTCCAAAATTTCAGCAGTCTGAGTCATGCTAAGCTTTGGAGAGAATTTTTTATTTCCGCCTTTTGGACCCCACATTAAGTTTGAATAATGGTAATTATTGTGATCTTCATCGATGTGCTTAGGCATGAGCTGCGGATCTGGTGTAACACCTTTCCAACATTCTAAAACTAGCTTTGCAAGACCGATCTGTTTGTTTTTAAAGTAGAAAAACCTGTGAGCGTGCCTTTCGGAACCTTTATCTCTTACCTTTATTTTAACAGGGTTTTCATTCCATATAACCTCAGAGCCGTCCTCATTCACTTTTAAACCTTCTATTTCTGGATGATATCTATACTCTTTCATCATACTATTAATCTGTCTTTTTCGTCAATTCTTGAAGCTATTACAGCGTTGTACACTTTTCTTAGATCACCTTTTGATAACATAGATACCTTGTTCAGTAATCTTTCGTCATTCAAGCCATTTCCAACGGCTACCAATTTTACATCACTTGCAGAAGTGTCCTCCAGTTCGATAAAAGAGCCATATCGGCTTTTTATTTCCTCATATCCTTTTTTTCTTAACCTGATACCGTCATCAATTCTTTTCTTTAGAAAATGAGTGCCTAAAATGATTATAGAGCAATGTTTGAATAGCTCGTTGTACAATGTGATGAGAAATAAAAAAACATCATCGGGAACTTTATCAATTTCATCTAATATCAATTGTGGATTCTCTAAATCCTTGATTTTTCGCACTAAGTCACGCATCATATGGGAAATTTTCGGAGTGAAATCTTTAGAACCCATTTGCATCAAGATTTCCGAAAGGAAAAAACTTCTGTCCCAATACTGTCCACATTCTACCCGAAAAACATTTTTATTTTCAGAGGCGAATTTTTTAGTAGCCTCAGACTTTCCAGCACCTGCATTGCCAATAAAACTTAAAACCAAATGATTGGTCTTAGCATCATCAATTCTTGTCAGTATTGTTTTAGAATTCGTGGTGTCAACAAATTGCCATTCCTTAGAATTGTGCCCAACTTGTGCACCTACTCTTCGAAACATATCATCCGAGTATGGTTCCCAGTTGCCACTCAATAAATGTGAAACAACAGCAGTGGAAACACCTTTCAAAGATGCAGATGCTTTGTTTTGACTTCCTTTTTGTTCAACGTAGTTTCTTAGGAGTTCTACGATTGCAATTTTTTCCTTTTGATTCATATCTAATTACTTATTATTTGTTCGAATAGTGATTTTTTGTTTGTCTGTATTTGCTCCTCTTTAGTTCCGTATGCAAGCATTTTCGCATCAAGTTCCCAGTTGTCAACAATCATTGCATTTTGCTCATCAACGAGGGATTCTCGTGTAATTCCGGTGCGTTCTGCAATCTCCTGGTACCTTGTCCAGTCGCGCATCATTTCGCGGTCTCTAACCGCCAAATCTTTCAGCATTTGTGCCTTACTGTCTTCAGTAGAGAATTTCATCATTTGGCTGTGTTCCCGTTTTTTCTGCGCGTAAGCGACAAATACTTTTTGCCCTTTTTCGTTCAGCTCATACAGTTTTATATACTGATCTAAATATTCTGGATCATAGTTGACAATCAGTTTTGTGTTCACGTATTTTTGTCTGAAATCCTCGTCGATCTGGTTATCCTTGTCATATACTTCAAAGTCGTAATCAACGCCGGAAACGGTCAGCTTCATTCCTTCACGTTTATAAAGCTTCGGTTTGGTTTCTTCCAGCCAGAACATTGAGATTTGTTCGAATGCATCAAGTTCTTGTGTATGTTCTGACTTGGCCGCGTAAACTTCGTTTCGAGATTTGTTGAACCGTGGGTGTTTCATCCCGTTCCACTCGTTGACCATTACGATGAAGTGCTTGTAAAGCTCATCTTTGGTTGGTAGTGCATCTTTGAATTCCTTAATGAAATCTACATTCACCTGTGAGCGGCTTTGCTTTGCTTTAATCGACTGTTTGTCTGAAAACCAACGCTTACCAATAACCTGCTGTTGAAAGCGGTTAAAAACCTGCTCTATAGGGTTTGATTTCCTACCGACTTTGTGGTGATAGTGTGAGTTGGCAACCTTGCTGTACAGTTCCTGCATTTTCTTGGTTCTGTGACCAGACTGCGCATCATAAGTCAGTAAATAAGGTTTTGCACAAGCATCGTTTACTGCCATCTTTAGAGCCTTGAAGTGATCAACGTGGGTTTCGGATTCTGATAAGCTCCAACCGAGTATTTTTTCTGAATAAACATCGATTACGACATCGATATTCATATCTGCACCCATCTTGTTTTTGTTATCCTTAACATGAATGGTGTCAAGCTTGGTCCCGTCGATTGCCCAATGTGCATTCGGGAATAGGGTTTCTTTGTTTTTCTTGATGGTGTGACCAAATCTGTTAATGTATGCCTCCTTTCCATCGCGTGGGCGCAACCATATCCTTTCGTTTTCGGGCTTCATAATGAAATTTTGAATTCCACTTTCTGAAAGCCGTGGAAATCCCGTAACGGGTCTATTTTTTTCGTAAGCTTCGAAAAGTTCCGGGATAGAACATTTGATGGGTAAAGAATAATAAGCAATCAACCATTCGCCAACTTCCTGTGATATCTTCAGAGAGTGATTATTACAATAGTTATTGTGAATTAAACCTTCTAAGCCTATTCTAGGATAGCGTTTGTTTGATTTTTCCAGAATGCAAGCTTCATACTTTGCACGGAGTGCTTGCGGATTTTCAGGAAGGTCAAACGGGTATCTAAATCTTAAATCATCGCTGATATTGTGAACTGATTCGGCGATATTCTGCCATAATTCAGCTTTGTTGATTTTTGGATTTGCGGACATGACTTTTGCCAAAACCTTTGTAATTGCATTGAAAATAGAAACGTTTGCCGTGTACTGTGCAACAGCATCACTATTCGCTTCTGACAGATATCTGCCGTCCTCAAGTTCGTAATTCGCAAAATACGAAGCTGCCGTTTCATCATAGGCTAGAAACTCAGAAAAATGAATCGTGCTTTTTTGCTGGTGTGGATTAATTCCTAAATCATGCTCGATGATATTTTTGAAACGTTCTGGCAGTGAACTGTAGATATATAAGGCAGGATTGCCAAGCCCACCACCATTGCGAGCCTTCTTTATTTTACCTTTACTTGCTAACTGCTTTAGGTTATTATAGGAAATGACACCCGTTTCAGATAGCCAATTAGCCTGGACGCATAAAGTATTGTTATAGTATTCAAACATAGATTTAAACGGTGTTTAAATGGTTGTTAATTTGTTCCCAACAGAGGAATCGAACCTCTGAGAAACCGTTTGGGATTATTGTAAATCTTCGAGCTGGCTTGCCAGATCTTCCAGCTCATCAACTATATTTTGAACTGTGCTACATGTATCATCCAGTTGTTCTGTTTTTTCTTGATACGATTCACCTGCTGATGACTCCAGCCATTTTTCAGATTTTTCGCATACATAGTCTTCACGTTGAGAGATTGTTTCTTCCAATTTCTCTAATTTGGTTTTTAGCTTTTCGGAAATTTTTAAAATAGCCTCCTGTTCTTGAGTAAATTTCATCTGTAAAATTTTAGTGGTTAAAATCAGTTCTAAAGTGAAAATCGAAATGCCAGTCCAATAAAATGACGTGTAAATAATATTTTATCACGTTGGAGCTGTGTTTTCTGTAAGGAATAAGTGAGATTAGTTTTTTCATTTTATGGATTTAAAAGTTTTCTGCGATTTTCAATGACAGCCTTTAAAGCGGCGACCGCTTCTGTGTGGTTTTTGGAATACACTCTCACAAAAGCTTTTTCAACAGAAAAGCGGGAGATGTTAGCAATGTTAGCGGCCAGATCCCAATCACCCCGTCTTTTCGACTTAAGTAACTCTTGAAGAGTTACCAAATATTTTTCCTCTTCTGGAGTAGAAGGATCAAAATATATTTTGGGTGCTTTTTCACATTTTACGGCTTCCCGTACTTTATTTATTTTCATTTGTCTTATTTTTGTCTTAATTACAAGACAAATATAAATAGAAAGTTTTCTATTCACCAAATAAATCATAGAAAACTTTCAAATTATTTTAATTTATGAGAAATATTGTTGCAAAACTGGAAGAGTACCTTCACTTTAAAAATATACCTGTAGCTACTGCTGAAAGGGAGGTTGGTTTATCAAATGCAAGTTTGAGTAAGCCATTTAAAGCCAAAACAACAATTAAAACTGATACTTTAGAAAAGTTTCTATCTGCATATAATGACATCAATCCTATGTGGCTTATGGACCTTTCACCCGAAATGCTTCTGAAAAGTGAAAATGGTCATGTAAATGAGCCAATGAAAGTTTATAGTGCCAAGAAGACCAAAGAGGCTATAATCGGCATTCAAGAAGTGCCTTTATATGATCTGGAAGCTACTGCCGGTCTTACCGAACTATTCGATAGTGGAAAGTCTCATAAGATTCTTGACACTATTAAGATACCTAACCTTCCCAGATGCGATGGTGCATTGCCCATAACCGGTGATAGCATGTATCCATTGTTAAAATCCGGAGATATCATTCTATTTAAACAAACCTCCGTCGAAAACATATTTTTTGGTGAAATGTACCTTCTCAGTGTGAAAATAGACCATTGGGAAGAATATGTGACAGTTAAGTATGTGCAAAAATCTGACAAAGGAGAAAATTTCGTAAAACTGGTTAGCCAAAACCAACACCATCAATCAAAAGACATTGATGTTAAGCATATTATAGCGATTGCAATGGTAAAAGCTAGTATTAGATACAACACAATGTTTTAAACGCTTGTTTTTGAGTTACTTATATTCAAAAAAGCCTTAATTTTCATCATCATTGCCCATATAACTCAATCCTTTTTAATGTAATTCACTACGATTAAACAGTGATTAACTATTGTTCTATGTACGTATTTATATTTTTTTTATAACCCCAAACATAACCCCTAATCTAACCGCACTTGATATATTTTGATTTTTGATAAGCGACGAAAATTTTGATTTAAAACGTCTTTAAAATGGTCTTAAATACTTTTTTAAACACAATAAAAAACGCCAAAAAACCTTATAATACTTATTTTTTTGGCGTTTTTTCGTTGGAGATGGTATTGTATCTTAAATTTTGGCTTTTAAAGGTGATCTTAAAGGAACCAAAATGGTACTAAATGGCAGTAAATTTTACCTTTTGTCAAATTCTTTTTTTTTACTTTTTTTGCTTCAAACAACGGCTAACACGGAGTTTTTAATAAATTTTTTCTTTTTTTTCTTTTGACATTTTGTGCTGTCTGCCCTAGGTCGGGCTTTCCATGGCTCCACTTCGTTTCGGTGCTCCGCTTCGCTCCGCACTGCTCCCTTTGGTCGCACCATTCCAATCCCTCACGCAAAGCGGTAATCCTTTCAAAAACCCGTCTAAATTGAAAAACTTTGCTTATCCAACTTCCCGCCGCCATGCAAAATCCCTGATATGAAAACGCTGACGCAAATAAGTAGAGATGGCTTCCTCGTTCGTCCTTCATTCCCAGCAATCACCAGCAAAATCAAACCGAATCAAACGATTTCATACCGTCATTGCTATTCACACCTAACCTTGTCAATCCCTAAGTTTCAAGATTGACAAGGTTAATTACCACCCAAAAATCTTATCTTTGCAAACGATTTTTAACAGCAGAAAATCAAACCATCTCAAACTAAATCAAACGATTTCAAACAAAAGCATTTATGTTCAGAACGCACACCAACGGAGAATTATCAATCAAAAATCTCAATGAAAACGTTACCCTTTCCGGCTGGGTCCAAACCATCCGGGACAAAGGTTTTATGGCTTGGATTGATTTGCGCGACCGATACGGAATTACCCAACTGGTTTTTGACGAAGACAGAACCCCAAAAGAAATCTTAGAAAACGCCAAAAAACTTGGGCGGGAATTCGTGATTCAAGTAAAAGGAAAAGTAATCGAACGCGCTTCCAAAAACCCGAAAATTCCAACCGGTGAAATTGAAATCTTGGTAGAGGATCTGAAAATTCTCAACGCATCCGAACTTCCGCCTTTCACCATCGAAGATGAAACCGACGGCGGAGAGGAGTTGAGAATGAAATACCGTTATCTGGACATCCGCAGAAATCCCGTGAAAGACAAACTGATTTTTCGCCACCAAATGGCACAGAAAGTCAGAAATTATCTTTCCGACAAAGGATTTATCGAAGTAGAAACGCCGGTCCTCATCAAATCAACACCGGAAGGGGCGAGAGATTTCGTGGTTCCGAGCAGAATGAATCCAGGACAGTTTTATGCACTTCCGCAATCACCACAAACTTTCAAACAACTATTGATGGTCGGAGGAATGGATCGCTATTTCCAAATCGTGAAATGCTTCCGTGACGAAGATTTGCGTGCAGACCGCCAACCGGAATTCACCCAGATCGATTGCGAAATGGCTTTTGTGGAACAGGAAGATGTTTTAGAGATTTTTGAAGGAATGACTGCTTCATTACTGAAAGATATTTCCGGAAAAGAGTTCGGAAAATTCCCGAGAATGACTTTCGACGAAGCGATGAAAAAATACGGAAACGACAAACCGGACATCCGTTTCGGAATGGAGTTTTGCGAACTGAACGATTTGGTGAAAGGAAAAGATTTCAAAATTTTTGACGATGCAGAATTGGTTGTTGGAATTAATGTGGAAGGTTGTGCAGATTACACAAGAAAGCAAATCGACGCATTAACTGATTGGGTAAAACGCCCACAAATTGGAGCTTCAGGAATGGTTTGGATTAAATTCCAAAATGATGGAGTTGTAACTTCTTCGGTAAACAAATTTTACCCGGAAGACGACCTGAAGAAAATCGCAGAAAAATTCGGAGCAAAACCAGGAGATTTGATGTTCATCATGAGCGGCAATTCGCACAAAGTAAGGACCCAACTTTCCGCCTTGAGAATGGAATTGGGGAATCAATTGGGGTTAAGAAAACCCGACGAATTTGCGCCACTTTGGGTCATCGATTTCCCACTTTTGGAATGGGACGAGGAAACCGGAAGATACCACGCCATGCACCACCCATTCACTTCGCCAAAACCCGAAGATTTGGAATTAATTCATTCTGAACCGGGAAAAGTTCGTGCAAATGCCTACGATTTGGTTTTAAACGGAAACGAAATTGGCGGCGGTTCTGTCCGAATTTTCGATAAAGATTTGCAAAGCAGAATGTTCGATTTATTAGGATTTTCCAAGGAAGAAGCAGAAGCGCAGTTTGGATTTTTAATGAACGCCTTCAAATACGGCGCACCACCTCATGCTGGCTTGGCTTTTGGTTTTGACAGACTGGTTGCCATTTTGGACGGAAACGAAGTCATCAGAGATTATATCGCCTTCCCGAAAAACAATTCAGGAAGAGACGTGATGATTGATGCGCCGAGTTCGATTGCGGATGCGCAGCTGGAGGAACTTTTTTTAAAAGTAGATCCTAAAGAATAAAAAATAAGCCGTATCACAACTAAATGATATGGGTTGAAAATCCTTTAAACGAAACACATTCTCGTATAGAGGTACAGGAAAAATCACAAAAAAAGCCGTCTTTCACGAATTGTGAGACGGCTTCTTTTTTTTGAAGCAATTTTTAACTTCTCATTTCTGAAACTAAGTTTTTCGTAGCGGTTTTAATAAATTCCTCCAATTCATTTTTCTCTACTCCTTCATAAGGCTGCACGCCTTGCTTTCTTAATCTTTTCATTTCTTCCTTCATATCCTGAAAAGATTTAGTGATAATACAACCATCAACACATGGGGTATAATTAAAATCATATAATCCAGCAAATTGGTTATTCTTTATCAAAACTACTTTAAATTGTACAGTAGCACCATAACGCTGAAATGGACCGCTAAGATCATCTGTTCTTTCCGAACCTTTTGAATCAATATATCTGTTTGTTTCATACAAAACACTTCTATCTAATTTTGTTAATTCAATAATTAGGTCTGTATCCGATTTTTTGTTCAAATTTTCATAATTCAAGTTATTTTCGTTGTTACCAATTATCTGGTTAAAAAGTTGACGATCACGAACTATAAAACCACTTGCCATCAACTGATTCTCTATCGCATTGTATAAATAATCATTATTCTCTTTATCAGTAACATTATTCGAAGTCTCTTTTACCCTTAAAACAACTTTGGGATTTTTTGTTTTGCTTAAAAAAACACTCAATACCTCTGTAGTCTGAACTTCATTTGGTTTTTGGGTAAACTTTATTGTTTTCGTTGTAGAGCAACTACTTAGTAAAAAACTAATTGCAATAATGAAGAAATAAGTGTTTTTCATAATATTTAATTTTGATAATTATTTTATTCAAAATTGCACTTAATCTTCAGTTCCACCTTACGGTTTTCCGTAAAAACAACTAAATAATTGCTTCTTTATCTATCTTTATGAACATCAACATTTTTAAACCTCATCATTTCCGAAATATATGTTTCTTTTTTATAACACTTTACGACAATCCATTCGCACAATAATTTAATTTTCATATTTTCACTCAAACCCGAATTCAAGAATTATGATTGTACTATTTTATCAAATTATTTTCAAAGAAATTCTTAAGTTTATTTAATAATTATGGCAACTTCGCTACCAAACTTTCTGACAACATCTTCAAAATAAAATAAATCATTTTCCATTCTCTAAACATTTCAAAATACATTGTTTTGCAACCTCGGAATTGGCGCCTAAAATAAGAACAGGTTTCAAAGGTTCCGGTATTATTTCAATTATTTCGTCCTCAATCTCTGCTTAATCATCTCAATATTTTTCTTCGCAGAATCTTCCAGAATCAAACTTGCACTCATGTGGATTCTTTCCGGCATCAGTTCAGAAAAATGTTCGGTTCCTTCCCAGGAAACCTTTTTGATTAAAGCCAAAGCATCCGAACTTCTGCCCGAAAGTTTTTGC
Organism: Chryseobacterium sp. R2A-55; assembly: GCF_021401085.1. GTDB lineage: Bacteria > Bacteroidota > Bacteroidia > Flavobacteriales > Weeksellaceae > Kaistella. Next base: position 11,897 of record NZ_JACBFP010000011.1, read on the forward strand.
AGGAATTCAAAAATTTCTTCATCCATTTGCTCAATCGTATGCGAAACCGAATGAAAAACATCGCGTCTCGCGCACCATTCCGAACTTCTGAAATCCGCATCGATGGACATCGCTTCATAAGCCGACTTTCCCACTTTCCTTTCCACATAAGGCCCGATCACAAATGGTCCTATTCCCAAATTCAGTTCGGTTAAAGCCATAGATGCATCGCGGGTAGCGAAACAATAATCCGCCGCACATGCGATTCCAACTCCGCCTCCTGTCGTTTTTCCCTGAACTCTTACGATGACGAGTTTTCCGCAACTCCGCATCGCATCAAGCACTTTGGCAAATCCGCCAAAAAATTTTTTCGAAGTTTCCAAATCTTCTATTTCTAAAAGTTCATCGAAACTTGCTCCGGCGCAGAAAGCTTTATCTCCCGCAGATTTCAGAAGGATTGCTTTTACCTCTGGTTTTGCGCCTTCATACAAGATAGTTACTGCAAGTTTTTGCAGAATATGTCCCGGAAGAGAATTGCTCTTCGGGGTTCCGAAAGTGATTTCGGCGATATTGTTTTTGAGTTCTGATGTTACGAATGCTTCCATAATTTTTATTTAACGCATACAGCGCAAAGATTTGTTCTAAAATTTTTTGAAAATATTTTTAAGTTCACAAAGGCACTTCGCTTATGAATGCCCGCTCAATGCCATGATATATTTATCTATATACAACTGTTTTTCCTTCGATCTGTATTGCTGAATATATCTTGGATGCTCCAAAACCGTCATCTTTTCGAAAAACTTTTCTTCGCGGTTGAGTTTCTGGAGGAATTCAGCGTTTTTCTTTCCTAATATGAAGACTTCAGAAGTATCCAGTCCCAGTTCGATGTGGTTTTTTAAACTTTTGACCATAAAACTTTTTACCGCCTCGAAAAGGTTTTTGTCGTCATAGTAATTGGCATTCAACCAGCCGTTTTTTGTTTGCCTCACAATTGCCAGAGGAAATGGCGAGTTGATATAAAATTCACTATAAAACTTCTCCGCACCACCAAACTGTTCAATCACATCATAAAGAAAAACAGAAGAAACTTCGTGGGTTCTGGCGGAATTCATTTTGATTCCGTTGTGGCTTAAAAGCCTTTTCGTATCGGTGAAAGGAACCCCGGTAACTCCTGCTCCGTGGCGGCTTGGATTAATCCCGATGATGAATTTTCTACTCCGATTATCGCAGTAGAACTTTTCGTAAAACTGCTGCATGACGACCAATGTTTCGGGATTGTCGAAAAAAGGATTTAATACTGCGAATCCTTTCGGGAGTTCACCCGAAAATTTTAGGTTCTTGTTATATGCTACAACTTTTTGGCCGAATGTTTCCATCTCTTTTTCAACACAATGCCCGGAAAAATTAACTGCGTCAAAGTATTTTAAATCAAATCAAACTGCTCAAAATGATGCGTGAAATGCTTCCTGTGGAAAAGTTCCATCATTTCCTTGTTCAGCATTCCAAAACGTGGATGAAAATGCTCGGCTTGTGGGTTTTCCCGGTAGTAAATCAGGAATTCCTTTAAGGTTTCCAGCAGCTTCTCTTTTGCTTCGGCAAGATCCTTAAATCGAAGTTGCGGCTCTTCACCTTCTTTAAGAAGTGGGTACTGCGCACCAGGTCTGATTTTCTGATCGGAATAAATCCAGTCCTGAAGCAGCACGAGCTTATCGGCAGGAATTTCAGGAAAATCAGAAGGCTCCAAAGAACCGAAACCGTTGCGCAACACCTCCTCCAAATGTTCAACCATCATCTGAGGCGACATCATTCCGAATTTTCTTTTAGAGTTTTCAGTCAAGCCGTTGAGTAAGTTTTGAATCATCTTGGTCTGCAACGGAATAAAAGGTGATTTTTTAGCAACAAGTGTTAGAATTGTGGCTATACAAACAATTTCGTCGCGCTGATTTACGACTTCGACCAACCATTTCACTACTCCGCTCGGAATATTTCTGCCTTTAACACCTTTGTTGATTTTTTCTTTCGCTGTTAAATATACCGTAATGGTATCACCTGCATAAACAGGCTTCAAGAAACTTGCATTTTCTAAACCGTAATTGGCGATAACCGGACCTTTTTTGCCGCTGACAAATAATCCTGCAGCAGCGGAAAGGATGAAATATCCGTGCGCAACCGGTTTATCGAAAATGGTTCCATTCAAAGAAGTTGCGTCGGTATGTGCGTAAAAATGATCCCATGAGACATTGGAAAAATTCACAATGTCTGCTTCGGTAACCGTTCTTCCTGCCGTTTCCAAAGAATCGCCGATTTCTACTTCCTCAAAATATTTCCTGAACGGATGTTTGTCGGAAAAATGCTGAGTCGCTCCTTGCTGATAAATTTTAGTAATCGCCGTCAAAATATCTGGTGAGCCTTGAATTGCGGTTCTTTGAAGGAAAAAATGAAGTCCGTTCAAACCGCCCATTTCTTCACCTCCGCCTGCTCTACCGGGACCGCCGTGCATCAAGGTCGGGAGCGGAGAACCGTGACCGGTGGATTCTTTGGCATTATCTCTATTTAAAACAAAAATCCTTCCGTGTGTGGAAGCCATTTTCCAGGAAGTTTCTGCCACGAATTTTTCGTCGTAGGAAATAATTGAACCAACCAAACTTCCTTTCCCCCTTTTCGCCAAAGCGGCCGCTTCTTCTGCATCCCGGTACGGCATCAAAGTAGAAACCGGTCCAAATGCCTCCACATCGTGGGAAATGTTTTTTTCGAAAGGTTTGTCATTCAGGAATAGTTTAGGGGACATGAACGCACCGCTTTCGTAATCTGCGTCGATGAGTTCCTGTTTTCCGTCATAGATCAGTTCGGTTTCGGTTTTCAGCAATTCTATTTTCTCGGAAACTTCCCTGTATTGGTCTTTTCCGGCTAAAGCGCCCATTCTGGTTTCGCGGCTCAAAGGATTTCCGATTTTTACCTGATCTAAAGATTTTATCAATGCGTTTTGAACATCGCCGATTAGGTTTTCAGGAACAATGATTCTTCTGATTGCTGTACATTTTTGTCCGGATTTTGTGGTCATTTCGTTTCGTACTTCTTTGATGAAGAGTTCGAATTCCGGTGTTCCGGGTTTTGCATCAAGTCCTAAAATCGAACAGTTCAGGGAATCCGCCTCCATATTGAAACGAACCGCATTGTTGGAAACTGACGGCATTGATTTCAGCTTTTTTCCCGTTGAAGCCGAACCGGTGAACAAAACCGAGTCGCCATCTTTCATGAATTCCAGCATATTTCCTGCGCTTCCGCAAATCAGCTGAATCGCACCTTCCGGCAGAACTCCACTTTCGATCATATCTTGGAAAACGGCGTGAGTGAGGTAACTTGTAGGTGTTGCCGGCTTGATAATACTCGGAACTCCTGCCAAAAGCGAGGTCGATAATTTTTCCAACATTCCCCATACCGGAAAGTTGTAGGCATTAATCTGAACGGAAACGCCTTCACTCGGCGTAAGAATATGCGTTCCCAGGAAAGTTCCGTTTTTTGAAATTTTCTGGGTGTCGCCATCTACCCAAAAAGGCGTGTTCGGCAACATTCTTTTGGCCAAACCGGAATAGGTGAAAAAAGTACCGAAACCTCCCTCGATGTCCACCCAGGAATCAGCGTGGGTTGCCCCGGTTTTGTAAGAGATTTCGTAATATTTTTTCTTTCTTTCAAGCAGGTAAAGTGCCACTTTTTTCAGCATTTCACCACGGTCATAGAAAGTCATTGAAGAAAGGTTTTTGTAACCAACCGTTCTTCCGTATTCGAGTGCATGTTTGAAGTTGATTCCCTCTGTATCTGCGATTGCGACTTTTTCGCCGTTTACCGAATTATATAGTTGAGTGCCGTTTCCGGATCCTTCGATCCATTCTCCGTGGAGGTAGTTCTTTAGTTTCATTGTTTTAATGTAGCAATTTGAAAAATATATTAAGGTAGCAATCTCAATTCTTTGAATTTGCAATTATCAAAGGTTCTAAGATACAGAAAATTTCAGTTTTGCTAAAATGGTGATTAGATGACGAAACCGCGCCCCGACTTGAGCGGAAATCCTTTTTTTGCTGCAGGATTGGTGCAGGCAAAAAAAGATTGGGAGCGGAAGGCGGAAATGTGCGCCCAAAAAAATCCCCTCCAAAATAATTTGAAAGGGAAGTTTTATTTAATTCAAGCTGTTATCTTGCGTTCATATCTACATAGTCACGTTTTTGTGCGCCTTGGTAAACCTGTCTTGGTCTTCCGATTGGATCGCCTTTCAAACGCATTTCTTTCCATTGGGAGATCCATCCCGGAAGCCTGCCCAATGCGAACATTACGGTGAACATTTCGGTTGGGATTCCCAGTGCGCGGTAAATGATTCCTGAATAGAAATCCACGTTTGGATACAATTTTCTGCTCACGAAATACTCATCTTCCAACGCTACTCTTTCCAGTTGCATGGCAATGTCGAGTGCTTTATCGTCAATTCCAAGCGCATTTAAGATATCGTCTGCAGCTTTTTTGATGATGGTTGCTCTCGGATCGAAGTTTTTGTAAACTCTGTGACCGAATCCCATCAAACGGAAATTGTCATCTTTGTTTTTCGCTTTTTCTACATATTTTGCCACGTTGCCGCCATCTTTTTCGATCAATTCGAGCATTTCGATTACCGCCTGGTTTGCCCCCCCATGAAGTGGTCCCCAAAGTGCGGAAATACCTGCGGAAACAGAAGCGAACAATCCAGTGTGTGCGGAACCAACCATTCTCACGGTCGATGTAGAACAGTTTTGCTCATGATCTGCGTGAAGAATCAAGAGTTTATCTAATGCTCCAACTACAACCGGATCAATCTCAAATTCTTCATTTGGACGACGGAAGCACATTCTGTAGAAGTTCTCCACATAGTTCAGTTTATTGTCGCCATGGTTGATTGGCAGACCTAATTTTTTTCTGTAAGTCCATGCGCAAAGGTGAGAGAATTTTGCGATGAGCATTTCCGCTGCATGGTCCAGATCACTTGGGGAATTGACGTCAACTGCTTTTGGATTAAAGGCAGTGAGTGCGGAAGTGAGGGAGGATAAAACCCCCATTGGATGCGCAGAACGAGGGAACACATCAATTAATCGCTTCATTTCATCGGCAATATAATTATAGTTTTTGATTCCCGCTTCGAATTTGGTGAACTGATCTTTCGTTGGTAATTCACCGTGAAGCAAAAGATACATCACCTCTGTGAAATTTGATTTATCTGCGATTTGCTCGATTGGATACCCTCTGTAATAAAGCTCACCTTGGTCACCATCGAGGTAGGTAATTTCGCTGATGGTTGCTCCGGTATTTTTATAACCCAAATCGAGTGTGATCAAACCGGTTTGGTCTCTGAGTTTGGAAATATCGATTCCTCGATCGCCGAGAGTGCTGTCTATGATAGGATATTCGTAGGAATTACCATCATAGTTCAATACAACTTTATTGTCTGACATCTTTAAATTTATTTTTATTACTAATTTATGAATATTGATAGAAAACAGCAAATGAAAAACCTGGTTTTCTATTTATTTTATCTATGGTTTTTTTACTTTAAAAGCATCTAATCCAGGGAATACTGCTGTTTCGCCCAATGCCTCTTCAATTCTTAGGAGTTGGTTGTATTTTGCCATTCTGTCTGAACGGGAAGCGGAACCGGTTTTGATCTGTCCGCAATTCATGGCAACCGCCAAATCCGCGATGGTGGAGTCTTCTGTTTCTCCCGATCTATGAGACATTACGGAAGTGTATTTGTTGTGTTGCGCCATCTGAACTGCCGCCATGGTTTCTGAAAGTGAACCGATTTGGTTGACTTTAACCAAAATTGAATTGGCAATGTCTTCTTTAATTCCTCTCGAAAGCCTTTCGACATTGGTTACAAATAAATCGTCACCAACCAACTGAACGTGGTCTCCAATTTTTTCGGTCAACATTTTCCAGCCTTCCCAATCGTCTTCATGCATTCCGTCTTCGATAGAGATAATTGGATATTTTGCAGCGAGTTCTGCCAAATAATTAACCTGTTCGCTTCTGCTGAACTGCGCAGAATCCGGAGTCTGGAATTTTCGGTAGTCGTAGATTCCGTCCTTGTAAAATTCTGATGAGGCACAATCCAGAGCGATCATCACATCATCTCCAGGTTTGTAACCCGCTTTTTCGATAGCCTGAAGCAAAGTATCTAAAGCATCTTCAGTCCCGCTGAAGGTTGGAGCGAAACCACCTTCGTCACCAACCGCAGTTGAAAGTCCGCGTGAGTGAAGGATCGATTTTAAGCTATGGAAAATTTCCGTCCCTTTTCTTAAAGCGTGAGAAAATGAATCTGCGATCACCGGCATAATCATGAATTCCTGGAAAGCGATCGGTGCATCGGAATGGGAACCGCCATTGATCACGTTCATCATTGGTACGGGAAGTGTATTCGCATTGACTCCGCCTACATATTTGTAAAGCGGCATTCTGAGTTCGGTTGCAGCTGCTTTCGCAGTAGCCAGTGAAACACCCAGGATGGCGTTGGCTCCAAGATTTCCCTTATTTTTGGTTCCATCGAGCTCGATCATGATCTGGTCTATGAAATTTTGGTCGTAAACTGGAAGTCCCACCAATTCCGGAGCGATCACTTCTCTTACATTTTCCACGGCTTTCAAAACTCCTTTTCCTAAATACTCTGCACCACCATCTCGAAGTTCTACCGCTTCATGCTCTCCGGTTGACGCTCCGGAAGGAACCGCGGCTCTTCCCATGGCTCCGTTTTCGGTAAACACATCTACTTCGATGGTTGGATTTCCTCTGGAATCCAGAATTTGTCTTGCTTCAATGTAAGAAATGTAACTCATTTTCTATAATTTGTTTAAGGTTCAATTTTGTTCAAACTGGTTCAAAAATGTTCAATCTTGGTGCAGGATGCAGGTTGCACGGTGCAAGTTTTGAACGCTGAAAAGGCGCTTGAGATTTTGCTGTACAAATTTAGTTAAAATTGAGCATTTATTAATGTTTGCGCAAATGATTTTGATAAGGTTTGCGTTAATTTTTGGTTAATTCCAAATATTAGGAAAGATATCATTAAATTTGAGAAAAGAAAAAATATAAAAAATGAAAAAATTCACTATCGCAATCGCCGCATTTTCTTTGTTTGTGACGTTCAGCTGCAAGAAATCCAGTGATGGAAATAAAAGCGTCATCGTGAAAGAAAATGTTGAAGAAAAAATCAGTAATGAAAATGGAAAAACCGACAGTAGCTACACTGCCGAAAAAACTGTTGAAAACGGCAACGCCAAATCTCAGGAAATCACAGAACGCTACGTTGCAGAGGATGGAAGTTCTGCATTAGTCACTTTTAAAAACTCCGATACGGAGCACACCATCAGTATCCGAAGTAACAACAAGACGATTGTAGCGGAACAGAAAGCTTCCGATGGCAAAGCCCACATTTACCACAACCAGGATATCGAAATAAAATCCGAAAATGACAAAGTCACCATTACCCAGGGAAATAATGTGATCGAACTGAAGAAAGCGAGAGGACAATGATAGAGTTGGGGACTTGGTGAGCATTGTTGCATTGCAAATCTCTTCGGGTAAATTTATCTGAGTGATTTTTTAAGATTCCTCCTTCATGGAAATGACAGAGGTTTAAATCTAAAACCAAACTTTATTCAGACTTCGGATTCTTAAAAACAAAAAAATCCACCCAGAAATTCTGAGTGGATTTTTATTGGGAAAACCGAAGTTTTTACTCTTCAGTTTTTTCTTCTGTAGCATCTGTTGCTTCAGCAGCCGGAAGTTCTGCCGCAGGAGCTTCTGCAACTGGTTCCTCAGCTTTTGCTTCTTCCTTTGCAGGAATGGCAGCAACAGCTTCTTTTTTAGGAGCCGCAGATCTTCTGCTTCTTCTGGTTGCTTTTTTCTCTTCAGCATTCGGGTTGTAGAGTTCATTAAAATCTACAAGTTCGATCATTGCCATATCAGCAGCGTCTCCCGGTCTGAATCCGGTTTTGATGATTCTGGTGTACCCACCATTTCTTTCTGCAATTTTCGGAGCAACTGTTCTGAATAATTCAGTAACTGCTTCTTTGCTTTGCAGGTAAGAGAAAACCGTTCTTCTGTTGTGTGTTGTATCTTCTTTCGACTTTGTAAGGAGAGGTTCAACATACACTCTCAAAGCTTTTGCTTTGGCAACAGTAGTGTTGATTCTTTTATGCTCAATAAGAGAACAAGCCATATTAGAAAGCATTGCCTTTCTGTGCGAAGCCGTTCTTCCTAAGTGATTGATTTTTTTACCGTGTCTCATTGTTTTTTATTTATCAGCGTCTAATTTATATTTAGCAACGTCGAAACCGAAGTTCAGACCTTTTGCATGCACTAATTCTTCTAATTCTGTTAAAGATTTTTTACCGAAATTTCTGAATTTCATCAAATCAGACTTGGTGTAAGAAACCAGCTCGCCCAGAGTTTCTACTTCGGCAGCTTTCAAACAGTTCAATGCTCTCACCGAAAGATCCATATCTGTCAATTTAGATTTAAGCAGCTGTCTTGTGTGAAGGGTTTCTTCATCGTATTGGATGGATGCTTTCACTGCTTCGGTTTCCAAAGTAATTCTCTCATCAGAGAACAACATGAAGTGATAGATTAATATCTTTGAAGCCTCCGTCAAAGCATTTTGAGGACTGATAGAACCATCAGTTTCAATATCCAAAACGAGTTTTTCGTAGTCTGTTTTTTGCTCTACACGATAGTTTTCAACGCTGTACTGAACTTTCTTGATCGGGGTGAAGATGGAGTCTATGGCAATGGTTCCGATTGGAGCGTTTGCAGACTTGTTTTGTTCGGATGGAACGTAACCTCTTCCTTTCTCAATTTGGAAAGACATTTCAAACTTCACGCTTTTGTTTGGAGTGCAGATCACCAAATCAGGGTTCAATACTTCGAATCCTTGAATTGATTTTCCTAAATCTCCCGCAGTCACGATTGTTTGACCGGAAATTTTAGCGGTAACCTGTTCCGCCGCTGCGTTTTCAGTTTTCGCTTTAAGTCTTAATTGTTTCAGGTTCAGAACGATTTCTGTTACGTCTTCAATTACTCCCGGAATGGTTGAAAATTCGTGCTCTACGCCTTCTATTTTAATAGATGAGATAGCATATCCTTCTAGAGAAGAAAGCAAAACTCTTCTCAAAGCATTACCGATGGTAAGTCCAAATCCTGGTTCCAATGGTCTGAATTCAAATTGTCCTTTGAAGTCATCGGAATTGAGAAGGATTACTTTATCGGGTTTAATAAATGTTAAAATTGCCATATAATTTGGGTTGAGCAAAAATTTGAAAAAATTATTATTTAGAGTAAAGTTCGACGATCAGTTGTTCTTTGATATCCTCCGGAATCTGAATTCTCTCCGGTGCAGATATGAAAGTACCTTCTTTCTTCTCATCGTTATATTGCAACCACTCATAATTAGACTTTGAAGCCAATGAATCGGCAATCACTTCAAGAGATTTTGATTTCTCTCTGATTGCCACCACATCGCCTGCTTTCAATGAATAAGAAGGAATGTTTACCAATTCTCCGTTTACTGTTACGTGTCTGTGAGAAACCAATTGTCTAGCAGCAGCTCTGGTTTTTGCGAAACCGAATCTGTATACCACATTGTCTAATCTAGATTCACATAATTGTAAAAGAACTTCACCTGTAACGCCTTTTGCTCTTTGCGCTTTTTCGTATAAGTTAGCAAATTGTCTTTCCAAAATACCGTAAGTGTATTTTGCCTTCTGCTTTTCAGTCAACTGAATTGCATACTCAGATTTTTTTGCTCCTCTTCTTTTATTCGGGCCGTGTTGTCCCGGTGGTTGGTTTTTTCTTTTTTCGAAGTCTTTGTCGTCTCCGAAGATTGCAGCACCAAATTTTCTTGCAATCTTAGTTTTTGGTCCAATATATCTTGCCATAAAATTTTTGTTTAAAAGGTTTCAAGTTTCCGGTACAAAGTTCCTTGCAGAACATGGAACGCGAAACTCGGAACTAAGATTACACTCTTCTTCTTTTTGGTGGTCTGCATCCGTTGTGCGGCATAGGAGTCACATCAACGATTTCACTTACTTCAATTCCTGAATTGTGGATGGTTCTGATGGCAGATTCTCTACCTGCACCGGGACCTTTCACAAACACCTTTACTCTTCTGAGTCCTGCTTCATGAGCTACTTGAGAGCAATTTTCTGCAGCCATCTGAGCTGCGAATGGAGTATTCTTCTTCGACCCTCTGAATCCCATTTTACCGGCAGATGCCCAAGAGATTACTTCTCCGTTTTTATTTGTCAAAGAAATGATAATATTGTTGAATGATGCCTGGATATGTGCTTCTCCGATCGCTTCAACTTTTACTTTTCTTTTTTTTACGACTTTAGTCTGTTTTGCCATAATTAATTCTAAAGATTATTTACTTGCTTTTTTCTTGTTAGCAACAGTTTTTCTTCTTCCTTTTCGGGTTCTAGAATTGTTTTTAGTTCTTTGGCCTCTTAAAGGTAATCCCAGTCTGTGACGTATTCCTCGTTGGCAACCGATGTCCATCAATCGTTTGATGTTCAACTGTACTTCAGAACGCAGCTCACCTTCTACTTTGATGTTGTCGGTGATGTAGTTTCTGATTAATGCCAATTCATCGTCATTCCATTCGTTGACTTTCTTGTCTTCGCTGATTCCAGCGTTCTTCAAAATTTGAGCAGCGGTACTTCTTCCGATTCCGTAGATGTAAGTAAGCCCGATAACGCCCCTTTTGTTTTTTGGTAAATCAATACCTGAAATTCTCGCCATAATTTAATTTTAGCCTTGTCTTTGTTTAAATTTTGGGTTCTTTTTGTTGATTACAAAGAGTACGCCTTTTCTACGGACGATTTTGCAATCAGCACTTCTTTTTTTGATAGATGCTCTAACTTTCATTGTTTCTAATTTTCGCAATCGGCTTTTGGCTTTTGGCTTTCGGCGTTTCGCATTTTATGTTTAAAAGTATTCTTCTATTTCAATCAGATTAATATCTGAAAGTAATTCTCCCTTTCGACAGGTCGTAAGGAGATAATTCCAATTTCACTTTGTCTCCGGGTAATAGCTTGATGTAGTGCATCCTCATCTTGCCAGAAATATGCGCGATGAGCACGTGTCCATTTTCAAGTTCAACACGAAACATGGCGTTTGAAAGTGCCTCCACGATCACGCCATCTTGTTCGATATGTTTTTGTTTTGCCATTAACCTTTAAATTATGAATTGCTTGTTCTGGATAATTTGGACTGCATTAACCCATCATAGTGATGGTTCAACAAATACGTGTTGATTTGCTGAACGGTATCTAGGGTTACACCGACCATAATTAAAAGGGACGTACCACCGAAGAACAGGGCAAATCCATCAGTCTGAACAAGCCAACCGTGTATAAACGCCGGAAGGACTGCAAAGATAGCTAATAAAATTGAACCGGGAAAGGTAATTTTAGATAAAATATCATCCAGATAATCAGATGTTTCTTTACCAGGTCTTACTTTCGGGATCAATCCGCCGTTTCTCTTCAGGTCATCCGCCATTTGGTTTACTGGAATGGTGATCGCAGTGTAGAAGAAGGTGAAAATCACAATCAGTATGGCAAACAATACATTGTATTGCCAGCTGAACACGTCCTTGAAACCTGCAAGGAAAGTGTTGGACTCATCCACTTTGGTCAATAATCCCGGAACGAACATCAATGCCTGTGCAAAGATGATTGGCATTACTCCGGCAGCATTCACCTTTAATGGGATCCACTGTCTTGCTCCCTGCATCAAGTTTCTGTTTACTCCTCCTCTCGCCTGTGCTCTGCTTACATATTGAATCGGTATTTTCCTTACGGCCACAGAAAGTAGAATTCCAAGCAATACCACCAACATCCAGAATAATACTTCGATCAGAATCATGATTGTTCCCAATCCGCCTTTTCCAGTCTGTGTTGCAAGTTCCTGAAGAAAAGAAGATGGAAGGTTTGCCAAGATTCCCACCATGATGAGGATGGAGATACCGTTTCCAATTCCCTTGTCTGTTATTTTTTCTCCCAACCACATTGCAAATACAGATCCTGCCACAAGAATTACGATACTCGGAAGCCAAAACATAATTGACTGCGGATCAACATAATATGCCGATGCAAACTGTGCATGTGGCAAGAACATCTGAGTAATTGAGGTAAGGTAAGATGGTGCCTGTACCAAACAAACTGCAATAGTTAACCATCTTGTGATCTGATTAAGGGTATTTCGGCCGCTTTCCCCATCCTTTTGTAATTTCTGAAGGTAAGGAATTGCCATACCCATCAGCTGCACGATGATGGATGCAGAAATATAGGGCATAATTCCGAGTGCCATGATTGACGCTCTGGAAAACGCTCCCCCTGTAAAGGACGAAAGCAGCCCGAGAAGTCCTGCTCCCTGTTTGTTACCACCCTGATTTTTGTATTGCTCCAATAAACTTCCCACCTCCGTCATATTGATCGCAGGTAGGGAAATATAAGATGCGAATCTATACACAAGGATAATTCCGAGCGTAAAAAGAATTTTTTCTCTGAGTTCCTTAAGAGTCCAAATGTTTTTCAGTGTTTGTATAAATTCTTTCATGGGTGAAAATTAAAGGGTAATTGCTTTTCCTCCTGCCTTAGAAATGGCTTCTTCAGCGGATTTTGTGAATTTGTCTGCAGAGATCGAAACGCCTGTTTTCAATTCACCTCTACCCATGATTTTCACGATTTCAGATTTTTTTGCCAAACCATTTTCCACCAAGACATCTTTTGTGATCTCGGTGATGTTTTTAGCATCTGCCAAAAGTTGAATGGTATCTAGGTTAATTCCTCTGTACTCCTTTCTGTTTACATTATTGAAACCGAATTTAGGCAATCTTCTTTGCAAAGGCATCTGTCCACCTTCAAAACCAATTTTTTGAGAGTATCCGGCTCTGGATTTCTGACCTTTGTGCCCTTTTGTAGAAGTTCCTCCGTATCCGCTTCCCTGTCCTCTACCAATTCTTTTTTGGCTGTGAGTGGAACCTGATGCCGGTTTTAAATTATTTAAATTCATTTTGTTTAGATTTGATATTTAAAGATTAGAGAAAGGAGACTTTAATTTCTTTCAGTCTCCGCTCTGGTGTCCATTTTCTTACTTTTGAACTTCAACTAAGTGGCTTACTGCCGCTACCATTCCCAAGATTGCAGGAGTCGCCTCATGCTCTACAACTTGGTGAAGTTTTTTCAATCCTAATGCTTCAAGCGTTCTTTTTTGGGTTTTAGTTCTACCAATAGCGCTTCTTACTTGTTTTACCTGAATTTTTGCCATTGCTTTAAAATTAACCGTTAAACACTTTATTTAATGAAACACCTCTCAATTTAGCGATTTCTTCCGGTCTTCTGATGTCCAACAACGCTTTGAAAGTGGCTTTCACTACGTTGTGCGGGTTTGAAGATCCTTTAGATTTAGAAAGGATATCTTTAATTCCGGCCGCCTCTACTACCATACGCACCGTTCCACCTGCGATTACACCTGTACCGTGGGTAGCAGGTCTCAGAAAGATGTCTGCACCACCGTATCTAGCGGAAGTTTGATGAGGAATGGTATGGTTGATTACCGGAACTTTTACCAAATTTTTCTTAGCGTCTTCCACTGCTTTAGCGATTGCGGAAGCAACTTCTTTTGATTTTCCCAAACCGTAACCAACGGTTCCGTCCTCGTCACCTACAACCACGATTGCAGAAAATCCGAATGCACGTCCCCCTTTAGTTACTTTGGTTACTCTGTTTACAGCCACGAGACGATCTTTCAATTCTAATCCTCCCGGTTTTACTTTTTCTATATTATCTAGTCCTAACATATTATCCGAAATTTATTGATTAGAATTTTAGTCCTCCTTCTCTAGCGCCATCAGCAAGAGCTTTCACTCTACCGTGGTACACGAATCCGTTTCTGTCAAACACAATGGTTTCAATTCCTGCAGCTTTGGCTTTTTCAGCGATCGCTTTACCTACTTCTGCGGAGATTTCTACCTTAGTTCCTTTAGCGTTCAAAGCTCTTGAAGAAGCTGAAGCCAAAGTTTTACCTTCTTTATCGTCGATCAATTGCGCGTAAATTTCCTTGTTACTTTTGTAAACGGATAATCTTGGCAATTCAGCAGAGCCGGAAATTTTTCCACGGACTCTTCTTTTGATTCTGTCTCTTTTTTGTACTTTATTCAGTGCCATTTTCTTAAATTTTATTAAGCAGATTTACCAGCTTTACGTCTAACAATTTCTCCTACGAATCTGATTCCTTTTCCTTTGTAAGGTTCAGGTTTTCTGAATGATCTGATTTTAGCGGCCACCATTCCCAAAAGTTGCTTGTCATAAGACGTCAACGTGATGATCGGGTTTTTACCTTTTTCAGAAAGTGTTTCCACCCCTACTTCTTTTGGAAGATCCAATACGATCCCATGAGAGAATCCCAAAGCCAACTCAAGTTTCTGACCTGAATGTGATGCTCTGTATCCAACCCCTACGAGTTCAAGCTGCTTGGTCCAGCCAGTAGCAGTTCCTTGAACCATATTATTGATTAACGCTCTGTAAAGACCGTGCAATGCTTTGTGTTGTTTTGATTCAGACGGTCTATCTAAAGTCAGTGTTCCGTCTTCTTGTTTTAGAGTGATTCCCTCGCTCAATTGCTGTGTAAGTTCACCTTTCGGGCCTTTCACAGTAACCAGTCCATCCTTCTCAGTAATGGTAACTCCTGCGGGAACTTCTATAATTGCTTTACCAATTCTTGACATTTTCCTTGGATTAAAAATTAATAAACATAGCAGATTACTTCTCCACCAACTTTTTCTTGTCTGGCTTTCTTATCAGTCATTACTCCTCTGGAAGTTGAGATGATAGCCACTCCCAAACCGTTCAGTACTCTTGGAAGCTCGTCAGAACCTTTGTACTGTCTCAAACCTGGTCTTGAAGCACGTTGAATGCTTTTGATTGCCGGTTTGTTGGTTTGTTTGTCATACTTTAAAGCGATTTTGATAATTCCCTGAACAGCGTTGTCCTCGAACTTGTAGTTCAAGATATAACCCTGGTCAAACAAAATTTTCGTAATCTCCTTTTTGATTTTCGATGCAGGAATTTCCACCACTTTGTGGCCTGCGCTTTGTGCGTTCCTTACTCTGGTCAGGAAATCTGAAATTGGATCTGTTACCATTTTTCTATTTGTTGTTATTGGTTAAGGACAATCAGTTTTGAAAGAGAACCAAGATCAAGGAACAAAGAAACAAGACTTAGTATTTGTAATTTATTCTTTTATCTTTTATCTTAAGTCAACTTGACTGTCTAGATTAGTAAATAATTATTACCAACTTGCTTTTTTAACTCCCGGGATCAGACCTGCGTTGGCCATTTCACGGAATGTTACTCTGGAAATACCGAAGGTTCTCATATATCCTCTTGGTCTACCGGTCAATTTGCATCTGTTGTGCAATCTAACTGGTGACGCGTCTTTCGGAAGTTTTTGCAATGCTTCGTAATCACCGGCTTCTTTCAAAGCCTTTCTTTTCTCAGCATATTTTGCAACTGTAGCTTCTCTTTTGCGCTCACGCGCTTTCATTGATTCTTTAGCCATTTCTTAGTTCTTTTTGAAAGGTAAACCGAAGTGAGTTAATAATGATTTTGCTTCTTTGTCAGTTTTCGCAGAAGTTACAAAAGTAATGTCCATCCCTTGGATTTTTTTCACTTTGTCGATTACGATCTCCGGGAAGATGATTTGCTCAGTGATTCCCAAGTTGTAATTTCCTCTTCCATCAAAACCGTCTGCTTTGATTCCGCTGAAATCTCTGATTCGCGGTAATGCTGAAGAGGTCAATCTATCAAGAAACTCATACATTCTTTCAGCTCTCAATGTTACTCTTGCTCCAACCGGCATTCCTTTTCTCAATTTGAAGGCTGCTTCGTCTTTTTTAGAGATTGTTCCCACTGCTTTCTGGCCGGTAATTGCTGTTAATTCTTCCACTGCATAGTCCACAATTTTCTTGTCAGCTGTAGCAGCTCCCAATCCTTGTGATACAACGATTTTCTGTAATTTAGGAACCTGCATCACAGATTTGTACCCAAATTCTTCCATCATTGCAGGAACAATTTTCTCTTTGTATATTTTTTTAGGTCTTGCTATAAATTCCATTGTCATTTACAAATTATATTGTTTTACCGGTTGTTTTAGCAACTCTTACTTTTTTGTCACCTTCCGTTTTGAATCCTACTTTGGTAGCATTTCCTTTGTCATCCAAAAGTGCTATATTGGAAATGTGGATAGATGCCTCTTTTTCTACAATTCCACCTTGAGGATTTCCTGCGGATGGTTTTGTGTGTCTTTTCACGATGTTCAATCCAGCGATGATCACTCTTGGATCTTTGCCTTCTTTCTTAATTACTTCAAGAACTTCGCCCTTGTTTCCTTTATTTTTTCCGGTAGTAACGATGACGTTATCTCCTCTTTTAATTTTAACTTTAGTCATTTTCTTAAAATTTTAAAAATTAAAGTACTTCGGGTGCCAAAGAAATTACTTTCATATATTCCTTGTCTCTCAGTTCTCTTGCCACTGGTCCGAAAACACGTGTTCCTCTCATTTCTCCTGCCGCGTTTAAAAGCACGCAAGCATTGTCGTCGAATTTGATGTATGAACCGTCTTTCCTTCTCACCGCTTTTTTAGTTCTCACTACTACAGCTTTAGAAACTGTACCTTTTTTAGCGTTTCCCTGTGGTGTGGAATCTTTGATAGTCACTACGATCTTATCACCAACTGAAGCATATCTTCTTCTAGTTCCACCTAGAACTCTGATTACAAGTACTTCTTTTGCACCTGTGTTATCAGCAACTTTTAATCTTGATTCTGTTTGTAACATTACTTAGCTTTTTCAATGATTCTTACTAATCTCCATCTTTTATTTTTGCTCAAAGGTCTGGTTTCGGTAATCAAAACTTTGTCGCCTTCGCTACACTCGTTGTTCTCATCATGAGCGGTATATTTTTTCGTTTTCAAAACGAACTTACCGTACATCGGGTGTTTCATTCTCATCGTTTCACTTACAACAATGGTTTTTTCCATCTTATTGCTAGAAACGATTCCGATTCTTTCTTTTCTTAAATTTCTATCCATGATAAAATGAAATTCTTATTGTTGTTTAAGTGTTAGTTCTGTTTCCAGTCTGGCGATCGTTTTTCTCAGATCCCTGATTTGGATTGGATTTTCGATCGGGCTGATTTTGTGTGCCAATTTCAGCTTCTGCAAATCTGCTCTTGTCTCAGCTAATTTGTTTTTGATATCTCCTTCGCTTAGATTTTTGATGTCTGCTTTCTTCATTTTTCTACAATTATTGAGGTTGAACAAAATCGTTAGCGACTACAAATTTGGTAACTACCGGCAATTTCTGTGCGGCAAGTCTAAGTGCTTCTTTCGCTACTTCGTAAGGGACACCACCTACTTCGAACATAATTTTACCTGGTTTTACTACGGCTACCCAATATTCCACGGCACCTTTACCTTTACCCATACGTACTTCGGCTGGTTTTTTGGTAATTGGTTTATCTGGGAAGATTTTGATCCATAGCTGACCTTCTCTTTTCATATATCTCGTAGCGGCGATACGCGCAGCTTCGATTTGTCTTGCAGTAATCCAAGCACCTTCAGTTGCCTTGATCCCGAAAGTTCCGTAAGCGAGTTGATTCCCTCTTTGGGCAATCCCCTTCATCTTCATCTTGTGAACTTTACGGAATTTAGTTCTTCTTGGTTGTAACATTTCTTTAAATTTTAGACCTGTCTGCCGACAGGCAGGTTTTAGATTCTAGACTTTAAAATTTTCTATTTTAAAAAAGTAACGGTAATTTAAAATTTAAAAACTCATCTAAAATTTTAGTTGTTAGTATTTCTTCTAGGTTTTCTTTCTCTGTCCCCTCTTTCGCCTCTCTCGCTTCTTTCTCCTCTTCCTGAAGGTCCTTTTTTCTGTTGTCCTACTAGTGGGCTAAGTTCTCTCTTACCGTAAACTTCACCTTTCATGATCCAAACTTTCACACCTAGTTTTCCGTATTGTGTCAATGCTTCCCCGATGTGGTAATCGATATCTGCTCGGAATGTTGACAATGGGATTCTTCCTTCTTTGAAAGATTCGCTTCTTGCCATTTCAGCACCGTTTAATCTTCCGGAGATCATCACTTTGATTCCTTCTGCACCCATTCTCATTGTGGAAGCCATTGCCATTTTCACGGCTCTTCTATAAGAGATACGGTTTTCGATTTGTTTTGCGATGCTGTCTGCAACCAATACTGCGTCAAGCTCAGGTCTTTTGATTTCGAAGATATTGATCTGGATGTCTTTGTCAGTAATCTTTTTCAACTCTTCTTTCAGTTTGTCAACTTCCTGGCCACCTTTACCAATGATTAAACCTGGTCTTGCAGTGGTGATGGTTACGGTTACTAATTTCAGGGTTCTTTCAATAAAGATTTTTGAAATCCCGCCTTTAGATAATCTTGCTTCAAGGTATCTTCTGATTTTGTAGTCTTCTGCGATTCTGTCTCCATAATCGTTTCCGCCAAACCAGTTAGAATCCCATCCTCTGATGATTCCTAATCTGTTACCAATTGGATTTGTCTTCTGTCCCATACCTTATTTATTATCTTTAGTACCTAAAATTAAAGTGATGTGGTTGCTTCTTTTTCTGATTCTGTACCCTCTTCCTTGAGGAGCTGGTCTGAGTCTCTTCAATTGTCTTGCACTGTCCACATGAATTTCCTTCACGATAAGTCCTGCTTCTTCAATGTCTGCACCTTCATTTTTAGTCTGCCAGTTTGCCATTGCAGAAAGTAATACTTTCTCTAATTTGTTGGATGCATCTTTTTTCGAGAATTTAAGGATAGCCAAAGCTTTGTCCACCTCAACGCCTCTGATGATGTCTGCAACCAACCTCATTTTTCTAGGAGAAGACGGGCAATCGTTGTGCAACGCTTTTACCACATCTTGGTTTGCTATTTTACGTGCCAAAGCACTCTCTCTTTTTCTTGATCCCATGATTATCTACCTCCTTTATTTTTGTTACCACCGTGACCTCTGAAAGATCTTGTCGGAGAAAATTCGCCTAACTTGTGACCTACCATGTTTTCAGTAACGTAAACCGGGATAAAAGATTTCCCGTTGTGCACTGCAATGGTTTGTCCCACGAAATCCGGAGAGATCATTGACGCTCTGGACCACGTTTTGATTACTGTCTTCTTACCAGACTCTATGTTTGCCTGAACCTTCTTATCTAAAGTATGATGAATGAAAGGTCCTTTTTTAAGTGATCTTGCCATAATTATTTTCTTTTAGATACGATAAATCGGTTAGACTCTTTGTTTTTCTTTCTTGTTTTATAACCTTTCGCCGGTTTACCGTTTCTTGATCTTGGATGACCTCCAGAAGAACGACCTTCACCACCTCCCATTGGGTGATCAACCGGGTTCATTACTACGGCTCTGGTTCTTGGTCTTCTACCCAACCATCTGCTTCTACCAGCTTTTCCAGACACGGTCAATTGGTGGTCTGAGTTGGAGATAGATCCAATCATTGCCATACATTCTGAAAGAATCATTCTGGATTCTCCTGAAGGCAATTTGATGATTGCATATTTCTTGTCTCTTGAGACCAACTGCGCTGAAGAACCTGCAGATCTGGCCAAAATTGCACCTTGTCCAGGTTTCAATTCTATGCAAGAAATCACAGTTCCTAAAGGAATGTTTTTCAATTTCATTGCATTACCAACGTTTGGTTCTGCACTTTCAGAAGAAATTACTTTCTGATCCACTTTGATACCGTTTGGAGCGATGATGTATCTCTTCTCTCCGTCTGTGTATTCCACTAGTGCGATGAAAGCAGTTCTGTTTGGATCGTACTCTACAGTTTTTACCGTTGCTTCAACATTGAATTTGTTTCTTTTGAAGTCGATAATTCTGTATTTCTTTTTGTGTCCACCTCCGGTGTAACGCATGGTCATCTTACCAGTTTGGTTACGTCCACCTGACTTTTTAATACCAACGGTTAGAGATTTCTCTGGCTTGTTGGTAGTAATTTCCTCAAAGTTGTTTACAACTCTGAATCTCTGTCCCGGGGTGATAGGTTTTAATTTTCTAACAGACATTACTATTGTTTATATTATTTAATTGCTATTTGCTTTTGGCTACTGGCGGCTGGCTTTTAGCTATTCGCCATCTGCTATTTACACTGCGAAAATGTCGATAACTTCGCCTTCTACAAGCTTCACTACCGCTTTTTTCAATTTGTTGGTTTTTCCAACTTGTAGTCCTTTTTTGGTGTATTTCGAAGAAACTGTAGGAGCGTAAATCATGGTGTTTACTTCCGCCACTTTCACACCGTAAGCATCTTCTATCGCTTTCTTAATCTGGATTTTGTTAGCTTTTGGTTGCACCAAGAAGCTGTAAGTCCCTCTTAAATCAGTAAGATAGTTTGCTTTTTCTGAAATAACTGGTTTAATGATAATAGACATGATTTATTTTCTTAAATTTTCCTGGAATTTTTCGATAGCACCTTCTAAGAATACGATCTCACCTGCATGTACCAAGTCATAAGAACTGATCTCATTGTAAGTCAGAACTTTGGTTTTCGGTAAATTTCTTGATGACAAGTAAACATTTTTGTTGGCTTCCGGCAAAATGTATAGAGACTTTTTCCCTTCGAAACCAAGTGCGTTGTTCAAGTTGATAAATTCTTTAGTTTTAGGAGCATCGAAAGTGAAAGCTTCCAAAATTTTAATAGAATTATCTTTCAATTTTTGAGAAAGCACAGATTTTTTAGCCAATCTTTTCAAAGCTTTGTTCAGTTTGAATCTGTAGTCTCTTGGTTTTGGACCAAAAACTCTACCTCCACCTTTGAAAGTAGGTGATTTGATGTCACCATATCTTGCAGATCCAGAACCTTTTTGCTTTTTAAGCTTTCTGGTAGAAGCGGTGATTTCGCTTCTTTCTTTTGATTTATGAGTCCCCTGTCTTTGTGCAGCAAGGTATTGTTTCACTTCTAAGTAAACCGCGTGCTGGTTTGGCTCAATCCCGAAGATTGAGTCGTCCAAAGTAACTGTTCTTCCGGTTTCCTTTCCTGATGTATTTAATACTACTAGTTCCATTTTCTGATAATTACATAAGAATTTTTTGCTCCCGGAACAGCACCTTTTACTACTAAAAGATTTTGTTCTTCATCCACTTTTAACACTTCAAGGTTTTGAACGGTAACTTGTTTGCCACCCATTCTACCCGCCATTCTCATTCCTTTGAAAACTCTGGACGGGTCTGAACCTGCACCGATAGAACCTGGAGCTCTCAATCTGTTGTGCTGTCCGTGTGTTGCCTGCATTACACCACCAAAGTTGTGTCTTTTAACAACACCCTGAAAACCTTTACCTTTAGAAGTTCCAGTAACATCTACATATTCCCCTTCTGTGAATAAGTTTACCTTTACTTCATCTCCAACTTTCAACTCGTCTACGAATTCATTGTAGAATTCCACAAGTTTAGCTTTTGGAGTTACACCCGCCTTTTTGAAATGGCCGGCCAACGCTTTACCAACGTTCTTTTCACTCTTGTCATCGAAACCAAGCTGAGCAGCTTTGTACCCATCTTTTTCTATGGTTCTGACCTGTAAAACCGAGCATGGACCTGCTTGAATAACGGTACAAGGAATGTTTTTTCCTTCTTCGTTAAACAGGGAAGTCATCCCGACTTTTTTACCAATAATACCTGACATTATTTATATATATCTATTAAGTTCTTCATTGTCAATCAGAGATTGCAGTGATTTCTACGTTCGAAATAGGCACACTTCTTCCCTAAATTGAGAGTGCAAATGTATGAAGATTTTTTGAATTGACAATGAGAGAGATAAAAATATTTATAAAATTTAATCGCGGAGCTTTCACTAATTTTTGTATATTTTCTGCAAATATTTTAATCATGAAGAAATTATTTCTGTTATCCATTTTTAGCCTGTTTTTAACTGGATGTTCGCCACAGATCAAAACCCTTGCAAACGGAAAACAAATAGACACCAGATTGGCCGGAGTTTGGACCGGTTCCGAAAAAGACCAGCAAATAGACGGCGTCTCCAAGTCTTGGGAAATGAAAAGAATGGATGACGGAACCTACACCATCAATTTCAAATTCACGCAAGATGAAATCACAGATACCACCCACGAAGAAGGTAAATGGTGGACCGAAAATGGAAAATATTACGAATTCCATGACTATGACGGGAAAACAGATGTCTACAGCTATACTGTTCTGGATTCAAAGCGGGTAAAGTTTAAGAGCGAACAAATCACAGTTGGCATGGAAAACAACGGTTATGAATTCATAGACACGAAAACCGGAAACTAAAAAATGGAAACCGCAACAAAAAATGACGGATCCTCCTATGAAAACGCCATCAAAATAAGCAGCGTGCCGGAAGAATATCAATACGTGAAAGCAAACTGTAGCGACTGCAAATTAAATAGCCAGTCACTCAGTGAGAACAAAGGCCGATTTTTTGACGTGATCACAGTTACAAAGCCGGATGGTTCTACCAAAAGCTTTTACTTCGATATTACTTCTTTTTATGGTAAAGGATTTTAGATTTTAAGACGGAGTGCGGAAAATAAAACGAGTACTCATTACCAAAAATTGCTAAAATCATGATTTGGAGCAAATGCACTATCGACTATTTTTAACACAAAAATCCGCCCTCTTTAGAGAACGGATTCATTATAAGTATTTCGCAGTTAGTCTTCCGTCTCCGGACTTCGGACTTCCCGCTCCATCATCATACTTTGATTTCCACGTCAACTCCTGATGGAAGCTCCAATTTCATAAGAGCATCTACAGTTTTTGAGGAAGAGGAATAGATGTCCATCAATCTTTTGTGTGCAGAAAGCTGGAACTGTTCTCTTGCTTTTTTGTTAACGTGTGGAGACCTCAATACGGTGAAGATTCTCTTGTTCGTTGGCAAAGGGATTGGTCCGTTTACTACAGCACCGGTCGCTTTTACCGTTTTTACGATTTTCTCGGCAGATTTGTCCACCAAATTGTAATCGTAAGATTTTAATTTTATTCTGATTCGTTGTGACATTTTAATCTAATTTTTAAAATTAACCTTTAGCTTTAGCGACTACTTCTTCGGCAACGTTTTGAGGCGCTGCTTCGTATCTTTCGAATTCCATTGAAGAGGTTGCTCTACCTGATGATAAAGTCCTCAATGAAGTTACATATCCGAACATTTCGGAAAGTGGCACGAAAGCTTTGATTACTTTGGCGTTATTTCTATCGTCCATACCGTTCACGGTTCCTCTTCTTCTGTTAAGGTCACCCACGATATCTCCCATATATTCTTCCGGAGTTACTACTTCCAGTTTCATGATTGGTTCCATGATTACTGGTTTCGCTTTCTTGCCCGCTTCACGGAATCCCATTTTAGCTGCCAATTCGAAAGATAACTGATCCGAGTCCACTGCGTGGTATGATCCGTCCTTAAGGGTAACTTTGATCCCTTCAATTTCGAAACCTGCCAACGGTCCGTTTTTCATAGACTCTTTGAATCCTTTTTCCACCGAAGGGATAAATTCTTTTGGAATGTTACCACCTTTGATTTCATTCACGAATACCAAACCAGGTTTTCCGTCATCGGTTGGACCCAATTCGAAAACGATATCCGCAAACTTACCACGACCACCAGATTGCTTTTTGTAAACTTCTCTGTGGTTAGTAGTAGCGGTAAGGTTTTCTTTGTATTCCACCTGCGGCTGACCTTGGTTCACCTCCACCTTGAATTCTCTTCTCATACGGTCCACGATGATGTCCAGGTGAAGTTCACCCATACCGGAAATAATCGTTTGCCCAGAAGCTTCATCAGTTTTCACTTGGAAAGTTGGATCTTCTTCAGCCAGTTTTGCAAGAGCGTTACCCATTTTATCTTGGTCAGCTTTTGTTTTTGGCTCCACGGCGATCCCAATTACCGGATCTGGGAAGATCATCGATTCCAAAACGATTGGGTTTTTCTCGTCAGACAAAGTATCACCAGTTTTGATATCTTTAAATCCTACAGCTGCACCGATATCTCCTGCCTCAATATATTCCACTGGATTTTGTTTGTTCGCGTGCATCTGATAAATTCTGGAGATTCTTTCTTTGTTACCAGATCTGGTGTTCAAAACATAAGAACCTGCATCAAGTCTTCCGGAGTAAGCTCTAAAGAAAGCCAGTCTTCCTACGAAAGGATCGGTTGCGATTTTGAAAGCCAGCGCTGCGAAAGGTTCTTTCACATCTGGTTTTCTGGTAATCGGCTCGTCAGTTCTTGGGTCAGTTCCGTCGATCGCTTCTTTATCCATCGGAGAAGGAAGGTATTTACAAACTGCATCCAGCATGAACTGAACTCCTTTATTTTTGAATGAAGAACCACAAGTCATCGGGATGATTGACATATCGATGGTTGCTTTTCTCAACGCTTCGTTGATTTCGTCCTCAGTGATAGAATCTGGATCTTCGAAGAATTTCTCCATCAAAGTATCGTCATAATCAGCTACAGCTTCAACCAGTTTTTCACGGTAAGTATGAACTTCCTCTTTCATATCTTCCGGAATTGGAACTACTTGGTAAGTTGCACCTTGACCAGCATCGTCCCAAACGATTGCTCTGTTTTTGATTAAATCCACCACTCCTTTGAAATCTTCCTCAGAACCGATTGGCAAAACGATTGGAACTGCGTTTGAACCTAACATTTCTTTCACCTGGTTTACCACCATTAAGAAGTCGGCTCCCTGTCGGTCCATTTTGTTTACGAATCCCATTCTGGCCACTTTGTAGTTGTCTGCCAATCTCCAGTTGGTTTCGGATTGTGGCTCAACTCCGTCTACTGCGGAGAAAAGGAATACCAATCCATCCAATACTCTTAGGGAACGGTTTACTTCTACAGTGAAGTCAACGTGTCCCGGTGTATCGATGATGTTGAAATGGTAAGGCTTAGATTCAGGTAAAAGTTGTCCCTGTGAAGTGGGGAACTGCCATTGGCAAGTCGTTGCTGCAGACTGAATCGTGATTCCTCTTTCAGCTTCCTGCTCCATCCAGTCCATTTGAGAAGAACCTTCGTGAGTTTCTCCCAATTTGTGGGTTTTACCGGTGTAAAATAAAATTCTTTCTGTAGTGGTTGTTTTCCCTGCGTCGATGTGAGCAGCGATACCGATGTTTCTTGTATATTTAAGGTCTCTTGCCATTTCAGATTAGAATTTAAAGTGTGAAAATGCTTTGTTAGCTTCAGCCATTCTGTGAGTGTCTGTTTTCTTTTTGTACGCAGCACCTTCTTCTTTAGCAGCAGCGATTACTTCGGCAGCCAATTTCTGAGCCATCGATTTGTCATTTCTTGCTTTAGAATATTTGATGAGCCATTTCATCGCCATAGAGATTTTTCTGTCGGCTCTGATTGGCATTGGAATTTGGAAGTTTGCACCACCGATTCTTCTTGAACGCACTTCCACGTGAGGCATTACGTTAGTCAAAGCATCTTTCCAGATTTCAAGGGAAGACTTTTCGTTTTCACCTTTTTTAGCTTCCACGATGTCTAACGCATCATAGAAAATTTTGAATGCGATTGACTTTTTCCCGTCAAGCATCAAATTGTTTACGAATCTCGTTACCAGCTGATCATTAAATTTTGGATCCGGTAACAACGGTCTTTTTTTCGCTTTTGTCTTTCTCATTGTTTCGTTTCTTAAAAATTAATGATTACTTCTTCTTACCTTTTGCAGGTGCTGCTGCAGCTTGACCTGGTTTTGGTCTCTTAGCTCCATACTTAGATCTTCTCTGAGTTCTTCCGTTAACTCCTGCGGTATCCAAAGCTCCACGAACAATGTGATAGCGTACTCCCGGTAGGTCTTTCACCCTTCCGCCTCTCACCAATACTATCGAGTGCTCTTGAAGATTGTGTCCTTCGCCCGGGATATAAGCGTTGACTTCTTTACCGTTAGAAAGTCTTACCCTTGCTACTTTTCTTAGTGCAGAGTTTGGTTTCTTCGGAGTGGTGGTATATACTCTTGTACATACACCTCGTCTTTGTGGACAAGATTCAAGGGCAGCCGATTTGCTCTTCTTGGCAAGTGTGGCTCTTCCTTTTCTTACTAGTTGTTGAATAGTAGGCATTTAATTGCTTTTTATTTTAGGGTGCAAAAGTAGGAATAAAATTTTAATTGGCAAACTGCTTCCCAAATATTTTTTTGAATTAAATCATTAGGAATCAATTCCATCAGAATATTGAATTTTGATATATTTGCCAATGAAGAACAAACTTTAACATGAGAATAATTACCTTTTTGATCTGCGTTCTTATTTCGCAAATGGCTTTTTCACAAATTGAAAAAAGAAATATGAAATCTGGGGAAATGACCTTAATCAATAATGACAAAATCCTGTTCAAGGATCTGACCTGGAAAAATGACAAAGCATATTATATTAATGCAAATACCAATCAGCCGGAAGATTTGTTCGATGCTTCCATTAAAGAAGTTGAAGAAAAAGAGATCACCATAGAAGCTCCGGTTGCGCAGAAAATTGAAACCATAGAAAATGACAGTTTCGGTTATCCTGAAGGTGTTTACAAAACCAAAGAGGAATTCATCAACAAAACACCAAGTTCAAATCCAAGACTCTTCAAACGAGGTCTTTATGGATTAGACAAACCGCCTTTGGGCGATAGTGCCCCAATTTGTTACTTCTATGACAAATCTGATTCAAAACTAAAATATGTTTTCGCGGTGGTTCATAACAGTCTTCTCTATTTCAACGTGAGAGCCATTCTTCAAAACCGAAATAAAACGGACCGGGCGCAAGATTCCGATAATCCGAACAGCTTCGTAAAAGCATTGGTGGGAGGCGACAATTATCTTTATACCGAGGTTCCGCTTGGAAATCTATGGGCGAAAGCACTTGCCTATAATGCAGGAGTTGCCGGAGCTGCGGTTGCCTCCACACTGACCACCTGGAAAGGAGTCGTTTGGGATTTCAAAAATAAAGAATTCAACATTTTCAAGAACTGCAATGATTATAATGATTTCATCCGGGAAAAGTCTCCGGAAGACATCTTGAAATGCGAGGATCAACAACCGAATTACGATTTTGTGCGGGATGCCATGAACAGAATTAAGTAGATTAGTTCTTTATATAAAAACTTTGAACCACTTTCTTGTTCCGATCAAAACGCATCAGATTTTGCTGAAGTTTTTTTATCTGCCCTGGTTTTAGCGCATAAAAAACAACCCGGTTCTGCGCAGCCATGCGGTTATCTGGATTAGTCCAAGACGCAACCGGAATCCAGGAGGAAGGAATATCACCGGGAAACCATTTTGGATAGATGACGGCGACTTGATAATTATTTTCGGCAGTGTACTCCATCAAAAAGTTTCGATAATGACTCTGAAATTCGGGAGCCGGCAAATCATTATTTTCCAAAATCATTTTGGCCACCTCTGTGGAACCCAATCCCACCATATCCAATAACTGAACACCACTGAAATAGGAAATTGCACCAATATCATTTGCAACCACTTTTTCACCACGGTAAAACTCGCCAAGAAACCTAGACATTTCAACTTGCTGACCATAAATATCCCTGGAACCAACTACTGAAGGACGATGCATGTACTGAAACCTATAAACAGAAATCACCGAAATACCCAATATGCTCATTAAAGAAATCATGTTGAAAACATCAAGCTTGACTTTTCCTGCTTTAAGGTTTTTAAGAAAACCGGAAATAATCGGAATGATTACCAGCAAAAGTGAAATCATCAGATAGTTTTCATAGCGGTATTTCAAAATGGAAAATAATGCATGCATCAAACCCACTGAAACAATGGTGATGATTAAAGTTTCTCTTTGAAACAAGTCCCGCATATTTTGACCACGATATTTTTTGATCAAATAAACCCCCGCCAGCAGAAACGGGAAAAACAGACATTTGTAAAAACTCGCATTAAGCAGAATTCCTTCCCGAAATATAATCCACAGTTTGAAAAACAAATTTCCCTCACTCGGAACACTGGTTTTTATGAAGACCGAATTCGGAAAAAAAAAGCCGCCATTTTGCATCGAAATCAAACCGAAAATCAAAATCGGGAAAAAACCAATCAGCAACACCCAAAAACCTTTCCGGAAACTTTGTCTTAAAAATAAAGCGAAAGCAAGTGCTGCTGTAAAAAACATACTTTCGAAGCGAATCATCGAAATGAGCAATACGATGATCAAAAGTTTAATGAAATTCGAACCTTCAAAATTGGCATCCACATTTTTATGGATCCAGTAAACAGCCAAAACCATCAGAAACATGTGGATGGTGTGTTCCATTCCGATCAGTGTCATCGCATATAATAAGGAAAAGGGCAAAAGTAGAATAATTGCCCACTTCATTTCCGATGAAGTGTAAAAATCTTTGAAGTACCTGTAAAACCAATAAACCGCCAAATATCCAGCTGCAATATTGATGATCAAAGGATAAAATTCCCAGTCGCCAAAAACTTTAATCAATGTGGAAAGCAACAATGTATAAAGAATCGAAGACGAAGCGCTGTCAAATCCTGTTGCATTAATCGACCAAGCTCCATTCAACGCAAAATTTTTCGCAATCGCCAAATGGATATAGGCATCGTCCAGAGGATAAACAAACCGCTCACCTTTTGGAAGCAAGCTCCAACTCCATAAAAAATATCCACCTGTAATGACAGTGAAGATCAATAAAAGCAAAAACAAATACCGCTTCATTTGGCAAATATGCAAAATTTTAAAAATTAATTTCTCATTTCAACTTTTAATATATATTTGTACTTCTAAAAAAACACAAAACAGGGTGAAAAAAATTCTACTTTTTCTATTTTTCTCGCAGCTATTTTACGCGCAGCAATGGAGCATCTCCAACGCAGAAAGAAACACGCTGATCGGCATTTACAACACTACTTCCGGCGACCAGTGGAGCCAAACCTGGGACATGGCCAAAGATCCTAAAACATGGTTCGGCGTGAAGGTAATTGGCGGAAGCGTGGTGGAACTGAACCTGCGCGGAAACGGCTTGAAAGGCAGTTTTCCTACATTAGTTTCCAGTCTGCTGAAACTGGAAAAACTTGATCTGAGCTCCAATCAGCTTTCGGGTGATGTTTCTCCAGCGATTTCTTCTTTGCAAAACCTGATTCGCCTGGATTTAAGCAACAACCGATTCACCGGCGATCCTACCGCTGCAATTCTGCCCCTCTCAAAATTGACGGAAATCTCCGTGGGTAACAATAATTTTCAGTTTGCAGACCTCAATATGCTGCTCGGGAACTTTCCCCAACTATCGGTATTGGATCTTTCACATACCGGGTTGACTGCAGTTCCGCAAAAAATCTCCACACTGACTTCATTGAAATCGCTCAACCTAAGCAATAACGCGATTACGCAGAATTTCGGGAATCTTTCTACTTTAACCCAAATTCTTGAATTAAACCTGTCGGGAAATCAGTTGACAAAAATCCCAACCGAAGTTGGAAATCTCACCACGCTGAAAACACTGGACCTAAGTGATAATTTATTCGTCACCAATTTTTCAGCAGCACTTTTGCCATTGAAAAATTTGGAATGGCTTTCGTTAAGAAGTAACCAGATCACCGCAGTTCCTGCCGAATTACCGCAGCTCACCAATCTGGTTCATCTCAATTTGGGCGACAATAAAATTTCATCAGGTTTTCAGCCTATCCGACTCTTGAAAAAATTGGAGCAACTGTATTTGGATAAAAACCAAATCACCGCATTTCCCGAAACTCTGCTTCAGCTTCCGATGCTGCAAATGTTTTCACTGGTTGGAAACCAAATGACTGGTACAATTCCGGATCTAATCCCCCAATTAACCTTCATCGATAACAACCGGTACACCAAATCGGACCTCCGGGATTTTCTTTTGAAAAACAAAGAGATGGCAGACTTTACCTATTCTCCACAAAGGTATGATGAGCAAAAAACAATCTCTGCACTACTAGGAGCATCTGCAGCGCTTCCGCAAGAACTCAGCGGGGATGATTACCTTTTTACCTGGTTTAAGAATTTGGACGAAAAAACGCCCTCTACCACCGAGTCTTATTACATCAGCAATGTGACTGAAAGCGACTTTGCAGATTATACCTGTGAAGCCTACTATTTCGAAAAACTTCCGCAAGCATTGATGGAGGTCGCATTTTACCGGGAACCCGTGACTCTGGCGAATGCACTAGCAACTCAGGAGGTGTCCCGAGATTTGATCGTTTATCCTAATCCGACCAAGGATTTTCTGAATATCAAAACGAATAGGAACGATATCGAAAAAGTCTTTGTGTTTGACCTAAGCGGAAAGGTCATCTTTTCAGAAAACAGCAGGCGCATCAATGTTTCCAATCTTCCATCTGGAAACTATATTTTGTCGATCAAGACTTCAGACGGCGTGAAATCTTTCAAATTCATCAAACAGTAATAGATTTTTAAAATCTTTCAACATAACTCCGATTGTTTTTGACTATTGCTAATCCTTTCTAAAGAGGTCCAATTTTCTTATTTTTGTGATAAATTAAATGTTATGAAAAATTCGAATATTATTGGCCTCAAAGAAACCGACTGCGCAAAAATAGCGGAACAGCTCAATATCCTTCTGGCAGATTACTCCGTCTTTTATCAAAACACGAGAGGTGCACACTGGAACATCAAGGGAGAACAATTCTTCACGCTTCACCCGAAATTCGAGGAACTTTACAATAATTTGGTTCTGAAAATTGATGAGATTGCAGAAAGGATTCTCACTCTTGGCGGAGTTCCAAACCACAATTATTCCGATTATCTGAAACTTTCTTCCATCAAGGAAAGCAAAGAAGTCAGTGACGCCACAAAATGTGTGGAAAACATCTTGGCTTCCTTCAAAATCATTATCGATCTGCAACGAGACCTGCTGGATCTCACAGAAAAAGCAGGTGACGAGGGAACCAATTCACAGATGAGCGATTATATTACCGAACAGGAGAAAGAAGTCTGGATGTACAATTCCTATCTGGGAAAATAATCTAAGGAGTAGTTTTCGGGAGGTGACGATGAATTATCTGAGCCTGAATTTGGTATAGGTAATTGTTTTTCCCTTCGCTGAAAACAGGCCTTCATAATAGGTTTTTATTTCTCGCAGAAGTGGAGTTCCTGGTTCATACTCTGGTGCTCCATAAATATCGTGATGGGCGGAAATAATCTCGTGGCCTGCACCCTGAAGCAATCCCAATGTGTACCCATGCAGAAATTCGGAATCTGTTTTCAGGTGGATCACGCCGTCTTTTTTCAAAATCTTCTTATACCTTTTCAGGAAATCAGGGTGTGTCATTCTGTGTTTCGTCCTTCGGTATTTAATTTGCGGATCCGGAAAGGTGATCCAGATTTCATCCACCTCATCATGGTCAAAAAAACAATCGACCAGTTCGATTTGAGTCCTCAGAAAAGCTACATTTCTTAATTTGCTGTCGATTGCTTCCTTGGCTCCAAACCAAAATCTAGCACCCTTAATATCAATGCCGATAAAGTTTTTTTCAGGAAAAGCTTTTGCCAAACCCACGGAGTATTCTCCCTTTCCGCACCCGAGTTCCAAAACGATCGGATGATCATTCTTAAAAACATCAGACCTCCATTTTCCCTTTAAGTAGGAATTATTCAGCGCTTCCTCCCGAGTTGGCTGAAAAACATTCGGAAGCGTCTTATTTTCGGCAAATCTTGCCAGTTTATTTTTACCCATTTAAAAATCAAAGGGAACAAATGTAAAAAAAAATATTAAAACTTAGGAATATTCCTAAAGGGTGGCAAAATAATATGCGAAGTTTTTGGGCAATAATGTTATCTATTTTTATGCCTCACTGACCAGTTAATTTTCACCAAGGGAAACCATAATTGCTTTTTGCACGGTTTTCTGCGAGGAATACTGGGAACCGCACACGATGCTGGAGAAAAGGTAATCCCCTTTTTTCACCACAATCGTATTATCACCATTCGCAGGAACCGGAAGCCTGTATTTGGTATAGCCCACTCCCTCGATACGCATAATCATATTGCATTTCGACTTATTTGTAATCATCACAATGCTTTCAGCGCTATTGGGATCATTATCAAAAAGGGAATTCAGGATTTTCACCGTTCGGTTTTTGTGTTCGATTGGATTTTCAGACATTAACATTTTAAATTCTTTATCTTCCTCGGCAGACATTCGGTTGGAGGCAGCATCTTCAGAAGAGAGTTGGTCTTTTGGAGTTTCTAAACCCGCTGGAGAACTGGCTCCGTAAACTTTTGTCGAATAATTTCCTTTTTCTGCAAGCTCCCTCTGAAACTTGGCAATCTGAGCCTGTCTGATTTTCGCATTCATTTCATCAAAGCTAATCTTGGTAGATCCCCTTTTCACGAGGAGAGAAATCTTTTCCTGATATTCCTTAACCCTCTGATCGCCAGCTTTTGCATTTTTGATATATTCCCTCAACATTTTGATCAGGCGTGGTCTTAGAATAATCCTTTTCGGGTCGTCTGGATGAGCATCGCGGAGAAACGCTTCGATTTCGTAAACATTCGTGCTGCTCATAATGCGCGAGTAGTCTTTCATTCTTTCTTGCGAATGAAAAGAGGCAGCACAAAAAACCATGAACAAAAGGATAACTTTGGAAAAATTCTTCATAGGCTAATTCCGGACAAAAACATTCAATTACTCCGTCAAAAATAGCTAATTTTTTTTAGAAGTACCTCCCTCTATTTGGCCTCCTCTATTAAATGGGAATTTCTTAGACGCCTTTGGTAAACAGGAAGATACTTATCAATATAAACCCCCACGATCTCTATTTTTTGGCTTTCTACCAAAGCGTAGAAGTTATCGGAAGTATAGACAAATTGCAGAAAATTGTCAACTAGATTTTCGGGAATCTTCAAATTATTGAAATAGGCTTTTCCGAAATAGTTTTTCACCGCGGTAATAGCGTTGCTCATTTTCTCGTATTCTTGAGCTCTCTCTTTCTTCTTTCGTTCTCCGGATAAAATATCATATATACTTTCTAGGCCGAAGCTGAGTCCACCATTGGCCAAACTCGCGACAGGAAGTTGGGTGGGCAAACCGGTACCTTTGGGAGCAGGCAATCCGATCACCTTTTGCAGTGCGAGTTCTTTTTCCCCGTTTTTCAGAGATGCCACGTCCTTCCTTAAATTTCCCGTGGGCTTGAACCTACTGATGACAACCTCCTGGATGTCATAATAGGCGACTTTTAATTCAACAATATTTCGGGTGTTTTCTAAATTTTCAGCTGTCACTTCCACATCTTTTCTATCGGTGACGATAGAGGTGAACCGGATGATGTCTCCCGGTTTTGCAGGTATTCTGAATGATCCATAATAGTCTGTATAAACAGTGTTATGCTCGGTAATATTAGTAACGTAAATTTGATTCAGATAATAGATTGATTGATCTCTCATCAAAATTTCACCGGAGAAAAATTGAGCATTCGCCTTCCAAAAGAAAAGGACGATCAACAGGAAAAAAGTTTTCTTCATAGGAGCAGCAAAAATAATCGAATTTTTATGCAAAATCCGATTATTTGATGAGGCAACACGGTTAAAGTTAGGTTAAATAATGAGAAATTCCGTTAAATGAATTTTGAACGTTCTCTTTTTCAACAAAAAATCCCCGAAGCAAAACCTCGGGGACTACGAATTTATTGAGCTAAAATTATCTTTTGATAAATTTCACTTGGCTTACTTGCCCATTGTCATTGATGGAAATCATGTAAACTCCTTTCTCCAAGTTAGAAACCTGAACTTTGTTTCCGGTTACCTGTCCTTTAGAAACCACTTGACCAGCCATATTGGTAATTAAGTAAGTAGCTTTGTCAGAAATTTTCACAATATTCAACAAATCAACGGCCGGGTTAGGGAATACTTTTACTCCTTCTGATTTCACTGCGTCATTCACCGCAAGATTTGAAGTAATTTTCACAGCATAATCCTCTACTTCACCATAAGTGTAAGATCCACATGGGGTAATTTGAGGAGTGCTATATCTCAATGCCACTCTCATTCCCACAGTTTTTGGTCCAGTGTACGCATTTGACGGTACTGCGAAAATATCGGTAACCGGTGTTGTTTTATCTGCAGATGTAGACAAGATGAATTCACTGTCATCAAAAGTACCACTTCTGTCGAAGTCAATCCAGGCAGTTACTGCTTCGTTGAATTGGGTTCCTGTCCAAGATTTTGAAACGGAAATCACGTTGTTGCTGGTTCCTGCCACCAAGTTTACAAGTCTCGCCGGATCTGTCGTATAATTGGTATATGTTGATGCACCGGAGTTACTGTTCATCACTGGAGTACCACCTTCCGGAGTTATTTTCACATTAGAAATAAACTCGTCATTAGAATTGGTAGAAGTCAAATTGCAGTACTGCAACATGGAGGTATTGAAATTGGTCACGGCGGTATAAGTTCCTGTAGTTCCAGAACACACAGCGGCTACCTGAACATTGTAGGCAGTTCCTTCATCCAGTCCAGTAATATTGTAGGTATTGGTTGCTACAGGCACTTCAGTCCAATTAGTGTCACTCGCTTTTTTATATCTCACGATAAAGGTTGCGTTTGCTATTGCGTTCCAAGAAACTGTCACACCATCAGTGGTAATATTGGTAACCGCAAGTCCTGTAGGAGCAGCTCCAGTACAAGGATCCATCGCAGCCACGGTTACTGGCTGAACCGCATAAAACACGTTTCCAATCGCTGAAATTCTGATTTTCAATGTGGCTCCGGTTGTTTGGGTAAACTGGAAGTTTTCTGAACCATCATTAGGCGTTGAAGCAGCCAATACGGTCCATGTTGCCCCGTCATCTGTGGTATAATCGATTTTTACATTCGCCACATTAAATGGTGCTGCGTTTGTTCCAACCACGTCCCAAGTCAATGCACCTGGAGCGTTATTATAGACTTTAGTAGAGGTAATTTTAAAAGGTCCATTCGCATGAACTGTTACCGATTGCAAAGCTTCCTGAGTCTGTTGTTGTAGAGGATCAGGGTTATTGTCTCTTACGGTTACTCTATAGTTAGAAGATCTTGCAACAGAGGAAACAGCTTCCCATCCGTTTGGATTACTCAAAACTCCTGACATTACTGTAGCTAACTTAGGGAAATATCTTGTTGGACTTGCAGTTCCCATGATCGAACGGAAGCTCGCTCCACTTGTAGTTGTTCCCAAGTTGGTTTTTGTAATTTCTACCGTAGCATTATCAACTTCTTCCCAGGTATAGGTGAGTGGATCTCCTTCCTGATCAGTTGCTTGTGCGGTCAAGACAAAAGCAGTTCCCTTCGGAATGGTCACTGCAGGCATTGGAGTAATCACCGGAGGACTATTGTTGATCGAAGTTTCCACATCGCAGGTTTTTGCAATGAGGTTATTCTGAACCTGAATAATCGAATTAATGTGGAAGTATGCATCGGAATGCGGCTGCACATCTGTAGCACCGGTGATACCTGCGTAACCCATGATCGTTGAACCTGAACCAGGCTCCACATTTTGCCCAGTTCCTTCAAGACCCATTGAGAATGTGTGGTTTGCTCCGAGCTGATGCCCCATTTCATGGGCAACATAGTCGATATCGAAGTTATCACCAAATGGCTTACCATCTGCAGGGGAAGTAAATGCCGACCCTTTTGCTTTCGAACTTGAATTAACAGGGTTCACACAAACACAACCGATACATCCGGCATTTCCACCTCCACCGGTGGCACCAAACAAATGTCCGATATCGTAAGCAGCATTCCCAATCGTATTGGTCAGGTTATTCTGAAGTTCAAGATTCCACGCACCACCGGCTCCGGTAGCAGCTGGGGAATATGGATCTGTGTTCGGGTTCGTATAAATTAATTGAGGGAAATCCTGCAACAAAAGCTGAAGGGCAAAATCTTTCTCGAAAACAAAATTACATCTGGTCAAAGTCGCATTGATTGCAGTCAGTGCTCCGGCTACCGTTCCACCAAAATACTGGGTATATTCACCAGTTACAGACATTGCAAGACGCATGGTTCTGAATTTTTTGTCAGACGCCTTATTGAAGTTAGTCGGATTATTGGCAAACCCTTTTCCAGACATGTACAATTTGTCAATCTGCGCTTTGCTCAATGCCGGTTCAGTACTTGAACAGAAAAATGCATTGTCCGAGTCGATCTTATTTGTTTTTGGAAGCACTCCGTAAACCGTTTTCGAAGCGTTTTGTGGCTCGATAAATTCATAAGCACCATTTCTCAGCATCATCGATTGAAAATCGTTTTGAGACAAGCTGAATCTCACATAAGCAGTAGGATCATCAATCCCGACTCCTACATAAGATCCCAAATCGTACTTATCCGCTAATGATTTCACTGCTACAGGAGCACTGTAAACAGCGAATCTTTGGACACTCCCAGCTAAAGTGGGCAACTTAATCTCAACAGCAGTTGAATTTTTTCCTGTTTCCTGCGCTTTAGCAAGCTTGGATCTCATCACATTAAGATCCAGGGAATAATAACTTGTGACATTGGCTGTCGGTCGGATTCTTTCGCCTTGCATTGACGTTGGACTCCATTGCGCAAAGGCAGCAGTGCTCATCAATCCACAAAGCAAAGAAGTAAAAATTTTCTTCATAGAATTAATAATATTTTTTTGATATCGCCAAATTTATTGCTTTTTTAGCACTCCATCAAAATAAAAATGTTAATTCTAAAGAATGTTTTTCAGATTATCATTAATAAGACAAACATTATGTTGCAGATTTTATACTATAACCAATCAAAAAATAACTACAACACAATGATAGTTTCCAATTTAAAAAATTTGACCTAATTTTTGGATGAAAAAATTAGCAATAATAAAATGGCATATTTTATGGCATAAAATATTTTGAAAGGGACAATGACCACCCTGCGCAATTCATTGCGCTTCAATAATAAAGACCATCAGGAGGAAAAATGATGCAGCAACTGCATTTTTCTTAGAAGAAGTAAGCTATATTCCAGGCAAAACCTACATTAAACTTGCCCGAACTTTTGCCAAATCCTGGGACAATCATAGGTTGGATATCTTCCTGTTTTGTGGAAAACAATAGGTATCTGGGTTGAATGTTGACCTCTATATAAAAAGGACTCTCAAAAAGCTGAACTCTTCCCCCCACGGCGCCCTCCAACCAAAAAGAGCTCTGAGAACTTGCGGGATATGCTACCGATGTCTCACTTCCGCCATATCCACGAACAGGAACCGCTTTGTATTCCTGACTGTAGAATGAACCGGACAATTTGCCACCGAGATAGAAACCGTTCATCGGATTCTCTCGGTCACTTGCGAGCATATAGAAAGCCCCCAATTTCAGAAAAGGTCCGTTTACAGTGGCATCATATCCGTTTTTCTGGTACACGTTTCTTTCAAAACCCGCATCCACCACCGCATGAATGTTTTTGGTCAATCGTGAGGAAACAAATCCCTGATAAAGCATCCGGTCCGAAAATAAACCAGTTGCGGCATTCAGCACATCAATTCCCACCAGGAAATTTGGTTGATATTTCCATTTAAATTTCGTGGAATCCTGCTGTGTCTGCGCAAGACTCAAAACGAAAAGAACACTAAAAAAGAAGGAAAAGATGCGTTTTGTTTTCATCTGTAATTTGGGTTTGATTTTGCTCCAGATCAATCACGGCATCTGCAACTTCCAACTGAGAAGTCACATTTTCGTACATCTTCTTAATTCCGCAAGCAGGTGAAACATATTGAGCAGCAGTGGTGTAATTGACTTTGATTTTTGAGTTAATTTCTGCTTTTTTCAAGCCCACCAAGATCTCGGTAAATGGACCATCATCCACTCGCAAAGGGATAAACACCGAATCCACCTTACTTTTTGCAATAACAGGAATCAAACCGTTTCCATAGTTCACCTGCACATATAATGAATCCAAGGTTTTCAGTTTTCCGGTCGATTTGGTCTTGAATTTCAGTTTCATTCTCGGAGTAGCTTCCCCCCCGACGCAAATATCGTCATCACTTCCGCAGGAAAAAAGTGAAAGCAGAAAAACCGATGACAAAAATATTTTCAGAAATCTCATGATTCAATTGTATTTAATTGACTTTGCTTATAAACTAATTCGCGATTTTCACCAGAAGTGCAATATTCTCCACATGATGAGTTTGCGGAAACATATCCACCGGCAGAATTTTCACCAGCCGATAGTGGTCTTTCATCAAAGCCAAATCTCTGGCCTGAGTTGCCGAGTTGCAGCTCACATACACGATTTTCTCAGGTGAAAGCTTCAGAATTTGCTCCACCACTTTCTGGTGCATCCCGTCTCTTGGCGGATCGGTAATCAAAACGTCTGCTTTGGGATGGCTGGCTAAAAATTCGTCATTAAAGATATCTTTCATGTCGCCACAATAAAATGTGCAGTTGGAAAGCCCATTTAATTCCGCATGTTCTTTTGCCGCGTCAATTGCTTCCTGAACGGATTCAATCCCGATGACCTGTTTCGCATTTCTGGCCACATATTGCGCAATGGTTCCGGTTCCCGTGTATAAATCGTAAACTACTTCATCACCTTTTAAATCAGCAAATTCCAGGGTTTTCCGATAAAGGTTTAGTGCCTGCTGATAATTGGTTTGGAAAAATGATTTGGGGCCGATTTTAAATTTCAATCCATCCATTTCTTCCCTCAAAAATCCTTCCCCGAAATAGGTCTGAACATTCTGATCATAAATGGAATCGTTGGGTTTCGAGTTAATGGCAAAAACCAAAGTCTTAATTTGCGGGAACTCCTTCAAAAGAAAATCAAACAATTTTTCACGTTGCTCTTTTTCTTCACGGAAGAGCTGAAACAAAACCATCCATTCTCCTTTTGAATTCTGGCGCATCATCAAAGTCCTCAAGAAACCTTCCTGGTTTTTCACATCAAAAAATTCCAGACCGTTTTCCACCGCATAATTTTTTACAGCAAGACGGATCGCGTTCGAAGGCTCTTCCTGCAGCCAACATTCCTTTAAGTCCAAAATCTTGCTCCACATTCCGGGAATATGGAAACCCAGCGCATTTTTATCACCAAAATCTTCACCCGAGCTCACTTCATCAAAAGTAAGCCAACGAGCATTGGAAAAGGAAAACTCCATTTTGTTGCGGTAAAAATATTGTTCCTCACTTCCCATAATCGGCAAAGTCTCGAAATCCTCAATCCCGCCGATTCTTTTGATATGGTTATAAACTTCTTCCTGTTTGAATTCAAGTTGCTTTTCATAGGAAAGATTCTGCCATTTGCAGCCGCCGCAAACTCCGAAATGGATGCATTTCGGCTCTGCTCGGTACGGAGATTTTTCCAAGATTTCCAGCGCTTCGCCTTCCACATATTTTGATTTGGATTTCTTCACCCGCACATTTACCACATCACCGGGAACCGCACCTGAAACCAAAACAGTTTTCCCTTCTTCCGTTTTTCCCACTGCAACTCCTTTCGCTCCTGCGGAAATCAGTTTGATGTTTTCCAACACCATATTTTTTTGCTTCTTTCTCATTGAAAAATTTAGTGGCACAAAATTAAGGTTTTAAAACAAAAAAAGGGGAATCATCCCCATTTTCTAATGCATCAATTTTTGAGAACCTCATTAAAAAACCTCAAAAATCCGGATTATTAAATGAAATTCATTTTCCCGCCAAATTCCGTTCCCGATTCATCAGGTAGAAAACTCCGGCGACACAACCGGTCAATAAAAAACCTATAGTCCACAAATATTTGGCGGAAAGATTATTTTTAAAAACATCCACAATCAAAACCACCGCAGAGATGAAATTGCAGATCAAAACTAAAAAAGGGAGGATTTTACCCACTTCCAATGGAATGCCAAAATTTGTCAGGTCAATTGTTACGGTAAAAATCCCAAAAATCAAACCAAGTAAAGCGATTGCATAAATGATGTTTTTGGAGACGAGGAGATTTGAAGACTTATTCAATTTGTTTTTTCTTTTCTTCTAATGAGATACAAAATAGTGGTGATGCTTCCGAACAAAATCATTCCCACTATCCAAAATACTGAATATTTATTTCGGTTTCTGAAAATATCTGTAATCACGATGACCCACGAAATTGCAGAAAAAACAATTCCCAAGTCGATGACAATATTCCCGGTGAGATCGCCAAAGTTCCAATGAACGAGCATCATGTAAGCGCCAAACAAAACAACGACTAACCCAAAAACCGCCATTGGCAGCAAATATCTTTTTGGAATCAAGAGCGGATGTTCCATCACATTTAAATTTAAGTAAATATATAAAAATTCCCGATAGACAAAGCCATCGGGAATTTGAATATCTACTTTCTGAATTTTTATTTTGCGGTAGGAGCCGGTTGTTTTTGCAAATCCTGAGCACTTGGCGCCAACAAGTCGTTTTGCAGATGTGCTTCCGGTGCAACTGTAGGAGCTTTCAACCCGGTCATTTTATCCAAAACACTTACTATTTCTGGATCTGCCAAATTGTAAAAGAAACGGCTTGCAATCTTTCCGTCCTTATCCAAAACGATAAATGAAGGCATTTTGAAACCATAAATTCCAAAATCTTTGGCAATCTTAGAATTCAGTCCACCATCAGCATAAAGGTTGGTTCCTGGAATCCCTTTCAACATGGCGTTGCTGGTTTTCACGAACTGTTCTTGGGTATCATCTAAATTCACATAGGTGAAATTCATTTTTGATTTGTAGAAATTCACCACTTCCTTTAGTACCGGAATCGCTGCTTCAGAGATGTATGGATTCCATGAAGCGTAAAACATCACCATGGTTGGTTTTCCTTTTCCGTCAAAAAGTTTGTCCGTATTACCGTCTGCTTTCACCAATTTCCCGCTGGAAGCTGCTTCGCCAATTTTTGGACCATTGATCACAAACTGGATTCTCTGCAAATCTTTTTTCACTTCAGAGTCCTTGATATTTTTTTCAATCAGTTTATTGATGGATTCGGCTCTTTCAGGAGATTCATTGGGAGAGACATCCTGGCTGGAAATCACGAATGCGAGCAAATAATCTTTGGTCAGCTGCGACAAATCTTTTTTCGTTTCCAAATACTTCGCAAAAATCTCTGAAGAAGTTGATTTCCCGTCCTTGTTTTGGGAAGCGGCAAATTCTTGAAATCCGTTCGTCAGTTTCCCCAAAAGGTAATTTCGGAAAATAGGCTGATTTCTCAGCAGTCTATCGTGGTCTGTGGTCAGCTTTTTCTCCAGATCAAGGAAATTTTTGGTTA
Source organism: Chryseobacterium sp. R2A-55 (assembly GCF_021401085.1). Lineage (GTDB taxonomy): Bacteria > Bacteroidota > Bacteroidia > Flavobacteriales > Weeksellaceae > Kaistella. The sequence goes on from NZ_JACBFP010000011.1 coordinate 53,215, forward strand.
CCTTGAAGCTTGGATTCCCGGTCGCCATTCCGTGATTGTTTTCATACTGTGCCATCACACTTAGGATGCTTGCATTAAGTTCGTCTTTTTTCCACTGGATTGCATCGCTGTCCGGAGAAGTTTTCTTGGCAGCAGATTCTATATTATTTCCGATATCTGTTTTGATTTTTTCCACACCCTTCAAGAATCCCGCTTCATCTTTGGCAATGAGTTCCTGCATATTGATTTTCGGTGCATATTCCTGGATGAATTTCACGGTTTCAGCAATGAATTCATTATTTTTTTGTGCGTCTCCAGTCACAGTGAACTGCTGCGGAAAATTTGCTGCCTGACCAGAAATATTGAATTTTTGCCCACCTTTCAAATAAACCATCGCCTGCTTTCCGGCATAGGATATGAGGTACATCCCATTTTTCGGAGCATCAAAACTGCCGCTGAAGCTGCCTTTTGGATCAACGCCCATATTAATCAAAGGCAAAGTTCCTACTCCTGAAGCTTCAATAATCTCCACTCTTTCCAATGGCGAACCGCCGGCAAAATTTCCGGTCACCTCTACTTTTTTTGAACATGAAACTGCCATCACGGCGAAAAGAAATACTAAAAAATAAGTTTTCATTATTAAAAATTAAATTCCTGCAAAAATAATTTATTCTTTGCGAACACACGAAAAAATAAGCACTTTATCATTATTTTAACATGATTTTCTTTTGGTGCATGCGTCGCAATTGCAGCATCGGATAAAAATATTGAAGAGGTTGCAAAATAAGTGACGGGATTTTATGAAATTCAAACTTCGCATTCCGTATGCGCCTGTCGGTGGACAAGCCTTGCTATGGTTTTCGAAAACTCCACGGTGAAATGGAATTCGGATCGCTCCACAAACCGAGTTTTTTGCTTTTGGCCAACTCCTCCAATCTTGCGTATTCGGCATCAGAAGAGTATTTCTTAAAATGCCACGCTAATCCGGATTTCAGCATTTCCTTGTTCACGTTGGTTCCGTCTTCCAGGAAAATTTCTGCAATTATTCTTCCCCTGGAATCAAAATTCCCGTTCTTTCCTCTGCTGATGATGGTTACCATTTTTCCGAAACATAAATCAGACAGTTTCTCTTTGGATTTTGTTCCAAACGGTTGCCTTTTTTCCGGCGCATCGATATGTTCCAAGCGAATGTTCATCGGGAATTGGTAATATAGTCCTTCCACGGTGTCGCCATCTTTTACGCCGATGATTTTTAGTTTTAAGGTAACATTGTTTTGTTGCGAAGTCTGAAAAGTTCCTGGAATGAATGTATTACTCAGGAAAATGAATAGTAGGAAAAGTATTTTCTGCATGGTTTGTTTTCTTGGAAGAGCAAGCTACGGAAATTATGTGAATTTTTGGTCAGGGGGAATTTTCTTTTATAAACGAAAATTTACCTTATTTAACGAGTCTTTCAATTACAAACGATTATTTTGTCAAAATTTAGAATTTTTCATCTAAAAACGAAAAAATTTATCTTTTGTTGAAAAATCCATCTAGACTAGGAAAAACCTTTCAGCGTTTTGAAAACATCCAGACTTTAGCAAAAGTTCAAAAACGCTGAAAGGGTATCGACAAAAAAATCCCAACTTCGCAGTCGGGATTTTTATTTTAAAAACTTGGCCAAAGCTTGAAACTTTGGTGAAGTTTTATTACGCCTGAACGTTGTTCTGTCCTAAAACAAATGGCTCAACTTCTTTGATTTCGCCGAATTGTTGCTCGTAGTTTGCGATGTTCTGCTGCAAAGCTGCTAGAACTCTTTTTGCGTGAAGCGGAGCCAAGATTACTCTTGATCTCACTTTCGCCTGCTGAACTCCCGGCATCAATTGGATGAAATCTACTACAAATTCTGATGGGGAATGGTTGACCAAAGCAAGGTTCGCATAAACTCCTGCTGCTACCATTTCGTTCAATTCAATGTTGATGTTGTTTGGATCTTGGTTTTGATTGTTGTCCATTTTTAATTTTTTTGTTTAAAGTTTAAAGTTTAAGGTTTCAGGTTTGCAAATTTAACTTTAAACTTCAAACCTGAAACTTCAAACAAATTTATTTAGTTGATGTCTTCAAATTCTTTCTTTGAACCCACGATGATTGTTTGATAGTCTTTAAGACCCGTTCCTGCAGGAATTCTGTGTCCCACGATCACGTTTTCTTTCAGACCGCCAAGATAATCAACTTTTCCTGAAACTGCTGCCTCGTTCAGAACTTTTGTAGTTTCCTGGAAGGATGCTGCAGACATAAAGGATTTGGTTTGCAACGCGGCTCTGGTGATACCCTGAAGTACAGGAGTTGCTGTTGCCGGAAGTGCTTCACGAACTTCCACCAAAGCTAAATCTTCACGTTTCAGTTTGGAATTTTCGTCTCTGAGTTCTCTTGCGGTGATCATTTGTCCCGGTTTGAACTCCTTGGAATCTCCGGCTTCGGTTACCACTTTCAATCCGAAAACTCTGTTATTTTCTTCCAAGAAATCATATTTGTGTTCCAGCGCACCTTCTAGGAATTGAGTATCTCCTCCGTCCACGATCTCTACTTTGGTCATCATTTGACGAACGATGATTTCGAAATGTTTGTCGTCGATTTTCACCCCTTGAAGTCGGTACACTTCCTGGATTTCATTCACCAGATATTCTTGAACCGCGGTTGGGCCTTTGATTTTAAGGATATCGTCTGGCGTGATGGAACCGTCGGAAAGTGGCGAACCAGCTCTCACGAAGTCGTTCTCCTGAACCAAAATCTGGTTGGAAAGTTTCACCAAATATTTGGAGATTTCCCCTGTTTTTGCTTCCACGATCAATTCGCGATTACCTCTCTTGATTTTCCCGTAAGAAACTACCCCGTCGATTTCGGTTACTACAGCCGGATTCGATGGATTTCTTGCTTCGAACAATTCAGTAACCCTCGGAAGACCACCTGTGATATCCCCAGCTTTTGCAGATTTTCTCGGGATCTTGATCAAGACTTTTCCAGACTTGATTTTCTCACCGTCATTAACCATCAAGTGGGCTCCAACAGGTAGGTTATAAGCTCTTTGCTCCACACCTTTTGAATCCACCACTTTCAAAGTAGGAACGGCTTTCTTATTTCTGGATTCAGAAATTACTTTTTCCTCGAAACCGGTTTGTTCGTCGATTTCCAGCTGGAAAGAAGTTCCCTGGATAATGTCTTCGTATTCTACCTTACCGGCAGTTTCCGCGATGATTACCGCATTGTATGGATCCCATTTTGCGATCGTTTGACCTTTGGATACCTTGTCACCAGATTTCACCAAAAGTTCGGAACCATAAGGCAAGTTGGTCACCATCAAAGGCGTTCTAGCCGCATTGTCTGCAACCAAACGGAATTCTGTAGAACGTGAAACCACGATTTCAGCTTTTTTGCCTTCTTCGTTTTCCGAAGTCACGGTTCTTACTTCATCCATTTCCACGATACCGTCTCGTCTTGCAACGATGGAAGGATTTTCTGAGATGTTTCCTGCGGTACCTCCTTGGTGGAAGGTTCTCAGCGTCAACTGAGTTCCCGGTTCACCAATGGATTGTGCAGCGATTACTCCCACAGCTTCTCCCATGTGGATTGGTTTTCCGGTTGCCAAGTTTCTTCCGTAGCATTTTGCACAGATCCCTTTCTTCGCTTCACAAGTTAATGGCGAACGAACTTCAACCACTTCGATTCCCGCTTCTTCAATCTGTTTTGCAGTCGCTTCATTAATGATGTTGTCTGCTTCGAGAATGATTTCATCGGTTTCCGGATGGAAGATATCATGAAGTGAAACCCTACCCAAAATTCTTTCGGAGATTTTCTCTACGATTTCGTCATTTTTCTTCAATGGAGTGATTTCCGTTCCTCTCAAAGTTCCACAATCATCTTCGGTGATGATTACGTCTTGAGCCACGTCAACCAATCTTCTGGTCAGGTAACCGGCATCTGCCGTTTTCAAGGCGGTATCTGCAAGACCTTTACGGGCACCGTGAGTGGAGATAAAGTATTCCAAAATGGAAAGACCCTCCTTAAAGTTCGCCACGATCGGGTTTTCAATGATTTCTGCTCCGGTGGAACCAGCTTTTTGTGGTTTTGCCATCAAACCTCTCATACCGGATAACTGACGGATCTGTTCTTTGGAACCCCTCGCTCCGGAATCCAGCATCATATAAACAGAGTTGAATCCACCTTGGTCGGTTTTCATTCTGCTCATGATCATCTCCGTTAAACCTGCGTTGGTGTTGGTCCAAACGTCGATCACCTGGTTGTATCTTTCAGTGTCTGTAATCAGACCCATGTTATAGTTTGCTTTGATTTCATCTACGCTTTCCACCGCAGCGGCAATCATTTTCTTTTTCTCGTCAGGAATCACGATGTCTCCTAATGAGAATGAAAGTCCCCCTTTGAATGCATTGGAATAACCAAGATTCTTCATATCATCCAAGAATTTCACGGTGGTTGGGAAATCAGTATCTGCCAAAATTCTACCGATGACGTTTCTTAATGATTTTTTAGTCAAAAGCTCATTGATGAAACCAACCTCTTTTGGTACAATTTGGTTGAATAAAATTCTACCCACGGTAGTCTCGATCAGTTTGGTTTCCATGACCCCTTCTTCATTTTTTACCGGAAGTTTACATCTTACTTTTGCATTTAAAGATGCTTTACCTTCAGCATAAGCAATTTCCGCTTCTTCTGGAGAGTAGAAAGCAAGACCTTCACCAACAACTTTCTTGGTTTCCGTAGAATCCAGTTGTTTGGTCATGAAGTAAAGCCCCAAAACCATGTCCTGAGAAGGAACGGTAATTGGAGAACCGTTTGCCGGGTTCAAAATGTTTTGGGAACCAAGCATCAAGAGTTGTGCTTCCAGAATCGCTTCCGGCCCTAAAGGTAAGTGCACCGCCATTTGGTCACCATCAAAGTCAGCGTTGAACGCCGTGGTTACCAATGGGTGAAGTTGGATCGCTTTACCCTCGATCATTTTTGGCTGGAACGCCTGAATACCAAGTCTGTGAAGTGTAGGTGCCCTGTTCAAAAGTACCGGGTGACCTTTCATCACGTTTTCCAAAATATCGTAAACCACAGGTTCTTTCCTGTCGATGATACGTTTTGCTGATTTTACGGTTTTAACGATTCCTCTTTCAATCAGTTTTCTGATGATGAACGGTTTGTAAAGTTCCGCCGCCATATCTTTAGGAATACCACATTCATGAAGTTGAAGGTTTGGTCCCACGACGATTACCGAACGTGCGGAATAATCCACCCTTTTTCCTAATAGGTTTTGACGGAAACGCCCTTGTTTTCCTTTCAATGAATCAGAAAGCGATTTTAATGGTCGGTTGGATTCGGATTTTACCGCGGAAGATTTTCTGGTGTTGTCGAATAGTGAATCTACAGATTCCTGCAACATTCTCTTTTCGTTTCTCAAGATTACTTCCGGAGCTTTGATTTCCAAAAGTCTCTTCAAACGGTTGTTTCTAATGATTACCCTTCTGTAAAGGTCGTTCAAATCCGAAGTCGCGAAACGACCACCATCCAATGGAACGAGTGGTCTCAATTCTGGCGGAATTACCGGAAGAACTCTCATAATCATCCATTCGGGACGGTTGATCATTCTTGTATTCGCTCCTCTTAATGCCTCAACAACATTAAGACGCTTTAAGGCTTCTGTTCTTCTTTGTTTTGAAGATTCGTTGTGCGCTTTGTGACGAAGGTCGAAAGACAAAGCATCCAGGTCGATTCTTTTCAATAATTCCTCCACCGCTTCCGCTCCCATTTTGGCAACGAATTTATTCGGGTCGGAATCGTCCAGATATTGGTTTTCGACAGGCAGGGTATCGAGAATATCCAGATATTCTTCCTCCGTTAAAAATTCCATATCATCGAAATCGGAGCCATCTGCTTTTTTTGCAATTCCGGGTTGGATGACGACATATCTTTCGTAATAGATAATCATATCCAATTTTTTGGAAGGCAGGCCAAGAAGATAACCGATTTTGTTCGGCAAAGAACGGAAATACCAGATATGCGCGATTGGGACCACCAAATTGATATGTCCGATTCTTTCTCTACGCACTTTCTTTTCGGTAACTTCAACCCCGCATCGGTCGCAAACAATCCCTTTGTAGCGGATTCTTTTGTATTTCCCGCATGCACATTCGTAATCCTTTACCGGACCGAAGATTTTTTCGCAGAAAAGACCGTCACGCTCAGGTTTGTGCGTTCTGTAGTTGATGGTTTCCGGTTTTAGCACCTCACCTCTTGATTCCTGAAGAATCGATTCGGGAGAAGCCAGACCGATCGTAATTTTACTGAAATTACTTGTTTTATTTTTATTTGACATAATATTAATTTTCAGGTTGTTGATGATTTAAAGCTTGTAATATGCAGCTCAAATTTAAAGTTTCTGACAGTTAAAAATTTCTATTGTTTTTTAATATCCTCTATAAGGTATTGATGTTTTACTAATTCAATATATTCCTTTGCAGATTCGGTCATCCAATCCATTTTGTCTGGCGCAAGTTTACCTTCGATGACAAATTCTAGGATGCCCACATTGTTATTCATCCACGGTAACAGGTAATAATTTAAGCCGCCTTTGTATTCTTTTTGATGATGGAAACTTTTTCCCGCATCAGTTTGAAATACCAAGTTGTAACTTAAGAAATAATACAGTGGCGTCAACAGAATTAATGGTTTCAATAATCTCATCGAATTAAATTTGCTTTCAGTTTTTATGATTCCATAATATACGAAAACGAACAAAATGACGTAGGAAATGATAAAGTATACATAATTATCACTTACTGCGTAAAATGTGGCAAACCCCAAATTAAAAAGGACAGATGCCATTAATACGATGAGCAACTTTTGCTCCTCTTTCCACATTCTGATTATACCCAAAATGATGAAAGGTGTTAAAAACCAAAAGTTATATATTAAATATCCTATCGACTTCAAAATATCTTTAAAATACTGCGCAATGCTTTTACTTAAAGTATCTTTCACCCAAACCGAATCTGTTCTAAGAACCTGATTAGACCCCACTGTCTGTATATGATTAACAATGTAAATCAATACAAAAAATGAAAATGAAGAAAGCAGCGGTATGAAAGCAGCCCATTTGTTTTCTTTAAACTTCAGGAGTGCAAATACACCTAAACATGGCAGCAACATAATATTTTGAATATGCGATCCAAAACTTATTCCTAATAATATTCCCGTAATCCAATAGTATTTCACCAAGCCTGTTTTTATACTTTTAATTAAATAAATGTAAAACAGCATGATAAATACGGCATTGAAAGTGTACATTTCCAGATTAGTCGCGTTTCTCCAAAAGGTGAAACTCAATCCGAAAGCAACCGTAATCCAAATTGACCATTTCTTGGAACCCCCTATTTCCTTAAGCAAATTATACATTAATGAAATGCATAATGCAGCCGTGAAAACAGAAATGAACCTTCCAATTTCTATACTTGTCACAAATGGAAATATTTTTTTAAGCAATATTCCAAAATTGTAGTAGAGAAAATGCGAAATGGCTGTAATGGTAGTGACCCACTCCCCTTTTTCAAAGGCAGTGACAAATCCGATGCAGTCTCCAAAAGGAACCTTTGTAAAACTTGTGAAGTAATACAAAAGGAAAAACACTATGAACAGGATATATTTCATTAAAAAAATTAAGAAACTCAGACTGTCAAAAGACTTTCTAAAGCCATTTTAACAAATTTATTCTTCCAAGCGAACGTCTAATCCAAGACCTTGTAACTCGTGAAGCAATACGTTGAAGGATTCCGGAATACCTGGTTCAGGCATTGCTTCACCTTTTGCAATTGCTTCGTAAGTTTTCGCTCTTCCAATCACGTCATCAGATTTCACGGTCAAGATTTCTCGTAAAATATTTGATGCCCCGAACGCTTCAAGCGCCCAAACTTCCATCTCCCCGAAACGCTGTCCACCGAATTGCGCTTTACCACCGAGTGGTTGCTGCGTAATCAATGAATAAGGACCGATGGAACGTGCGTGCATTTTATCATCCACCATGTGACCGAGTTTCAGCATATAGATTACGCCCACAGTCGCCGGCTGAGAAAACCTTTCACCGGTTCCACCATCGTAAAGATAGGTGCTTCCGTATCTTGGAAGTCCTGCTTTGTCGGTGTATTCGTTGATTTCTTCCAGTTCGGCACCATCAAAAATCGGCGTTGCGAATTTCAATCCTAATTTCTGACCTGCCCAACCAAGAACGGTTTCATAAATCTGGCCGATGTTCATACGTGAAGGTACACCAAGTGGATTCAACACAATGTCAACCGGAGTCCCATCTTCCAGGAACGGCATGTCTTCCTCGCGAACGATTCTTGATACGATACCTTTGTTTCCGTGACGACCCGCCATTTTATCACCAACGTTCAGTTTACGTTTTTTAGCGATATATACCTTAGCCAATTTAATGATTCCTGCCGGAAGTTCGTCCCCGATTGAAATTGCGAATTTCTCACGGTTTTTCACACCCATGATGTCATTGTACTTGATTTTGTAGTTGTGGATTAATTGCTTGATTAATTCGTTTTTATCAGCATCCACCGTCCAATCAGCACCGCTTACGTTGACGTAATCTTCAACGCTTTGAAGCAATTTAGTTGTAAACTTCACTCCTTTTCCGATGATTTCTTCGTTAAGGTCGTTATTCACCCCTTGAGAAGTTTTACCGTTTACCAGAGTTCCCAGTTTTTCAAGGAGCGTGTTTCTCAAATCGTCGAATTTCGCTTTGTAAGTGTTTTCGATTTCTTCAAGTTTCAGTTTCTCTTCGGTTCTTTTCTTTTTATCTTTAATATTTCTGGAGAACAATTTTTTGTTGATCACAACACCTCTCAATGATGAATCTGCTTTCAGGGAAGCATCTTTCACATCACCGGCTTTGTCACCGAAAATCGCTCTCAACAGTTTTTCTTCAGGAGTTGGGTCGGATTCCCCTTTTGGCGTAATTTTACCAATCATGATGTCGCCAGGTTTCACTTCCGCACCGATTCTGATCATTCCGTTTTCGTCCAGATCTTTGGTAGCTTCTTCAGAAACGTTTGGAATATCTGAGGTCAATTCTTCCATACCCAATTTGGTATCGCGGACTTCCAAAGAATATTCATCCACGTGGATGGAAGTAAACCAGTCCTCACGAACTACTTTTTCGCTGATCACGATGGCGTCCTCAAAGTTGTACCCTTTCCAAGGCATGAATGCAACCACACAGTTTCTACCCAAAGCCAGTTCTCCGTTTTCGGTTGCATAACCGTCACATAGAACCTGACCTTTCACCACTTTGTCACCCACTCTTACGTTTGGTCTCAAAGTAATCGTGGTAGATTGGTTGGTTTTTCTGAATTTGGTCAATTTGTAAGATTTCGTAGCAGATTCGAATGATACCAAATCATCATCTTCGCTTCTTTCATATTTAATGGTGATGGTATCTGCATCCACATACTCCACCACACCGTTTCCTTCCGCATTGATCAACACTCTGGAATCTCTTGCCACCTGTTTTTCAAGACCTGTTCCCACAATCGGAGCTTGTGGCTTCAATAATGGAACCGCTTGACGCATCATGTTCGATCCCATCAACGCACGGTTCGCATCGTCATGTTCAAGGAATGTAATCAATGAAGCGGAAATACCGGAAATCTGGTTGGGTGCCACATCGATCAAGTTCACTTCAGTGGGTTCAACAACCGGATAATCCCCATCCAAACGAGCAATAACCCTTTCAGTAGAGATGGTTCCATCGTCTTCCATTTCCACGTTTGCCTGAGCGATAACCTTGTCCTCTTCATCTTCGGCATTAAGGAAAATTGGTGCGCTCTTTAGATCTACTTTTCCATCTTTTACTTTTCTGTATGGAGTTTCAATGAATCCTAAGTTGTTGATTTTCGCGTAGATACCCAATGAAGAAATCAAACCGATGTTTGGTCCTTCCGGAGTTTCAATCGGACAAATTCTTCCGTAGTGTGTGTGGTGAACGTCACGCACCTCAAAACCTGCTCTTTCTCTGGAAAGTCCACCAGGTCCTAAAGCGGAAAGTCTCCTCTTGTGAGTGATTTCCGAAAGTGGGTTGGTTTGGTCCATGAACTGTGACAACTGGTTGGTTCCGAAGAAAGAGTTGATCACCGATGTCAAAGTTTTGGCATTAACCAAGTCGATTGGCGTAAAGATTTCGTTATCTCTAACGTTCATTCTTTCACGGATTGTTCTGGCAATTCTGGAAAGACCAACACCGAACTGACCCGCCAATTGCTCACCAACAGTCTTGATTCTTCTGTTGGACAAGTGGTCGATATCGTCAACTTCTGCTTTGGAGTTCACCAATTCGATTAAGTGACGAACAATGGAGATAATATCTTCCTTGGTTAAAACTTCCGTTTTTTCAGGAATATTTAACCCTAATTTTTTGTTCAGTCTGTAACGTCCTACTTCACCTAATGAGTATCTCTGCTCAGAGAAGAATAATTTTTCAATAATTCCTCTTGCTGTTTCCTCATCTGGCGGATCAGCGTTTCTCAACTGACGGTAAATATATTCTACGGCCTCTTTTTCAGAGTTGGTAGGGTCTTTTTGCAAAGTATTCTGGATGATGGAGAACTCATTTGAATTTTCTTTGTGGATCAGGATGGATTTCACACCCGCTTCCAAAATCAAATCCAAATGCTCTTTTTCCAGAACAGTTTCTCTATCCAAGATGATTTCGTTTCTTTCAATGGAAACTACTTCACCTGTATCTTCATCCACGAAATCTTCGAACCAGGTGTTCAAAACTCTCGCGGCCAAAGTTCTTCCCTCCACTTTTTTCAATGCTGCCTTAGAAACTTTCACTTCTTCAGCAAGGTCGAAAATTTGAAGGATATCTTTATCGGATTCGTATCCGATTGCTCTAAGCAAAGTGGTCAACGGTAATTTTTTCTTACGATCGATGTAAGCATACATTACGTTGTTGATGTCGGTAGTAAATTCCATCCAGGATCCTTTGAAAGGGATGATTCTGGAATAATACAGTTTGGTTCCATTGGCGTGATAAGTTTGACCAAAGAATACACCCGGAGAACGGTGTAGCTGTGTCACGATTACACGTTCAGCACCATTAATAATGAATGATCCGGAAGGAGTCATGTAAGGAACCGGACCTAAATAAACATCCTGCACCACGGTTTGGAAATCTTCGTGTTCCGGATCGGTACAGTATAATTTAAGTCGGGCTTTCAAAGGAACCGAATAAGTCAGTCCTCTTTCCACACACTCGTCAATCGAGTAGCGCGGTGAATCAACCAGGTAATCCAGGAATTCCAAAACGAATTGGTTTCTGGAGTCGGTGATTGGGAAATTTTCTTCAAAGGTTTTGTAGAGTGTTTCATTAACTCTATTTTCCGGAAGGGTGTCCAACTGGAAAAACTCTTTGAATGACTGGATCTGAATGTCCAAAAAGTCAGGGGTTTCAATTTTTCCTTTCACTGCGGAAAAATTGATTCTTTCGCTCGGCTGAATTTTTGCGACTGCTTTAGATTTACTCATAAAAAAGATTAAGAATAATGGGGTTAAAAAATATTTTCCCGCCTTCGCGGACATGGGCAAAAATATCAGAGTAGACCAATAGAGGAAAAAGAAAAGAGAATAGACTTACTTAAGTTGGCGCTTACGTTTTGAAAACAGTGAGTTTTTGTCTTTTTTCCTTGTTCTTTTATCTCAAAATCTTCTCTAACTGCAACGCCGGTATATCTTTTCACGGAGTAGTGCAAAATATTTTTTGGGTTCCTGTTTGACATCCATAAAAGACGAAATCAGCATCAAACACAAAACCTCCTTCATCATCATGAAAGAGTTGGTTTTCAATATTTTACTAATTTAAGAACAATTACTAGCGCCAAAAGGACTGCAAATGTACAATAATTTTAAACGTTGAGCAAATCACTAAGCAATTGATTTGCTTAAAGTTTTGTTAATTATTTACCGCGGATTTCGATTTTTTGTCAGCAAAAAACGTTGATTAAAAAAGAAGTAAAAAGCTTTGATTTCTATCTTTTCACCGCTGTCACTACCTGTGCTTCCTGTTTGGTGATATTGTCAAAAATCTGGGTGAAAGCGGGATAATATTCTTTAGGGAAAACCGGGTCATCCACTTTCACAGTGGTTTCCACCGTCAATTTATTTCCTTCTTGCGTAACCACATAGCTGTACTGGAGAGCGCTGTCTTCCGTTCTGAATTTCTTGGATTTTGGAATATTTTCGAAAACATAGTTTTCAGGCAACGTGATGGTCACTTTTTTCACCCGGTCAAAGGCAGAATAAAACTCAAGTGGAGCCCTTCTTGGTTCAGTTTGGTTAAAATCGTGATTTTGGGTATAAAGGAAGAGCAATGGATTAAAGACTATTTTGTTACCAATAACATCGGCAAAAGTATCGCCTGAGAAATCAAAACTTGTTGTAAAGTCTCCATTTTCCTGCAGTTGATGTGTGATATTGGAATATGGGAATTTATAGTTTTCTCTATAGGTTTTGGAAAATTTTTCCTTGTCTTCCAGGTACCGTTCGTTGGCTACCAGAGCAAACAATTTGTTGTCCCGGTCAGAGAAACGTCCTTCGAAAGTCCCATCCGGATTCATTTTCGCGTCTACCTCATAGGTATTCTGACTTACTTCCGGATAGAGGATATTGATCTGTTTCGCATCATCTTTGGTCATGATGATTCCATAATAGTTGAGTGCTTTCGGCGAAATCAAATTGATTTCAGACTGCTTTAAGGTTCCGTCTAAAAGGTACAATTTGCCATTATCCTCAAAACTGCTTAAAACATAGTTCAACTGATTGACCGAAGGATTGTATGCAAGCAACATTCCCCGCTTAATGGTGGAAAGAACTACAGGATCTGCATTTATTCCGACATTCCTCAGAAGCATTGTAAGCAACAGGTTAATTTCTGCAGAATTTCCCACTTTGGTGGTGATCAGATTCCGAATGCCTTTGTCGGTCACCACATCATCTTCCTTGTTCCAGGTGTAGTTTTGCTGCACATATTTCAAGACTTGCTTTGCTTTCTCCATATTCGATGGCAGATCAGTCACCGTTGCAGGCAAAAGATCTTTAGCAAGGTGATTTTTACTTAATTGCCCACCGAAATCATCATGGTCATAAAGTCGTTTTCTAATGTCTTTCCAGCTCATTGCCAAAGGCTTCAACACACCATTGTTCATCACCGAATTGATTTCGGCTTTCACCCCAGTTTTGTAATTATCATTGTTTTGAACGTATTTTTCATCCTTAAATGCAGGAACGTCATCATAACCAAACCGATAGGTAAAGTATGGGTTTCCATACATGATGGCTTCCTCCACCACTCTGTGCTGAGGACTAATATCACCTTTGTAATTAATGGTGTAGCCAAAAGGTTTCGGCGTATCAAAAACAAATTCCACATATCTAACCGGAATTTCGTCCTCAATCAAAACCCTCGGTGTGGAGCCCATAAAAGGAGTGTAAACCGAATAACTGCATTCCACCACCGAACCGTCTTTCACGCCTGAAAACGCAAATTTGGTAACCTTGTAATTTTTATCCTCGGTGGAATTGTATTTTTCATTGCGTTCCACTTTGGTGGTCACTTTTTTTCCATTCTCGAAATTGTAGGTGTTCGCTTTCAGGTTGCTCAGGGTTTCATAAAGTCCTTTCCCGTTATCATAAAGCGTTATCTTCTGATCCAGATATTTGGAAGCGTTATTCTTGTTATAGATTTTCACCCGATCAACCACATTTTTCGTTAAATATCCATTATAATCAATCACAAAGTGAATCGAGCGATAGAGCACTTCTGCAGGTGCATCCGGATACTTTTCTGATTTCTCACTCATTAAATCTGCATCTGAAAGTTTCGGGGGATTCACAAATTTGTGTTGGGAGAAAAGGATTCCACTCAAAAGAATTGGAATAACGAGGATAAATTTCTTGATCATAATTTTGTTATTAAGACTTTAACATTGTCATTTCCGGCAGTTTTTTTTCGGAAAGCGAAATACTCTTTATATTTTTCTTTGGGATAATTTCCCTTCTTTATCGTCAAAATCCGGCGCACCATCAATTTGTTATCTTTTAAATCAAAACTGATGGAGTAAGACCCGAATTCTGAGCTGAAGTCAGAAGATTTAGGTACTTCCGACAATCTATAGCCCGCAGGAATCTCAAATTCAATTTCGTAATCATTTTGGAATGGAAATGAAATTTCTAATGGGAGCTTTCGCTCATCTGTTCCCGAATACATGGCGGTTTGGTAAAAAGGCATCGCTTGGAAAAACAAGTCATTGCCTATTTTTTTCGAAAATCCGTTCACCTCCATGTTCAAATCATAGGTGATTTTTCCGTGGTCTTTATCATTATTCAGGTTTTTGATATTGAGGCTTGAAAATTTGAGGTGATAATGTCGGTTTTTCATAGCTTCCTGCACCTCATCGTTTTTGAGGCTGAAAAGTCTTAGATTTTGATCATATTGTCCACCTGTAAATTCCATTTTGGCTTCGGAATCAAAACCTCCATCTTCTTTCAATATAATTTTGGCAGTCAGTTTTTCTTTGCTTTGTTCCGGGCGGTAAACCGGCGTATCGATGATTTTGATTCCATTTTCATTCACACCGAGCACATTTCTGTTGTATGAAGAATAAGAAAGGTGATTAAATGCTATTTTTTGCGAAGTGTTTTCAAGCCAAATCTCCCCATCTTCGGTTGGAACCATCAAAACCACGTGATTTCCTGAAAGTTTTGGAAAATCCCGGTCAAAATTCCGAACCGATTCGTCGCTATAAATCACCGCATAATAAGACGGAATCCCCGCCGCGACGAGGAGTGTGCGCATGTAGTTGGTCAGAGCTTTACAGTCTCCATAACCTTTCTTGCTCACCTCAGAAGCCGGCATTGGTTGCCATCCGCCAATTCCCATGGAAATCAATACATATCGTGTTTTGCCTTGCATGTACTGATAAATGGTTTTTACCTTATCCGCAGTAGATCCCTGCAAATTCAATCCCGAAATTTCCGCTGAAATCTCTGGTGTTATCTTGGAAACGGGATTGATCAACTGGTTGTAATACCACTTCCCGAAGGAATTCCAATCGCTGAGATCACCCTGCTTTCCTTCTAACGTGAATTTTTCCGGCGAAAACTCTATCCTCGGAACCAAATAATCAATAGTAGGTGCAAGTTCTTCGGCTTTCAGTGCAGGAACATTTTCATAGGCATAAGTTGAAGTGTTTCCATTCTCGGAAATCTTTAGCTTTGCCAAAGGTGTTTCGGAAATTTTTGTCCTGATCTTTATTCCCGAATTATTGGTTAAGGTCATTTCGCTCTTTTGCAATGCCACATCAAAGGAATTATAAGGCGCGAATCTGCTGATATACACCGTGTTCGAAGTGCTGATTTCATAGGAGTATTTCACCGTGTACGGATATTTGGTGGAGATGGGCTTCAGATAAAGCACACGGTCGTCCACATAGAGCGGGGAATTACTGCCGTTGCTGATGTCGGTGAAATCCCTCTTTCCGAAGGATTTTATCGATTTTCCATCGGAATCCAGGAGTTCTACCTTGATGTCGCTTACTCTTGTGGTAGGATTGTAATGAATGACGACATACGCAAAATCAGAACCACTTTCATTCATAATGGTGGTAGCTCTGGAATTTTTGATCGTCAGGTTATCTACAGATTTGAAAATATATTCTTCACGATTCTCCCGAATAACTGCGTTGGCATTTTCCTTTATGTTTTCAGGAATATTTGCAACATTTAAATCTTGAGAAAAAATAACTAAAGGCAAGAGCAGAACCAATAACGTGAAAAGTTTATTCATGAGTTTTTATAAGCAAGACCGCGCATTTGGCCGGCAATTCAAATTTACAGTTTTTTCTGAAATAACCATAAAAAAAGCGGGAAAAAATTCCCGCTCCCACTTAAAAATAAAATTATGAACTTGATTAGTTATTTTTCATTCTATTCATCTGCATATCTTTCATTTTCATTCTCTTATTCTGCATTTGCTCCTTCTTCTGCGCTTCCCACTTTTGGTACTGTTCCGGCGTAAGGATTTGCTTCATTTCAGCCATGTGCTGCTCATTCTTAGCTTTCCATTCTTCCATTCTTGCCTTTCTCTGCGCCTGCATTTCCGGAGCTTGTGCTTTTCTTTCCGCTATTCTTTTTTCCTGCAAAGCCTTAATCTGGTTTACCTGAGCATCAGTAAGGTTCAGGTCTGTTTGCATTTTTTTTAGGTTTTCCATTCTTTTTTGCTCCATTTGTGCTGGATCCTTCTGCATCATTTTACCATTTTGTTGTGCCATTGCGAATGTTCCTAAAGTGAGGAAAGCTGCGGTTAAAACAAATTTTTTCATTTTGTAATAATTTTGTTAGTATTGTTATTTGGCTTTTTGATAGCTAAAACAACAATTGGTTAAACAGTTTATTCATAAATTTTTGTTAAAAACGAATTAACCGTAATTTTTCACCATTTTTCTTACAATTTCGGCGGTCTCATCCGGAAAGTTGACCGCGATAATTTCCTCGTTTTCCACCCAACTTTTTAATTTCTCATCAAATTCACTTTCTTTCCAGATGACCGGAACACCCAATTTTTCTAGCGCCAATGCATTACATTGCTGCTCATACTGATTTTTCATGGGAACAGCGAGCACTTTCTTTTTCAGAAAGAGCGCTTCTGCGGGACCTTCAAAACCGCCTCCCGTCAGTAAACCAGCACAGTTGGCCAATGAGTTTTGAAATTTTTCATTATTGACGGGGAAAATCTCAGCATTGAATTTTTCATAAGGTTCTCTGGAATGTTTTGAAAAAACCTCCCATTTGGAATTAGGAATGTTTTTTACCCGGTCTAAGATAAATTCGTCGGAATAAGCCGGAAGGTAAACCGTGTAATGCCCAAGATTACTCGTCTCCAAATTTCGAATTTCACTTCTGATTACAGGAGTATTGATGAAATCATCATATTTCTGAAAGTGGAACGCAATATGGTTTTTTGCAGGTGCATAACTATCCATAATGATTTTACCCCAATGAAAACCTTTGATCTGCGGGGTTTTTGGCGAAAGATAAGCCGCCTGATGACTCATTGCTACGGATTCTTTTCCCTTTATTTTACAAGACCATGCAGCAACCGGCTCAAAATCATTGATAATCAAATCATAATCTTTCACAGGAAGGTTTTTGATATCCTTCAGAAACTGAACAAAATCAAATCTCCGCCAGGTTTCCCGTAAATCCACTCCGCCATCTTTACCAAATACAAAGCCGAAACCATTCAATCTGAATTTCACCTCATCTTCTAAACCCACTTCTGCCGCAGTGCCACTGATGAGCAGATCCAGCTCGCCATAATTCTGAAGGTGCGGAATGATTTCACGAGCGCGGCTCACGTGACCGTTCCCGGTTCCCTGAATGGAATACAAAATCTTCATTAAACAAAACTAAGATTAAAATGCGGCCAACAAAACAATTCACTGAAAGTTAATGATTATTTAAAACGAAAAAGGAAGATCATTTCTGGTCTTCCTTTACTTGGAGATAAGTTAATCCCGTTCTTGCTTTAGTCTATTTTTCTTAATCCAAAGATGACTTCCGTCGGCAGCTTTCTTTCTTTTTTTGTACTCTTTCATTTTGTAAGAATTCTCACCTTGGTCATTTTCGTTTTTGTATTTTTTATACTTGTAGTTCTGGTACTTTTTGTAGTTGTTTTTGTTCCTGTTATACACTGCAACAGGGTTCTGACCTTTGTAGTATTTATTTTTGAATTTCACATACTTGTCTTTACCCATGATTTGTTCCATTCTGGAGTATCGCTCTGTCCTCCATCGGTCAGGATTATTTCCATAAACCCTGGTCCAGGAATCATAATTCGGGTATTGACTGTTCAACGTCATTAATTGATTTTGCTGGTTTGCAGACAAAAACAAAGAGTTGACCACGTCTGTCCAATCAATGGTATTGATGCTTCTTTGATAGTCATTATAATAATCGGACTGCGAAAATCCGAAAGTGAAAACTCCTAAACTGAATGCCATTTATAATCGGCAAATCGAAAAGTAAGCTTTTTCAAAACAAAATGTAAAGAAAAAACACAAATTCAAATTGCAGTCACAAATATAAGCCTTTCACTCGAAAGGCTTTTTAAATAACTTTTAATTCACATTTAAAGCGAATTTAACCAGCTCGCCATTCAATAGCTTCAATGTGCTTTCCCGGTTGTTTTCATACACATGAACGTTGCCCAGGAATAGCGAAATACTTTTTAGTGGCAAATCAATCTGCCGGCTGATCAGATATAAGTGATAAATGTCGGCAGGCAGTCCCAAATTAGCGTCAGAGCTCCGTTGGTATGCAGAAACAACCAATTTACATTGATCGATCTGGAACTGAATCAAAGACAAGCACGGCTGTTGATTACTCTCAGTGTCATTCTTACCCAGAAACAACACGTAATTCTTACTGTTTCGCTTTTCTTTATTGATTTTCTTAATCAGATCTGGAAGTTGTTCAAAGTAAGTTGGATAACTATTCACCAGAATAGGTCCGCAATAATCCCACCAGGTAATCCCAGCTTCACGATAACGCTCAGTAAGTCGTTCACCGGACTGGAACAACTCCAATTCTGTTTTAAGCTTATTTCGGGCAATTCCGTGCCCTTCAAAGATTTCCAATAAATCACCCGGCTTTAACGTCAGATGTTCATTAAGTAGGTAAGTGATATTTCCCTTCTTGTTTTCCTGCACCTTACCTTTTGTAAGGATTTTTTCTAATGTTTTGTGATACTTATTCATGATTTTTAATATTAGTTCTATATTTGCAAAACCACACCAAACGAAAAAAGCCAACAGCTTCCAGAAGACTTTTAAGTCCTCCAGTAGCCGTTGGCTCTCGTTTTAATTGGTGTGGTAACTTTTTAAAAGCTGGAGGATGTTTTATCCTCCACTGGTTTTATCCCAGTTGAAAATGTGGCGGGTCATAAGGTGATTTCCAATCACCACCCCAAACTATTTTTATACCCAGATCTTTTGCTGTTTTTTTAATATGTGCAGCAATATCCTTCAGCCTTGCAATAGTATCTTTATGATTTACCTGTACTTTGCCCTCAAAGAACGGATACAGATCCACAGCTTGTCCTAATCCATCTTTGCGCCCATCGGCTTCATCTTGATGATTACTGAGGTTTTTAACGCCGTCTGCGTTAGTCACTTTTACACCTGGTGTGGTTCTACCCTGTGCAAACAGTTCCTGCTGCCGTTTAGTAGTCCGTAACCCTTCTGTAATTGTGAAATCTACAGGACTGTTGACAATTGCCGCCTTCATCACCTTCACCAGATCCGGATGAACTCCCTGAAGGTTCGCCAGGCTTCGCTGGCCTAATTGATATGTCATATTTTGAATCGGTTTTTAATTAAAAACTTACCGGCTTCCCAGAAAACAATCGTCAACACGATGCACCACATGAATGCCGTTAACTGGCTTCTTTCGACTTCTGTTTTAATGTTTGTTGATACCGATTTCTCAGATTCCTGATACTTCCGGATTTGGTTTTGTGCCGCCTTCAGTTTTGTTTCGATATCTGATTTTTCAGTGGATAAACTTAATAATGCCGTTTTAAGGCTTTTGTTCTCGGCTGTCAATTCTGCAGCCGTGTTAAAATTGACTTCCGTATTATCATTTACCGGTACCTCAGTCTTGTTACCCTGCGCATCCGTGAATTTCAGAAACCGAATATCACCGCCGTCTGCACATTTGCCGTTGTTTTTTAGCGTTAAATTCTGCGCAATGGATCCAAATAACTTACTGGAATTATAATCCGTTTTTTTGGTGGTTGAATCCATAATTGAAACCACCGCTTTGGTTTCATTGGAAACCTCGGAAGAAATGGAATTTATTTCCTTTTTATCGATTTCTGTTTTCGTTTTTTCTTTGGCTTTGTGCTTTTGTGTGGTGCAGGCTGCAACCAATGAAAGCAACATTAAAATGGTTATTAGTTTTTTCATTAAAATTGTTTTATTTAAAGATTAGAAGGTATTTCACGGTTAATCGGATTCTCAGGATTTTTAAACTCCACCGGCTTATTGATCATATACTCGTAGATATTACCATACACATCGAAGATTGAATTAAACTCATCCTCCATATCAACAATCTTTTGAAAAAGCATCTGAGCGGGAACGGTATAAGTTTTAAGCATTCGTGCGAAACGAACATAAGCCGGCAGCACCTTGTATGGTGTGAGCTGCGATTCAGAATATTGCTCACCTTCGATTCTGTCCTCTTCCTGAACAAATTCTGAGTTTTCAATCATGTAACCGCTCGCATTTCTCAGCACAACTTTGTATGCATCTGTTACCACCCAGTCTTCGAGGGAATCCTTAAAGGATGTTACTTTCTCTCCTGTATCCAAATCTACATGAATAAGATAGCCATACACGGTAAGGCGGTGGTTATCGCCATCTGCCATATATTTTGTAATTACCAGTAATCTTCCGATTTTACCCGGAAAAAGTGGATGATCTGAAATCTGTCCGCAATACTGAATATCGTCAGATTTTGGCGTGAATGGTGCGGTATTGAAAGGTGTTTTTATTTTCATAATTTTAAAATGTAACAGTTACTCCTAATGTATTTCTAATATAATTAATAGCGTCCGTATAATTTTTATATAGCGGTTGGCTGAAGTCTTCGTAAGATGTGTTCGCGGGCATACCATTGAATTTTATTATCTTATTAACTATGCTCACTGATTTTACCTGATTTGCAAAATCCACTAAAAATCTGGAAACCATATCAGGAGTAAGCGTTACCGTCCAATAATTTGGAGTATTAATTGATAAAATTGCTGATATATCTGATGGGGCGTCTTCTGTTATATTTGGAGAGAAAACAGATCCGCCACCATAAGATAATACGCCGCTTACAATAGACCGCCTAGCAATCTCAAATCCCATTCTATTCGGGCTATTAAAAAAACTGGCAATATCTAAAGGTGTTGAATTATCTGTGAGTGATAAAAATCTCAAATTAGAATGAAATATTGATAAATTCGGAACAACAAGTCTATTTAAGATACAATATTTTAATGTTGACATTTTACCTATCTCGGTTGTTAATGCTCCTCCATTGTCTGATCGAACGTTTAATCTTACTAATGGTAAATCGACTATACCCGAAAGATCACAGGAATCTATTTGGGATGCCTTTAATTCTGAAATATTATAACAAGTTGACGGATTAATCCAATATGTTTCCCATCCGATTCTATTATTAGTTGAGTTAGTTGTGGTTTCAAATTTAGTAATATTCTCAGGCTCTGACAGGTAAATGTAAACCATGTAATTAGCACTTGTCATCCCAATGGTACCACCATTACCATCAATTCCTGGCATCATGGAAATCGTAGCAGATGTAACGTTTGTAAATTCGTACATTTTATATGAATTTTCACCCCAATCGACCCTAATTAAAACTCTGGTTTGCACCGTTTTAAAATCAAACTTTGCCCATCTGGGTGTTAATCCGGTATTAAAACCACATCTGAATATCATATCCCTTTCACCGAAAATATCAGTTAATCCATCAGACTTTACCGTTCTGATTACTTTTTTATCTGCAATGTATTTTTTTAAAATTCTTGACATTATATAATATTAAAATTTTTCACCGCGTTTTTTTGCGCTAATGACAATGAATTCCATTCGGCTACTGTGCAGTACCAATTGTCAAGTAGTTCACCATTGAAAACACTTATTTGCCCTGTCGTAGTGCATTTATAAAATTCCCCAGATATAATTCCTAAAGTTGTTAATTGTGCTAAAGTGGGTGGGTTAAAAGTTCCTGTTCTAACTGCTGCAAATTCCCTATAACCAACATCTCCAGTAGTAGGGTTATAGCTTAAGTACTTATTACTCCCTAAATCAGTTGATTTATTCAATAAATTCTTAAGTTCATAGGCAAACCCCGCCGTATTCCATGTAAAAGTATTTCCCTGGGTAAATGTTCGCGCAGAAACATTACTCAAATCAGTATTAGAAATATTGCTTCCAATCGCTATCCATGCTCCGTTTTCATACTTTTGAAAGCCTTTTGGTGATTCGTTTTGGTAAATCAACATTCCCTCATTCGGACTTGCAATTGCATTCTTTTGCGCTATGTTGTAACCTTGAAAATGGATTAGTTTTAATCGCAACCAAGCGTTCCCAATAAACTCAACACCAGATGAAACCCAGTTTCCGGCAGCATCCCAATAATGAAGCATCTTATCAGCCACACCTTTAATCTTATTACCCCACTTCACGCCTCCAGGTGCTGTATTATCAGCCTCCAATACCTGTCCATTTACAGCGCCGTCGGGAAAGTTCGCAGATCCGCCAAACTCCACCAAAATCAAAACGCCATTCTTAATCTTGAATTTCGCCCATGATTTGGACTTTAATACATAGCTTTCATAAAAGGTAATACCTTTAAAATTTACGGTGTTTTCTATCTCCGTCGGTTCACAGGTAACATCATGATTTGTCGAATTTCTAAACCAAAATTCTTTACCATCCCAAAGGAACAAAGCCACCTTAGCACCGATTCCGCCAATTTTAGTACCTTCACCGTTCGGAATCAAGTCAAACGAACTCGCAGGAGTAATTCCCATACTGATAATCTTCACCGCCGCGGAATTCAGTTCAATAGTACGCCAGTTATCTTCACCCACCAATTTGAAACCGCCACTGTTTTCATCTTGAATGGATCCATCCACATTAACCACAATCCTTCGGATCACCAAAGCATTTTCCGGCAGTTCCGGTTCTACAGCTTCTACCGCCTCTAATCCTTCCGCCATAAAGAAAATAGCAGGATCAGCGAGCGCATAGACAATCAATATCTTCGTGTGCGATATTACCGATGTAAAACTCCACGTATTAGGAAAAGACCGTTCATATATCTTCCCTTTAATTCTTACCTTATTTTTCCCGGAAGAATGAACCGCCAAAGTAACCTGGTCAGATGTGGCCGTAATTTCACCAATCGCCAAAACCTCGCTGGTTTGAACAGTAAACGGCAACTGATCTTCCGGTACAACGCCGTTTACCAGGTCGGCTTTTTTGTTGAGAATGTTTTGCAGAAATTCAATCGCAGAAATAGGTATTTGTTCCAACTTATGCCAAAATGCGTCCTGCCATCCCCAAAATTGCTCTTGTGGCGGTTTTTTGAGGTTAGAAAACCATTCGCGAAGTACGTTTTTATCTATTGCCATCTTTCTTAATTAAATCCCACGAAACGGATGAATTTCACGATGCGCGTCGGCTGAATGTTGCTGTGCGGTTGACCGCCACCGGTAGATGATGTATCTCTTTGTCCGTCAACCAACGTTCCGCCGGTCCCGGATGCCCCTCCGCTTCCGATTGTCCAATATTGCTTGTGCGTATGTGCCGGAATTTGTGATATATCCAATGTAATCTGTGCCGCACCTATCGAATTATCAAGCGCACCAAAATTACTGTCACCCGGTGCATGACCTGCCGGAACTTTTCCCGCTAGATCGGTGTGCTCTACCCAACCTGGAGGAATTGCATTTGCAGGAAGTCCCCAAATAGCGACGAGGCCAATTGGAACGGCTTTTTCTAATTGAAGCAATCGGTCTTCAAGTGCAAAGAGATTCATCGGCCGTCTGAAAAGATTCCAAGCAACCGCACCCGCTCCATCGCCAAACGTGGCGTATCTCGTGTAAATTACCGGCTTCAAAGAGCCATCCTCAAATCCGCGTGAATCGGCTGTTTCGACAATAATAACATTGTCGGTCTGCACGTTGCCAGTGAATGGAAGCAATTCGCCATTGATGGAAACAAAACCGTCGGTCACCGTTCCACCGGCACCGTCTTCGCAACCGGAAACGATCACGTAATTGTTACCTGCCAAATAGCCGTATTGCTGCATGGTTCTGTATGCATCCTGTGCTGCATCCAATATCTGTGTAGAAAGCGGAAAACCGCCTGTTTGGTTGTAATCGAGTCTGTTCATTATTCTCTAATTATTTTGTAACGCTTTGAAGCGAGTTTGTAAAAATCTATTAAGGCGTTCATTTCGAAAATCGAAAACTGCAAATCCTGCGGAACTACCACGATAAAGTCAACGCCGGTATCTTCGTAGTCGCTGTCATCGTAGAGGAAGAGTGTTCCTAAATAAGTTGGTTTTACGAATACTTGCGGACTGAATATCGTTCCCGAAAGTTCGCCGTCGGTATAAATGTATTTTCTCTTAAATCCGTTACCGTCGTCGATTCTGATTCTTCTAAGAACATTATCAAACCGATCGTTTAAAGCTCCACGCAGATAGCATTTTTGGGAGTTGTGTGCGAGTCGGTAGAGGTTGTCTTTTCTGTACTGCAACCATTGATAATGGACATAATCTACCGGAACAGTCAGAATTGACACCCACGAACTTATAACCGGCGACCGTAAATACGGCTGCAAAAGCGATAAAGCTAATATTCTCCAATTAACAATAAACCACATCTTAATTCGGTATATATTCGATATTTGCGAAATTTTCTATTTTAAAATAACCTGAAACAGGAATTTTCCTTACTCCAATGTTTTCAAAATCACTGTAACCATTTTCAGAAACCCATGAAGATGAAGCGGAAACCAAATGCGGTATGTCAACACCTTCAGTCGCTTGAAGTTTATCAACCAATGATGCTAAGATCAACTGTCCATTAAATGGGAGTTCCTTCATGAATGCCTTCAAAGAATCTTCTACAGGTTTTTTTCCGGAAAGGATTGAAACCCCATGAGAAGTCAATACCAAAGGATTGTAATAGATCTTAATGTGCAGTCGCAAAATATCCGGCAAATAATTTATTACCGTCACTTTTACACCCGCGTCACGGATTTCTTCAATATATTCGTCAAAGCTTTCTTTTTGTCCTTCTGAAATTGGCGATAGCTCTGAATTTGAATCTTCAGTTGCAATTTTCACAATAAGTCTGGATTCATTAACAGCTTCTGTAACTGCCGCATATTTGATAATTTTTGAATTCTGAATCTGTTCAGCTGAATATCCAACATTGTTAAAAACATCAGTGTCCGGATATAGATCAAATCCATATTGAAAATCCAATGCTTTCTGTCTATACCACGGCAAACCATGTGGTTTTAGAATTTTTACAATTTCTGAAACTTCAGATCTGTGCTGATCAAATAATTTTTCGAGAGTCCATAATATGAAGGTGAAAATATTAACTAGAATATTTTCAAAAGAAACTATAGAAAACTGTTCTTCAAACGTCTTACTGCTATCGAGCCCGTAAACTGAAACAAGAACTTCTTCAGTCATGAAGCGATCGGTAATGCTTTTTTTTATTTCAGGTACTGTTCTTGCCATTATTGTACGATAAATGTTTTGTTAATAATCCAAATACTTATTCCTTCTAAATTTTCAATAGGTTCATTTTCGTTTTGGTCCAAAGCGGTCGCCGGTTGTTTTTTTGCAAAAACAGTTACCGCGTTTTGGTTGCGGATTACCGTGCTCTTAATTTCATCACCGATATTTACATTTTGGGTAATGCTACGATTGTTCAGGATTGCCATTGCCAACACTTCTTCATAACTTCCAGTCTGCTGACAAACTATATCGATGAAATTTTGCCCCTGCTGTACTTTATTCATACTCTGCATCGATTGAAAATTTTTGAAGGTTATACAAATCCAAATGTTTTACATTAATTCCATCCATTGCAAAGTGTTCCTTTATTGCGTGCCGATATTTCAATAGATCTTCATCCAGTAGAGCGGAACGCAAACCAACCCCTAAAGTTAGATCACCTTTAAAATCGCCCGGTTCTGCGATCAGAATTGAAGCCATATTTTGTTCTAAAGTTTTACCGATCACAAAACCACTTACGATCATTCCAAATTCATCTTTTACCACCTTAATTTTCAGATCGTAGCGCGACAAATCAGTGCTGTCGATAAATTGTATTCCTGTGTCTTTTCTTTTCATTATTCCAGGTTTCCTGTGAATGTTCCGGTTACAGCGCCGTTTGGTGCCATTAAGCCGCTAGTATATTTTATGGTCGCCTTTTTCAGCCAAACTTCCATCGCATCGATCAGGCGGTTTGCAAACTCTTCGGTGGAAGTTTCTTCACGCGTCAGCATGTCTTCCAGTATTTGTTTTACAGCGGTTTTTGCTGCAGCTTTTTCACTTGCTAAACTCATTTTAAAATGGTTTTAAAATCGTTTTCAAAATTGTTGATCCGAATGATGGAATCCGGTAATGGAGTTCCGCTCGGTCCGGCTGGTGTATAAACTTTCAGTTGCTGAAGAATATCCGTAAGCTGCTGAAATAGATCTTTAAGGCTCGTTTCTTCATTTTCTATTTTCACTTTACCGTCCGTGCTGTCGATTTCCACCTGAAGGCCATTTTCATTGAAGATTATTTTTTCGGCAACATCACATTTGATCACGGTCATATTTCCGATGGTTCCGTCCGTGCTCAGCATCAAAACGGTGCTGCCAATTTTCGGCATGATTAACAAATTATCTTCACCATCCTGCGTCGCTTTCAGCAGAACCCCGGGAATTTCTAAACCACCCGGAAGCAAAACAGAACAGGTGTCATCATCCACCTCTGTCACCTTTCCCGTAATAGGCAAGTTAGGGTTGGCCGCTACAATCTTCCGTAGATTATCTTTCAATTGTGCATATTTATCTTTCACTACTTGCTCAATTTTATAGATGGCGTAATCGTTCGTTTTCCACCGGCTTCACTGAAATTCACAGTAACGCTTTCGGTATAATATTTACCATCCTTATACGGATAATCGTCATCGTAAATTCCAATTGTATAGGATGGCTCCACGAATGGAATTAACCAAGCGTCGAACGTTCCTTCGTAACCTGGTGCCATTTTATTTTTATACTCAGTGTCCGCGATTATTTTAACCGCAGCTGCTGACATTCTTCCCACTTTTTTGGTGATCTTTTCGCCGCCGGCTTGACCAACGGTCTTACTTATTACTTCACCGGAAACTCCAACACTTTCCACAGTTACTTCCACTTTTCGGTCTTCAGCAGATTTGTATTCCAGCGAACTGGTTTCGATGTTATGCTGCATACTGTAATCAGCTTCCCCGCCTTTTCTGGTGTATGCCGGATAAATACACAGCGTCTTCGTTTTCATGTCAAAGAAAATGTCCGCACCTGTTTCCTCCTGGATCTTCGCGAGAACATCGTAACCGGTCGCCTGATATATAGTGAATCGCTCGTAAGGAATATCATATTTGCAATCGAGTTTATAACTCTTATCAATCTGGCTGATGACATATTGCGCAACCTCCTTCACAGATGTTAATTTTCCGACCGCTGGTGGTTCTTCGGTAGATTCGCCTTCATCGCCGTCATCTTTTGATTTCTTTTTCTTCATTTTTTTGACGCCGAAAAAACGATCTGCAATTCCTTTGCGGAAAAGAAACAAAGCATCTTCGCAAAGAATTTGTAAAGCGCTGTCGTTCGTGGTGATCTCCTTAACATAGCCGATAAATTCGGTTACCAGATTATCATCGTAACCAAGATCTATCGTAATTTCATCACCGCGGCCAATAGAATCCTGCACTTTCAGCACTTTATTCATGTCCGCTTCTGGCAGAACCACGGTTGCTGTATCCGCGAGATTTGAAACCGATTTTTCGATGATACATTCCGCCAGAATTCCAAGCTTCCAGTTTCCCTGCTTGTTTTTAAAATTGATATTCCAGTTGAGTTGATACATTTATCTTTCTATTTCAGATGTGATTTCACCTACATCT
This sequence comes from Chryseobacterium sp. R2A-55, assembly GCF_021401085.1. Taxonomy (GTDB): domain Bacteria; phylum Bacteroidota; class Bacteroidia; order Flavobacteriales; family Weeksellaceae; genus Kaistella. The sequence goes on from NZ_JACBFP010000011.1 coordinate 81,062, forward strand.
AAGGTTACTTTTTTGCGCTTATAAATCAGATTATATGGGAAATCTGACACTGCCTTTATTTCGTAAGCCTGAACATTTTCACCTTTTGTAAAAGGAAAATTGACTGACTCAATCACTATTTTATTGATATTCAAAATCTGCAGCGGCTCACACAAAACGTGAAGAGCTGAAGGAGTCAATAAAAAATCCCTTAATTTCTCCATCTCATAGCGTGGGTAAGTCTGCGCGTGCTTTCCCAAGAGCTTATCCCCATAAAATGCACCGGTAATGGTTATATTATAATCATCGGTGGACCACCTTTCTTTAATGCTCCCGATCATGTTTTTACCGGCCTTTGCGATCCTTCGTTTAGAAATGATATTACCACCTTCGATATTGATCATCGGCTCCCACGGAAGTAAAAACCAATCATTGCCATCTGCACTGAAACTGAAAGGAAAAAACTGATTATCTTCAGATATTTGTTTATCATTTTTCCATAAAAGTTCTTCATTTAGTTCCTCATCATAATTGACCTCTCCAACATTTACCGGTTGGTTCATTATTGGCAAGAACCGGATCGGCGGAAGCACATGCTTTACGATTTCATTTTCTACAGCGGCAAACCGTGGAATCTGTTCAACTACTTTACTTCCCATCAGGGAAGAAATCAATATGTCTTGATCTGTTAATGCCATTATCCCGCTGCTGTTGTGGCTGACGCCGTTGCTCTTAATATTTCGTCCAGGATCTCTTCACCGGCTTTCTTCACCGCTGTACCTGCAGATCCTGCATATTCTTTAATCCCGATCAGTTCTCTGATATTTAAGGTCACGTAATTATGTTTAGTTCCGCCCGTAGCGATGCTTTCAGAGGTTTTTTTCCCGCTTTCTTTGGCGTCTTTTCCTCCGCCACCTGGTCCGCCGTTTGCGTTAGGATCTGTTCCCGGAATTGTGACCGGTGCCACAATACCGCTATTTACATCTGCAGCTTTTTTTCCGTGCAATTTGGTATAGGCGTCGCTGGCAGATTGTCCGGCATTCATCGCACCGCTCCAACCATTTCCTATTTGGGAAATTGCAGAACTCGCAGATCCGGCACCGGTCAGATCAAAAACCGCTTGCTTGCCTGTGTCCCAGGCTTCTTGCCAGTCGCCTTTAAAAAATGACAGCAATGCGCTGCCAATACCGGTGATGCCGGCAAGGAGTTCCTTAAATCGGTTAATCACGTAATCTTTGATCACGGTGCCGAAAAGCTTTAGCGCTTCCCAGCCTTTGAAAACCACTTTCCTGAATCCTTCAAACTTATTCCAGCATTTAACGACCACGGCAATTAAGGCAACAATGCCGGCAACAATCCATAAAACAGGGAATGCCATAACCGATTCATTCCAAACCCACTGCGCGGCGGTGACTACTTTTGTCCATACGGCGGACACTTTCTGCGTGTCTGTAAGGAAGGATATCGCCGAACCGGCAGCAGTGAATATCGGTGCCAAGTTGGCCATGTCACGTGCGGTATCACCCACAACAGAAGCATAACCCATCCAACCGTTTGACGCGTTAAACAGGGAAATTTTTAAATCATCCACTGATGCTTTCAGCCTGGCGTTTTTCTCTGCAGGACTTTCCATGATGATAGCCGCCTGGTCATAAGCTTCGGTAGTGCCTTTTACCGCAGAGGTTAAACGGTCTATCTCTCCAGTCTGCCCAATCAGTGCCATTGCAGCATTCGCGTTTTCTTTGCCAAACATGGCTGAAAGAAGCGCAGAATCATTAAGCAATGGTTTCAAATTGCTAAGTCGCTGCGTCAATGTGAGAGATGGGTCATTCAGTTTATTGATGTTGATACCCATTTTTTTAAACTCCTCCTGAACTTTTTTCGGCAAGAATCTACCTTGACCCAAAGTTGCAAGCACGTTTCGCAGTGCGACACCGCCCTCACTCCCTTTTTTACCGGCTTTATCCAAAACCTGAATTGCGGCGTTGGTTTCCTCAAATGCCACATTAGCAGCTTTGGCAGCCATACCGGACTGTTGCAGTGCTTCTTTAATCTGTGGAAGTTCGGCGGCACCTTCACCCGCTGCAGCTGCCATCACATTCATCATGGCTGCCATGACTTTAGATGCTTCGGTGGGATCTTCCAGGGAAATCCCGTACTGGTTCATTGCCGTGGTTAAAACGTCAGCTGCGGCGGTGGTATCACCACCCATTAATTTGGACGTGTACTGGATGGTTTCACCCATGCTTTTCAGCGCGGTCGGCACTTTGGCGATTTCCGGACTTAATTGGCCAAGGACCAGTTTATAAGATTCTGCACCATCAGCGGCGGAACCGCCAAAAGTCTTTGCAGCTTCACGCGCATATCCTTCAATCTCTTTCAATTTATCACCGGCAACACCTGTCATCGCGGACAAATCGTGCATGGAGCTGGAAAGATTCATTCCGGGACCATTTAGGGAATTTATCCCATCCGCTACCCGGTTGATATTATCAATGACAGCATTCAGCTTAATTGCATTCAGTTGCCTATTAATCGACTGCACCATGTTGGTGGTTGACCTCTGAATATTATTGACAGATGCAAGGACTTTATTCTGTCCCTGCATTTGCACAATAATATTATATAGTAAGTCGTTGGTCATGGTTTTAGATTCCGGTCTCTAATTTTCTTATGTATTTCAGTTCGGCAACTCTCGCTGCCCATTCGTGGTCACTCAGCAGGTCAGGATCTGGAATATGGAAGTAATACCTAAGTTGCGCATTCATCACACGTATCCAATCTTTGTCTGGATCCACTTCCGCCTGCTTTAGATAAAAACCAGCTGTGACTCTTGAATGTTGATCAGTTGGGTGATTTGCGAGGACACAGACATAAATAAACCGATGTCGGTCAATATTTCTTCATCTCCTCCGAGCCATGACTGTTTTAAAATTATCTCGTTAAATGCCAGGGGATCTTTGGCTCCCGCTGTAGTGGCATAACCGAGTGTCTGGCGTGTTGGTTTTTTTACGTATCCCGTTTTACCGCCGACCGTGATTTTGGCGATTTCGCCATGTTCTGCTTTCCAGGCATCAATTTGCTTCTGGGTAATTTCTTTTGACATTGTTGTGATTGTTTTTTTTGGTTTTTAGAAAAACAGGCAACCGGAATTGCCTGTTTGTTTAATTAAATTTGGTTTCTGATTCGCAAAGCGATGAACGGTAAGGTGATTTCCGCAAATTTGTCGCCCTGGTTTAATTCTTTAGGAGCTTCTGTGAAGCGCAAAGATTCAATTCTATCGATTAGCATAGCATCTCCATCCAATGGATTACCATAGCAGCAAAGCGCATCTAATGACAAACTAAGTATCGAGCCGTTTCCGGCTTGCACCAAAGCTTCATACTCAGATTGTAGCATCTTAATCTCCCCCTCATAGGCAAGATTTCCGGATTGAATGCTTACCGGGTTTCTGCCCTTCGCATATACCGCCTCTCTTTCGATCTTTTCCGAGTACTTTAACCCTCGAAATCGGGCTAAGTCTCTACCTGCGAGAATAAGGGTAAGATCTGCCCATTCGTATTCTCTATCGTTTATAATTGCCATATTTCAGTATTAAGAATTAAGTTCAAATCCAAGCAGTACATCAATCCAGCGATTATAACCGAAAGGTCTGATCTTCACCACAACTTCAATTCGTGAACTGGTCACAATGTTCTGCATTGGGTCAACAAAACATTTCACACCGGTATCATTGATGGAGTTTTCGTCACGGCTGAGATCATTACCCATATTGTTAAAGATCTTCCGTTCGACAGCTGATTCCATGGTTTTAGCATAAGTCGCGACAATGCTTCCATTGGCATTGGTCGGAACTTCATCCAGTAGGAAATCAAGAAGCGCGTCATAACATAAGCGGAATGCTTCATTAATGGTTCTGCGTCTGCTCAGGTAGTGGTAATCATCATCCGGATCACAGGCCAAAGGGTCATCCATCACGAAATATCCTGCACGGCTTTGGTGAGTGGTGAAAGTGATATAACCTTTGTCATACAGTGCTTCACAGTCGTAATTTTCGACCGGCGTATCGTTAATAAAAAGCTTCGGAGCTTTCAGTGCACCATTGATTACTTTGCCCGCGTTAACTTTCGCCGGGTAAGCCGCCAAGCGACCCGCTAAAACGCCAACCGCTGCACCTTTACTGGATGTGATTCCGGTTAATGGTTCGGTATCTCCAATCAGGATTCCGACAGCGTTATGACTTAATGTGCCGAGATCGGTAAGCGCTGTTTTCACGCCGCTGAAAGCATAACCTTCCAAGATGGTGAAATAAGGCGCGTACTTTTGGGCGGTATAGTTCTCAAACAAAGTCTGAGCTTTACCAGCAGCGATCAGCACGTCGTCATCCATTCCGGCAGTTACCGTGATTTCTGCAGATGAATCGTTCACAGTGAACAGTCCTCTGATTTTTCCATTAGCTGAGTTCAGAAGGTTTTCAACGGGTGCAATTCCTGCAACCGGGGTAAACCATTCCGAAACTTTTTTGGCTTTCGCAATTCCGTATATCCAAACTTCAGAACCTGCGCCGGCTTCAGCGTAAAATTCATCCAGGGCTTTGAATAACCGGTGGTTATCGATGCTGTCTACAAGCTTCAGATCTGCCACGTCTTTCATGGACTTAACCTGGTAAGCGGTATCGAGTTGAAAACCATCTACAACAGCTACAGCTGATGCTACGATGCCGAAACATCCTGTATCTAATGGCGTCACCGCTCCGATGACGCCATTATTAAATGATATTGATAACTTTGGTTTCATTAATCTCGAGGAGTTTCAAGTTCTGCGATTCTTTTGGTCAAAGCTGTAACCACCGATTTGCGCGGCTCGTCACTGTTTTCGGCTTCCAAATATTCCTTTGCAGTTTGCAAATCCATTTCAGGAATTTTTGCAATGATTTCTTTTGTCGTTTCTTTGGTAGCTTCAATTTCTTGATCTCTGTAAACAGTAGAAACCGATTTATCTTCCAGGGATCGTGCATGATTTTTCGCCAAATCTTCTTTGTAGAATCTTTGACCGTCGGATGTCTCAAAGTATTCATGCAGATCCGGGCTATCTTTAAAAATGTCTTTACTCATTGGTAAGTATTTTTCCGTTTAATTGTTTGTATTTCTTTAGCTCTTCGATCAGAGCGCGGTTCTCATCGGCCAAAAGATTAAATTTAATTTCAAGCGAATGAAGATCTTGAATGGCCTGTCTGTACAGTTTATTCATGGTGTTAGCCTCTTCTGTAGCGGTCTTCCACCGATTGGCTATATCCTCCATTTGTTCCCGGTAGAACTTCACGGCCTTTTCGACATTGTCCAGCTCATTGCTTTGAACGTCTGCGAGGTTTTTCCGTCTTGCCGCAAACCAGGAAACAACTGAAGTGATGATGCCTACTAGAGCCGTTAGTACTACCTCTATATTCACAACAATGAATTAGATGATTGCGCCGATCGCTTCATTTTTCGCAGGCATTGCGATGAAGTAATGGCGGTAGTTCAACAGGTTGGTTTGGGTGGTTGGCGAATCACCGGATTTACTGAAGTATTGCTTCGTTAATCCTGTTTTCTTCGCAACGTTATCCTTGTGGAAGGCAACAGATGCAACCAGGTCAGTTGCAGGAACACCCACTGCACCAAATGCGTTTTTCACACCTGCAGCGGAATATTTCGGGTTAGCCACATAAGAGAAGATCTCGAACCCTGCGATTTTCTTGGCAACAGTACCGCTGTTGATATCGGCCAAAAGATTTCCGAAACGGTTTCTGTCCAATAACAGAATGTTTTCGTGATCTGTTGAAAGAACTAAACGTCTGCCCTCTACAGGAACCTCCTGTTTGTCGAACTCACCTTTCAGCTCCACGATCTTGTCATACAACATCGCTGCTTTTTCAGGACCTGTTTCAGTTCCGGCAAAGGTAATTTTCAATACAGGCGTTTTAGCAGAATCAGACGCCGGTGCCTGTGCGTGGATCGCTTTTCTGTACTTGGTTGAATTAATCTGGGTTACGTGACCTTTTGTTGCAGAATCAATTCTTGCATAGGATGCACCCATAATCTGGTCATCAGACAAAGAAGTGGCAAGTGTTTGATATTTATCAAGCTTCACGATTACTTCAGTATCACTGAATTCCTGTACTGCGATTGGGTAAGTGCTGTTGTTCATAAGAACTTCCGGCTGAAAAGTCTCAACTGGTAAATGGATGATGTTGGTTTCACCGGCAGTACCGGAACCCATCTCTATAACTTCTGTATCAAGTTCAGCGATGCCGTCCAACCACGGAGCCACGTTTTGGGTGGTCAATAATTGAATAACTCTCGCGCTCCATACTTCTGGAAAATTTGCTGGCATTATTTTATAAGTTTAAATGGTTATTAGTTTTTTGTTCACTTTAAAAACCCGGCCTCCTACACGAGAAGGCTGGGAAAAATTTAAAAATGAATTATGAAAAGAGTGCTTTGTAAGCGTCGGGGTTACTGTTTTTGAATTCCAACTGAGCATTAAGATCAAGCTTTTGGAAATCATCCATCGTTTTCACGTCGGCTACCTGAACACCGGTAACCTGAGCGCCCAACTTATTCCTGGCTGGAGCATCGGTTACTGTTGATTTGTACAGATCCGGGAATTCAGCGTGAAGCTTGATATAATCAGCTTCTTTGGTTGCGTCAATCTTTCCGGCAGCGATATCGGCTTTTACCGTATCTGCAGAAAGTTTCGCTTTTTTGTCGTTTTCCAGATCCTGGAATCCTTTTATTTTAAGGTTCGCAGCATCCAGATCAGATTTTAGATTGATGATCTTTTCGTTCACTAAAGCTTCATCATGCTCTAAAGTGTTACCCGGCAGACCAAGTGCGGCCACTGCGGATAAAGTAAGGGTGATTTTTTTCATGGAATTATTGATATTGAATTGTGACAGGTCAGAAGCCATCAGCAGGATTTCAGAAATATCAGTTTCCTGCAGTTCTTTGATGCTGTCCGCTGTGGCCGCATAAAGTTTAATGGCATTGGCATTATTGGGAATCGGAACGATGGAAGCTTCCAGAACTTCAGATTTTACCAGATCATAAGTGTCATCCGGCGCAATCACAAAATTGCTCATGGAATAAGGATTAAGGCCTAAACTTGAACCTTTTATAAAACCGGCAGCTACTTTGCGGGCGATTTCTTTGGCATTGGGATCTGCATCATCGAAAACAGCTTCCGCCGTTAAAAGATTTCCTTCGATCTGTATATTTTCCCAACGTCCCAGAACCGAGTAATTGGACATGCTATGATTATCCAGAATCACTGGATTAGCACGGAAGCGGTCCAGGTTTAATCCGGCATTGGAAACCCGGAACCCGAACTGGTTTACTTTTGTTTCATCATTCAGAACAAATTTGTGTCTTGACATCGTTTTTTGTCGATTTAAAGCACAAACATCCGCCGCTTAATTTGGTTTTAAAAATAGTTGTACAGTTTCTGAGCAACGTTGTAAAGAAGCTGTACAACATTGCTCAGAAACTGTACACTTCTTTTTATAGCGCTCCCGATAATGGCAATTTTGTCCGTGAAACTAATAACCATGGGACTGAAAAAGACCGAACAAAAGGAGTACGCCAAATTCCTTTATACCGAAAAAAATATTACTCAGAAGGAGATCGCCGAAAAAGTAGGAGTCACCGAAAAAACACTCAAAACGTGGATTGATGCCAACGATGGTGAATGGAAGAAATTGAAGAAATCTTTGATGACTACCAAAGCGCAGCAGATTACGAAACTGTACGATCAGCTCGCGCGATTAAACGAAGAAATTGAGAACCGACCGATCGTTCGGAAATCGATGCTTTCGCCAATAAAACTGGATAAGGAAGGTAAGCCATTGTTTAAAGCTCCGGAATACGATCCCATCGTTCTATCGAATTACGCAAATTCCAAAGAGACAGATTCAATCACCAAAATAACCAACGCCATCCATAAATTGGAGGGTGAAGTTTCAATCGGTGAAACAGTGCAGATCGGAATGGCTTTCTGCGAATACGTGCGCGATATTGATTTTGAAAAGTCGCAAATGATAAGTGAGTTCTTTGATATGTTCATCCGTCAGCAACTGAAATAATGGCAAAACAGTCGGATAAAAGACATCTTGAAACCTGGGAAATCTTTCGCAATAATATTGCGAAAAGCACACCGGTAGATCTTAACGAAAGTGAGATCCAGAAGAAAAAAAGGATCGCAGCTTTAGAAGCGGATCCGGAAAAATGGTTTGCTTATTATTTCCCATCATATTATACCGCAGAACCGGCACCATTCCATAAAAAAGCCACAAAACGGGTCGTTGAAAATCCTGAATGGCTGGAAGTACGTTCCTGGTCCCGTGAGCTCGCGAAATCCGCGCGCACCATGATGGAAGCACTTTACCTTTCTTTCACCAAAAAGAAAAAGGTTTGGTTAATGATCAGTAATACTGAGGACAATGCCAAACGTTTGCTTTTGCCGTATAAAAATATCCTGGAATCAAATAACCGGATTATTAATGACTATGGCGTTCAGAAACAAATCGGTAAATGGGAAGATCACGAATTCACCACAAAATTTGGTTTCTCATTCCGTGCGCTCGGTGCCGGTCAGTCTCCAAGGGGAACGCGAAACGATGCAGCACGTCCGGACGCAATTATTATAGATGATTTTGACACCGACGAAAAATGCCGGAATAAAGACCGTGTGAAAGCTGATACCGACTGGATCCAGGAAGCCGTTATTCCCACGCGTTCGGTTTCGGTTCCGTTGCTTGTCATCATTAACGGAAACATCATCCATAAATATTGCACCATCACCATCATGGGTGAGTTGGCGGACTGTTGGGATATCGTGAATCTTACCGATAAATCCGGGAAACCGACGTGGTCTAAAAATACGCCCGCCATGATCCGGGCGATGTTTTATAATTCCAAAGGCAAACGCAAGATATCTAAAAAAGCCGAACAGAAAGAGTATTACAACAACCCATCTGCGGAAGGTGATACGTTCAAGCAGTTCCTTTACGGCAAATGTCCGCCGCTGAAGAAATGCGAAAAGGTAGTGACTTACGTGGATCCATCACCGTCAAACAACAAAGAGAAAAATAGCAGCTCGAAAGCGGTTGTAATTGTCGGTTTGCATGAAGGGAAATACTATGGTTATAAAGTTTGGCTGGGTAAGGCAACCAATTCCGAAATGGTCGGTTGGATTGGTCAAGCTTATAACTATCTCGAAAGAAACGGGATCGATGCCAAAAAAATGTTCATTGAAAACAATAGTCTTCAAGATCCGCATTACCAGCAGGTGGTAAAGCCATTACTTGAAAAGTACAGAAAAGAGCATGGCGTAAAACTTCCGGTTCGGGAAGACAAACGCAAGAAAGCCGATAAGTTTGAAAGGCTCGAAAATATGGCAGATGATAACGAAGACGGAAACATCATTTTCAACGAAAAAGAAAAGGAAAACCCTATGATGGTGCAGATGGAAGATGAATGGTTAGGCGTTTCGAAAGATTCCAAAGAAATGGACGGACCCGACGCTTTTGAAGGTGCAAAAACAATGATCGATACCCGCGTGGTTAAAGATGATTTGGGTTACGCTTCCGGACAGGTCGAAAGTAGAAAATATTAAAAAAAACCGAAACTATGTTTTTAAAAATAGAAGATTTAGGAACCACCATTTACAGCTATCAAATAGAGCAAATCACTGAGGGTGACGAAAATATTTTGCTTCAGGCAATGGCCTCAGCTGAGGAAGAAGTCCGCAGCTATCTAAGCGCAATCGAATGGAGCGACGGCCGGCCGCGTTTGGATGTTCCCGCGATCCTGGGAGCCACCGGAACCAACCGCAACGCCTTACTGGTCCGCATGACTGCCACAATCGCCAAATTCTATGTAATTGAGCTATGCAATGCGGATGTTATTTACGAAACCGCCAAAGAAAGGTACGACCGTGCCATCGCGTGGTTAAAACAGTTGGCGCGTGGTGAAATCAAATTAAGCACTTTGCCCGAAACGCCTGAACTAGATCCGGATTCATCCGGAACTGAACCTTTTGTGTACGGATCCCGTGAAAAATTTAACCATGAGTAATATGAGAAAAGCAGTTAAAATCATTGCCTTCCAAATCGGTGTGAATGTATTGGGATTTCCGGAGTTTCACGTACACCGGGTGACTGATCTTTTTGCCGTTCACTCAAAATATTTCAAAGCATTTTCAAAAAATTAAACCATGACCAGAAAATTCAATAATAGATCCCAAAAAAACAGAAACCAGCTCGCTGCACAAACTAAGGTGAAAAGTGGCGGTAACAAACTGTTTCCTCAACTCGTAGAAAAAACAGTTACCCAGACGCGTCAGGATATTGCGAAAATGGTTGCAGCCAGAAATGCATTCAATAATTCCGACAGTCCATCATCGTATCTATTCTACAATCTACTCGACGTCATCATGGATGATGCATTGCTGACTTCACAAGTTGAGAACAGAATTCAAGACAGTTTAGGAACCTCGTTTAATCTTCGAAAAAAAGGCGGCGACATTGACCCTGAACTTACGGAAACTTATCAAAATTCTGAACTGTTTAACGACCTTATAACACAGATCATCAATTCAAGACTGTACGGTCATTCTTTAATTGAATTCGACTGGAAACAAGACGGGCTGAATGAGCCACAATTGAAAATAGATCTTATTCCGCGGCAGAATGTTTTAGCGAAAAAAGGCGTGATGCTTTTCGATTATAATGAAGATAAAGGCGTGAAGTTCCGTGAAGTTCCGGAATATGGCACATGGATTTTAGAATTTGGAAAGCCTGGACAAATGGGACTTTTAAACAAGGCAATTCCTCACGTTTTATTCAAGAAATTCGCTCAATCCTGCTGGTCCGAATTATGTGAAATCTATGGCATTCCGCCACGCGTTTATAAAACAGACGCCTCAGATCCGCAGGCGGTCGCACGGGGAAAAAAGATGATGCAGGACATGGGTTCCGCCGCCTGGTTCATCATCGATACTGAAGAATCTTTCGAGTGGGCAAAGGGCGTGAACACCAATGGCGACGTTTACGGTAATTTGCTCAATTTCTGCGATAATCAGAATTCCCTGCTGATATCCGGTGCGGTAGTTGGCCAGGATACTAAACATGGATCCAACAGCAAAGAACAGGCGTCACAAAAACTGTTATCCAAACTGGTCCTCGCTGATATGGCGATGGTCGAAATGTACATGAATTCCAAGGTAATGCCGGCACTTGCAAGAATCGGCATTATTCCTGCTGATTTCATCTTTCAGTGGGAAATTTCGGAAGATCTGGGAACTTTGTGGGAAAGAACCGTTCAGGCGCTCGCGCACTTTGATGTGGACCCGGAATGGATCAAAGACAAATTCGGAATCGAGGTCACTGGCATAAAACAGAACGCCGTTCCATTACCCGGCTCAAACTTAAACGTCGCTGAAAGTTTTTTCGTCTAAGGGCTGAAGGACATCGGCCTGTCAGCCCGCAACAGTATTTTAACGGTCTGCATTTGCGGTTAAGTTCATTATATGACTGCAGCTGCGAAAGCTGTCAGAAACTCAATCTTGCTGCGAACTCAGACGGACCTACTTTTAAATCAGTTTTAAAAGCTGCTGAAAACGCGTTTAAACATCTTCATGAAAAAGGATCGTACAGCCCGGAAGATCTCAAAGATAAACCGTATCAAAAACTCATCGATGAAACGAATAAAGTTTTTAATTCGGCAGTTACCGATAACGACATCCCGCCAGAAATGCTGGCAAAGCTGCAGAATGATACTTTTGTTTTTTCCGGATTAAGAACACATGCTCAATTACTGGAAGCATCAACCATGCTCATGGAAGATGGGAAGATCCGCAGTTTCGATGCTTTTGCCAATGATTTCAATAAAGTTAATTCCAAGTACAATCAGAACTATCTGGAAGCGGAATGGCAGTTTGCGGTATCGAGCTCACAGAGTGCTGCCAATTGGGCGGCAATTGACCAGGACGGTAGATATAATTTACAGTATAGAACGGCGAATGATAGCCGAGTTCGTGATGATCATGCCGTGCTGCAAGATACTACACTTCCGGTAGATGATCCGTTCTGGATGTCCTATTATCCGCCGAACGGTTGGCGCTGCAGATGTACCGCCGTGGAAGTTCTTAAAGAAAAATACACAGTTTCTGATTCTGAAAAAGCCAATGCAGCCGGTGACCGTGCCACCACCAAAATAGGACCGGACGGAAAAAACAGAAGCGAGATCTTCAGGTTTAATCCCGGAATGGAACAAAAGGTATTCCCACCGAAACATCCGTATAATAAATTGAAGGGTTCGGAAGAGGTGAAAGCTGTAGTAAATCAAAATATAATTGAAGAAAAATTAAGCATCACAAAAGGAAAAGAAATGACTTTTGAAGAAGCAAACGAATTAAAAGGAAATGTTAATTATGGAAAAGGTCATGGATACACTATAAATTGCCAATCCTGTGTCGTGTCAAATGAATTACGTCGAAGAGGCTATGATGTTACAGCATTGGAAAATACTAAAAAAAAGGATAACATTCCATTTAAACTATCTTATAAGACAAACTGGGCATGGCTAAATGAAAAAGGGGAAATGCCTGCAAAAACAAAAGTTGGCGGTTATGATGGCACTGATAGAAGAGGACGAACAAAATCTAAGTCAATTGTTCAGTTGTCAAAGGAATTAAATGATTTTACAAAAGACGTCGGTAGATATCATATTGATTTTGGATGGAAAAAATCTAACGGCGGACATATAATAACATTAGAGCGAATAGGCGATGGAAAAGTAAGGTTTTATGATCCGCAGAATGGTAAAATAGTTAGATGGACTGAATTAAGTAAACAAATATCTCTGTTGCATGGCGTAAATGTGCTAAGAGTAGATAATCTACTGTTAAACACAGATATAATAGATGGTATTGTTCAAAAATTACCCTAAACTTTCTGTGGTATCCGGAGATACTTCGGTAAAGTGCATAAGACTGTATATTTCTGAAGTTTTATTTTCACGAGCAACGCCATCCTTTACTAGAATAAAAGTTGGATAGCCAATAATAATCATGTCTTCAGGTTGAGCAATATACACATCAAAGCCGTTCCATTTCTCTTGAAAATCAACAGAAATAAAACCTTTTGATTCAGCAAACGTTAAAGCTATTTTATCGTTTTCCATATAACAAAGTTACAACTTATTTTAAATTGACAATGGATTTACAAACTTTTCATCAAAATATCATCAAAGACGTCAAAACCGAGCTGATGGATGAATTTGACCGGAACTTTGAGCGGAAGGCGTTTTTTGACCAGGCGTGGCCGAAAGTTTCACTTATCAATAACAAAGGATCCATGATGGCCAGAACCAATAAGCTAAGACGTGGTTATATAGCGAAGATCCAAGGCGAAAAGATTGCATTTACCAACTCGATGCCGTATGCTTCCATACATAATGAAGGCGGTGAGATCACGGTAACCGCGAAAATGAAACGCTATTTCTGGGCGATGTATTACCAGGCTTCCGGCGGAATCGTTTACAATGTGAAATCCAGAGCTGCAGCCAAAACAAAAAAGAACACGGCGCTGAGCATCGAAGCTGCGCAGTTCAAAGCACTGGCTTTAATGCCGATCGGAAAAAAGATAAAGATTCCGTCCCGGCGTGTGATAGGACCACACCCACGGATTAGAGAAATTATTTCCGGGGTGGTAGATAACCACCTTACCGAACTCAATAACATTATTTTAAACAATTTAAGACCATAATCATGGATGCATTACTGAAAGCAATTCAAAACAAAATCGCTGAAAACGCCGAAATAAAGTATGTTGATGAAAACTGGGGACAGCTGGATCTATATGGAAACGAAATCCCGGTGAAATGGCCGTGCACTTTAATCTCGCTGAGTTCTGCAGTGTTCTCTAATATCGGAACAGATCCGAAAGCGTTACCGGTAAACCGGCAGGAAGCGACTGCAAACATCGAAATTACCGTGGCAAAACTGAAGCTTACCAACAGTAGTTTTAAAGCGCCAATGATACAGAAACTTCAGTCCTGGGAAGTATGGGATATTGTACAAGCAATTCACAATCAATTACACGGATGGAATCCAATTCCCGGAACGGGCAAACTGATCAGAACCGGAATTTCGCAAGTGCGCCGGGATGATGGTGTGCAGGAAATCAGGGTGATGTATTCTATTGGGGTTCACAACTGCTAAGCTCTGCCAGCAGTTTGTCGATCGGTGTGCTGAGAATGGTATTCAGTGTAGTGCGGGAAATAGGGTATTTTGGGTATATATAGCGTTTCAGGATTCGGGTGTCCGGGATATCTTCCGTCTTGTGCTGCAGATAGATATCACGAATATTTTTGTATCGAAGTAATGTATTGCGCTGTAAAGGTTTAACCATAAAAATTCATCCCTATCGCAAAGATATGGAAGTATATTCCATATTTACAATAGTTTATACAAAAAAACCGCTTATTTTAGCGGTTTTTTATTTAATGTATATTTCTGATTTCCCAATCATCCCCGTTTTTTACAAAACGGATGTTGATTCTTTTCTGCCGGTCTTCGATATATCTCTTATTGCTTTCTTTATCCAATAAGTCTTCTTTTCCTATTCCTTTTGCAAAATGCTTTTCCCACCACGGAAACAAATCCAAATATTTACCACTAACATATTTTAATGAATACGTTTCATTTCCCTGAATTCCTAAATCCTTATCAGCTCCTCGGAAAAATCTCATAAACTTGACTTCATCACACAATTTGCAATAAGTCAGTTTCATGTCTTTTTCAATTTCTTCATTTGGGATTGCCGTATCGTAATATTTGAAAACAATATATTTTTCATAGTTTACATATTGTTCCGCAAATTTTCTCGGACTGCTGAATCCGTTCATAATGTCATCGGCAACTTCCTTTGCCTGTTCCGCAGATGAGAGGTTGTTTAGTTTTATTGCATATTCCGTGATCTGTCCAAATCCGAACCCGGAGATAAACAGGAAAATGAGTAATAGTTTTTTCATTGTTGTAATTTTGATCAAAGTTATAAAAAAAACCGCACACTAAATCAGCGGCGGTTTTCCGGGTTTTTTTTCAAATTCTTTTTTAGCAATTAGATGCCATTCGTTCGCTTCATTGGGCGTTTGATCACCAATGCATAGCGCACATTCTGTACTGTAGTGGTGCTTAATGAAAGTGCTTCCGTGGATATGCTCTTCGTTGTAAAAGGTTGCTGTCACTATCCGGTAACCCTTCCTTTCCAAAGCTTCCAAGACCTCTTCTTTGCTGTATTCAAAGCCGTTTATTTGCATTATTCAGTTTTTGTATTCTATTTAATTCTTTAATAAATTTTCCCACGGTTTTGGGATCTTGCGGTTTCCGGAACGTGTCAATAAAATCCCGGCGCTGGATGGCTTTAATGTTCATATTGCTTTATATTCTTGCTGTGAAATCCAAGTTAATGCACCTCTTTGTGGAAAAGCCTCATCCAATCTATCGATAGCCTCCATTTCAGTAATTGCACGTAAATATCCTTTGTTTCCCAAATTATCTTTCCAAAACCAAAATCTAGCATTTTTATTCGGTATTCGGAAACGACTTTGAGTTTCCATAGACTCTGTAATTATTAGTTCTTTCATTTTACTTCCAGTATTTTTTGTTAAGGTATGATGCCGGATAAGGGAACGCGGTTCCGTCCGACTTTAATTTCACGAGTTCCGGGATAAACAGGATGGCTTCCATCTTATCTACATTCCCCAATTTGTTCCAGGCTTTTTCGGTTACTTCTTTTAGTCCCACTTTGCGCGGGTACTGTTTGTAAAAGTTGGCAAAGCTCACGTCGGTCAGCTCTGCGAAGATCCACCCGGATTTCAGATCGTGCGCGCGCATCTTTGCATGCATATCTTCCACAGTAGCAGTGATGTTTGACGCTACTTTCCTAATTTTCTCGGCTTCCCAGTCGCCTTCAAATTCCACAATCTGTAAAACGCCGTTTAAACCAAATTTAAAAGTGATTTTAAGACCGGTCTTCTGATGTTTTGCTATGAAGGTTCTCATAAAAGTTTTTGATGTAATTCGTTTTTAAATATTTCAATTTTATTGCTTTCATAAATCCCGTTAAACTTATTATTGTCGGTTATCAACTCATAAAGCAAGGCGGCTAAGTGATATTTCAGCGTGAGCTGCAGTTTTTTACCGTTGGGATTTTGCGTGTATGAAAAACATCTTTGCGTAAGTATGGAAAATAGTTCCATCCGCATCGATTTACCCGCTTTTCTGCCGATATTGGCCGCTATCATTTGGCACTGATCATTGGTGATCTTGTGAATGAGAAACAGCGTTTCTGGATCTGTTTTTAGTGTTACTTTCATTTTTTTCTCTGTACTTAAATTTCAGAATGTCATCTTCAATTTCCTGCCGGAACTGCGCAACGAGCGCACGAAGCTCTAAACCCACTGATTTACCTTCCTGGTAATATTGTTTCAGCCGGGCTTTCAGGATTAATATGAAGATTTCATCGGTCATATCATGTGAATTCTAATCTTTTATCGTTTTTCTTAATTGTAGTTTTAAATGGAAATCCGTTATCAGGTACTTGACTTATTAAGTCTATCAAGTTTTTTGATCCAGTGAAAACGATCCGCTTGTTTCCGTTGATTTCAATTTGTAAAGTGAGGTATTTTGTACCTTGCTTTTTTGTGGAATCTTTGATTTCAAAACTTAGCACAGCAATCTCAACATTTATCACATCATCAACGTCCATTTTCTTTCCAATAAACTTGTTTTCTTTTGGTGTAATATTAAAATCCTTAAAGTTGAACATCAGCAAGAAGTTTTTTAGTTAAATGTTTGCTATTACAGTGTTTTAACCATCCGCAATAAGAAGCAATCGATTCTTTGCGGGGTTTTCTTTTCAACATTTTGGCAAATCGTTTCTTGATTGATTTTCGCAGTAAAACGTGGGTGTGGTAATGAACATAGCCAACGAAATTAATCCCTCTTTTCTCCACCGGGAAAACCTGCCAGTTTTCTTTTACTTCAAGTTTTAAATTAACATTAAAATACGTTTTAATGAGCTTTAAAACTTCGTGCAGATACTCTTTGTCTTTATGAAGTATTACGACATCATCTGCATACCTGAAGTAATATTTTATTCTGAGCTGCTCCTTGATCCAGTGATCAAAATAAGTGAGGTAGAAATTTGCTAAATATTGACTTAAGTAGTTTCCAATCGGAAGACCTGGTGCGCTGTCTATAATTTCATCAAGCAACCAAAGTAAATCAGCATCTTTAAATTTCTTCCGGAGTAACGCTTTAAGTATATCATGATCAATATTTGGATAGAATTTTTTGATGTCGAGTTTCAGGCAATAGGTGGTTTCATCAGTGTTTTTTAACGCTTTTCTCAAGTTAAATGAAGCTTTGTGAATTCCGCGGCCTTTGATGCAGCTGTAAGAATCAGCTGTAAAAACTGCTACGAAAATTGGTTCTAAAACGTTCATTACTGCATGATGGCAAATTCTGTCTGGAAAGTATGGAAGGCGGTAAACGTCGCGTTCTTTGGGTTCAAAAACTTTAAATACATCGTATTGTGACGTTTTATAAGTTTTGCTAATCAGCATATCGTGAAGTTTCAAAATATTGTTTTCGGAATTCTTATTGTGCTGAATCACACCGTAAGTTTCACGCTTTCCCTTTTGTGCTTTCAAATCAGCAAGGGTTAGATTTTCAATACTGATGATTTTTTCAAATAAATTGTTTAATCTTTTCATATTTTTAGCCTTGTCATTAAAAAGTCGTCTTCCCATAAGTACCAACGCCTTTACAAGTTTTTTTTTATTTTTTGCCGAGTGGCAGGGTTTGCAGTGTTAAATATTTTTTGACAATCAGGAACTGACATTCGAATTCGTATTCCAGTTATCGTAGTCGTTGTACGAAAAACTGACACCCGACGAAGAACTACAGCAACACACTGCACAACCTTTTTTATTACTCTTTTTCGACTGGTCGGTTGTAAACCATCATCGTTTTAAAAAGTTCTTGATATTCCTCGCTATTCCCAATTGCATTGGCTTTTTCTCTAGTTTCAGAAACAAGGCGGGAACCGACAA
>NZ_JACBFP010000012.1 GCF_021401085.1 Chryseobacterium sp. R2A-55
GCTGGAAACGGGTACCGATATCCGCTTTATACAGGAACTCTTAGGCCATCACTCCATCAAAACAACACAGATCTACACTCATGTAACGGATGTTTCCAAATCGAAAATCAAAAGTCCGCTGGATTCTTTGTAAAAATTTGCCGCACCGGTCCTTCGGAAAAAAAGAAAGCTTGGTTATTACCTGCAGTTTTTTTTCAGAATATCAATGTTGTTGTTTCAAGGCAGGCTCCTCCCACCCCTAAGAATAGCCCCTTGTAGTTTATGCCGACTTTCCCCGCCGGATATTCGGTAAACCCCTATGAGACATTGCCGGTTTCAGTGTGTTGTTGTTATTGTAAAGTGTGTTTTTTGTGATAACATTAGCTGAAGAACTTTCTGAAGATGATTTTAATATGATAAATTGTGGAAGTTACAGGGATTTTTTGGACGGATTGTAGCTTACTCCATATCCTGTAATAAATTCGATGAGGTCTTGGAAGTTAGCGACATTTTTTGCGTGTCCTGTTTTGTAGGTGGATTTCATAATATGTTTTTTGGTGATTATGAAATCGAAATTGGATGTATCAGGTGAGTACATCACGTATGGTTTATAGAATGCGAACGGGAGAATATGATTTTAAAGCTTATCCAAGTTATTGATGGAAGCCGTTTCAAAACAAAATTTTGAAGCGGTTTTTTATTTAATATTTACTTTAATTATGTATTTTTTGACAAAATCAATCATGACCATAATATGCCTGAGGTGAAATTTAAAACCGTCTACGGCAGTTCCATTTTGGCAGGAGCTATTTTCCCCAATATGCAGAAGGTTTTCGGAGGTTCTTTAAGAATGATTTAAAAGAAGTGGAAAACAAATAAACCCCCATGATATTTTCCCGTCATTATCCCGGTATTTTTTTTAAATTTGTCTAAATCTCCTCAAAATGAAAAAAATCCTGCTTTTATTGTTTGTAGGCTTCCTGATCACAGGTTGCAAAAAAGACAAGGTGGATGCCACAGATCCCAAAAGCTTTCAGTCCAGTATCAACGATATGGCTTCCAGCCTCACCACTCTGCAGCAGGTGAAGTTCAATGAAGCACTTTATATCCTGAAAACTTTCGGGGTGGATGCAGATGGTGATCTGAATGAGATCAAAGCATTGGGAAAACTGATCAACGGGATGAAGGTGCCGGGAATTCTGGCACTTGCCGACCAGGTGGCCCGGAAAAACGGAATCGAATGGACGAGCACAGGTCCGCCTTCATTGGGCGAAATGAATATTTTTGGGAGTGAAGACGCAAAGGTAACCGATCCAAACGATATTTCCGCAAACGGCTTGAGTATTGATGTTCAGCCCGTTGCTACCGACCATATTCTGGGTGCGCAATCCCTGCAGATTATTCCGCGGTTGGTTGATAATTCGGGAAACAATATCCGTTTTGAAGGAGCCGCACTGGAAACGGTGCTGGATGTTTTCAGCGGTGGAAATAAAGTCCTGACCTCAAAAAACCTCATGCTCGACAACAGTTTCAAAGGCTTTAATCTGAGGTTTGCTTCACTGCCTGCTCAAAAAATCATCGACGGTAAAATCGACATCACAGTTTCAGTAAAAACAACGAAGAAGACTTTTAAAATGTCTAAAATAGGAGTAGAGGTGAATCCGAAAGCACTCCTGATGCCGGCCGGAAATCCCGCTGATAATCCCACCAATCCGGATCCGAATGATCCGAACCAGATCCCGCTGGAATCGGTGGATCCCAATGAAACTGCCGGAAGCACCACCGGAACCGCTCCGCAGAAATCCAATGCAGACCCGAAAGCAACCGTTTCAAAGTTTCTCGGCAGTCTGGGTTCGCAAAACCTGCGCGGCGCTTACGAAGTTTCAGACAATCCCAACTGGGGATCTTATGAAAATTTCTCGAATCCGACATCCGGATTCGGTGCGGTGAAAAACATCTCGGTGAAGAATATCACCACCAACAGCACCTCCGCCAATTCCGCTAGTGTCAACGCAACCTATGAAGTGACCGATAAAGAAGGCAGAACTACCGCTTTACTGGTGACTTTCGGATTGAAAAATGCAAACGGCGAATGGAAAATATCCAGCTATAAAATCAATTAGAATGACAAATCCCGAACTGGTTCAAAAATTAGAAAAAACCATCCAGAACATCCCTGATTTCCCACAACCCGGAATTCAGTTCAAAGACATCACCCCGATTTTTCTGGATCCGAAACTTTATGAGGAAGTCATCAAGGATCTCGCAGACTTCAGTCGTGGAAAAATAGATGCGGTATGCGGAATCGAAAGCAGGGGTTACCTTTTCGGAATCGCGATCGCCGTGGCTTTGGAAGTGCCCTTTATCCTGATCAGAAAAGCAGGGAAATTGCCGCCACCTTTCGTAGGTGAGAAATACGACCTGGAATACGGTACGGCTGAAATCGAAATGCGGACCGGCCAGTTAAAACCCGGACAGAGAGTGCTGATCCATGACGATCTGTTGGCCACGGGCGGAACCACCGAAGCAGCCGCAAAATTGATTGAAAAGCAGGGCGGCGAAGTAGCTCAGTTCAGTTTCCTCATCGCATTGAAGGATTTGCACGGAACCGAAAGACTGAAGCAGTTTGATGCTGAAGTTCACCAGATTTTGGAGTATTGATGAGGTAAATTCTGCTGATGAAGGTAATTTTTCCAAACCACAGGCAATAAATTTTGTATATCCCTCAAAAACAATTAAATTTGCACTCAATTTTTTTAACGACATTATGGCAAAAAATTTAAGAAGACCGAGCAAAAAGGAAATGGAAGGTAAGGAAACCGTGGAGGTTTTCAAAGGGCTGGATAAAACCGCGCTCGATGCAGAACAGTTTTTGGAGAATCACGCCAAAACTTTGATCGGAATCTTCGTAGGTTTGGTTTTGATCGTTTTGGTATATTTCGCATTCCAGCAGTTCTACGTGCTACCAAGAAACAATGAGGCAACAATGGGTTATCTGGCTGCCCAGAAAAATTTGGCAGACGGAAAAGAAGATTTGGCACTCGGTGGAAAAACCGCTGCAAATCCAGGTTATCTAGGGACTTACAACGAATACTCCGGGACTCAGGTAGGAAAACTTTCTGCTTATAATGCAGGTCTTTTGAAATTTAAGGAGGGGAAATTCCAGGAAGCCTATGATTTACTCGATAAATTTTCCTCTGACAACAAAACTTTGATGGCGCTGAAATACGGAGCGATGGCAGACTGTCAATCCAATCTGAACAGGAACGAAGATGCACTTTCATTGCTGGATAAGGCAACCAAGGCATCAGAAGATCCATATACTTCTTACTATTTTACCAGGAAAGCCGGAATCTTCGCTTTGGCATTAAAGAAAAACACCGAAGCAAAAAAATACTTCTCCACCATCGACGAAAAATATCAGGATTATGACAACGGAATGTCCGATGCCTATATTGAAATGGTGAAATACTATTAATCCCAAAAGTTTTATACAGGTTTTTGGCTTGAAACCTCTTTGCGGAAAGACAGATGTAAGATCTGAAACCTGCCGGTCGGCAGACAGGCCTTAAACTTCAAACAAAATAGGTATGGCAACAGTAAATCTTTCAGATTACCAACCATTGGAAATAAATGATGCCGGTTCTTTCAGGATCGGTATCGTTGTTTCAGAATGGAATGATTTCGTGACCTTCAACCTGCGTGACGGCGCCCTTGAAACCCTGATCAGAGAAGGCGTACAAGAAGAAAACATCAGAATTTTTGACGTTCCGGGAGCGTTTGAGCTGAATTATGCATCCATGCAGCTTTGCAAAGAACGTCAATATGATGCGGTTATTGCGATCGGTTGTGTGATCCGTGGCGAGACTCCACATTTTGAATATGTGTGTTCTGCCGTTGCCCAGGGAATCAAAGACTGCAATATTCTGACCGATACCCCCACCATTTTCTGCCTGTTGACAGATGACCATAAGGAGCAGTCTATCGCGAGAAGCGGTGGAACATTGGGAAACAAAGGGGTGGAAGCCGCAGTGACCGCTTTGAAGATGATTGATTTCAAACGGAAACTTTCGCGGAAGAAAGGAAATATCGGTTTCGGAAAATAATTTCCGCGCCAAATATTTTTCCTGTATTTTTACGCGGATTATTTTGCTTGAATGCCGCAATGGATTTAGAAAAGTGAATGCTTTCAAGTGTTTTTGTCTTAGAAAAAAGTGCTGTTCCTCATGATGAATTTCCAGGTTGCCAGAAATTTTGCTCAGCTCAAACCGGTACTGTTGGTTTTGCCGGTGGTTTTGCTTTCGGTGATTGCTTTATTTTTGCTTTCTCAGAATGCGTTAAGCACCCATGGTTACGTTGAAATCCAGAAACCCTTTTTCTACGCAATCAATTCGCGCTTATCCGAATTTCCCAATGTGATGAACAATCTCACCTATGTGGGAGATGCTATGGTTTTTCTTTCTATGATGGGGGTTTTCATCGTCATTGCTCCAAAGATCTGGGAAGCTGCGGTTCCGGCCGCCCTCTTTTCATTGGTGTTTTCAAAGCTTTTCAAAAGTCTTTTCTCCGTTCCCCGACCTGCCGGGATTTTAGATCAGGACAGTTTCCACATCATCGGGAAAACCCTCGTAGGCTATTCCAGCCTGCCTTCCGGACATTCGATTACCGTTTTCACCTTTATCACGGTCTTGATGTATGGATTTATGCCTAAAAATTTGGGAAAGAAGATTTTATGGTTTGCTTTCATGGTCTGTACCGGACTTTTCGTGGCATTCACCCGGGTGGGAGTCGGCGCGCATTATCCGCTCGATGTGGTTTCCGGAAGTATTATCGGTTATATCTGTGGTTTGCTGGGAATTTTCACGATGCGGAAATGTAACCTTTTTGGTTGGTTGGGCCAGAAGAAATGGTTTCCTTTTTTAATACTCGCTTTTCTGGTTTGCGTGGTTGTGTTCATCACGAAGATCCGCACAGAGAATCTGCCGGTTTTTTATGTGGCCATCGTCGGATTGGTGGTATCGCTTTATAAAATGATTAAAGTCTATGTTCAAAAATAGCATTTCCATCACCCGATTCTCTTTGATTCTGGGTGCGATGAACTTTTTGTTTTTTCATGAGCCATTCTTCAAATTTGTCCTGACGAATTTGGATTACAAGAGTTTCAACGGTATTCTGGCCATTGGGAGTCTGATGATCCTGATGCTGGTTTTGAATGCATGGGTTTTCTATCTTTTTCTTTCGATTTCTAAATATTTGGGAAAATTCCTGCTGGTTTTAACCTTTATCCTTTCCGCTTTGTCGGTCTATTTTGTCAATACTTATGGCGTCATCATCGATGAAAGCATGATTGGGAATGTCTTCAATACCGATCAGAATGAGGCGGGGAGTTTTTTCTCGTTCAAAATGGTTCTGTATGTGCTGCTGTTTGGGATTCTTCCAGGCATTTATATCATTAAGGCTACAATAAGGAAGGATCCTGTCAGAAAATTTTTCATCAAAAGCGGACTGGTCCTATTGTTTGCATTGATCATGGCTTTTGTGAACGCTGCGAACTGGTTGTGGATTGACAAAAATTCCAAATCCCTCGGCGGACTTGCGATGCCATGGTCTTATTCGGTGAACACTGCGCTTTTTTTCATTCATGATGCCCAAAAGAATAAGAAAGAAATCCTATTGCCGGATGCTGCTTTTAAAGACCACAAAAAGGCGGTGGTGGTTTTGGTCATCGGGGAATCTGCCCGTTCCGAAAACTTTTCGCTGTACGGCTATCAAAAAAACACGAACCCTTTACTTTCGAAAACCCCCAATGTTTTTCATTTTAATGCCACCTCTTGCGCAACCTATACCACGGCAGGCGTAAAATGTATTTTGGAACACCGGGACACCGGAGATCTGTATGAAATCCTGCCGAACTACCTGAACCGGAATAAAGTAGATGTAGTATGGCGAACTACGAATTGGGGCGAACCGCCCGTACATATTCCGAATTACCAAACCTCCGAAATGTTGGCAAAGAACTGCAAAGGCGGAGATTGTGGGTATGATCAGATTCTGGTCAATGGACTGAAAGATCAGATTTTGTCGAGCAAAAGTGATAAAGTTCTGATTGTTTTGCACACCAGTACCAGTCACGGTCCCACTTACAGCAAAAAATATCCGCAAAGATTTGAGGTTTTCAAACCGGTATGCAACAGTGTGGAACTGGGAAAATGCAGCAGGGAAGAACTGATCAATGCGTATGACAATACCATCGTTTACACAGATTACCTTTTGCACAACATCATTGAGGATTTGAAACAACTGAAGGATTATGACAGTTCCATGATTTTTGTTTCAGACCATGGCGAGTCTTTGGGCGAAAAAAACCTGTACATGCACGGAGTCCCGATGAGTATTGCACCAAAAGAGCAGTATGAAATTCCATTCATTGTCTGGGTTTCCGATCATTCTAAAACTCTGAAACCGGAGAAATCCTTAACGCAGCACCATGTTTTTCACAGTGTTTTGAACTTCCTGGGAATATCAAGTCCGGTGTATGACGAGAAGATGAATATCTTTAAATAGCCGACTTTCACGTTTCTATTGCAGAATTACAGATTTTCCCATGGTTGACCCGATGGGAATTTTCATTTTTAGCGGATCAAAAATTGGCGGGAGAATTGCAGTTGATTTTTGTAAATTTACTTTTCCTTAATAAAATTTAAATCTATGAAATGGACCAACGATAGAAGTGACAACGTGGATGACCGACGCGGAAACGGTGGAGGAGGCGGACTATTAGTCGGTGGTGGACTGGGAACGCTGATCATTGCGGCAATAGTGTTTTTTCTGGGCGGCGATCCCTCCGCGATTTTAAATTCCGGCATCGGATCTTCCGCACCCACGGAGCAGAGAAGTCTGACAGCGGATGAATTGAAAGTCCGCGACTTCGTGTCGATGGTCACTGCCGAAACCGAACAGACCTGGGGAAAAATCTTCCAGGAAAACGGCATGCAATACCGCGCCCCGAAAGTAGTGATGTTTGAATCGGTGACCCAATCCGGTTGTGGAACTGCGCAGGCAGCGATGGGACCTTTTTACTGTCCTGCAGATCAAACCGTTTATATGGATATGAGCTTCTTCAGAGAGCTGGAGCAGCGATTTGGGGCGAAAGTGACGGAGTTTTCCATTGCGTATGTGATGGCGCACGAAATCGGGCACCACGTGCAGACACTTTTGGGTACAACAGGAAAAGTGGACCAATTGCGGGCAAGTGGAAAATATTCTGAATCCGAAATGAACAGGGTTTCTGTGGCGACCGAACTTCAGGCGGATTTCTATGCCGGAGTTTGGGCGAGGCAAACCGACAATCGGGAACATATTCTGGAGCCGGGAGATATTGAATCTGCGATATCTGCGGCGGAAGCGGTGGGTGATGACAATATCCAGCGCCGTTCGCAAGGTTATGTAAACCAGGAAGGTTTCACACACGGCAGTTCAGCGCAACGGAAAGAATGGTTTATGAAAGGGTACAATACCGGAGATATTCGGCAGGGTGATACTTTCAATGCACTTTTGAGGTAATTGGAATTCCGGTTTCTTTTCAGGAATTTTGTAGCAGAGCTATTGTTTTAGTGGTCAATATTCAGGGTTTTCTAAATCTTTCAAGAAAAGGTTTACTGAATTGTGATTAACCCTCTTAAGTTTCTAACAGATGGACCGCTCAATCTCTTGAGCGGTCCAGGTAGATTTTAATCTTTGTTTACTTCGGTTTTTTAGCGAACAGCCGAATATTATTTGTTGTATTCGAAGGTTACACTAAAGGTGGTTGAAGGAGACGAGCTTGAGGTAGATGACGTTGTTCTCTTCGTTGGATAACTATTTGAATTGTAAGTATAATTCATGGTTCTGCTACTGCTGTAAGTGCTTGTACCCCATACTTGCGACATATTGCTTTTAGTCAGATTGCTTTGGCTGATTTCCGCATCACTTGAATCAAAGAGCATGGCTTTGGTAAAGCCTTTGATATTTCGATAGGGGCTGTTTTTGTCATCATACGTGTAGGTATAAGTGGTGGTGCCACTACTAGAAGATGTTGAAATTAACTTATTTAACTTTCCATTTGAAAGAAATGCTTCATAATTAGCATAATTATAAGTGATCCCTCCTGTAGGATTTGTAGTATAACCTATAATTCTTGAATATTTGACGTAATTGTCATTCACGTATTCATAATTAATGGTAAAAGTATAAGTATGTGGGGAGTAACTTTCTGTCACTTTTTGTGAGGTTAATTTCCCATTGGCATAAGAATACTCCTCTATCGAATTGATTTTGCCGTCAACATATCGAACTGATTTTGAAAGGTCTTCACCAGTGTACGTATATTCTATTTTTTCACTTCCGTCAGAATCTTCTGCTTTTACAATTTTATCCCCACTGTAAGTAAAATTCATGCTCCCCGCGGTACTCCCATCAGCTGCGAGATAATTAATTTTTGTAACCAGAACGGGGGTCGTGTCTGGTGGAGTCCCTTCATCATTGGTTCTTGAACAACCGATAATCAGGATTGATGCCAAAAAAAAGGCTAGTTTGTTTTTCATAAAAATCAAATTTAGCTGCGCAAGATAACGAAATCAATCATAAAACCTTCTGTTTTTTGTTTTTATTACTGTTTTTCCAGGTAAATTAAATGTTATCATCACATCAAATGAAAAGCACTATTTCGATAAGCCTTTCAGAACATCGCTATTTTGCCACATGCTGATTCATGATCTCTGATGATTTGCTTTGCTTCATTTCATGCGGAAGGATGGAGTTTTTTCTAATGTCATTTTGGCTGTAACCTTAATTCTTTGCCATAAATGTAGTTAAGTGATACGACAAAATTTGAAGAGTTATTTTTTTGACGGAAAGATTTCTAGCATCGAAAATTCGTAAAGCACATGAACTTTGCAGATTCATTAAATATCTTTTTTTGCGGGACTTTCTGTGGATGCAAAAAGAAACCGCTCCATCAATAGATGCAGCGGCTTCCAAACTATATGAATATAAAATTTCTTAACTCTGATTGACGGAGTCTTCTACGGAGGTTTTGGTATGATCCATTTTCTCCTGAACCTGCTGTGCGACTTCGCTGGCCTTGTTTTTCAGGTCATTTCCCCATTTGTTGAAGTTGTCTTTAGCGGTGTTGATTTTGTCTTTTACCGCTTGTTGCTCTTCAGGAGTGGAGTTTTTGTATTTCCACCACGCCAATGCGCCCAATCCCAGCAAAGCCAATAATCCGTTTCTTTTAGTGCTCATAATTTTTTAAGTTTTAAGTTATTTTCAAAAATTGAATTGATAATGAACTGATTGTAAAAAGCGTGCCATAAAAAGGGATTGGCATATAAAGTTTTGTTAAAATCCTGTTCTTCTTTGAAAAAGGGACAAGTTGCTGAAAAGACAGATTATCTCTCCACCAAATTCTGTTTGGCATATCAGGTTTTTGAATGCAGATTCTATCTGTCCTCCAAAAAATCTACTTTTCCATTTTGGAGATGATACATGGCACCCACAATCCTGATTTCTCCGCGAGCCTCCATTTCTTTCAGAATCGGACTGTTTTTACGGATTTCAGACATGGCCAAAGCAACATTGGAATGGCTGACTTTCTCTACGAAAGCAGGGTTTGAAGAATTTGTTTCTCCCTGAAAACCGGTCCTGGATGAATGGACTGCAGGAGTAATCTTCTGAAGCAGCTCTGAAATATTTCCCAATTTCACATCATCAATTGCTGATTTCAGTGCACCACAACTTTCATGGCCCAAAACAACGACTACCTTGGAACCTGCTACCTTGCAGGCATATTCCATACTCGCCAAAATATCGGTATTGACAATGTTTCCCGCAACTCTTGCCACAAAAACATCGCCAATCCCGCGGTGAAAAACATCTTCTACCGGAACCCGGGAATCGATGCAGGAAAGGATGATTGCTTCCGGATATTGTCCGTTGATGGCGGCTTTGATGCGGTCTGGAGTATTTCTTGTTGAAAGCCGGTTATTGACAAATTCCGCGTTTCCTTGTTTCAGGATTCCAATCACATCGTCCGGGGTCAGTTTTGACTGCTCTTTTTTGGTCAGCACCTGATTGCTTTTGGCGTGGGAAAGTTCTGTACGGACTGATGGTGTTCCCGCACATGAAGCCATCAGACAGATTGCTGCCCACGAAATGGTAAAACTCTTGATTTTCATTTTAATCAGTTTTTTTGGTTAAACAGTAATGGAGTAAATCTAAGGAAATATGTTGAAGATTCGAAATGTGGACTGAAAATAATTGATCGGGCAGTGATAGTGATCTCGTTTTGCGGTGGAGGGATTTTAATCGGTAAAAAACAGAAACCCGCAGAAATTTCTTCCGCGGGTTGGGCTGTATTTTATTTGAATACTGTTTCTTTATCCCAGAAACGGGTATCTGTAATCTTTCGGACTTACAAAAGTTTCCTTGATCGAACGAACAGAAACCCAACGAAGTAGGTTCATTTTCGAACCTGCTTTGTCATTGGTCCCTGAAGCCCTTGCTCCGCCAAAAGGTTGCTGGCCAACAACTGCTCCTGTAGGTTTGTCGTTGATATAGAAATTTCCGGCTGCATTTTCCAAAGCGTGGTAGGCTTCATCAATCGCGTAGCGGTCTTTAGCAAAAATGGATCCCGTCAATGAATACGGCGAAGTCTCATCGACCAGTTTCAAGGTTTCTGCCCACTTTTTGTCCTCATAAACATAAACAGTTAAAATCGGTCCGAAAATCTCTTCACACATGGATGAATATTGCGGATTCGAAGTTTCGATGACGGTGGGCTCCACAAACCACCCTTTTTGGTCATCGCATTTTCCACCAAACAGAACTTTTGCTTCTTTTGATTTTTTTGCGGCTTCGATGTAGGATTTACATTTGTCAAAAGATTGCTGGTGAATCACCGCATTCACAAAATTGGAAGGATCTTCCGGAGAACCCATTTTGATGGATTTCAGTTGATCGCCCATGATTTTCTGAACCTCTTTCCAAAGGGATTTTGGAATATAAGCTCGGGAAGCCGCGGAACATTTCTGACCTTGATATTCAAAAGCGCCTCTCACCAATGCCGTTGCAACCTCTGCTGCATCTGCACTCGGATGCACCATCACGAAGTCTTTTCCGCCGGTTTCACCCACGATTCTCGGGTAGGTTTTGTATTGATGGATATGATCACCGATCATTTTCCACATTCCCTGAAAGACAGAAGTAGATCCTGTAAAATGAAGTCCAGCAAAATCAGGATGGGAAAGTACCTTTTTCGCAGTTTCTGCACCCGGCGTGTAAATCAGGTTGATCACGCCGTCTGGAAGACCTGCTTCCTTGAAGATTTCCATAATGACCTGCGCTGAATAAACCTGCGAATGAGACGGTTTCCAAACCACCACATTTCCCATCATCGCCATACAGCTCGGCAAATTTCCGGCAATGGCCGTGAAGTTGAACGGAGTCACTGCAAAACAGAAACCTTCCAACGGACGGTATTCTGCTCTGTTCCAAATTCCATCAGTTGAAATCGGTTGCTCCGCATACAGTTCAGTCATGAATTCCACGTTAAAACGAAGAAAGTCGATAAATTCACATGCGGCGTCAATTTCGGCCTGCATCACATTTTTTCCCTGACCAATCATGGTCGCTGCGTTTAAGCGGTCTCTGTAAGGTCCTGCCAGCAATTCGGCGGCTTTCAGGAAAATAGAGGCACGCTGTTCCCAACCCAAAGCAGCCCACTGTTTTTTGGCAGCCAGAGCCGCATCAATCGCGGCTTCCACATGACTCATATCTCCCGCATAGTAAAATCCAAGATCGTGTTGGTGGTCCTGTGGCGATTGAATGGGCGTTTTCGTTTTGGTTTTCACTTCTTTTCCTCCGATGTACATGGGGATTTCCACTTTTTTCTTCCACATTTTTTTGTAAGTGGAGATCAGTGATTTCACATCGGCAGATCCTGGTTCGTAACTTCTTACGGGTTCGTTCACCGCGTAAGGAACCTGTGAAATAGCTTTCGACATATTTTTAATTTTTATTGATTTTTTGTGAATGATACAAAGTTACGGCAATTGTGGGAAAGTGACAAAAACGAAAATCAGTGCGAAACCAGGATCTTGTCGCAAACCATTTTACTGAGGATGATTGGGCTGCCTTCGATTTGGATGGTCATGGACCGGTCATAATTCTCAATGTTCAAAACGGTGATTTTTTTCCCCAATTCCAGATTTTTATCATTCAGAAAATTTAAAAAATCGTCCGCTGAACTGGTTACAGAACTGAAAGTGACCTGATCACCCAAGTTGCATTGACTTAGTTTGGTGAGGTCCTGCGCGATGATGTTTCCATCTTTGTCGGGGATGGGTTCGCCGTGTGGATCAAATTTCGGGTAGTTCAGGATTTCGTCCATCTTATCGAAGAAAAGTTCAGAATGGACATGCTCCAGTTGTTCAGCGATTTCATGTACGTTTTCCCAACCGAAATTCATTTTTTCTACCAAAAACATCTCTGTCAACCGGTGTTTTCTCACCACGAGTGCGGCCTGTTTTTTTCCGGAGTCGGTGATGTATAAGGGTTTATAGCTTTCATAAATCACCCATTTTTTCTGGGCAAACTTCTTCATCATGTTATTTACGCTCGGCATTTTCACGTTCAGGAACTTGCTGAGCTCATTGATGGTTACCGTGTTTTCATCAGTGTTGAGATGAAAAATAGCTTTTAGATAATTTTCTTCGGTAAGCGAAATCATGAAGTTAGATATAGTGGAATACAAATCTAACAATTTTCAGACAAAAAAACGCACATTTTTGAAATGTGCGATTCGAATCTCATTTAATTGATTATCTGTTATAAAAATAATGAATGAAAAAAACTTTTTTGAGTAGAATTTTGCAGATAAGCTTTTAGTGATTCGTCGTGGTTATTAATGATATGATTTGGTTTTTTGATTTGGCTCTACAAAGATGGCGATTTAAAGTGCTGCAAAAAAAAGTGTTTTCACGGTTTTTTTAGGGGTGAAATCACCTTTTTTATTAATTTTACCTGATGAAATATTCTTTCAAAAATGATTATTCCGAAGGTGCACATCCGAGGATTTTAGAGGCATTGGTACGCAGCAATCTCGAGCAGCAAAACGGTTATGGTTTGGATGATTATTCCCTGAATGCAGAAAAATTGATTGTGCATCAAATTAAAAACCAGAATTCAAAAGTTCACTTCGTTTCCGGTGGAACACAGGCTAATTTAATTGTGATTTCTGCGTTTTTGCGGCCCCATGAAAGTGTGGTTTCTGCTTCCAGCGGACATATTTTCACCAATGAGAGCGGCGCCATAGAAGCGACCGGTCACAAGGTTCACGGCATGGAAACTTTGGAAGGTAAACTTCGGCCGGAAGACGTTCAAAAGGTGATCGATCTGCACCAGAACAAACCTCACCAGGTAAAGCAAAAAATGGTCTATATCTCCAATTCCACTGAAATTGGAACCATTTATTCCAAAAGGGAATTGCAGGAGCTGTATCGGTTTTGTCAGGATAGAAATCTTTTCCTTTTCATGGACGGAGCGAGACTGGGGCATGCTTTGACTGCGGAAACCAACGATTTAACAATGGAGGATCTGGCAACATATACCGATGCCTTTTATTTGGGCGGCACCAAAAACGGCGCTCTGATCGGCGAAGCCTTAGTGATCAATAATGAAAATCTTCAGGAGGAATTTGGATTTCATCTCAAACAAAAAGGAGCAATGCTCGCAAAAGGACGTATTATAGGAATCCAGTTTCAGGAACTGATGAAGGATAATCTGTATTTCGATTTGGCAGATCATGCGAACAAACAGGCGATGAAGATGAAGAAAGCGCTGAAAGACAAAGAGGTTGATTTCTTGTCGGAAACCTTTACCAATCAGATTTTTCCGATTTTAAGCCAAAGTCAGATTGCAAAACTTTCAGAAAAATTTGATTTCTATGTCTGGAAAAAAATGGATGAAGAAAAAGCAGCCATCCGACTGATCACTTCCTGGGCAACAACTGATGAAACGGTGGATCATTTTATCGGGGAAATCGCTGGAATTTAGATTAAATTTTCATTCACGGAAATCCAAAACCATCAACAAAAGTTGATGGTTTTTTTTGGGGCAAACTCATTTTCGAAAATGCAATGAATTATAATAAATGATATGTTTTAGTTAATCATGGAAGATATTTGTGTTGAGAATAATATTCTTTGTCTTGATTTGATGATAAAGTGGAAAAATTTGTGTTAAATTTGTGTTAATCTTAAAAACTTAAAATATGAAACTCAAAACAGCAGGAGTCGCTTTTTTCCTGGGAGGGATCACTTTGATCAGTGCGCAAACCAAATCCGGGGACACCATCAGTCATGACAAGTTAATTGACGAGGTCATCGTCACCGGTTCCCGAAATAAAAACAGAACCGTGGTGAACAGTCCGGTTCCGGTGGATGTGATCGACATTAAAGACGTGAGTAAAAACACGGGACAGGTGGATCTCAATCAACTTCTTCAATTTTCCGCACCCTCTTTTAACTCCAACAAACAGTCTGGCTCAGATGGTTCAGATGCCGTGGATCCGGCAACGCTTCGGGGTTTGGGTCCTGATCAGACTTTGGTTTTGCTCAATGGGAAAAGATACCACCAATCTTCACTGGTGAATCTTTTCGGGACAAAAGGAAGGGGAAATTCCGGTACGGACATGAACACGATTCCGATTGCCGCCATCAAAAGAATAGAAGTTTTGCGTGATGGAGCTTCTGCGCAATATGGTTCCGATGCGATTGCAGGAGTAATCAATGTGATTCTGAATGACCGGAATAAAGGTTTTGAAGGCGATGTTTTTTATGGAGCAAATCTTTTTAAAAGTCCCGGAAACAACGATGTGATTTCTGATAAATCTATCGATGGAAATACCTTCGATTTTAGCGGAAATTATGGAACAAAGATAGGCTCAAAAGGTGGATTTGGGAATTTCACCGTAGAATATATCGACAAGCAATACGCTTTCCGGAATGCAAATCCCGACAAATACGATGCGCCGCGAAAAAGGTTTGGAGACGCTGCTTCCAAAAACTTCTATTTCTTTGGAAACATCGAGATTCCCGTTGCAGATGGCTTGACTTTCTATACTCATCCGGGATTTTCCTACCGAAACACAAAAGCTTATGCGTGGACGAGATCTGCCGATTCTGACGGAAATATTCCGGAAATTTATCCGGATGGTTTCAACCCCATCGAAAATACAAAGATCAACGATTTTACTTTTGACAACGGTTTGAAATTTAAAGTCTCAGATTGGGATGTGGATTTTTTCAATGCTTTTGGTGACAATAATTTCAGGTATCAGATTGACAATACCCTGAATGCCACTTTAGGAACGAAATCAAAGACCAGTTTTGACGCAGGTGGACATGCGCTGCTTCAGAACACCACCGGATTCAGCGCTGTGAAAAAATTCAGGGTTTTGGAAGGGTTGAACATCGCCTTCGGTTCGGAATTCCGGTATGAGAAATTCAATATCTATAAAGGGGAAGAAGGTTCCTATGCCATGTATGATGTCAATGGAAATGTGGTGACCGAAAATACCGATCCGAGTCTCTATGTGACCAATCCGATTTCGGGGGAAATCCGTCCCGGTGGAAGTCAGGGTTTTCCAGGATATTCGCAGGAAGTCAACAAAAGCCGGAACAATCTTGCAGGCTATGTGGATACGGAATTGGATGTGACCAAGAATTGGATGATAAGTGCAGCAGGACGATTCGAGAATTATAGCGATTTCGGAAGCACGCTGAATGGGAAGTTCTCTACAAGGTATGTGATTACGCCACAATTTGCTTTAAGAGGGTCGGTTTCCACAGGTTTCCGCGCTCCTTCATTGGTTCAAAAATATTACAGTTTGCAGTTTACGAATTTTATCGCACAGCAACTCGTCACCATTCAGCTTGCCTCCAATGACAGCGATTTGGCAAAAGCAGTTGGGATTTCTCCTTTAAAACAGGAAACTTCACTCAATGGAAGCGCAGGTTTTACCTTTAATTCTTCAAAATTTACCGCAACAGTAGATGGATATTATGTAAAGGTGAAGGACCGAATCGTGCTTACCGGATATTTTGGACAAGATGATGATGCCATCGGATCAATTTTGGCGGCAAATCACATTGATCAGGCGCAGTTCTTCACCAATGCAATCGATACGGAGACCCGAGGAGTGGATGTGATTCTGACTTACCGCGAAAACATCGGTGCAGGAAATCTGGTCGCAACTTTAGCTGGAAACTATAACAACATGGACATCACCGCGGTTCACACCTCCGGAAAACTGGTCGGAAAAGAAGAAGTTTATCTGAGTCCAAGAGAAAGAGCGTTTATCCTGAGTTCTGCGCCGCGGACAAAATTCAACCTTAATCTTAATTATGCCGTTAAGAAATTCAATGCGAATCTCCAGATGGTGAGATTTGACAAGGTTACCTATCTCGGTTATGAAGGTCCGGATGATTTCCAAAATTATGACGCAAGAATTACAACCGATTTGTCATTTGGATATCATTTTACGCCAAAATTCAATCTGACTTTGGGCGGGAAAAATATTTTCAATCAATATCCAACGTTGCAAACTGCACAGGTTTCTGCCGGAAACACAGAGTCTGGGGGAATTTTCGACCCGGTTCAAATGGGATTTGCGGGAAGGCAGGTTTTTGCAAGAGTGAATTTCAAGTTCTAAGACTGTGATCAATAAAGAAAAAGTCTGATGGAATTTTCCGTCAGACTTTTTACTTGGTCATTTCTTTGAAATCTTATAGAGCTTTCCGCTGTCGGAAATGGCGTACAGATTTCCGTCCTGCCCATTCAGCACATCTCGGATCCGATCTTTTTTATCTTCCAACAGCCATTCCTCACCGACCACTTTATTATTTTTAATGACCAACCGGATGATTTTCTCTCCACTTAAACATCCCAGAAAAAGATCATTTTTCCATTCGTCAATAGTTCCGTTATAGAACGTGATCCCACTCATAGAGATGGATGGATCCCAATAATATACGGGTTGTTCGGTTCCGGCTTTTTGGGTGGTTCCGTGGTTGATTTTTTTGCCGCTGTATTCGATTCCATAAGTCACATCGCCCCATCCGTAATTTTTTCCTGGCTGGATGAGGTTCAGTTCATCGCCGCCTCTCGGTCCCATTTCCGCTTCCCAAAGCCGGCCTTTTTCATCCATTGCCAAACCTTGCGGATTTCTGTGTCCTGTGGAATAAATTTCGGGTTTCCATCCAGGGATATTTGGATTTCCCGGTGCCGGTTTTCCTTCCTTAGTGATTCTTAAGACCTTTCCCAAATAGGAATCCTGTTTCTGCGCAAAAGGCCGGGTTGCCAAATCAGAGCGTTCCCCGGTACTCACGAACAAATTTCCGTCCTGGTCAAAAACAAGCCGGCTTCCGTAGTGCAGTCTTCCGTCATAAGTTGGAGTAGCCCTGAAAATGACGGTGGGATTTTCAAGAATTTTTTCATCTGCCGAAAGTTTCCCTTTTCCCACCGCAGTGTGATTTCCACCGGAAGCCGGTTCAGAAAAGCTAAAGAAAATCATCCGGGTGTTTTTAAAGTCCGGATCGAGGGCTACGTCTAGAAGTCCGCCTTGTCCGCGGGAATCCACTTTCGGGAAACCTTCCACTTTTGAAACCGTTTTTCCGTCGGCAGAAACAATGTTCATGAAGCCGGATTTTTCCGAAATCAGGAATCTTCCATCCGGCAAATTGGCAATTCCCCATGGTTTTCCTAAATGGGAATTTAAGACTTCAACCTGATAAGGAGTTGCGGTTTTCACCCCCTGAATTCTGGTTTGTCCGACAAATGCGGATTTAAATTCCGGTGAATTCGGGTGTCCAGTTTCAGGATTGGGAAGTTTCCCGCTTTCCGAAACGGTTTCGTTTGGAATGGTATTTTGGGATTTCGAATTTCCGCCGCAGGACATTAAAAAGATTAAAGCTAAAAACGGAATGCTATGGTTCAGTTTGGTTTTCATTGGAGAATGGTTGTGGAATGTTATGTTGGAGTACAAAATTTATTCCTTAAAAATAGCAAGTTTTTGGGATTTACCATGTTTAGTCTGAAATCAACTTCATCC
Organism: Chryseobacterium sp. R2A-55; assembly: GCF_021401085.1. GTDB lineage: Bacteria > Bacteroidota > Bacteroidia > Flavobacteriales > Weeksellaceae > Kaistella. The sequence continues at coordinate 18,128 of NZ_JACBFP010000012.1, forward strand.
TGCACAAATTTTGTATTACATTTAATATACAGAACACTGCAAAATGATAGGTGAAAAGAAACTCACCTCCATTTGTTTGAACGGAGATTTATATAAAACGCTTCAAGAAAGGCAGATGAGGAAACACCTGCAGCAATGGATGAAGCAATTAATCGTCCGGAAAAACCGGAGCAGACAACCGACATTGATGCGTTTTTAAAAAATTACCACCAATTCAATTTTCGCTAATTTTGCACCAAGAAAATAGTCTGTTCACTACTTTCTTTTTTCTATCATCTCAACTATGAATTTCAATCTCCAATCAGAATACCGACCCACCGGCGACCAACCGCAAGCCATTGAAAAATTGACCAGCGGCATTGAAATCGGCGAAAAATATCAAACCCTTCTCGGAGTGACCGGTTCCGGGAAAACGTTCACCGTGGCAAACGTGGTGCAGAATGTGCAGAAACCGACTTTGGTTTTGGCGCACAACAAAACTTTGGCGGCACAGCTCTTCATGGAATTCAAGGAGTTCTTTCCTGAAAATGCCGTGGAATATTTCGTGAGTTATTACGACTATTACCAGCCGGAAGCATTCATCGCATCCACAAATACCTATATTGAAAAGGATTTATCCATCAATGAAGAGGTGGAGAAACTTCGGCTTTCTGCAACGGCAAGTTTGCTTTCCGGAAGAAGGGATGTTTTGATTGTTGCTTCGGTTTCCTGCATCTATGGGATCGGAAATCCTGCGGAATTCAACAAATCGCTGATTTCCATTGAGAAAAACCAAAAACTGACTAGGACAAATCTCCTTCATTCCCTGGTTAATGCGTTGTATGCAAGAACTTTAAATGAATTTCAACGCGGGACTTTCCGGGTGAAAGGAGATGTGGTGGATGTTTATCCTGCTTATGCCGACAATGCGGTCCGGGTGCATTTTTTTGGCGATGAGATTGAGAAGATTCAAAGTTTCGATCCGGTTTCCGGAAATGTGATGTCTGATTTTGACCAGATTCAGATTTATCCGGCGAATCTGTTCGTGACCTCCAAGGAAACCCAGCAAAATGCCATCCGCGAAATCCAGGACGATATGGTGAAGCAGGTTGATTTCTTTAACCAAATTGAAAAACCATTTGAAGCAAAACGGCTCCAGGAAAGGACCGAACTGGATCTGGAAATGATGAAGGAACTCGGCTATTGCAGTGGAATAGAGAATTATTCAAGGTATTTTGACGGAAGACTTCCCGGTTCCAGACCTTTCTGTCTTCTGGACTATTTCCCGAAAGATTATCTGATGGTGATTGATGAAAGCCACGCCACCATTCCGCAAATCCACGCGATGTACGGAGGTGACCGGAGCCGAAAAGAAGTTTTGGTGGAATACGGATTCCGGCTTCCGGCGGCTTTGGATAACCGGCCTTTGAAATTCAATGAGTTTGAGGAAATGCAGAATCAGGTGATTTACGTTTCCGCAACTCCGGCGGATTATGAACTGGAAAAAAGCGGTGGTGAATATATCGAGCAGATTATTCGTCCAACCGGATTGCTGGATCCTGTGATTGAAGTTCGCCCCACCTTAAACCAAATCGATGACCTTATTGAAGAAATCCAGAAAAGGGTAGAAGAAGACGAAAGAATTTTGGTAACGACTTTGACCAAAAAAATGGCGGAAGAGCTCTCGAAATATTTCACGAAAGTGGGAATCAGAACGCGCTACATCCACTCCGATGTGGAAACACTGGAACGAATCCAGATCATGCAGGATCTGCGGGTTGGACTGTTTGATGTTTTGGTGGGGGTGAACCTTTTGCGGGAAGGTCTGGATTTGCCGGAAGTCTCGCTGGTTGCGATTTTGGATGCCGATAAAGAGGGAATGCTTCGCTCACGCCGCTCGATGATTCAAACCGTTGGTCGTGCTGCAAGAAATGTGAACGGAAAAGCGATCATGTACGCCGATAAAATGACCAAATCGATGCAGGCAACCATTGACGAAACCAACTACCGCCGGGAAAAGCAGATGAAATACAACGAGGAGCATGGTTTGGTTCCGACGGCTTTGAACAAAAAGATCTCCGAGATTTTGGTGGGAAGGAGCAAAGATTTCCCGGATGAAAAATACATCCAAAAAGAAATCCTGCAAAAAGTCGCGGAAGAGCGCGCCCGGTACGGAAGCGAAGATCTGGAAAAACTCATCGCCGAAAAACAGAAGGCCATGGAGAAAGCAGCAAAAAATCTGGACTTCATTTCTGCTGCAAGATTCCGGGACGAGATTGCGGTTTTGAAGGGAGGCTGACTTACGAAGGAGCGATAGTAGCCGGGAAGCAGAAGAAATACCGGATAATAAACTGAACAAAAAAAGGTTAGTGACAGAGCAGATGAATGTGCGGACAGACAGTTCCACAGCACTTTTGATCAGATACGAAACCAAAGTGCAGTATTGGATTTGTCTGCATCATCTTGTCTGAAGTTATATTTTGAAGGGAAAACATTAAACCTGTTCAGTACCAAAAAAATAATGCTCTTTAAAATAAATGGCGAAATACTCTTCGGTTTTTTTTATTCAAAATCTAAAAACCCTCTTCTTCGCTTTCTCCTCTCTCACTTTCCCGCGAATCGGGACCAGCAAATCCGTCAAGCCATTCAGCTTAATCTCGTAAATCGTGGAAAGCTGCATTCCGAGTTTTCCTTTCGGCATTCCCTGTCGCTGAAACCATTCCAGGTAATGGATGGGCAAATCGGCCAGGATCGTACCTTTGTATTTTCCAAAGGGCATTTCAACTTCGCAGATTTCTTTCAGGATTTCCGGGTGCAATTCTTCCATGGTCTATAGGGTTCTTATTTGAGGAAATTTCTCTCCCTTTAGGGACGGGGAAAGTAGATTTCTTGCGGCAATTTTTCCATCAGATCTCCAGGTTAATTTTCTTTTCGATTTCTTTGGGTTCGGGTAAAATGATTTCCCTATCGTCTGTGCTGAATTCGTCCCGATATACCTGAATCAGCAACACGGTAATCGAAATCAAAATCGGTCCGAAAACCAAACCTATAAAGCCAAAAAGGTTGAGTCCGGCGATAATTCCGAAAACGGTATTTAATGGATGGATATTTTCTAGTTTTTTTAAAATGGTGAATCTCAAAACATTATCGGTCAATCCTACCACCACCAATGAATACAGCGCAAGTCCAATTCCCGGTCCCACTCTTCCTTCCGCAATCATGAAAATACAGACCGGAATCCAGACCACCGCCGCACCTACCACAGGAAGCATGGAGGCTACACAGGTCAGCGCAAACAAGAGAATCGCACTTGGTGCACCAAAAATCCAGTAACCAATCAGCGCTACCACACCTTGACCAATCGCAGTAACCGGGATTCCGATTGCATTGGCTACCACCATTTTCTGGATCTTATCGCCAATAAGGTTGATGTTTGCTTTTTTCAAAGGGGCAGCATCTCTGATCAACCGTTCAAAAAGCCGTGGTTTCTCGAGCATAAAATAGAGGATGAAGTACATGGAAGCCACCACGGTCAAAGTATTGAAAGTGCCGCTCACTGCTGCAGTGGAATATTTCCCCACCATATTCTTGAGTTTGTCCAAATTTTCTTTATTGAGCATATCCAGATTGGTTTTCTGATAAACGAACGCATGGATCTTATCGATAAAGATGTTGAATTTATCCATATAAACGGATGCGTTTCCCAATTTTTCAATCAGCAAATCTGCAATAAAATAGATGGGCAGAATTAAAACGACCAAAGTGCCCAAAATCAAAACGCTGGAAGCCACCCACGGTTTCCATTTTTTTTCCTCCTGAAGATAAAGGTTGTATCTCCGGCAAATGATGTAGAGCGTGATCGCTCCCAAAGCACCCGGGATGAACATGGAAAGATTGAAGAAAATCAGTCCGGCAAGTGCAACGATAACCGCCAGCAAAAAAAATTGCTTAATCTTGACGGCGTGGACTTGGTATTTTCTGTTCGGCATATTTTGGGTTTAAAAAAAAGCAACAGTGTGGAACTATTGCTTTCAAATGTACAAATATTTTGATCTTATTTTTTAATTTTTAACCTCAATTTGTCTCGGTCTTCCTAAATAAGCGCAGTACAGCGAATACATCACGATTAAATAAAAATACATGGTCAGAAGGATTCCCACGATGCAAAGCAACAATCCCGAAATACTGATCAGCATTCCCAATAAAGTGGTCCCCAGGAAAACACCATAATTTTCTTTGGCAATTTGGAAAGACTTGCTCAATGCTTCCATGGCACTCTTATTTTCGAACAATAATATTGGATACCCCAACATCAAAAATGGCAGCACAAAAAAGAAAGGCAAGAAGCACAGCATCATGGAGATTACCAAAATAATGGATGAAATCACTGCATACAAAATAATATTCAGAAAATTTTGTCTGTACCCGATGAACAGATCTGAAATTTGGATCTGCTGTTTATAGCTGTATTTGTTTGCAATATACATCAGTCCCACATAAAGTGGAGCAGCCAATATTCCCACCAATCCGGAAATTCCGTAGTAGAATTTCAATCCCGGGATTTCCCAAATTCTAAGTGATGAATAGTCTCCTGCGGAATCTCGAATTTCTTCCATCATCATTTGCTGATCGAAACCGGAAAAGGTCTTAACCAGCAGTGAGGCCACGATGTAGATGGCCATTGCCAAAAGTACGTAAAGAAAAATCCCTTTGTAAATTCCGAAAGCGTGGGAAATGATTTCACCACTCGATTTCTGAGGAGCATTGGGTTGATCGAATTCTTGAAAAGCGTCCATGTTGTTTATTTTTAAGGTTTATCAAATATAAAATTTTTCATGAAACTTTCGTGGAATTCAATAAGAATTTTAGGAAAGTTCTTTAAAATAATGTTTATAAAGAGAATAAATCATCGCATTCCAAAATGGGAAGGTGAAAAGGAAACCAAATCCGAATACCAAAATTCCGCTCAATCCGAATAGAAGCGCAACGAACATGGCTACCACAATAGTCGGGAAATCCTTTCGCAAACCTTTGATGCTGAACCTGATCCCGTCAAAAATTTTCAGGTCCATAAAAAACATGAGCGGCAACGAAAACAAGGTGATGAAGATCCAGACCAGTCCCAAAATCAAAAGCGAGTTACCATAACTGAAGACGATGAACCAAAACAGGTAGAATCCAAAATATTTGAAAAAATTAAAACCTAAATACCCGGCGAATAAATCGTTGATTTCGGGTTTTTCACCCAGATCAATTTTCCGGTACATCTTATAAAATCCCACATTCAGCGGATTGAGCAGGGCGAGTAATACAAAAACTGCCAAAATGAAACTTCCCATTTGCGGAAGTTCGGCAAGTTCCTTCATTTTTTCATTAAGTGCGGGAATGTTGTTTTGGGTCACTTCCAAGTATTTCGAGTATTCCTCCCATAAACCAAAACGCTGGAAGAGGTAGAAATAGCCGAGAAAAAAAAGCGAAAAGAACAGGAGGCTGTAAAGCAGTTGGAAAAAAAGGGTGCGGTTCCAATATCTGAAAGCGTCTGAAAGGATGTTGCTGAGTCCGGGTTTCGGCAGGTTGTTTTGTTCCATCCGGCAAAAATAGGGAAAAGAAACAAGGCAAGAGAAACAGGGGAAAAGAATCGAGGCAAAAGAATTGGGATTCAAGAAACACAACAGGAGTTTTTTCCTAAAACCGTATTTTTGCACGGATGAATTCAGAAGCACAGAAAAATTTTGGGAGGATGGATCAACTTTCAATCCAGGGAGTTCCGTTCTTCTTTATGGTGGATTTCCTAATGGAGAATGTGTGGGTTTTTACCGAACCTGAACTTGCGGATTCCGGTTTGCTGGTTGACTTTAAGGATTTTAAAAACAGTAATGTGGAAGAAGGTCCGGATAAAATACTGGAATTGGTTTCATTTCCGGAATCCCTAGAAACCTACAAAAATGGCTTCGAAAAGGTGCAGGAAAATTTGAGGTTCGGGAATTCCTACCTCGCTAATTACACCTGTACAACTGAAATTGAAACCAATTTTTCATTGGAAGAAATCTTTCATTTTTCGAAGGCGAAATACAAGGTTTTGGTTCCGGATCAGTTTGTGTTTTTTTCACCGGAAACATTTGTGGAAATTGCCAATGGTGAAATTTTTACCCATCCGATGAAGGGAACCATTGATGCGGCAAAGGAAAACGCCGTGGAAACCCTGAAAAATGATGCGAAGGAAAAAGCCGAACATTATACCGTGGTGGATTTGCTCCGAAACGATTTGAGCATGGTCGCAGATCAGGTGAAAGTGAATGCTTTTCAGCGGATTGACTTCATTAAAACCAAACAAAAAAACCTCTATGCGATGAGTTCGGAAATTTCAGGGAAATTAAAACCTGAATTCCAAAACAAAATCGGAAGCATTATGAAGACGCTTCTTCCCGCCGGTTCCATTCTTGGTGCGCCAAAACCAAAAACGCTGGAGATCATTCTGGAAGCTGAAAACTACGAACGCGGTTTCTATACCGGAGTTTGCGGCCGGTTCGACGGAAAAAACCTGGATTCCTGCGTGATGATCAGGTTCATACAAAAAGAAAATGGAAAATTATACTTCAAAAGTGGTGGCGGAATCACCCATTTAAGTATATTAGCCGACGAATACCAAGAAATGAAAAACAAAATTTATGTCCCAATTCTTTGAAAGCATTAAGATAGAAGACCAGAAAATTTTTCTCCTGGATTTTCATCAAAAGCGGGTGAATGATACTTTTGCGAATTTCGGAAATAAGGGTTCCATCGATTTGGACAAAATTTATAAATCGCTGAACCACGATGAGGACGGGCTTTTCAAGCTCAGGATTTCTTATGATTTGGAAAAACGTGTTAGAACACAACTGATTCCCTACGCGATTTCAGAAATTACCGATTTTCAATTGGTAGATAACAATTCCTTCAGTTATTCCTTCAAATTTGAGGATAGAACGGAGTTGGAAAGGATGAAGATGAAATCAAAAGCTAATGAAATCATCATCGTGAAAAACAACCACATCACCGATACTTCCTATTCAAATCTCCTTTTTCAGAAAGGGAAAGAATGGTTCACGCCCACAAGTTTTCTTTTAAATGGCGTTCAGAGACAGCATTTGCTGAAAAGCAAAAAGATCAGGGAAACTGAAATTACTTTGCAAAACATCAAGGAGTTTTCGCATTTTCAAATCATCAATTCGATGAACGATTTCGACGATATGTTTATTTACCCGATAGAAAAAATCACCAATCTGCCCGAAAATGGCGATTATTTGGAATTGTAGACCTCTGTTTGGATTTTTAAAATAAGCGTGAAAATGTACGCTTTTGGAATGGCGAAATTATATTCAGGTGGATTTTAAAGTAAATTCCCGCAACAAAAAATCAGATCGTTTTTTAAGAATTTTTCAAAAACTCAAAATACCCTTTCAGAACGTCAGCGTTTTCCACTTTGGAAGTATCTACTTCTAAAATTTTTGCTTTTTGATCAGGTTTAAAGAAATTTTCCAAAACCCTCAAAAGCGTTTCCTCATCGTCCACTTTGGAATATCCAAACCCAAAATGTTTGGCGGGGAGTTCTGCGTTTTTATGGTGTTTGGTCAGGATAAATTCATCTAAAGCGTTGGTGGAACTTGGTCCGGGAATAATCTTGAAAATATCTCCACCGCCGTTGTTGAAAATGATAATTCGGGTATAAGGCGGGATATAATTGTTCCAAAGTCCATTGATATCGTAGAAAAAACTCAGATCTCCCGTAATGAGAACCGTTTGCTTCGGATTACGCATGGCAAATCCCATCGCGGTAGAAGTGGAGCCGTCAATTCCGCTGGTTCCCCGGTTGCAATAGACTTTATTTTTATTAAAATCGAAAAGTTGCGCATAGCGGATTGCCGATGAATTGCTGAAATGCAAATTGATGTTTTCCGGCAGTTTATAGGAAAGTGATTCAAAGAATTTGAAATCTGAAAAATTGGTCAGAAGGCAATATTCCTGATGCCTCAAATCTTTTTTGTCCCGCAAAATATCCCACAGATTGTAGTAAGGTTGCGGTTCTAATTTTGCGAAATTCAATAATTTGGCGAAGAAATTTTCGGCGGTAGCTTCTATTTTTTCGGTTAAAGAAAAGAACGTATCCGGATGCCAGACTTCGTCGATGTGCCAGTGATTTTTCGGTTTCGCCTTCCTCAAAAACTGCTTGATTTTTTTGGAGACCACGTTTTGTCCAATGGTAATCAAAAGTTCCGGACCATAGGTTTTGAAATCCTCTTCGCCAAAATTATAAATATAGCGGTCGATATGCGAGAAAAACTTTTCGTTTCTCAAATTGGAATTGGCTTCGCATAAAATGACGGCGCTGTGATTTTTGACCAATTGAGACAGCTGCATTTCCAGTTCCTCACTGTAGTCTCTGGTTCCCACCAGAATCATAATTCTCTTCGCGGTGTTCCATTCTGCGGCGAGGTTGGAAGGGAGTTCGTAATTTTTTTTCCGGATGGTTTTTTCTATGGCAGGAAATTTCGGAATTTCCGTAATCAATTCATAAAGAGGTTCTTCCAAAGGAATATTGATGTGAACCGGACCTTTTTTCTCGAAACACAATTCCACCGCTTTTTTAATGAGCTCAAAATTGGTTTCATCGGCACCTTCTTTTTCGTCCTCCAAAAGTTGAAAATCTCCATAAGAATGTTGGGCGAAAATCTCTTTTTGGCGGATGGTTTGTCCATCAAAAATATCCACGAAATCTGTTGGGCGATCTGCAGTTAACACCAAAAGCGGAACATTTTGATAGAATGCTTCGGTAATCGCAGGATAATAATTTGCTGAGGCAGAGCCGCTTGTGCAGGTAATTGCGACAGGTTTTTTCTCGCTTTTAGCCATTCCCAAACCCACGAAGCCGGCGCTCCTTTCGTCCACAATGCTGTAGCAGTTGAAACTTTCAAGTTCCGAAAAATGGATTGCTAAAGGTGCGTTCCTGGAACCGGGAGAAATCACGATATTGTGGATTCCGTACTGCTCTAAAAGGTGTGCTAAAATCTGGATGCTTCGTTTGGAAGAGAACTGTTTCATGGGAAATTTTGGATGGATGCAAATTTACGAATTATTAAATCCAAAAATCCGCTCATTGAGAAAATCATTTTTCTTACAGATCAAAAGATCAATAGGGAACGAATCCGGTCTGTTTGTGCCATCATCACTTTCCTCAATTCTTGGAATTGCTGACCCAGTTTCCGCTCCGCTAAATTTTCCCTATTTTTGCCCCCGTAATTTTTAAGCAAATACAATGAATCAAATTCCTAGTGTGGATTTGCGTGATTTCCTTTCGGACAACCCGGAACGCAAACAAAAATTTGTCAATGAAATCGGAAAAGCTTACGAAGAAATCGGCTTTGTCGCCTTAAAAGGTCACTTTTTGGATGACAATCTGGTTGATGAACTTTATGGCGAAGTGAAAAATTTTTTCAATCTTCCTGTGGAGACCAAACAACAGTACGAAATTCCTGGAATCGGCGGACAGCGCGGTTATGTGGGATTCGGTAAAGAAACCGCAAAAGGTTTCAAAAAAGGTGACTTGAAGGAATTCTGGCATTTTGGACAATACCTTAACGAAGGTTCAAAATATGCCGAAGTTTATCCGGAAAATGTGATCGTAAAAGAAACTCCGAAGTTCAATGAGGTGGGAAAATTGGCTTTCCAAATGTTGGAAAAGACGGGAGTTTATGTGTTAAGAGCCCTTGCTCTGCATCTTGGATTAGATGAATTCTACTTCGACCGGTTTGTGAAGGAAGGAAACTCAATTCTTCGTCCGATTCACTATCCTCCAATCACGGAAGAACCGGATAATGCAGTTCGTGCAGCGGCACATGGCGATATTAACCTGATCACTTTGCTGATGGGGGCGCAAGGAAAAGGACTGCAGGTTCAAAACCACGACGGTGAATGGATTGACGCAATTGCTCAACCAGACGAACTGATGATCAACGTAGGCGATATGCTTTCCAGACATACCAATAACAAACTGAAATCCACCATTCACCAGGTAGTGAATCCGCCAAGAGAACTGTGGGGAAGTTCAAGATATTCCATTCCGTTCTTTATGCATCCGGTAAGTGAAATGCCGCTCAATGCTTTGGAAGGGACTTTTGACGAAAATAACCCGAAACTTTACCCGGACACCACTGCAGGTGAATTCCTGCATGAAAGATTGGTGGAACTGGGGTTGATCAAGTAGGAATTTTGAAACTCCGTAGCAGTTTATCCGGGTAGCAATACTGTTCCCGGAGCGAAAAAGCATTCCGCAGGAATGTCATCTGCAGCGTTTTTTTCCCGGTGTAGAATTCAGGTTTTTATATGATAAGATGGCACTCCCACGGAGTGCTTTCTGCTTTTTCAACTTTCAGCTTCTACACAGAGCTCAGTTCTGCGGATTGTGGTGCTTTTCAATTCGTTTATTTTCAATTTGGTGTTTTTGTCCTTAAAGATTAATGAGATTCCTATTCCTGCCAAATATCATTCCTTCACATCTTTATTTTTTCGGCAATTAATTTAAAAACTTCGTAACTTTAGTTCTCCAAAAAAATGGAGCATGCAGGTTCAAATGCAGTAGATCTATTCTGGAACTGCCAAATTTGAAAGCAGTGCAAACGTCAAACTTTAAACAAAACATTTAGTTATGAGTGCTGAAACCAAAAATTTACGAAACGTGGTGATGCTCGGACATTCCGATAGCGGCAAAACCACGCTCATTGAAGCCATGTTATTTGAAGGCGGGGAGATTAAGCGCCGCGGAACTGTGGAAGCGCAGAACACCGTGAGCGACAATACCGATTTGGAACACGAAAAAGGCAAAACTATTTTCTCACACCAAATGTTTGTCAACTGGCGCGACAATAAAATCAACATCATCGATACTCCCGGATTTGACGATTTCGTCGGCGAAATCGTTTCTTCATTAAAAGTGGCCGATACCGCAGTAATTGTTTTGAACGCCGCAAACGGTGTAGAAGTGGGAACCGAACTGGTTTGGGAGTACGTAGAAAAAAACCACACCCCCACTATTTTCGTCATCAACCAGATGGATCATCCGAAAGCGGATTTTGAGAAAACTTTGGAACAGGCAAAAGAAAGATTCGGCCCGAAACTTCTTCCTATTCAATATCCACACAATTCTGGACCGCAATTTAACCAAATTATAGACGCTTTGAGAATGGTGATGTACGAATTCCCCTCAAACGGCGGCAAACCCGAGAAAAAACCCATCCCCGAATCCGAAATGGAAAAAGCCAACGCCATGCACAACGCTTTGGTGGAAATTGCCGCGGAAAATGAGGAAGGTTTAATGGAAAAATATTTCGAGGAAGGAAACCTTTCCGAAGAGGAATTGGCAAAAGGAATCACCATCGCCATTGCAAACCAGCAGTTTTTCCCGGTTTTCGTCACCAGCGGTTTGAAAGACATGGGAACCGGAAGATTGATGGGATTCATCAACGATATCGCCCCGTCACCAGCGGACCGACCAGCAAGGAAATTGGAAAACGGTGAAGAAATCACCTATGATCCGAACGATAAAACAACCATTTTTATCTATAAGACCTTATCTGAACCCCAGGTGGGAATGGTTTCTTACTTTAAAGTACTGACAGGGAAATTGAAAGCGGGTGACGAATTGGTGAACGCTAACAATGGCGAAACAGAAAGAATTTCTCAAATATTTTTGGCAAAAGGCAAAGACAGAATCCCTGTGAATGAACTCGTGGCGGGAGATTTGGGAGCCACCGTAAAATTGAAATACGGGCACTCAAACAACACCCTGAATACCAAAGGTCTGGACCGAAAAATCCGCCCGATGGAATTCCCGGAAAGCCGAATCAGAAAAGCCGTTTCCACGGATTCTTCCGCCGATATGGAAAAGCTGGTGACTGCGCTCAACAGGATTTCAGAAGAGGATCCAACTTTGAGGGTGGAACAATCTGCGGAACTGAAACAAACATTGCTGCATGGTCAAGGTCAGTTGCATCTGGATTTGGTGAAACAAAGACTGCAGGACGAATTTGGCGTGAAAATGAATTTCAGTAACCCTAAAATTCCTTACAGAGAAACAATTACTTCTAAAGCTGATGCCGATTATCGCCATAAAAAACAATCCGGTGGAGCCGGACAATTCGGGGAAATCCACATGCGGGTTGAGAATTTTTATGAAGGAATGGACGAACCCACAGGAATGAGCATCCGACAGAAAGAAATTGAAGATTTACCATGGGGCGGAAAACTCGCTTTCTACTGGTGTATCGTAGGTGGAGCTATCGATAACCGATATATTGGAGCCATTAAAAAAGGAATCATGCAGCAAATGAAAGAAGGTCCATTGACAGGTTCCCACTGCCAAAACATTCGTGTTTCTGTCTATGACGGCAAAATGCACAGTGTGGATTCCAATGATATTTCCTTCCAGTTGGCGGCTTCCGGAGCGTTTAAAACTGCTTTCCACATGGCAAAACCGCAACTTTTGGAACCCATGTATTCCGTGGAAATCCTATGTCCGGATGAGGATACAGGTGATGTAATGGGCGATCTTCAAACCCGGCGTGCCATTATTTCCGGAATGGATTCCGAAGGGCATTACCAGAAAATCATGGCCAATGTTCCGTTGGCAGAAATGCACGATTACGGTTCCACGCTCCGTTCGATTACGGGAGGCAGAGCCAAATTCACCATGAAGTTTTCGGATTACCAACTTGTTCCGCCCAATGTGCAGCAGGAACTGGTGAAACAACATTCTGCGGAAAGTGTGGAGGTTTAATTCCACTAAATATTCTGAATCCTCTGAGAAATTTTCTTGGGGGATTTTTTCCGTCCATTTTTAATTAAGACAAACTTGTCTGAATTAAAAATTAAACTTACCTTTGTCGGGTAGAATTACTGATATGCTTTCGAAAACTTGTGAATATGCTTTAAGGGCAATGATTTATGTAGCGCAGAAATCCAAGGATGGAACTATGGTCAACATCAAGGAAATCTCGGAGAAAATCAACTCTCCGGAGCTTTTCATCGCGAAGATTCTGCAGGGATTGAGCAAACAGGGTTTCCTGCAATCCGCGAAAGGCAGATATGGCGGATTTTATATTTCGGATAAAGCCGCGGAATTTTCTCTGGCAGATATTGTGGAAGCCATCGACGGTGACAAAATGTTCCATGGTTGCGGTCTTGGTTTGGAGTTCTGTTCAGAAACCAATCCCTGTCCGATCCACAATGAATACAAGGAAGCACGAGACAAAATCTATAAAATCTATGGAAAGGTAACTTTAAGCAGATTCAGAAACGAAGATGTGGAAAAAGTTTTACAGTTGAGAAGGAAATAAAAAATTTTAGGATTAAACAGGATAAAAAAGTCTTATATAAAATTGATCAAATTTTAAACAAAATCATCAGACATCAATCAAAACAATTTTAAACAAAAAAATCAAAACAACAATGGCTACACTGGAAACTTTGGACGTTACGAAAATAGAACCGCGCCTGAAACACCCAACCGTTTTTAAATATTTTGACGCACTGGATGCGGGCGGAAGCTTCATCATAGAAAACGACCACGATCCGAAACCTCTGTATTACGAACTTCTTGCCGAAAGAGGAAATATCTTCACTTGGGAATATCTGGAGAAAGGTCCGGAATGGTTTATGGTGCAGATCGCGAAAAATCCTGTAGAAGAAACCAAAGAGGCTGCAAAAGCTGAACCGAAGGAAACTTTGGACGTCACCAAAATTGAACCTAAATTCAAACATCCAACCATCTTCCGGCATTTCGATGCACTGAATCCGGGTGAAAGTTTCATCATCGATAATGATCATGATCCAAAACCGCTTTACTACGAACTTCTGGCAGAAAGAGGAAATATCTTCACCTGGGAATATCTTCAGCAAGGACCGGAATGGTTTAAGGTCTTAATTGCAAAAAATCCTGAAGAAACCAAAACTGCATCTGCTGCGATTCCTGAAAAGGATGTGAAAAAAGCTCAACTTTTAAAAGAAAAAGGAGTGAAATTCGGTTGCAGTGAAACCGAAAGTTCTAAATCCGGATCCAAAGATTTCGATGAATGGGAACTGGACGAACTTGCAGATTATATCGTGGAAAAGCACCATCAATATATCAAGGAAAATGCGGAAGCGTTGAATGGTTTGGCTATCAAAGTCTCCGAACATCACGGAACCGATCATCCTGAACTTCACCGCGTTGCGACTCAGACACATCATTTCCTGCAAGATTTGTTGGATCACATTGCAAATGAAGAAGGCGTGCTTTTCCCGGTAATCAAGCAAGGTTTGGCGAAAAAGAGAAATCCGGAGGAAAAAACAACTTATGAAGTTGGTACTTTGGATCTGCCAATCAGGGTACTTTTAAAAGACCACGAAATTGCCAACGAAGATTTGAATTTGATCAGAAGGATCACTAACAATTTTACCCCTCCGAAAAATGCATGTAACTCGTTTTCTTACCTTTACAGTAAGCTAAAAGAATTTGAAACAGATTTAAACGAGCACTTCCGGCTGGAAAACGATTACCTGTTCCCAAAAGCTTTGGAGCTGGATCAGGAACTTGCGCAAGCATAATTTAACTCAGCGTTGTCAGCGCTTGAAGTGCTGACAATGCTTTAAACAAAATATTGTGAAAAAGAAAATAGCCGTCATTGGCGGCGGATTCGCCGGACTTCAGTTTGCGAAACACATTGATACCAAGCATTACAACGTGCTTTTGCTGGATAAGTCCAATCACCATCAGTTTCAGCCGCTGTTTTATCAGGTGGCGGCTGCGCAACTGGAACCCTCAAGCATTTCGTTTCCTTTTCGGAAAATTTTTCAGAAAAGGGAGGGAGTCAGTATTCAGATGGCCGAAGTAAATTCGGTAAATCCTGATGAACAAACGATTTCAACCGATGCCGGAAAATTCGGATATGATTATCTGGTGATTGCGACCGGCTGCAAAACCAATTATTTCGGCAACTCCGAACTGGAAAAGTCAGCACTTCCTCTGAAAAGTACTTTTGAGGCAATCCAGATCAGGAACAGGGTTTTGAGGAATTTTGAGCGGATTAATTCGACCAAAGATTACGATAGCGGCCTAAACAATATCGTGATCGTAGGAGCCGGACCGACCGGTGTGGAATTGGCCGGTGCTTTTGCCGAAATGAAAAAGAATATCCTACCGAATGATTATCCGGAAATAGATACCTCGGAAATCAGAATCATCCTGGTTGAAGGAAGCGGAAAAACACTGGGAAATATGAGCGAACTTGCTCAAACAGCCTCTTTGGAATATTTGAAAAAATTAGGTGTGGAAGTTTTGCTCAACCAACTGGTGGATCGGTATGAAAACGGAAACCTTATTTTGAAAGACGGCTGTTCCATCAAATCCGAAAATGTGATCTGGGCAGCGGGAGTTACCGGCAATATTGTGGAGGGTTTTTCAAAGGAAATCATTCAGGGAAACCGTTATTTAGTCGATGATTTCAACAAAATATCCGGATTTGAAAATATTTATGCAGTAGGAGATATCGCGATGCAGAAATCCGAAAAATATCCGAAAGGTCACCCGCAAATTGCAAATGTTGCCATTAATCAGGCGAAAAACCTGGCCGAGAATTTTAACAACAGCATTAAAGGAAAAACGTGGAAACCCTTTCTTTATAAAGATCAGGGAAGCATGGCGACTGTGGGGAAATACAAAGCCGCGGTGGATTTGCCGCTCTTCAGTTTCAAAGGTTTTTTTGCATGGGTTTTCTGGATGTTCCTGCATTTAATGCTGATTCTGAGTGTTCGGAACAAACTCATCGTTTTTATCAACTGGATGTGGACTTTCTTTACCAACGATTCTTCGCTGCGCTTAATTATCGCGGAAAAGGCAAGTTTAAAGGTTGAAAAGCCACAATGGATTTATCAGTAGATGATTCAGTATAAATAGTGGCATTTTAAGACAAAATTAAGGCTCCAAAAAAAATTAACATGGAAAATAAACCCATCAAAAGAAACAGAAACATCGTTCCAATTTCCCGCGAACATCACGCTACATTGCTTTTTTGCTGGAAAATAAGAAAGGGAGTGAAAGCCGAAGTGCAGCCCCAGAGAATGACCCGATACATCAACTGGTTTTGGAAACATCATCTGGAGCCCCATTTCCGGTCGGAAGAAAAGTTGCTTTTCCTTGATTTTAAAGATGCAATGGTAAACCGCGGTTTAAATGAACACCAATTGATTGTAGCCAAAATCAACGAAATCAATGTGAGGACCCTGGAAAAAAGTGATCCACTGTACCTGGAACTTGCAGATTTGATAGATGACCACACCCGGTTTGAGGAACGAACTCTTTTTCCCTATTTAGAAGAAAAACTATCCGACGAAGAACTGGATAAAATCGGAGATATCCTGCGTGAAGAAGAACATTCTGCGTTGGAAGATTATGATGATGAATTTTGGGCGAACAACCCAATGCAAAAATAACTGAGAAAATAGCAACAAAAGCGAAATTCACTGATGAAAGTAATTACCGAAAAAACCAAAATATCCGAGCTGATTAAAGAGAATCCGCAATCTGTGGAAGCCATCGCATCCATCGCAAAACCTCTTGAGAAATTAAGGAATCCGATATTGAGGAAAATTATGGCTTCACGGGTCACCATTGCAGAAGCGGCAAAAATGGGCGGCGCAAAAGTAGAAGACTTCAAAAAGGTACTCACTCCGCTCGGATTTGTTTTCGAGGGAATGGAATCCTCAAAAGTGGAAACTTCACACGAGCCGAGACCGAGCTGGCTGCAGAACGCCCCGAAAGAAGATATCGGTTTTTATGATGTTCGTCCAATCATCGACAATGGAGCGGATCCGTTGAAAGAAATTCTCGGTCGTTTCAAAACCATTCCGAATGGAAAAATTCTATGCATCATCAATAATTTCGTTCCGACACCTTTAATCCATCTTTTGAAACAGCAAAAAGCAGAGGATTCTTTCGTGGAAACCATTTCTGATCAGGAATTTCACACCTATTTCCTGAAGAAAAAGAAAGAAGTGGAACCAACTTCAGAAACTGCAGACAGCAAAGTGATGATGCACGGTGCGGAACATTTCAATGACGTTATTGCTCAGTTCGGGGATGAAAAACTCATCAGAATAGATGTGCGCGAACTGGAAATGCCCGGTCCGATGCAGGCGATTCTAGGCGAGCTGGAAACGCTTCCTGCCGGAAACGCTTTGTACATTGACCACAAAAGAATTCCTGTGTACCTTTTGGAAGAGCTTGCAGAAAAAGATTTTGAAGTCCACATCCACAATGTCGGAGAAGGCGACGTGAAAATGTTAATTTTTCAGAAGTAAAAGGTAAATGAAATGAGCAATTTCTTATTCCGAACCAAGAGAGGAATCCCCATATTCAGAAAACAGATCAGAACTTCATTGAACCATCACTCAAATTATTCATTCTTACCTATTCATTAAAAAAAATGGCAGACATCAACATTGGAAAAGCACCGGGAAACAGCGCTATTCTCCCGTTTTATGCAACAGGAGCGGTGGTTTTTCTGGTACTTTGTGTATTGATGTTCACCACGCCCGAATCTTTTACCCGGCATTATTTCAATCCGCATCTGTTGACCATCGTGCATCTTGCGGCTTTGGGATGGGGAACGATGATGATTTTCGGGGCGGCTCACCAATTGCTGCCCGTGATTTGCGAGCAGGATTTGTACAGCGAGAAAATGGCGTCTGCAAGTTGGTACACTTTGACTTTGGGAATTATTTTCCTCACCTGGAAATTTTGGAATCTCGATGTCGGTTGGATCATGATTACAGGCGGTTCGCTGATTGTTTTTTCGGTTTTGCTGTTTGTAATTAATGTTCTGAAAACCACAAGAGTTTGCTCGAAATATTCCGCGCAGAAAATGTTCATCACCAGTTCCGCGCTTTGGTTGCTTTTCACGGTTTCGGTCGGACTTTTATTGGCGATAAATCTCAAGATGAGGTCATCGCTTTTCCCGATCAGTCATTTGGAAGTCTTGAAACTTCACGCCCACATGGGAATTGCGGGATGGTTTCTGCAGCTGATCACCGGAGTTTCCACGAAACTGGTTCCGATGTTTTTGTTGGGAAAATCTGACAAGGAGTATTTGTTACAACGTGCATTCGTCTTCCAAAATTTAGGTTTGATTTTATTCTTGGTTGATGGATTTTTCTTTGAAATCACCTGGCGGATTTTCATTTATGCTGGCTTCGTTCTCATCGGAATTATCTTTTGGCTGCTCTATCTTTATGATGCCTTCAGAAACCGTTTGCGAAAAAGGGTGGAACTCTTGATGAAGCATGCCTTTCTTTCATTTTTAAGTTTAATCATTGCGGTTTTAATCATTCCAATCGTGTATTATTCCGAAGGTTACCGATGGGTGATGGTTTATGGGACGCTGATTTTCCTGGGTTGGATTACGAATATTATCTTAGGAAAAACCTTCAAAACCTTGCCTTTCATCATTTGGAACGGGCATTACAAACATCTTTCCGGAAAGGTGAAAGTGCCGCTTCCGAAACATCTGTACAGCGAGCAACTCACGATTTGGCAGTTCAGAGTTTTCATTGCTGCGTTCCTCACTTTTGCTTTAGGATTGATGGTGCAGAACTTAATCGTCATCAGAATCGGACTGTTTTTATGGGTGATTCTGGCAGTGATTTATAATGTGAATGTCTTTAAATTACTTTTACACAAAACAAAAAAATTAGAATGACTTTCGACGAAAACGATAAAAATTACGAACTTCAGCAGCGTGCAGAATTTGTGCTCTACGAAGTGATGGATCCCGAATTAATGGTAAACATCATCGATTTGGGATTGGTTTATGATATTACCTTCCCGGAGGAAAATAAAATCCATGTTTTAATGACTTTAACTTCACCATTTTGTCCGATGGGAGATGCGATTAAAACCGGTGTTCAAAACGCTTTGGAAAAAGAATTTCCCGGCATCGAAGTCGAAATCGAACTCACTTTCGAACCGGCCTGGAATTACGATTTTGTTTCTCCGGAGGGAATGATGGAGCTGCAGAATAGGTAGCTGTTTTTTTTTGGGCTGCCCAATCACGGGTAACTTCGTGCTTATTGAAATAAGAAAACAGGCAATTTTTTCGTTTACCTCAAAAAGTTTTATGAAAAGTATTTTGATTTTTCTGCTGGTCGCTCTGTCTCCATGCTGTTTTGCGCAAAAGGAATTCACTTTCAGCATCAATGGTTCCGTGCGAAAAGCGCTGATTTTTGAACCGGAAAAAACCGCGGAAAAGATGCCCCTGGTTTTTGTTTTTCACGGACATGGCGGCAATGCAAAATATGCCGCTGCGAAAATGGATTTTCAGGATTATTTTCCCGAAGCATTGGTGGTTTTCATGCAGGGAATTCCCGGGACTTCTGGTCGGGTTATCGATAAACAGGGACTTCTGAATGGTTGGCAAATGTTTCCCAACGAAAACGGGAACCGCGATGTCTTGTTTTTTGATGAAGTGCTGAAAGAGGTACAAGGCAAATATCCAATTGATTCCCAAAGAATTTATCTCGTGGGGCATTCCAACGGAGCAAGATTTGTGAATGTTTTGTGGAAGGAAAGAGGTGAGAAAATCGCCGCAATTTGCTCCGTGGCCGCACAGGGAGGATTAATGGTCAAAAATGCCAAACCCATTTCCATCTGGATGAGCATGGGCAAAAATGATCCTTTGGTTCCCTACAGACAGCAGAAATCAGCGGTTCCGATAGTGAAAAAAAATCTGCAGACCGATGAAAATTCAAAAGTGGAAGATGGCGAAATCACCACTTTCAAAGGGATCAACAATACTGAATTGGTTTTGGAAGAACGCAATGCCGGACACGAATTTCCTCATGAATCCATCCCCGGAATGGTGGCGTTTTTTAAAAGGCATCACAGGTAAAACATAAAATAGGGTGTTTTAACGGGTGTTTAATTCGTTGGTTTATAGTATTTTCGTGCTGTTATTAACCCTAAAAACTAAAAGTTATGCCATTACCAAACCTCAACAATGCGCATCTTACCCCGGCTCAGATTACTGCCGCAGAAGATGCCCTCACCCAACTGGAAACTGCGCTCGAAATGCTGACAGTAACCTTGACTCCCCATGAGCGAAGCGCTTACGGAAGCATCAACGAGCAAAACAAACTCCTGGTCAACAAGGTATGGGATTATCGCAGGAATGCACCCAGCCTTTCGGTGCCGGATCTGGATTGGGCGGAGTTTGAAAACGATTACAACAGCCGCCTTGTGATGGAAAACCTGGAGCACCGATGGGGTGCTTTGCAGGAAAAAATCAAAAATACCAAGATCCTGCACGATCACGACAATTACCAGGCTGCACTGGCAGATTATGCCTACACCCTGTACAGAGCCGGTTCCCAGGTGGCGGGTTATGAAACGAAGATGAATGAGCTGAAACAGTTTTTTCCGCGAAACGGCAAACGTTCTGCACCTGCTCCTGAGGGAGAGGAATAACTGATTTCTACTTCATCAGAGACAGCCTGTGGTTTCCGCAGGCTTTTTTCTTTTATTTTACAGAAGTGTTTCGGTTGTTTTGAGAATCGTTTCGGTTAAAGGGTGAAAGTTTTGGGTTCCCTGGCTAATCGATTAGGTTCCGGACTTAAAGTTTTGGGTTTTGGACCTAAAAATTTGGCTTGAAGACCTAATGCTTTGGGTAAAAGACCTAAAGTTTTGGGGCATTAACCTAATGGAGTGTGTTGGAGTGGAGAGTTTTGGGGGATAGGAGTTTAGAGTGGGGGGATTTAGGGAGCGGGGGGAAATTAAAATCCGCTCAGCAATGCCGAACGGATCTTTGTTTTAAGCTTCCTCCAGTTTCACGGTAAAATGCCTTAAAATATCAGATTCCCAGGTGATGTGGTAACCCTTCAGGATTTCATCCCGCCGGTCGAAAACATTTTTTACCGCCGCTGCGATGTACTCCATGTGGTTATTGGTATAAGTTCTGCGCGGAATCGCCAAACGGACCAATTCCAGTTTTGGATAACGGTTTTCTCGCGTTTCCGGATCGCGGTCTGCTAAAATGGTCCCTATTTCCACGGTGCGGATTCCGGCTTCCTTGTAGATTTCGTT
Organism: Chryseobacterium sp. R2A-55; assembly: GCF_021401085.1. GTDB lineage: Bacteria > Bacteroidota > Bacteroidia > Flavobacteriales > Weeksellaceae > Kaistella. Next base: position 39,249 of record NZ_JACBFP010000012.1, read on the forward strand.
TGCCAGCGTTTGAGCGGGATATTCTTCTCTCTTTACGTTGGGCAAAAATTTCAAGGCATCAATAAAAACGGCATGACCGCCAATTGGCTTCTGGAGCGGTATTCCGTATTCAATCATTTTATTTCCGAGGTATTCCACCTGCGATATGCGGCTTTCCAGATACGGGAATTCCGTGGCTTCATTCAAACCCACCGCCAAAGCAGCCATATCTCTTCCCGCCATTCCGCCATAGGTGATGAAACCTTCATAAATAATCGTGAAATTGGACGCGGCACGATAGACTTTTTCATCATTTAATGCGATGAACCCACCGATATTGACCAGGCCGTCTTTTTTGGAGCTCATCGTCATTCCGGCTCCGTAAGAAAAAACTTCTCTTGCGATTTCCTTGATCGAACGGTTTTCCTGGCCTTTTTCTCTTTGTTTAATGAAATAGGCGTTCTCGGCAAAACGCGCGGAATCGAAATAAACCGGGATTCCGTATCGGTCTGAAAGTTCTTTCACGGCACGCATGTTTTCCAGGGAAACCGGTTGTCCGCCGGAAGAATTGCAGGTGATGGTGACCAGACAAAACGGGATTTTTTCTTTGGGATAGGTTTGGTACACTTTCTCCAGTTTTTGTAAGTCTATATTTCCTTTAAAGGGGTAAAGGTTTTCGATGTCGAAAGCTTCATCCACGGTGCAGTCTATCGCATGTGCTTTCCTGAACTCGATGTGTCCTTTGGTAGTATCGAAATGGGAATTTCCGGGAACCACATCGCCTTCTTTCACCAAAACAGAAAACAACACGTTTTCCGCCGCTCTTCCCTGGTGGGTGGGAAGCAGATATTTGTACCCGGATATTTTCTGAACGGTTTCATGGAGTTGCTGGAAACTTCTGGAACCGGCATAGCTTTCATCGCCGGTCATCAGTGCGCCCCACTGTTGGTCACTCATCGCTCCGGTTCCCGAATCCGTCAAAAGGTCGATAAAAACCTGGGATGATTTCAGGTTAAATAAATTATAATCGGCTTCTTTCAGCCATTGTTCTCTTTGTTCACGGGTGGATTGCCGGATTTCTTCCACCATTTTTATTCTGAAAGGTTCTGCGTAAGGAAGTTTCATGATTTAAGGACTAAGTAAAAATGAATAATTAAGGTTTTTTCGGAAGATGAATTCTTGGAGGTCTTCCGGGATTCATGCTTCATTGTTAATTATTAATGGTTTCATTCCGGCGCTTTGAAAACATTATCATCCGAATGGAAGCCCGCAATGCCGCCGCTCACAGCGAATTTCATGGCCTGTGCTGCGGAAACATTTTCCAGATGCACGATATTGGTAGCCAAAACAAAAACTACCCAACCCGAAACCGCATAGGAATGAGGCAGATAAACCGAAACATAATCCGGGTACCCCACGGAAGACAGATCACTTTGGGTTAAGAATCCTACGCGCCAGATCTCTGGATTTTCATTGGTTTTAATGAGCACGGGTTGGTTGAATTTCTTCTTGTCACCCACGAATGAGGTCATCACTTCTTTCAGTGAAGTGTAGATATATTTGATTCCCGGCGTTTTTTCCAGCAGAAAGTCGAAACTGTCCACCACCACCCGTCCCAGAATAAATTTGCTTCCCAAAAAACCGATCAGGGTAGTGGTGGCAATTACAATCAGGAAAGTGATTCCGGGGTAGGTTTTTTCAGAAAGGGAGGGAATCAGGCTATCGATGCTGGAGACCACGTACCAAATAATCCAGACGGTGACCAGAAACGGACCCAGAATCAAAAGTCCCTGGAAAAAAGATTTTGCCAGGATATTGAGGATTCTGCTGTATTTGGATTCTTCCAATGGATTCAGGTGGGTTTTGGTTTGCGGGTTTGAAGTTTCCAGGTTCATCAAACACTGTTGGTAAAAATAACAAAAATTATAAAATGAAGACTGCCCAGTTTACCTGCATCCAAAACCGGAAATCTGTCGGTCGGCAGACAGGCTTGCAACAGTGTTGCTTGTAAGGGATCCTTACCCGTGAATGGTCTCTTTCTTTCCGTAAGATTTGATGATTTCCGCTTCGTAATCCAGCCATTCTTCCCAGCGTTTATTCACTTTTTCCGGATCTCCCAGTTTTCTGGCAAAACCGATGAAAGTGGTGTAGTGATTCGCTTCAGAAATCATCAGTTCCTTATAGAAAGTCTTGAGTTCTTCATCTTTGATGTTTTCAGTTAAGACTTTAAACCGTTCACAGCTTCTTGCTTCAATCATGGCCGCGAAAAGCATCCGGTCCACGATGTAATCCTGCCGGCTTCCCTGCACGATGAATTTGAACAGCTGATTGACATAATCGTCTTTTCTTTCGCGTCCGAATTCATAGCCCCGTTTTTTGATGATTTCGTGAACCTGCTGAAAATGATCAAGTTCTTCCTGTGCAATCTCCAGCAGTTCGGTCACAATTTCGGGATATTCAGGAAGCATGGTGACTAAAGTAATGGCATTGGTTGTTGCCTTCTGTTCGCACCACGCATGATCGGTGAGGATCTCGGCCAAATTACCTTCAGCAATATTTGCCCATCTGGGGTCGGTCAATAATTTAAGTTTAAACATCGGTAAAACTTTTCGGTAAAAATAGTGATTCTATCTGAGGGTACTTCTGTTTTTTTTTGCTTGCATCAAGATTGTCGAAAATAGGGATAATACGATTCTTATTTGAATAATTGATAAATAAAGGTCTGAAATATTGGCATAAAACTTGAAAGTAGAATCAACAACATTAAAATTTTAAATTATGAATACGCAAGCTATTTCCAAAAAAATTGAAAATCTGGGGATTTTCTTAGTTACTTTCTTCTTCGGCATCATTGCTTTGGCGCAAGAACAAACCCCTAAAGTAGATGTGACCACTACATCCACAAAAACCACCACCACCGAGGAATGGTTTACCAATCCGGTTTATTGGGTGATTGGTGCGTTGCTTTTCATCATCTTGATCGCCGTCATCGTGAGAAGTGGCGGGAACAAAGAATAACCATTGCTTTTGTCAATCCATTGCCGTTTTAGTTTGTCGCTGAAGCGGTTTTTTTTCGCAATAATTCCAAAACCTTCCAGCCAAAATCATCGAGTTTTTTTGCGCCTTCCGCAATGATGATAGCCAAAATGAGATTGATGCAGAATATCAGAATCATCAAAACCCACCAGATCAACTTTTCTTTCAAGGGAACCACGATAAAATAAACCAGTGAGGAACTCATTCCCTGTGCGAAATAATAAAAAATCGCATTTTTCCCGATATAGGTGATGAAATTGTTTTTGGTGATTTTCAGCCGGTTATATAAAACGAAAAGGGTCAGTAAAGAAAAGGAAGACCAGAAAATATAGAGCAGCTTCGGAGGGAATTTGGCCTTATTCATCCGCATAAAATAGTCTTTCCCGAAATGCCAGAAAAGGATGACCAGAATTACCGTTAAAACGCCGTACAGAAAAGGGATCCACTTTTTCGGTATTTGTTTTCCCTTCATTTGGTGTGCCACCAAAAACAATCCGAGGTAAAACGCCACATAACCCACTTGTCCGCTCGGATAGTAGGAAGGCAAAATATTGAACATGAGGGTTAAACCCAAACAAAGGAAAGTGAACCATTTGATATGTTTTGGGAAAAACCTTAGAATCAGAACACCAAAAACAGTGAGGATGAAATAGACCTTGAGGTACCAGAAACTACCCATGACCACAGGAAAAGTATCTGCCATCGTGTATTGGTGAAGGTACCAATTGCCAAGATTCTGCCATTGCGGTTTGGTGGAGATATCCGAAGGAGTATATTTCGCCCCAAAAGTGGAGTAGAAATCCTTCATCCAGTCCAGGCCGAAAAAATTCAGCCCGAAAACTTTAAAAAAGTAATCGAGAAAGAACAGAAACGTCACGAAGATCATGTAGGTAATCTGCAGTTTCAGCAATCGGTACATCGTTTTTTCTATATTCCCACCGGAAGTCAAACCACTTAACGCATAAAACAGCGGAACATCTACCAGCAAAGACAAAACCCGCAATTCTGTGGGAACGTAAAATTGCCCGGACCAAAAAACCGTATGGATAAAAATAATGGAAATGGTGGCAAATCCTTTGGCAAAGTCGATGTAGAGATCCCGTTTCATGCGTTTTTTTTTCAAATATAGCAATTAGGGTGGGTTTGTGGAATTATGAACTGTTTTTTTCGGGTAAAACATTTTTTTTCGCTTACGGTGACCGGCTTCCTTTAACCCAAATCAAACCGGACATTTTCATATCTTTGTGGCACTCAAAAAAAACAAAATATGAACACTTACGCCGGAATTCCAGAAGAAAACGCAACCCTTGAAAACTCAAAAGTAATGCTTGTCACCGTTCCGTATGATGGAACTTCAACCTGGGGAAAAGGTGCAGACAAAGGTCCTGAACTGTTCTTGGATGCTTCCGAAAACATGGAACTTTTTGATATCGAAACCAGAACCGAACCTTATCTGGAGGGAGTTTATCTTGCAGGTGAAGTCACAGAAAATTCCACACCCGAAGCAATGACAGAAGCGGTTTACCAGAAAACCAAAGAATTGCTGAACCATGACGGGAAATTGTTTACGCTTTTTGGTGGCGAACATTCCGTCTCCATTGGTTCAATCCGCGCAGTGGGCGAAAAATATGAAAACCTGACCGTGTTGCAATTAGATGCGCATACCGATTTGAGGCCAGATTTCCACGGTTCCACTTGCAATCACGCATGCGCAGTGTATGAAGCCAGCAAAAAGCATAATTTGGTTCAGGTAGGAATCCGTTCATGCGATTTGGAAGAAATGGAACATGTGAATGAGGATCAGTGTTTTTGGGCACACCAAATTGCCGTCAATGAAAACTGGATCAATGACGTTTTGGAAAAGGTCTCCGGAAACGTTTATATCACCATTGATTTGGATGCTTTCGATCCATCCATTGCGCCATCCACAGGAACTCCGGAACCGGGCGGATTGCAGTGGTATCCTACTTTGGAATTATTGAGAAAAGTGTTTGAAAAATGCAATGTCGTAGCTTTTGACATCGTGGAATTAATGGATTCTGCAATGCCGAAACCAACTGCTTTTTTGGCAGCGAAGCTTTATTACAAAATGTTGGCGTACTATCACATTTCTAATAATTAAGAAATCCGGAGATCAGGGATTTCTGAACACATTGATTGAATTGTTTTCAAGAAATTCCGCGGCTTTATCTGCCACTCGTGACTTGTCCAAAAGCCGCAGGTTTGGAAGATTAAAGTGATTAACCGATACATTCCTTTCGTCTAAAAATCATTCGTGTATTCGTGGTATTTTCAGCCACTTATGCACGATTTTTTTTATGATTTCAAAACGCCTGTTTTATCCCGATCATCAGTAGATTTTTTGATGAATACTTTTTTTTGCCTCAAAATTCTGATTTGGCAAGAATTTTTCTGGATTCAAGGCAAAAAGTGAAAATCACCTACCCGAAATCTGAGGACTGATTTAAGGTCCTTTTTAAAGGGGTTCTGCACCTCCCGCAATTTTAGATGAGCGGCAGTTTTTTGAACGGAAACGGAAATCCACAATTTGATTATTTTTGAGCATGCAATCACTCTTCCCTCTTGAATTTGACTCACAAATCAACCTCCTTCCCAAAGATGGAACCGTGAATTATTATGGCAAAATTTTTGATCGTGAAAAATCTGATTTTTATTTCGAACAACTTCTGAAAAAGATCGAATGGAAAAACGATGAAGCCGTCATTTTCGGAGAAAAAATTTTTACCAGGAGGAAAGTTGCATGGTACGGAAATGAAGATTTTGAATACACCTATTCCAAAACCACCAAAAAAGCGTTGCCATGGATTCCTGAATTGTTGGAACTGAAAAAGCGAATCGAAGAGAAGTCGGGTGAAACCTTCAATTCCTGTCTGCTGAACCTTTATCATGACGGAACCGAAGGAATGGCTTATCACAGTGATGACGAAAAAGACCTGAAGAAAAATGGCGCAATCGGTTCACTGAGTTTCGGAGCTGAAAGGAAATTTTCATTGAAACATAAGGGAACCAAAGAGAAGGTGGAGCTGGTTTTGGAGCACGGCAGTCTTTTGGTGATGAAAGGCGAAACCCAATCATTTTGGCTTCACCGGCTGCCGCCCACAAAAAAAATATTTTCGCCCAGAATTAATCTCACTTTCCGCACCATTGCCGGAAAATAATTGCCTCGGAAATTCTGGGAGGCTTTTATTTTAGAGCGTTTTTTAGTTTGTGGTCTTGCAATCAGAATCATCTGAAAATTCTAAAATCAGTTGGATTTTTTCAGATATTTTAAGAAAAATTTATATTTTTTTACAAAAATTGGTAGATAAATAATTGCTAAATTTGAGCATAAGTATTTTAATAACGCTAAATCATTCAACTATGAAAAAAACACTCGCTATGGCAGCTTTGGCACTTTCAGTGTCATTTGTCACAATAGGCTGCAAGAAAAAAACTTCCGATGCCGAACTTCAAACGCAGGCAACTACTGTGGTGACTTCTAATCCAAATGCATCTGTGGAAGTGAAAGACGGAACTGCACATCTGAGCGGAACTTTCGCTGATGAAGCGGAAAAAGATGCGATGATTGCCTCCCTAAAAGCTATTCCGGGAATTAAGGATGTGATGGATATGGCAACCATAGCTCCTGCGGTGGTAGAAACCGTTTCAGCGGTGGATCCTTTGGTTCAGCAAAAAGTGACTGATGCAGTGAAAGATTTCCCTTCAGTGAAAGTGGAAGTAGTGAATGGCGAACTCACCCTTACCGGGAACGTTTCTCCAGAACAGGCCAGAAAAATCAAAATGTCGGTAGATGCTTTGAAAGCTGGAAAAGTTAATTATAATTACACTGTAAAATAATTCAAAATGAGTGCATTACAAGACAAATATGCGGGAGTGATTTCGGCGGCACAGTCGGCGGGAATTTCAAATTTGCAGGTTACAGAACAAAACGGAATTCTTTACGTTTCCGGAAATGCTTCTAATTCTGCGGCAAAAGATGCAGTCTGGAACGCATTGGGAGCTATTGATTCCACCTATTCAGCCTCAGATATTAATGTGGATGTGCAGGTTTCGGGATTGGCAGCTGGTGCTTCACTGACCGTGGTTACAGAAGATTCCAATTTGAACATCAGACAGGAACCTTCCACCGAAGCCGCAATCATAGGAAAAGCTGCAAAAGGTGAAAACCTCACTTTGGTAGAGCAAACTTCCGACGACTGGTGGAAAGTAAAAACCGCTTCGGGAACTGAAGGATATGCCTATGCAAGATATTTGCAGGCCTGATCCGAACCCAAATAAAAATTAAACCTCTGAATTCTTCGGGGGTTTTTTGCTTCTGCCAAGATTCATTATTTTTTGCCCATACTTTATTATTAATTTTTTTGGGATCCATTTCGGAAATTGTCCCCGTGCGAATTGGTGTCAAAAATGATCCGGAACAATTGAAAATGATTATTACAAATTTTCTTTTTCTTTTTCTGGCTTTTTTCCGCTGCCAAAAATCATGGATCCTCAATTCCCACAGAACCAAAAAAAATCTATATTTGTAATCTTTGAAAAAAATCAAAATACATGAAAGGTCAAAACAAACTCTTCATCGCCATTATCATCGGTTTGGTTCTTGGTGTGATTATGGGCGGAGTGGTGCACACGCAATATCCTGAAAGCATAGATTCTTTCTCGAAAAACATCAAACTTTTGGGAACGGTTTTCATCAGATTGGTTCAGATGATTATCGCACCGCTGGTTTTCACTACACTGGTGGTGGGAATTGCTAAAATGAGCGATATGCGGATGATCGGAAGAGTCGGTACAAAGGCGATGCTCTGGTTTATTTCTGCATCACTGGTCTCGCTTTTCATCGGGTTGATTTTTGTAAACTGGCTGGAACCGGGACATGTGACTCAGCTTCCGATTCAGGATCATGCTTCTGCCGAAGATTTGATCAAATCCAGCAAAGGATTTTCGATGGAAGATTTCGTAAAGCACATTTTCCCGAAAAGTATTTTCGAGGCATTCGCGACCAATGAGGTTTTGCAGATTGTGGTTTTCTCCATTATGTTTGGTGTCGCATTGGCAAACATGGGCGAAGAATACACGAAGCCTATCATCAAAGCATTTGATATTTGCGCACATGCCATCCTGAAAATGGTGGGTTACATTATGTGGGTTGCTCCACTGGGAGTTTTGGGCGCAATCGCGGCAGTGGTGGCCACAAACGGATTCGAGATTTTCAAAGTGTACGCCATTTATCTCCGGGATTTCTTTTTCGCATTGGCTGTCTTATGGCTTATCCTCTGTGTGGTGGGTTATTTAATCATCGGAAACAGACTTTTCGAATTGTTTCGCAGAATCAAAGAACCGTTGCTCATTGCATTCTCTACCACAAGTTCAGAAGCGGTTTTCCCGAAATTGGTAGAAGAACTTGAGAGATTTGGTTGCAACAACAGAGTAGTCTCATTCATTTTGCCTTTAGGATATTCTTTCAACTTAGACGGAAGTATGATGTACATGACTTTCGCAGCGATCTTCATTGCACAGATTTATGGAATCGACATGACCATTGGACAACAAATCACGATGCTTTTGGTTTTAATGCTCACTTCCAAAGGAATCGCCGGAGTTCCCAGAGCAAGTTTGGTCATCATCGTGGCAACTTGCACCATGTTTGGAATTCCGCCGGAAGGAATAGCATTAATCCTCCCGATCGACCATTTCTGCGATATGGGAAGAAGCATGACGAATGTTTTGGGGAATGCTTTGGCCACTTCCGCCGTATCCAAATGGGAAGGACAACTCGATCATCACGGCGGAGAACTGTAACATAAAATTCAATTTACCTGCGATATTTTAATGACTGCTGCATTGGCGGTCATTTTTATTTAAAGACAAAAGTCATAAATTTTATTCATTCTAAATAAGAAAAATTTTGCCTAAATTTGTCACTCAATTTTTAGAAGAAAATTATGTTGACGAAAGCAAAAGTTCAGGATTTCCTGAAAGAGATAGAAGTGGACGATTTGGTTCACAATTTCCAGGTAATGGGAAATGATGTGTATATCGATATGACCGCACATTCACCTGCAATGCACGAAAAGAAGAAATTGGAAGTAGCCATGAAGCAGGCGTTTGCAACGGAGTTTGGTGAAGACGTGGTCTTGAAACTGAAGATCGCTTCTCCCGAACCTTCCGAAGTTCAACAAAATCAAATCAAAGGAAAACAGATTCCCGGGATCCAAAATATCATCGCAATAGCTTCCGGCAAAGGCGGTGTCGGGAAATCTACAGTTACCGCCAATATAGCGGTCACTTTAGCCAAAATGGGATTCAAAGTCGGAATTTTGGATGCAGACATTTACGGACCTTCAATTCCGACCATGCTGGATACTTTCGGCGACAAGCCTTTGTCGGTACAAGTGGACGGAAAAAACCTGATGAAGCCGGTAGAAAATTATGGAGTGAAAATGCTTTCGATAGGATTTTTTTCCGGTGCCAATCAAGCCGTAGTTTGGCGGGGACCAATGGCTTCAAAAGCCTTGAATCAAATGATTCGCGATGCACATTGGGGTGAGCTGGATTTCCTTTTGATCGACCTTCCACCGGGAACAGGAGATATCCACCTTTCCATCGTTCAGGAAGTTCCGGTGACCGGAGCGGTGATTGTGTCCACTCCACAGCATATCGCTTTAGCCGACGTGAGAAAAGGAATCGCCATGTTTACTATGGACAGCATTAATATTCCGGTGCTTGGATTGATTGAAAATATGTCGTACTTTACCCCTGAAGAATTACCGAACAATAAATACTATATCTTCGGAAACCAAGGTGCACAGCATTTAGCGGAAGATCTGGGAATTCCTGTTCTGGGCGAAATCCCATTAATCCAAAGCATCCGAGAATCAGGTGATGTTGGCCGTCCTGCCGCAATGCAGGATGGATCAAAGATTGCCGAAATCTACACCAAAACCACTCAAAACATGATTGAAAGCTTGGTGGAAAGAAACAAGAGCCTCCCTCCGACAGAAGCCGTGAAAATCACGACCATGGCGGGATGTTCTCCGAAGAAATAACGGGAGCATAAAGAAGTTGGAGATTGGATGATGGGCTGAGTGAGGTAAAGATTCATCACCCAACTCCTATCACCCAAAAAGAAAGAATTATGAAAAATATAAAGCACGAAGAAACAGTAACCAAGGTGATGGATGCGCTGGAAAGTATCCGACCATTTTTGAACAAAGATGGTGGCGATATTGAGTTGGTAGATGTAAAAGGAAAAACGGTTTTTGTAAAACTGGTGGGGAATTGCAATGGGTGCCCGATGAGTTTTTCCACCATGAAATTGGGTGTCGAAAACACCATTAAGCAGTTCGCGCCTGATATTGTTGAGGTTCTGAATGTGGAGTGATTCTAGATCTTAAAAAATGTGGAAGCGGGCTTTTTGGGTTCGCTTTTTTTATGATCTCAATGGCTGCTAAATATTGAAAATGATGCTCTTGAAGTTTTTTCAAATTAAATTAATACTTTAGCGGACTAAATTATATTTTATGATTGCCATTGTTGACGGCGGCTCCACCAAATGCGACTGGGTGATTCTCGACAAGTTCGGGAAGATTTTCCTAAAAACTGAAACCATCGGATTTAATCCAAATATTATAGACGCGGAGATGATTGTTCCGGAAATTGAAAAGAACAATAATCTGGTTTCCATCAAAGATTCTTTGCAAAAAGTATTTTTCTACGGATCCGGATGTGGCGTTCCGGAGAATGTGGCTTTGGTGGAAAATGAGTTTCAGAGGGTTTTTAAACACGGTGAAATCATTGTGAAAGAGGATCTTACTGCGGCTGCTTACGCCGCTTATAATGGAAAGCCTGCAATTGTCTGCATTCTAGGAACAGGTTCCAATTCCTGCTATTTCGATGGGAAAACAGTAAAGCGCGAATTGCCGTCACTCGGTTTTTTGATTGGTGACGAAGGAAGCGGAAGCGCAATCGGCAAGCTGCTTCTTCGCCGGTATTTCATGAAAAAACTTCCTTCAGATTTGCATCATGATTTCGTGGAAAAATATCATCTCACCATTGAAGATGCCATAAAAAACATGTATCATAATCCTAGAGCAAACGCTTACTTAGCCGATTTCAACAAATTCGTAGTGCAGCATAAAAGCCATCCGTATTTTCAGAATATGATTTTCGACGAGATGAAAAATTTTTTGGATTATCAGGTTTTGCCTTATGAAGAAGCCAGAGAAGCGGAAATCAATTTCATCGGATCAATAGCGTTCTACTATGAGGATTTTATCCGTGCTGCTGCAGCGGAATTAAATCTCACGGTTGGAAACATCGTGCAGAAACCCATCGAGAGTTTGGTGGATTACCACAAAAAATACCTCCTGAATCTGGATTAATCCTTCAATTTGCAGTGATTTTCAAAATCTCTACCATGTAGCGAATACTATTTCGTTTCAATTTCCGAACTTTGCATCCGCAATTTTGAATTGTCAGAATCGCGCTCAGAATTTTGAACCCATTTTTTTGGACTTCAAAATGTTTTTCTAATACATTAAACTCAAGTTTATGCCCAACAAAAATAAAAGAGACGAAAAAAACTTTAGCCAGGCCGCACTCGATTACCACAAAGCAGAACCGAAAGGAAAAATCGAAGTGATTCCGTCTAAACCCCACTCTACAGCGCGAGATCTTTCTTTAGCCTATTCTCCGGGAGTGGCGGTTCCCTGTCTGGAGATTGAAAAAAATCCGAAAGCTGTTTATGATTATACCGGAAAAGGAAATTTGGTAGCAGTTATTTCAAACGGAACCGCAGTTCTGGGTTTGGGAAATATTGGTGCAGAAGCGTCAAAACCCGTGATGGAGGGAAAAGGACTCTTGTTTAAAATATTTGCAGACATCAATGTTTTCGATATAGAAATTGACGAGAAAGATCCGGATAAATTCATTGAAATTGTGAAAGGAATTGCACCCACTTTTGGTGGGATCAACCTTGAAGACATCAAAGCTCCGGAAGCTTTTTACATCGAACAGCGCCTGAAAGATGAACTGGATATCCCATTGATGCACGATGACCAACACGGAACCGCGATCATTTCCGCAGCGGCGCTGATCAATGCTCTGGAAATTGCCGACAAAAAAATCGGTGAGGTGAAAATGGTGGTGAATGGTGCAGGAGCTGCTGCGATCGCTTGTGCGAAACTCTACATCGAACTCGGTGTGAAAAAGGAGAATATCCTGATGTGTGATTCCAAAGGCATCATCAACCATAAAAGAGAAAACCTGACGCCAGAAAAAATCGATTTCATTGCCCAAACTGATCTTCAATCTTTGGAAGATGCACTGAAAGGAGCAGACGTTTTCGTGGGGCTTTCAAAAGGAAATGTGATGAGTCCTGAAATGTTGAAATCCATGGCGGCAAATCCGATAGTTTTCGGTTTGGCCAACCCAGATCCGGAAATCGAGTATAATTTGGCTATGGAAACCAGACCAGATACCATCATGGCAACCGGCAGAAGTGATTATCCTAATCAGGTGAATAACGTGCTTGGTTTTCCTTATATTTTCCGCGGCGCGCTGGATGTTCAGGCCACTGCCATCAATGAAGCCATGAAGTTGGCGGCCGTTCGGGCGATTGCGGACTTGGCGAAGGAACCGGTTCCGGAAGCAGTGATTCTGGCTTATAATTTAAAGGGATTGAATTTCGGAAGAGAATATTTTATTCCAAAACCATTTGATAACCGATTGATTACCAAGGTTTCTATCGCGGTTGCAAAAGCCGCCATGGAAAGCGGAATCGCAGGGAAACCGATTGAAGATTTCGAGGATTATGAAAATACCCTTTTAGACAGAATGGGTCGGGATGAAAAACTCATCCGAATGATGCAAAACCGCGCAAGATCCAATCCGAAACGTGTCACCCTCGGAAATGCCGAAGAATACAATGTTTTGAAAGCTGCCCAGATTCTTTACGAAGAAGGGATCGCACAGCCAATTCTTCTCGGCGAGAAAAAATTCATCAAGGAGCAGATGAAAAAATACGGCATCGACTTGAATGTTCCTATTGTGGATCCAATGGACGATGACCAGGAAGAGTACCGGCTAAAATACCGCGAAACCCTTTGGAAAATGCGTCAGCGAAAAGGGATGAACGAGTACAAAGCGAAAAGATATGTGCGACAAAGAGATTATTTTGGTCCGTTGATGCTTCATCACGGTGATACAGATGCGCTCATAGTAGGTTTTTCTAAAAATTACTCTTCAGTTTTAAAGCCGATTCTGAAAATTGTGGAAAAAGAAAAAGGAGTGGACAAGATTTCTTCCATGATGATGATTCTCACGGAGAAAAAACCGATTTTTTTCGCCGACGCATCGATTATTCAAAATCCTACAGCTGAAGATTTGGTGAACATCGCAAAAATGGCGGAAATTACCGTGAAAACTTTCGCTATTGATCCAAGAATCGCCATGCTTTCCTTTGAAAATTTTGCGTCTATTTCAGATACTTCGAAAAAAGTGGCAAAAGCGGTTTCCATCCTTCACGAAAAATATCCAAACATGATTGTAGATGGGGAAATTCAGCCGGATTTCGCCATGAATTCTGACCATCTTGCAGACTATCCGTTCTCAAAATTGGGAACTACACCGGCCAATGTTTTCATTTTTCCAAATTTGGAGAGTGCCAATATTTCCTACAAAATAATCCGGGGAATGAAGGTGGCGCAAGTAGTGGGACCTATTTTGATGGGATTGAAAAAACCAGTCCACGTATTGCAGATGCGCGCAAGTGTAGATGAAATTGTGAATTTGGCAACCATAGCGGTTTTGGATGCACAAAGGAGAGAAGGGAATTAAGTTGGAGAGTAATTTTGGTGGAGCATTTTTAGAACAGCTCATCTAAGCAGGAATCTTCATCATCCATTTACGCTTTTCGCAACCTTACCCCAGAAAAAGAAACGATTCAGTAATTTGGATTTTTGAATAAGGCAGCCTGGTTGTAATTCGCAGCGCAAAAACAGGGTGCGAACGATCGGCTGAAAACAGCTGATGTTTCGACGATTCGTGGAAAAATTTTCCGGTAGTTTTTGTTTCGGCAAAAATGGTGGATGTGTTGTTGATCCCCATCAAAATTATTGGCGGAAACACGTAAGGAAAGCGGTGCCAGAACTGATTAATTGTGGATGCCCAAAAAAATGAAGGGCTCAAACTGCCAATTTCAGTTCCCGGTGAATGGAGCCGGCAAACCTATTCCGGGAAAATCATTGTGGTTTTTGGAGTCTTCAAAATCATAGTGGTCTGAAAGTTCAGAAAACGAATCTTCGTTTGGTTGATCAAAACTCAAATAAGTTTGACTATATTTGTCATTTCGACACATATGATATACTCCCTCAAAGGAATTGTGCAACAACTCAACCCTACTTCAGTCGTAATAGACGTGAACGGAGTGGGTTATTTCGTAGGAATCAGTTTGCAGACTTCCGAAAAATTGATTTTAGGACAGCCCACCTTTTTACATATTCAGCAGATTATCCGCGAAGATGCTCATCTGCTTTTTGGCTTTAACACAATTTCGGAAAAGGAAATGTTTAATCTGTTAATTAGTGTTAATGGAGTGGGGCCTGTTTCGGCCATCATCATGCTGTCTTCGCTTTCACTTGATGAGATTTCTTCGGCTATACTTTCCGGCAGCAGTTCTCTTTTACAAAAAGTAAAGGGAATCGGGACAAAAACGGCCGAAAGAATCATTGTCGATCTGCGTGATAAAGTCCAAAAATTCAAAGATTCCGATGAAAATATTTCTACATTTGCAGATAATAAAGTGAAAGAAGAATCGTTATCTGCATTAGAGGTTTTGGGGATTCCAAAGAAGATGAGCGAAAAGATTGCAGACCGAATTCTGAAGCAAAATCCCGCTTTTTCCGTGGAGGATTTGGTGAAACAAATATTAAAAAATATTTAACATTTGGAGAAGAAAACTATTTTTCAGCATAAAGTACTCGCATTTTTATTTCTTTGTTTTTCCTTTGCTTCGGTGTTTGCACAGGTAAAACCATCAGACAGTGCATCAGTCCGCCGGGATTTTCCCCTGCCAAATCCCCTTCACTATGAAGCATTCTATGATGTTCACAGTGGGATGTATATTCTTTACCCGAAAGTAGGCAACATGGTGGTAGGAACACCCGTTTCCATGACGACTGATGAATATCATCAATATGTATTGAACAATCAGTTGGCGGCTTACTACAAAGAAAAATCGGCACTCAATAATCTGGGTTACCGAAAAGACCAGACTGATGCCGTGAAGAAGGGACTTCTGCCGACTTTAAATATTAAGAATAAACTTTTCGAAACCATCTTTGGAGGTACCAAAATAGAGCTGATTCCACAGGGTTTCGCCTCTTTCGATTTGGGCATCCTTTATCAAAAAATAGACAATCCATTAATTTTGCCGCAGAACCGGACCAGTTTTGCGATAGACATTCAGCAGAGAATTCAGTTGGGATTATTGGGAAAAGTGGGTGAGAATCTGCAGCTTAAAGCCAATTATGACACCCAAAGTGGATTTGCCTTCGAGAACAAAATGAATTTGGTTTGGCAGGCAAAAGGAACATGGAAGGATTTGATGAGCAAAGGCCTGAATGATAAAACTACAGGAGGAGAGGATAAAATCATCAAGCGGGTAGAATTCGGAAATGTGAATATGCCCCTATCCACCAGTTTAATCCGTGGATCGGAATCTCTTTTTGGTCTGAAAACCGAATTTCAGCTGGGAAAAACCTATGGTACCGTGGTTTTTTCCCAACAGCAGGGTGAAGCCCGCACAATTGTGGCACAGGGAGGCGGCGTGATGAACACTTTCAAGCTGAACGCAATTGATTATGAGGATAATCAGCACTATTTCATGGGGCATTATTTCTTCAATAGTTATGATAATGCACTTTTGAATTATCCGCAAGTTAATTCCAGAATCAATATCACCAGAATTGAAGCATGGGTTTTGGACCAGGGTTCAGGGAATCTTCAGGATCAGAAAGGAATCCTCGGTATCCGTGATTTAGGGGAAGGCGTCAGTGGATATCCGGATAACTCGCAGAACAACCTTTACCAAAGTATTGCCAACTTAGGACCGGCAATTCGTGATGTCAATACTGCTTACAATGCCATAAACGGACAGAGTTTTCCAAATGCAAACGGTGTTCCGGAAACCTATACAGACGGCGAACAATTCATCTTTAACCGTAAAGCAAGAAAACTCAATACAAACGAATATAAATTTCATCCGCAGCTGGGTTACCTTTCTCTTAATCAGAGGCTTAATGACAATCAATTGTTGGCGATCGCCTATTCCTATACCTTAAATGGAGATAGCAAGGTGTATAAAGTCGGGGAGTTTTCTGAAGACGGCTCGGTTTTGATTACCAAAGTTTTGAAACCTAACACTACGGTGAAAACCACTTCGCCGATGTGGAATTTGATGATGAAGAATATTTATTCACTCAATTCAAATGCCGTGTCTGCTGATGGTTTCTTGCTCAATGTTTATTACCGTGATGCCCAGAATGGAAAGGTTAATTATTTGCCATCCACATCAGGAAACCCGCAAGTGGATGGACAAAACTTGCTGAAATTGTTCAACTGGGACCGGTTGAATATCAATGGTGACCTGCAGCAAAACGGAGGAACCACTGGCGACGGAATTTTCGACTTTGTGCCCAATATCACTATTGACCCCGAAAATGGAAAGGTAATCTTCACCAAGAAGAAACCATTTGGGGAATATCTGCAAACCATGCTGGGAAGCAATGATCCGAAGTTTGTGTTCAATGACCTCTATGACCAGCTTAAGCAGGTTGCCACCCAAAACAACCTCGCTTTGCGATATACCATGGAGGGTCGCTACAAAGGTTCACAGGGAAGCGGAATTTCGCTCGGTGCAATCAACGTTCCGCAAGGTTCGGTTAAAGTAACTGCAAACGGAGTGCTCCTTCAGGAAGGAATAGACTATACGGTGGATTATATGTTGGGATCGGTGAATATCATCAATGAGGCAGTCAAACAATCCGGACAGGCCATCAACATTTCCCTGGAAAACCAGCTCACTTTCAATACACAGAGAAAGCGATTCCTGGGACTGAACTTAGAACGAAAATTCAACGAACACCTTACCATTGGTGGAACCGTGGTCAATTATGCCGAAACTCCTTTAACCCAAAAAGTGAATTTCGGTCAGGAAGCGGTGAACAACACGATGGCCGGATTTAATGTGCTGTATAATAATGAATTGCCATTCTTGACCAGATTGACGGATAAGATTCCACTGATCAATACGGAAGCTCCATCCAACCTAAACTTCATGGCCGAAGCCGCCTATCTCATCCCGGGACAGAGCAAAGGAACAAATGACCAGTCGTATATTGATGATTTTGAACAAACTACTTCTAAAATATCATTGAAAGAACCTGGATTATGGGCGCTTGCTTCAAAACCTGAGAAAAATCCTGAACCTATTTTCTCTAATGCAGGTCTCAATGACAACCTGGATTATGGAAACGGAAGAGGTTTGCTGACTTGGTACAATATTGACCCTAGATTTTACGGTGTTGGTGGAAGTGCGCCAAACGGAATCAATGCACAGGCAGTTTCCAACCATGCTTCCAGACGGGTGCAAATGAGGGAACTCTATAATAGCAGGGATTTTGTGGCAGGCGAGCAGATTTTCACCAATACTTTGGATATTTCTTATTTTCCAAATGAAAGAGGACCTTACAACGTCAATAAAGCAAATGAATCTCCGCTGCAAAGATGGGGAGGATTGATGAGGGCGGTTTCTGTATCCAATTTTATCAATTCAAATATTGAATATGTGGAATTTTGGATGATGGATCCTTATGCGGATGGAAATACCTTTGGAACCAATCCGAAACTTTTGCTGCATTTAGGAAATGTTTCAGAAGATGTTTTGAAAGATGGAAAACTTCAATATGAAAATGGTTTGCCAACTCCAAATATTCCGGCAAATACCAGTACGACCAATTGGGGAACGCAGCCCAACCAATTTCCGATTCTTTATGCGTTTTCCACCGAAGGAGCCGAAAGAAGCGCACAGGATTTAGGATACGACGGACTGGATGCTGCAGGAGAGGCTGCAAAATTTGGAACTGATTTTGTGAACCCTGTAACCAATAATCAGGATCCGGCTTCCGATGATTTCGTATTTTATTTATCCAACAAATTCCAGGGCGATCAGGCTTCATCTGTGACAGAACGATACAAATATTTCAGGGGTCCGGAAGGAAACTCGCAATCCAATTCCTTGGAAGTTTCCACCCAAACTCCCGATGCGGAAGATGTGAACCGTGATTACAATCTGGATCAGAACGAAAACTACAACCAGTACACAATCAAATTAGATAAAGGCAATATGGTTTTGGGCCAAAACTTTATCGTGGATGTGAAAGAAGTGGAATCTAAATTCCAAAACGGACAAACCGGAACCAATAAATGGTATCTTTTCAGGGTTCCTGTGAGTCAATTTGATCCAAATGCAGTGGGGGGAGTTGCCGATCCTTCCATTCTTAATAATGTGCGATTCGCCAGAATGTTGTTGACAGGTTTTGAGCAAAAAGCGACCCTGCGTTTCGGTACTTTGGATTTGGTAAGAAGCGACTGGAGAAAATATACCAAAGATATCGCGACCAACCTTCCGGATCCGGAGGGAACCACCATGGTGGACGATCAAAATTTGGATGTGGGAAGTGTAAACCTGGAAGAAAACGGTTTGAATGAACCTCCTTACGTACTCCCTCCGGGAATTGACCGACAGGTTTTGAGCGGAAATTCCGGGGCACAAAGACAAAATGAATCTTCACTCTATATGAAGGCGGCTCCTTTGATGGCGAAAACTTCAAGAGGTGTTTTCAAAAATGTGGCTTTGGACATGAGAAGGTATAAGAAACTTGAGCTTTTCGTGCATGCAGAAAACCTGCTAGATGTGGCTTCCTCCGCATATGATCCAGATGCCAAATTCTTCATCAGGTTCGGTAGTGATGCGACAGACAACTATTATGAATATGAAGCATCCTTAAAATATACGTCCAAAACTGCAAGATCACCACTTGAAATTTGGCCGCTGGAAAACACGGTGAACCTGGAAATTCAAAATTTCGTGGACGCGAAAATGAGAAGAGACCAGAATACGCCGAACGCCATCGACCAAAGAAGTGAAGATGCGGAATTTGGCGCAATTGATCCCAACAAGAAACTTTATATCAAAGGGCGTCCTAGTTTAGGAAATGTCACCACCATCATGTTGGGTGTACGGAACAAAGATGAGACTTTGTCCAAAAAAGTGGTGCTTTGGGTCAATGAAATCCGGCTTTCTGAAATTGAAAATAAAGGGGGATGGGCAGGAAATGCGAGTGTAAACTTTAACCTCGGTGATTTTGCCATCGTGAATGCCAATGCTTCCCATTCCACCGTAGGATTTGGTGCGATCACGGAAAAACCTTCGGAAAGATCACAATCCGCTCATACAGCTTTCACCATCAACACTTCAGTGAATGCAGATAAATTCTTGCCTGAAAAAATGGGCGTGAAGATCCCGGTGAATTATTCTTACACCCAAACCATCGAGGATCCTAAATACAATCCTTTGGATAATGACGTAACTTTTGATAAAGCATTAAACAAAGATGAGCTGAAAAAAGTGGCCAGAACTTTTACCCAGCAGAGAAGTATTGGTGTGGTAAATATGCGTAAAGAAAGGATGAACCCAAATAAGAAACCGAAGTTCTATGACGTGGAAAACCTCTCTGCAACGGTGGTTTATAATGATGATTATTTCAGGGATGTGTATACCAAAAAGAATTACAGACAGTATTTGAAAGGATATATTGACTATAATTATGCATTCAAACCTTGGGTTCTTCGTCCGTTCAATAAAATGGTGAGCGATACCGCAAAATCTGCGAAATATCTAAGATGGTTTAAAGAATTCAATCTTAACCCAGTTCCTTCACGGCTTTCCTTCAGAACTGAACTTGACCGTAATTACAACGAGCTTCAGTTTAGAAATATAGAAGCCATTTTGAGTGGAAATGCGGGAACCGAGTTTGATGTCATCAGAAACAGGAACTTCTTTTTCGGGTGGCAGTATGGATTGGGATTCAACTTTACCAAATCACTGAAGATGGAAATCAATTCGGCAATGCGAACCTTGAATGACAATGTGAATCCACTGGAAATGAATGACAAGTCCATTTTTGCCGATCCATTCAGGGCAGGAAGACCGGTGCTTTACAACCACAGAGTGCAGCTCAACTACAAGTTTCCGTTTGAATATTTGCCGTACCTCGATTTCATGAATGCAGAAATCGGTTATGGATTTACCTACAACTGGAACGCGAGAAGTACTGTGATGACCCAGTTTATTAATCCGGATACCAATCAGCCGGAAAGTTTGGGAAGTATCGGTCAAAATACCAACAATATCATCGGAACCGCTTCTGTGGATATGCCAAAATTCTTCGGCAAATTCAAGTATTTCCAGAAAATGAATGCGAAGATGCAGAAAAGAAAACAGGAAATAGACTCGCTGAACAATGCCTATAACGCAATGTGGCAAAAGAAAAACGCCAAAAAAACATTTAAAAATTATAAATTTAAAAACAAGCTGAACCCTCTTCAAAGTATTGCTTATGCTTTGACTTCAATTAAGCAACTCGACATTTCCTACAACGAAAATAATGGAACGGTGCTTCCCGGTTTACTTTCTGCACCTAATTTCTTTGGATACGGACAGACTCTTGGTGGTCCGACTTATGGATTCCTTCTCGGTTCGCAGGCGGATGTTCGGCGAACGGTCATTGAAAATGGATGGATTTCCAATTCGAATTACATGAACGATCCGTATTCTCAGATGAAAAATCAAAATTTCCTTGCCAATGTGCAGATCATGCCGGTGAACGATTTCAGAATTGATTTGAATGTGATGAAGAATTACAACAGCAATTTTGTACAGGGTGGTTACAACGTAGATGCAGATCCCATTAAGGAAGGATTCCAGTTTTCTTTTGGAAGCGACATTATTTCCTATTCCAGAACAGCGTGGACTTTCGGAACCTCTTTCTCGGGAGGTACTTCCATCTATGACAATCTGATTGCCAATGCAAAACATATCTCATTGCAGATGGGAGGTGCAGTGAATCCTGATGGTTTCACAGACGGTCATTCCCTGGCAAATGCTTATGTTTTGGTTCCTGCTTTCCAGGCGGCCGTGGAAGGAAAAACTCCGAATGGTCCGGTTACCGACGCCAAGAAATCTGGGTTCCCACTTCCAAACTGGAGGGTTGTTTATTCTGGATTGAAAAATATCCCGGTCGTCAACAGCCAATTCTCAAAATTTGATATCCTGCACGGATATACTTCTACCTATACCGCAAGTGGAATCCAGAGCAGCATCAATTACTACAATTACCAGAATAACGGCGGTCCAAACCGCGACTCTTTCGGTGATTTCTACAATCCGTATTCATTTAGCCAGGTTGGTTATGTGGAAGCTTTTGCACCGCTCATCGGAGCAGATGTCACCATGAGGAACAATATGCAGTTCCGGGTTTCCTACAACCGGGACCGAACGGTGATGTTAGGACTTATCAACCATACCTTGACAGAAGATATCGGGAAGGAATATATTTTCGGATTTGGATACATCTTGAAAGATTTGCCGATGAAGGTTTCATTCAAAGGAAAAGAGCGAACCATCAAAAGTGATTTGAACATGCGTGCCGATTTCTCGTTGAGGGACAGCGAGACCAGACTTACCAATATTCTGCAAAGCGATTCACAAATCACCGGTGGACAAAGAATGATGAGCATAAAAGTTTCAGCGGATTACAATATGTCCAGGAACTTGAATCTGCGTCTTTTCTACGATCAGTTATTGACGAGGTACAAGATTTCCACATCTTTCCCATTGTCCTCCATTCGGGCTGGTTTGACGGCAACATTTACTTTCAGTGGACAAGGCGGATTTTAATGAATAACAAGACTCAGGATTTCGATTCTGAGTTTTTTTTTTCTTGCTGGTCTCTTCATTTATTAATTTTCAAATAATCTGCCTATGCTTTTAATGCCCCAGTTTTATTTTAATATTTAAAATCCCTAATTTTGCCTTTTCATCATTAAATATATGAATCCAGAATTCGAAAATGACGACGACCTCTTTACCGGAAAAGACCACACTCCCTTGCGGAAAGATGCCTTCGAGAAATCGCCCGAAGAAAAAATTGAAATCATCCAGGAGCATTTCCGCGCCATTATGGAAACTTTGGGAATGGATATGACCGACGATTCGTTGAAAGATTCTCCAAAACGAGTGGCGAAAATGTACGTCAATGAAATTTTCGGTGGACTTTTACCGGAGAACAAACCGGGAATTTCCACCTTTTCGAACAAATATAAGTACCGGCAAATGTTGGTGGAAAAAGACATAACAGTGTATTCGTTTTGTGAACACCATTTCTTGCCCATCATCGGGAAAGCGCATGTTGCCTATATTTCTAATGGTGAAGTGATCGGACTTTCGAAAATAAACCGGATTGTGGATTATTATGCAAAACGTCCGCAAGTTCAGGAAAGACTGACCATGCAGATTGTGGATGCACTGAAAGAAGCACTCGGAACTAAAGATGTAGCCTGTATCATCGATGCGAAACACCTTTGTGTGAATTGTCGTGGCATAAAAGATACGGCAAGTTCTACGATAACCGCAGAATTGAGCGGCATCTTCAGAACCAATCCCATTACAAGACAAGAATTCCTGCATTATGTGGGAAGCCACGCGAAATTTGACTAAATTTTTTTGTTCCAAGTTCCAAGTTGTGGATATAAAACTTGCAATTTGAAACCTGAAACCCGAAACTAAAAACAATGAACCTAAAAATATACAACTCGCTTTCCGGCGAGAAAGAAACTTTCAAACCCATCCACGAAAAAAATGTAGGGATGTATGTTTGCGGACCCACCGTTTACAGCAATGTGCATCTCGGTAATGTACGCACTTTCATGTCGTTCGACTTTATTTACCGAGCCTTAACTTTTCTCGGTTATAAAGTTCGGTACGTAAGAAATATTACCGATGCAGGACATTTGACCGATGATGGCGATGTGGACAATGACCGTTTCGTGAAACAATCCCGCCTGGAAAAACTCGAACCGATGGAAATCGTGCAGAAATATACCGTGGATTTCCATAAGGTTTTGGATACTTTCAATTTGCTTCCACCCACGATTGAACCGACCGCAACCGGACATATTCTGGAACAAATTGAACTGGCCCAAAAATTAATCAAAAGCGGTTTCGCTTATGAAAGCAACGGTTCCGTATATTTTGACGTGTTGGAATACAATAAACGAGGACTGAATTACGGCGAGCTTTCCCGGAGAAACATCGATGAACTTTTTGCCAACACCCGAGATTTGGACGGACAAAACGAAAAGAAAAATCCGCAGGATTTTGCATTGTGGAAATCAGCTTCTCCGGCACATCTCATGCGTTGGAATTCTCCGTGGGGAGAAGGTTTTCCGGGATGGCATTTGGAATGTACCGCGATGTCAACGAAATATTTAGGTGAAAATTTCGATATCCATGGTGGTGGAATGGATTTGAAATTCCCTCATCACGAATGTGAAGTCGCGCAGGGAAAAGCTTGCAATGGAACTACTCCGGTTAATTACTGGATGCATGCCAATATGTTGACGATGAACGGACAGCGAATGAGCAAGTCCACGGGAAACTATATTTTGCCGATGGAATTGGTTTCCGGGAACAATGACTTTTTTGAGAAGCCGTTTCATCCCGCGATCGTGCGTTTCAATTTCATGCAGGCTCATTACCGGAGCGTTCTGGATATTTCCAACGAAGCAATGGTGGCAAGTGAAAAAGGATATCAAAGATTGATGGAAGCGGTGAAGGTGGTTTCAGGTTTTACGTTTCAGCTATCAGGTTCTTCCAGTTTTGATCTAAAATCCTGGAAAGAAAAATGCTACGATGCTTTGACCGACGATTTCAATTCGCCAATACTTATTTCTCATTTATTCGAGGCAGTAAATTTCATCTTTAAGTTAAAAGACGGAAAAGAAACCATCACTTCAGAAGATTTGCAGGAGCTGAAAAAACTGATGCACGATTTCGTGTTTGAAGTTCTCGGCTTACAAAACATCGAGGAAAACAACAATGAAAAACTCGATCAGGCATTGCAGGTTTTAATCGAACTCCGAAATCAGGCGAGGAAATCCAAAAACTTCGAACTTTCCGACCAAATCCGTGATCGGTTGCTCGCTGAAGGAATTGAGTTGA
Organism: Chryseobacterium sp. R2A-55; assembly: GCF_021401085.1. Classification (GTDB taxonomy): domain Bacteria; phylum Bacteroidota; class Bacteroidia; order Flavobacteriales; family Weeksellaceae; genus Kaistella. The sequence goes on from NZ_JACBFP010000012.1 coordinate 63,628, forward strand.
AAGATGGAAGGGATGGAACAACTTATAGTTTGAGTTAAAGACAAAAATGCGATAAAACGGTGCCTCAATTGAAAGATTGAGGCATTTTTCGTAGTTGTTAGTTACAGAAATATTATGATTCCTCATTTCAAATTTAACAAAATAATCGAACAGCACTTTAAAATAATTCCTAACTTAGTTCTCTCAAAATCACAACTTTAAAAACAATTAATTATGAAAAGAAAACTCTTTACTTTAGCAATGTTGGCATTTGCTGCAGGCATTTTTGCCCAACAAGATATATATGCGCTTACCGGGAAAAGTTCTCAGGCGATTCAGTTTAGTGATTTCCGTGCAATTGATGTGAACCATGGTATTTCTGGACAAATCATTTTCAGTTCGGAATCTGCACCTCAGGTTTTTTCCCAGGTTCAGAATAGAAATGTGACAGAAACCCAAAATACGTTCAACAATTCGCAAGCAGTTTCCATGGCTTCTCTAGCATATGACCAAGCCAACGGAAAATTGATCTATATTCCAATGTTTTCAGGAAATATCTATGTTTTAGACCAAAAATCAAAAAACATTACTTTGGTTGAAAGTCAGGCCATCAAAACTACTTCTTGCGATTTGGCTTCCCACATCACTAGAATGGCAACTGGTGCCGATGGAAATATCTATGCGATGAGCAATTCCGGTTCTCAGCTGATTCAGATATCCAGAAAAGACGGGAAATATATTTCGGTGGATTTAGGAATGGTAAAAGATGATTCCGCAAATGGAGAAAATTCTTTAAAGGTTGTCACCAAAGGTTTCGGGGGAGATATTGTAGCGGATCTGGCGAATAATCTTTATGTCTTTTCGGCGTCCGGAAATGTTTTTAAAGTTTCATTAAAATCAATGACTGCCCAATTCATCGGTAAAACCTCCGGGCTTCCTGAAAATTATTCGGTGAACGGAGCCGCTGTCAATTCCCAAGGAAATGTGGTGGTAGCAAGTGCAAAAGGGGAACAGATGTATGAAGTTGCCATCACAGATTTGCAGGCGAAACCCATCGCGGGAAACCTGAAACTGCCAATTTACGATTTGGCAAGTCCATTTTTAATCGGTGAAAAATTAAACCTGGTTTCTGCAACGGGTTCTGATATTTATCCGACCAAAGTGACCGAAGATCAAATCAATGTGAGAATTGACGGTAAGAAGCTGCACGGCAATATTTCCGTGGAAGTCTATGATTTTTCAGGGGTGCGGATTTTGCAGAAAACGCTTTCTAATATCCAGAAAATCAATCCGCAGAGCGTTGATCTGAATAATTTGAAATCTGGAATTTACGTGGTTTCAGTTTTGGATCAAAACGGACAAGTACTTATGAGTAAAAAGATCTATGTGGAATAGATTTTAAAAAAAATTCAATCTGTAAAATGGCCTTTCCAATTTCATTTGGAGGGGCTTTTTTTCTGTATTTCTGTGTGTTATGGAACTGTGGTTGTAATTGTCTGAAAATGAGATAATAGACCTTGTTTAATACATTGAAAATGTGCTGGTTTTTTCATCGGTTGATGGTGTTTTTTTGTAACTTGCACCTTTAAAACAGCATGTTTAAATTTTCGAGATGAAACTTTATTTTAATATCAACTTCAAAACCAAACTGGGCGAGAAATTGCAGGTTTTGGTGATGGAAGAGGGAAGTGACGATAAAATCCATTTCCTAAAATACACCGACAACGGAAACTGGAAAGCGGAAGTAGATTATTTTTCCAAGACGATTTCCTACAAATATCAACTCACGGACGAAGGCGGAAACATCCTTTACGAGGAACTTTCACTTCATCATCTCAATTTGCCCCACAGTTACAGCGAATTCGCTATTTATGACTACTGGAATCTGAAAAATTTCCCGGAAAATTATTTGAACAATAAAATCCTTAAAAATAATTGGCAGGGTTTCAAACCCGAAAAAGTTTCCGTATTGAAAAAACACACTCATCTTTTCAGGCTGGAAGCTCCAATCTATAAAACCCATTGGAGGGTGGTCCTCCTGGGAAATTGCGAACCGTTGGGAAATTGGGAATGGCTTAATGCAGTAGCGATGGCGCAAACAGATTTCGGAGTTTGGGAAGTTGCTGTGGAATTGCCCCAAAATCAAATCATCCAATACAAATATGGATTACTAAACACGGATACCGGGAAGGTTTTCGACTTGGAATATGGCAACAACCGTTTCGCATTGGCTAATTCGGAAAAAAACACCCTTCACATAAAAGCCGACCACTTTTACAAATTCAAATCTTACGAAATGTATCATGCAGCCGGAGTGGCTGTACCGGTTTTCGCTTTGAGGAGTGAACACGGTTTCGGCGTAGGTGAATTTCCGGATCTCAAAATACTTGCAGATTGGGCGAAGAAAACCAACCTTTCACTCATCCAGATTTTGCCGATCAACGATACAACCGCCAATTTCAGGTGGACCGATTCCTATCCATACGCTGCGATTTCAGTTTATGCGCTTCATCCGCAATATCTCTCCCTTGAAAATCTAGAATATTCTTTACCGAAGGATTTAGTTGAAGGATTTAAGGCCGAGAAAGCAGAACTTAATTCTCTGGATCTGATTGATTACGAGCAAATGATTTCCGGAAAATGGAAATATGCAAAAGCGGTTTTTCAGGAGGCGAAAGAAGAAATCCTCAAGGATAGAAAATTTAAAAAATTCATTAAGGATCAAGAAAGTTGGCTGCTTCCATACGCCGCATTTTGTGTACAAAGAGATAAATATAAGACACCAAATTTCAACGTCTGGAAAACACATAAAAAATACATCGCCGGTAAAGTTGCCTCCTTTTTCAGTCCGAAAAGCAAAGATTATGAGGAGGCAATGCTTCATTCCTGGATTCAATATCAGTTGCATCTGCAATTGAAAGACGCAGTGGAATATACCCACAATTTGGGAATTTCCCTGAAGGGAGATTTGCCGATCGGGATTTACAGATATTCCGTGGAAGCGTGGACCGAGCCGGAATTATTCGGCATGGATTTTCAGGCAGGAGCACCACCGGATCAGTTCACAGAATTGGGTCAAAATTGGGAATTCCCTACCTACAATTGGGAGGCAATGAAGGAAAACGGCTACCAATGGTGGAAAAACAGGTTCAAGGCACTGGAACAGTATTTCGATGCGATGAGAATCGATCACATCCTTGGTTTTTTCAGGATCTGGAGAATGCCGATGAGCGCGACTCAGGGAATTTTGGGATATTTTTATCCGGCAGTTCCGGTAAAAATGGAGGAATTTCATGCCAGAAATATTCCTTTTAATTATGAAAGATATTGCAAACCTTTTATCAATGAACAGGTTCTTTGTGATTATTTCGGCGAAGAAAGGGAGGCGATTCATAATGAGTTTATGCATAGCCACTTTAACGGGACTTATTCCTTAAAAGAAGAATTCGATACGCAAAGAAAACTGAAGGATTATTTCGAGGAAAACCCTCATCCATTGGAGGACCAGCTGATTTCCCTCTGTGCAAATGTGCTTTTCCTGCAGGAAGATAAAGGAAATGAAGGATTGGTGTACCACCCAAGATTCAATATTGATAAGACTGATTCCTACAAATACCTGAGCGATGGCGAAAAGCAGGCGATTTATGATTTGTACATTGACTATTTCTTCAAAAGACAGGATGGATTGTGGTACCAAAACGCCATGGAGAAACTTCCAATGATTCTGAATTCCACCAATATGCTGATTTGTGGGGAAGATTTGGGACTCGTTCCAGATTGTGTTCCACAGGTGATGGACCGTTTGGGAATTACCGCACTGAAAGTTCAAAGAATGCCTTCTGATAATAGTCCGTGGTATAATCCGAAAAATGTCGGTTACATGAATGTGGTAACCGCAAGTTCGCATGACAGTTCCACGCTTCGTCAGTGGTGGCATGAAGACCGGACTTTGACCCAGAAGTACTTCAACCAACAATTGGGACAATACGGAACTGCGCCTTGGAATTTGGAGCCGGAACTGGCGGAAATGATCATGAAGCAGCATCTCTACAATGAGGCCATGCTCGCTGTTTTCCCGATTCAGGAATATTTTGCAACGGATCCGCATTTGGCCAATCCGGAAATGGAAAACGAGAGGATCAACGAACCGGCAGTTTTCCCACATTACTGGCGATACCGAATGCATTTGAATTTGGAAGATTTAGTGAAACAAGATGATTTCAACCGTAAGATTTCTTCCTGGATAGTGGAGTCGAACCGGATTTAGATTTTTTATACCAAAATATTTTTAATAAACATTTAAATATACTCTTCAAAACAGGCTTCAGTGAAGAATGTTTTATCTTCTGATTATCAGTATCATTAATTATTTTTCAGGGAAGTTGAAACTTTGGTTTTAACTTCCTTTTTCTTTTTCAATCCAATAAAATGGAAATTCCAGCGAATTCTTTATTAAAGGTAATTCGCGGAGATTTGAAGGAAATTATTTGGCATGTTTTTCTAATGAGGAAAGTAAAATGCTTAAAAGAGATTCTTATACTATGAAAAAATTACTACTTGGACTTTCAATGTTGGCAGTGACATTGATTTCCGCACAGAATTATCCGGATTCTTATCCGAACTATGGTGGGGGAAATAATAATCAAAACCACGGCTATTACGGTGACGAGGAAGATTCGTATTATTTTCCAGACGATTATTATTACCAGTATCCTTCGGATTATTATACCAACTCCTATTATGAGTCCTGTTATAACGATTATGTAAGGAGCATCAATGCGGTCAACTGGAATAGATTTTTTTCCACCTATCGTTTGGCGCCTTGGCAAATCCGCGAAATTATCTATCTGAACCAAATGTTTCCGTCTTTTTCCGCTTGGGATCAGTATTACAGGTACAATCCGGACCGGTGGTATTATGACAGATTTTATGCTCTGGAAAGAATTTTAGGACCTAGAATTTTTGTGGTTTTCCAAAATAGGTATTATGGCGGTTATAGTCCCGTAGTTTATTACCAGAATTACAGGGCAAGACATTATGCCAGAAATATATATGTGGTTCCCAGATACAGGAAAATCAACATCAATGTATATCGAGTAGATCGGGACCGCTACCACGCAGATAAACCAAAACAAAATTGGGGTTCCATCAACGGAACAAAAAACGGCAACTCTCCTAGAATTGGTGATGCACCGAGAACTGGAAACCAGAACGGCGGATTTAGAAACGATACCAATCCCGGCCAAAATGGAGGTTTCCGAAATATTCCCGGCATGGAACCGCGCACAGAATCAGGTACCAAAAGCGGTGGATTCAGAAATGATTCGGGAACTGGAGGTTTCAGGTTAAACGAAGGTTCGCAACCAAGAGGTGAACAAAGGACCGGGAGCGGTAGTTTTCGAAATGATGTGGAAACAAAAGAAAGTTCCATCAGAAACACCGCACCAGAAAAAAGAATAGAAAAAAGTCCGAATCTGAGGAGCAACGACGGTGCCGGATTCAGAACTCCACAAAACTCCGGTGGAAATTCCGGAATGCGATTCACATCGCGATAATTTTAGTTTTTTTAATGTTAATAATGATGGAGGGCAGTTTCAGAAATGGGACTGCCCTTTCTCAATGAGCAGATTTTTTTTGGCACAAAAATGGAAACCTCATCGATACAACCAAAAAAATATTAAAAATGAAAAAGTTATTAATGTACACCCCTCTAAACTAATTGTAATAATATAACAGTAAACAAAAAAGCCAAAAAAGCCAATATTTAAAGCACTTTCGGGGTATTTTTGCTTTGAATGTTGGATGAAACGAAATGTAAAAATATGACTGTTTGCTACCATTTTATTACCGTTTTAAACATCATTTAATTACCGTTTAAATCTATCTGCTATAATATTCCCGCCAAAGGTACTAATATTACCATTTAAAGTCTTAAAACTGCTGTTTTGAGACTATTTTTTTTCCAGATAGCTAAAAAAAACGGCAAGTGATCCGCAGAAAATAAGCTTCAAAAAAAAGGAAGTAAATTCCAGTGGATTAACACTTGGATTAACACTTGGATTAACAATTAACAGTAAAAAAGCAATCAGAAACAAACGTTATTACTGCAAATAACCCATTAAAACAGCATAAAAAGCGGTTTTGGATGCTCTTATTTGCATTGTATTTTAGTTATTATTAATATGTATATGTGCTGATTATCAATGTATTATACTAATTAATAAAGACCATCAGAATAAAAAAGATGTGTTACTTGGATCCTTTTGTTAGTTTAGGTGTAGGTTCAGCAACCAAAGAATAAGCTTTTTGCGCCTCTGATCTTTTATTTTGTAAACTGATATTTTCTGATTTCAGTTTTTCAAGCTGATCCTTTAAATCGATTACCTGGCTTAGCAGCACATTGTTTTGTTTGGCCAGTTCATATAAGTTTTTATAGTCTATTTGCTGTTCCTCCGCTTCTGGAGCCTCACCGGTGACCAGCCAATCCAGGGATCTTTTCAAAATCTTGCTTATTTCCACAATTTGCAATAGCGTAGGCATGACCTTACCCTTTTCTATTTTAGAAAATTGTGAAGGATCCATTTCAAGCCTGTTGGCGACTTCTTTCTGGCTAAGTTTCACCAGCTCTCTGGCTTCCTTAATTCTGTTTCCGATGGTCATGACATGTGTATTTTTATATAAAAAGTGGAAATATTTTCCATTTTTATTTTTTTAAATGGAAATATATTCCTTTCTTTGCTTCATAATTGAAACAAAAATGAAAACAGACAAACCTACAAAAAAAAGACAATCCTACAATACAGAAATCATCAATGCGATTTCTGTGGAGTTTGGAGTATCCACACAATTCGTTAGGCAATGCATCCGAAAAGAAAAACACAGCTTAACCGCCGACACGATCGCCAAGAAATACCACGAGCTGTGTAACCCAACAAAACAGGCTTTACAAAACTTTAAAAATAACCCGCTATGAAATTCATTTACTCATTCAAAAGACACACATTTTACCCATTAAATGGGAGCAAAGTGGAAGTAAGAACCCAGCACTCTATATTACGTGGTCTGATCACCTGGACCAGTACAAAGTCTTTTACTAACGAATTATCCGTGTAGCTATGCCACATTTCTGGAACCATACAAATACTGTCGCGGTATTTCCGGAAGAGCTTATTCCGGAATTCTGGAAGAACCAGGCGTGCCTGTCGGTGGAGATCAGCCGAAACCGAAACAATCCGTTCGGCGTGAAAGCGCTACAGCGTGGCGGCGGTAAAAGCAGGAAACTGGTGATCGATTTCGATTCACTTCCCAATCACATCCAGCAGAAACTGGGTGATCCGCGCAAAGTAGAACACAATCTGCTGTATTTCTACAAAACCGATTCTGTGGCAGTTGATTTTTATACCAACTTCACGCGCCCAGACGGATCTTATCTTAGCCCGGATGAAAAGCAGCGCTATATTACGAATGCAAGTGTACTGATCAGTATTCTGAAGCTTCGTGAAAAACACCAGATCGAGCGTTTGAAATTAGGAATGTCGCTGAAAGGGCTTAATACATTCCTATGTGAGGAAAGCAATTCTTTCAATCCGATACTTTTAAAAAGATTCGAAATTCAGCACAATCTGCCGACGCATCCAACCCGTTTTAAAGAAGCTTTAAACGAGTTTGAAATGTCATTTAATGATTACCCTTACAATTTCGCGGCGATCATTAAAGATATCGAAGGAAAACGAAAACAGAATGCCAGAATTGTGGATGATGTTACGGAAGCGATACTTAACGGATTATTTGCCAATATTTCGCATAAACCAACAGCAACCGAGATTTACAGAGCTTATGAAGCCTTCCTGAATGGATATGCACAGGTTTACAACGAAGATACCGGTGAAATCTACGATCCAAAAGGATTCCCAAAACTATCTGAAAGCACAGTGCGCCTTTATCTGTCTTCCTGGGAAAACAAAGCGGCAACTTACAAGCAGAGATCCGGCGACCGCCAAAAGTATATGGGGCAATTTAAACCGCCTCATCAACTGGAGCGACCAAAATTCGCAGGATCACTTATTTCCATCGATGACAGGAACCCGCCGTTCAAAGATCTTGACGGTAACCGGGTTTGGTTCTATAACGGAATTGATCTCGCGTCTGAATGTTTCACTGTTTTTGTTTACGGCAAAACAAAAGAAGGCATTATCACAGAGTTTTACAGACAGATGGTCCGCAATTACACCGAATGGGGAATTAACTTGCCGGACGGTCTTGAAGCTGAAAGCGCATTGAACAGCAGTTTCACCGACACTTTTCTACAGGAAGGATATATGTTCCAGAATGTTCGAATCGAAGCGAATAACGCTCGAGGGAAGCGAATTGAACGCTATTTCGGTGCATTGCGTTACGAAGTTGAGAAACAGCGTGAAGGATGGTTGGCCAGACCGCACGCCAAATCTGAAAGTAACCAGATGGGAGCGAAAGCAGTTCCGCAGATTCCTTATGATCAGATTGTGGAAGGCGCTATTCAGGATCTGTACACCTGGAATAACTCACCACACTCTCAGGATCCTTCAGTTACCCGATGGGAATACTTCCTGCAGAACCAACACCCGGAACTGAAGCCCACCAACTGGAAAGCGATCCTTCCATTCCTGGGATATCACCAAAAATCATCCTGCAACACCGGATATATCAAATTACAGGGTAAAGCCCGCGCCATTGCGCAGAACGGACAGATCTGTTTGGGTGAACCTCTGATTAACGTCATGAAATCAATTGAAGGGAAAGAAATTGACATTTACTGGCTTGATGATAACGCCGGAAACGTGATGAAAGCGCTCGCATTCTATGAAGGCAGATTCATCTGCGAAGTGCAGGAAATGCCGAAATACAATAGAGCGGTCATTGAACGGACAGCAGCTGATGATGAAGCGCGCGAGATCCAGAGCAGCTATGTTTCCACCGTGGAAGGTTTTATCCGTCACCAGGAAAAAGCACTGATGAAAGTCAACATCTTCCAGCAGCCGAAACCAGAACCAAAAAACGGATTCTTTATCCCGGGCATGGAGCACAACCGGTTCCAGCCACAAACCACAGACGCTGAAATCATAGATACCGATGAAGCTGAAAAAATGGCCATGGTGCCATCTGTAAGCTGGCAAAACTCATTCTTTAAATAACAATAAAATTACACAACATGGAATTATCATTAGAGTACAAACAGCAGGTTAGAACGGCATTACTCGAACGCCGCCCAAATTTCGGCGGAACGGACGGCCAGTTTGCAAAGATCTACGGAATTAATGGAGCTGTTTTCAGCAGACTGAATAAAGGCGAAATCGACGGACTTATCTCACCAAGCCAATGGCTGCAGATCGGCAGAGAACTGGGCGTGAACAATAAGAAAAGCAGCTGGAAAGTGGTACGAACCAAAGTATATACAGAAATCGAAAGCAGTATTCAGTTCTGTCAGCAGTATGCGCGCTCTATGGTCCTTGTGGATGCTTGTGGTATCGGTAAGACTTTCAGCGCAAAAAACATCGTAAAAACCATGCGAAACGCTTTTTACATCGATTGCTCACAGGCGAAAAGTAAACAGTTATTCGTGAGACATTTCGCAAAAACGCTCGGTATTGATAACAAAGGAAAGTACGTGGATGTAAAAGAGAATTTGAAGTATTACATCAATCAACTCGAAACTCCTGTTTTTATTCTGGATGAAGTTGGTGACCTGGAATATACCGCCTTTCTGGAGTTGAAAGAACTCTGGAACTCCTGCGACGGTAACTGCGGATGGCTGATGATGGGTGCCGATGGTTTGAGAAACAAGATCCAGAAAGGGATCAATAACAAGAAAGTTGGTTTTGCTGAAATATTCAGCCGATTTTCAGACGAATTCATTCAGCTTACGCCCAATGGCGTACTTGATAAACAGGCATTTTACAGTGAATTGCTTACGCAGGTTGCCACCGCCAACCACACCGGAACCCAACCGGTAGAAACTTTGGTTAAACAATGTCTTAAAAAAGAAGCTACACTGCGTCATTTAGAAACGCTCATTAAAATTTCGGCGTAAATGAGGACCTACACAGTAAGTAACATTCTGAGCCGGAAAATGAAGATCCTGGAACTCGTGGGTATCTGGCTGGAAATCTTCGGGAAGCCGGAAAGAACCGGAAAGGTTTGGATCATCTACGGCGAAGAGAAGCAGGGAAAAACGTGGTTCGCCATGTTGCTGGCTCAATTCCTTAGCACACTTGAACCGGTGCTTTATATCTCAGCTGAGGAGGGTTTAGGATTAACTTTCCAGGAAGTGATCCAAAGGGCGCATTTTGACCCCAAAAACAAGAAGTTCAAAGCCTACGGTTATCTGCCACTTGCGGAGCTTCGGGAATCGCTTAAAAAGCGCTACGCACCGAAACTGGTTTTCATCGACAACGTGACGTTTTACAGCGATGAACTAAAGAACGGCGGTCTGCAGGAACTGGTGAAAGAAAACCCGGACAAACTCTTCATCTTCCTGGCGCATGAAGAGCGTGGTGAACCTTACACCGCCACAGCAAAGATGATCAAACGAATGGCGGACAGAATTGTGAGAGTGCAAGGTTTGGTTGCTACAGTAGGCGGCAGAACCACCGGCGGACAGTTCGTTATCGACCAAGAAAAAGCAATGATCCTTCACGGATCTGATATAATTAAGTAAAAAAAACAATTCACAACAATGAAAACAATCACCAACCCAAACAACCCAAACCGAACGCTGGTAAAAAAAGCGCTGGGTTACAACGACTGGGGTTACGATAACCTGATTCATCAGTTTTTTGTGACCTGGTGTGAAGCTATGGCGATGAAGTTCTTTCATAAGGACCGCGACCTGATTTCAAACGAAAGCCTATTCGTATACTACAACAAACAGTGGCAGATCCTGGTAGAAAACAGGATGGTCAATGAATACGGCGGATACATGATGAACCAGATACAGGATTCTGCCAAAACTTACTACAAGTTTCTGTACGACTTCGCGATGGATCTCGAGAACTATTATCCGGCTTCGCTGATCCGAACTGTAAAACCAAAAGAGAGAACAAAACCTAAATATCAATTTAATCTCAATTAAAAATTATGACAGAAGAGTTAAAACAAGAAGTGAAGGACATCCTTCAAAAAATGAGTGATGCTAAAGTTCCGTGCCTTTTCCTGGCATTTGATGGTGAACATTTCACCAATCTGCGAAACTGCAATCTGCAACAGGCGGCACAGCTCATGATCAACCAGATTGAAAGTTCGGAAGAACAGAATGGAATCTTTGTAAAAGAGCTGGAATTATTAAATCAACCAATCCCGGAAGAAACCGATGGATAATGAAAAATTCCCATACACAGAAGCGGTACTGGATATGATGATCCGCACCACGAAGGAAGCAATGGAAACGGTTGAAGATAAAGCCGATTACGATCAGCTCCACGACCGACTGAAAGAACTCAGAGAACACAAAAGACAGTTAATTATTCTAAACAATACACTTTAAAAAAAACGATTTATGACACCAGAAGAATTTGAAAAACAGTTTGAAGCACTTGTAAAAAACGCCCCGAAAGGTTCTACGCTTTTTTGCACCTATTCCAACGACGATAATAAGCGTCCAACTATACTTTTTGCACAAGGCAATCCGATTGAAATCATATTTGATTTGACAAAGTTTGCCAATAAAGAGTGTGAGGCTAAACGAATATTAACCACAGCTGCAATGGCTATAAATACATTTTAACATGACAGTAGATATTACCAAACTTTCACCGGAAGAAAGAAAAGCAATCATCACCCAGGCGCGCGAGCTGGAAAAAAAGGAAAAAGACGAACGCGCACAGAACCTTCAGGCGCTGGAAGATATCGCCAAAGAAGTGGTGCCCGCATCGTTTTCCTTACTTCAGGAAGCATCCGACAATCTGGCCAAAGCCAAAGAAAAAGTATTCCGGGACTTCATCGATTATCTGAAACTGAAGATTGAAACTATGGGCGTGAAGAGCAACCAACAGAGCCACACCGTTACTTTCGGTTCGCAATCTATAAAGTTAGGTTACCGGATTACCGACGGATATTCAGATGATGCCGGTTACGGACTGGCAATGGTACACCGGTTCCTAGGAACGCTGGCCAAAGATGATAATTCAAAAAAACTTATCGGAGCCATCACCCGTTTGTTGCAGAAAAACACCAAAGGAGATCTGGACAGTAAAAAAGTTCTCGAGCTCAGACAGATTGCAGACCGTGATTATCCGGATAGTGATTTACAGCGCGGCGTGGAAGTAATCCAAAACAACTACCGCCCGAAACTGTCAAAGTGGTTTATCGAAGCTTATTTCACCGACGGTTCAGGCGTTGAAAAGAGTCTACCGCTTTCGATCACCGGCGTGAACCTTCCGGAAACTGTAGATCTCACCTTTTTACTGCCAAAAGAAGATTAATAACAATAGGTCTCCGGTAAATGCCGGAGACCTTATAAACCTCCATTATAATTTAAAAGCCTTATGTCAACAATCACTAAACCACAAATCCAGCAGCTGCAAACCATCTGCAGCGGTAAATTCCGAAACCGGGAAGAACGGCTGGAAGCGATCAGCGAAATGATGGGAGTGGAAGTAAATTCCATTACAGAACTTAACCGATTACAGGCTGATGAACTGATCTATTTTTTTAACACCGGAAAAACACTGGATCATTCTTCCTGGGCATTGTTTGATAAGTACAATACACAGCACAAGACGGTGCTCAGTCTTTGTCATCAGCTCGGCTGGGTTCAGGAAGCCAATCCGCATTTTGTGGATCTGCAGCGTTTGGGCGGTTGGCTGAAAAGCGACAGAAGCCCGGTGAAATTGCCTTTAAAGGAAATGAACCGCACGGAATTATCGAAGATCATTTTTGCATTACAAAACATCTTAAAATCAAATTATAAATGAATTCACTACTACTGTTCGGAATCATCCACTTCATTGGCGGCGCCGTATGCGCTGTGATGATCCGTGAAATTGCCAATGTCAGACGTGCTATTAAAGAATTAAAAAAACAAAATCATTAAAAATGAACACACTAAAAATTCAAATTCCGGAAGGCTTCAAAGTAGAATCTTTCGATGAAAAAAGCGGAACAGTAAAATTCGCACCACTTCCAAAAGACGTTACCGAAAGAATTAAAAGCATCGATGATGCTGTTGAAGAACTTGGCGAAAATGACTTAGAAGTTATTGAATTACGTAAACTTCAAAAAGCAGAAATAACCA
>NZ_JACBFP010000013.1 GCF_021401085.1 Chryseobacterium sp. R2A-55
AACATATTTGCAAGGTTTTAATGCTCAAATATACAAAATCCTGCAAAGAAAAACAAGAAAAATTACAATTAATTTATTGATTGTCAATATGTTGATGGCGTTTTAAGGAGAGACTATATAACCATTAATATCGCCCAGACTATTACTAATAAATACAATCGGAACACCACCAAAAAGTTTGTCATCTTCGAATAACCTTTGAAATAATTCATCTAATTGCTTTATAGAACAGCTGCTTAGTCTGCGTAAGTCTACTAAATAAGTGACATCATCATATAAACATTTTTCATTTTTTTCTGTAAGTGGAGTTATGCCATACGCTATACATTCATCAATCTCTTTATAGTAAAATATGGTTTTATCTTCTATCTCAAAAGAAGAAATGTAATATACCTGTCTGGATGTTTTTCTCAAAACATCATCAATAAAACGGCTCAATTCACGTGAATCATCAAATATTAAATCTATAGGGTGTTCCGCTTTATTAATTTCTCTTATTAGTAAGTCATTAGCATCTAAAACATATTCATAGCCGAATTTTTCAAAATGCTCATTAATTTCTGAAATATTATTATCGTTGTTACGCATAATCTAATTTTTTTTGTTATAATAATGTTAATTAATTTCAAGTTCAGCTATATATTATAAATTACTGAACTTTTTTTGAATTTTTATATGACCAACAGGTCATAATTTTTGACGATTTTTTTTACAATTTAGTGGACTTCCTCTGCAAGCTTTAATTTCCATAATTGTTAAAGATTTAAGGTTAATGATTCCGATTTTTTTACTACTATTTTTGTTTTATTTACCAACTTTAAATATTGCTCGTCCAAAGATTCTTTTACCACTGAATGAACATTATTTTTGCTGTTTTTGTAACTATCGTGAACCTCTTTGAGAGTGTTTTGGTATTTCGCTAAATTCTTTTTGAAATCCTTTCTTATCAAAGAATTTGAATAACACAGCATCTGCGAATACAATTCTTCTCCGTCTTGTCCTGTCGGAATCACCCTAATCAGCTCGTAGATTTCAAGCAATTTTTCTAAGCACAGAATCCAAATTTGCTTTTTCTTTAAATCTTCCACTGAAACATCTGCTTTTTTGAAAAGTCGTCTTGTTTCTTCCAAGGTGTGATTGGCGATTTCATACCTCAATACATTCATTTTCGGGATTCCCATTTGATGTCCTTTTGAGTAACATTTTACCGTGTAATGAGAAAATGGACAGAATTTTGCAAAAACTTTTCCTTTTGGATTATAGAAATCGTAGAAAGGATTCGTGAAATTCTTGACAATAGACTGGTATCTGCAAATAATATCATCATAAGGATTGAGATTTCCTGTAGGAATATTAATTCCATATTCCAATCTTCCGAATAATTTCATTTCTTTTGCTTCTCGGCTGAATCCTTCTTCTAACAAGGAAATCGTTCTTATCAGATTGGGTCTGGTAAAATCATCGGAGTTCCCCAAATCATTTTTTTCAATTTCCCTATTGAAGAATTTATGAGCCGAATTTTTCACATTTACAATCTTGGTTTCAGGATAAAAATTGATTCTTAGATTCTGCCAATCCACCAAGAATTTGTTTCCAAAATTTTGAGGTTCTTTGTAAACATAATTTTCAATCAAATGAGCAAAATCCTGCTTTTGAAAGTTCTCTATCTTAAAGCTAACGGAATCAAACATTTTCTAAATTTTTTAATATTTCGTTAGCTCTTTCGTTTAATTCTGCTGAGGAATAATGTTTCCCACCCGATAAATAACTTAACAGGTCTTCTCGTTTGTAATAGATTTTTTTTCCGTGAGGTTTGTAGTATGGAATAATTTTATGATAATTGAGCTTATACATCCATCCTTTGGTTACACCTAGGAATGCAGCCGCTTCGCTGACATCCAAAAAGTCTTTGAAAATCAGCTTGTTATTACCTTTTAAAACTTGCGAAATGATTTCAGATATCGCAACACTGTTCTTGTCCATATTAAATAATTGGATTTAATTAATACTTGCAGAAAAATTCTGCTCGAAACGATGTGCGATTTTGTAGTGGAAGAATCCACCTTTACGATTTTGAATCCTGATAAATCAGGGTAAGAAAAGTTGCTTGAGAATCTTAAAATATTTTTATTTTGAAGACAGCAACGGAAGGTATTAGTTTGTGGCTAAATAATGTTTTCTGTTTTTTTACTGTTAGTTTTAGTTGTTAATGTTATCTTTTTGTTTGTCCGTTTTTTTTAATTAATTCAACCTCATAATTGTTTTGTTTTATACTTTATTTTAAACATAGTGAAAAATTTTGGCTTTCGGAAATTTACATCTAATTGTTAATAATTATTTAACATTGGAAAACAAAAAAAGAGAAGCCGAAATGCTCCTCTCCTTTTTACTTTACCGATGATATTTTTATATTTAAAGGTATTAGCTTCCAATAATACCTTTAACTGCTACTTCTTTTACTATTTCAGCTGTAAGTTGTGTGAAAAATTTCAAACTGGCTTTTGCTATATATGCTAATGATAATGAGAATTTACTCTTAATTTCTCCTTTTGATAGCTTATTAATATTTTCTTTGATATTTTCAATATGTTTTAATGAGTGTTTTAGATTCTTTTTATCTTCCTGATTTTTATTTGAGGAAATTTCTTCTTTTATAATATTCTCCAGATTCTCCAAATAATCAATAAAATTCATTTGAGCCATTAGAGGATACGGCTTATCATCATCAGGTTCAGGCAAAAATTTCAAAGTATTTTTAAAAATATCTTTCTGATAAGCTTCTATAAGGGGGTCATCTAAAAAAGTGCTTGTATTTTCATATTTATCCAAATAAGACAACCAATTTGTAAAAAGTTGTTTTATATTATCTGCCGTTTGTTCTGCACTGTATTCTTTGAGCTTATTTTCGGTATATGGATAATATGTAACTAAATAAACATTTTTAGATGCGTTATTTACTTGCGCCATCCTTTGTAATTTATAATTGATTTTGAAATAAAATTTGTCTTTAAAATTATTAGAGTCAAAAACAAGTTCATTTTTATCATTCAAAAAATGAGAAATGCTAACCTTATCTTTATTACTTTTTACAATTGGATCAAGTATATCTAATAATTCAAAGGGTATATCTTCTTTAGCCATGTATTTATAAATTATTTCTCAAAAATAGTAATTTTGATATATTTAACCTTAATTAGTAATATGTCATTTTCTGATTAGCTATTAAGAAAAATATTTATATTTGAAATTATTGATTATTAAGACAATTTAGACATATATGCCATGATTTCAAAAATACATTACTTAGTAGGTCCTAATGGTACAGGAAAAACTAGAGCGTTAGATAAACTATGCACCTCAAATAAGGGATATTATATTCCTAAACAAAGACCACAAGGATCTTTTCAATTTTCCGAAGCACAAAGTGAAAGAACACTTAAGGAATATCGTGAAAAAAGTAAAACAGCACCAGAACAAATTGCAATGGCTTTACTCCGAAAAGATTCAATTCTAAGATACAGCGTTTTTCAAATATTATCACGTAAGCTTGGAAGGAATTTTTCAGTTGAGATCGTAGAGAGATCAGAACATTTTAAAATAACATCTGGTTTGGATGATGATAGTTTTGAATCCGTAACAATTCCAAGATACGATTTAAGAGGAGAAAGTGCTGGTCTAAGAGAATTATTAATCCTCTTAACTCTTATCAATTCAGGACTTTCAAATAAATATTTCATTGATGAACCAGAGCTTTCTCTACATCCAGAAGCACAGCGTTTTTTAAAAAATGAGATGATCCGTTTAAGTGATGAGCAGGATATTGAATTTTGGCTTGCTACACATTCGCCGATTCTTTTTTCTCCAGAATCTATTGAAGAATTAGAACAGGCAACATTTTTTTCCGACCCTCAAGAAATTAACGGTAAAAAAGCAGATTTTTCTACTTTATCTGAAGGACAAAAACTGCATTTGGAAAAAAGCTTATTGAGATTAGACTCTGAAAAATGGCTACTTGCACATTCAAAAGCAGTCATATTTTGCGAGGAATTTAGAGACAAGGTTATTTTTAAAAAAGTGTTGGATGCTATTGATCTTGACATTAGCAGACATGATTTTAGTATTGTAGAGACTGGAGGAAAAGATGATTTTTCTACACTTCATTTACTTTGTACTGCAATCAACAAACCTTCATATTATATTGGCGACTTAGATAACCTGATTGAGAGTAAATTACTTGACAAATTTAATAATCATCCTATTGTTGTTAAGGAAATGTCTGCGATTGCAACTGACATTCAACAATATATTTCAAGAAACATAAAAGATAATCTATCTTCTATTATAGATGCATTAATCGCATTGGCTGACGATCAATTTAAAGACCTCGATACAGAGGAAAAAATCTATGTGCATATGGATAGAATTAAGAGAAAAACTGATAATTCAAAAAGCCTAGCACTTGAGTTGGTTTTGAAAGAGTCTGATACAATAAAGAAAATACTTAATCAACCTGCAATTTTAGCCAAAATTGAACTCCTGATATCTTCAAGTAAGAAAGCAATTGAAGTCTTAGCAAAAGCAGGCTTTTTCATTATTGACACTGGCTCCCTTGAAACTCTCTACAAAAACCCATCAGTTAGTCCAGATGATGATAAGGAAAAAATTAAGCTATTTGATGTTGAGTTTCAGTCGATAAAAACTGAAAACATTAGTGATTTATCAAACAGATATAAAAAAGTCATTGAATTTATTAAATCTATTACCAAAGATAAATTTGATAGTAAAAAATATATGAAGAATGAGTTAACCAAAGTTTTATCTAAGATGCAATCTATAATAATTGAAGAAAGATGTATAAATATTGAAGCTCTTACTTCAAATACAAAATATAAGGCTCTTAAAATTGGAGATCTTTTTAATATTACAGAACTAAAATGGCATGGACAAACTTTCTTTATCAAAATTACATCAGCTGATTCATTCCTTCCAAAATTTGAAATAGATTTTTCATCAGATAAGGGAATTACAACCAACGACATTATAACATTCCAATAGACTGTATAATTTTATTTTTGAATGAATTACAAAAACAAAAAAACATCGGGTTTAAATTAGTTTCCCTACTCAATTCCTAAGTCTTTTTATTTGGTTTATATCAAGATAATTTTAACTAAAATTTTCTTACAGATTCATTTCTTATAAATTTTGGTTAAAGAGGAAATTTTTACACCCTAAAAGCAGGCAACTTATTCACAGCTTCTATCTTGGTATTGTTCAATACTTTCGCATATACCGAAGTCGTTTTTAATTCTCTATGTCCCAACATTTTAGATACTGTATAAATATCAACACCATTATTTAAGAGCAAAATGGCATTTGAGTGTCTTCCACAGTGAAAAGTTATGTGTTTAGTAATTCCTGCTCTAATACACCACTGTAAAAGTGCTGTATTCATATATGCAGAATATCTTAATCCCGAAAATACTCGGTCTTCGTCTTCTTTTCTTTCTCCCATTAACTTAACCGCACTATCCGAGATTGGTAAGACTTCCGAATGTTTGGTTTTCTTCTGACTGTAAATAATATGATGAACGCCGTCTACTTCACGAATTTCTTTCCAAGTGAGTTTATTAATATCCGACCAACGTAGTCCTGTGAAACAAGAAAACAAAAAGGCTCTTTTCAAAACATCATATCTGCAATCTGCTTCTATTAATCTTTCAATTTCTTCTTTAGTTAAATATTCCCTATGGGTTTCTACTTCTTTGATAAATTTTACCGTTTCTGCAGGATTGTCTTTTATCAATTTTCTTCTGTATGCTTCGTGAACCGAGTGCTTGAAGATATTGAAATACTGGGAAGCTGAATTTTGATGAAGTTTTTTCAATAAATATGCTTTGAACTCTTCCATTAATCGTTCTGTAATCTCAGTAAACAAAATCTTCTTGTTAAAATTGTTCAATTGCTTATAAACACTGTCCCAAGTTGCAAAATTTACTCCTGTTCTTTTTCTTTCTTCCCACAATTCAAGAAAAAATGTATTGAAACTGAGATACATTTTTGTTGGTTTCTTAATTCCGAAACTTTCATTTTGAAGTTGGTGTAGTCGTTCCACTCTTACCTTTTCTGCAATCGCTAAGGTTTGTTTATTCATTTGTTTGATAGTGGGATTTCCTTTTTCAGGTTCAAGGTAAAGTTTCAGATTTTCCTGCCATTGTTTTCCGTGGGCAAATAAATCTAAATACAAAGCAAATTTTCCTTTTTCTTTGAGCGGTCTTTTTCTGGTGTAAGCTGTCATTTTTTTATTGATTTTAATAAGTTTAATTACCTAAAATTAAAATCATTAAATAATACTTACAACTTTGGAATGATAAACCATATAAAAAGAAACAAAAGGAAAAGAAAAACTTTTTCTAAACTCTCATAAAATAAGAGTTTTTTCATTTTTGTCTTTATTAATGGGCTTTTTAAAGAGGTTATGTTATTTACCGATACAAAACTTAGAAAAAATATTCCCCAAAACCTCATCATTCGTAAATTCACCCGAAATTTCTCCAAGATGTTCCAGAGCATTCCGAAGTTCATACGCCAAAAGTTCGGTCTGGATTCCCTGTGAAATGGCAGATTTCACCCTGTTTACTGAATCCAGGGATTTCTGCAACGCTTCGTAATGACGCTGGTTCGTGATGATCGTATTTTCTTCCGTTTTCAGGTTTTCAACAAAACTGGTAAGTTCATCTTTTAACGCCTGAAGATTCTGGTTCTCCAAAGCCGAAATTTGTAGCAGCTTGAAGTCCGAACTCCGAACTCCGGAATCGAGTTGAGAAACCAATTCTGAAGATTCGAGATGATCAGTGGAATGAAGGGTTTTATCAATCTTCGTCAGACAGATGACAGTTTTTAAATCTGGGCGCATCAGTTCGTTCAGCATTTGGATGTCCCCGGAAATATCGCTGCAATGGGCATCAATCAGATAAACCAAAACCGATGCTTTCTCCACCTTTTCTTTGGCTTTTACCACTCCGATTTTCTCAATCTCATCGGTGGTTTCCCGCAATCCTGCCGTATCGATCAGCCGAAAAGCATTTCCATTGATGTGCAAAACCTCCTCTATCGTATCGCGCGTAGTTCCGGCAATATCAGAAACAATCGCCCGCTCTTCTTTCAGCAAAGCGTTTAGCAAAGTGGATTTCCCGGCGTTGGGTTTCCCGATAATGGCGACATCTACTCCATTCTTGATGGCATTTCCATACTGAAAGCTTTCGATGAGCGAATTCAGTTTATTTTCCAGACGGTTCAGAAGCAAGTTCATGGCGGTCCGGTCCGCAAATTCCACGTCTTCTTCCCCGAAATCAAGTTCCAGCTCCACCAAAGAAGTGAAGTTCAGCAAATCTCCCCGCAAAACGGAAATCTCACTGGAAATCCCGCCTTTCAATTGGTTTAATGCCACTTTTCTAGACGCTTCATTTTCAGAGGCGATCAAATCAGCAATGGATTCCGCCTGACTGAGATCAATTCTTCCGTTCATGAAGGCACGCATGGTAAATTCGCCGGCTTTCGCCATTCTGGCGCCGTTTTTAATCAGGACTTCGAGCAACTTTTTCGCAATATGAGGCGATCCGTGAAAAGAGATTTCCACAGAATCTTCTGCGGTAAAGGTTTTCGGCGCTTTGAAAACGGAAACCATCACTTCATCGATAGAGTCTGCTTCCGGCTTTTGAGGATCTTTATCGAGGATAAAACCGTAATGAACAGTGTGGGACGCCACTTTCGTCAGATCTTTTCCCTGAAAAATTTTGTTGACGATTTCAAAGGATTTTATCCCCGAAATTCTGATAACTCCGATGGCTCCTACTCCGTTTGCCGTTGCCAATGCACAGATGGTGTCCTGATTCATTTTGCAAATTTAGGGAAATTGAAAGAGATTTTTCCTGCCATTTTTCAAACCGTTTTTGTAATTTTGATTTCAACTTTAAAACTTATAATCATGGCTCAACCAAAAACAATCAACCGCTACCATTTCATGGCAGAATGGGGCGGGAACAGAGTGGAATTTCTGGAAATCAGCGGACTGGATATCTCGGTGGATGTACTGGCATTGCGCAACGGCAATTCCCCGGAAAATATGGAACTGAAAATTCCCGGAATCACCAGATTTTCGGAAGTGGTGTTAAAAAGGAATATCATCCAGGGTGACAATCAGTTTTTTGAATGGATCAATACCAACAATTTTGGCACCGTGGAACGAAGGGATGTGGTGATTCATTTGCTGGACCACCAACACCAACCGATCATGATCTGGAAATTGAAGAACGCCTTCCCTGCAAAATATGTAGGACCGGTCCTGATTTCCAACGATAGCAATCTGGCCACCGAAAGCTTGATTTTGGCACATGACGGTTTTAAGATAGAAAAAATAGGAAAATAAAGAAAGCCGGTTCCGCGTGGAACCGGCTTTTTCCGATATTTACTCTTGGTTTAGCTTACAGAGGTTTCACCTGATCCAGGAACCAGGTTTTCACTTCGCCCTCCAAATCGTTTTCCAGTTTTTCTTTACACCATTGATGGTAACGGTTCAACCAGTCTTTTTCCGGCTCGGTCAGTAAAGAAACATCGATCACATTTCGGTCAAAAGGACAAACCGTTAACGTTTCGAATTCATAGAAATTTCCAAAATCGCTTTTCTTCCATTCTTTCACTGCGATCAGGTTTTCATGACGGATTCCGTAATGATAATCCAGATAGAATCCCGGTTCGTTGGATACCACCATTCCCGGAATCAATTCTTGCGGATTCATGTCTTTTCTGATGTTCTGCGGACCTTCATGCACATTCATGAAACTTCCCACACCATGACCGGTTCCGTGATTGTAATCTTTTGCCTCTTTCCACAAAGCCATCCTCGCAAAAGCATCCAGCTGCACCCCACGGGTTCCTTTAGGGAATTTCAGCATAGAAAGCTGGATCAAACCTTTCAGGGCCAAAGTACAGTTGTGTTTAAATTCATCAGACACCGCACCTAAAGCCAGCGTTCTGGTAATATCGGTGGTCCCTTCCAGATATTGTCCGCCAGAATCCACCAGGATCGATGAAGCATTGGTCACTTCCTTGCTTCCTTCACTTTTCGCGGAATAATGCATGATGGCACCATTGTCAAGATACCCGACAATTGAGCCGAAACTCTCGCCCACGAAATTTTTCCCTTCCGCACGGAAATCGCGGAGCTTTTCGCCAATCGAAAACTCGGTCATCGCTTCTTTTCCCGCTTGATGAGTCAGCCAGTAAAGGAATTTCACCATGGCTACTCCGTCACGCTGCATCACAGTTCTGAAGCCTTCGAGTTCGGTTTCGTTTTTAATGGCTTTCATCAGATTTCCCGGAACAGGTGCTTTGATAAAGGTATTATCATTCTTTAAATGCTCAAAAATCGATTGGTTACTGTTGGGCGAAATGAGGATTTTTTCGTCTTTCATGCGGTCCAGTGCCGGGAAAAACTCCTCATAAGGACGCATTTTCACAAAAGAATTATCCATCTGTTTTCTCGCATCATGATCCAGTTTTTCCAGATCAACAAACAGGCCTGCGTTATTTTTCGTCAGAATAATATAGCCGAGGAAAACCGGATTGGCCTGCACATCGCTTCCGCGCAGGTTCAAAGTCCATGCAACATCATCCAAACTGGAAATGATATGGGCAGTTGCACCGAGCTCCTCCATTTTATTTCGGATATCTGAAAGTTTGTCGGTCACCGATCTTCCCGCTCTTTCGATGGGGTGTACGAAAACCGGATTCTTTTTGGCATTCGGGTTTCGGTCTGTCCAAATCTCTTTTAGCAATGGCAAATCAACCAGCTTTCTATTTTTTGAGTTCAGTTGCTTAGTAAGCAATTCCCAATTCGCATTGGAAGTAGCCAAAGCATTCACGGCTACCGTTCCGTTTTCCGGAATTTCGGAGATGATCCAGTCGATATAGTTTGGGGTTTCTTCCTCGCCTTCTTTCATTAAAGTGATCCCGGAATTTTCAAGTTCTATGGCGGCTTGCACGAAATATCTGCCGTCCGTCCATAAACCGGCTTTATTTTGAGTAATCACCACAAATCCTGCAGAACCGGTGAATCCTGAAATCCAGGCTCTTTCCTGCCATTCTTGCGGCAGATACTCGCTCATGTGAGGATCTGCGGAATAGGCGATGAAGGCGTCGATTTTATTTTCGGACATTTTTTGGCGAAGCGCCGATATTTTTTCAGAAGTCGTCATATTTTTTGAATTTTTGCTGGGTGAAATTACGAAAAAAACGAGGGTTGGCAATGGTATTTTCCAATTTTAAAGGAAATTAACGGTTCCTGGATTTAAGCATAATAACAGTGAATATTGAAGCATTCCGAGGGTTCAGAACCTGTATATGAATGGTCTCGAAAAGCAAAAAAAATATGCTGAAAACAAATTCAGCATATCCTGAGGATGGAAAAATGTTCCAACTATTTTTTTCCTGCAGCTTCCAAAGCAGCTTCTTTTGCTTTGAATTCCTGGAATTTCGCATCATTTTTTGTGGACATATATAGTCCTTTCAACAGAATCACCGCATCGAGGTTGTTGGTGTCAGTCTGGTACCACTTTTCTGCATAAGGCAATGCTTCGGCAAACCTTTTCTTTCTTGCCTCCATGATTTTATTGGCGGCATCAATCTTTCCGGATTTTCTGGCCGCATTGTAATCATCGATCGCCTTGCTGTCATCTCCCATGATGAGGAAGGTGATGTTTTGAAGCGCATTGGAATAATTGGGATTAAGCTCGATCGCTTTCAGGAATGAAGCTTTTGCAGCTTCATATTGTGCAGGATCACTTTTCAGCATAATTCCCAGATTGTACCAGCTGTCAACGTCTTTCGGGTTGGCTGCAACCTGAGCTTTAAGAATCTCAATAAATTCCGCTGATTTCCCCGAACTGAAATAGGCCAATCCTTTGATATTGATCAGTTTCTCATCATTAGGGAACTTTTTCAGTCCCATATCCGCATATTTTATCACTTCATCATACCTTTTTTCTGTATAAAGTTCATCGGTAAGATTCTGGTAGATCTGCTTTTCTACACTTGGTGATGTTTCCATCTTGAAGTCTTTATATTCCGATGCATCGCCCAGTTTCTTCTGGAAATCAAAAATGGTCTTGTTCATTTTCTCCTGTTCCCCGGACTTTTTGTTGGTGGCCAAATAGTTGGTTTGAACTCCGGTATAGCCCATCGCGATCAACTCTTCAAAAATTTTGATGGATTCCACATTGTTTTTCCCATTGGTATAAGCGGTTACCGCATTTAGCAGGATTGAACCGTCGTCACTTCCGGCAGCTTTCAAAAGGTAATAGGTTTCCTTAAATTTACTCCCCGATAAATCATAATTCTTTTGGTTAAAGGCATCGATCGCAGCTTTGTTGGCTTTGTCGGCTAAAGGAAAAATATTCTTTTCCACGCTCTGCAAAAGAGTCGGACTGTAAGTTTCCTCTTTCAGACCCTGGATTCCGGAAGCGTCTGCAGCAGCTTTTCCCACGAAATAAACTCTGTTTTTGGAAGCATCTTTCCCGGAGTAGATTTTGTTTTTGGCAAAATCATTGATTTTTGCTAAATAGATTGCTCCTTCAGCAACTTTTCCCGTTTTCAGCAAGCCAAGTCCTTTTGCATAATAATACTGCTCCTGAAGAGCCGGCTCCAGCAAATAAACATTCCCATTCATTGCAGACTCAGCTGCGGAAATCTGCGCATTTGCTGTGGCGGTATCTCCCCCGTCAATGGCCTTCACCGCGTTGGAGATCTCTTTTTTCTGTGCCATTGCGAAAGTGATGGAAACCACTGCAATGCTTAAAAATATTTTCTTCATTTTTAATGATAAGATAAGATTGTTTTACATTTTATTCTTCGGAACCGTCAGCAGAATTTTCCGGATCTTCTTCGTTTTCAATTGCTTCCGGTTGCTCCATATTTTTCAGGTCACCTAAATCAGCCATATTGCCCGCTGTCTGGTCGGCGTTCATGGAATCAGCTGTCTCTTCCAATTCATCTTCTACCACTTCTTTATCCATTTCCACTTTTGCGATGGCGGCAATTTCATCTCCTTTTTTAAGGTTGATTACTCGTACACCCTGTGTATTTCTTCCCATCACCCGCATTTCATCCATATTCATCCGGATGGCAACACCCGATTTGTTGATGATCATTAATCCATCTTCATCTGTAACGGCCTGAATCGCAATCAGATTTCCTGTTTTTTCGGTGATGTTTAAAGTAATTACTCCTTTTCCTCCACGGTTAGTCACACGGTAATCCTCCACTGCAGTACGCTTTCCGTAACCCTTTTCAGAAACCACCAAAACGGTTTCATTCTGCACGTCATTCACAACAATCATACCAATAACTTCATCTCCATGATCCAAGGAAATCCCACGAACACCGATGGAGCTTCTGCCTACTGCTCTTGCCTTTTCTTCAGGGAAACGGATACATTTTCCGTTTTTGGTGGCAATCATGATTTCGGAATTTCCGCTGGTCAGTCTTGCGCCCAAAAGTTGGTCATTATCACGGATTTCAATCGCATTGACCCCATTCGTTCTTGGTCTGGAA
The DNA here is from genome assembly GCF_021401085.1 of Chryseobacterium sp. R2A-55. GTDB lineage: Bacteria > Bacteroidota > Bacteroidia > Flavobacteriales > Weeksellaceae > Kaistella. Next base: position 12,610 of record NZ_JACBFP010000013.1, read on the forward strand.
TAAGCTTCCAGCGAAGTTTTCTTGATGGTTCCGTTTTTGGTGATCATCACCACGTTCATTTGATTCACATATTCGGAATCTTTCAGATCGTTGGTCCGGATATATGCTTTGATTTTATCGTCTGGCTCTATGTTGATCAAGTTTTGAACCGCTCTTCCTTTCGCCGTTTTGGAGCCTTCCGGAATTTCGAAAACCCGCAACCAGAAACATTTTCCTTTTTCCGTAAAAAATAACATGTACTGGTGATTGGTCGCCGTCACAATGTACTCCAGAAAATCTTCGTCTCTTGTGGTCGCAGCACGGTTTCCTACTCCACCTCTGCTCTGAACTTTATACTCGGAAAGCGAAGTCCTTTTAATATAACCGGCATGGGAAATGGTCAGTACCACTTTTTCATCCGGAATCAAATCTTCGATGGACAATTCACCGCCGGAATAGTCGATCTCAGTTCTTCTTTCATCACCGTATTTTTCCTTCATTTCCAAAAGTTCGGTCTTGATGATTTCGTAACGTCTCGGCAGGTTGGTCAAAATATCTTCCAAATCCTTGATCAGGTTCATGATTTCTTCGTATTCAGCACGGATTTTGTCCAGCTCCATTCCCGTCAAACGGGCGAGCCTCAAATCCAAAATCGCCTGTGCCTGAATTTCCGAAAGATCGAATTCCTTCATCAATCCCTCCTTCGCTTCGTGCGGATTTGCACTGTGGCGGATGATTGCAATTGCTTTGTCCAGGTCATCCTGGGTTCCAATCACCTTCATGAAACCTTCGAGGATATGTGCTCTTTCTTTGGCTTTCTTAAGTTCGAATTCGGTTCTTCTAACGATCACCTCATGACGGTGGTCCACGAAATGATGAATAATATCCTTTAAATTCAACTGTACAGGTCTTCCTTTTACCAGCGCAATATTGTTTACGCTGAAAGAAGTCTGAAGTGCAGTATATTTGTAAAGCATGTTGAGCACCACATTCGGAATCGCGTCGTTTTTCAGTTCATACACGATTCTCATTCCTTGCCTGTCAGATTCATCACGGATTTCGTAGATTCCAGGAATCTTTTCTTCTTTCACCAGTTCCGCAGTTCTGGCAATCATATCGGCTTTATTCACCTGGTAAGGAACCTCAGTGACGATGATGGCATTTCTGTTTCCAACTTCCTCAAAATTCACTTTTGCACGCAAAACGATTCTACCTCTTCCCGTGTGGAAAGCATCGCGAACTCCGTCATAGCCGTAAATAATTGCACCTGTGGGGAAATCCGGAGCGATGATGTGTTTCATCAGCTCATCGATGGTAATGTCGTTATTGTCGATATAGGCCACAATCGCATCGATACTTTCAGAAAGGTTGTGAGGCGCCATATTGGTCGCCATTCCCACCGCAATACCGGAAGTTCCATTCACCAAAAGATTTGGGATTTTCGTGGGAAGGACGGTTGGTTCCGTTAATGAATCGTCGAAGTTATTTTGGAAATCAACCGTTTCTTTATCCAGGTCCGCAAGAATCTCATCAGAGATCTTTTTCAATCTTGCTTCGGTATAACGCATCGCTGCAGGTGGGTCACCGTCCATGGAACCGAAGTTACCCTGCCCGTCAACCTGTGGATAGCGCAAACTCCACGGCTGCGCCATTCTCACCATCGCATCATAAACTGACGTATCGCCGTGTGGATGGTATTTACCGAGCACGTCTCCGACAATCCTCGCTGATTTTAAATATTTTCTGTTTGAAAAAACGCCGAGTCCGTACATACCGTAAAGGACTCTTCTGTGAACGGGCTTCAAGCCGTCTCTTACATCGGGTAACGCTCTGGAAACGATTACCGACATGGAATAATCGATGTAAGAGGATTTCATTTCATCAACAATGTTGATAGGAATTAACCTTTCTCCTTCTTTTTGCATAATCTATTTTAATGATTTGAAAACCAATCCGTTAATCAACATCTTTGATTTTCCTGAATTTCGATTTTTATAACGTGCTAAAATACAAAAAAATTCCCGATTTTTGCGCAAGAACTTACTAACAAACATCATAAATAAAGTTAAAAAAAATGAGCATTTTGAGCATCACTTTCCACAGCACAGAAAATATTAAAAACGACTGGGAAAATTACCTGGAAAACGAACTCCACCAGATGGTTGAAAACCTCTTCGATGTGGAAAAATACATTCTTTCGGAAGTGAAAAGCGAAATGCTCAGTGAAGGCAAAAACACGAATCTTTTGCTGGTTTTTGACAATGGCGAAAAGCGGCAGGACTTTCTGGAAATCGAACTGAAAAATATCGAAGAAAGAATCGCCGGGAAATTCGCGGACGAGGTCATGGTTTTTGTGACTTTTTTAGATCCGAAGACAAGTAGATTTTAGAATTTGACCTTTAAATAAAATTCGTGCATGAGTGGTTAAAATAAGGCCCACCAATGCACGAATGTGTTTTTTCGGAAAAATTTTCTCAGCTCCTTCTGCTCATTAAAATCCTCAAGATATACCAAAACAAAAGCATCACCGACGCGAACAGCTGCAATGAAGCTCCTACGTACTGGTTCGTGGAATAGGTGTTTTTCAGTTTGCTGGTTTCATACAGAATACTTGCAGACGCCAAAATGACCATGCCGACTGAAAACCACAATCCCAGATTCCACCCGAAAATGGCACCGGCAACAATCAGCCCGATTGCGATAAAACCACCCATCACAATAAAAGTCCTTAAAAATGAAAAATCCTTTTTTGAAGTAAATGCAACTCCCGATAAGCCCGCAAACATAGCGACAGTTAACATCGCAGCCTGAAAAATAACATGACCTCCCGCTTGAGCAACCGCAATGTAAATCAACGGCAGAAAGATAACAGCCTCCATCAAAACATAAAAGCCAAGACCCATATATTGCGTGGATTTACTTTGCGAAAGCGACCATTTATTCGCCAACATGGCAGCAAGCCAGAAAATCCCAATAACGAGCAGCCACGAATATTTTTGACCAACCATCATGAAAATAAATTCCTGCGGAACAATGGAAATCAAAATAGATTCCACCGCGATGAAAGCCAAAACAGCCATCGCCACGTGGGTATAAGTCTTTTTGTAAAATTGCGCCCTTTCCATTTCTGAGGAATGGGCAACGAGTGTGTTTTGATACATAGTTTTAAAATTTTAGGTAAATGTAGAGAAATTTTGTTTCCGATAAGAAAAATACAGCACCCAAAATATCCAAAAACGGTCGGGGTCTTAAACCACCTCCAAAAACCGCATCGTATCGACATGATCGGCATAGGTAGCCAAACCGGGATTCTGAGCTTCACCAAAAGGGATGGAATCCAGCGCCAAAACAGGATTTGCTACAATCGTCTGGATATTTTCTTCATTGGCCTTTATGAAATCTTTCACTTCATCCAAACTTGAATATCTTGAAAAATTAATCACAGATAGCGGGGAAAACAATTGTTCATCTTCTTTCAACATGACGAAATTATTGTCCCAAAATTTTTCCTGATTCAATAAATAAATCGCACGATTGTACTCGTAATTATTGGCATAACCGTTGTGATTGATGATTTCCTTAAAATTCAAGAAATTCTCAAATAATCTGTCGATTTTAAAATCTCCAGGGACAAAAATTCTGGTTACATTTCTGCACCCTAAACCGAAATACCGAAAAATATCTTCCGCCAAAAGCTGCAGTTCCTCAACGGTCTCATCGCCTTTCAAAACCGCGATCGAAGTCCTGTTTTTCCGGATGATGCTCAAATGGTCTTTAAAATAATATTCCAGATACCTCGCAGTATTATTACTTCCGGTGGCGATCACCGCGTCAAAATGCTCCAGCCTTTCTGCCAGCTCATATTTCACATTTCCTTCAGAGAACGCATTCCATTTCTGCAACAGGAAAGGGATCATCCGTTTATCTTTTGAAGAAAGTTTGATCACGGGAATATTTCCACTCAGCACCACCGAGATGACATCGTGGAATCCCACCATGGGAATGTTTCCTGCCAAAATCAATCCCACTTTCTTTGGAATTTTAGCAATTTGATAATTGGAGAGCCAATTTTTTATATTCTCTTCAAAAATAAGTTCTGACCATTGCTTCAAGGCAATTTTTTGATTTTCAATCGTAAACCACGAGTTTTCAATTTCAGATTTCTTCAATATTATATGGAATTCTTCATCGATTTCATCATAGTTCTCGGGAACTTTTTCTAAGAACCCTTTGATCAAATCACTTAGCTTGCAAAGTCCTGAAATTTGTTTTTCTATTGTCATTTTTGGAGAAAATTGTCGGATTTTTCTTAATTTTGTGCAAATTTATAAATAATATATTAGCAATGGCTATTAGAATAACCGATGAATGTATCAACTGCGGAGCTTGTGAACCAGAATGTCCGAACAACGCAATTTATGAAGGAGCAGTAGATTGGCGCGCTTCAGACGGAACCGCACTGAAAGGCAAAGTAGTAATGAAATCCGGTCTTACCATAGACGCAGACGAACCCCAGGAACCAGTATCTGATGATATTTACTTTATTGTAACCGATAAATGCACCGAATGCAAAGGATTCCACGAGGAACCTCAGTGTGCTGCGGTTTGTCCGGTAGACTGCTGCATTCCTGATGAAGACCATGTGGAAACTGACGAAGAATTACTGGGGAAAAAAGCTTTCCTTCACGGCGAATAATTTTCCGCTCACTACTGTGGGCGATTTTTTTTAAAGGGAGATTTTTGAAGAAAATGAAAATGAAAACGTCCCTGATTAATCATATCCTTAGATTTTCTGGAAAAATTAAAAGTTGACCGCTAATTCACAAAAAATATAAAAATGAGTAAAAAACACAATTTCAGCGCAGGACCCTGCATTTTGCCGCAGGAAGTTTTCGAAAAATCAGCGCAGGCGATTTTAGATTTCAACGGAATTGGGCTGTCTATTCTTGAGATTTCACACCGAAGCAAGGACTTTGTACCGGTGATGGAAGAAGCAAGAGCCATCGTAAAACGCTTGCTGAAATTGGGTGACGATTACGAGGTGATTTATTTGGGAGGTGGAGCAAGCCTTCAGTTCCTGATGGTGCCTTTTAACCTCATGAAAGCAGAGAATGGAACAGCTGCCTATTTGGATACCGGAACCTGGGCAGCCAACGCCATTGAGGAGGCAAAATATTTAGGTCAGGTAGATGTGGTGGCTTCTTCCAAAGATGAAAACTATTCCTTTATTCCAAAAAATTACACGGTTGGCGAAGGGTACGATTATTTTCACTGTACCTCCAACAACACGATCTATGGAACCCAAATGAAAACTTTCCCGGATGTTCCCACTTCTTTGGTTTGCGATATGAGTTCGGATATTTTTTCCAGGGTTCTGGATTTTTCAAAATTCGATTTGATTTATGCGGGAGCACAGAAAAACATGGGTCCGGCAGGAGTGACCATGGTTTGCGTGAAAAAAGATATCCTGGGCAAAACGGGCCGGAACATTCCCTCTTATCTGGATTATTCACTGCACATTAAGAAAGAATCCATGTTCAATACGCCACCTGTATTTCCGGTTTACGCTACACTTCTAACGCTCCAAAATTTGGAAAATAACGGTGGAATAGAAGCAGCAGAAATTAGAAACGGGGCGAAAGCCAAACTTTTATATGGTGAAATCGATAGGAATCCAATGTTTGAGACTTTCTGCAAAGAAGAAGACCGTTCTGTAATGAATGTTTCTTTCAAACTGACCGATGAATCCAGAAAAGAAGAATTTGACAATGCCTGGAAAGCAGCCGGCATCAATGGTTTGAACGGACACAGAAGTCTTGGAGGTTACAGGGCAAGTTTATATAATGCACTGCCCATCGAGAGCGTGCAGGTTTTGGTTGACGTAATGAAATCAATAATTTAGCAGTGCAGCAATTTAACAATGTGGCAATTTATAAGAAACACAATTTTAAAAATGTTTATTAATCAAAAAATTTAGGCCATGAACAAAGAAAATGCAGTTTTAGTCAAATCACTGGATTTTGCCCTGAATATTTTTGAATTCTGCGAACTTTTGGAAGAGAATAAAAAGTTCGTGATTGGAAATAAATTGTTAAAATCTGGAACGAGTTTAGGAGCCGGTATTAACACGGCACAAAATCCAATCAGCAATAACCATTTTATCTATAAAAATGAAAATTGCAGCTAAAGAACAAGATATGGGCTGTATCTGTGTGAACACGCGAAAAGTTATCCGTTTGATGGTGCACTTCAAGCGAAAGTCGATGAAATATGCCTCATTTTAGATAAAAACTTAAACACAAACATCAAAAATACAAAGCAAAATAAATAAACTGCACCCGTTTATTTTTGTGCAATCGAATCAACCGGTAGATCATCTCGGTAAAATTTGAAGATTATTCAATGATTAGCCTGCGATTGCTACATGGGTAAATTGATAAATTGGTAAATTAAAAATAATGAAAGTTTTAGCAAACGATGGAATTTCCAAAGCAGGTGAAAACGCCCTGAAAGAAGCAGGAATTGAGTTGGTGGAAGCAAAAGTTTCCCAGGAACATTTGGCAAATTTCATCAATGAAAACCAGATCGACGTTTTACTGGTAAGAAGTGCCACAAAAGTTCGTCAGGATTTAATCGATGCATGTCCTTCCCTGAAAATTATTGGAAGAGGCGGAGTCGGCATGGACAACATAGATGTGGAATATGCGATTGACAAAGGGATCTATGTAATCAATACACCGAATGCATCTACCAGATCTGTCGCAGAAATGGTGTTTGCGCACTTCTTTTCATTGGCGAGATTTCTCCACGAATCGAACCGGATGATGCCGCTCGAGGGCGAAACCAACTTCAAGGCGCTCAAAAAATCATATTCCAATGCGCACGAACTGGAAGGCAAAACTTTGGGAGTGATCGGTTTTGGTGCAATCGGGCAGGAAGTAGTGAAAATGGGAATTTCTTTAGGAATGAAAGTGAAAGTTTTTACCCGGACACCGCACACCAAGACTTTAACGCTTAATTTTTTTGATGGGCAAAAGGTGAATTTTGAAGTTTCTTCCCATAATAATATCGATGAATTCTTGAAAGACACCGATTTCATCAGCATCAATACACCGAAAACAAACGACTACATCATAGATACTCCGCAATTTGAAAAAATGAAGGACGGCGTTTTCATCGTAAATACCGCGAGAGGAGGCGTGATCAATGAAGTCACCCTGCTCGACTTCATCGAGTCCGGAAAGGTTGCAGGTGCTGCTTTGGACGTTTTCGAAAATGAACCCGCCCCAGAACTGACCATCCTGATGAACCCCAACCTGTCCCTTTCACCACATCTGGGAGGAAATACACTGGATGCACAAAACAAAATCGGAGTAGAACTGGCTTCGCAAATTATACAGATTAAAAAGAATTTATAAGATGCCTATATTTAGACCTTTTCGCGGCGTTCGTCCAAGTGATGATTACGTCGAAATTTTTCCCACACATCCTTTGGATAACTTCTCGCAAGAAGAAATCAACAGGAAAGCCCAGGTGGACTCATCTTATATTCAGATGATCAAACCTTACGTAGTAAGCAAATCGAAAGATGTGGACCGCAATTTAAGGAAAATCAGGACTAATTTTGAAGAACTGTTGGAGGAGAAAAAACTCGTGCAGGACCATTCATCTTATTATCTTTACCAACAATTTTTACCCAACAAAACGGTTTTTCGCGGACTATTGGGTTTGGCAAGCGTAGAAGATTTCCGAAACGGGAAAATCAAAAAACACGAATCCACGCTGACCAACAAAAAGGAAGAACTCGCCTACTATCTGGAAAAAGTAAACATACAGGCAGAACCGGTTTTGCTCACCTATATGGCGAATCCGAAAGTGGAATTGCTGATGAACCATGAGGAAAAAAATGTCCCCATTCTCAATTATTTGGATGATAGCGGAATACGCCACAAAATATGGAAAATCGACAACCGCCTGAAGATGCAGCAGTTCAAGGAAGTTTTGGAGCAAATTGATTCTTTCTACATCGTTGATGGGCATCACAGAATTGGCTCCACCGCATTAAACGCCAAAAACATGCAGGAAAGAAACAAAAAGCATACGGGAACCGAGCATTATAATTTCGTTTACAGTTTCATCGTTTCCAATCAGTCAATTAAAATCCATGACTACAACAGACTTCTGCAGGACCTGAACGGACTCACCGAAAAACAGTTTCTGAAAAAAATAGAGAAAAACTTTTTAGTTCATGAAAAGGGCGAAACCCCCTATTTTCCGTCGCAGAAGTTCCACATTTCCATGTATTTGGGCGGAAAATTCTATTCACTCCACGTAAAACATGATCTGAGGAAAAAACAGAGCGAAATGAATGATCTGGACCATTTCCTTTTAGAAGAATTTATCATCAAAGACATCCTGGGAATCGAAGATCCAAAAACCACAGACAAGATTACTTACATCAAAGGAAATTCCAGTATTCAGGGAATCATGAGCATTAAAGAAAAAGTGGATTCCGGCGAATTCAAAGTAGGTTTCGGGATTTATCCGCTCAGCTTTAATGACCTTCTGAAAGTTTCTGACAAAAACATCAAGATGCCGCCAAAATGCACCTACATTGAACCGAAGCTGGTGACAGCATTGGTGATGTATGATATGAAGCAGGGTTGAGATCAACGGAAGTTGAGATGGAAAAAACACCGGAATCCAGTCAAATGTCATTATGGGAAACCACCAGTATCAATCCTTATCAAGGTTGGATAAAAATGAATTTTTCGATGAACCTGATGCTGCGCAGCGACTTTCTTAATTCAAAGTAAACCTGCTTATCTGGCAAAAAAACTTAGCGCCTGTGCGTTGAGGAAAAACCCAATTTTATTAAGTTTATTTTCTTTAAATTTGAATCCTAAATCTTGAACCTCAACAATGAAAATAACCCTCATCAAAATACTTCCGCTCTTCTTGGGCGGATTTTTATTTGCCCAAAACACAGCGGACTCCATCCAGTTCAAAAAAATTTCTGACGAAATTCTGGTAAACAGCCCCGCTTATGAAAATCTGCGGGATTTAACCAAAAACATCGGACACCGTTTGAGCGGATCAACCGCTTATGAAAAAGCGACCGACTGGGCGGTTAAAAAATTGGAAGAAGCCGGCGCAGACAAAGTTTGGAAGGAGGAAGTAATGGTTCCGGTTTGGGTGAGAGGAAAAGAATCACTCCAGATTAAAACCGCAAACGGAAAATGGAAACCTTTGAGAATGTTGTCTCTGGGAAATTCCGAAGGAACAAAAGGAAAAAACCTGGAAGCCGAAATCATCGTTGTCAAAAACAAGGAAGATTTTGACAAACTCCCCGAAGTGAATGTGAAGGGCAAAATTGTTTTCTTTAATTATGCCTTTAACCAAAAATTCATAAATACCGGAAATGCCTACGTAGATGCGGGAATGTACCGACGTTCGGCAGCGAGTTGGGCCGGAAAAAAGGGAGCGAAAGCGGTGATTATCCGCTCACTTTCTTCCGCATTAGACGATGTTCCCCATACCGGTGCAATGCGTTACGATAAAGATGACACCGCGAAAATTCCGGTAGTTGCGATTGGACCCAAAAGCGCGGATGAATTGGAGGAAACCTTAAAAACCGAAAAAGTTTTCGCCAAACTGAATTCCAACTGCACCATGAAGGGTGAAAAACTTTCCCACTCTGTAATCGGCGAAATTACGGGAAACAAAGACCAAAGTGTCATCGTGGTCAGCGGACATCTCGATTCATGGGACGTTGGCGAAGGTGCACACGACGATGGTACCGGAATCGTTCAGAGCATAGAGGTTTTGCGGACCTTCAAAAAATTGGGAATCAAAAATAACCACACAATTCGTGTTGTCTGTTTTGCCAATGAAGAAAACGGTGTTCGCGGTGGAAACCAGTATGCGGAAAATATCCGGAAGAAAAATGAAAAGCATATCTTCGCTATTGAAAGTGATGGCGGTGGATTCACCCCACGCGGAATTGCACTGGTGATGAGCCCGGAAAAAAGAAAAGAAATTCAATCCTGGCGAAACCTTTTTCTTCCCTATGGAGTTCATCATTTCGAATACGAATACGCCGGAACCGACATTGAACCTATGAAAAAACTCGGTGTTCCTTTAGCGGAACTGGTTGTGGATTCGCAAAGGTATTTCGACATTCACCACACGCCGGAAGACACTTTTGAAAAAGTAAACCGCCGGGAATTGCTTTTGGGAGCAGTCGCCATGGGACAGTTGATTTGGATGGTGGATAGAAATTGGTGAAAAGTTTTACCCAAGAAAAATTCCCTGCTCGGTAAATAGCAATGTTTAATATTAAATCTTAATTTCATTTTTGATGAGAAAACCCCCATTCCCTAAAAGTGTAGGAAACGCCATTCGCGGCGTAATCTGGATGCTGAAATCCGAACGGAATTTTCAGTTGGAGGTTTTGGCGTTGGTCATGAATATTTTCCTCATCATTTTTCTGAAGTTAAATCCCCATGATGCAGCACTGATTCTCATTGTATGTTTCGCAGTGCTAAGCCTGGAAATCCTCAACACCTGCGTTGAAAAAATCTGCGATATCATCCAGCCGGAATTTGATGTACGGGTGAAAATCATCAAAGATATTGCCGCTGCTGCAGTTTTGTTGATGGCACTCGCCTCAGTCGCAGTTGGCGTCTTGGTATATTGGAAATATGTTTTCTAATCCCTGTTTTAACCACTAATTCACGTAGCAGTTTAATTTGAAAAACTACCAAAAGATTCCTTCGCAGCATCATAACCAATTTCGAAAATCTCTGTAAGCCTTTCCGCTTTTCGTTCGAAAGTTCCGTACTGCGATAATTTCTTGGAAGTGATGAACCAATCACAATACGAAAATTTGTAGAGCTCTGTACGGTAAGAAAGCAGGTCATAAGAGCGGGAAACCACGGCACGGATGGAATTCAGATGCGAAATTTCGATTTCCTGTGGTGGGGAAACAAAAACCCCTATCATCTTTTCACATTCATGCTGAATGATATCTGCCGGAAAATTGTTCAAAACACCGCCATCACTGAACATTTCGTCGCCGACGATGTATGGAGTCGTAACTCCCGGAATGGAGCAAGAAGCAATAATCGCATCCACCACACCGAACTCTGCGCCAAAAATAACCTGTTTCCCGGAAACCAGCTCGGTAGCAATGATCCGCATATCCTTTTGAAGGTCGCCAATTTTCATATCCTCAAAGATCGGCTGCAGATAATTTCTAAAAATCCTGGACGAAACCAATCCGGGCTGATTAATCGCAAAATGCCGCCAATTGAAGAAATATACCGAATTGAAAAACTGCAGAATTTCTTCAGGCGATTTCCCCACTGCATACATACAACCCACTATGGAACCCGCGCTGCAGCACGCTAAAATTTCCGGTTCGATACTTTTTTCGTTCAAAAATTTGATCACTCCCGCATGTGCGACACCTTTGGTCCCTCCTCCGGATAATACCAATCCAAGTTTTTTCTTTTCCATTTCAATTTCAAAGTTAAGAAAATCATCACTTTATCCCTCATTAAAAAGAGTAAAAATGGCGTGTAGTTTTTAATATGATCTTAAAAAAAAACCACCGAATCGTATCGATGGTTTGATCTGTTGATCAAAAGTACTTCGCTGAACTTGGCTCTCTTTACTTTTGCTTGCTTCTTATTAAATATGAATCACCTCCCCGTAAGCCGCGGCTACCGCCTCCATCACCGCTTCGGAGATCGTTGGATGCGGATGGATGGATTTCAGGATTTCATGACCTGTAGTTTCCAGTTTTCTTGCCACAACTGCCTCTGCAATCATATCTGTCACGCCGTCTCCTACCATGTGACAACCTAACCATTCTCCATATTTTGCATCGAAAATAACTTTGATGAAACCGTCGGTATCACCATTTGCAGTTGCTTTTCCACTCGCAGAGAATGGGAATTTTCCTACTTTAATTTCGTAACCCTTTTCCTTTGCTTGTTTTTCTGTCAATCCAACGGAAGCTATTTCTGGATGGCAATAGGTGCAACCTGGAATATTTCCATAATCGATAGCTTCTGCGTGAAGTCCTTTGATTTTTTCAACGCAGGTAATTCCTTCAGCGGAAGCAACGTGTGCTAAAGCCTGAGTCGGTAAAATATCGCCAATCGCGTAATATCCCGGAACAGAGGTTTCATACCATTCATTGACCAAAACTCTTCCTTTCTCTGTTTTAATTCCCACTTCCTCAAAACCCTGACCTTCAATATTTGCAGCGATTCCCACTGCAGAAAGAAGAATATCAGCTTCCAAAGTAATGTTACCGGTTGCCGTTTTCACGTTGGCCTTCACGCCGTTTCCGGAAGTATCTACGGATTCCACAGAAGAATTCGTCATGATTTCGATTCCCGATTTTTTCAGGGATTTTTCAACATGTTTTGAAACGTCTTCGTCTTCCACGGGAACAATGTTCGGCATGAATTCCACAATGGTCACCTTGGTTCCCAACGAATTATAGAAGTCGGCAAATTCTACCCCGATAGCCCCGGAACCAACCACAATCATTGATTTTGGTTGTTCAGGAAGATTCAAAGCTTGTCTGTACCCGATTACTTTCACCCCGTCTTGCGGAAGATTCGGCAGTTCTCTTGAACGTGCACCGGTAGCGATGATGATGTGTTGTCCTGAATATTCAGTGGTTTTTCCCTCCGCATCCACTACAGAAACTTTTTTCCCTTTCTGGATTTTTGCAGTGCCCATGATGACGTCGATTTTGTTTTTCTTCATCAGGAAAGAAATTCCGCCGCTCATTTTCTGGGCAACTCCTCTACTTCTCTGAATAACTTTAGAAAAATCGAAACCTGGATTTTCCACTTTATTTAAGCCGAATTCTTCGGCTTTTTGCAAATATTTGAAAACATGTGCGGATTTCAACAAAGCTTTAGTCGGGATACATCCCCAATTGAGGCAAATTCCGCCCAAATTTTCTTTTTCGATAATGGCTGTTTTGAAACCCAGTTGTGCCGCACGGATCGCAGTCACATATCCACCGGGACCACTCCCGATGACAATGATATCGTAATTCATCAGTTAAAAAATTTAGTGCGAATTTACGCAAAATTTTTGAGCATTAGTGCATGGTTAGTCTCAGTTGAAAATGAGGAAGGAATAATTTAATATTTTTTTAAATCTAATTAACACCTTGATATACAATAAGTTTTTAATTTTGTTTTCTACTAACACAATGTCTTTAATGATGAAATACACGCTGACCAACAGAAAAAAAAGCATCTCTGCACGAAACAATTCCGAATTTGTAACCTGGATGCGAAAAAATGACATGCAGCAATGGAGCTCCAACAAAGAATTCATGGAGGGTTATGCCCACCGGAAATCACTATTTGAGCAAATAGTTCTGAGTCCGGAATCTGAAGATTCATTTGTGAGAGACCTGGTAAAAAATAAGCTTTTGGAAATTAAGAAACCAAAAGCTAAATTTTTAAGATTTTTGAAATTCTCATTTAAATCTTCGGGAACTTCACTGGGTCTATTTCATTAAACATCCCATAGATTTTCTCCACCATATCATCTGCACTGGGCTTGCTGAAGTAATCACCGTCACTTGCATAAGCGGGTCTGTGATTTTCTGCACAAATCGTTAACGGGTCAGAATCCAAATATCTGAACGCTTTCTGTTTCTCCAAAATATGCTGAAGCATAAATGCGGTGGTTCCACCTTCAACGTCTTCGTCGATCACCACAAGTCGGTTTGTTTTTTTCACACTTTCTGCAATGTCATGCGTCAAATCAAACGGAATCAATGACTGCACATCAATTACTTCCGCAGAAATACCCAATTTATCCAGCTGGTTTGCAGCCTCAGTGACGATTCTCCACGTAGAACCGTAAGTTACCAAAGTCACATCTTTTCCTTCCTTGGTGATTTCAACTTTTCCGACTGGAACGGTGAATTCACCCAAATTATCAGGTTGCTTTTCCTTCAATCGATATCCGTTTAATGTCTCTACAATGACTGCAGGTTCATCACTTTGGAGCATTGTGTTGTAAAAACCGGCAGCTTTGGTCAGGTTTCTTGGAACCAAAATATTGATTCCTTTTGATAAGTTTAAAATACCGGCCATTGGTGAACCGGAATGCCAAATGCCTTCCAGACGGTGTCCACGGGTCCGGATGATCACCGGTGCTTTTTGCCCGCCTTTTGTGCGGTACTGAACGGTAGCCAAATCGTCGCTCATTCCTTGCAGACAATACAGAATATAATCCAGGTACTGGATTTCTGCAATAGGTCTCAGTCCCCGCATCGCCATTCCTATTCCCTGACCCAGAATGGTTGCTTCACGGATTCCGGTATCGGCAACCCGCACCTCGCCATATTTTTCCTGAAGTCCCTCTAAACCTTGATTCACATCACCAATATTTCCGGCATCTTCACCGAAAACCAATGTTTCAGGATATTTTTCGAAAATCTTGTCAAAATTGTTTCTCACCACTACTCTTCCGTCAACAGTTTCGGAATTATCTGTAAAAATTGGCGGGACTTCTTTCACTTGGGTCGCTTTCCACTGAGATTGCGAATAAAGATGAGATGAGTAATGGTCTTTTTCTACTTTGAACAGTTCCTCTAATGCCGTTTGAAGATTTTGTCTTTCAGGAGTTTGATTTCCCCTGGTCAAAAGCAAAACTCTTCTCGCCACATGAAAAACATCTTTCTTGGCAACAGAGATAATTTTGCTGAAATTGTCTATTTCAGCTGAAACTTCTGAATTTTGAGATTTTAAGTTTTCAACTAAGGGAAGAATCGAATCCCTAATTTTTTTGATGGAATTTTGATAGTTTTCCCACGCTTTTTTCTGTCCGTCTTTCACCAGCTTTTTCGCTTCCGCCTCTATGGAATCCAGTTCTTCGGCGGTAGCCAAAACTTCCTCTTTCCCCTCTATATCTATGGAATAGTTCAGAATCCATTCTTTGAATTTGGCAAGTCCGTCGAATTCGGTTTCCCAGTTCAAACGTGCTTCGTTTTTGTAACGCTCATGAGAACCTGACGTGGAGTGTCCTTGCGGCTGCGTTACTTCCACCACATGCACTACCACTGGAACGGACTCCGTTCTGGCAAATTGTTCAGCACGTGCATAGGCATCCAAAAGTGACGGATAATCCCAAGCTTTCACCTGAATGATTTCACAGCCCTGTTTTTCACCCTCCTTTCTTTGAAAACCGGAAAGCATTTCCGCAATATCTGCCTTTGCTCTTTGATTCTGAGTCGGCACGGAAATTCCATAACCATCATCCCAGATTGAAACAATCATGGGAACCTGCAATGCACATGCGGCATTCAGTGTTTCCCAGAAATGTCCTTCCGCTGTGGAAGCATCTCCGATGGTTCCAAAAGCGACTTCATTTCCGTGATTTGAAAATTTTTCAGAACCTTCAAATTTTACTGATTTATAGATCTTTGATGCCTGAGCCAAACCTAATAATCTGGGCATCTGTCCGGCAGTCGGCGAAATATCTGAGGAAATATTTTTTTGATTCATTAGATTTTTCCAGCTTCCGTCATCATTCAAACTTCTGGTGGCGTAATGACCGTTCATCTGTCTTCCTGCGGATGCTGGTTCGCGCTCCACACTTGTATCGGCATACAGTTGAGCGAAGAAACTTTCTACCGTCAACGCATCAACTGCCATCGCAAAAGTTTGGTCACGATAATATCCCGAGCGGAAATCACCATTTCTAAAAACCTTTGCCATCGCCAGTTGCGGCAATTCTTTCCCATCTCCAAAAATTCCAAATTTTGCTTTCCCGGTTAAAACTTCGCGCCTTCCCAGGTAAGACATCTCGCGGGAGATTCTTCCTAGTTGATAATCATCTAAAACATTTTTTTTAAAATCCTGAAAAGAGATTTGTTGGGTTTCGATATAGGTTTCTTCCATAATAAAAGGATATTTCACAAAGGTACGAAAATAAGGAAACTAACTGAAATACCAAATAAATATTGAAATTGCCATGCTTCCATAAAAAAGGTTCTTCCATGGAATTAACCACAGAAGAACCAAAACACAAATGATGAAAAAAAAAAAAAATTGTTTAGTATGTTATTTTCTTGGCGGAGGAACTATTTCTCCATCCGCATCAAAAACGGTAGGAGCATTCTGCTCTTCGTTGATATTTATTGTACCTTTGTATAAAGAATGGTTTGCGGAGTCTTGAGCTCTTTGTAGAGTTGCTGCTTCTTCTGGTGATAATACATCATCTGACTGTCTGCAAGATTGTAATGTAATAGTAGTAAGAACTACTGCTGATAGGATTGCTATTTTTTTCATGTGAATTATTTTTGACAAATTTATGGTGGCTTCTCCTTTGCTGCAAAAAAACGAACCGTTAGTTTATAAAAAATCGCACGTATATTTTAAAATTTATAAAGATTTTTTTAAAAAAATGCAGTATTATTGTAAAATAAAAGAATCAGTTAAATATATTTAACTAAAAATCAAAGAGTTAGCCTTCCATGCAGTTGAAAAATATAATTTCGTTTTTCCTCCTTTTTTTTCTGTTATTTTTCGCCCATTTCCATGCGCAAAGGGTCAAAACCCCAAATTTGACCAATGAAGAAATTGAAAAAAAGATAGACAGCTCTAGCAATGACCCTGCAAAAATGTGGGAACTCATCAATTTCTATATCAAAAAATCTAAAAGAGAGGGTAATAATGAGGCATTATTTTATGGATACCGGTATGCAAGTATATCAAGCACTTATCCGGTGAGTCTGAAGTATGCAGACAGCGCACTCGTCACGGCTCAAAAATCCAAAGTCAAAAAGGTTCTTTTGGACGCTTATCTAAACCGTGGGAACATTAACATGTCTGAAGAATTCTATCAGAAGGCACTTGATGACATTTTGGTGGCTAATAAATTGTCTCAGCAGTCGGGAAATGATTATATTTTCAATAAAACCATTTATTATATCGCGCAAAATAAAATATACCTTGGCCAGTATGAAGATGCAAAACATGAATTATTATTGTGCCTTAAATATTTTAAGGATAATCTGAAAACTAAGCCTTCACTGGGAAGGAATTACCAAGTTTACTATATCTATTCGCTGATGTGTCTTTTAGATATCAATACAAAATTAGGACAGTTGGGTGAAAACGAGGCACTTCTAAGAGAAGCATTTGATTACCTCAAAGCAAATAAACTTCCCCAATATATTCCCTATTTTATTACCTCTGAAGGAATCACCGCATATCATCTGAAGGATTATAAGACTGCAATCGCTAAATTTTCTGAGGCTTTAAGATTATATAATGACCAATGGGAGCACAATACCGAGATTTTTTATTTAGGTTTATCCTACTGGCAGATTGGCAAAAGGAGCTTGGCCATAAAATACCTGGATGAAATCGACAAACATTATGATAAAACTAAAAAGCTAGACCCACAGTTCAGACCGGCGTATGAAATCTTAATCAAATACTACAATTCTAAAGGAGATACAGAAAAGCAGTTGGAATACATTAATAAGCTCATGCTTCTGGACCGTTCCTACGAAAAAAACTACAAATATCTTTATCAGAGAATTGTCAAGGAATACGATACTGAAAAACTGGTTGCGGAAAAAAAGAGGATCGAAAACACACTCCAAAACCAAAGATCCTTGTTTATGATGATATTCGGATTACTGCTGCTGGGATTTCTATTCTTTGGTTACCGGATTTACAGGGAAAAACAAAATTATAAAAAGAGATTTGAGGAAATCCTTGCCCAACAGGACACTGTATACAGTACAGAGGAAAAATCAGGTGAAAATATTACTGAGCATTTCTACAAAGAAAAATTCGACTATGATTACTATAACAAGATACCTGGACTTAATCCGATTTTTGTGGAAAATATTTTAAAGCAGTTGGAAATTTTTGAACATGAAAACAAATTTCTGAATCCGCAGCTCTCGCAGAAATCACTCAGTGAGGATTTGGGAACCAACTCTACCTACTTCTCGAAAATCATCAATACCTACAAAGGCAAAAACTTCACCCTCTATATCAATGACCTGCGATTGGATTACATTATCGATCAGATCAAACATGATGTAAAATACATCAATATGGATGTCAAAGAACTAGCCTTCATCGCAGGTTTTTCAAGCACCGAGAATTTCTCGGATAATTTCCGAAGAAAGTTCAATTTGAAACCTTCCGTTTTTATTAAGATGATGAAGGAAAAGTTGTAGCCTTTGATTCTTTGGAATTCTTAAAAAAAAACCGGAATCAATAACTGACTCCGATTTCTGTAAAACGTAAAATTAAAATTATAAAACTATTTTTAAAGTTAGTAATTCTCTTGTTCCTCCGATTCTTTCAAGTAACTGTCTATAATTTCAAAAGATTTTTTCTCGTCTGTCAAACTAACCATTACCCGTAGCGAATTTGCTGTCGGTGTGGTGGTGAAAGTCATATATTTATCATTCAGCGATACCGGAATATTTTCGGCTTCCAGTTTTGATTTTATGATTTGAATTTCAGACGGATTGTCACTTTCAAACACGGGGACCATTACTTTTTTTTCCATATTCTTTGCTTTAAGGAACTAAATTTACAAAGAATAAACTAAAATTGATGTTAATATTTCTTAAATTTTTAGATCCAAGACATCTATCATAATGCTCTAAATCTTGCCGATATTATCCGCAATCTTATCCAAAGCCAGCTGGATTTCCTCCTTGGTCACATTCAAATGTGGCCGAAAACGAATGGCACTGTCACCACATGCAAGAATAATCAAACCATCTTCATAAAGTATTTCACGCATTCTGTCACGGTCGGCTTCCGTAGGAAGATCTATCGCACACATCAAACCTCTTCCTCTCGCATTTGAAATTTTATCGGGGAATCTCTGTTCCAATTCTTTCAGACCGTCCAAAAGATACGCACCTACAACTCTTGCATTTTCCACAAGGTTTTCATTTTCAATGACTTCCAATGTCAATTTCAACCTCATCATATCCATAAAGTTGCCCCCAAATGTGGAATTGATTCTGGAACTTTCCCGGAAAACATTGTTTGGAATCTCATCAAATTTCTCTTTGTTCGCCAGAATTCCGCAAACCTGGGTTTTCTTACCGAAAGAAATTATATCCGGTGCGACACTGAAATGTTCGAACGCCCACATTTTTCCGGTCAAACCTATTCCGGTCTGCACTTCGTCAAAGATTAGGAGCACTTCATTTTCATCGCAGATATTTCTTAATCCCACAAAAAACTCGTCGCGGAAATGATGGTCACCACCTTCCGCCTGAATCGGCTCAATGATGATGCACGCCACACGATCCGGATTCATAAGAATTGCTTCCTGGATTTGCATCAAGGCCAGATTTTCATTCTTAATCGTTTCCTCCAGATTCTCCTCGGTAATCGGGAAATTCAAATGAGGATTCAGAATTCGGGGCCAGTCAAATTTTGGAAAATATTGATATTTTCTAGGGTCGGAAGTATTGGTCAAACTCAAGGTGTAACCACTTCTGCCATGAAATGCCTGTTTGAAGTGAATGCAGATATCGCCCTCTGTTTCTAGGTCTTTTTCAAAGTTTTTCCGGGTTTTCCAGTCGAAACATGCCTTCATTGCATTTTCAACTGCCATAGTTCCACCCTCGATAAAAAAACAGTACTGTAATTCTTTTGGGATGGCAACTCTTTCGAAAACCTCCATGAAATCAGCGAACTCCTGAGAATAGACATCGGCTAAAGTCGGTTTGTTGACCGCCAGTTTACCGAGCCAGTCAGAATGTTTTACCAGATAAGGATGATTGTAACCGATAGCTGCAGATGCGAACATAGAAAACATATCCAGAAATTCTTTTCCGGTAGTTCTGTCGTGGATCCAGCTTCCGTGGGATTTTTCCAAATCCATCACAAAATCAAATCCATCTGCGAGCATATGTCTTCCAAGGGTTTGTTTTACAGTGTTTGTCGGTTGAGGGTGAGATGCAATTGCGTCGTTCATATTATTTCTATTTTGTTTAATGAGTTTTGAGATAAGAGGTTCTGGTTGGGAAGTTGGGTTACCCTGTCAAAGTTTTTCCAAAATTCAAAATATCTATTTTTAAAATTCAGCGTGGAGCCGATCATCTTCAAAAAAAATCGACAGCTTGGTCATTCCAACTTACATGATTTAAATATCAAACTTAATTCCCTGTGCCAATGGAAGATGCGTGCTGTAATTAATGGTATTGGTTTGTCTTCTCATATAGTATTTCCAGACATCGGAACCGGATTCCCTTCCGCCACCGGTTTCTTTTTCGCCACCGAAAGCTCCGCCAATTTCTGCACCTGAAGTTCCAATATTCACATTTGCGATCCCACAATCGGAACCAGCCTGAGAAAGGAAAAGTTCTGCCTCACGAAGATTCTGGGTCATAATCGCCGAACTTAATCCTTGCGGAACATCATTCTGCATGGCGATCGCGTCTTCCAGATTCTTGTATTTAATCAGATATAAAATGGGGGCAAAAGTTTCGTGCTGCACTATTTCAAAGGAATTCTTCACTTCAGCGATGCAGGGTTTTACATAGCATCCGGATTCGTAGTTTTTTCCCTCTAAAACTCCACCTTCCACGACAAATTTTCCACCTTCTTTTTTGCACTTTTTGATGGAATCCAAATATTGCTGAACCGCATTTTGGTCGATTAATGGACCGACGTGGTTTTTCTCGTCCAAAGGATTTCCTATTTTTAATTGTCCGTATGCTTTTACCAAACGGTTTTTCACTTCATCATAAACGGATTCGTGGATAATCAAACGTCTTGTGGATGTACATCTTTGTCCGGCAGTTCCCACTGCTCCGAACACCGCACCGATAATCGACATATCCAAATCGGCATCTTTTGAAATAATGATCGCATTGTTTCCGCCCAATTCCAGAATTGATTTTCCAAACCTTTGAGCCACGTTTGTCCCCACGATTCTGCCAACTCTAGTGGACCCAGTGAAGGAAACAAGGGCGACATTTTTATCGCTGACCAATTGTTCACCGATTTTATGGTCGCCTACGATCATGTTGGAAATCCCTTCCGGAAGATTGTTTTCCTTTAAAACTTCGGCGATGATATTTTGACAGGCAATTCCGCAAAGCGGTGTCTTTTCAGAGGGTTTCCAAATCGTAACATTTCCGCAAATCCAGGAAAGTGCGGTGTTCCAGCTCCAAACCGCCACCGGAAAGTTGAACGCAGAAATGATTCCCACAATTCCAAGCGGATGATACTGTTCGTACATTCGGTGTCCCGGTCTTTCAGAATGCATCGTGAAACCGTGAAGCTGACGTGAAAGTCCCACTGCAAAATCACAGATATCGATCATTTCCTGCACTTCTCCCAATCCTTCCTGCAAAGATTTTCCCATCTCATAAGAAACGAGTTTTCCCAAATCATCTTTTTTCTCCCTTAATTTGTTGCCAAACTGGCGAACCAATTCTCCCCTTTTTGGCGATGGAATCATGCGAAATTCCTTAAATGCAGATTTTGCTGCTTCGATGACTTTGGCGTAATCTTTTGGATTTGCAGATTTCACTTTGGCGATCAGCTGACCGTCTGTTGGCGAATAAGATTCAATTAAATCCCCACTGGCAAAGTATTTACCGCCAGAAGAAACCCCTTTGTTTTCTTTTGAAATTCCTAAATTTTTCAGTGTTTTTTCGATTCCGAAATCGTTGATTTTTTTAGACATAATTAGAATTAGATTGGTCTCTAAAGTTACAGTTTTTATGCAATTTTGCAAAAAGAGTTTATCGGCAGGAACTTTGAGTGGAAAAAGTTCTACCTTTGAGAAAAGTTTTAGAAATGAAAAATTTGCAGCCCGAAAACAATCAGGATCCGAGATGGAAAAAGTGGTTCAAACGCATGGGAATAGGTGGTTTGATATTTTTTACTCTGAAAGGAATTGCCTGGCTGTTCATCTTCTATTTTGGGGCAGAAATGTTTCAGGATTGCACCGGAAAATAATTTTACTGAACCGTTGCACCTTTCACCAAATCCATCATGGCACCAATTTCAATGCAGCTGCTGTTTCATCATCCAGTCCCGTTTCCTGATCCAATACTCCACATTTTCACGATTCGGTTCGCCGTGGTACGCCACTGATATTTCTCCCTTATTTTCAGCACCCAACCTTTCCATAGCTGTTCTGGAGCGCCAATTTGTTGCGCCCACATGGAATTTCACCAAATCGACAAACTGAAAAATATAATCCAGCATCAGCTTTTTTACTTTTGGATTGAGTTTGGAACCCCAGAATTTGGTTCCGTAAAAAGTATAACCAATATAAATTGAATTTTCATCTCGGTCAAAATCATAAAACCGGGTGCTTCCGGCGACTTCACCGCTTTCTTGGTCGATGATCAAAAACGCACCACCGGAAATCATCGCGCCTTCAAAGAAATTCCGGAAAATTTCTCTTTCGAAACGGTTTTTGTTGGGATGCATTTCCCAGATTTTGGGGTCAGACGCCACTTCATACAGCCTCCCGAAATCATTTTCCTGAAGTGGGAGCAATTTTACGATTTCGTTTTCTAAGGTGGGTTGGAGAAAATTCTTCATGGATCTTTTTTTCAAAGATAAAGAAAAAATACGCTGATTTGATGAGGCGCAACTGCCTAATGGCAACAAATGAATCCTCTTTTCCGGAGGTCTTTTTCTATTGATCTTAAAACAAAATCGCTTGTTCCAGTTCGAGCAATTTCTGTTTTCTCCAGATTCCGCCGCCGTAACCGGTCAGTTTTCCGTCGCTTCCGATGACGCGGTGACAGGGAATGATGATGGAGATTTTATTCAGACCGTTTGCATTCGCAACCGCACGAACCGCTTTCGGATTACCCAGAATTTTGGCCTGTTCCTGATAACTTCGCGTGGTTCCATAAGGGATTTTTCTTAAGACTTCCCAGACTTTTTTCTGAAAATCAGTTCCCACGGGAGAAAGCGGAACTGTGAAATCTTGGCGTTTCCCTTCAAAATATTCTGCAAGCTCCACTTCCAAAGTCTTGAAATGGCGATTTTCTCCCTGCACAATATTGGCGTTGAAATGTTTTGAAATTTCTTTCAATTCCGTGGGAAGTGCTTTCCGGTCTGAAAACTCCAGCATGCAGATTCCGTTTTCATCAGCACAGGCAATCATGGTTCCAAGCGGCGTTTCAATTCTTTTTAAATCCACGATTTTTTCTGCTTTCGAATTTTTTGGAGAGACTCCGAAGATATTTTTAAAACTTTCACCAAAACCGCTCAAACTTTCGTAACCACTTTCAAAAGCGGCATCAATCACATTTTCACCCTGCTGTAATTTCTTGAAAGCCGAATTCAGTTTAAACATCCTTTGAAACGCATGGAAAGTCATTCCGTGATTTTTCTGAAACCACCTGCGCACGGTTGCCGGTTCCAAACCCCTTTTCACGAGGTCGAAATCTTTTATTTTCAACGAAGGATCCTCCGAAAATTCATCCAGCAAACTCTGAATCTCTTTGGGTGTTTCACCAGGATTTTCAAGCGGTTTGCAGACTTTGCATGGGCGATAACCTTTCAGAATGGCGTCTTTGGTATTGGTGAAGAATTCCACGTTTTCAAACCTGGGTTTTCTTGCGGTACAGGTTGGCCGGCAAAAAATTCCGGTCGTTTTCACGCCCATCCAAAAGACACCCTCAAAATCTGGGTTTTTGTTGAATGAAGCATCATACATGATTTGGGGAGAAAGGTTCATTGTTAATGAGTAAAGTGTGATGCAAATTTAGTTTTAAATGCATTGTAATTCAACCGAAAAATTGACAAGTATTTTACGTTTCTGACCTCGCTCAATTGGAACAGAAAAACATTCCGGAATGATAATTTGAAGTTCGGTCTAAACTGACCCTATGATTGATTCCATTTCCTGGTTCAGACTTGAATTCATCAAAAGGTGTTTTTCACATTCGTCTAATGGTTTCCACTGATTTTTTCAAATTAGGTATTTCAAGTGATTTGCTGCCTTGCAGATCGCCATACATTTGTTCCACAATTAATCAGTAAAATTTTTTAATCATGAAAAAATTATTAGCAAGTGCGTTCGTGCTTATGTCAGTTACAATCGGTTTCGCACAAGACAACCATGATGTAACATCTCAATACGGCAATTCCAACAGTGCAAATGTTGACCAACATGGCAAGGAAAATTCCAACGGAATACTACAGATGGGATACAAGAACAAGGCCGAAGTTTCACAGTTTGGTCAAATGAATGTAAACTCCACAGAAAGTATCGGAGACAAAAACAAGGAAACGGTTTACCAAAGTGGCAAAAAAAATTCTAATGATACCTGGCAGAAAGGAGATCAAAATAAGGCGACTACCAAACAGTATGGTGAATTCAACAAAGTGATTCAAAAACAGAAGGGAGACGACAATTCGGTGTATGCTTTACAGTGTGGAGATCGAAACTACATCTATCAAAATCAGAAGGGAGACGACAACGAGGCTACTGCAAAACAGTATGGAAAAGACAACAAAGTGGATCAAGTCCAAAATGGGGACGGCAACCATGCCACTGCATGGCAAAATGGTATGAGGAACTCGATTGACCAAAATCAAAGTGGCAATGACAACAGTGCCACCGGAACCCAAACTGGTTATGACGACAAAATCATCCAAAAGCAAGTTGGCAACGAAAACAAGGCGATTGCCACGCAGATTGGTGACAAAAACTCCATCAGTGAAACACAAATGGGAAACAAAAACCTAGCAATTGATCTTCAAGACGGATGCCTTAATGACATTGTAGTGAAACAAGTTGGTAACATGCATGACCATCTTGGAATTCAAATCGGAAACAGTAACTCACAAGACATTTTTCAGGAAACTGGAAATTCAAATGGCGGAACTTGCTGTAATGCACCTGCATTACCAGATCCAAAATGTGGTCCAAATTCAGGAGGCGGTTGTTAATAAACTAGTCATCTGATATTAATTCAACCCTGGGAGAAACCTAATGAGTTTCTCCCTTTTTCCCAGAAAATACGATCATGAGAAAATTAATCTTTGCGCTACTGCTTTTGTACAGTTACCTATTTTTCGGGCAGACTCTTACTTTTAATGAGATTAACAGCAGTAATATTCTAAATAATTTGGATCAGCAAACGAGCAGACCCGAAGTGTCAGAAGGTTCTGTGACCACTGTGCTGCAGATCGGAAATAGTAATAGAGCAAAAGTTTATGACAACAGTAAGAAAAGTGATCTGGTTATCCGCCAAACGGGTGACTTCAATACCACCCTCCTTACCAATACTAATCCACAGTTGGAGAATAATCAGAAAGTCAACATTGAAGGTAATAATAATTACATAGATATCACCGGAAACAATAGCAACTCAAAGGAGCTTCAAATTAATCTGAAAACGAATGACAAGATGATCTTCGTAAGACATTATTAAAAGCAAGAGACACCATGAGAAACATAAAATTACTTCTCGGTTTTTTACTGTTCTTTATCCCTTATGCTTTTGCCCGTGGGCAAGTAGCTGAAACAATCAACGCAAAAATCGAAACGGAAAATATCGAAGGTGTACTTGAGCTGAAGGCTGTCGCACAAAACCTCGGCAGCGTGCATCAATCGCTAAACTATATTTTTCTTGCAGTAAAAAAAGATAAGGCAAACAATATGTCGTCCTCACAGCAACAAAACAAGTTCACACTGTCTCCCAAGGAGACCAAAACACTTTCAAGAATTAGTTTAAATATGGGCAAGAACGAGGGTTTAAAGGTTTATTTGTTCATCAAGGATGAAAAATCCCAGAAAGTAGTTGCAAAGGACAGTCTCGAGATGAATGCAAAAAACATCAAGAACGCCGCTTCTTATGAAAAAACTACCAACGAGGAAAATATGATCTTGAGCAATGTGGTCATCAACGATACCAAATCCCGGATCGGTGATGAATTTTATACTAAACTTTATGCTCTGATGATGCTGAACGGCCTACAGTTTCCCTTCAGAATTAAAATCGCAGAAGTCCCAACAACCGGAAAAAATACCCAGCTCCAAGTTTTTGCAAATGACGAAAACATTTCATCATTTATAGCGAAACCTGATGACGAATATTTAAGTGACGCCGCAAATGAAACCTTGGCTAGTCTGCTGGAGTACAACCAGCAAAATCAGGTTTCGGATAAAGGATTTATATATTAAAAAAATTAAAAAAAAATGAGAACCATTATTATACTATTATGTTTTGGCACTGGCACTATTTTCGGCCAGCAATTCGTCTATAAGCCTGTGAACCCGGCATTTGGTGGCGACACATTTAATTATCAGTGGTTATTAAGCTCAGCAGTTGCCCAAAATCCATATAAGGGCACCGGAACAAACTATAATCAACTGAGTTCTCTGGACAGCTTTACTGAAAGCCTTAACCGACAGTTACTGAGTCAATTGTCCCAAAAATTATTCGGAGATCAATTTGGAGACGGAAAACTCAAGCCGGGAAACTACAGTTTCGGCTCGATGTATATCCAGGTGTCAGAAACCGACAAAGGGTTAGTCATAAGAATCTTAAACACTTCCACGGGTGAGCAGTCAGAAATAATAATACCGAACTAAAGAATTAATATCATGAAAAGTTTATTAACGGTAAAATTATTACCCCTAATCATTTTAGGGATAATGGAAAGTTGTGGAACGATGATGAATCTTCCTGCAGAAGGCGATAAATCAACATTAGGAGAAATGACGCCTTATACAAGGCAACTCAAAGAGCTTCCCGCTCCAGATGAAAAAATAGTGATTGGAGTTTACAAATTCAGAGACCAAACCGGTCAGTATAAGATGGCGGAAAACGGCAGCAATTGGAGCACCGCCATTCCACAAGGAACCACATCTATTTTGCTTAAGGCTTTGGAAGACAGCAAATGGTTCCGCCCAATTGAAAGGGAAAATATCGGCAACCTCTTAAACGAAAGACAAATCATCCGATCTACAAGAAAGGAATATGAAGTGGCCAAAGACGGCAAAACCATCATTAGCGACCAATTACCACCATTGCTGTACGCAGGAATTCTCCTGGAAGGTGGGATCATTTCGTATGATACGAATATTATGACTGGTGGAATTGGGGCAAGATATTTTGGAATCGGAGGTGGCACACAATACCGCCAAGATCGTGTGACAGTTTACCTGAGAATCGTTTCTAGTATGACAGGTGAAATCATGAAAACAGTTTACACATCCAAGAACATCCTTTCCACAACAGTGAATGGAAGCTTCTTCAGATATATTGATACCGACAGAATTATGGAAGCAGAATTAGGATTCACGCAAAACGAGCCGGTAAGCTTAGCAGTCACTCAAGCCATAGAAAAAGCAGTATATACCTTGATTCTGGAGTGTGTGGAAGATGGAACGTTTAGAATTGAAAAAATCCATGAGAAAGAGGTAAAGAATCTTCTTTCAAAATATCATGCGGAACAAGAAAAAAATGAGTTTCAGCTTGTCGGAAACAAATTCAATGATAAACAACGATCTCGTACTTCCATATTAGCGATGATTAATGGTGACTTGATCAAGGGAGATTACACAGATTCAAAAATGAACATAGGTGGAAAAATCGGTTTCAAATATTTTTTCACGGACCATCTGAATGCAGAATTAAATGCAGGTTTCGAGAAACTTGAAAATAAAGATATTGTGAGTAATAGCTTTATGTTCAACGACTTAAACCTGGAGTACTTGATGCTCCCAAAATTCACAGTGTCACCATATGCATTCATCGGGTTTGGAATGATGTATAAAGACAAGAGTTTGTTTAAGTACCAGTTTGGCGGAGGACTAGAATACCTGACGGGGAAAAATTTTTCCCTGAGGTTGAACGCGCAGTACGATATGGGAGTCGACGACAATTGGGACAACTTTGTGAACGGAAAAAGAAATGACCAAGCACTTCACATCGGAGTTGGCATTAATTATTACCTCAATCAACCAAGAAAAGTAAACTCAAAAAACTAAAAGATGAAAACTTTATATATTACCGCACTACTATTTCTTTTATCCATTTTTTCCATTTCGTGCAGCGAGGATCTCGTGGGGAAAGTAACCACTGCAACCATCACAGGCAAAGTAGTAAAAAAAGGAACAAACACTCCACTTGCAAATGTGAAAATCTATACAGCCCCTACAACGGAAACTGTTTTTTCTGCAACAGACGGAACCTTCAAATTAGAAAACATACCTTTGGGCGACTATTCCGTAAAAGCCGAACTAACTGGATATTTAGCAACTTTTCTGGGAGTAAATTTAAAGACCGAAAATACAGTGAGTATTGTTTTTGAACTTTCTGACGACAACTCGCTAAATTCGCCACCTTCAATCCCACAGCTACTAACACCTGCCGATAATTCAGAAAACCAACCCACATCAGTCACATTGACCTGGAGCTGTGCAGATCCAGACCCGGCAGATTCCCTAAAACTAAATTTCAGAGTAATTGTCAAGAATAGCTTGAATAGCACTATTTTTGAGAAAGCGAATATCAAAACAAAATACTACGTTCTTGAAAATCTGAAATTTGGTGTAAGTTACTTTTGGCAAGTTGCAGCAAACGACACCGTGAATCCGGAGGTTTTCAGTGCGGTTCAGCAATTTAAAGTAACCGCTATTCCAAACAACCGCTTTCATTATGTCAGAAAATCAGGATCAAATTCATACATTATGTCCAGCAATGAAGCGGGGCAGGATTTTCCTTTAACGTCAATCGGTGTAAACAGCTGGAGACCACGTCTTCAGAACGATGCAGGTTTGGTGGCATATTTACAGACTGTTTCAGGATCCACGCACATTTTCACTTCTAAAAGGGACGGTTCTGATGTAAAACAAGTGACATTCTCCCAACCCGTTTCCGGAAGTAATCCTTCAGAACTGGATTTCAGTTGGAATTCTACCGGCAGTGAAATAATTTATCCGGTATTTAATAAATTGTACAGAATTAATAAGGATGGTACAGGATTAACCCTAATTTACACCACTACTGACGGGAGTTTCATCACGAAGTGCGACTGGAGCAGCGATGGCAGCAAAATCGCCTTGAAGACCAATGATATTAATGGATATAATGCCAGGATATTCATCATTGACCCGCTTGGAAATGTCCTGAAAACTATTCTTGAAAATCAAAGTGGCGCGGCAGGAGGATTGAACTTCTCCATTACCGGTGATAAACTACTGTTCACAAGAGATGTTTCAGGATACGAAAATGAAAACCACCGGCAGTTAGACTCTAGAATTTTTCTATATGACCTTACTACCAATATTGCAACAGATCTTTCCCAGATCAGCAAGAAACCCATCGGTACAAATGATTTGGATCCGCGCTTTTCCCCAAACAATGCAGAGGTAATCTTCATGAACACCTCCAATGACGGTATTTCGCAGAAAAATATTGTAAAGCTCACGTTCGATAATACCAATACTGAATATCCGCGAATCCAATTATTCAGCGACGGAGAAATGCCGGATTGGAAATGATGTTTCGTAAGTAACGTTTTATGAATCAGTCATGTAATCTGACTTCCTTTTTTACCAAAAAAACTGCTTTCACACGATGTTAAAGCAGTTTTCTTTGCCAAGTTACTTTTAAAAATGACGGATTATTTTACCAGATTATTTTCCAATGCTAGTTTTACGAGTTTGGAACTGTTATTTACATTGAGTTTCAGCATGATATTTCTGCGGTGCGATTCTACAGTATGCGTACTTATAAAAAGCTTGTCTGCAATGTCTTTCGTTCGGTACCCATCGCAAATCAAGGTAAGAACTACTTTTTCTCGTTCGGTTAAATCTTCACTGCCATAACATTTTCGGTCAAAAACATTTTCTTTGTTGCAGATAAACCCAAAGAGAGCCTCTTTAGCAACTTTATTGATATAAGTTTGCCCTTCAAGAACTTTCCGGATTCCTCCCAGAAATTCATCGCTGTTGGTCTCATTAGTCAATAAACCTTTGACGCCTTTGTCAAAAAATCTCTTGACAATTTTCAGCTCTGCCGAAGTTGTCAAAAGAATAATTTTTAGCTTGACAAAATTCTTTAGTACATTTTCAACGAAACTAAAGGTTTCACACAAACCTACTCCCAGAATATTCATTATCAAGAGCGTTGTGCGATCAGAAATCAGCACTCCCATTTCTTCGAACTTCGTGGTAATGGAAAAATCGTATTTCTGGTGAAATCCATTCCTTTCAAGAAAGTATTTCAGTGCTTGCAGAAAAATGACATGACTGTCATAAAGTAGAATTTCTTTTTTCATGGTAAATCATTTGTTAGGACATTCGAAGTTAGGTAGAATTTGAAAAATGACATAAAGTGATTTAACCCATTTTTAATTCTACCTTTAAAATTTTAATAGACCAGGTGGCGCTGCTTTTTATGATGGAATAACTGAGGCAGACCTCCAGTTAAATAGTGAGTTTTCCCCTAACATTGATTATTAATTTTTCGCAAATCGTTTTAGTCACGAAACCAGAGTTGGAACAATTGTTCGACAGCGATGAGGAAATTAACAAAATGCAACAAATCATTTATTTTATCCGTTAGAATATTTTAAGCTCAGACGCAAAGCTGCCACAGACAAAAAAGTGAACCGAAGT
The DNA here is from genome assembly GCF_021401085.1 of Chryseobacterium sp. R2A-55. Classification (GTDB taxonomy): domain Bacteria; phylum Bacteroidota; class Bacteroidia; order Flavobacteriales; family Weeksellaceae; genus Kaistella. The sequence goes on from NZ_JACBFP010000013.1 coordinate 43,246, forward strand.
TCACTTTATACTATTTTTTTGCAGCTGCATCTTTTTCGATCTGCTTAATTTCCTTTAACTTATCCACGATTTTGGAGACCGTCTCTGGTTTTCCGGTTTTCAGCGGAACCACGACCTGTGTGAAATCCCATTTGAGGACCAGATTTATTGAATTCTCGTCCACAGGTTGCAGCGCGATTTCTAAATATTCCTGCTTTTCAGACAATTTCTGAACGGGGACCGTCACGTCCAGCACATTCTTTTTTTCATCGTATTCATAAGCTCCCCACTGTTGGGAATCTTTATTCAGGATAACTTTCCATTCCTTTTCCTGTGGAATGATGAACAGTCCGTAAGTTCCCGCTGGAACCATTTTTCCATCAAAATCCATTGATTGCCCAAATGTTATTTTTGTGGAGGAATTTGCTCCCGCTCGCCAAACCTTGCCGTAAGGAACCAGTTCGCCAAAGATTTTCCTTCCATTCACACCCGGTCTTCCATAATCAACACTGATTTTAGACATTGAAAATTGCTGTTCCACAGTTTGCCGTGGACTTGCAGCTGGAAGGTTCCATTGCGAATATGCCGATGCAGCAACCAAAAAAAATGCGGTAATAATGAGTTTTTTCATAAGATTTATTTTTGATAAAGATAATGAATCTTATTTCATCTCATACAAAATGAAAAAAGGCATGATCAAAAAACCCCCATTTTAAAATGATTTCCGAATTAAATCTGGCAAGTAAACTCTTATTTCACCATTTGCACATTCACCGCAGCAAAACCTTTCGGAGACCTTACCTTTTCAAAGGACACTTTATTGCCCATTTTTACAGGATGTGCGCAATTGCTAAAGTGGAAAAAAAGATTTTCCCCCGTTTTCGGATGATTGATAAATCCATATTCCTTCTCGAAATTGACGAACGAGACTGTTCCAGATTTCACCGGGTTTTCTGCTACCAATGGCGCCGCACCCAACTGTATTTCAGAGAGTTCCACATTCACATGGTCATCTTCTGTGGGTGGAGTTTCTACTAATCTTCCAAATTCATCGACATACATGAACATTTCTTTGAAATTTTTTCCTTTGTCATTGTTTAGCTTTCGTTCTTCTCTCCTTTTTTCTTTTTCCTGCTGTTTTTGTAATTTCTTTTTTTTGAATTCTTTTTTTATAAAAGTTTCAGACATATTTATAATTATATTTAAAGGTTAATAAAATTGTTATCGCATTTAATTCCGAATTAGAAAGCGAATCTCCTTCCTTTACCGGCATTGGTGCGGTGTTCGGAAATCATATCGGAATGGTCTTTAATATAGAGAAACGGCAAACTCGACTTCTCCTTCACCGAAAATTCTTCCGGAATATTTATTTCACAAGGGGTTTTTAGGAATTTTCCCGCAAATACCTTTACTGATTTTGAAAGATGTTCTGTAAAGAAAACCGACTGCGCTTTGGGCGGAAGTTTTTGCAGGATGTTTGAAGTTTCCCCCAATAAATCCAATTCGCCAAGTCCAGAGACATTTTCGATGACCACTGTTTCGATTTTTGAAAAATCACAATGTCCCTGCAAAATCAGATTGTAAAGTCTTTCGGGAGTTGCCATCAAGATATCCGGTCCTTTTCGGAGCTGGTAAATTTGGGATCCGGTAAGCTCACCATCTAAAACAGCGCACTTTGAAATCGGAAGATATTCGCTTAACATCTCGAAATAATGATCCACCTTCGCTACTTCTTCATTGGTAGCAGAAACAATGAGCACACGGATATTGCGGTGATCCACCATATTTTTCTTCATCATCTGAATGATGGGTATAACGAAGGATGCCACTTTTTTTTCGTCATTTTTCGTTTTGCAGAATACGTCTTTATTTAAGATGATTTCGGGAATCACTTTTTGTTGGATCTCGGTTGGCCGTCCAAAACCTGCCTCAGTTGATGCCCTTATAATTGGATTGATCACATTCAGACTCTTAAAATTCATTGGTTCCATACACAGTATTTTTCAGGTTTTACAAGTTCGGATAAGGTACAAAAAAAAATCGTGAAAACCTAATTTCACGAATAAATATTTAAGTACCAAGATTTCTAACTCGAATGACAATCCGCTATTTTAATTATTTAGATTTAAAAAAATAACTATTTCAGAATCCTGTAATGTTTGACAATTTTGTATATGATCATATAAAAACCGATCGCGACACCGGTACCCGCAATAAAAAACACGAAGAAAGCCGGCCTTAATTCCAGCATCATGTCTGCGAATAAAATTTCCGGATGATGCATCTGCCAATCAGCCTTCAAAACACCGGCAACCAAAAGCGCCACCCAAAAAATGAACAAACTGATATTCAGCGTAAAAAAAGCGAAGGTAAACCTCTCTGCGGAGATTTTTTCTTTGATTTTAAAAACATCAAAAATAAAGGATAGCAATAACAATGAATTGATTCCGATCGTGGCACCCATAGTATGTGCAACAGTGATATGCGTTCCGTGGGTGTACACATTGATCGCAGGAACCGACATGGCGATCGCTAACGCCAAAGTCAAAAGAATCCAAATATCGGCCGAAAGCAAAAATCGGTAGGAATAAAGGTGATAGTTCTTTTTCGCCGTTGTTAAAGATGAACGCCACAACCAGATGATTCTACCCAAAATAATAAGTTCCGTCATGCTCACTCCATAGCCGATGTACTGGATAAATTTCGCAGTAGGCAGCGTATAAATGTGATGGCTCCAATTAAACATCAAATTGAAAAGTCCTAGAAAATAGAGCAAAAAACCGATTCTGGAATAACTGTATTTTTGGTTTCCGCTGATTTTATCCATCAAATAAATACCGCTTCCATATATCAACTGATTCCAGCAACCCACCATGGATCCGTAAGATTTCCACTGAATGGTCATGTCTGAAACAATATTTGAACGGAAAAATGGGATCAGCCAAAGATAGGATTCAACAAAAGTGAAAAGGAAAAAAGTGGCACCGGTCATCCACATCCAAATGTATACAGGGAGCTTTTTGAACGAACCAATCGATTTGAAGACATTGATGATAAATAAAACCCAACTCAATCCAATCGGAATCGCTAGTAAAGGATGAAATTCCCAATATTCCCTTCCGCCGAAAATTCCAAAAAGATAAGTGATCAGGATCAAAGTGACCGAGCTGGACAAAAGATAAAATTGAATATTCAACAAGGTCTTGGAGAAAATCGGCTTTTCATTTCTTTCCGCCATAAAATGGTAAACTGCGCCAATTGCCGAGGAAATAATCCAAAATACCGCTGCTGTGACGTGGAGCGGACGAACTTTTTCGAAAGACAAATCCTCTTTAAACAAACCGGGAATCAGATATTGAAGCGCACCTGCCACTCCAAAAAAAAGTGCGAGTGCCAGCAAAAACAATCCGAAAAAGAAAAATTTGCTCGCAGGGTTATTTTTCAGGTTGTGCAATAGTTCCATCATAATTAATTTTTAATTGGCTGGGTCTTCCGATTCCCGATTGGTCGATACTTTTCAAATATTCTGTTAAATCTTCGATTTCATGACTGGTCAACTTAAAATCGGGCATCGTTTTGGTTCCAGATTTTAAGAATGCTTTGATATATGCGTTTCCTCTTTCGGAATAAGTATTGGTGAGATCTGGCCCTAAAAATCCGCCGAGACCATAGATTTGATGACAGCCGGTGCAGTTTTTCTCCTGCCAGATCCGTTTTCCGCGGTCGGCAGAATCTCCTCCAATTGAAGAAAAGTCTGCATTCATAGCATATAGCGAAAAGGTATAAATAAAAAACAGGATCGTCAGAAATGCAAAAACCAATATCTTGTGATAATCTTTCATCAATAACTTTTATTGAGCAAATCTATGAAGAATTATATTTCAGGACAAATTTATCTGAATAATTATTATGGTATCCATCAGAAAATATCAAGATTACTACCACTATACGAACAGTACATCATTTATTTAAAGTTTTTCATAAAAAAAACCTCATCTATCAATTGATTATGAGGTTTTTGAATTGTTTAGCGAAACAAAGTTTACATACTTTCCATCTTAAAACTCATACTCTCAATCACTTTCAAAATCGCTTCCACCGTGTCCATCGAAGTCAAACAAGGAACACCATTTTCCACAGAAGTTCTTCTGATTTGGAAACCATCCCTTTCGGATTGTTTTCCTTTGGTGGTGGAGTTTACTACGTATTGAACCTTTCCCTTTTGGATGAGGTCGATCAGATTGACATCATCTTCACCGATTTTGTAACCGATTTTGGTTTTCACCCCGCGTTCTTCAAAATACTTCGCAGTTCCTTCTGTTGCCCAAATTCCAAAACCAATTTCTTGAAATCTTCTTGCGAGTTCGCATGCTTCGGCTTTGTGTTTATCAGCAACTGTGAAAAGAATCGCGCCGTGCAACGGAACTTTTCGTCCGGCTCCAATCATTCCTTTATACAATGCTTTTTCTAATGTTGAATCTTTCCCCATCACTTCACCCGTCGATTTCATTTCTGGACCGAGCGAAACATCAACTCTCGTTAATTTTGAGAAAGAGAAAACCGGAACTTTCACATAAATTCCTTCTTTTTCAGGAACCAATCCATTTTCATATCCTAAATCTTTCAATTTTTGTCCGAGAATTGCTTTCGTAGCTAAATTCGCCATTGGAACATCTGTTATTTTTGAAAGGAAAGGAACCGTTCTCGATGAACGCGGATTTACCTCAATCACATAAACATCGCCTTCATAAAGAACATATTGAATATTCATTAAACCGATGATATTCAGACCTTTTGCTAATCTTTGGGTATAATCAACCAAAGTTTCAATCTGTTTCGGCGTGATATTTTGTGGTGGATAAACCGCGATTGAATCTCCGGAGTGAACTCCCGCTCTTTCGATATGTTCCATAATTCCAGGAATTATCACGGTTTCACCATCGGAAATCGCGTCCACTTCCACTTCTTTTCCGGTCAAATATCGGTCGATGAGAATCGGATGTCCGGAATCTTCTTTCACCGCATTGGTCATGTAATGGTCGAGTTCATTCTCGTCATACACAATCTCCATGGCTCTTCCTCCCAAAACGTAACTCGGACGGACCAAAACAGGGAAACCGATTTCCTGAGCAATTTTGTGGGCTTCCTCTTTTGTGAAACATGTTTTACCGAGCGGTTGTGGGATTTCCAGTTCGCGCAGAGCAGATTCAAATTTGTTTCTGTCTTCGGCTCTATCCAAATCTTCCAGAGTGGTTCCCAAAATTTGCACGCCGTGTTTCGCCAATTTATCGGCAAGGTTGATCGCGGTTTGTCCGCCAAACTGCACCACCACTCCTTTTGGTTTTTCAAGTTCGATGACGTTCATCACATCTTCTTCAGTTAAGGGCTCAAAATACAGCTTGTCTGAAATCGAGAAATCAGTGGAAACGGTCTCCGGATTATTGTTGATGATGATCGCCTCATAACCCATCTGCTTGATTGCCCAAACTGAGTGCACCGTGGCATAATCGAATTCCACACCCTGTCCAATCCGAATTGGACCAGAACCAAGGACAATGATTTTTTCTTTATCGGAAGGAACACTTTCGTTCTCATCCTCATAAGTTCCGTAGAAATAGGGCGTTTCGCTTTCAAATTCTGCGGCGCAGGTATCAACCATTTTGTAAACAGGCATGATTCCGTTTTCTTTTCTGAATTGGAAAACTTCATCTTGAGTAATATTCCACAAAACGGCGATGCTCAAATCAGAGAAACCAAGTCTTTTGGCTTTTTTTACCAGCGCTACCTGCTCCAACCTTGTCAAGGTTTGTAGGCTTGACAGGGTTTTCTCGAAATCAATCAGTTTCTTGATTTTATAGATAAAGAATTTGTCAATCTGGCTCCACTCCACTATTTTCTCCCAGTCGTAGCCTCTTCTCAATGCATCGCCGATGATGAACAATCTTTCGTCGTCACAGATTTTGATTCTTCTCTCGATTTCTTCGTCAGTTAGTGCTTCTGCCTGTTTAGATTTTAAACCGATATGCATTAAACCGGTTTCCAGGGAACGGATAGCTTTTTGCAGACTTTCCTCAAAATTTCTTCCGATGGCCATCACTTCGCCGGTCGCCTTCATCTGCGTAGAAAGCCTTCTATCGGCAGTTTCAAACTTATCGAATGGGAAGCGTGGAAATTTGGTCACCACATAATCCAGAGCCGGTTCGAAACATGCATAAGTCTTTCCAGTAACTGGATTCATGATTTCATCTAAAGTCAATCCGACTGCAATTTTCGCCGCAATTTTAGCAATCGGATAACCGGTAGCTTTACTCGCCAAAGCCGATGAGCGCGAAACCCGCGGATTAACCTCGATCACATAATAGTTAAAGGAATGTGGATCCAGAGCAAGCTGAACATTACAGCCGCCTTCAATTCCTAATGCTCTGATTATTTTTAAAGATGCGTTTCTCAGCAATTGATATTCACGATCAGAAAGCGTTTGCGAAGGTGCCACCACAATGGAATCTCCGGTGTGGATTCCAACCGGGTCGATGTTTTCCATATTGCAGACAACTATCGCATTATCGTTTTTGTCACGCATCACCTCGTACTCAATTTCCTTGTAGCCGGCGATAGATTTTTCAATGAGACATTGCCGAACCGGTGAATATTTTAAGCCCAAATCTGTGATTTCTTGCAGCTGGGCTTCATTGTCTGCGATTCCACCGCCGGTTCCGCCCATCGTAAAAGCAGGACGAACAATTACAGGATAACCAATTTCTTCAGCAAAAGCAATCGCCTCTTCAGTGGTGTGCACGATTTCGCTATCCGGTACGGGTTCGTTTAGTTCCTTCATCAATTCACGGAAAAGGTCCCGGTCTTCCGCTTTATTGATGGCGGAAAGTTTAGTTCCCAAAACCTCAACTTTACATTCCGCTAAAACTCCGGATTTTTCAAGTTCTACAGCCATGTTGAGTCCTGTTTGTCCGCCAAGTGTCGGCAAAAGAGCATCCGGTCTCTCTTTGCGGATGATGTGGCTTACAAACTGAAGCGAAATCGGCTCAATATAAACTTTGTCCGCGATTTCCACATCCGTCATGATCGTTGCCGGATTAGAATTGATGAGGATTACACGGTAACCTTCTTCTTTCAGGGCGAGACACGCCTGAGTTCCTGCATAATCAAACTCTGCAGCTTGACCGATGATGATTGGGCCAGAACCGATTACGAGAATTGTTTTAATATCTGTTCTTTTCATTTTTTGTTTTTCACTATCGTCTTTTGGCGGATAGCGTTTAGATTTATTTATGGTTGGGCGAAAGCCAATTTTTTTTCTTTGACGAAAACGGTCCAGATACGGTTTGTATCTATTTTCAGTTATCCGAAATTTTCAGACACTCAATACACAACATGTTGATTATCTTTATTTTATAAATTTATTGAAACCAACCATCTGCAAGGATTCTAAAAATATTGCGATTTTCAAGTAATTCGTTAATCTGCAATTTGTAGTCAACTCAAGTCTGCATTTAATGCAATGTCAAATTGCCAATTGCTACATTCTTTGATTCTTAAAATCCTTCATCATCTCGATAAATTCATCAAACAAATAATTGGAATCTTCAGGACCAGGACTTGCTTCCGGGTGGTATTGCACCGAGAAACAAGGATGAATTTTGTGTTTGAAACCTTCGTTAGTTCTATCATTCAGCGCGATATGTGTTTCTTCCAAATCGGTATATTCCAAACTTTCAGAATCGATGGCGTACCCGTGATTTTGCGCCGTGATTTCTATGCGGTTTTTAGCAAGGTCTAAAACGGGATGGTTTCCACCACGGTGGCCAAATTTCAGTTTGAAAGTCTTCGCGCCACAAGCCAGACCGATCAGTTGATGGCCGAGACATATTCCGAAAATGGGAACTTTTCCGAGCAAACCTTTGATCATTTCCTGGGCACCTTTCACGTCTTTTGGGTCACCGGGACCATTAGAAAGCATTACTCCGTCTGGATTGATCATGAGGATTTCATCAGCGGTGGTGTCTTGGGAAACCACAGTAATGTCGCAATCTCTCTGCGAAAGTTCGCGGATGATTCCCAATTTTGATCCAAAATCAACCAATACCACTTTGAAACCTCTTCCTGGAGCTGCATAAGCAGTTTTTGTAGAAACGCTTTCCACTTGATTTGACGGAACTATAAAAGATTTCAGTTCGGCAACCGCCTGTTGTTCATTGAACTCCGAATCCACTATTTTTCCTCTTACAACGCCTTTGTTTCTGATGATTCTGGTCAGTTTCCGGGTATCTATTCCCTGGATTCCCGAGAGCCCTTTTTTCTTGAACAGTTCATCAATCGTCATCTGGCTCCGGAAATTGGATGGAAATTCACACAATTCTTTCACAATCAGACCTTTCATTGCCGGTTCCATGCTTTCGTAATCGTCTCTGTTGATTCCGTAATTCCCGATCAATGGATAAGTCATGCAAACCAGCTGTCCGCTGTAAGACGGGTCGGAAATCAATTCCTGATAACCGGTCATCCCGGTATTGAATACTACCTCACCTTGGGTTTCCAGATTTGCACCGAAACCTTCTCCGTGAAACACTTCGCCAGATTCTAATATTAATTTCTTTTTCATTTTTTACGTTCCCTTATCCGCTCCAATTCTGCTTGTCTGCAGAGCGTGGAGCGCACTGCTGGGATTTTAATTTATTTCAGATTATTTCAGTCAAAGTGTGACAGGTTAATTTACTTTTCCAATCAACATGCTTCTGTAAGCTTTCATTTCCAATTACTCAAACTCGAAGCCTCTTTTCTCCAAGGCATTCTTCAAAATAGCCATCCTTGCGAAGACGCCATTTTCCATTTGTTTGAAAATTCTGGAGCGATTGCCTTCCACCAAATCAGCATCAATTTCAACACCCCTGTTTACCGGTGCAGGATGCATGATGATTGCATTATCTTTCATCATTTTTTCGCGCTCTTTCGTGATGCCGAATTTTTTGTGGTAATTTTCCAGGGAAATTCTCATTTTTTCGTCGTGTCTTTCATGCTGAATCCGAAGCAGCATCAATACATCCACTTCTTTCACTAGATCATCAATGGATTGGTACGTTCCATTAATGATCGTCCCTTCATCAAACCATTTTTCAGGTCCTGAGAAATAAACTTTTGCTCCCAGTTTCCTTAAGACATCGGCGTTGGAATTGGCGACTCTGCTGTGTTTCACATCACCCACAATTCCCACTTTCAAACCTTCAAACTCTCCGAATTCCTGCTGAATCGTCATCAGATCCAACATGTTCTGAGACGGATGGTTTCCTGTGCCATCACCGCCATTGATAATAGAAATATCAATTGCTGAAAGTTCATCGTAGAATTTTTCCTTCTGGTGTCGAATCACCGCCAAACTGATTCCCAGGCTTTTCAGCGTTTTCACAGTGTCATAAAGCGACTCACCTTTGTTCACCGACGAATGGTTGATGTCAAAAGGCACCACCTTTAAACCTAATTTTCGTTCGGCCACATCAAAACTCGTCTTGGTTCGTGTGCTGTCTTCAAAGAAAAGGTTGGAAACATAGATTTCTTTTGTAGCTTTCGCAATTTTCCCTTTTGAAAATTCATTGGCCTCCATCAACAACTTGTTGATTTTTTCTACGGATAAATCGGCTGTCCTAAGCATAATTTTAGTTTTTTAGATAAAAAAAACGAAGCCAAAAAGACTTCGTTAATAAAAATAAATATTGTATAAACTCGGCGCAACCGCCATGTTGTAAATCGTCTAATGGAAAATATCTCTTCATTAGCTGCAAATATAAAAATTTTTTCTGAAAAGAAAAATAGTGGGTAAATTTTACGAGGCGTAAATTGCATGATCCTCTTTAAAACTAATTTAGAAAATTGATCTGAAATAAAATACCCTAAAAACAAATGATAAGAAGATGAACGCAAAAAAAATCGGGCAAGAAATCGTAAATTTGGTTCCGAAGAAAAGTGGCGCAGCAGCACCGAAAATGCCATAACCGTCAATCAGCTTCCCAGAAACCGTCCGATAAAATTTTTTTTTGGAAAATTAATCCAAAAGATGTTGGATGCAAAGGAATTTTAGATTCCAGTGACAACTGACGACAAAGCGATGGTGAAAGAAATAAAAGAAAAGATCAAAACCTGTCAATTTTGGGAAATTTATATTTAAGAATGTCTTCTATCGAAGAGCTAATTATTATCTTTAAACTTTAAAATAAAAATATTATGAAGAACCTGTATATCGACGATTTGCCGGATTATTTTAAACAGTACAAAAAGTCTATTAAGAACCCGAAAAAATTCTGGGACAAAATTGCTGACGAAGGTTTCGTGTGGTACCAAAGGTGGAGCAAAGTGGTGGAATATGACATGGAAAAAGCCGAAATAAAATGGTTTAAAAATGCCAAACTGAATATTACAAAGAACTGTCTGGACCGTCACTTGAGTGTTCGAGGTGACAAAACCGCCATCATCTTTGAACCCAATGATCCCAAAGAAAAAGCGCAATATATCTCCTACAAAGATCTGCATGAAAGAGTTTGCAAAATGGCAAACGTGCTTAGAGATATGGGAATCCAGAAAGGTGACCGGGTTTGCATTTACTTGCCGATGATTCCAGAATTGGCAGTTTCCATGTTGGCTTGTGCCAGATTGGGAGCAATCCATTCGGTGATCTTCGCAGGTTTTTCAGATACGGCAGTTGCTTCGCGGGTAAATGATTTCGAGGCGAAAATGATTATCTGTTCCGACGGAAGTTTCCGGGGAAATAAGGCAATTGATCTGAAGGGAATTATCGACAAAGCAGTAGAAAAATGCCCGACCGTGGAAAAAGTTCTGGTCGTCAAAAGAACTGGCGGCCAAGTGAAAATGAAGGAAGGCAGGGATATCTGGCTCGAACCGCTCTATGAAAAAGCATCTTCTGATTTTGTTTCGGTGATCATGGACGCAGAAGATCCGCTGTTTATCCTTTATACCTCAGGTTCTACCGGAAAACCTAAAGGAATGGTGCACACCACAGCAGGATATATGGTTTTCACCGCGTACACCTTTAAGAATATCTTTAATTATAAGGAAAACGATATTTACTGGTGTACCGCAGATATCGGATGGATTACTGGACATTCGTATATTCTGTATGGACCCCTTGCAAACGGCGCCACAACCGTAATGTTCGAGGGAGTACCCACTTACCCGGAACCGGATAGATTTTGGGAAGTGATAGAAAAACATAAGGTCACCCAGTTTTACACCGCACCTACGGCAATTCGGGCACTCGCCAAAGAATCCACAGATTGGGTAGAAAAACATGATCTCTCCAGCTTACGGGTGATTGGTTCTGTGGGTGAACCCATCAATGATGAAGCATGGCATTGGTACAATGACCATGTAGGTAAGAAAAAATGCCCGATTGTTGACACTTGGTGGCAAACTGAAACTGGCGGAATCATGATTTCCCCGATTCCTTTCGTCACTCCCACAAAACCTACCTACGCCACTCTTCCACTTCCGGGAATCCAACCTGTTTTGATGGATGAAAAACGGAATGAGATCACTGGAAATCAAGTGGATGGAAATCTATGCATCCGTTTTCCGTGGCCGGGAATTGCCAGAACCATATGGAAAGACCACCAAAGATATAAGGAAACCTATTTCACCGCATTCCCGGGAAAATATTTCACTGGAGACGGCGCTTTGAGAGATGAAGTTGGTTATTATCGAATAACAGGAAGAGTTGATGACGTGATCATCGTTTCGGGCCATAATCTGGGAACGGCACCAATTGAAGACAGCATCAACCAACATCCGGCGGTGGCAGAATCCGCTATTGTGGGTTATCCGCACGAAATTAAAGGAAGTGCCTTATACGGATTTGTAATGCTTAAGGATACTGGCGAAAGCAGAGATAAAGAAAACCTGAGAAAGGAAATCAATCTGTTGATTACGGATACGATTGGTCCTATCGCGAAACTGGATAAAATCCAATTTGTGAACGCACTGCCGAAAACACGCTCCGGAAAAATCATGAGACGGATCCTCAGGAAAATAGCCGAGGGGGACTTCAACAGTTTCGGGGATATCACAACTTTGCAAAACCCTGAAGTGGTGGAGGAAATCAAAAATGAAAAAATTTAAGCAAAGTTTCGAAAATTACCAATTAAAAACCTCGCGGAAACGTGAGGTTTTTTGTTCAGCATGGTCAAAAAAAAAACAGAACCAAATTCGATCGGTTCTGATTTTTTTTTATGCTAAAATATTTATTCTTCTGAAAATGCTGCATATAGAGCAGCCCCATTCAAAATTGATTTATCATTCTTCACCAAATAAATCGGAATATCTTTTAAGACCGATTCCATTTTGTCACTCACAATGAAGTTTTTGTAGAATTGCTTGCGGTTTAGGAATTCTTCCATCAAATTGGGGAGCTCGCCGGTTAAAATCAATCCGCCTGTTGCTTTCAGTTTTAATACTAAACTGTTTGCCTCTCTTGCCAAGAAATTCATGAAGGTATCAATCGTCATCGTGCAGATTCGGTCTTTTTTCTCTCTCGCACCATTGATAATGGCTTGGGTAAAGTTTCCGGCTTCGATTTCTTCAGTAAGCCAATCCGGCTGCTTTTGCCTCTTAATATCCCGGATAAAACGATAGATATTGAATAATCCGGAAGTCGAAAGCACCGATTCCCAGCTCACGATGCCGTAAATCTTATTCAAAAACTGGTAAAATTCTACTTCATCAGCTGTTCTTGGGGAAAATTCGCAGTGGCCACCTTCCGTTGCAAACGGTCTTAAACTGTCGCCATCCCAAAAAAGTCCCGCTTCACCTAATCCCGCTCCTGGAGCGAGAATAGCCACGTTCCCCGGAATGTAATTTCCTGACTCGTAAATAGAGTCCACATCTTGATCATGCACATTTCCTAACCCAAACGCAGAAGCTTCCAAATCATTGATCAGGGATACTTTATCAGCGTTGGTCGCATTCTTGATATCTTCGGCATCCAATTTCCACGGAAGTCTTTGCGGAGCACTTTTGCCGCCCATTACCGGTCCAGGTACCGCCGCCGAAATCCTGCAAAATTCCTTAATATTGTGATCAGAAATAAACTTGTTGACCAAATCAGAAAACGACCCAAAAACGGAAGTTTCATATTCACTTTCTTCCTTCAAGACTACTTTACCGCTTTCTGCTTTATATAAGCCAACCAAAGTCTTATCTTGGCGCAGATCTGCCGAAATAATGGAGCAATCCACATTTTTTTCAGCTGAAATTCCAGGGAGATATAGTTTGAATTGATGCGTGTTTTTCATGCTTCTAAGTTATCTTTCAAAGATAATAATTGTTTTTAAAACATTGGGAAAAAATAAAAAAACCTTCTTAATTTTCATCAAAAAGGTTTTGTGAATGGTTGGTCAGAGATTATTTTCCTAATGGAATATTGTACCCGATTCCTACTCCAAGTGCACCGGCGCTGTATTTTTGGGACCCGATTTCACCTGTGGAGCCGGTAAAAGTTTTCTGGTATTGCAGTGCGAAATTCCAGTCCTGATTGTGGTAGCCAATTTCTGGTTTAATATAGAAACCTCCATCCGGTCTGTCCGGAGAACCCAAATTTGAGGCTACTTTCTTATCACCTACAATAAATCCATACCCTAAATCTGTCCCAAAATAAAATCCATATTGTTTTGGATAGATTCTGATCAAAGCCGCTAAAGGAACTACGCCGAAATCGTTATTTTTGATGGTCACTCCGTCCACAGAATTGTCTCTTCCAAAAAAATGGCTGTATCCAGTGGCAATACCCAAACCGAATCCTGGAGTCACGAGGTTTTGATAAGATAAATCAAAGCCCAAATTTGCTGAAGCATTTTCGGCGGGTACTGCTAAACCTACATTGGCTCCAATTTTTAACATATTAGTCATATCTGCATTTTGGGCGCTCAATAATCCGGCACTGATCAAAGCAGTCGCTAGGATTGTTTTCTTCATTGAATTCATAATTCTAAATTTTTAGTTTTACGCATTGAAGCTTGTCAAAATCATGCCAAAAAACAGAAAATTACGCGAAAAATAAGATCAAAATTTTATAAATACTTGATTTTCAATATATATTTTTAACCAAAAATCAAAAAAATGCTCACGCTTTCTTTGCAAAAAACACCGATAATTTTGGTGATTTGCGCTTAAAAAAAAACAAAAAAGTCAATCATTTCGATTGACTTCAGTAAATGTTTGGGCAGAAAAGTCTAGAGATTTTCCATTTTATGTTTTAAATCAGCCCAACCTCCGCCGTTGTAGCCGTTCTTTAAACCTTCATGATTAAGGAAATCGAGGGCTTTTCCGCTTCGGTTTCCACTTCTACAAAAGATCACGACTGGCTTATCGGAATTGAGAATTTCGTCTTTTCTTTCTTCCACTTCGCCCAGTGGAATGTTGATGGCAGTAGAAATTTCGCCATCCATTTCGAGCTCCATAGGTTCGCGAACGTCAATAAGTAGGTAGTTTCCTGATTTCAGGATTTCTTCAAGGGTCATATCCAGTTAAGTTTTAGTTTAAATTAAGACTAGCTAATCGGGAACAAATTTATGAAATTATGCTAATTTTGCAATGTAATTTATGTCACACAACCCCGAAAAATATTCCGAAATCATCAAATTGAAAGCCAAGAAATTTGGGTTTCAGAGCTGTGGAATCTCGAAGGCAGGCTTCCTGGAAGAAGACGCCAAAGCTTTTGAAAACTGGCTACAAAGGGACTTTCACGGAGAAATGAAGTATATGGAAAATTATTTCGACAAGCGGCTTGACCCAACAATTTTGGTGGAAGGTTCAAAATCCGTGATTTCGCTTTCTTACAATTATTATCCCGAAGAAAAAATAGAAAACTCTGAAAGTTTCAAGATCTCGAAATATGCTTATGGACAGGATTACCACGAAATCATTAAGGAAATCCTGGCAGAAATGGTTGCCGAACTGCAGCAGGAAATCGGTGATTTTGACTGCCGGGTTTTCACTGATTCTGCACCGATTCTGGAGCGAAGTTGGGGAAGAAAAGCCGGAATTGGCTGGGTGGGCAAAAACGCAAACCTCATCACTAAACAACATGGCTCCTTCTATTTTTTGGCGGAAATTATTTGTGACTTAGAGCTGAAGGAAGACACTCCCACCACCGATCACTGCGGAACCTGCACGAAATGTATAGACGCGTGTCCTACTGAAGCCATTGTTTCAGATCGCGTGATCGACGGAAGCAAATGCATTTCCTACGCGACGATTGAGCTGAAAAATGAAATCCCAGATTCCTTCAAAAATAAAATGGAAGACTGGATGTTTGGTTGCGATATTTGTCAGGATGTTTGTCCGTGGAACCGTTTTTCAGCACCTACTTTGGAAGAAAAATTCAGACCCAACCAATTTCTTAAAACCTATACCAAATCAGACTGGATGGAGATTACCCGAGAATTATTCGCGGAAATTTTCAGAAAATCGCCAGTGAAAAGAACCAAATTTGCCGGATTAAAAAGGAATATGGATTTTTTGGGCAGGTAATGCCGAACGGAAATTTTCATTTTTAAAATATACAGGGTAAAAATTCCTGAACTTTAATCTATGGTTAAAGTTTTTTTGATGCTAAAAAGAATTTCTCACTTGGAAAAATCTGAGCTAAAAAGAAAAATTGACCTTTAGGAAAGTTAAAATTCCATAAAAATCAACGTTTTGTCCGGTTTCTTTTTGGCGCTACTTTTACACGGATTTTGAATCTTTTCTGAGATTTGGATTTCTTCTGCATAAATGATAAAGTTTTCGTTAATAAATTTAACAATAATTTTTAAATCAGCAAATATTGTACGAAAATTTTAATCTAAAATTTTATCTATATTTGAAAATGAAGAAATTTATCCTGGTTTTACTGAAAGCAATTTGCGGCTGCATCGGCATTGTGGCGATTTATATTATTTGTGGCTACTTTATCCCCTTTATTGGAGTTGCCGAAAAGCCTGTTTCGGAACCTCGAAATATAGAAGCCTATATCCTGACTAATGGAGTACATACAGACATCGTGGTCCCCATCAAATCCGCCGAAATCGACTGGAGCAAGGAAATCCTTTTTGAAAACACACTTTCTAAGAGAACGGATTTCAAATATTTGGCTTTCGGATGGGGTGACAAAGGATTTTACCTGGAAACTCCGACTTGGGCAGAACTGAAACCCTCAGTTGCATTCAAAGCGGCTTTCTGGTTGGGCGAATCCGCGATGCACTGCACTTTTTATGATGAAATGACGGAGGGCAAAGACTGTGTAAAACTCCATCTGACGAAGAGTGAATATTTGAATTTGATCCGTTTCATTAGCCAAAAATTTGAACGGGACCAAAACGGAAATCCAATTTTGATTGAGACCGATGCGGTTTATGGAAAAAACGATGCTTTTTATGATGCCGTGGGAAGCTACAGTTTTTTAAAAACGTGCAACACCTGGACCAACGAAGGATTGAAAGCAGCCGGACAAAAGGCGGCGCTTTGGACTCCGAGTGATTTTGGGATATTCAGGCATTACCGGAATTAAATATGATTTTCAGGAATGAACCTAACAAAAGAAGCTCCATTTTCACGGAGCTTCCTTATCACATCAAAATAATTATGAAAAATTTAATCTAGGCTTTTTTAAAATCTAATTCTTGTCGATCGCTAAGCTGAAAAATAAATCCAGTTCGTCTTTCACATAAACCATTCCACCCATTTTTTTCGGGGGCACAATATTGAAATCTGAAAATTTCAACCTTTTGTTTCCCACCAGACTTCCCTTATACTCACTGAACTCTATGGTGTATTTTTTTACCACATTCATCATCTTCACTTCTACCGTTGCATTGAACATGTTGGTTGTTTGTCTGTAAAAATTCAGGAACCTGATGGTAAGAAAGGGAAATTTTTCTGAGTTCAAAGTCTTGCGGAAATCGGAAGTCATGATTCTGTTTCTGCAATCGAAATCGTTTACCTTCAGGACTACGTTTGGAAGTTCATTTCCGGTGAACGAATACACATTCGGTGAATTAGAGAATGAAGTGTTGATGCATTTAAAGGTGTTGATATTGGTCCAGCCATTAATCTCCACCGCATTTTGCTGAGAAAAATAAAATCCGGTAACCAATAAGAAAATCAGATGTAAGATTTTGTTTTTCATGAGCTTAAAACGAAAGAGGGACTGAGTTAATCCCTCTTTCGAAAGAAATATTAAAAATTAGAAACCTATGGTTGCTTCAAGCATTAAGCCATTGAATTTACCTCCTTGCAATGGGCTTGTTGCTCCCCAAACTTTACTGTCGTTATACTGTTGGTTCACATATTCCACTTTTGCGAGTACATTTTTGGTCATAAACCAGCCACCTCCAAGTTGATAACGGTCGATTTTTCTGTCCAAAGTTCCAGCATCATCATTGTCTTTACCGCTAACATTGTTATATCTTCCACCTACATAGAACTGTTCTTTTCCACCAAATCTGTAAAGTAATTCTGCGCCCAACTGAGTGAAGTTTCCTTTAGTACCTGTCAATGTTTTTTGACCAGTCACATATTCATAGATTCCGAAGAATTCCAATCCCTGATATTTGATGAACGGGTTGATTTGGAAAGCCTGCATTTTTCTCAATCCAGGGTTGAAGTTACCTGTAGATGGGTTATTAGTACCGGTTGCATCGTTTGCGGTCAAGAGTACATAATAATATCTTGAACCTGCACGGTCACCACTGTATAGATAACTTCCCGTGTTCCAACCATTAGTTTGGATGAAGGATCCGGTAAGTCTTACTCTCAGATCTGGATTAATTTGTTTGTCCCATCCAATTTTTGCGTAAACTGAAGGTGAGTTCCAGCTGGTTCCCCTGATTGGAGTCTGATTGAGTTTACCATTGGAAACCCCTACCATACCGATGAAATTTTTGTAGAATCCATAAACTTCACCGAAAGGCTCAGTGGTAAAACTATCCATGATGTAGTTTCCTACAAATGGGTTGTTGATTGCTTCGGCATTATCAGTTCTTCTGAAATGCGAATCACCGTAATTGATTTCGTCCATACCCACTTTCACTCTGGCATATTTCATGATTTCTCCCATGAAACCTGGTTTAATGAAGTCCAGATCATCAATTTGAATATATCCACCTTTCACCCAAGCTTCGTTGTGGTGACGAGCAGAAAGATACGTTCTCAAGTGCATTTTCACACCTTTTGCCAGATAAGCATTGATGTCTAAGTTTGCAGTTGGAAGGTTGAAGTCATTTCCCATATCGTACAGATAGTTGGGAGTTGTAGTACCGGTTACCACACCTAGGTTTTTGTTTTCTGTCCAGTGATCCAACCCTTGGAACTGCAAAGCGAAGTCACCGCCTACCACTACTTTCACGCCGTCATATTCAGGTGAAGCGACTTTCGGATCTTCAAACACGTTTCGGCTTGCTTTCTCTGGGGCTAGATAGTCCCGCATTGAAGTGGTTGCGTCCTCTTGTGCGAACATTAAATTTACTCCTGAGAACATTACTGCGAGCATAGAAGCTCTCATTAACATAGTTTTCATATTTTTAAGATTTTTGTTAGTTTAATAATTATTGAGCCACCACATTTACCGTTACTTTGATTTCATCTCCAGTTTTCACTGTATTCATCATAAATGAAGGTGGAGTGATTCCGTATTCGGTCATTTTGATGGATTCTGTTCCAGTAATGGTATAGGAATTTCCATTTTTTGCCACTGTTACTGGGAATTCTACAGTTTTGGTAACATTGGTTACCGTCAGTTTTCCTGTAATGGTACCCTTTCCTATATTTACGGATGTAGCAGCAAAGGTGATTGATGGGAACTTGTCTGCTTGGATCGCTTTGTATGCATTGCTATCCATCGCTCCTTTTCCACTTTTTAATGTTTTTGAACCCAAGTGGTATTTCACATCAGTAATAGCATTCCCGGAAACGGTTCCAGAAAAAGTACCCGCTGTGGAGGTCATAGTCCAGTCATGCAAGGTTGAAGTTCCAGAAACGGTAGTTTTCACATTGTTACTACTAATCTTCTGCGCGGAAACCAATCCGGCAAAAAGTCCGAACGCCAACAACATCATCTTAAAGTTAACTGCTTTTTTCATTGTTTCTAATTTTTAATTAATCAAATAACTTTCACTGTTTTTTTCTATGACAAAGATAGAAAGACTTTTATCAATTCACTAAAAAAACTTGAGTTTTACTCATGATATATATCTCATTTCATATTCAAATTATTGAATGTTCATAAAGTCAACCAATATTATTGATTATTAATAATCAAACAAACGTTTTATTAGTTATATTCTAAAGTAATTATAAAAGCGTTAAATAATGTTAATAATCTATTAAACGTTTAATTAAGAAATAGTGATAAAGGTCATAGTCCTACCTGATTTCACATGAATGAAAATCAGTATTTTGTAAAAAAAACCTGAGACCCGCTAATAATAAGGATTAAACAATAAATAATAAGGAATAATGAAAAAAGAGCAAAAGAGTATGAAGAAAGATTGGCCTAAAAATCAGATCAAAAAAAAGGGACAAACATTCCTGTTCATCCCATTTTGCCGTGACCCGAGAAGGATTCGAACCCTCAACCCTCAGAGCCGAAACCTGCCTGCCGGCAGGCAGGTCTGATATTCTATCCACATGAAAAAAAATCGCTTAAGAGCCGGATAGAACTTTCTTTAAAAATTCGCGACCACTACCGCTTTTGAAATACTTTTCGCGAACCAAAGCCTCTTCCCGGGTTTCAAATTCTTCAAAATAAACCAATTCCCAAGGTAGAAATGCTTTGGTTGAACGGTTGTAACCGGCATTATGTTCCGATAATCGCTTTGCCAGATTATCAGTCTGCCCTTTATAAAGATTTCCGTTCAACTTGCTCTTGATTACATAAACATAAAAAGGCATAAGTAATGTTATTT
>NZ_JACBFP010000014.1 GCF_021401085.1 Chryseobacterium sp. R2A-55
GTTCGTTCTTAATTCCTCCGGAGATTTTTTTTTGTAGCCATTTTATGGGTTTTTAAAAGGTTAATGAAAACAAAGTTAATGAAACGGCGAATGGGAAAAGCTACCGGAGGTTTAGTTCAACCAGCTTTTCTCAGAATCGAAGAGGCATTTACCGCATCTTTTTCCGATGGAAAAACGGCTTTTATTCTATATTTCATGATTTCAATATTTTGACTTGGTGGAAGTTATGCTCTACCTACTAAAGCAAAAACCATGACAGTTTGCATTTGTTCAAAGATTTTGTGAGCATTTTAACGAAACAGTCAGAATTGGAACATTGTTTTTAAGTGCCGATCAGAGCGATTTTTAGATAGATGCAGAAATGGGTGTTAATCAAAATAGAGAATCGCTCCAAAAGTGGATTTGGAGCGATTCTGTGGAAGATATTTGAGTCAGGTTATTTTTTTATGAATTTACTGGTTGAAATGATTCCATTCCTGTCTGTCAATTCAATAATATAGTTACCTGATGTTAATTTTTCGGCATTGATTTTTTTGTCCGCAGATATACCTTCTGCCATCAATTGACCAGCCGCATTGAAAATGCGGTATCCTAATGCTCCGGTTTCATTACTCTGGATGTTCAATACATCTTTTACAGGGTTTGGATAAATCGCCGTTTTTGTTGTACTGTTTTCAGAAACAGCTAATTGTGTATTTTTAAGATTCAAGCTATAATCTTCAATTTGGCCGTATGAGATTGATGTACAGGCATTTGTTGGAACGGAGCTGAATTTCAGAATTACTCGCATTCTAACTGTTCCCGTAATCGCGGAAGCTGGAATTGTAATTGAACCTGAAACAGGTGAGGTTGTGGAACCAGACTTCGTCCAGGCTGTTTCTCCTGCATCGGTAAACACCCCATTATTATTCCAGTCTATAAACACTGCATATGCTTCGCTGTAATTGGTGCCCGGCCATTCCGGAGTAATTGTGATGGTATATGCCTGTCCTTTTGTGAGGTCTGTACTGATGTAGGAGAAGTCTTCGTAGCCATCAGTTCCGGTGCTGGTATTGTCAATCGTTCCGAATTGTACTCTCTTAATCCGTTCGTCGGCGGTACTGTTTGAATTGATATTGCAATAATTTGGAACATTCATAGTTGTGACATCTATCGCGTTGCTTGCTGCTGAAATATTGCTGTAAGGATCTTCCGCTTTAACAAAGAAGTTGTAAGTCGTATTTGGAGTAAGTCCGGACACTTTGTAACTGGTTTTATTTCCTGGCACGGAGCCTAACAAGATGTTGTCTTTGTAGATGGAATATTTCTCTATATCGTTTTCGTCATAGGAAGCGGTCCAGCTCAGAAGGGTTTGACTTCCGGTGGTATTAGAAGCGGAGAGGTTAGTTGGCACAGTAGGTGCAGTAGTATCCGGATTCGCCAAATATTTCGCCCCTAAACCAACTGCGTAAAATGCATCCTGAGTGGCTATTGCCTCCGCTGATTTTGCGCCAAACAGATCAATTGCAGACTGGATTCCAAAGTTTCGTGCAGCCATAAAGTCGGAATTTGCACCCAGGTAAGAGGTTTCCATGCGGTAAGCTATTTTCGCTGCTTTCTCCAGGGTGATCCCAGTGACACTATAACTTTTGCCCAAATCGTTGACTCCGGTTTTTCCTTCCGAAAGGATATAGAACCAGTGATTGATCACGCCGCTGTTTCTGTGTACCCCACAGTTGTCATTTGTGCTACTGTTCGGAGTTGCACAACCTTCTGCGGCGGTCGCAGGATACCAGTTAATTCCACGGTAGGTATCTGGCTGCGGAGTAAGCCCCGATTTTGGATTGCTCATTGATCTAAGATATTGTGGGGCAATCTTCACAATTTCCTCTCCGATTAACCAACGTTGTTTTGATGGCGCATAAGTATATTCCACGGCTGCTCCCCAAATATCAGAAAGTGCTTCATTCAATGCACCCGATTCTCTTTGATAAAGCAAATTTGCCGAACTGGAACAAACTCCGTGTCCCAATTCATGGCCGGTAACATCTAGAGCGGTGAGTGGTCGGAAAGTGCTTGCGCCGTCGCCGTAAATCATTTCTGATCCGGTCCAGCCTGCATTTTCGTAAGCATTGCTGTAATGAACATAGCTTCGCAGTAATGTCCCGTTATTGTCGTAACTGTTTCGGTTAAAGGTGTTTTTAAAATAATCGTATGTCTTTTCTACTCCCCAATGCGCGTCCAATGCGGCATTATCAAAAGCGGCATTATCAAATTCTGCAGCTGTCCAATTATTATCATTGTCGGTAAAATCAACACCATTGCTTAGCGTGGTGCCTTTTTTCATATTATAGGTTCTCACTCCATTTCCTCGAGTGGTATCCTGCAAAATGTAATTGGAACCGGAAAGAGTGGTTTCAATATTTTGATTTCCGCTGTATCTGGTCGCAGCTGTGCCCGCCACCAAAATTCGGGGAGCATTTGCTATGTTCTGATAGGGCTCAATAGTGATCGTTGATTTGGATTGATTGTCTGTGGAAGTATGGTTTGCATGCTTCATGATGGGATCCTTGGCTGCAATTTTACCACTCAATGCATCTACATAAATATATTCCCGGCTGATTGGGGTTATTGCATAAATATCGAATTTATAAACCAGCATCAAATTAAATTTTCCATCATCCTGTAAAATCGGAAGATAAACCAATTCTCCAGGTGGCTTTTTATATGCGTTATTGGCCATATAACCTGCGTCTTCCCACATGTATTTTTGGGCACCCACACTTTGAACTGCTAAGTTGAATGCGTCAGAAGCGGATATTTCCGGGCTCGAAGGAGCAGTATCACTGTGGTAGATTTCGCCATTCATACTAACCAGAGTTCCGTTTTTGAAATGCACATTATAAATTCCACCCTCTACCTTGATGTTTTTGAAATACAGCTGGTATTTCTCGTCACTGAATTTACCTGTAAAATCGGTATCAGATTGGATGAGTTTTAATTCTTGGTTTGCTTTAAGATGGAGGATTTCCGCGAAAAGGCTTTTGGTGGAAGACGGAGTAAGTCCCGAATTTGATTTAAAAACAACAAGGCTTGGCGTTCCGTCCTGGTTATTAATTTGCTTTTCTATTAACTGCTGCGCTGCGATTTGCCCATAAAATCCCAGCAAAATCCCTGCGACTCCCAGACTTAGTAATTGTTTTTTCATAAGGATTAATTATTAATTAGGTAAAATTAATAAAAAATGTGACCCTAATTTTCTATTTCAAAAATAATTTAATGAAAAACACATAAAATTGATAGTTGAAACGCTTTAATTACCCAAGTGATTGAGTCAGTATCTATAATTTGCTTTGGTCGAAAGTGTTGGTTTTATCTTCGATTTTGTAGCCTAATGCCTTTGCCAAAACCATGATGTGGTCTAGATTTTCCATCAGTTGTTTTTTGGCATCTGCCTTCAGTTTGGCTTGATCAACGGATTTGTAAGCGATGTCTTTGGCATTTTGCGTAATTCTTTTAAGTTCCTGTTCGTCAAAGCGGTTGAAGAACGAATCGTCCATTGAGTTGATCTCAACACTCGGTAGAATTTTGATTTCGGGATTCGGAAGTTCTCTGATAATCAGTTTTTTGTTCACAGAATCGACATCAATTTTCATTTTGTTCAGATCATAAGAAACTTGCGCAGTAGTTTTGGTGAAAGTAATGATGTTTTTTTCCGAAACGGGCAGGTGTGGACTTCCGAGCAACTGTGAGGTAATTTTAGTTTTCTGCATGTTTGAAAAGTCCTGTTCCAAAACTACCATTTTATTCATTTTCCGGATTTGGTTCATGATGATGTACACATCACTCTGAACTTTTTCATCATTTTTTTTGATGACGGTATTCCAAATGAAGAATAGAAACAGCATTGCAACTGCTCCTAAGAAGAATGTTTTAATAGATGCTCTGTTTTTCACTTATTTTAAGAGGTCCTTCAATGAAGCATTGTCTTTCTGCACAATTTCAAGCAAATCGCGCTCGAGCCAACCGGATTTTGGACTTTCAATAATCCTACCAATTTCCTTGCCGTATTTCTGTAAGATGATGGTGGGAACTTTCTGTATATTGAAAACGCCTTCCTCGCCGCTTGGAGATTCTTTTTTCCTGTTTACCGCGATGATGGTCATCCGTTTTTCAGGATATTTCAGTTCTTCCAATATTTTCATGAGTCTGGGAACTTCGCGGTGGCTGTCATCACACCATGTTCCCATCACCAAAGTGATGCTATAGGAACCGAGCTTTTTCTTTCTCAATTCAGAAAGTGCTTTTTGGTCAATGGCGTATTCATCATGTTCTTTCACATACCAGTCACTGTATGGAGCCTTCAAAAGTTGATTTTTTGTTTGGATTCCGAGTAACATTTTTCCATCATTGGTGGTGTCAACTTCGCGGTTAACGACTACTTTTTTTGCTTCACAAGATGACAGGATTAATAGAATTGCGGAAGCCGAAAAAATGGCTATGAAAATTTTCTTCATGATTGGCGTGGGTTGGACTTGTTAAATATGATCTAAAATAGACTTTAAATCTGCAGGGGAGTAGTGTATGTTTTTTAAAACTTTGTAATCTGACTTTCTGTGTACATTAATTTTTTTTCCAGAAACTTCCGATAATGCTTCAATTCCTTTTTCCTTATAGAACGCAATGGTTTCATCAGCTTCTTTTTGATTGGAGCAAGCTTTAGACATATTTGATCGTTGTACCTCATTAAAAAGTTCCTCGAATTTTTCGCCCAAACCGAATTCCAAAACTGCACCGCTCAAAACATATTGCAAATCACATAATGCATCTGCAACTTCCACGATGTCTTTGTCTGCGATGGCAAGCCTCAATTCATTTAATTCTTCTTGAAGGAGTGATACCCGCAATTCACACCTTTCTTTAGAAGGAATTTGTGGGGTTTCCAAAATCGGAGCGTTAAAGGTTTTGTGAAATTCTGCGACCTGATTCAGTGAATCTATCTTTTCCATTAAAAACTAAATTTAGGCAAATATAGAAAAATCGAATTAGAAGTGGCTGTGTAATCTTTTTGAAATCTTCTGATTCTGTATTCATTTAAAAAGTCACTCCAAAAAAGTTTTGGGATGGATTGTTTGTTAACAATCATAAATAGAAAAAGCACCGAAAATTTTCGATGCTCTTTCTTATGTCTTGACTGAACTTATTTCGAAATTTCCCTTCCAATTACTAATTTCTGAATTTCTGAAGTTCCTTCACCGATGGTGCAAAGCTTGGAATCTCGGTAATATTTTTCTGCAGGAAAATCTTTGGTGTAACCATATCCTCCAAAAATTTGAACCGCATTATTAGCAATTCTCACGCAAGCTTCTGATGCATATAGTTTCGCCATCGCGCCTTCTTTAGTCATTTTTTGTTTCGCATTTTTCAGGGTAGAAGCTCTGTGAATCAATAATTCAGCCGCATCAATTTCGGTAGCCATGTCTGCAAGCATAAAGTTGATCGCCTGAAATTGATTGATGGGTCTTCCGAACTGTTGTCTTTCCAAAGAATATTTCAGTGCAGCTTTATAGGCTCCTTTTGCAATTCCAAGACTCAATGCTGCAATGGAAATTCTTCCGCCGTCCAAAATTTTCATGGCCTGCTTGAAACCTTCACCAACTTCTCCTAAACGGTGGGAATCTGGAACCCGCACGTTATCAAAGATGAGTTCCGCGGTTTCCGAAGCGCGCATTCCTAATTTGTTCTCTTTTTTTCCGGAAGTGAAACCGGGCATTCCTTTTTCCAAAACGAATGCTGTAGAGTTATTTTTTGCACCTTTTTCCCCGGTTCTGGTCATCACCACGGCGATGTCTCCTGAAATTGCGTGGGTGATGAAGTTTTTAGCACCATTCAGAATCCATTCCTCACCATCTTTCACAGCAGTGGTGCTCATTCCGCCAGAATCGGATCCGGTGTTGTGTTCGGTGAGTCCCCATGCGCCGATCACTTTTCCTGTAGCTAATTGTGGAAGCCACTTGTTGCGCTGTTCTTCATTTCCAAATTCATAAATGTGATTGGTGCAAAGCGAATTATGTGCCGCCAAAGAAAGTCCTATAGAGGGATCAACTTGGGAGATTTCGTCCAGAATTGTAACATATTCATGATAGCTTAGTCCAGAACCACCATATTGCTCGGGAATTACAACTCCCATAAAACCCATTTCACCCAACTGGTGGAAGAGTTTCACCGGAAAAGTCTGACTTTCATCCCATTCCATAATGTGTGGGCGAATGTTTTTTTCCGCAAAATCACGTGCAGTATCTGCAATCATATCAAGGTTTTGGAGGGTATTGCTATTCATATTTATAATTTGGCTTCAAAGATAAATAAAATGTGGAAAAAAGTGGTTAATTGTTTGGCTGATTTTCGAATCAGTAATTTTTTAAGTATGAACGATTTCCGATTATGTTAAATTTAATTTAATTTTAAGTTATTCGTCAGAGTTAAGTTGTAATTTAGCGGCGAAAAAAACTTTAGTAATGAGAAAAGTTCTATATTTTATTTTTTTAATCCCTTTATTGGGGTTTTCTCAAATTCCTGCAGGGTATTATGATGGTACAGCAGGTTTAGCCGGTTATGCACTGAAATCCAAATTGCACGATATCATTTCCGCACATCAGATTAGTTGGCATTACAGTGATTTGCCAAGTATTTATAATCAGACAGATATTGATAGGTACTACGATTTTGATGCTTCTAACAATACCTATCTTTTGGATATTTATTCCTGCAATCCAGGCGGAACTACTGCTTATCATTATACCAATCAGCAGATGATCGGTTCGGCGAATGCTGAAGGTTTGGGTTGGAATCGGGAACACCAAATGCCGCAAAGTTCTTTCAACAGTAATTATCCGATGTATTCCGACCTGTTTTATGTGATCCCGACGGATGCCAGAATCAATCAATTGAGAAGTAATTACCCTTATGGAATTGGAGTTACAAGTCCCCCGTCGCAGGTTTATTATACGTTTACTAATGGCTCAAAACAAGCAAAAAACGCAACTCCAAATTCACCTTACACGGGGCGAGTTTATGAACCGCACAACGCTTTTAAAGGGGATATTGCGAGGAGTCTGCTTTATTATGTAGTGAGATATGAAGGGAAATTAAACTCCTTTAATTATTACAACGGTACTTCACCTGCAAACGACACCTCTCCTTTAGATGGGACCGAGGAAAAGGCTTATGAGGATTGGTACATTGCAATGCTTCTGCAATGGCATAACCAGGATCCGGTTTCCCAACGTGAGATTGACCGAAACAATAATGTTTATGCAGTGCAGGGAAACAGAAACCCATTTATTGACCATCCGGAATGGGTGAGTTTAATTTGGAATCAGACCCCGAGTACTGTTGCACCACAAGCGATTGCCGATCTGAACATTGCCCAAACGAGTGCCTATTTTGTAAAGCTCAATTGGACGCCTCTGTCGGATCCATCGGTTTTGGGATACAAAGTATATCAAAACGGAACTTATATCGGATACAGTAAAGGAAACTCATTTTATCCAGATCGATTGACCCCAGGAACTCTGTATAATTTCACGGTTAAAGCATACAATAATAATTATATGGAAGCTGCGGATAGTAATTTGGTTTCTGCCACTACTTTAGATACAGATATTTATGCGAAAGACTTGATGATTACCAAATATCTTGAAGGAACTTCAGATAACAAAGCCCTGGAAATCACAAATAAGACTGGACATCCAGTGAATTTAGATAATTACAGACTAAGCATCCAGTTTTATAGCGGAACTAACTACTATTTCCCGGCACCTTTTGAATTGGAAGGAGTTGTAGAAAACAATTCCACTTTTGTGGTATTGAATCCAAGGTCAACTTTCAGTTGCATCACCAATAGTCAGGCAAGATTCGTAACCGCGGCTCCACAGCTGACTTTTGATGGAAGTAATTATGTGGAGCTTCGCTACAAATCATCAACAGTAGATGCTGTGGGGACTTCTGGAGTCAATAATTTTTCCACATTAGGAAATCGTTCACTTTACCGAAATTCCACAGTAACTAATCCAGCGACATCATTTGATCTTACTGAGTGGACGCAATATCCCGTGAATTACTGTGATGGAATAGGGATTCTAGCAGTTTCCGATTCCAATCCTTCTGCAAAGAATGATATTAATGTTTATCCGAACCCGGTTGTAGGTTCCCAACTTTATTTGAATGGGAATCAGCTTTCATCCGTTCAAAAGGTGACCATACTTGATCTTTCTGGAAAAATTCTGAGACAGGAATCAAACCCTTTCAAAAATAAGAATTCCATCAGTGTGGAAGGTTTAGGTTCGGGGATCTACATTTTGAAAGTTGATGAAAATGCTTTCAAGTTTATCAAAAAATAAACTTCCAAACTTTTATACTGGTCAGCTTCTTCGGAAGCTGATTTTATTTTAGATAAAGTCGCATTTTGGCTTCATATTCAGGTTTTACTTTCATCGATCTGAAAAACTTGTTCTCGTTGGTGTAGGATATACGGTAATAGATGATTTTATCCGCATAGTATTTAAAGTAGGGGTGGCTTTTCAACCAAGATTCAGGCGCATCCATTAAACTGTATTTCTGAACCTGGTCTGTGTTCAGAGGGGATTGATTTACAAGCTTTTGCGCCAAATCCCTGTCGATATTGTAGGTTTCCAGAATCTGGTCCTTGTTGACAAAACCACCCAGTTTATTTCGGAAACCGATGAGACTCGCCGCAGATTTTTCGTCAAAGCCAAATTCAACCAATTGTTTGAAGGTGATTTCATTTAAGTTTGTTTTTGAGAAATCGGTTTTTTGATCGGTAGATTTGGTGGTGAAATTGTTGTTTGTACCGCTTGAAGAAGTTGGTTGAGCAATCATGCTTTCACTTTTCAAGACAATATATGGCTTCATTTCCTGAAACTTTTCACTGGAGATCACAAAACATCGCTCGATGTCATCCAAAGTTTTAAAACTTCCGCGCAAATTTCGATCCCGATAATTGATGATGACTTGTGCCTGTTTTTCAGAAAAGCCCAAATTTTTCCAGCCTTCCAAATCCGTTGTGTTCGGATCAAAGTTTTGGTAGATGATTTGTGCTTTTGCCGGCTTGAAATCAGGCTTTTGATAATTTGGTTTGGTAATGGCGAAGTTTTCCGGGGTTTTTCTGGGCAAAATCAAAAAGGGCTCCATCTTTTTGTAATTCTCGTCACTGATGATGAAGCAGGCTTTGAACTTTTCTTTGCTTATGAAACTTCCGCCCAGATAATTTCTGTAATTCAAGATTGCAATGGACTGATTCTCCGTGAAACCCATTTTCACAAAATCATCAACAGTAAAAAGATCGGGATTAAATTTACCGGGAATCCTTAATTCTTTTCTCGAATAGCGAGTTTTGTTGGAAGAATTGTCGTAATAATTTTTAGCATTAGCATTTGATTGGTGATGGCCATTGAAAGAAGGTGCAGTCTCAGGAAGTAGGATAAAAGCTTCAATTTCTGCGAATTTCTGCTCAGAAATAGCATAGCATTTCTTCAGTTGCTGCTTCGAAACAAAATTTCCTCCAACAATTGATTTGTATTTCAGGATGGTGGCGACTTGCCTGTCAGAGAAACCCATCGACTTCCATTCTGCTTCAGAGAGATTGTTTGGATTGAAATTTTTTAGCGTGACTTTTTCTGCCTCCAAATAGTTTATAGGTGCGGCATTTTCTTGCGGTTCTTCGGTCTTTTCGGCTTTGTTAAAATAGACCAATCCAGCAAAAAGAATCGCGCCGGAAGTTGCAAATCCGAAAAAGTAATTTTTAACAGCTGAAATTTGGAAATTGAGATTCATCGTAATAAGTTTTTACAAACTTATTTCAAAACTTAAAGATAATGAGTAGTGAAAACACCTTTTTCAAGTAGTGAAAACACTTATTTTTAAGGGGTGAAAACACTTATTTTTAAGGGGTGAAAACACGGATTGCTTTGCGCTAAAACACCTACTCCGGTTTTTCCACAAGGGAGTCTTTTAATTTTTGAAGCTCTGCCTTCACGAATTCCAGGCGGTCAATCATCGTGATGGTTTCGGAAATTTTCGAATTGGTCGTCAAAGCAATTCTGGCACCATCCAAGGTATAGCCTTTTTCTTTGACTAAATGGTAAATCATTTGGAGGTTTTTCAAATCTTCTGGTGTGAAATACCGGTTTCCTTTTTTATTTTTTTTGGGCTTAATGATCGGGAATTCCTGCTCCCAATACCGAATGAGCGAAGCATTTACATTAAACGCTTTTGCTACTTCACCGATAGAATAATAAAGTTTGTCCGGTAAATCGATTCTCACTTTCTGCCTTTAAAATTTGAAATTCAAAGATAGAAAATTTTGATCAAATTTTTCAGAATTTCTCTATCGATCAAAATCTAATCGAAATGTGTGGTAACTCAAATATTTTCAGTATTTTTGCACCACTTTTTGTGGGAGTATTTGGCAAAGCTTAAAACCTTAACAATTAACATCTTCCGTATTTTTCGAAAACCACATTCAGCCAATCATCGAAAAAGAAGGAATACAAATTTTTTATTTTATGTCTGAAACGACACACAAAGAAGAGGTTCTTTTGAACCAAAACGTAGCTCCAGAACAGTTTGACTGGGATTCTTTCGAATCTGGTCTAGATGCGGATGCAAGAAAAGAAAAAAGCGACCTGGAAGAAATCTACAACGGGTCACTGAAAAACTTGCATGACAACGATGTGCTTGTAGGAAAAGTGGTAAGACTTACCGACAAAGAAGCAATCGTGGACATCAACTTTAAATCTGAAGGAGTGATCTCTCTTAACGAATTCCGTTACAACCAAGGTTTAGCTGTTGGTGATGAGGTGGAAGTAATGGTGGACAGAAGAGAAGACAAATCCGGTCAGCTTCAGCTTTCCCACAAAAAAGCAAGAACGCTTAAAGCCTGGGATAAAGTGAATGAACTTCATGAAACAGGTGAAATCGTGAACGGATTCGTGAAATCTAGAACCAAAGGTGGTATGATCGTAGATGTACACGGAATCGAGGCTTTCTTGCCAGGTTCTCAAATCGACGTGAAGCCAATCAAAGATTACGATCAGTTTGTAGGAAAAACAATGGAATTCAAAGTGGTGAAAATCAACCCGGAATTCAAAAACGTTGTAGTTTCTCACAAGGCATTGATCGAAGCAGACTTAGAAGGTCAGAAAAAAGAAATTATCGCTCAGCTTGAAAAAGGTCAGGTTCTAGAGGGAACTGTGAAAAACATTACTTCTTACGGGGTGTTCATCGATTTAGGAGGTGTTGATGGTCTGATCCACATTACCGATCTTTCTTGGTCCAGAGTAAACCATCCATCAGAAATCCTTGAAGACGGACAGACTGTGAAAGTGGTTATTCTTGATTTCGATGATGAGAAAACAAGAATCCAATTGGGTATGAAGCAGCTGGAAGCACATCCGTGGGATGCACTTTCTGCTGATTTGAAAGTGGGTGACAAAGTAAAAGGGAAAGTAGTGGTTCTTGCTGATTACGGTGCTTTCGTAGAGGTTGCTCCAGGTGTGGAAGGATTGGTACACGTTTCTGAAATGTCTTGGTCAACCCACTTGAGAAGTGCGGGTGATTTCGTGAAAGTAGGAGATGAAATCGAAGCAGAAGTATTGACTTTGGATAGAGAAGACAGAAAAATTTCTTTGGGAATGAAGCAACTTACCCAAGATCCATGGGCAAATATCGAAACCAAATATCCAGTTGGTTCTAAACATGTTGGAACCGTAAGAAACTTTACCAACTTTGGAGTTTTCGTGGAATTGGAAGAAGGAATCGATGGTTTGATCTATATCTCTGATCTTTCTTGGACTAAGAAAATCAAGCATCCATCTGAATTTTGTGCGGTTGGTGATAAGTTAGATGTAGTGGTTCTAGAATTGGATACTGCTGCAAGAAGACTTTCATTGGGTCACAAACAGCTTCAAGAAAATCCTTGGGATAAATTTGAAACCAAATATGCTGAAGGAACAGTTCATGCAGGAAAAGCAACCGAAGTTTTCGACAAAGGAGCTCAGGTTCAGTTTGAAGATGTTGAGGTAGAAGCTTTCTGTCCTGCAAGATTGTTGGAAAAAGAAGACGGTTCCAAAATCAAAAAAGGAGAAGAAGCGAACTTCAAAGTGATCGAATTCAACAAGGAGTTCAAGAGAGTAGTGGTTTCACACACCGGAACTTTCAGAGACGAAGAAAAAAGAAATGTCAAAGAAGCAACGTCTAAACCGGCGGCAACTTCTGGCGAAGAAAAAACCACACTTGGTGACATCGACGCTTTGGCAGAACTGAAAAAGAAAATGGAAGGGAATTAAGTCCGGAAATTTTTAAAATAATGAGTCCACCATTGAAAAATGGTGGATTTTTTATTGCCTAATGTTGAGCTCTCAACCCAAAAATTCCTGATTATATCGTTTTCAATACCATATTTTCGGCGACCAATATTGCCAATTCAGAGTAATGCAACTTTTTCTGTTTTTTTAGTGTTAAAAATTCAAAAGATGTCAAAATAATTTATATATTCGAAGCCAAATAATTTATATACATGAGAAATAGAAATTTACCTTTGAAAATAGCAGCAGCCTGCTTTTTGTTTTCGATCGGAAATGCCAATGCGCAAGATTTCAAGTCTATTCTTCAGGGCCATCTTTCTGCGAAGAGCGGCATCCTGAAATCAGATTTGAAAGATTTTGAGATCACCAATGTTGATTATTCAGAATCGATGAAAGGAAATGTAATCGACTTCCAACAGTCTTATCAAGGAATTCCGATTTACAACGCTACCGGGAAATCATTGATCAAAAAAGACCAGATTTTTTATATTACTGAAGCTTTTGCCAAAACCTATGCCAATGTTTCATCTCCTAGCTCCGCGAGACCCGCTCAGGAAGTCTTCACGAAAATGGCTTCAAAGATCAACCTTAAAAACAGTTCGAGCTACACCGTACTCGGAATTAAGGATGCAGATTTAGACACTCCTTTCGTGAAAACCAGACCGATTTATTTTCAGACTGAAAATAATGACTTGAGGTTAGCTCAGGAGTTCGTTTTTCCTGAAACAGGAAGCAGTGCATACTGGCATATTCTGGCAGACGCAGTTACAGGAGAGATCTTAAGTAAAGAAAACTTGACGATTTCGTGTAGCTTTAGACATGATGCTTATCACCATGATTACTCTTCACACAATCCTGAAGGTTTCACGGTAGATTTTGCACATCAGTCCGCTCCAGAAATTTCTGCTCCAAAAGCTGCCACAGCTGCAGCTGCTTTAGATGCAACATACAGAGTTTTTCCATTGCCTGTTGAAAGTCCTATTCATGGCAATAGATCTTTGCTGACAAATCCATGGACTGATGTAGGAATTGTACCAAACGCGGTTACAGACGGTTGGCACACCGTTTCCGGAGGTTCCTTTGCGGGTTCCTATAATACTACCCGTGGAAATAATGTAATGGCTTATGAAGATAAGGCAAACATCAATGCTCCCGGTGCATATGCAGATGGTGGGGCAAACCGGCTTTTTGATTTTCCATTTGTGGCAAATGATACTGCCGGAAATCTTAATGCTGCCATTACCAATCTATTCTACATGAATAATAAAATGCACGACATTTTTTATTCATTGGGATTCACCGAAACCGCCAAAAACTTTCAGGCATTTAACTTCGGAAGAGGAGGTGCTCAGAATGACTACGTGATGGCGGAAGCTCAAGACGGAGGAGGAACAGATAATGCCAACTTCTCTACGCCAGCTGATGGTTCCAGAGGAAGAATGCAGATGTATCTTTGGAATCCATCCGTGATCCAAAGATTGTATTATAATACTCCAGCCGAAGCTGTCGGCAGAGAAACTGAAGCTTTAATCTCTACAACATTTGGACCGCAATTAACTGCGACTGGTGTTACGGCAGATGTAAAACTTTCTCCGGTACTTGATGCATGTTCACCACTTCCTGCAGGTTCACTTGCCGGTAAAATTGGATTAATTGAGAGAGGAACATGTGAATTCCAGGCAAAAGTGCAAGCAGCTCAAAATGCAGGTGCTGTTGCTGCGATTATCTACAGCTTGCCAGACTCTACTCCAACTTCGGGAATGGGTGGAACCAATCCTAATATCACAATCCCTTCTGTATTGATTCCAAATTCTGAAGGACTATATATGAAAGGACTCGTTAATGGTGGAACCACTGTAAATGTGACCTTGAAGTATGACCCAGCCGCTCAAAAATTCAGAGACGGAGATTTCGATAATGGAATCGTGGCACACGAGTATGGTCACGGAATTTCAACCAGACTGGTTGGATCTCTTAGCTCAAGTGCAAATAAAGAGCAAATGGGAGAGGGATGGTCTGATTTCTTTGCCTTAATGCTTACAAACAGACCTGGAGATAATGCTTCCGTTCCTAGAGGAATTGGTACTTATGCGATTTCAGAGCCAATTACTGGTGGTGGAATTCGCCCTGCACCTTATTCACCGGATCCTGGAGTAAATAACTATACTTATGATGATACCAACGGAATGGAGTACACCAACACATTGGGTCAGATTGTACCGGATGTACACTCTATTGGATTTGTTTGGGCTACAATGCTTTGGGATCTTCATTGGAAATATGTTGAAAAATATGGTTACGCATCCAATGTGATGGCCAACAAAAACAGTGGTAGCTATAAAGTATTGGAGCTGGTAACCAACGCACTGAAACTGACTCCAACTAACCCCGGATTCATTCAGGGAAGAAATGCGATCCTAGCTGCAGAAGCTGCAATTGCAGGAGTTCCGGGTGCTCCAACAGCTCCTGGTAATTTTGATCCTTTCGGTTTACATGGTGGACCAGATAAATGTATGATCATCAACGTGTTTGCGAAAAGAGGTTTAGGACTAAATGCTTCTGCAGGTTCGCCAACCAATATCAATGACCAGGTGGCAGATTTTGCAGAGGTTGATCCTAATGATCAGTCCATCTGTAAAGATTACACCTTGGCAACTGCTGAAACTGCTGTGAAAGATGCGATGAATATCTATCCAAACCCAGCTAAAAATGAATTCTTTATCAAAACTGGTAAAAATATTTCTGGTAAAGTATCCGTAGAAATCTATGACGCTTCCGGAAAACTGGTTTCAAATCAAAGAATCAATCCAACTGACGCAGTAAATACCCAGAATTTGACAAACGGGGTTTACATGGTGAAAGTTTCAGGAATGGGCGTGAACTATTCTTCCAAACTGATGATTAAAAAATAATTTTTAATTCATAACTTTATGACCGTCCAGTTTTCCTGGGCGGTTTTTTTATGGTAGATTTCAAAATAACAGCTGATGGGGTAGTCTCCAAGCAATTTCTTGATTTGAATATTGCGGCTTTTTCGGAAGCATCCATTTTTGTACAAAAATTACCCTACAAAAGAAATCAAAACAAAAATGACAGACTCTGTGTTTTTAAGGACAATGGCGGAACATGCGGCACCAAACACGCTTTGCTGAAAACATTGGCAAACGAAAACGGAGTGAAAGAATTAAAGCTATTTCTAGGAATTTTTAAAATGAACGCTTTGAACACTCCAAAAATATCCTGGGTTTTGGGGAAATATCATCTTTATGAAATGCCCGAAGCCCACAATTATTTAAAGTATAACAATGAAATCTTAGACTTCACCCGAAAAAACTCAAAACCTGAAGATTTCATTTCAGAATTCATAGAAGAGGTAGAAATTGAACCTGAACAGATTTCTGATTTCAAGGTGAAATACCATCAAATATTCATCGAAAGATATTTGAGCGAAAATCCTCAGATTCCGTTTGATATGTGGCGGTTCTGGGATATCCGGGAAGAATGTATTGAGGCGCTCCAAAAATGAAAAACCCACCAAATAAATCCGGTGGGTTTCTCTATTGTTGTTGTCTGAATTCTTATTTGTAAGAAGCGTCTTTGATTCTCGCTTTTTTACCTCTAAGGTTTCTGAAATAGTAGATTCTCGCTCTTCTCACTTTACCTCTTCTATCCACCACAATTTTCTGCAAAGCAGGCATGTTGATCGGGAAAACTCTCTCTACACCCACATCTCCGCTCATTTTTCTGATGGTGAAAGTTTTGGTAGCACCAGTTCCTCTCAACTGAATCACCACTCCTTTGAAGAACTGGGTTCTAGTTTTCTGGCCTTCTTTAATTTCGTAATACACGGTGATGGTGTCACCGGCTTTGAATTCTGGGAATTCGTTTTTCGTAATGTACTTGTCTTGTACGTACTTTAATAAATCCATTTTTTTATAAAAAATATTGGTCAAGCTAAGCAACATTCACGTCCTTCGTCAGAGGTTGGTTAACGGTCTGCAAAAATAAAACAATTTTTTCTCATGCACAACAACCGGGTAAAATTTTTCTTCCGTAATTGTCATTACGAAGATGAACAGTGAAGAAATCCCAAAAACGAACCGATCTTTTGAATTATCCACTATCATCAGAAAATCACTAAACCACTCCTTAATTCTCCCATACTCCAACCGATCATCGCGTGTCCCTCTCCATCGCTTAGCAAAAGCATGCTGATCTTTCCAGCCGCTCGGGTCGGGCTTTCCACTACAACAGCTCGTTCTACCCCCTAAAATCAGCGCTATTGCGGGGTTTCCATTTCAATCCCTCACGCTCGAAAACTGCATTAAATCAAGATCTTAGCATCAAGTCAAAGATTCCAAAAAAATCATTAAATTTAATAGCGAAAAAATTAAACAAAAAATGATCGATAAGAGAGTAAAAAACGCCGAAGAAGCCATCGCAGATATCAAAGACGGACAAACGCTCATGCTGGGTGGTTTTGGACTTTGCGGTATTCCTGAAAATTGCATCAACGCATTGGTAGCCAAGGAATTGAAGAATCTTACCTGTATTTCCAACAACGCCGGAGTTGACGATTTCGGACTAGGATTATTGTTGAAAAAACATCAGATCAAGAAAATGATCGCTTCCTACGTGGGCGAAAACGCTGAATTCGAAAGGCAGATGCTCACCGGCGAAATGGAAGTGGAACTCACACCGCAGGGAACTTTAGCAGAAAAATGCCGCGCCGCACAAGCCGGAATCCCTGCATTCTACACCCCAACAGGTTACGGAACTGAAGTCGCGGAAGGTAAAGAAGCCAGAGAATTCCATGGTAAAATGCATATATTGGAACATGCTTTTGATGCCGATTTCTCCATCGTAAAAGCATGGAAAGGTGACTACACCGGAAATTTGATCTTCAAAGGAACTGCAAGAAATTTTAACCTTCCAATGGCCGGAGCTGCAAAAATCACCATAGCTGAAGTGGAGGAACTAGTGGAACCAGGCGAACTGGATCCAAACGAAATCCACATTCCAGGAATTATGGTTCAGCGAATTTTCCAGGGTGAAAAATATGAGAAACGAATCGAGCGTGTAACCACAAGAAAAAGAGCAGAATAATGTTAACAAAAGAACAAATCGCGCAGCGAATTTCAAAAGAAGTCAAAGACCGTTACTATGTAAACCTCGGTATCGGAATTCCGACCCTGGTCGCAAACTATATCCCAGAAAACCTCTCAGTAGAGTTTCAAAGTGAAAACGGAATCCTTGGAATGGGGCCATTTCCTTACGAAGGTGAGGAAGATGCCGATCTCATTAATGCCGGAAAACAAACCATTACTTCACTTCCGGGAGCATCTTTTTTCGATTCTGCATTTAGTTTTGGGATGATCAGAAGCCAAAAAGTGGACTTAACTATTTTAGGCGCCATGGAGGTTTCAGAGCACGGCGATATTGCAAGCTGGAAAATTCCGGGAAAAATGGTGAAAGGAATGGGCGGAGCAATGGATTTGGTGGCTTCAGCACAAAACATTATCGTCGCAATGATGCATACCAATAAAGCAGGGGAGAGCAAAGTGTTGAAAAGCTGTACACTACCATTGACAGGGGTGAGATGCGTAAAAAAAATTGTTTCAGATTTGGCAGTCATGGAGGTAACCGAAAACGGACTGAAGCTTTTGGAAAGAGCACCGGGAGTTTCAGTGGAAGAGATCATCAAAGCAACGGAAGCAGAATTAATTATTCAGGGAGAGATTCCTGAAATGCAGCTATAGAAACAATCAAATCAAAATATATCCGATCCTTCTCAATTTTTTTGGGAAGGATTTTTTCTTTTTTCCGAAATTGTCTTAAGATAAAAAATAACCCGAAAGTGGTATTGTATAGTACTGAATCTTATGCGAATTTTGTTTTGTTGTAATAATATGATCACTAAAAATTTAAATTATGAAAAAAGTATTTTTTTTGCTGTCCATTATTTTTATCGTTTCGATGGTGAATGTCAGCTGTTTTGAAGACCTTTTCGGCAGAGATGATGAAGAAGTAAGTGCTCCTACTTCCACACAACTTCCGGGATATAATTTTACCTTTACTTGTCCTGCCGGATCCTCAAACACTGTTCCAATCCCAGCTGGAACCGCAAAATGTCAGAAGGCATATGAGTATTTCGCTAAAGTTTACGGCTGTAATGAGGCTGATTATTTTAATGCAGCTAACTGCAAAATGTGCAATGATTGTGGCATTGCAAATTATTGCACGGTCTGTAAATAGTGGAATTCACGAAATACCAAATCAAAATACAGAGTAATCCTTTCCAATTATTTGGAGAGGATTTTTTTTTTTGAAATTTTCTTGTCAGATCAGATAATTGTTATATCTTTATGATATCAAAATAATATCAATTAAAAAATAGAATCATGGAAAAAATCTTGAAACCAATGTCGGGATATCTCGCTTTAGTAATCTGCTTATTGCTTTTCGTGGCGGGGTTGTATTTCTTTATTAATGGAGTGGATCAAAACGCAACATTCGTTATTTTAGGAATTATATGCTTTGTTGCATTTGCCTTTTTTATAAAAGGTTTGATGATCATTAATCCGAATCACTCCCGAGTTCTTACATTTTTTGGAAAATATGTCGGCTCGGTGAAGGAAAATGGGTTGTTTTTCATCAACCCGTTTTACAGCTCGCTGAAAATTTCGCTGCGATCTGAAAACTTACAGGGGCAGACTTTAAAGGTGAACGACAAGATGGGAAACCCGATTGAAATTGGAGTCGTAATCGTGTGGAAAGTTGGCGATACTTACAAAGCCGCGTTTGATGTGGAGCGCTATATCGATTTCGTGAAAATGCAGAGCGAAGCGGCGGTTCGTCATTTGGCGATGAGTTTCCCTTATGACAATTTGGAAGACGATCACGCACCAATCACCTTAAGGGAAGGCGGTGAAAAAATCAATCAAATCTTGGAGAATGAATTGACAGAACGACTCAATAAAGCGGGAATTGTGATCCAAGAAGCCAGAATATCACATCTTGCATATGCATCTGAAATAGCGGGAGCAATGCTTCAAAGACAGCAAGCAACTGCGATTGTAGCGGCCAGAATCAAAATTGTGGAAGGTGCAGTCGGAATGGTAGATTTGGCTCTGAAAAAATTATCCCAGGAAAACATTGTGGAACTCGATGATGAGAGAAAGGCCGCGATGGTTTCCAACTTGATGGTCGTTCTTTGCGGTGAAAAAGCGGCGCAACCCATTTTGAACACAGGAACTTTGTATAATTAATAAATAATAGGGAAGAAGTGAGAATTCGGTGATCGCAAATTTGGAAATTTTTAATTTATTTTAAAATGTTTGCAGCTCCAAATTAATTTTCAAATCTTCATGCCTAATTAAATAGAACATTTTGGCAAAAAAAAGTTTTGTTTTACGGATTGACGAATCTACTTTCAAACTTTTGGAAAAGTGGGCAAATGATGAATTTCGCTCTGTAAATGGGCAAATCGAGTATCTTTTGCATGAAAACCTTGTAAGCTCCGGAAGAAAAAAGAAAGAAGTTCCAAAACAGGAACCCAAGAAAGAAAAATAATCAACGGCAGGAATCTCCTGCTGTTTTTTGTTATTTTTGATTCATGAAAAAATACAAAATCCAAAAATCACCTTTTGTGGTGCCTACCACAGACGGAAAACTTATCGAGGAAATCTGGGGAAATTCTACCGGAAACTCCAATATTTCCATTGCGCACATGGTTGCGCCAGCAAAATGGAGTGAACCATACCAAACTCCCGAATTTGACGAGTTCACCTATATCATCAAAGGAAAAAAGCAGTTTGAAATCGATGGTGAAATCATCACCCTGGAAAAAGGTCAAAGTATTTTGATCGAAAAAGGTGCGCGAATCCGCTATAGTAATCCGTTTTCAGAGGATTGTGAATACCTGGCGATTTGTATGCCGGCATTTTCCATGGATTTGGTGAATCGGGATGAAAATAAAGATTAGTTCCTTTCCATCAAAGTTATTCCCTTGTTGGCGACTTCGCGTTCAGTACGTTCAATTTTCTAATCATATTGCGGAATAGGCATAAACTTAATGCTCGAAATTTTTCGGATATACTGTGGTTATTTTTTCAGACAGATGGCAGTTTCGGTATCACCGTCCATTGAGAGGCAGATACAGAATTTGACCCCTAAAATGCTAGTTGCAAAATTTTTGTCCATTCCGTCAAAATTCCAGTCCCAGATTTCTCAAATCAGATTTCAAATTTCCGTTTTCGGTGACGTGCACGGTGGTAAAGCCAAGCGTTTTTGCCACCTCTATATTCTTGGCATTGTCGTCGATGAACACAGATTCTTCTGCTTTCAAATCATATCTTTTCATCAATACTGCCCAAATTTTTGGATCAGGTTTAATGAGTTTTTCAGCTCCTGAAACTACAATTTTGCCATTAAAAATCTTAAAGAAATCATAGTTTTCCAAAGCATAGGGAAAAGTTTCGGCTGACCAATTGGTTAATCCAAAAAGTTCATATCTGGAATTTTGCAGCATGCGCAGAACTTCTACATTT
Organism: Chryseobacterium sp. R2A-55; assembly: GCF_021401085.1. Taxonomy (GTDB): domain Bacteria; phylum Bacteroidota; class Bacteroidia; order Flavobacteriales; family Weeksellaceae; genus Kaistella. Next base: position 20,915 of record NZ_JACBFP010000014.1, read on the forward strand.
TTGGGCAGATCACTTCTTAGCATGGTAGTCCAGTTGTCATAGTAAGCACGTATTTCCCTTTCCCATTCAGGGAATTCCGCCACCAGAATTTCAGTTCCTTCCGCCAAACTTCTTCCGCGGTCCTGTTCGGCGTTCCATTCATCTGTTGCGATATTATTCAGGAAATATTCCATTTTTTCATCATCAGAAAAATAATCCCGGAAAAAATAGCGTGGATTCCAATCCATCACTACACCACCAAAATCGAAAATCACGTTCTTTATCGCTGGTTCTTTGATCATATCTTAAAATTTATGGCACATAAAATTCATATTGATTATCCGAAAATCTGGCAAAAATATGTTGCAAACCATTACTGAGAATAATTTCTTCAGCCCCGATCATGGAATTGTATCTGGCAGTTTGCTCGAAGGTTTTTTCGGTAAGTCTAATTTGTGGCGCTTTACATTCCACCAAAATCTTCGGCTGGGTTTTTTCGGTGATTAGCAAGTCGATTCTTTTCGTGGTTCCATGCAGCACAATTTTTTTTTCGAGGATTAAAGAAGAGAGATTTTTCCCTTTTTTCAAATGAAAATAGTGTATCCAATGTTGCCGAACCCATTCTTCGGGAGTGAGGTGCAGCCACGATTTTCGGACCAAGTCATAAATAAAAAACTTATCTTTGTCTGTCTTGATTTTAAAGTCAAAAGTATCCTCAAAGTTAAGTTTCGCGAGCTGCATGTATGAAAGAATTAGATTTAATCCTCAAAAATATTAAAAATAAAGAGTTATTGCCGATTTATTTTTTCCACGGCGAAGAACCTTTTTTTATGGATGTGGCGGTAAAGTCTTTTGAAAACGATGTTTTGACTGAAGATGAAAAGGCATTCAACCAAACCGTGGTGTATGGAAAAGACACCACATACTCCGAAGTGCTGTCTCTGGCGCGGCAATTTCCGATGATGGGCGATAAACAAGTGATTGTCCTCAAGGAAGCACAGGAAATCAAGCTCACAGAAAAAGAAGCCGAAGCTTTGAAAATCTATGCAGAAAATCCCGTAGATTCAACTATTTTGGTGATCGCGCATAAGTATAAAAAAGTTGATTCCAGAAAGGCTTTCGCGAAAATTTTGTCTAAGGAAAAAATGCTTTTCCTGAGTGATAAAATGAAGGATTATGAAGTTCCAAAATGGATCGATAGCGAAATCAAAAATCTTGGCTTAAAATCAAAACCCAGTATTCCGACTTTGCTTTCAGAATATCTCGGAACGGATTTATCCCGAATTTCCAACGAACTGAACAAACTGAAAATGATTCTGAAAGACAGTGAAATTCTGGATGAAAAAGTGATTGAAGCGCATATCGGCATCAGCAAAGATTTCAATGTGTTTGAATTAATCAAGGCTTTGGGAAAAAAAGATGAAGCGGCTGCATTCAAAATTGCGTATTATATTGGAAAAACCCCCAAGCAAAATCCATTTGTAATGATGATCGGAAATCTTTACAACTTCTTTTCAAACCTGGTTGTTTTCCACACCATGATCGGTCAAAATCCCCAGGTTGTGGCATCAACGCTTGGAATAAATCCCTATTTTATCAAAGATTATACTGAAGCGGCAAGAAATTATAATCTGAAACACGCTACCCGGATTATCTCCATCTTAAGGGAAATCGATTTGAAAAATAAAGGATTAGGCGCGATCAACATGGACGAAAGCGAGCTATTGAAAGAACTGACCTATAAAATTTTGAACGTAGATAAAATTAAGGTAAAGCTGTAAATCTATATTTTCTTCGGATCATAAAAGAAAATCAGTTTCTTCTTCGCCTTTTCAAAATCAGACCATGAATCGGTATCCACCTGGAAACCAGCGACTCCGCAAGTTGGAAACATGAAAATATCATCTGACATCATGTTGGCAAAGTTTGAAATCCCGTTGTTGTGGGAAAACATCGCCACCGAGTCCAAATGATCATCCAGCCCGTAAATTACGGATTCAAAATTGTGTTCAGACGGATTATAGAGTTTTTGCTCTTGAATGATTTCAATATTAAAGATTTGGTTGAAGATTTTGCAGGTATTTAATGCGCGCACTGCAGGACTCGACACAAATTTCTGGATTTCGATATTATTTTCTTTCATGAATCTGGACATCTTCACCGCGTCTTCCCAACCTTTTTCAGCAAGTGGTCTGTCAAAATCTTCTGTATCTTCGGGCCAGTCGCTTTTTGCATGGCGCACCAAAATAAGTGTCTTCATCCGTTTTTAAATTTGAAAAAATAAAATTAAATAAAAAAAGGAGAAGTTGGGTCCTTCTCCCTTTAATTAAGAAAATATTAAGATTAATTGAAATTAATGATCACTTTCATCGCTTTCTCTCTTGCCGCATTTCCGAAAACATCATAAGCCTTCATCATATCTGCAAAATCAAATCGGTGAGAAACCAGTTTTTCAGGTTTCAATTTTTTGCTTTCCACATTTTTCAGGAGCATTGGAGTCGTACTGGTGCAAACCAATCCGGTGGTGATCGTCACATTTCGAATCCAAAGCTCCTCGATGTGCAGTTCCACAGGTTTCCCGTGAACTCCTACGTTTGCGAGATGAGCTCCAGGTTTCAAAATTTTCTGGCAAATATCAAATGTTGCTGGAATTCCCACTGCTTCAATGGCTACATCCACACCTTCTGGTCCTGCAATTTTTTTAATATTTTCTACCACATTTCCCTCACTACTGTTGACAAGGTCTGTAGCGCCAAAATCTTTCGAAAGATCAAGTCTTTGCTGGTCAAGATCCACCATGATAATTTTGGCTGGTGCAAAAAACTGAGCAGTCAACAAAGCTGCAAATCCTACAGGACCTGCGCCAATAATGGCCACGGTGTCTCCAGGATTTACTTTTCCGTTCAGAACTCCGATTTCAAATCCGGTAGGCAAAATATCGCTCAGCATTACTGCGCCTTCCTCATCCACGTCGTTTTTTAGATGGTAAAGCGAATTGTCAGCATGTGGAATCCGCACATATTCAGCTTGGGTACCATCAATCAGGTGACCCAAAATCCAGCCGCCATCAGTACAGTGTGCATAGAGTTGTTTCTTGCAATTATCGCATTTTCCGCAGGAGGTCACGCAGGAAATAAGTACTTTGTCACCTTTCTTAAAATTGCTCACTGCGCTTCCAATTTCTTCCACGATTCCCACGCCTTCGTGTCCCAGAATTCTTCCGGGAGTCACAGCGGGTACATCTCCTTTCAGGATGTGCAGATCTGTTCCGCAAATGGTTGATTTCACCATTTTCACAATCGCATCGGTCGGTTGTGTGATCTCCGGCATCTGACATTCTGCCAATTCTTTTTGTCCGGGTCCTTTAAATACTAATGCTTTCATCTCCATCGATTTTTTAAATTATACAAATTTTGCTTCATTAAAGTTAGTAAAACTCCATTCGATATGGCTGATTTGCAGATTGATAAATATCATCATTTTCAAAATTTTGTGAGCGAAGACAAATATTTGTAAATTTGCATGCTATGGGAAAAATAATGGCGGTTGATTATGGGAAGAAGCGGTGCGGAATTGCGGTTACCGATGATTTGCAGATCATCGCAAGTGGATTAGAAACCGTTTCCACGGATGTCATTTTTGATTTTTTGAAAAAATATTTTTCTGAAAATCAGGTGGATTCCGTCGTAATTGGACTTCCTGTAGATTTAAAGGGAAATTTGTCTGAGGTGGAAACCGACATTCAAAAATTCATTTTGACATTCAAAATCGAATTTCCGGAGGTGATGGTGCACCGTCTCGATGAACGATTTACTTCAAAGATGGCATCATTCTTTATCTCACAAAGCGGAAAGAGTAAAAAGAAAAGGGAAGATAAGGCATTAATCGACAAAGTGAGTGCTACCATTATCTTGCAGAATTTTTTAGAGCAAAAACAAAAATGATATTACCAATTAGAGCTTTTGGCGATTCCGTATTGAGGAAACACTGCCACGAAATCGATAAAGATTACCCGCAATTGCAGGAACTGATTTCAAATATGTTTGAAACCATGGGTTCTGCAAACGGAATCGGTTTGGCCGCTCCGCAAATCGGTTTGGACATTCGATTGTTTATCGCGGATTTGTCACCACTTGCCGAGGACGAAGACTATGCGGAACTTGCCGATGAGTTCAAGAAATTTAAGAAAGTCTTCATCAACGCCAAAATTTTGGAGGAAACCGGTGAAGAATGGAAGTTCAATGAAGGTTGTCTCTCTATTCCCGATGTTCGCGAAGACGTGAAACGAAAAGAAACCGTGAAGATTGAATATTTCGACGAGAACTTCGTGAAACATACCGATACTTTTTCAGATATGAGAGCCAGAGTCATCCAACATGAATATGACCATATCGAGGGAATTCTCTTTACCGACCATTTAAGTTCACTGAAGAAGAAATTGGTCAAAGGAAAATTGTCCAAAATTTCGCATGGCGACATTTCGGTGAACTATAAAATGCGATTTCCAAAATAATCAGCAAAACAAAAACAAATAATATCAAACAAAAAATAGAAAAATGCAGTTAGAAAAAATAATTTCAATTTCCGGGAAACCAGGACTTTTCAAATTAGTTTCACAGTTGAAAAACGGATTTATCATCGAAGACGTTTTGACCAAAAAGAAGGGGAGTATCTCTAATTCCTCACAGGTGAGTTTGCTGGACAATATCGCGATGTTCACTTTTGATAAGGAGGTTCCTTTGTTTGACGTTTTTGAGAATGTGGCAAAAAAATCGGAATACAAAGAAACGATTTCGCATAAATCTTCAGATGCGGAATTAAGAACTTTTATGCTCGAAGTATTGCCGGATTATGATACGGAGCGGGTTTATGTTTCGGATATCAAAAAATTGGCTCAGTGGTACAATATATTGCACAAAGCGGGTTACATCACGCCGGAAAGTTTTGTAAAGGCTGAAGAACCGGTGTCTGAAGAAGCTGAAACGGCAACTGAAGAGAAAGCCGAAAAGAAAACTTCCGCGAAAAAATCCGCAGCAAAAGCAGACAAACCGGCAGCTCCAAAAGTGAAAGCATCCACTTCCTCTGCGAAATCTGCGCCAAAAAGCACGCATAGAAAACAAGGATAGGATTTTTTTGCGTTAAAAATTAAATTTAAAATTGCACAACTTTGCCAAAGTTCCGAACTTTGGCAAAGTTTTTTTACGCATGAACACCAAAGCCCAAAAACTTGAAGCCTTTTCCCAACTTTTAGACATTATGGATGAACTCCGGGAGAAATGTCCGTGGGATCAGAAACAGACTTTCGAAACCCTTCGGCATTTGACTTTAGAGGAAGTTTATGAACTTTCAGACGCTCTGCTCTCGGAGGACTTGCCGGAAATCAAAAAAGAACTCGGGGATGTTTTGCTGCATTTGGTTTTCTATGCCAAAATCGGTTCTGAAAAAGGGAGTTTCGATATTGCTGATGTCATCAGTTCCTTGAACGAAAAGCTGATTTTCCGGCATCCGCATATTTACGGGGATGTAGAAGTTCAGGATGAGGAAGAAGTAAAACAAAATTGGGAAAAACTGAAGCTGAAAGAAGGCAATAAATCGGTTTTGTCAGGAGTTTCCAAGGGAACGCCGAGTATGGTTAAAGCCTTCAGAATACAGGAAAAAGTCAAAGGAATCGGGTTTGAATTTCACAATGCTGAAGACGCTTGGAAAAAAGTTGATGAAGAACTCGCAGAATTTCACCGGGAAACAGATTGGGAAAAAAAGGAGACGGAGTTGGGTGACGTTTTCTTTTCGTTAGTCAATTATGCCCGTATTTTAGGGATAAATCCCGATACCGCCTTGGAGAAAACCAACAATAAATTCATTTCCCGTTTTCAAAAAATGGAAAAATTGGCATCGGAACGAAATTTAAACCTTTCCGAAATGCCTTTAGAGGAAATGGATTTGCTATGGGAAGAAGCAAAGAAAATGGACAAGTAAAAAAACTTTAGAATTGGGATTTGCTTATCCTTTTTAGATGACTGCATTTCGCGGAGTCGCATGAAATTTTTAAATACAACTTGAAAAAAGCATTTTATCACCGGTTAAATCGCCACCTGGAATCTTTCCTGGAAATCCGGAAAACGGAGAGATTATGGCATTTCCCTTTCCTTGCGGGGATCTGTGTGGGATTATGTCTTTTCGCAGGTTGGTATTTTGACCAACCGGTTTATGGGAATATTTCAAGTCTCGGAGCGCTTACTATTCTTTATTTTACCCATTCTTCATTAGAAAAAAGGATTATTCACCTCATCGTTGCAGCGTTTGGAATGACCTTCGCGTTTATGATTGGGCTGGTTTTCAGCTTTAACCCGTGGATTAGTGCGCTTTCATTGGCGTTCATCACTTTTCTCGCACATTTGGTCACATCCTGGTTTGATATTCCGCCGCCCCGAAATTTCTTTTTTATCATGGTGGCCGCAGTGGCTACAAATATTAAATTCAACATGGAAATGCTTCCATTTCGGGTTGGTGTTTTCGCGATGGGAGCGATGCTTTCAGTACTGCTGGCTTTTTTCTATTCGGTTTTCATCGCCAAAAAAGTGGTGGACCTGCCAAAACGAAGAGTTTCCAGAAAGAGGCGATATACGAAGACAGTTGAGAGCAGCATTTTAGCAATCACTTTATTCATCGCAATTCTAGTGGGTTACTCAGTGGATGCAAGCAGTCCTTACTGGATTCCTGTTTCTGCATTGGCGGTTTTGCAGGGAAAGGATCTCACTCATACCTCGCAACGAAATCTGCACCGTATTTTGGGAACATTCCTGGGAATTGGACTTACCTGGATCATCCTTGCCGCTGAACCAAATGCGCTGGCTCTGGTTTTCATCATTGGATCTTTGCAATTTATCATTGAACTTTTGGTGGTGCGGAATTACCTTTTGGCAGCCATCTTTATCACTCCGATGACGATTCTCTTGGTGGAATCCGCCGGAGGAAACCATTTTGACATGAATGTGGTCATGAATGCACGTTTGATAGATACTGTAATTGGCAGCTTGATCGGATCATTTGCAGGTTGGATTCTTCATCACAACGGGATTATTTCGAATCTGGAGAAAAAATTCCGGAGTACCGAAATCACTTTCCGCAGAAAATAAAAAGCACCTCTTTCGAAGTGCTTCCTCTCGTATTGTTGGAATCCATGATGAATGGGAACAATATCATTCAAAATAGGTATGGTACTTTGCCATCGAATTGTCTAAAACAGCGATGGTTTGTTCCGCTTCTTCTTTGTTGGCGGCATTTTTGAGTTGGTTGATGAATTGAAGATGATCATTTAACCAAACATGTAGAACATCGTGTGATTTTCCGGTCATGGTGCAACTTTGCACGAGTTTGTCGTTTGCAGAAGCCAGATTTGCGGCAAGCTTTTGGTAGTCACCTTTCGCATGGTCATAATTTTTTAAGAGTTTTTCCTGTTCGTTAATGAAAGGCAGCATTTCTGCATTGGTTTTCCACTTTTTACCGTTGTCTAATTCCAAGGTTGCTCCTTCTGTGGAATGTTCAGCAGTTGTGGCGTGTTCATCGGAAGTTGCGTGATGGTCGTGGTTTTCTGCCACCTGTTCAGTTGTCGTGGTGTTTTCCACATTTTCGGCCTGTTCATTTTTTTTCTCACAAGAAGCCACGATAGCGACTGCCATGATCGCTGGAATAAATAGTCTTTTCATTTTTTAAAGATTTTATTAAAAGTTAAAATTAAGGTTAAAGTAAGTAAAGTTCTGAATCCTAATGCATAAATGGTTTTCTGCTCATACAGCCCATTTGCATCGATTCGCTGCCACAATCCTAAGCATGCCAAAATGAGAAGAAGCAAGGCCACAGCAAGGGGTTTCATGACCCAATTTTTTTTGGTGGCAATTGCATAAGCGGAAAACAAATAAAGTAATCCGCAAATAAAATTGATCTGAACCACTATTGGTACATAATTTCCCTCTTTCGCTCTCATTCCGAACAGGTCGAAAATTACGGAACCACCAACGATGACAGTCATCAAACCAAAAATCATCAATACGGAAAGGTAGATTTTTCTGCTCATGATACACGCTTTAATCGGCTCATTGCAAGTTAGTTAAATTATAATTTAAAAACAATTTAAAGTGTTTTTCTTCGGATTTTTTGTATGACGTTTCAGAGATTCTCGAAGTTACTGCATCCATAAAAAAAATCCCTACGACCGATTAGCGGAAAGTGGGGTGGAAATTTGCGAAAATCCAAATTTCGATGCTCTTAACCATCAATTTGTTTTCCTATACCTCAAAACGGCCCAGATTATCGCTACAACACCCATTAAAATAATCACTAAAAAATGTCGATATAAGTCAGAGAAGCCACTGTTTTTCAAGATGATGAGGCGTATTGCATCTGCACCATAGGTTACCGGATTTACATGCGCAATGTATTTTGCCCAATTGGTCATGCTTTCTATCGGCGTGAAAAGTCCACTCATCAGAATGAAAATCATCATAAAGAAGAATACCACAAACATAGCTTGTTGCTGTGTTTCGCTATAGACGGAGACCAAAAGTCCCAATCCTAAAAGGGTGATGAGATATATCGACACGAAAAGGTAGAGTAGAATCAACGAACCCTGCATTTCGATGCCGTAAACAAAAATTGTTACCAGAAGTCCGATCGTGAATGCCACCATTGCCAAGATCCAGAACGGGATGAGTTTTCCGAGGATAAAATCACGTTTTTTGATTGGTGAAACGTTGATTTGTTCGATGGTGCCAATTTCTTTTTCCTGAACGATGTTTAAGGCCGCTAAATAGCCGCCAATCAGCGTTACAAGAAATGCAAGAATTCCCGGAACGAGCGACAAACGGTAATTGTAATGTTCATTGAACCAGAATATTGGTATGATTTCCAGTCCTGAATTTTTCTTGGCGAATTCCATTTCTGGCTTGTTCATGACCTGTATCTGCTGATTGAAATCCTGCAGTATCTGCGCAAGATAGCTTCCGGAAAGTCCTGCTTTTGTGCCGTTTATCGCATTAATTGCCAAAAGGATTTTTTCATTTTTTTCACGAACTAAATTTTTCTCGAAATTATTTGGGATCTCCAGGATGAGGTCCGCTTTTTCACGTTCTATTTCGCTATAGGCACTCGGATAATTTTCGCCATAATAAGTGATCTTGAAATAACCGGAAGCAGTCACTTTTCTTAAGAGTTCACGGGAATAGGTGGATTTGTCGTGATCCACCACAGCTATTTTTACATCCTTGATTTCATAACTTGCCGCCAATGGCAATACGATCAGTTGAACCACCGGCATCACGAAAATTATGGCCAATATCGCCTTATTCCTAAAAATCTGTAGGAATTCTTTTCGGATCAATATGGATAAAGTTCTGAACATGATTCGTTTTATTTTTAATTTCTGAATGCTTTCAACTCAAAGGATTCCTGGTCTTCTTGCAAACAGGCTTTTTGGTCCCGGAAATTTTTTGAATTCTTTTCTTCCATCATTCAAGTCGTATCTTAAATTTTTTTACGGCAATCATGAATAATAAACCCGTCATTGCCGATAAAATGGCGGTGTGCTTCCAAATAACCTCGATGCCGGTACCTTTGATCATAATGTTTTTAACGATTTCATAGTACCATTTTGAAGGCAACACATTGGCAATGACTTGCAACGGAACCGGCATGTTTTCAATCGGAAACATAAATCCGCTCAACATCACCGTTGGAAGCATGGTCCCGACAAGCGAAATCAGCATGGCATTCTGCTGGGAATCTGTCAGAATCGAAATCAGAATTCCTATCAATAAATTTGTGATAATAAATAAAACGCTCAGTGAAAAAAGCAGGAGCAGACTCCCGTGAATAGGCAGTTCGAGAAGTGTGACACTTACCAGAACTATGGATGCCAAAATCAGCACCGACATCAGAAAATACGGAATCGTTTTTCCCAGGATGATTACCCAGGGTTTCATGGGTGATACCAGCAAAACTTCCATGGTTCCGGTTTCTTTTTCGCGAACGATGGCGATGGCGGTCATTAAAACGCAAATAATCAGGAGGATTAGTGCCATTACTCCGGGAACAAAATTCGGTGCGCCTTTCAATTGCGGATTGTAGAGCATCCGGATTTCGGGCTGAACTCCTGAAGCTGATGATATGATGTTTTGTCCGTAATAATCCAGAATAATATTGTTCATAAAATTAAGGATTTGGTTTGCATGGTTGATGTCTGTTCCGTCCGTAATCAGCTGCATTTGAGTTTTACTCCCCGCTACAAGGTTTTCTGAAAATTTGTTGGGAATGACCAGAATCATCTTTATTTTTCCTGTTCTGAAGGCGTCTTCTGCTTCATTAATGGATTTCAGATCCTTCTCCACATCAAAGTATTGATTTGAATTGATTTGGGAAATCAGAGCAATGGAGTTTTGTGTTTTGTCCAGATCCAAAATTCCGATCCCTGTATTTTTTACCTCGGTGCTCAATGCGTAACCAAATAGCAAAACCTGCACAATCGGCATTCCGAAAAGGATGAGTAAAGTCCTTCTGTCACGCAAAATGTGATAGAATTCTTTTTGCACAAAGGTGAATAACTGTTTCATATCTTGCTAATGAGCACCCTGTCTTTAAAATGGGAAAGAGTTTTGGCAAATCATTTATTTTTTCTTCATCTGTTTTTATAAAAGTCTTCCTTTAGGGCTTTAGGCGCTTATTCGTTCCGTTTCGCACCTCTCGCCAAATGGTAAAACACCTCATCCATATGATCACTGTCAAACTGTTTTTTAAGGTTCGAAGGCGTGTTGAGTGCCGCAATTTTTCCGTCTACCATGATGGAAACACGGTCGCAATATTCTGCTTCATCCATGTAATGGGTGGTGATGAAGACGGTGATTCCATTTTCTGCTGCGTCATAAATCATGCTCCAGAACTGACGTCTCGTCACGGGATCCACGCCACCAGTTGGTTCGTCCAGAAAAACAATTTCCGGGTTATGGAAAATCGCCACCGAAAAGGCCAGTTTCTGTTTCCAGCCGAGTGGAAGTTCGGAAACCAGTTTGTTCTTTTCATTTTCCATCCTGAGTTCTTGGATGAGTTCATCCCTTTTTTCTCTTAGCGTTTTTCTGTCGACTCCGTAGATTCCCCCAAAGAAATCCAGATTTTCTTTCACGGTCAGATTTCCATAAAGCGAAAATTTCTGGCTCATATATCCAATGTTTTTCTTGATGGATTCGGTTTCTTTGTACACGTCAAATCCTGCCACAGTAGCGGTTCCGGAAGTTGGAACTGAAAGTCCGCAGAACATCCTCATCGCAGTGGTTTTTCCGGCACCGTTCGCTCCCAGAAATCCAAAAATTTCCCCTTTTTTTACTTCGAAACTGATGTGGTCCACCGCGGTAAAGTCTCCAAAAGTTTTGGTAATATTTTCGGCTTTTATGGCAATCCCCCTTTCTCCCAAAGGGGGAATTGTGTTTAATGCGTGAATGTTTTTCTCATTAGTCATTTCTTGCTCCTATTTTTGCCCATAAATTTCTTTATTTCTTCTAGAAAGTTTTAGGGAACTTCTGATTTTAACGGCATAATAATCTTATAAAACAATCTTCTATGGTTGCATTGATCGGATTGATTTCAATATTTTCAAGGCCTTTTTCCTTTAAAAACTCTTCAATGTTTTTTGGATTAAAGCCGCCATTATTATCGCTGGTCAGATGTACAAATTCACCGAAAGCATAGACGTTCTTCTTGAGTTCAAAGTTTTCTAAAACCTTCAAGACCTCGGAAGTTCTTCCTGCCTTCACTTCAAAAAGTAAATCAGGGAAAGAGTTGCTCATGTTTTCCGGGGTTTCAATCTGCAGTATTTTTCCGTTTTGGATCAAGGCAATCCGGTCACACAATGCGGCTTCGTCCATGTATGGAGTTGCTACTACCATGGTGATTCCTAGATTTTTTAGGCGTTTTAGCATTTCCCAAAATTCTTTTCTGGAAACGGGATCAACCCCTGTAGTGGGTTCATCCAAAAAAAGGACTTTCGGTTGGTGAATCAGGGCACAACTCAATGCCAGTTTCTGTTTCATTCCGCCTGAAAGTTTGCCTGCTTTTCGGTCTTTGAACGGTTCAATCTGGATGTAAATATCTTTAATCAATTCATAATTTTCCGCTACAGTCGTATTGAAAACACTGGCGAAAAATTGCAGATTTTCTTCCACTGACAAATCCTGATACAGGGAGAATCTTCCCGGCATATATCCCAGAATTTTTCTGATTTCCTTATAATCTTTCACCATATCAAAACCTTCGATGGTTGCCGAACCTTGATCTGGCAGTAAAACCGTTGTCAACATGCGAAAAATAGAAGTTTTTCCAGCACCATCGGGACCGATCAATCCGAAGATTTCGCCCTTTTTCACACTGAAGCTCACATCATCTACTGCAAGAATTTTTTCTGCTTTCTTGCCGTAAGATTTGCTGAGGTTATTGACGATGATTGATTTCATCTTTATTTTTTCTTATTGCTGCAATTATTCCCTTCAGGTCCTTAACGCATTTGGAAAATTTCCTTATAGAAGTCGTCGCCGTCTGAACTATTCTTGATAAGATCCTTGCTAATGATCTGTCCGAAATTATCTTCGGATTTTCTAAAACTTCACGTCGCCATACATCCCAATTTTCAGATAACCATCGTTTTTTACATGGATTTTCGCTGCGTAAACAAGGTTGGCCCTTTCATTTTTAGTCTGAATGGTTTTCGGGGTAAACTCGGCTTTGGGACTAATCCAGTAAACGGTTCCGGGAAGTTCCTTGGTTTTCCCGTCTCCGGAATCGATGAGGATTTTCAACTGTTGTCCGGTTTTTATTTTTGCCAATTGGTCACCGGTGATGAAGGTTTTCAAAGTCATCACATCCAGATTTGCGATTTTGAAAATCGGTTTTCCGATGGTTGCAAATTCCCCGGCATTGGAGTATTTCGTTAAAACCATTCCTGAAATCGGACTTTCGATGGCATTGTTTTTCAATTGTTCATCAATTTGTGCCACCCTTTTTTCGGTTGGTTTTCTTTCGCTTAAAACGGCACGGTTTTGAATGGACACATTCTGTTTTGTCGCGTTGATTTGTTGACCCAAAGTCGAAATCTGGGTTTGTGCTGCCACAATCTGTTTTTGGATCACGTCCACTTGCCCATTTGCATCATCGAGTTGTTTTTTTGTGGCTGCATCGGCCTTTACCAGATTTGCTGTTCGGTTTCTTTCTCGTACCGCATTTTGCAGTTGTTCCTGCAAAACGGAAATATTGGCTTTTTGAGAATTGATCTGGGATTGCAAAACCTGGATTTGTGGCATCGCAGAACCCGTCTTTTCCTCAATGGCACCGATGCTCGCTTCAACCCGTTCCTTTTCAAGTTCGACACTTTTCGGGTCGATGATTCCCACTTTTTGCTTGGCGGAAAGCTGCATTCCTTCTTCCAAATTAAGTTCCAGGATGGTTCCGTTGGCTTTCGCGGTGACCATTACTTCATCAGCTTCGAAAGTTCCGGAAGCATCGTAATCGTTTGCTGGATTTTTGCAGGAAAAAATGGCGAGGAGTGAGGAAAGCAGGATTAATTTTTTCATAGCGACGTATTTTTCAATCACAAATTTTGGCTAGTGGCTCTTAATTATTCAGTTGTGCTTTCAGATTATACTGAGTCAGCAAAAACTGGATTTCGTGTAGTATTTTTTGGTTTTTCGCCCGGTCCAGTTCGTTCACTTCACGCAGGTAATCGCTGGTAGTGATCACGCCGTTTTCGAGTTGGGCAAGTGACGCGTTTTTGATGCTTTCGCGGAGCGAAATTAATTCGAGGTCTTTATCGATCAGTTTTTCAATCTTAGCAAGTTCATTGTTATTCTGAATGGTTTGAAACTGTTGATTGAAAAGGAATTTCTCCCGTTGAACTTCAATTTCTTGCATTTGAATGTCGAGTAGTGCCCTTTCATTTTTTTGGGTATAAAATCCAGAAATTGGAATATTCAGGCGAACACCACCGATGTAGAACACGTCAAATTCATTTTTTAGCATATTGAAACCCGGTTTCCCATAACCACCTTGGGCAAAAGCTCCAAGTTTAGGAAGGTTTTTAGAGTTGATGATGGATTTTTGGGTTTCTAAAGCGTTTTTCTGCAGGTCAAACAATTTCAGTTCGGCACGCTTGTTTTGATTTTCGACTAAAATTTTTTCCGGTTTTTGAAGTTTTACATTTTCGTTCAATGGATTATTGATGAATAGCGAAAGCATATCCAGAAAACTTTTTTTGATATTCTGCAATTCAATCTGTTTTTGCTCCAAATTGATCAGTTGCGCCTTTAGAACATCAACATTACTTCGAAGAATTGTGCCGTTTTTTAATTTTGATTCTGCATTTTTCAGGGCATTTTGGATATCGTTTTTAGTAAGTTCTGTCTGTTCGATCTGTTCATCGGTTTGCAAAGCGCCAAAATAGATTTGGTTGATTCTCTCTTCCAGCTGATCGGTTTCGATTTCTGTTTTCTGCATTTCAATTTGGGAATTGATTTCGGCTATTTTCTTTTGTTTGGAAATCATTCCGCCGTCGTAAATCGTTTGTTGCACGTCAGCAAATACTTTGTATTGGTCTTTGCTTACAGGTTCAATCGTCAAATTGGGCAATTTTATGGGAAGTTCGGTTACCTCATTCTGATAAGTTGCCTGTGCAACCATACTGATTTGCGGGAGCCAGCCTTTGTTGGCGTTTTCTATGCTGTATTGCCTGGATTTCGCAATCAAATCGTGACGTTTTATCAAAGGATAATTCTTTTTGGCTAAAGAATACGTTTCTTCTATAGTCAAGGTTTGTCCGCTGATCGCGAAGGAGAGGAAAACGAAGATGTATTTTAAATTTTTCATGATATAATTGCCATGAATGCGGGAGTTTTTACGATAATTTCCTTTTCAGCCGTCTATTTTCTTTTCTCTATTTTCTAAGCTCTAACTTGAGAGCATTGATTTCATCCAGACCGGGATCAAAGTTTTACGGTCTCTTACAAACGCCTGGAAATCTTGGTCATTCATCAGATCAAATCCGGAAATAATTGGTCGTGCTACGAACGGAAATATCGTCATACCCAAAAAATTAAATAACAGGTGGAATGGATTGATATCCGGTTTTCTTTCTTTGATTTGCTTGATGATGACCGAGTTTTTTAAGATCTTTTCAATAGGCAGCAGTGATTTCACGTCTGAATTCTTTTTCTGAATTTCGCTGATGACAAACAGGGGAAGATTTGGGTTTTTAGACAAAATTTCAAAATACTTCTGACTCGCCAAATCAATTTTTTCATCGAGTGTAGTATTTTCATTGGTAATAATTGGGAGAATCTGCCCGAAAAGCAAAACGATTTTTACCTTCATCACTTGATCGAAAAGTTTTGCCTTGCTTCTGAAATAATAATTCAATAAGGCCAGGTTGATTCCGGCTTCGTCGGCTATATCTCTGGTCCGTGTTCCAGAAAACCCCTTTTCGGTAAAGACTTTGGAAGCTGCGAGAAGAATTTTATCTTCCGTGGAAATTTCTTGGTTTTCCATTCATTCAGTTTTGAGGTATCAAAGATACAATTAAAATTATGATTTAAACAAAATATTTAATCATATGATTAAATTATTTTGAGGTCCAAAAAAAAGCAGTCCGTATAAGAACTGCTTGATATTTTGCTTAAATTAATTTGTTACAATCCAAACTGTCTTGCAAAGAGATCCGGAAAAATACCGATTGCAATCAGTGCAGCCACGATGAAAACTGCAACGATATTGTAGGTCAAAGTCACTTTCTCCGTCGTCTTGAAACTACTGTCTTTCGGGAAAAACATCGCCATGATAATTCTCAAATAGTAAGCTATGGACAGTGCAGAACCAAGAACGCCCACCAATACCAGGAATGGTGCTTGTTCGATCGCCTGTGCGAAAATCGAGAATTTCCCCATGAATCCTGCTGTTAAAGGAATTCCCGCCATGGACAGTAATGAAATAGTCGCAGTAACCGCTAAAATGGGTTCAGTGTATCCCAATCCGCTAAAAGCATTATAGGAAGTTTCCCGTTTCAGTTTTTCCACCCAGATCAGGCACATCATCACACCAACGGTTGCCAATGAATAGGCGAATAGGTAAAATGCGAGATTATAGGCAGAGAGGCTGTTTATTCCGAAGAAAATCAACGCGATATAACCAACATGGGAAACGGAAGAGTAGGCCAACATTCTTTTGGCATTGCTCTGTGCAAGTCCCAATACATTCGCCAATAACAGAGTGATGATAATGAGCACTCCGATAATGTTGATCCATTCTGCGATGATTCCTGCGAATCCAATCGTCATGATTTTAAAGAATGCATAGAATGCGGAGGTTTTCACCACGGTCATCATAAAGATAGTGATCAGCGATGGCGAACCTTGGTAAACATCGGGACTCCACATGTGAAATGGCGCCATGGAAGTTTTGAAAGCCAAAGCGCAAAGAATAAGGATTGCACCCATGGTGAACATCAGGTCTTTCGTATTTGCGATTCCGAATTCGTAGACTTTGTACAGATCGAAGCTTCCTGAACTGCCGTAAACCAAAGCGATTCCTAATAGCAAGAATCCTGTTGCGAAAGCACCCATTAGGAAATATTTGATGGAAGCTTCGTTCGAACGAAGGTCGGTCTTGTTTGCTCCCGCCAAAACATAAAGCGGAATGGAAAGGATTTCTACGCCTAAAAATAAGGTCACCAAATTCTGGTAGCCAAACAGTACAATTCCACCGCAAAGCGAAAACAGCATTAACGCATAAAGTTCCGATTGGTGGCTTCTGTGGTTACTGAATGCGAATCCGCCCAAAAAGAAAAGCAAAAGCGTGATGACGATTGAGATTTTGGTGAACAAAGCTGTATTGGCACCAAAATCAAACATGGAAAGGTATTGTTTAAAGAACTCGCAATCCGGAAGATAACTCACATAAAATGCGATGAGTAGTCCCAAAATACCAATATACCTTGAAAATTTCCCCTTTTCAAAAACGCCCGCAAACAAGGCGGCAATCGCGGTAAGGAATACAATAATTAATACGCTCATTGAGTTGAATATTTTTGTTTGGAATTGTTTTTAGGTTTCAGGTTTGTCTGCTGGCAGATAGATTTGAAGTGACCAATTCCTAAATTTTTTAATGTCTTTATAATTATAAGTTGATACAAATCATTATCAATATTCCATGGGAATGCAGAATAATATTTGTAAGTCTATTCTCTTTTCTTTAAATTCTATTTAACCATTGATGAGTAAATAAACTTCAAAGGCTCATGTACCATTTCAATAATCGGCTGTGGGAAAAGTCCCAGCAGTATGACGAATGCAACCAAACTGGCCAATACCGAAAACTCCACATTTGATAAATCTCGGACTGATGACAGGATCCCTGTGTCACCTTCGCCAAACATCGCCTTTCCATAAAATCTGAAAAGATAAACTGATGAGAAAATCATGGTTGTACCACCGATTACTGCCGCAATCACACTATAATCAAAAATGGACTTAATCAAAATGAATTCGCCCACAAATCCATTGGTAGCAGGAAGCGCGATGGCTCCCAATAATATCACCATAAAAAGTACAGCGAATTTCGGAGCGACTCTTGCCAATCCGCCCATTTGCCGAATGTCTCTAGTTTTGAATCTTTTATAAAGTATATCGCAGCAGTAGAAAAGTCCTACTACGTTGATTCCGTGTGCAAAAGCTTGAACCATGGCACCTTCTCCACCTGAAATGGTAAAAGTTCCCTCCATGGTCAAAATCGCAGAAGCAATGATTCCCGCCGTCATTAAACCAACGTGTGAAAGGGAAGAGTAGGCAACCAATCTCTTGGAATCATTTTGAATGATCGCGATCAGTGCGCCATGAACCACACCGATAATCGCCAAAACCAGTACGATTTGTCCGGAAATTCCGAGAACCGGTTCAGGTGCAATTGGCAGCAAATACCTCAATAATCCGTAAACCGCCATCTTGAGCATAATTCCAGAAAGTAGCATTGAGCCTTGTGTAGGTGAATAGGTGTAGGTATCAGCTTGCCAGGAATGGAAAGGGAAGATCGGCAGTTTCACCGCAAATGCGAAGAAAATGAACCAGAAAATTACCGTCTGTTCCATAGAATTCAAATTTGCATTGTATAAGTCAGTCAGTTCAAATGAAGCGGACTTGGTGTACACGTAGATTAATCCCAGCAACATGAACAGTGATCCTACAAAAGTATAGACAAAGAACTTGGTGGTGAAATGGATCTTCTTGCTTTCCTGTCCCCAAATTCCGGCAATCAACCAGATGGGAATCAAAGTGATTTCCCAGAAAAGGTAGAACAACAGTCCGTCATAAGCAGTGAAAACACCGATTAATCCAAACTGCATCAACAGCATTAAACCATAATAGCTATTTCTGTAACCCGGTTTTTCGTTAAATGAAGAAAGAATGATCAATACCGACAAAATATTGGTCAGCAAAAGCAACAGCATGCTCATTCCGTCAATTCCCAAATGCAGGTTACTCTTGATGAATGTGGACCAAGGATAGTTGATCTCGTACTGTAAAACTCCATCAACAGTCGGCTTGAAATCGAAACTTGAAAGCATGAAGAATGTGAGAAGCATTTCAGCCAATGCAATTCCCAATGCCAAGAATTTACTTGCGGGATTCTTCCACGCGAACACCAACAACGAACCTACAAGAGGTAACAGCAGTAATGTTAATAACAGATACGACATTTATTATTGTAATATAAAGTTAACAAATAAAATGATTCCGATTGCCAAAGACATGATGAGGACATAATTTTCCACATTTCCGTTTTGGATCCTTTTGGCGGCTCTTCCCGAATCTTCAGCTCCCCAACCGATGAATTCCACAAACTTATTGAGAATTCCCTTGTCGAACATATTTCCACCGATTCCGAGTCCTTCCACAAACTTCACGAAAGTAGCGTTATAGAATTCGTCTAAAAGCAGTTTTCTGTTCGAAAGTCTTTCCCAGCCTGTATATTTGGAATCTTCAAGAGCCATTTTACCTTTTTTCACGTAGATATTTCTTACGATAAACCAAACGGTGAAAAACATGAGGACCGTCAAAGTCAATAGAATCAATTCAGTATTCAATGCCACCTCCGGAAGTTCTACATCGTAAACGTAGATTGACTTTAACCATTGGTCGAGTTTCGCCCAACTTCCGTGTCCGATAAAATGCGGAAGATTGATGAAACCACCGATTAAGGATAAAATTGCAAGAACAACTAAAGGCAAAGTCATATTCAAAGGACTTTCATGAATGTGTTTTTCCTGCTCTTTCGTTCCACGGAACTCACCGTAGAAAGTAAGAAAGTAGGCACGGAACATATAAATCGCCGTCAAAGTGGCAACAAGGAAGAGAATAGCCCAAAGAATCGGGCTTCTTCCATAAGTACTCGCTAAAATTTCATCTTTGGAAATCATCCCCGAGAAGAATGGAAATCCAGAAATCGCCAATGTTCCGATAAGGAAAGTGATATGGGTAATCTTAATTTTATCTTTTAAACCACCCATCAATCTCATATCCTGTTCACCGCTCATCGCGTGAATCACCGAACCGGAACCGAGGAATAAAAGGGCTTTAAAAAATGCATGGGTCATCAGGTGGAACATTGCCACTGTATAGGCTCCAACTCCCACTGCCACAAACATAAAACCTAATTGTGAAACGGTGGAGTAGGCAAGAACCTTTTTAATATCGTTTTGTCTCAATCCAATAAATGCAGCGACCAAAGCGGTTAAAAGCCCGATGAAAAGAATTCCGTCCATCGTGGTTGGTGCCAAAGAATAAAGGAAATTAGAACGAACGCAAAGATAAACCCCTGCAGTAACCATCGTCGCAGCGTGGATCAATGCAGAAACTGGAGTGGGTCCGGCCATTGCATCCGGAAGCCATGTGAATAAAGGAATCTGTGCAGATTTCCCTACGGCTCCGATGAACAAACTCGCTGTGATGAAAATAATGATAGGTGAGTCTAACTGAAATTTCGAAGAATTTTGAGCTACAGAAAGATAATCCACCGCATTGGTGTGATAAGCGATCAAACAAACCCCGATGATGAAAGCAAGGTCACCAATTCTGTTCATGATGAATGCTTTTCTACCGGCTGCTCCATATTCCTGGTTTTTGTACCAGAAACCAATGAGCAGGTAAGAACATAATCCAACACCTTCCCAACCGATGAACATGATCAGATAATTGCTTCCCATCACCAAAAGCAGCATGGAAACTATAAACAGGTTCAGATAAGAGAAAAACCGGTGAAAGCCTTTGTCAGTCCACATATAGCCAATAGAGTAAAGGTGGATCAAAGCTCCGATTCCGGTGATAATCAGCATCATCATCAAAGACAGTTGGTCAATGTGAAAAGCAAAATTGACCTGAATTCCATTTACCCTGAACCACTCAAAAAGCCGAACGATTTTCGGTGGGGTATCTGCATCAAACTTCAAGAAGATACTTAAAGAAAGACAGAAAGAAACAAAAACCACCAAAGTAGAAACTGCTCCTACCAAGGATTTCGGCAGGTTTTTTCCAAACAATCCGCTGAACAAAAATCCCAGCAATGGCAAAAGTATAATTGCGTAAACTAAATTTTCCATCCGTTATTTATCCTCTTAATTTATTAAAAATACTCACATCCACTGATTTGGTGTTTCGGTACATCATCGCGATGATGGCTAATCCTACCGCCACTTCCGCAGCAGCTACCACCATGATAAAGAAGACCAGAATCTGCCCGTTTCCATCGCCTTTATAGCTTGAAAAAGCCGCGAGCAAAAGATTCACAGAATTCAGCATCAACTCTACACAACCCAAAATGATGATGGCGTTTTTTCGAATTAATACTCCCAATACTCCCAAACTGAAAAGAACCGAACACAGAATAAGGAAATATTCCAGCGGAACAGTCTGAATAAATGAACTAACTTCTCCCATAATTCTACAAATCTTTTTTACCGATTAAAACTGCACCCACGATTCCAGCCAAAATAAGCAGTGAAGCCAATTCGAAAGGAAGGACATACTCGTTAAACAAAAGTCTTCCCAAGTTCTTGGTCAGACCCACGCTTCCGTCTATGTTTCCGGCGACAGTCCCTAACTTTATTCCTCTGAAAGCACCAAGAATTCCCACCAAAAGCAATCCCGCAGAAAAAACTCCGATGAACTTCATCAGGTTCTGCTTTTTGCCTTCATTTTCTTTTTTCAGATTCAGCATCATCAAAATATAAAGGAATAACACCATGATTGCACCGGTGTAAACGATGATCTGCACAATTCCCAGGAACTGTGCGTTCAGCAAGATATACATTGCCGAGATCGAAAACATAGTAGCAATCAGCCCTAAAATGGCATATAACGGATTTCTGGCAAATACAAAATAAACGGCACTTGCAACTGCGCAAAATGCGACAAAGAAAAATAACAGCTGTTCCATCTATTTCAGTGATTTTTTTTCCAATGATTCTCTCTGCAACTGGGTTTGTCTGTCGGAAACATTGATCCGCTCATTGATTTTTTCAACCAGTTTGTCTTTTCCATACACAAAACTACCACGGTTTTCTTCCACCGGAACCAGTCTGTCTGTGAGGTAAATCGCAGATTTCGGGCAAGCTTCTTCACACAATCCGCAGAAAATGCAACGCAGCATATTGATTTCGTAAACCGAAGCATATTTTTCTTCCCGGTAGAGATCCATTTCGTCTTTGGTACGCTCTGCAGCGGTCATCGTAATCGCTTCTGCAGGACAAATCACTGCACAAAGTCCACAAGCGGTACACCTTTCGCGGCCTTCATCGTCACGTTTCAACACGTGGAGTCCACGCCAAACTTTCACTCTCGGCCGAACCTCTTCAGGATACTGAATCGTGGCAACACCGTCTCCAAAAACCGATTTCGCGGCGTGGCGCATCGTAATTCCCATCCCTTTCAGGACCGCAGGAATATAGAGCCGCTCACCAAACGTCATCTTCTTGTTGGAAACCACTTTTGATCTATCTGTTAATTTCATTTTCAGAAATATATTTTAATTTTTATATTATTCAAAATTCACTACCATGATTTTCCCCTCGCAAAAGGGTAAGAATTAGTGAATTTTTTAAAAATTTTCCTCCCTTTAGTGTTGGGGAAAAGAAAATTTCCATTTCATTATTTTATTTATTGGGAGCAACACGCGGCTCGCTTCTTTTCAAGTCCGGTCCCGCTTTCCACTATATCTTTTTTAGCGATTCCGCTTCGCTCCATCACCAAAAAAGGATGCCGTTGCAATCGGGGCTAAAAAAGTTCTGTCGTTCTTCTTTTCGAGGTACAATTTTAAATCTACCTTTAGGCAGACAGGCCTCAAATATACTTTTAAGCCACGTAATGATGATACGCCAAAATGATTGCTGCCGTCAACATCAGATTCAGCAATGCGAATGGGAGCAACTTTTTCCAACCCAAATGCATCAACTGGTCATATCTGAATCTCGGCAAGGTCCATCTTATCCACATGAATACTAAAATTCCAAAGAAAGTCTTGGTCAGGAACGACACGATGGTCAGGATTCCTGCCGCATTTTCTCCCCAATTTTCGGTTACCCAGTCAATTCCCGGGAAATTATATCCCCCGAAGAACAACACCGTAATCAAAGCACTGGAAATAAACATGTTCACGTATTCCCCAAACATATAAAGACCCAGTTTCATGGATGAATATTCGGTGTGGTAACCGTTGACCAACTCATTTTCACATTCCGGCAAATCGAAAGGTGCACGGTTTGTTTCTGCCAAAGCCGCTACAAAAAAGATGATGAAAGCCAATGGCTGGTAAAAAATATTCCAGTTCAGTCCTGAAATTTCCGGGATAATTCCCCAGATTTTTCCATGGGTTTGCTGCTCGACTATCACTTTCAAATCCAGTGAACCAGACATCATGATGATTGCCAGCAAAGACAATCCCATCGCCAATTCATAAGAAATCATCTGTGAACTTGCACGGATCGCCCCAATGAGGGAAAACTTGTTATTGGAAGCCCAACCTCCGAGCAAAATTCCGTACACACCAATGGAAACCATTCCAATGAGGAACAAAACTCCGATATCGATATTCGCAACCTGCAAGTCGAAAGAGGTTCCGCCAATATTAAGGGTTTTTCCCCAAGGAATTACCGCACCGGTAATCAGTGAAATAAACATCACCAGTGAGGGGCCGATCACGAAAAGGAATTTTTCAGCCTGTGCAGGAGTGAAGTCTTCTTTGAAGAAAAACTTTCCACCATCTGCAAGCGGCTGCAAAATCCCGAATGGTCCGGATCTGTTCGGCCCGATTCTGTCTTGCATGATGGCTGCAACTTTTCTTTCTGCCCACGTGGAATATGCGGCAACGGTGAGTGCCAATAAAAATAGCGCGAGAACCAGTATGATCTTAAAAGTGATTAATTCCATTATTTTAAAAATTGACTTTTCAGTCGGTCATTACATCAATAAAAAATTTTCGTCGATTCCTTTTCGAGATTTCTCTTCGTCTTTCGGACTGAGTTCTTTGGCGTCCGGATTATTGAGCATAGAAATCATGTTTTCCGGTTTTTCGTAGTGATTTAGTGAGATCACAGAATGTCGGTCGATATGTCTTGGACCTTCTACAGTCCATAGTTTCAGGTCTTTTTTATGGAAACGGCAGTCATTGCAGATCCAATCCTGCACCTCGTCAAATTGGTCTTTTCTTGCGGTGACACGGATTACTTCGTCGCCTTTCATCCAAAGAACTGCTTTTCCGGAGCACTTGTCGCATTCGCAGTGGGCGTTCATCGGTTTGGTGAACCAAACTCTGCTCGCGAAACGGGAAGTTCTGTCCGTTAAAGCTCCAACCGGGCAAACGTCAATCACGTTTCCGATAAAATCGTTTTCCAGAGCTTTATTTAGATAAGTGGAAATCTCTGCATGATCTCCTCTGAACAAAATTCCGTGTTCTCTTTCCTCAGTCAATTGGTTGGCTGCCAAAACACATCTCGCACAGAGAATACATCGGTTCATATTCAATTTGATGTATGGACCAATATCTTCAGGTTCGAAGGTTCTTCTGGTAAACTCAGTTCTGGTTTCTTCCAAACCGTGAACGTAGCCCAAATCCTGTAAATGACATTCTCCGGCCTGATCGCAAACAGGGCAATCGAGTGGGTGATTGATCAGCAAGAATTCGGTGACTCCTTCTCGGGCATCCAACACTCTTTCGGAAGTGCTGTTTTTTATTTCCATCCCGTCCATAACAGTTGTCCGGCAACTTGCCACCAGTTTCGGCATGGGTCTCGGATCTGCTTCCGAACCTTTCGAAACTTCTACCAAGCAGGTTCGGCATCTTCCGCCGCTTCCTTCCAGGGGTTTGTAATAGCACATTGCAGGTGGAACAGATTTTCCGCCGATTTGTCTGGCTGCCTCCAGAATGGAGGTTCCTGGATCCACTTCGGTGGTCTGTCCGTCTATTGTTACTTTGAATTTTTTAACTTCTTCGCTCATATCTCTTGGCTTTTAGCTTACAGCTTATTGCTTTTGGCTTAAATTATTTCTTTGTGTTAAAGGTATATCCAATACCTCCCATAATTTGTCCGAACATGAAATCCTGACTGGCTTTGTCGGGTTTATTGTTCAGTGTGGTTTTGATATCCGGCATATTGATATAACCTGCTTTTACTTCCACTCTTGCCAGAAAATGTTTCCAGAATACTGCATTGATGCTGGTTCTTAAATCTACTCCAAATCCGGCAACATGAAAACGGTCGCTTCTTTCATTTCCGAAAAGTTTCACATTGCTTTTTGGAAACATAATTCCTAATCCTCCACCATAACTCCAAACAATATCTACGTTTTTATTATTGGAGATGGACTGGTATTTTTCGAGCCCTAAGTTCTCATAATTGAGTCCGTCTGTATGTTCAAAAGTAAGGAATTTTTCATCAGCCAGATTGACTTGTCCGTTTTGAACCATTCCTGCATAAACCGGATCGGATATATTTCCTGAAAACTTTACCGTCTGGTCCTGATCCATCACATATTTCATGTGGTCTATTCCCAAAACGAGTGCTAAATTATCCTTGATAAAATATCCCAGTCTGAAATTGTACTGTGTTACGGTAAACCAAGCTGGATCGAAATATACCAAACCGAACTTCGTGGGGCGATCATGTGCAACCACATTTTCTAGCTTGAAATCATATCCATTTCCTGAAAAACGGATGTCTGAATTGGTGAACGCTCCTCTGTTCCAGCCATAAAAGACAAATATTTGTCCTTTTTTGGTCAATGGACTCTTTACTTCCTTGTATTGTTCAGGTTTTACTGAGTTTTCGTTTTGCGCGAATGTGAAAAATAAACCTCCACACATGATCAAGACTGCGAAAAATTTCTTCATATATTCTTAGGGTCGAACTCTCTTTGCTCTATTTTTTCTATTCCGCAATTATTCTGCTTTTGCTGCCACCGGAATCGGGTCTGCATAATTGGCCAAACCATAATTTCTGGTCAGGCATTCTGGATTATTGATATGCCATTCAAACTCGTCACGGAAATGTCTAATTGCCGCTGCAACCGGCCATGCTGCTGCATCACCAAGTGGACAGATCGTGTTTCCTTCAATTTTTCTTTGCACATCCCATAGTAAATCAATATCGGCAGAGGTTCCTTCGCCACTTTCAATTTTCTTTAAGATTTTATACATCCACGGAGTTCCTTCACGGCATGGAGTACATTGACCGCAACTTTCGTGAGCATAAAATCTGGATAAGGTCATGGTGTGTTCCACGATACATTGGTCTTCATCCAGTACTTCAAAACCACCTGAACCCATCATGGTTCCCGTCGCGAAACCACCGTCTGCAAGGGATTCATAATTCATGTATCTAGGTTCACCGTTGATGGTTTTCAACAGGAGATTGGCCGGAAGAATTGGCACAGAGCTTCCTCCCGGAATACAGGCTTTCAGTTTTTTGCCATTCGGAATTCCTCCACAGTATTCATCGGAGTAGATGAATTCTTCCACGGTAATCGTCATGTCGATTTCGTAAACACCTGGTTTGTTGATATTTCCACAAGCGGAAATAAGTTTAGTCCCGGTAGAACGGCCAACGCCAATTTTAGCATATTCAGCTCCGGTAATGTTGATAATCGGAACTACAGCGGCAATAGTTTCCACGTTGTTTACCACTGTCGGGCAAGCCCAAAGTCCTTTCACCGCAGGGAATGGAGGTTTTAGCCTAGGGTTACCTCTTTTTCCTTCCAGGGATTCCAGCAGTGCGGTTTCCTCACCGCAGATGTAGGCACCGGCTCCTCTCTGCACATAGATTTCCAGATCATATCCGGTTCCGAGAATATTTTTTCCAAGGAAACCGTTTTTCTTGGCCTCATCAATGGCTTCTTCCAAAATATCCGGAATCCACGAATACTCACCACGAATGTAGATGTAAGAGGTATTTGCGCCCAATGCAAAGGAGGAAATAATCATTCCTTCGATCAAAAGGTGGGGAATGAACTCCATCAGATATCTGTCCTTGAAGGTTCCGGGTTCGGATTCGTCGGCGTTTACGACCAGATATCTTGGAACGCCTTCTGGTTTTGCCAAAAAACTCCATTTCAATCCTGTTGGGAAACCAGCACCACCACGACCTCGAAGTCCGGAAGTTTTCACTTCTTCCACTACCGCTTCCGGCGTCATTTTCAGTGATTTTTCTACCGCTTCATAACCGCCCTGTTTGCGGTAAACGTCGAAATAGCGGATTCCCTCTATGTGGGCGTCTTTAAGTAAAAGTTTTTTACTCATTTTATTGATGCTTATGGCAATTGGCTCGCGATCTTGATCGGTTTGGCTTCTTGCTTTATATTATCTTATTTTGATTCAAATATTCTTAATCCAGCTTCATCGCTCCCTGTCTGCAGAGATCCAGGATTTCGTCCACTTTTTCTGTGGTCAGATTTTCATGGTAGAATTTTCCTAACTGAAGCATCGGTGCATATCCACAAGCTCCGAGACATTCTGCAGGCTTCAAGGTGAAAAGTCCGTCTTCAGTGGTTTCTCCGTCTTTAATATTGAGTTTTGTTCGGATATGGTCTAAGATTTTCTCACTTCCCCTCGTCAAACAAGGTCCGGTTCTGCAAACTTCCAAAACATATTTTCCAACGGGCTGCATGTTGAACATGGTGTAGAAAGTCGCTACTTCATAGACCTCGATGGGTTTGATGCGCAACACTTCCGCCACGTAGTCCATCACGGGAACATCCAGCCAGCCTCCAAATTCCTTTTGTGCCAAATGAAGTACAGGAATCAAAGCAGATTTTTGTTTCCCTTCAGGATATCTTTTGATAATCGTATGAACTTTTTCTAAAGTTTCTGGTTTAAAAGCAATTGTTTCGCTCATTTTATTTTAGATTATGGAACAAAGTGGAAAGAAACTGGGCTTATAACTTTGTTCAAATTTTATTGATGGTAAAATAGAGTCTCTGCTCATTTTTGCTCAATTGTTTATTATGCGTCTAATTCTCCTGCGATCACATTCAAACTACTCAAAGTGACCACTGCATCAGAGATTACCGAACCCGTGATCATTTCAGGATATGCTTGATAGTAAATGAAGCAAGGTCTTCGGAAATGAAGTCTGTATGGGCTTCTGCCTCCATCGCTTACTAAATAGAACCCCAGTTCTCCATTTCCTCCTTCTACAGCATGGTAAACTTCTCCTTTAGGAACTTTTGTTTCACCCATTACGATTTTGAAGTGGTAAATCAGGGCCTCCATTTTTGTGTAAACATCTGCTTTTTCAGGAAGATAGAATTCTGGTACCTCTGCATGGAATGGACCTTCTGGCAGATTATCTAATGCCTGTTGAATTATTTTCAAAGATTCCCAAATTTCCTGTTGGCGCACCATAAATCTGTCATAAGTATCGCCTGAAGTTCCCACAGGGATGATGAAATCGAAATCTTCGTAAGAAGAGTAGGGCTCAGCAACTCGAACGTCATAATCTACACCTGCCGCACGGAGATTGGGACCTGAAAAACCGTAACTTAAAGCACGTTCCCCAGAGATGGCACCTACGCCAATTGTTCTATCCATGAAGATTCGGTTTCTTTCAAGCAAGGCGCTGAAATCCTGAAATCTTGCGGGGAATTCTTTCAGGAAAGTTCTCAGAAGTTCGTGGAATTTGGGAGTGAAATCTCTCTCAAAACCCCCGATTCTGCCCATATTGGTGGTCAGTCTGCCCCCGCAAACCTGTTCGTACATGTCATAGATTCGTTCCCTATCCTGAAAAGTCCAGGTAAATCCTGTCAATGCACCGGTATCCACACCGATTACGGAATTACAAACCAAATGGTCTGCAATTCTGGCAAGTTCCATCATGATCACCCGCATATACTGCACCCGCTTTGGAATCTCAACTCCCAACAGTTTCTCTACCGTCATTTGCCAACCGATATTGTTAATCGGTGCTGAACAGTAGTTCATCCGGTCGGTCAAGGTGGTAATCTGCGTGAAGTATCTTCTTTCTGCGATTTTTTCGAAGGCACGGTGAATATAACCCACGGTTTGCTCGGAATGCAGGATTTTTTCACCATCCATGGTGAGGATATTCTGGAAGATTCCGTGCGTTGCAGGGTGGGTTGGTCCCAAATTGAGGGTGTAGAGTTGACCGTCAATCTGTTCTTTAGACTCGTGCTGGTTCAATATGTTTGAGAGTGCGTTGTCTTTCATAATTGCTATTGGCTTTTTGCTATTGGCTTCCTGTAAGTGAGCAGAAGCTATTTGCATCTTTATCTTCCGAACATTGTATCGTCTTTATCGGTTCTGGTTCCGTCTTCCAATGGGTATTCCTTCAAAAGTGGATGATAGCCGAGTTCAGGATCGTTCAGAATTATTCTTAAATCAGGGTGCCCTTTAAATTTGATACCGTAGAAGTCAAAAGTTTCCCTTTCCATCCAGTTTGCCGCTGCGTATAAATCAGTCAGCGTATCTGCTTCTGCATTTTCTTTCGGCATGAAAGTTTTCAGTCGGATTCTGTGATTGTCCACGAGATTATGGAGGTGATAGATGACTCCCAATTCCTTTTCCGGCATTTCCGGATGATGGATTCCACAGATATCGGTCAAATACATATAGTTCAGACTGCTATCTTTCAGGTGATGGATCACTTTTTTGATATCCTCTTTCTTGATTTCCAAGGTCAGAAACCCATACGGTTCGGAACTTGAAATCACAGACTCCGGAAATTCTCTATTGATGGCCTCTAGGACAAAACTATTGGTAAATTCCATGAAATTAATTGATGTTGAAAGATTCCAGTAATTCTTGATATTGCGGAAGATCGCGTCTCCTTAAGCTTTCACTTTGCGAAAGCGCCTGGATCTGCATGAATCCTTCCAAAATTTGCTCAGGTCTTGGCGGACACCCCGGAACGTACACATCCACAGGAATTACCTTGTCGATTCCCTGTAACACAGAGTAAGAATCGAAAATTCCTCCACTGGAAGCACATGCGCCCACTGCGATTACCCATTTCGGTTCAGCCATCTGTGTGTAAACTTCCTTAAGGATGGGTCCTAATTTTTTCGAGATTGTTCCGCAAACCATTAACACGTCGGCTTGTCTTGGAGAGAAACTCATTCTCTCACCCCCGAATCTTGCCAGGTCATAGTTCGGAGCCATGGTGGCCATGAACTCGATTCCGCAACAAGATGTGGCAAAAGGAAGTGGCCAGAGTGAGTATGAACGCGCCATACCGATCAAACTGCTGAGTTTTGTGGCAAAGAATCCTTCACCTTCTAAACCCGGAGGAGCGGGTGCGTTTGTATTTATTTTAGGTAAATCTGACATTGTACTAAAGTTTAAATTTAAAAAAAAAACTGAAATTGATTTTGAATCCGAAATATTATTTATTCCAATCCAAAGCGCCACGTTTCAATACATAGAAGAATCCCACAAAGAAAATGGAGACGAAAGTCAAAACCGCCATGAAGCCGGCTAATCCGAATTCCTTGAAGTTCACCGCATAAGGATAAAAGAACACGATTTCAATATCGAAAAGTACGAAAAGCACAGCGGTAAGGAAGTATCTGATGGAAAACGGCGTTCGGGCATCTCCCTCACTTTCAATCCCACATTCGAAGTTTTTGTTTTTTTCAATGGTGGTGTCCTTTTGTCGCGGTCCCAAATAATGAGCGCCCAAAAGCGAAATTCCAACAAAACCCAGTGCAACAAGAGCCTGAATCATTATGTAGCCGTAATCTGCATGTGAAATCATATCTTAGTCTTTACTAATCTGCAAATTTAGTCAATTACTATTTAAGCAAGAAATTTAAGTCCTTTAAAAACGGTTGAAATTGGACACTATTTGCAATTTAGAATTTTTAAAAATAAATAATACTATTGCCAAAATCCTAATTTTTATGGGTTTATTTTATAGATTTATCATCTTCATTTTTCGCCGCATTTTTCAGCTTTTTCAACAGTACAAATGCCATGTAGCCTATGTACAGAAAAAGGAAACTTGCAAAAAGAATATTAATGATCGTATTTAATCTTTCATCTGCAACCCGGAAAAATTGGTTGTAGATGATAAATATCATGATCATTCCGATGTAGAGGTAGAGTTGCCGTTTCATAATCTTGCAGGAGGTTTTAAGTTCGGTATTAAATTGAATTCAGCATGTCTGGTTATGTTAAGACAAAATTGGATGGAATGGTGATCCACTGATCCAAAAGTATAGCATTAATTATTTACCGACATAGAATATGTTCGTCTTCGCTTATGGTTCACTGGTTCATAATCCTGCCAAAGAAGCTGCACGCTCTTGTTTTCCTCAAGTTCGGGATTGGTTTCAGCGAATTGGATTCCCATTTTACTGAACCGCTCGAAAATTTCTTTAAAAATGATTGCAGTCACTCCTCTTCTTTGGTAATCCGGATGGATTCCGATGAGATAGAAGTTGGCACGGTCGTTCTTTTTCCCGGCCTGCAAAAAATGCCACCAACCAAACGGAAAAAGCTTCCCGTTCGCTTTCTGCAAAGCTTTGGAATAGGAAGGCATGGTGATGGCAAACGAAATCAGCTGCTGATTTTCGTCTTCCACGCAGATGATGTAGTTTTTGTTGATGAATGGGAAATATTTCTCTTTGTAGGTTTGCTTCTCTTCCTCTGAAATAGGGGTATATGTGGAAAGCGAACTGTAGGTTCTATCCAATAACTCAAACATGGAATCCACGAGTGGCAGAATTTCAGACTTCTTTTTAAATTTGATGACCTTCAGTCTGTATTTCTGTGCGATTAAATCGCTGAATTTCACTATCTTTTCCGGAAGCGTTTCCGGGAATTTCATTTCGAACTCCACCCATTCTTTTTCTTTGACTAAACCGATTCTTTCTAAATGTTCAGGATAATAGTCGAAGTTGTAAAGTCCGATCATGGTTGCCAATTTGTCATAACCGCAAGTCAACATGCCCGCTTTGTCCAGATTGGTGAAGCCCATCGGTCCTTCAATCTTTGGAATATTATTTTCCCTGGCAAAATTGATTGCGGTATCCAATAATTTTTTGGAAACTTTAAAATCGTTAATAAAATCCAACCAACCAAAACGCACCTTGCTGATTCCCAATTCCTTTTCCTCTTTTCGGTTAATGATTACGGCAATTCTTCCGACTACTTTTCCATCCTGCACCGCGAGATATTTCTTCGCTTCAGAATAGGCTAGAGCGGGATTTTCTTTTGGATTCCAAACCTTTTTTTCGTCAATAATTAATGGTGGAACGTAATATTGGTTATTTTTATAAAGTTCCATCGGAAATCTGATGAATTTTTTTAATTCACCGGCATCTTTTACTTCAATTACAACTATTTCAGACATCTGTTTAGATTTGAATTAACAAAGATAAATATCTCAAGGAACATGCGAAACTTTGGCACGCTATTTACTTGTAAAAAGGCAATTTATTTAAAACTAAAAAAGAGGAAATGGGAAGTTATTATTTAATTATTGGGGTGATTTTCATCGTCAGTATGATTGTTCAAAACCGTTTGAAGTCGAAATTCGCTTACTATTCGCAGGTGCAGTTGCAAAACGGAATGTCGGGAAAGGAAATTGCCGAAAAAATGTTGAGAGACAACAATATCAATGATGTTCAGGTGATTTCCGTACCGGGAAGACTGACTGATCATTACAATCCAGCCGATAAAACGGTGAATCTTTCAGAAGAAGTATATATGCAGAGAAATGCCGCAGCAGCAGCTGTTGCAGCACACGAATGTGGACATGCCGTGCAGCATGCAGTTGGGTATTCCATGCTGCAGCTCCGGTCGAAAATGGTTCCGATCGTGAATATATCATCCAGATTATTGCAGTTTGTTTTGATGGCAGGTATTCTGGTCATGGCATCCAGCGGAAATAAAACGCTTTTGACCATTGGAGTTGTTCTTTTTGCGGTGACCACTTTGTTTGCGTTCGTGACTTTGCCGGTGGAATATGACGCAAGTAACCGAGCGCTGAAATGGCTGGAAACCTCGGGAACATTAGGGAGAAGTGAGCATGACGCGGCACAGGATTCTTTGAAATGGGCGGCAAGAACTTACGTCGTTGCAGCTCTGGGTTCACTGGCGCAGTTGATTTATTTCGCTTCTATGCTAAGTGGAAGACGGGATTAAAAATAGAGAAAATCATTGTGGGGTAATTTATAGAATTTGTAAATTACCCTTTATTTTTTTACATATATTATGAAAGCAACCTCTCAGAATATTCTTGATGTCGATCGCCATTTCTCAATTAATTGTTGCGGAAAACTGGTGAATCTGGATGCTCCGAAAATCATGGGGATTCTGAATCTGACTCCGGATTCCTTCTCTGATGGTGGAAGGTTTGATGACGAAAAGTCAGCGTTGGTTCACGCCGAACAAATGGTGAAAGAAGGAGCCCACATTATAGATATCGGGCCACAGTCAACGAGACCAAATGCGGAATTTTTAAGCCCTCAGGAAGAAATTCGCAGAATTGGAAATATGATTTCTATCATTAAGAAAGAGTTTCCAGAAGTTTTGATATCCCTGGATACTTTTTATGCAGAGGTCGTGAAATTCGGTTTCGATCAGGGAATCGACATTGTGAACGATATTTCCGGCGGAAATTATGATGATAAAATGTTCGAAACAGTAGGAGAGACTGGGCTTCCCTATATTCTGATGCATGTCAATCCAACCTACCCATCGATGCACGAAAAGCTGATCGAGGAAGACGTGATCTTAAACATCAACAGATATTTTTCCGGTAAAGTGCTTCAATTGCAGGAAACTGGAGTGAAGGATATCATTTTGGACCCCGGTTTCGGATTTGGAAAAACCGTGGCACAAAATCACCAAACGATGGACGAACTGGAGTTTGTCGGGTTTGGAAAAATGCCTTTATTGGTGGGAATCTCCCGAAAATCGTTCATTTATAAACCGCTGGGTAAATCACCTTTGGAAATCAATGAAGAAACACAGCGGCTTCATAAAAAAGCGTTACAAAAAGGAGCAAAAATTCTTCGTGTGCATGATGTGGCTGAAACCTTTAAGACCATTCGCGATTTTGAAAATTCAGGGCTCTAAATCAGCTGCTCCATACTGGAAGTAGCTTTGTTTTTTTCGTATTGCTCCAATTTTTCGCGGACCCATCTCAATAAAATGGGTGCCAGATAAATCAAGGCGACACCGATCAGTTTTTTCTTCCAACCAGCACCATATAGATTTTTCTTGGCATAATTTCCGACGAATGCAACCGCGCTCATCTTGAGTGCGTTTTCGATCATGTTCGCACCGGCATCGCTTTTGACAAAACCAAAAATGTCGTGTTTGTTCATAAAATAATCCTTGATGGAATTCGAAATCTCTTTCACTATTTTTCCGGTATCCAGCGAGACTTTTGTTTCGCCGCCCGGCTCGGTTTCCTCTTTCAGGAATGGATCGGTAAAACCTTTGGTCAAAACGCTTAAGCTTTCTTTAGTATTTTCGAAAGTCAGTAAATCTTCCATTTCGGCTACCTCCTTTTTTAAGAGTGCCTTTTTTCTTCGTAATTCCTCTAATCCGCTGTATCTTGTTCCCATTATTTTAATCGTTTAAAGATTCCAGGATTTTGTTGGCCACTTGTTCTTTGATGGATTTTCTGCGCCAAAAAAGAACCAACAAAATCAACAAATAAAATGCTGCCACGATTAGAATCCCGTAGCCATAATTGTCCAAATATTCGCCAATGAGGAATCCGATTCCGAAAAGTAGCAGTATCACAAAAAACAATGCACTGAAAGCGGTCAAAACCAAAAAAGCCAATGCGCCGATCAAGGTGACCGATTTTTCGGTTACTTCCATTTTAAGAAGATCTGCTCTTTTTATGGCATAATCTTTTATAAGGTGAAGCATAATATTTTTTTTAAAATTACAAAAAAAGGAACTTATTTCGCAAAGTTCCTTTCTATTTCTAATGAATAAAACGGAATCCTATTATGATTTCAGTCCGTCTAATTCTGTTTCCACGTCTTTCACGACTTCGGCAGTTTTCGCCACTGCTTGATCCTTGTATCTGTCATAGCCTTCTTTCACGGTAGAAGCCACGTTTTTAGCGGTTTCTTTCACTTGTGCAGAGAGGGTTTGATAGTTATCCTTCACCTTTTCAGAGAGGTCCTGGTATTGAGCCTTTGCTTTCTCAGTGGTTTTTCCGTATTGGTCAACCGCCTGATCTTTTAAATCGTTGGCTTTCTTTTTGATTTTCTTTCTGGTTTCTTTACCTTCTTCTGGAGCATAAAGCATTCCCAGAACTACACCTGCTGCTGCACCTGCAAGTAAACCTGCCAAAACGCCAGCTGCGTTATTTCTTTTTTTAGACATTTTTAGATATTTTTATTGTTAATAGTTAAGTAATTGTGTTTTTTGATTTCCTCCTAAAGTTACAATTAATATACCATTTAAAAAAAAGAAATTCATAAAAAAATGTTAAAAGTCATCAATATAGGAAAGAATCAGTTCAATGGTCTGGTTTTTATTGAGGTGGGTATTGTCAATCAAAATGGCATCATCGGCTTTCCTTAAAGGTGCCACTTCTCTTTCACTATCTGTTTTATCTCTGGAAATCAGGTTTTCTCTCACGGTTTTTTCATCGGTTTGGATGCCTAAATTGGTGAGTTCCAAAAATCTTCTGTTGGTTCTTTCTTCCACACTTGCGGTGAGAAAAAATTTGTAGTCCGCATTGGGCAAAACCACGGTCCCGATATCTCTTCCGTCTAAGATTACGCCACCTTGCGCTGCAATCGAACGCTGGGTTTCCATCAGGAAGTCGCGGACTTCTTTTTGAGCGGCAATCCAACTTACGTTTGCAGAAACCTCATTGGTCCTGATTTCTTTTGAAATGTCTTTTCCATTAAGAAAAAGGACCAGGTCATCACCGATCTGTTTAAACTCGAGTTTGATTTGCTTTAGATTCTTAATGAAAGCTTGAAGATTGATTTCACCCGATTCGTTTTGGCAGCAAGTGTTCGCAAAATAAGTCACGCCTCGGTAAAGCGCGCCCGTGTCCATGTGCACCAAACCCAATTTTTTTGCGATCACTTTGGAAATCGAACTTTTCCCGGTGCTCGAATAACCGTCAATGGCGATTACAGGTTTTCTCATACCGCAAATTTCCTGAAATTTTTTGGAATGTGAAAGCTTAAAATGTTGTTGAAAATTAAGAAAAAATTCGGTTTCTTCAGCTGACCGTTTTGATCTATCTGCGGTTTCCGCCGAGTTCAATCAGATCCATGGCAATCCCAAACATATTCAGATTGGCTGAATTATGGTATCTTACGTGTGCATAATCAAATTTGAAGTAGGAAATCTTAATCCCAAAACCAGCAGAAAGCCCGGCAAAACTGCGTTGGTCAATGACGGCGAGTTCATTTCCACGCTTGACATTGTAACCCAACCTCACATTGAAAGACTGTCCCGGAAAAAGTTCTGCCCCGAAAGAGAAATGGTCGGCTATTTTTCGGAGTTTGCTGATCGGTTGCCCATTGTTATCGTAGTCCTGTGAAATGTCGTATTGCTGCAAATCGTGCGCGGTAATGGTAAATGCCAAAGGAAAATCGTCCAAAATTCTGGTGTAGCCCAAATCCACCCGAAATGCTACCGTTTCGCGAACTCCATTATAAGGTTTGAACTGATACCCGAAGTTCCTGAAAACCAAAGCCACTGTTTCATTGCTTTGTGCATTGTGGTAAGTAACACCTGCGGTTCCCACTACCGCCATCGAAGTATAATTGTCGATTTTTGAAGTCACGAAATTCACGCCACCACCAATGGTGAAATCTTCATCAAATTGGTAAGCGTAGCTTGCTCCGATAGAGGCATCCATGGCAGAAAACGCTCCATTCGTCACCGCACTTTCATCGGTTCTCGGCATGTTTCCATAATCCATGTATTTCGCATTGAAGCCGATCAGATGGCCTTCAGATAGGTCGCGGACATAAGACAGCGTACCATAGTTGGTTCCGGCAAGATAAGACGCATAGTTGAGAGAAACCATCTTGTCCTGCTCCAGATTCATCAAACCGGGATTGGTTCCAGAAAAGGCTACGTCATAATCACGCACAGAAACCGCATCACCACCCAAAGCCGCCTGTCTCGCAGAAACGGGAGTGTTCAGGAAGGGATAGACATTTGTTCCCACCTGAGAAAACAGAAAGGAAGAACAGGAGAGGAGTGAAACAATTGATAGTTTTTTCAAATCAGCGGTTGACGTGCAAAAATAAGACAATTAGATTTTTTTGGAAAATAATTCCCCGCAAATATAATTCTATTAACGAAATTATCTCGGTTTCCTTATATTTGCAATGAAAAAATCTGTAACATTTTAAAAATGAAATATAAAAGAATCCTCCTGAAGTTGAGTGGTGAGGCTTTAATGGGAAATCGACAATATGGGATCGACACCGACCGTTTGATAGATTATGCCCATGAGATCAAGAAAGTAGTGGAGAAAGGCTGTGAAGTGGCCATCGTTATCGGTGGTGGAAACATCTTCCGGGGAGTTGCCGGAGCCGCCAAAGGAATGGACCGGGTACAGGGAGATTATATGGGAATGCTTGCAACAGTCATCAACGGAATGGCTTTGCAGGGAGCTTTAGAAGATGCCGGAGTTTTCACCCGACTTCAATCTGCCATTGAAATGGACAAAGTGGCCGAACCTTTCATCAAAAGACGTGCGGTGAGGCATTTGGAAAAGGGGAGAGTGGTGATTTTCGGGGCAGGAACCGGAAATCCGTATTTTACTACAGACACAGCGGCAACTTTGAGGGCGATTGAAATCGATGCAGATGTGATCCTGAAAGGAACCAGAGTAGATGGAATCTATGACTGCGATCCCGAAAAAAATGAAAACGCGGTGAAATTTAACTCGCTCACTTTTGAAGAAGTTTTTGAAAAAGGAATAAAAGTGATGGATATGACTGCATTTACTTTAAGTCACGAAAATAAATTGCCAATTATCGTTTTCGACATGAACAAAGAAGGAAACCTTCTGAAAATAGTGGAAGGAGAAAAAATTGGAACCTTGGTTAATTTAGGGGCAATCAGTAACGAGTAACAAGAAATTAGCAATATGGAAGAAATAGAACTAACAATTGAAATGGTGAAGCAGGAAATGGATTCTGCACTGAAACACCTTGATCATGCTTTTCAAAAAATCCGTGCCGGAAGAGCTTCCACCACGATGATTCAGGATGTGATGGTGGAATATTACGGCGCACCGACTCCAATCAGCCAGGTTGCAAACCTGATGGTTCCGGATGCGATGACGATCTCCATTCAACCTTGGGACAAGACCGCGATCGGTGCCATTGAAAAAGCAATCATCAATTCCAATTTGGGATTCGCCCCTTCCAATAACGGCGAAAACATCATCCTGAATGTTCCGCCATTAACCGAAGAGCGAAGAAGGGAATTGGCGAAAAGTGCAAAGGCGGAAACCGAAGCCACCAAAGTAGTGGTGAGAAACGCCAGACAAGATGGAATGAAAGAGCTGAAAAAAATTGAAAACATCTCTGAAGACCTCGTCAAAGACGGAGAAGCAAAAATCCAGGATCTCACCGACAAATATGTAAAACTCTGCGACGAAAAACTGAAAGCGAAAGAAGCGGAAATTATGAAGGTGTAAGGTTTTCGGATTTATTGATCAAAATAGGAAAGTCCCTTTTTGGGGGCTTTTTTTGATTGTTTTTTTGTGACAACAGTTATGCCAGTTTCGTCTTCGCCCTTCTGTCTTCATTTCAACCCGATCTTTTGTTTAGAAGTCTTTCTAAAAGCGCAGGAAGTAGTTTTTTTTATCAATGAATGGAATACCAAAAGTCTTTTATGATTTTTAGAATTATTGCTTTTTTTTGTGGCGTTTGGTAGTATTTGGAAGGGGTTCCTGTCTGCCGACAGGCAGGTTCTGCGGGTTTTCTTCGCTGCAGAATACAAGTTCCCTTATCCACAAAGGTTATTTCGCAGGCAAAGGTTGGGTGACGAAATAAGAAAGTTGGGAATGGTAAAAAGAATTCAAAAACAAATCACTAAATTTGGTTTGACTAATGAGTATTTTTTTAATTTTACAACAAGCTGATTATCATTACAAATTTAAAGCGTTAGTCAGAATTCCCTTACTCGAAAACGGAGTTGTTTTTAGCCGCTAACGAAGAAATTTTTACTATTTTGGATAATCAAATAGTCAAAAAATGAAAACATATAACTATTTGATTATCAATATTTAAATTTAACGTTAGTCAGAATTTTACCAGAAATCCCGAATAAAATGAAAATAACTTTAACTCTTGTAATTTTATTCATTCTGAACGTTAGTTGCGCAAAAAGTAAAACTGAAGAAAATCAAGAAATAAACAAAATTCTAAATGCGTTTATTAAATATGAATCTGACCGAAAAAATTTAAAACCTGAAAAAATATTTTTGGTTAATCCTGAATTGCAAAAATTACAAATTTATGTTCCAAGTCAAAAAGAAATTTTGGGGGAAGAACCAGGACCACCACCCTTTTTCAATAAAAACATTATTCATTTACTTGACTTTGGCAAAATTGACAAACAAACACGGAAACAAGATTCTCTAAACTTGTTGAAACAAAATAAATACGTTTTTGATTCCCTAAATATTGATTCAAAACTAAATCCTAACATTAAATTGGCAAATAAAACAGAAATTTATGAACGCATAAATTTATATCAATTTTCAAATCCTGTATACTTCAATGATAACCTTGCATACATTGAAACAATATATTATGAAACAGTTTTCGGAATTGGGTTTGGTTACTTATTGGAAAAACAAAAAGATGGAAGTTGGAAAGTAATAAACATAAGAAACACCTTTATTACCTAAAAAAAACTGCAGGTAATAACTAAGCTTTCGTTGGGCTTGAAAAGCCAACAATGAAAGCCCGTTGAACGGAACCTTCGGGGCTTTTTTGGCAGTCTATGGAGTTATCGTTTTTAGAATTTAGATACACAAAGCAGTTTTTTTAGAATTACTGCTTTTTTTGTGGGCAGAAGTGGCACTTTGTAGGGTTTAAATGCTGTGATTTTTCGTTTCAGCATATAATTTCCCTTACCCGCAAAGTTTATTTCGCAGAGAAAGTTTGGGTGACGAAAAGAAAATCCTGTGGCGGACCGCGATGCATGAAAATGCGCGGTCATCATTTGGAATATGCGATTTGGTGCTTCCGGTGGGAGGAGCCGTCCTTCAAGGGTGTATTTTCCGATTCCTTCTGCCCGGTTTTGCAGGGCTTTCGCAAAGTATTGGCGGGATCTTCAGTACCTGAAGCGGGCAGTAACTCATA
>NZ_JACBFP010000015.1 GCF_021401085.1 Chryseobacterium sp. R2A-55
CTGATTTTGATTATAATGCTTGAAATTCATAAACAACTATCTGATTATCAAGCATAAAGATACAAAAATCCTAAATAATAACCAAAAAAAATCCGCCTCAGTTGTGAGACGGATTCTTTTTTGAAACAATGAGAAATATAGAATACATCGCCGTGCATTGCACCGCCACACAGCCAACTGCTAAAATTTCGGACATCCAAAATTATTGGAAAAATAATTTGGGTTGGAAAAATCCGGGTTACCACTTTATCGTGAGAGCGAATGGTGAGGTTGTTCAGTTATTGGATATTTCGCAACCATCAAACGGTGTTGCAGGTTGGAATTCCAAAATCATCAACATTAGCTATGTGGGTGGAATTGATATCAAAGGAACTCCTAAAGACACCCGAACACCGGAACAAAAAGAGGCGATTCTAAAAAAATTAAAGGAACTCAAAAAGCAGTTTCCGAAAGCCAAAATCCAAGGACACCGTGATTTTCCAAATGTAAAAAAAGCATGTCCGTCATTCGATGCAAAATCGGAATACAAAAATTTGTAAAATGAAACATTTTCTTTTTTTCATATCTATTTTTTATTCGCTGGTTTCGGTTTCCTGCATCAGCAGGAAGCCGGCAGAACCGGTGGTCATTACCAACACGAAGGAAGTTACCAAAATCGTGAAAGACACGATTTTTAAGGTAGAAGCCGACAGTTCTTTTTACAAGGCATACATCGAATGCAAAGACGGCAAACCTGTTATCATCAAAGATTCCATCATTGTAAAGGCAGGAAAAAATGTGATAGTTCCACAGGTGGTTCTGAAGGATCACTTTATTCAAGTGGACTGCAAACAGGAGGCATTAGAACTTTATAAAACATGGCGGGAAACCTACGTCAAAGAACACGAGCAAAAACCTGTATATGTGCCACAAATCGAGTACAAAGACAAACCTTTGACCTTTTGGCAAAAAACCCAACTATGGTTCGGCAGAATCTTCATCGGGTTGCTCGCCATTTTTATAATTACCGGATTCCTACGATGGAAAGGGATCGTTTAAACACAATTTAAAATCATTTTAAAAATTCATATCAAAATGAAAAACTTCACAGAACAAGCCCAAGATTATTTCGAGCGTCACCCTTCAAGCGAGGAATGCCATATCACTTCCGATGGAAGAGTGTTCCACAACAATGGCGGCGCGCAAGGATTCGCCGGAACGTTGAACGATCAAACGATTGAATCGTACAACCGAAAAGTGTTTTTTGCACAAAAAAATACTGACGATGAAGCGGAACTTGCAAAATTAGAGGCGGAGAAAAAAGCTAAAGAAGATGCAGAGGCAGAAAAAATAGCCAAAGAAAACGCAGAATTTTTAGCCGAAAAAACTAAGCTTTTGCAGGAAACCGACATCGAGAAAGCGGAATATGCCACCTTGAAAGATTTGGCAAAAGCGTTTGAAGTGAAAACCGAAGACCAAAAGGCGGAAACTCTAAAAACTGCGCTAATTGAATTTAAAAACAATCTTCAAAAACAATAAAGATGGGACAAGGAACGCCAAAAGTAAGCGCAAATATATCCTCGGGGAATTTGCTTCGCCAAATACAGGTAACTGATGGCGTTGCAGGAATCGTGGGAACTGCGGTGAAACCCGCAAATATTGGAGTGGTAAAAACGGTTTATTCATTAGATGATGCTATTACCAAAGGATATTCACAAACCGACGAACCATTTTTACACCGTCAAATTTCCGAGTTCTACCAAGAATTAGGCGGAAATATGGAATTATGGATTCTAGGAACTGAAGACACAATGACTTTAGAAAATGCGGTGACTTCTACCAATGACAATGGTTTGAAAAAACTATTGACCATTTCTCAAGGTCGGGTCAACATCGTTTCGGTTTGTCGAAACCCTTCCAATACCTACGTTCCGCCTGCCGGATTTTTGGACAAAGATTCTGAAAAAGCCGTAACCGCATCAAAAACTATTGCGCAATATCAGCAATCCATTAATCGTCCTGTAAGAATCTTAATTGAAGGACGTGTGACCGATGTTACTGCAAATCCATTATACCAACCAAATACCGCTACAAATACTTTTGCAGGGGTGGTAATCGGCGGAACGCAAAACGATGGTTCTGCGAGTGTGGGAGTTGCTTTAGCAAGGGCGGTGAAATATCCGGCACACATCAAACTTGGAAACGGACAAAACGGTGCATTGAGCATTACTTCCGCTTATATCGGCAACAAAAAATTAGAGGAATTCACACCAACGGAACTCGACAATTTGAGTGATGCAGGTTACATTTTGCTTCACATTCGGGAAGGTGTTTCCGGCTATTTTTTCGGAGTAGATAATATGGCGGGAACTGATGATTTTCACATCCTCGTTCACGGAAGATTAATCGACAAAGCCCAAAGAATTGCCACGGCTGCAAATACGCAGTTTTTGGAAACTTCGGTGAGAATGGCAAAAGACGGCACTTTGAACGATACCGATGCTAAATATTTGGAAGACGTCATTAAGTCCCAAATCCGTGCGAAAATGGCTGAGCAAATCAGCGATGTGGATGTGATTGTTCCTACAGATCAAGACCTGATTAATACAAGTTCTTTAGGAATGACGGTTAAAATTCAGCCATTGGGTTACCTCACTTGGATTACCGTAAATCTTGGTCTAACTAAAAATATCTAAAAAATGAATGTAAATATCACAAGTTCAGAATGTGCATGGGCACAATTTGAAGTAAAAATTTTAGGCAGAGTAATCAAAGGATTGCGAGGTTTCGGTGTAAAAAAGACCGTTGAAAAGGAGCATTTGTATGGTGCAGGCGATGAGCCGATCGACATTATGGGCGGAAATAAAAAGTACGATGGAAGTATTAAAATCCTCGGCTTTGAGGTAGATGCAATGAACAAAGCGGCACAATTAGCGCAATTCGCAGACATCACAGAAGTTCCACATGAAGCAATTGTAATTACCATCGGCTACAAAAAACGCCTTACTGATCCTATTAAAACCTACACTGCAACAGGTGTGGCTTTTACGGAAAGCGGTGTCGAAATGGAGCAAAATGCAAAACACAGAGAAATCACACTGCCATTCCTCGCAATGAATGTGGATCACTCTTAAATTCTAAATTCTTAAAACAAAAATATGTCAAACGAAAAATTAACGGCGGTTTTCAATTCGAGGAAAGCCAAAGAAATCAAAAAGGAAAAAGAAGCCAAAAACACACAGGTGAAAGACCTCACGCCATTCATTGAGAAATTCTCTCAAAA
The DNA here is from genome assembly GCF_021401085.1 of Chryseobacterium sp. R2A-55. Taxonomy (GTDB): domain Bacteria; phylum Bacteroidota; class Bacteroidia; order Flavobacteriales; family Weeksellaceae; genus Kaistella. The sequence goes on from NZ_JACBFP010000015.1 coordinate 3,263, forward strand.
GAAATTGGATGAGTGGAAAAAAGAATACGGCAACCGTGATTTAATCTACCTGAAAGTGGATGAGTTTCTTGCGGTTTTACGTCCACCACTTGCTGATGATTTGGGCGATTACCTTACCGCCATCGGAACCAACGGAATGAGCAAAGCCGTGGCAATGATTGTAGAGCAATTGTGGATTGATGGCGATTTCCAATTGATTGAGGATGAAGACAACTTTATCGCAGTTTTCCTTCAGATGAACAACATCTTGGAAAGCAAAAAAGGCGAGTTTTTTCGCGCTTAGTGAAAAAGGCAAATCCGCCTTTCAAAGGAGTGATTCCGGAGTAGAGTTCCTTATCGTTTTCGGATGTATGCAATTTGGAGCCGACGCTATGAAAAATTGGGGTGATGAAAAGTTTTTTTACAGAACCGGAATCGCCCTCGAAATTTGGAAGGAGCAAGGCGAACGCAAACTAATTTAAAATGACCAATAATACCGTTGAATTTGTTTTGAAAATGCGCGACTTGATGAGTGGCAACTTGAGTAGATTGAGTGCCACTTCTCAAAGCGCTTTTGTACGTATGGCGCAACACGCAGATCGAATGAATTCAAGGAACCGAGTATTGGGAATGTCCTTCGAGGAATTGCAAAAAAAAATTAGGGAGGTAGAAAATACCATCCGCACTTCTACCATTCCAAGTCAAATTGCAAATGCACGTCGTGAATTGGCTTCCCTAAGAAGGCAGGCGAATACCCATCAAGGGAATTTAAGCGGAGGTAGTTCAGATGATTCTGGAGGTGGGATGTTTGGTGCAATAATGAAAGGAAATATTGCGGCCGACTTAGCTATGAAGGCAGGAAGTGCACTATTGGGTGTGGTGAAAGATGGAATTGGCGGCGCGATTGCTGGTTCTATGAAAAAGCAACAGCAGATCACAGGGCTTTCTACTTTCCTCGGAAAAGAAGGAGCCGCGGATGCCTACATAAATATCCAGAAGGATGCAGATGTAACACCGTTTAATACTGATTCTTTATTATCGGTTAACCGTGCATTGATTTCCGCGGGATTAAATGCGAAAGATGCGCGCGAAGATGCAATGAACCTCGCTAATGCGATTTCGGCAGTTGGAGGAGGAAATGCGGAACTTGATAGAATGGCCGCAAACATGCAACAGGTGAAAACCGTCGGCAAAGCCACAGCGATGGACATTAAGCAATTCGGGATGGTAGGTATCAATATTTACGAAATGCTTTCCAGAAGTACCGGGAAGTCCATCGACAAAGTAAAGGAAATGGACGTGACTTATGACCAATTGGCAAAAGCACTCGCAATGGCACGTGGAAAAGGTGGGATTTATGAAGGTGCATTGGAAGCTCAAGGCGCAACAATGTCTGGTAAACTTTCCACAGTAAAAGATAAATTTGAGAATGCACTCACTGAAATTGGCGATGCTTTTAGTCCAGTGATCAATAAAGTTCTAGATGTGGCAATTAAGTTTGCGAGCAATATTGGTCCAATGCTTCAAAAAGTCCAACCTTATATTGATTTTGTTTCAGAGGGTCTCGGAAAAGCAATTGATTATGTGCTGACATTGGGCGAAGGAACCAGTGAGTGGAGCGACTGGATTGAAATCGCAGTTAACTGGTACGGCATGGTTTGGAACTTTTTGAAGAGTATCCTCGGATCTGTTTGGAAAATTGTGAGCGGTGTGGTACAGTGGATTTCTAAAAGTGAAATCATAAAAGATGCATTTAAAGTTATTCATTGGTTTCTCGGCGGAATATTTGACATCGTTGGATGGGTTGGTGAACGATTGGTTTATGTATGGGAAGAGGTATTGAAGCCTATGTTGGATACATTGGAAAGTGTTTATATCGCGACTAAAGAATTTCTTGGTTTAAGCAGTGATGAGCCGCTGAAAGTGGAAGCCACTAAAATTATTAAAGATGAAAAAACCACTACACCAAGTTACGTTGCCGATTTAACACGATTCAAAAAAGGTTCTGCAATTTCCGATGGCGAAGACGAAAAGAAAAAAAACAAGGAAAAAAGCAAAAAAACAGGCGACACCATTTCGGGAGGTGGACCGCGAGTAGTGAATATCACTTTAGGAAAATTCTTTGACAATATTCAGTTTACAACGCTGAACACCAACGAAACCACCGATAAATTGGAAAGTATTATTTTAGAATGTTTAGGCAGGGTTCTGTATAATGGCGCAAAAGTAACATAATGATAAATGTTTTTGACCTCAATAATTTATACAAAGAATATTTCGGAAAGTCTCCTTATTACGTCACTCCGAAAGGTTCGGAAGAACCATTAACCCAGGATGTAAACTATGCAGACATTCCGAAAAATGAAAGTCCGAGAGGAACGATTCATTACAGCAGAAAACAAATTGCCTTTAACAAGATTGGCGCGTATGGTCAAGATATTTGGTTACCGTGCGAATTTTATAAAAATGAGCAAAAGGTTATTGAAATAGAAGCGTGTACCATCTCTGTGAATTTAGCAAAAACCGTGGTAAGAACGCCCGTAAGTGAACGAAAAGGAACTTATAAAGAAACCTTTAATGTAGATGATTACAAGTTCACCATTCGCGGATTTGTGATTGGGAAAAATAGAAAATTTCCGGAAGACGACATTATCAAACTGAAAGATGTTTTTGAAACGGGTGATCCAGTTGCCCTTCATGGCGGTTATCCCGAAATGTTTTTGGATGAAAGTTGCCGTGTAGTAGTAACATCATTAGAATTTCCCGAAGTACAAGGAAAAGCACCGTGGATTCGTCCATTTACGTTGAATTGTGAAAGTGATTTTATTCAAGATTTAGAAATTTCGTAATGAGTGGAATAATGACGAGCGACATTTCAGTCGGGAAATACAAGTTGGTAAAACCAAATAAAGTCACTTGGAAAAGTGATGTGAATTCATTCATTGACAATTGCACCATTTATTTGCCGAGAATAGCCTATTTGGTTACAGAAAAACAATCTACTGAAGATATTAATGCCATTAATGAAAAAAAAATTTATGACATTAAAACTGGCGATAAAGTGAGTGTCTCATTGGGCTACAATAAAAAAAACGATTTGCGGTTTGTCGGTTTTGTAAAACGCGTCAATATGGGAATTCCTGTTCAGCTGGAATGCGAAGGTTACGGCTACCAACTGTACGACATTATTTTTAACAAAACTTATGCAAGTGTAACAGTTAAGCAACTTTTAACTGATTTGACGGCAGGAACGGATATTATTTTATCCAAAGAAATACCGGACATTCCTTTGAAAAATGTGCGCTTCAAAAACGCTTCGGGAATCAAAGTTTTGGAATGGCTTAAAGGCGAAGTTAAACTTTCAGTCTATTTCAATTTTAACGAATTGTTTGTCGGCACTATGTTCGGCAAAGTTCAAGACCGGGTAAAAGTAAAAATCGGTTGGAATACCGTAAAAGATGATGATTTTAAGCAGAAAAATGTTGACCAAAAAATTAACATCGTTATTCGGGAAAAAGACCAAAAAGGCGTAGTAAAAAAAGTAAAATCGGAGAAAACAGGAAAAGTAACCGAAAAAATTGTAAAGCCAAAACAACCGAAGCAAGATAAATACAGCAACGATAAGTTGGTAAAGATAAAGTCGGGAATTCCTGCCCAATTTATGCGAGAAATAGCCAACAGGTTGCAGACCAAAGAAGATTACAAAGGTTATGAAGGCAATATAATTTTGTTCCTAAAACCTTATGTCAGAAAAGGAATGGTGATGGAACTAAACGGCGGAATATATCACGAAAAAAGCGGGGAGTATTTTATTGAAAGTGTTTCCGGTGAATTTGGAGAACAGGGCGGAAGGCAAACGGCACAACTTGGATTTTTAATGCATAAATAAAATGGACAAAAAGCAAAAAGGAAAACATGATTTTAAAAATGAATTGTCTTTAAGATTTCAGGAACTTGAAGATTTCATAAATCAAAATAAAGAACTTGACCCAAGGTCAAAAGCAATTACAAACTTACAAACTTCAAAAATGTGGGCTGTAAAAGCAATTTTTGAAAAATAATGGCAACACCCGAACAAATAAGAGAAGGATTAAAGCGAATTGCCAAAAGTCATGCGCCGGAAGTATCCAACATTGCAGTGGTGAAATCGGTGAATGAAGATGAAGCCACGTGTATCTTAATCGATGAAGATGAGCAAGAATATTTAGACGTTCGACTTCGCCCGGTTCTGAACGGAAATAAAAGTTTCATGCAAATTCCGAAGGTGGGGACTTATGTTTTGGCGGTGAGAGTAGAAGACGATGATGATTGGATGGTGATCGCGTGTGATGAGGTGGAAAAATTTGTTTGGTTCGTGGGTAATACAAAACTTCAATTGGACGACAAAGTTCATTTTGAAGCCAACGGAAAAAACTATGCAGACTTGATGACAAGGCTTTTTTCCGTCATTGAAAAAGGTTATCAAACGAATACAGGCGCAACCATTAAATTAGTCATGTTACCCGAATTTTTAAGTATTAAAAACGACTTTAAACAACTTTTAAAATGAGTTTAACCGACGGAAAACCAATTTTAATACAGGACTTATTAGAAATGTTTGAAACTGAATCGAACGCAAATGAAAAGCCAGAAGATTCCCGCCAAAGATTGGCTGAAAAAATGGCGGAAGCGATAGATAAGTTTGTAAGAAGTGGATTAGTTACCACCACAGGAACTGCAACCAATCAAACCGGAAATATAACATAAAATGCCCAACGATATTATTTTAGATGAAAATTTTGATTTGCAGATTGCCAATGGCGATTTGGTTGTTGGCGAAAGTACCTACCAACATCAACGGATTTTAATTTTTGCCGAAAAGGGAGAATTTAAGCAATATCCGAAAGTTGGCGTTGGTTCGAAACATTATTTAGAAAGCGAACGCCCGGACAATTTTGCAAGGGAAATTAGGCAACAATTCATTGCAGATGGAATGAATGTAAAGCAAATAAAAATCGGGGATAATTTGGAATTAAATATTGATTCAGATTATGAAAGTTGAGGTTTTAGAAAGACAGTCAATTTTAGATATCGCGGTGCAACACACCGGCGATGTCTCTAATGCTTTCCTCATCGCAAAAGAAAACTCTTTGGCGGTATCAGATTATTTGGTGCCAGGTTATGAGTTGACCATCCCGAACGGATTGCCTTTTAACCGCGATATATTGAATTACTACAACGCAAAACAGATCAATCCGGCAACGGCAATTACGGAGATAAACGATGAAGATCCGCCGCAACTCGGAGGGATCGGATATATGCAAATAGGAAGCAACTTTATAGTCAATTAGAAAATGAATAAGACACTTGCAGAAATCATTCAGAACCTATTCGACGCAAAGGAATCGAACACGGAGCTTGCGCCGCTTACCTCCACCAGTAAGACCGCGATATGGCGGCAGATCATGGAGGCGGTCGCCTTCGTGATATTCAATTTCCAGGAGGCGGTAAGAATGCACATGGAGGAGATCGACACGAAAATCCGGGAACAGAAAGTTCCGACATTGAGATGGTATAGAAATTTGGCGTTGCGCTTCCAATACGGATTCGACCTTATCCCCGAAACCGATGAATTCCGCCCGGATTATTATGACGCAATTTCCGACAATTGGATCGTTGCAGATGAAGATCAGATCAACTCATCAAAAATCATCAAATACGCGGCAGTTACCCGGAACGTAACCAACGGAAAGGTGCGAATTTCAATGAAGATTGCGGGCGATAATATCGACGCTGCAATTTCAGACGAAAAAGTAGTTTCATTTAAAAAATACATCGAAGAAACACAGGCGACCGGAGACAATATCGTGATCGTGAATTATACGCCGGATATTTTGAAGATAAACTTCAAAATCGCCTACAACCCATCGGTATTGCTGGAAAACGGACAAAGCATTTTGTTAGGAAACGTTTTTCCGGTTGTGGAGGCGATCAGGAAGTTCATGAAAAACCTACCGTTTAACGGTGAGCTTTCAGTTCAAAAATTGGAGGCGGCGATATTGGCAGTTGAGGGCGTGAACGACCTGCAAAACTTGCAGGTTCAAAGCAAATGGATTGAACCCGGTGTTGGCTATGGTTTTTACCAGCCTGTTGAAATATCCAGAATCCCGAAAAGCGGACGGTTTAAAGTGCTATTTGAAGTGGAACCGGGATTCGACCAAAATGATGTGAGCACGATCACTTATGTGAATTATCAACCGGAAACGTAATGAAGGACAATCTTTTCAATATCGACTTTCGAAAGCTGGCTATTTTGTGGATCATGACCGACCTGAGGAAAAATGGCATGATCAACTTTATCCATGTTTTGATATTTCCATTGGTCACGCTGTATGTGGAGGTCATGAAAAACCGAAAACAGAATCTCATCAAGATGAACCACAATTATCAGAAGTTCTCGATGCAGAAAAGGTTGAATGATGCTTTCGACAGAATTGAAAGACGTATCAAAATAGTAAGGGCGGTGCAGTATGAAGGGATTTATCTTTATACAGAAGCTGAGACCGATCCCACCCACCCAAGCTATTTCAGCACCGATCCTAATAACAAGATTAAATGGCTTTTTGGTGATGAAAATCCAACCTATTTAAGGTCAGAATCCGAATTGACAAGTGATTTTGACTTCATTGTGGAAATCCCAAATACAAATATTAACCAGTTTATGCTGAAGGCGGAAATCGACTTTTACGTCCTACCGTCAAAAAGCTACCTAATAGTTATTAAGTAATGAAATATAACTTTAAATTTTTGCAAACAGGCGGCGTGCCGCTTACAAACGACCTGATGTCGCTCATCGAGGAGGCGTACCAAATATTCGAGGTTTTGGGTGATTTAGCCGGCAGCAAAACCATCCTTTCGGGATGCAATTTGGTTGGTTCCACGGTGGAACCCGGAATAGTGGCTATCGAAGGCAAACTCTATTACTTCGAGGGGGGTTTGGTAAGTGACACCGTATATATTCATAAAGAAGAAATTCTAAAGACATTCCAGGACCAGACGGATAAAATATTGATCGAAAAACGGACGGTCAAATTTGGCAACGCTATAAACACCTACAATTGGGACGATTTTGTGAAACTGGAAACCTTGAAGGATATCCAATTAAAAGTTAATAACAGCGTGACCCAGCAGCAACTGAATGCGCTGATCAATGAAATTGACATCTTAAAATTAAAAACCGCTCCGATTATCAATGGCGGTATCGTTTTCCCTTTCCGAAGGCCGGCCAGCGAAATACCGACCGGCTGGAAGGAGTGTGTTGATTTTCGCGGAAAAACGATTGTGGGGCGTGATCCCAACGACGGTGATTTTGCGAATTTAGGAAATACAATTGGTGCGAAGACCCATACTCTGCAAATCGGCGAGATTCCGAATCACAGCCATGCATACACGCGCACTTCACCGTGGTCTGGAAGTGGTGGTGGATTTTCGGGAGGCGGAAATACTTTCGAAATCTCCGCGCAAAATACGTCGGCGGTCGGTGGAGGTCAAGCGCACAACAATATCCAGCCGTCACGAATCGTAAACTTTATAGAACCTAACTTTCAATAATCAATCATGGCAGTAACACCTTTAAATATAATTTATAGCTGGTTTGAAACTGGAGACTACCCGACCGAACAGCAGTTTCAGGCTACATGGCAGAGCTTTTGGCACAAGTCGGAAAACATCCCAATGTCACAGATTGGCGGGCTTAACCAGGCATTCAACTTCTATGTAACCAATTCGACATTTAATTCCCATTTGAATGATCCAAATGCGCATGCCGGCGTGCTGATTCCGATGGTTCAGAAAGGTGCACACAATGGCGTGGCAACGTTAAACGATAGCGGAAAAATACCGGAAAGCCAATTGCCTTCTTATGTGGATGATGTGTTGGAGGGTTATCTTAACAGCGGGCAATTTTTTGATGAAGATAATAGCCTTATCGATGGAGAAAAGGGTAAAATTTACGTTGATTTGAATACCAATAAGTGCTTCAGGTGGAGCGGATCAGTCTTCGTAGATATTAGTTCGCCAGATGAAAGTGATTTGGTGCACATTACTGGTGATGAGGAAATCATAGGTTATAAACAATTCCTTAATGAAGACAACTGGTTTTGTGGTACTTTTAAAATTAGAGACAGTCCGATTAATTTAAGTGCGGGCTTTTATGGTGATGAATCCGGATTAATGGATTTATCTTCGGAATATAGTATAGCTGTTAAAAGCGGCGATTATATCAACTTTGCAGGCCGCTTCACAGGAACTGATACAGCTGATGGTCTCAATCGATCTTTATCCACCGAAAACTACGGACTTGACCACGAACCAGGTGACGATAAACTATCAGTTGGCGGAGAGGTAAAGGCAGATGGCTTCAAATCAATATCCGCCACATCCAGCACGCTGCTTGATCACGAATCATTGAAATTGTTCGGAGCATCAAACCAACGGATCACGCACAAATTCAACGATTCAAACATCTATACCATCCGTTACGGTGCCTACGATGCAGCTGAGCGTCGCGGTATCCCGGCTACCGAGGATCGCGGATGTGATATTCTTCGTTTTAATTTAACCAGCAATACCATTTCAGTAGGTGCCACCCAAATTTCAGCAGGTGCGACCACCTTGACGCAGGCCGTGAAGATGAAGCTGCATTACACGCCGGAAACAACCAACCAGGACAGCGTGATAACGATAGGTTCCGGTAATCTTATAGGTAAGAAGCCACTGACTGAATTGGCCACCAATTTCCGTGAGGGCGAAACGCCGACCGGCGGCGTGTATGAATATCGGGATAGATTTGGTGTTCATGAACTACCAATTTTTTCAAGGAAGATCAATGTTCTTGGCACGTCCGCGGATATGCCGATAGGTAACATTCCTATCTCGGTGAGTGTGTTCAGCAATGTGGGTCATATAGGTGTAAGTGAGGAGATTCGGTCGGAGGCAAAATTGAAATATTGGTTATCCCCTTATGAGCCCGGAATGTTGCGAATTGACGCCGAATATGTTGATGAATTAGGCGGCGATGTGGAGATATTCATAAACGCTCTTTACGCTTATGCGCCACCGGTGCCCGAGAGATTGGAGTAGATATTTAAAGATAAATTAAAATGACAAGTTTTTTTCCATTGATAAAGGGATTCTTTTTGATGATTCTGTCCTACATAGGCATCATAATCGTCTATTCCGATGGGGTTATGATCCACATCCGGGAGGGTTCGCCTGGTTGGTTTCTCTTATTGGTTGTAAGTTTCGTAATGCTCATAAGAGGAATGCACAACGTTTACACCTTCATTCGACGCCAATTGCGCTGCATACATCTAAACATCTTAAGACAGAAACGCCGAAAAATCAGAAACAATGCAAAACGAAAATCCAATTGACGGTCTCTTTCACCTTCCTTACACCGCAAATGATTGGATTATCATCGTACTTGCAATATGTGGCTATACCTACCGAATGTATTTATGGCACAAAACCACGGACCAGAAAAATCCAGAACTAAGGGATTGGTTTGGAATGTTTGTATTGGTAATAATGTGTACGATTTTCTTATACGAATTGGCGATATATAAGAAATGGCCGCTGAAAGTTTTTTTCTTTCCGTTCGCGCTTGCGATTGTTCTTTCAAAGGATGTTACCGATTGGATATTCTTGACGAAGGAAGGGCGTCGATTTGTGATTAATGCGTTCAAAGATTTGATTTCCGGACTAATTGAAAAATTTGGATATGTGAAAAAGGAATAGAATGAATTTCCCAGGAGGAAGGAAATAAAAAAATCCTCCAGTATTAAACGAGGTCTCAAACTCAATTTAACGAACTACCCGAAGGTAACTGGAGGACAAAAGTCTTTCAGTCTTCGGGTATTTTTCGTTAAGAGTTTGAGACCTCACAAATATAGAACAATTTAAAATTATTACTAATATCAAAAAATGAACAAATACCACAAAATTCTAAAGAAAATCCTTGATCAGGGAAAAGTGCAGGAAAACAAAAAAGGCGGAATCACTTATCTTTTGGATGAGCAACTAAAACTAAAGCCGGCTGATTTACTTGAGATATTTGAAACACACGGAATAGCCAGAAATAAACTGAAAACTGAGTTGGAGCTGTTCCAAAGCGGTGAGCGTTTGACTGAGCGATATCGCGAAAAAGGCATTAACTGGTGGGACTATTGCGGACCGATCCTAGTCAATTCTTACCCAACCTATTTTGAGCAGCTGCCTGATCTGATTAGGAAGATCAATAAGGAAAAAAGGAACTCGAAGAATTATGTCTTGTTCCTGGGAAAAAACGATACGGAAAGCAATCAGCAACCTTGTTTGTCGCTCATTCAGTTTCAAATCGATTCGGGAAAGTTGGTAATCTCCGCTTATCAGCGTAGTTCTGATGCTTCGCTTGGTTTACCCGCGGACATCTACCATCTATATTTGATAAGTCGGAAGATAGATTTGCCGCTTAAATCCATTACGCTGAGCATTGGGAACGTTCATATCTATGAGAATAATCTTTTAGCGACTGAAAAACTGCTGAAAGGTGGGCGCGCAAGCTTTGAGTTGAATGTATGAATAAAGTCCCAAACAGGGACTTTATTTACTCTTTAAAGAGGATTTAAAAGGTGCTAAAATTAATTATTTTTGGACGTTTTGTTTTGGATTTTTGGACATTTCGTTTTGCCGATTATAGACCCGAGTTGCTGGTTTCGCGTTGGTGAGGGGCACGCCCAAATTTTATGAGTTTTTTGGGTTTTAATTGATTCTTTTTTAATTAACTTTGTGAAAATCAATAAACAAAATTTTATTAATTATGGGAAAAGGAGACCAAAAATCCAGGAGGGGAAAAATCACTGCCGGATCTTACGGCAAAAAGAGACCAAGAAAGGCATCTAAATCTGTGGCAGAAGTAGCAATGAAAGAAAGTCCGCTGAAAGAAGCCAAGCCAAAAGCAGCGCCGAAGCCGAAAGCGGAAAAACCAGCGGAGGCAAAAGCGGGAAAAGCTCCGAAAGCCACCACAGAGGTGATTGATGCGAAACCAAAAGCGACCAAAACAAAAAAAGCCGAGGAATAATCCCCGGTTTTATTTTTCCCCTACTTTTATGGGAAGCCAGGAAGTACCTGTTTGAGTGCTTTTCATGATTTCTTTCTGCCCAAATGGTAATTCCTATTGTGTCCTCGGTGTTTACAATTATCTTTGCAGGCAGAAAAATATTGATCTTATGCTCACCAAAATCATCGTGCACAAAGTAGGAAACAAAATCAATCAGGAATCCTTGATTCTTTCTGGGGAGGAGTTGAGGCTGGATGATGAAATGAAGGAATTGCTTGAAGATTTTTTTCTAAAGGCGTTCAAATCCGAGGAACAGTTCCGGTTTTACAGCGATTCTTACTTGGTGAATAATCCGGTTTATTCGTCAGTTGCTGAAGTGTTTGAGGATAAGGAGAAGTTTGTGTGGGAAGCGGAAAATATCGCAAAACATCTTTATGAAGTCACCGAGAATCCACGGGTTCAAAATGGTGAGCTGTTCATTGTTTATTTTGAGGGAGCAGAAAATGCAGACGGAAGTAAAACGGATTCGATTGGGATTTTTAAGATGGAAAATAAGACTCCGTTCCTGAAGATTTTTCCTCAGAATGATTCTTTCGAGATTGAAAAAGACTATGGAATAGGACTTTCAAAGCTGGACAAAGGATGCCTCATTTACAATAATTTTAAGGAAACCGGATTTGCGGTTTCTGTGGTGGATAACAACAAAAATGGCGACATGTACTATTGGTTTGAGGATTTCCTGAAAGTAAGGCAGCGTGATGATGATTATTTCCATACCCAAGAAACACTTGCTGTGTACAAAGATTTCATCACCCGCCAACTTCCGCAGGAATTCGAGGTTTCTAAAGCGGACCAAGCGGATTTTTTGAATAAATCCATCAATTTTTTTAAGGAAAAGGAAAAGTTTGATTTCGAGGAATTCACCAGTGAAGTCCTGGAAGACAAAAACGTGATAGAGAGTTTCAGCAACTTCAAATCTGATTATGAAAACGAAATGCAGGTTGCAATTTCGGAGGATTTCGCGATTAATGAATCTGCGGTGAAAAAGCAAAGTCGCGGTTTTAAGAGTGTGATCAAACTTGACAAAAATTTCCACATTTACGTGCATGGTGACCGCAAAAAAATTGAAACGGGACAGGATGAGAAAGGAAAATATTACCGGCTTTATTTTGATGAGGAGAAATAGGTGTTACCAGTTTGGCTTTATTGTAAATGAATGCCTCACGAAGCATGCATGGGGTTGTTTTTTGGCAAATAAAACCGGCTCATCTTTTCCCAAGATTTCGTAAATTTGTGAATCCCATTTTAATTAAGTAATGGAGAGTAATGAGGTTTGAAACCGAAAGGTTTCATGATCCGTTTAATAACAATAAAAAAATATATTATGAAAGTTACCGTAGTTGGTGCAGGAGCAGTTGGCGCAAGTTGCGCAGAGTACATTGCGATGAAAAATTTCGCTTCCGAAGTTGTTTTGGTAGATATCAAAGAAGGCTTTGCGGAAGGTAAGGCAATGGACTTGATGCAGACCGCATCTTTAAATGGTTTTGATACCAAAATAACAGGAACAACAGGTGATTACAGCAAAACTGCTGGTTCTAAAGTTGCGGTGATCACTTCCGGAATTCCTAGAAAACCCGGGATGACCAGAGAAGAACTCATCGGAATCAATGCCGGAATCGTAAAAGAAGTTTCCGCGAATTTGGTAAAATATTCACCGGATGTTATCATCATCGTGGTTTCTAATCCTATGGATACCATGGCTTATTTGGTCCATAAAACTTCGGGTCTTCCAAAACACAGAATTATAGGAATGGGCGGGGCGCTGGATTCAGCACGTTTCAAATATAGACTAGCCGAAGCTTTGGATTGTCCGATTTCTGATGTTGACGGTATGGTGATCGCCGCACACTCCGATACCGGAATGTTGCCTCTGGTAAGCAAAGCGACAAGAAATGGTGTTCCGGTAACTGAATTCTTGAGTGATGACCAAATTGCTTATGTAACTGAAGAAACTAAAGTTGGGGGCGCCACATTAACCAAATTGTTGGGAACTTCTGCTTGGTATGCACCGGGTGCGGCTGTATCGGTAATGGTGCAATCTATCCTTTGCGATCAAAAGAAAATGATTCCTTGCTCTTTGCTTTTAGATGGGGAATACGGCCAGTCTGATATCTGTCTGGGTGTGCCTGCAATTATCGGTGCCAACGGTGTTGAAAAAATCGTTGATATTAAATTGACAGATGCTGAAAAAGATAAATTCGCGCAAGCAGCAAATGCTGTAAGAGAAGTGAACGGCGACCTGAAATTCTGATATTTTCTTTTTTAAAGAAACCAATGCAAAATAAAGGTCGGAGAATATTTTTCTCCGGCCTTTTTTTTAAATGGATATTGTTGAAAATTAGCGGTTTATTTTATTTAAACGCAATATTCATTTCCTTGTTTATAAACTGAATGGCTGAATTTGGATATTTCGCCCATATATTCGAATCTTTTGCCAATTGCTGCAGCGAGGTGTCTTCTACATAAATATAGTCCCCTTCTTCATCCACATAGCAGTTGACCACTTTTTTGTTCCAGTCTTTTCGTATGGCCGCTGATTTCTCGGAATCATAAACATACGTTCCCTCTGTGGTTTCTCCTTCATATGTGAATTTGATGTAATAAACGTAATACTTAGTACCGGCATCAACGATGGTGTCTTCCGTGATTTCCAGCGTTGGACGGTCGTTTCCTGAAAGTTCAATCCAATCGGTGGTCCAGCCCACGTATTTGCCGCTTTTTTTTTCGGCAATTCTAATCTGAGAGCCCAAAATGGTTCCTGTCTGTGCCAATATCATCATCACACCAGATAATAAAAGACACATAGTAAAGAATGATTTTTTCATTGTATAAGATTTATGATGTTAGTAATTATTTGAGTTTATAATTCATCTAAAGGACTCCCTTATTTTCAGAGTTATTTAATTTTTTCCAATACCAATCCATCATAAATCCAAGGAGGACAAATGCTAAGCTTGAGAACAAAAAACTTGCAACGCTCATAATGGCATTGAGTGCATCCACCGGAAAACCTTGGAGCCACAGCAAAAGATAATATCCCAAAGGATGAATGATGATGTAAAAAATGAACATGATTAAAATGCTTTCCCCGAGTCGGATGTTTTGATTTTTTCCGGCTAAAGTTTTTATTCTTTTCATCAGTAAAAACAATATGATTAAAAATAATGCACCGAAAAATAGAAACATGATTTGGGTACCGGTTGCGTAATCCATTTCTGGAAAAATCATCTCAATAGCCTGCTGCAGAAAAAGAGCGTGCATGATAGAAAACATCGGAACCACGATGGTGAAAGTAAACAATAAGGAAAGCACGCTGAAAACGGCTCCGGTTTTGAGTGCGATGTTTTTTGTGGTTTTCATGGAATTATGGTTTGAAAGTCAAACGGGAATTTAAATTGAGTTCTTCAATGATGTCCAACATTAGCTGGATGTCTAAAATGTAATTTTCCAAAGCTTTTACCTCATATACAGAACGAAATAAAGGCGGTGTGAACAGGTCTTTCCCCTTAGGATAATGGATTCCGAAATAAACTTTGGAGTTCTTAAAAGAAAACTGAATGTTCTTCTTTGCTCTCTTTTTGAAATCGAGGATTCTTGCCATCAAAGCCTGAGAAAGTACATATCGGGATTCCACCTGGTCTGTACCGTAAACCTCAAAATACCTTTCAAATTCTACGTCTTCTAACTTTATGCGTACATATTTTTCCTCTTCTTCCATGAAAAGAAGTTTCGAAAAATATTTGTATCCATCGGGATAAACCAACGTATTCCAATCGGTATCTTTGTTAAAATCCGCAACAAAGAATACGCCCCGAAAAAGGTCTGTATATTGCTTGCTGTCAATCATTTCATTTTTAACTTCCTGCATATCCTCAGCTAAGACTTCCGCAAAAGTAAAATTCGTTTTTCCGATTTCTCCGGTTATTGCTCCAGAAGAATAGTAACGTTTCGGATGGTTGAACATCGGGAATCCGCTTTGCGTGAAATCGTCTCTGGAAATGCCATATTCCGGATGGTATGTCATATTTTCCTTTAAGAACGGAATGATTTTTCTTTTAATTTCTTTGCGGTATTGTGCGGCATATTTTCCAGAATACAGATATTGGTGCAAAATGTTTTTTTTCTTGATGTTGAAATAAATGAAAAATGCCATCAAATAAATGAAGAGCAATAATGCTATGCCTGCCAAAATTATTTCGTGATCTTTCTCGCCGGTTCGGTATTCCTGAATGGTGATTTCGGAAATTTTCCAGGTCAGAGGCACCAAAACCAACAAAATCAATATTCCCCAAAACGCCAATAGAGCTCCTGCTTTCAGTGCTGTCTTTTTTCGCAGTTTTTCGAGATCCCATAATGCGGCGTCCTGTCCTTGGCGAAAATGCTGGTGAAGATTTTGTGTAAATGTTTCTGAAATAGCCATCAATCTTACTAGGTTATCGTCTTAAAAAAGGTTTTAATTGTTCACGGGTCAGATGGATTTTTTGTACTCCTTCGGAATGGGGCGCAATTTCTCCACTGCCGAAGTAAAAATTGAATCCGGAATCTTCCACCACAAAATTCTGAAGGTTGGATGCAAACAAATATCCGTCGCCATGGAATTTTTTTGGGTCAAGTGTTTCACCGTCGGCAGCCAAATAATATAATCCCAGACCTTTATCAAGCATATTTTTGTCCGCTTTTTTGTTTTGCTTCAGCGCATTTTGTGACAACAGTTTGGTAACCTGAAGATCGAAGTCGCCTGAGAAATCCAATAATGTCTCGATTTCTATTTCTTTTTGGTTTTGGAAAACCACCGTCCAAACCTTTGTGGTTTCCGGTTCTTTATCTGCTTTTGATTGTTTTTTTATCAGATAGCTTTTAATTCCGTTTTTTGGGTCATCAAATTCTTCGTAATCAATGGATACATGTAGATTTTCAGCTTTTGGTAAATGGATATTTTCCCGGCTTTCCTTTTCCTGGGAAATGATCATGTTTACCAATTTTTTGATCATGTTTGCGGTATCCTGTGCAGAAACAGGATATTTTGCTTTGATAATCAAATTACCCGAAGAATCCGTAATGGACTCATAGATTGCCGTTTCTGTGTTTTGTGGTGTATTAGGATTTTTCCGGCAAGAAAAGATGAAGAAAAAAACACTTAATAATAAAAAGAATTTCACTTTGCAACAGGGTTTATGTTTATGGATTAGAAAAACATTTATTAGTTGACGAACAGGTCTTTTGCTTTAAGGTTTTGGGATTCTTCTGTCAGAGTTTCAAATGTTGATTTGGTTTTGTAGCCCATTATTCCTGCAAAAATATTTCCCGGAAAACTTGCTACAGCATTATTGTAATCTGTAACCGCATTATTGAAAAACCTTCTGGAAGCCGAAATTCGGTCTTCAATATCCGCCCAGCTTTCCTGCAGTTGCAGAAAATTGTTGCTGGCTTTCAGTTCCGGATAATTTTCTACGGAAACCATAATTTGTTTCAGAGCACCGCCGATGTCATGGTTTAGCTTCATTTTCTCTGCATCAGAAGTATCAGAAGAGATCGCTTTTGTCCGCATTATCGTTAATTTTTCCAATATATTGGTTTCGTAGGTCATGTAATTTTTTACGGTATCTACAAGATTTGGGATGAGGTCGTATCGGTTTTTCAGCATTACATTGATGCTTCCGCTTGCATTGTCCACCTCATTTTTTCTTCTGATCAGGTGATTATAATAATAAATAATAAGAAGCAGGATAGGCGCTCCAAAAATGATAATTGTGGTCATGGTTTTAATAATTCATGGTTGATTTTGTTCGCAGAAATGCATTCCCGGAGTGCGAACCTTGTCCGAATATTTTTTTTGCTCCGGAAAAAAACATTTAAAAGTTATAAGCCACCCGTATTGGTTGCCCAAACCGGCTGGTTATTTATGGTATATATTACCAGATTGCCATCATCTTGCAATACCATATAAGAGCCATTTTTGCCATTGGTGTTGCTTGCCCAGATTGCGCTGTCTGCAGCATCGTAGATCACCAGATTTCCATCATCCTGGAAGCGGAATTTTTTGGAGGCGTTTCCATGGGTTTGCGATGCCCAGATCGGATTGTTTCCGTTTTTGTATAAAACCAGATTCCCGTCATTTTGGAATCTTAGCGTGAAAACTCCATTCATCGACCTCATAATGGTTCCGCCTGGTTTCCAGGAAACACTTTTAGACACCGCGGGAGTCTGTGCCACGGCGACAAATGCACCGAATACCATGATGCTTAAAAATAAAACTGTTTTTTTCATAATGACGATTTTTTGATTTTTCCTGCTTTTTTTTTCGAATGAGATGGTGACCCTTTTTTTATCACTGATTGTTGACTATTCCCTCAGTTTTCCTTTTGCGATCTCTCTGTTTTTTTCCTTTAAGACGAAGGAATCTTTTTTGATTTGTGTCAATACTAGATCTCCTTTTATCCAAGTATTTACTTTGCTTTTAGGCTTTTTGTCCAGGATCAGATTCTCGGGAAATTTGGAATTTCTCATGATCTCTGCTTTTGTATGGTCTTTGCTGAAAATAAGCGGTGCATTAGCTATTTCACCGTCAAAAACATATTTCGTCATCCAGGGTTGGATGCAGTCGTTCTCTAAAATGCTCCAGGAATATCCTGTGGAAGGCTTACATCCGGAATCGTCCAAATCTCCCCCGGTAATCGGATAACCATTTTGTGGAGCCATATTCGCATAAACCGAGGCTTCATATTTTTTGTCAATGATTAAGATGGTAAAATGCCTGAAATTGGCAGTGTCCGGATTTTGCTTTCTTTCGAGTTCATAAGTCAGCTTCAGTTTGCCATTTTCCATTGCAAGGGATTTCACGGAAACTCCGGCAGAAGTATTGCTGGTCTCGTCAATCATTGCAATGACGAAATTTTTGGAAAAATCTATTTCCGTTGGCTTTCCTTTTTCCCCCATCAAAGAAGCCGTTCCGAAAATGCTGTTGAATTTTTCATCATTTGTGATTTTCAGCATGTGTAGATTCCGGTCCGGATAATCATTTTTCACAAAATAATTTTTCGCCAGAGTATAAGGTACTTCATCAGAAGAACTACATGCGAAAGTGATAAGGGAAAAAATTGAAAAGCCTATTATGGTAAGTTTGTTGATTAGATTTAGCATATTAAAAGGATTGATTTAGATTTTTTTTAAAAGAAAGGTTCCCATTCGGTAGCAAAAAACTCATAGGTTTCACCTTTCTTGATCCAGTTGCCGGTGACGGAAATCAAAACGTCCTGTTGTGGGGCAAATGAATAATCGCTGTTCGGCTTTAGTCCTGAAAAATTGATAGCGACGCCGTTTCCGTATTTTTTGCTGATGCATTTAGTGCCGGCAGTTTTGTTTCCAAAACCTGTTGTAATGCCTTGCTTTACCATTTCCGAATCTACAAATAGACAGCCGTAACCGCTTTTTTCATTATAAGAAAATACTTTTCCTCCGATAGTGGCGGATGCTTTGGATTGGGCATTTCCTGTGATGAAACTTGCCATCATAATGGAAATAGTGTAGGCTAATTTGTTCATGGTTTGCATTTTTCAAATAACCGGCTTTTTTTTCCGGTTTATTTTTGAGCCAAAATTACACGGCATTGTCAAAACACGGTTAGTAAAATACACGCAAATTATAGATAAAAAACATGCGGCAGCTATTAATTACAAGTCTATGTTTGTGCTGAAAATCATCTTTACAGTTGCGTGATTTTTACCTAAAAAATGCCTTATTTCTACTAACCGATTTGGTGACGGGCAATATAAATTTGCTTGGTCACCAATAGTTGATGATTAACACAAACAAAAACTTTAAAAAATTTTAAAAATGAAAAATGTATTTCAAAAACTTGCAGTTACTTTTTGCCTGATTATGGTTGCTGCATTTTCTTCCACCCTTAAAGCACAGGATTACGAAGTCTATGACGGAAAAGAATTCTCGGTGATGTTTACCGTGCGAAACGGAACGGCAGAAAATGTGAAATTTGCAAGCAGAGGCGCAAAAACATGGACAGAGTTTGAAGTTCTTGAGTCAAGAAATGGGAACAAGGCGGTTTTCAATGCCTTTGTAATTGATGGACAGCTGAACGGTTATCAAATTGATTATTATGAAGACGGCTATATCTGGGTATTTAATATTGATGATAACAGAAAAGCGATTGGCACCGGCTGGAAGCTTACCCTCAGACAATAAGTCCCCCAAAAAAAAGACCGGAATTTACTTTTTCGGTCTTTTTTTGTTGCATATTAAGCTTTTTTTGTTTTAAGTTTTTCCTTTTCCGAAGGCAGAAAGCCGAAATGTTTTTTGAAAACTTTGGTAAAGTATGCAGGTTCGCCGAATCCAATATTCCAAGCCGTCTCTGAGACGGAATCTCCATTTTTCAGCATTTGCAAAGCAAGTTCCATTTGGATGTTTTTGATGAAATTCGCCGGAGTTTGACCGGAAATCGTTTTCAGTTTACGGGTCAGTTGGCTTGCGCTCAATCCTACTTCCGAAGCCAAATCGGTTACATTAAATTCTTTTCCAATATGATCATGAATTATTTTGTTCAGTCTTTCCAGGAAATTCCGATCTCTTTCGTTCAGTTCGGGAGCATCTTCCTGGACAGGAATTACATTTCCCACAAATTTTCTCTGAAGTTTTTTTTGCAGATTAATTCTGTTTTGTACCCGTAAAGCAAGTTCGGAAATCGAAAATGGTTTGGTAAGATAATCATCTGCACCGCTTTGCAGACCTTCAATTTTATCATTTTGATCAGATTTTGCTGTTAACAGGATGATCGGAATATGACTTGTAATATCGTTTTCTTTCAACGATTTGCAAAGCTGAAATCCATCCATTTCGGGCATCATCACATCGCTGATGACCACATCGGGAAGATGTTCCAAAGCGAGTTCTGTTCCTTGCTTTCCGTTTTCAGCTTCCAGAAAACGGAAATTATTTCCGAGATTTTCTACTACAAAATTTCTTAATTCTCTTTGGTCTTCTACTATCAAAATCAATGGTTTTTCTTCGTCGTGAGGAATTTCTTCCACAGAAATATCGTTATTAGGGATTATTTGCGGAATTAAAGTCCTCGGATGTTCGGAATCAGAATTTGTTTTTCCTTCGGACAACCAGACCGTAAAGGTGCATCCCCCGCTTTCGTTGTTTTCTGCAAAAGCATCGCCATGGTGTAGCAAAGCCAGTTCTTTCACAATAGCCAATCCGATTCCCGAACCTTCATATATTGGTTTTTCTTCGTTGGCGACCTGATAAAAACGATCAAAGATGTGTGGTAAATCTTTTTCCGGAATCCCGGTTCCTGTGTCGGAAACCGAAAAATACAATTTATTTTTCCTGAAGTCTATTTTGCACTGAACACTTCCTCCATTTGGGGTGAATTTCATAGCATTGGAAATCAGGTTGTTAAAAACGCTTGCCAAGGTTTCTGACGAATAGGCAAAATCTCTTTGGTAAAATTTATCTTTTGCAGATTCCGTGATTTTCATGGTCAGATTAATATTTCGCTGCGTGGCAAGGGATTGAAATGCCTGAATGTAATTTTGTGCTTCGTTCAGCAGGTTTCCTTTCTTGAAATAAATCTGGTATTTGTCTTTTTCCAATCTGGTAAGGTCAAGCAATTGGTTGATGAGCTGCAGCAGCCTTTGTCCGCTGAATTCCATTTCATCAAACCGTTTTTTATCTTTTTCGCTGCCGTCTTTTTTCAGGATTTCCAGATGTCCGTTAATTAAGGTAAGCGGCGTGCGGAACTCGTGGGAAATATTGGACAAAAACCGTGATTTGAATGCTTCAGTTTCTTTGGCAAGTTCTGCTTCACGGCGTTTGAGTACGAGGTTTTGCTTCTCTAATTTCAGTTTTTTATTTCGGATCCAATAGATGTATAAAATTAAGGCAATCAGTATAATGACTGTGCCAAGAATGCCGTAAACCACTGTAGAGATTGTGTTTTTTCTTGTGATTTCGCTTTCCTGGCGGGCTTTCATTTCTGTCTCTTTTTTGCCGAACTCGTATTTCATTACCAGTTTGGAGGTATCATCGAGTTTCAGGCTATCCTGGAAAGTGTGGTACAACTTGTAATTTTTTAATGCATTTTTATGATCGCCCATATTTTCATTGATGGAAGAAAGGGTTGCATAATTGTCAGCAAGTTTGCTGATCTCGCCCGTTTGTTGATGAAATGCCAAAGACCTTTCCGCATATTCTTTTGCTTTGGTATATTCTTTTTTCTTATTGTAAATGGTTGCCCTTAATCCTTGTATCACGGCTAAATAGGCTTTGTTGGCATTCTTTTCTGCCAAATCGAGATATTCCAAAGCTATGTCTGATTTGTTTTCCCGGTTATGGATTGCTGCAATACCAAAATAAGCGACGGTTATCATTATTTTGTTATTGTTCTTTTTTGCGAAAAATAAAAGTCTCTCGTAGCTTCGTTTAGCTTCTTTCCACAGCTGTTGCTCTTTGTAAATGCTTGAAAGCCATGAATATCCTTGCATGACCATGAGATAATCATTCACTGATTCGGATATTTTCACAGCTTTTTCAAAGTATTGTCCGGCTTTTTTGTAGTCTCCTCCATTATAATATACATTACCAATAGCTTGATAGGCTTCAGAAATCAAAGCTTTTTCCTTTATTTCTTCAGAAACTTCCAGCATTTTTTGGGCATATTGAAGCATTTCGGTATTTTTTTCCAAAAACCTGTAGTTCATTACAAGGTTGCTTAGCGTTTTTGCGATTTGTTCTTTGTTGTTCAGGTTTTCATAGATCGAAAGTGCTTTTTTAAAGTATTGGGGAGATAGGGAATAGGCATCCAGTTTCCAAAAATAAATTTCCCCAATATGATTATAAGAAGCTGCAATTTTACTGTTGTCTTTTGATTTTTCCCACAGAGCCAGTGCCAAAAAATGAAATTTCAGCGCTTGTTTTTCGTCTTTTTTGGTCCGATAAGTATGAGCGATCTGGTCAAAAGCTTCGGCTTTTGCCTTAATGTTGCGTGTCTTATTGCTGATGTTTATGAGTGTTTCGAGATTCGCAAGAGCGGAATCGTAATTTCCCATTTCCCGTTCAGCAATGCCGATGTTCAGCAATGCGTCTGCTTTTCCTTTGGTGTAATTCAGTTTATTGGAAGATGAAAAAGCAGATTTCGCATAATTCAGAGCAGATTTTTTATCACCGTTTTCGCGGTCTATTTCCAGTTGGCTCAAATGGTTGAGAATATCCACATATTGGTAAATGTCTTTGGTTTTTGATAAAACCCGTTTGAGGGAATCGATGCGCTTGTCTGTAAGCAGGTTGGCTTTTGCTGTTAATCCACAGAAGCCCATCAAAAGAATTGATAACAGTATTATTAGTTTTTTCATGAAAAAATAATATAGTCTGCAATGTATTATTTTTTTTCATAAGAATTCCTTAAAAAAACAAATAATTTTGCATATCGGCTATCGGTTGGATTCAAGAGGGTATTCAACTGTATTTTTTCTATTTTAGGCATCAGTGAGAAGTGAGCAAGGTGAATTCTTTTCCCATTCCATGATGCTTCGGAAATTAAAAAGCAAAAGAAAGTAAAGCTATATGATAAAGAATGACGGCGAGGGAAAGAATTTGATCGAGTAGCTCAACAAATTAAAACCTAAATTAAAAAAGCCAGTGCAGGCTGCATAAATTGCGCATCAAAGTATGCATTGAATTGTTAATGCGCTTTAATCTGCAGAGGGTTCTTTATTCCTAAAATCGTAAATTTGGAAAATATAAAAAGTAAATTTATGCTAAAAAAAGTTCAGATCTTCGGATTTGCTGTGTTGATGGCATTCTCGGTCAATGCCCAGAAAAGTAGGACTTCATCACTTGAAAGACCCAAATTGGTAGTCGGTTTGGTAGTGGATCAAATGCGATGGGACTATCTCTACCGTTATTATGACAAATATGGGAATGATGGTTTTAAGCGACTTTTAAATCAGGGCTATTCGCTGAATAATGTCCACATCAATTATATTCCCACTGTAACTGCAATTGGTCATACTTCTATTTATACCGGATCCGTTCCCGCCATCCACGGAATCGCCGGAAACGACTGGACGGACAGAACCACCGGAAAAAATAGATACTGCACTACAGACGACTCGGTAAAACCTGTAGGAACAACAAATGGAAAAGTCGGAAGTCATTCCCCAAAAAACCTTTGGTCCACTACCATTACAGATGAACTGCGTTTGGCAACCAATTTCCAGGCGAAGGTGGTGGGAGTTTCATTAAAAGACAGAGCGTCCATTCTTCCTGCAGGTCATAATCCAACCGGTGCTTATTGGTTCGACGATTCCACCGGAAATTTTGTGACAAGTTCCTATTATATGAACGACTTGCCGCAATGGCTGAAAAACTTCAATGCGCAGAACCTTCCGGATCAATTAGTGGCAAACGGTTGGAATACTTTGTTACCCATCAGCCAATATACCGAAAGTTCACCGGACAATTCGCCGTGGGAAGGACTTTTGGGAAGCGCGAAAACTCCAACTTTCCCTTACAGTAATTTAGCAGCAGATTATCAAGCAAAGAAAGACAATATCCGATATACTCCATTCGGAAACACACTCACTTTGAAAGTTGCGGAAGCCTCTATCGAAGGAGAAGGTTTGGGACAAGACCATGTCACTGATTTTCTGGCAGTCAACCTGGCTTCCACGGATTATGCAGGGCACAAATTTGGTCCCAATTCCATTGAGGTGGAAGATGTTTATTTGAGACTGGACCAGGATTTAGCAGATTTCTTTAAATATTTAGATACGAAGGTCGGCAAAAATCAATACACCGTTTTCCTTTCTGCTGATCACGGTGGAGCACATGCAGTGGGGTTCATGGAGCAACATAAAATGGCAACCGGAATTTTCGGGGATAATGCTGAAAAGAATATCAACCAAATGCTGAAAGATCAGTTTAGGTTAGATAAAATGGTCATGTCGATCAATAATTATCAGATATATCTTGACCAAAAATTAATCAAAGACAGCAAGCTGAATTTGGATGAAGTGACGAAATATGTGGTCAATGAAATGAATAAGGACCAAACTGTTTTGTTTGCAGTCAGTTTAAAAGAAATAGGGAGCGCTCCGATCCCGGAACCAATAAAAACCAGAATCATCAATGGTTACAACTGGCAACGAAGTGGCGACATTCAATTGATTTCTCATGATTCCATGCTTCCTCCCTATGCGAAAACCGGAACCACGCACAGCGTTTGGAATTCTTACGATTCCCATATACCGCTCATTTTCATGGGATGGGGAATTAAAAGTGGCGAAAGCAATAGGGAATATAATATGACAGATATTTCTCCAACGATCGCATCTTTACTGAGGATCCAGTTCCCCAGTGGAAATATCGGAAATCCGATTGTGGAAGTAATCGGCAAATAGAACTTTCATCCTTAAAGGATTTCGCATCCTTGAATGAATTATAAAAAAACAAAAAAAACGCAATCACGCGGTTTTTTTGTATATGGCATTCCTGTTATTTTCCTTTTTGTGGAGGATAATTTGCCATAATCTCAGCAACAATCTCAGGGATTTGTCTTTGTTTTGCTTTTGGTGAATCCACAGAAATTCCGCTGCCGATTCCCTGCCAAACCAGTTTTTGGCTTGCCGCATCAATGAAATCCACGATCAGGGTTCCTTCATTGTAGTTGGAAGTCCAGGTTCTGCTCATTCCAAGTCCCCATCCATAAGGACCTCCCCATCCATACATTCCGTAAGGTCTTGTGGACTGCACATCCTGTACTTTCTTGTGGTTCGCTTTCACATTCACGATCAGGTCAGGATTATCGCCAGGATGCAATCCCTTTAATTGAAGTTGTTTGGAAACCTCGTTCAGCACTCTATCTTTGTCGATATCGTTCAGTTTCAGATCGTCAATTCTTAGCTTATAAGTTTTGTACAAATTGAAATTGGCGGTTTCCGCATAATCAGACCGTACCTGAAACGGACTGCAGGAGGTGAGTCCCAAAGTTGCGGAAGCGAGTACAAGTAAAAGATATTTTTTCATTTCTATGATTGTTTTTTTATTGTTCTCTTAAAGGTGTCGGTTTTTTTATCATATCCATATGGACAGTGTTTGCACCCACTTTTGCAGCAATAGCCTCGTTTCAGGAGGTATTTCTCTGTAAAAACTTTATAACCTAGTTCATTATAATAGAAGTCTTCGTGCTCTTTGATGGTTTTTTGGTCCATTGGTTAAATCGAAATCGCTGAAAATTTTATATTTGCTTAATGATATTTGTTTGCAAAACATTACTCAAAAATACGAAAATTAACGGGATCACACTTTTTCCGTTTATTCTGCTGAAAAAAATTGAAGACAGGCAAAACCCCATACTCATCAATCACGAAAAAATTCACCTCCGGCAGCAATTGGAACTGCTGGTGATTTTCTTCTACATTTGGTATGTGGTGGAATATTATTACTGGTTGATCAAGCTGAAAAACCACTATCTCGCCTACAGATATATTTCCTTCGAACGGGAAGCATACGCCAAAGAAGGGGATTTGCAATATCTGAAAACCCGAAAACTATGGAGTTTTTGGAAATATTTGTCCTAAAGTTCTCACCGAAGACTCCGTCTCCATCAAAATTTTTTGTGAAATGACAATTCGTTCTTCGACAAAGAGAAAAATCCCCTAATTCTCCGTAATTTGCACCCTCTACGAGAAACGCCGGAAAATGAACCTCCCCGAAACTTTAATCCCAATTGTTGAAATCCCTTTAAACAAAAACATTCGGCTTTTCATTAAAAGAGAAGACCTGGTTCATCCAGAGATTTCCGGAAATAAATACTGGAAACTCTTTTACAATGTCAATAATTATTTGGATCGAAAGCCTTCGCATCCTCTCATCATCACTTTCGGGGGTGCATTCTCTAACCATATTTCAGCGGTTTCCGCATTAGGGAAATCTTTGGGCATAAAAACTTTGGGAATCATCCGTGGTGACGAACTCTCGGATAAATGGCGGGAGAACGCAACCTTAACTCATGCCCACGAAAACGAAATGGAATTCCGATTTGTGACCAGAACCGCATATCGCGATAAAGAATATTTAACCCAAATATTAGAAAAAGAATTTCCCGAAGCATTGATTATTCCAGAAGGTGGAACCAACGAATCCGCTGTGAAAGGTGTAAAACACATGCTGGATGACCGAACAAAAAGTTTTGATTATCTTTGCACCGCTGTTGGAACTGGCGGAACCGTTGCCGGAATTTCCCGATTTTCGGAGGTAAACCAGAAAGTTTTAGGATTCAAAGTTGTTGCTGATTCTTCGCTGGCGAAAAGGATTTTGGAACTTTCGGGAAGAGAAAATTTTCAATTGATAGATGCTCATTTTGGAGGTTATGGCAAAATAACTGATGAAAATATTCGTTTTATCAATTGGTTTTCAAATGAATTCGGAATTCCGTTGGACCCCATCTACACCGGAAAAATGTTGCAGAAAGTTTTTGAACTGATTGATGAGGGTTTTTTCCCGGAGCACAGCAAAATATTGGCATTTCACACCGGCGGACTGCAGGGTATTAAAGGAGCCAATGAAATGCTGAGCAAGCAAAATCGGAATTTTTTGATTAATTGAAAGGGGGAACCCGTTTATGAAAGAAAAAGAGAAATTGGCTTTAGCCAAAAACTAAATCCATTTATGAAAAAAATAATATTTGCGTTCGCAATTCTTATGCTGTCAAAATTCCAGGCTCAAACCTGGAAAACGGAAGACCAATACATTCAGAAATTCGCCCCTTTTGCAGTAGAGGAAATGGAAAAATATAAAATTCCCGCCTCCATTACTTTGGCTCAGGGACTTTTGGAAACCGGCGGCGGACAAAGCCGGCTCGCTATTCAGGGCAATAACCACTTCGGAATCAAATGCAAGGAAGACTGGACCGGAAAAACCATGACCCACACCGATGATGCGCCGAACGAGTGTTTTCGCGTTTACGACGATCCGCGGGATTCCTATGAAGACCATTCAAAATTCCTGGCTTACCGAAAATATTACCAGAACCTATTTAAACTCGACATGCAGGATTACCGGAGTTGGGCGCACGGACTGAAAAAGGCCGGTTACGCCACAAATCCCCGATACGCTTATATTTTGATAGATAAAATCGAAAAATATAAACTTTATGAATTCGACAAAACGAATTCAAAAGAGGTTTTTTACGCCGTTTTAAAGTTGTATCCAGGTTTGCAAAACGACAGAATTTTCATGGCGCAACTTGACCAGACCAAATCAGTCCGGAACTCTGAGATAAAAGCGAATGAAGCTCCGCAAACAGTTTTTGCCCAACCCAAAAAAAATGAAAAACTGACTTTAAGCAAAACCGAAATCCTGAATTCCATACTGATCAAAAGTCACCCGAATGAGAACCGAAGGTTCATCATTATCCCGGAAGATCTGGATCTGGAATCGGTTTCCAAAAAATTTGGAATCAGCGAAAGCCGCCTGATGAAATGGAACGAACTGGATGGAAACCAGCTCCGGAAAAACGACATCCTCTTTTTAGAATCGAAATCTTCATCAGGAAATGTGGCCACTTACCAAACGCAATCCGGCGAATCCATGCATGATATCTCCCAAAAATTCGGGATTAAACTGAAGAAATTATATTCCAAAAACCGAATGGATTTTGGTCAGCAACCGAAACCGGGACAACTAATTTACCTGCAGGAAAAAAAGCCGAGAGGATAGTTTTGAGTGAAGTTGCTTCGCAAAGAAATCGAAGATTCGGCCGATTCAATTTTTCTTCGGAAGTGAATCCGCTTCGCTGTTAATTCCATCGAGTGCATTTGAAACCTGGAACTTAAAACTTGAAATCTGCTTCTCGGCAGACGGGCGTGAATCAAATTAAACATTAAAACCTCAAACTTTAAACCTAAATCATGTTATATCAAAGAAGTTCTGCTTTGTTCGACGAAGCGCAAAAATATATTCCCGGCGGCGTGAATTCTCCCGTTCGTGCTTTTAAATCTGTTGGTGGAGTCCCGGTTTTTATGAAATCTGCAAAAGGTGCTTATATGACCGATGTTGACGACAATGTCTATATCGATTACATCAATTCTTGGGGACCTGCAATTCTTGGCCACACTCATCCGGAGGTTTTGGAAGCCATTCAAAAACAAGCAGAGAACGGGTTTTCCTACGGAACACCAACCGAACTTGAAACAGAAATCGCAAAATTAATTGTGGAAAATGTTCCGAATGTTGACCAAATCAGAATGGTTTCTTCCGGCACAGAAGCGTGTATGAGTGCGATCCGTTTGGCAAGAGGTTTCACGGGACGAGACAAAATCATCAAGTTTGAAGGTTGCTATCACGGTCATTCCGATTCGTTTTTGATAAAGGCGGGAAGTGGCGCAGCAACGTTCGGAAATCCAAATTCGCCCGGAGTTACGGCCGGAACTGCGAAAGATACTTTACTGGCGAGATACAACGATTTCGAGCAGGTAGAAGATTTATTCAGACACAATGAAGGAGAAATTGCTGCAATCATTATTGAACCAGTTGCCGGAAATATGGGATGTGTTTTGCCGGAAAACAATTTCCTGCAGAAACTGAGAACCATCTGCGACGAAAACAAAACCCTTCTGATTTTTGATGAGGTGATGACCGGATTCCGCTTGGCTTTTGGTGGTGCGCAGGAAATATTCAAGGTGAATGCCGATTTGGTAACCTTTGGAAAAGTAATCGGTGGTGGAATGCCGGTTGGCGCTTTTGCGGGTAGAAACGAGATTATGGATTACCTCGCACCAAAAGGTGCCGTTTACCAAGCCGGAACCTTGAGTGGAAATCCATTGGCAATGAGAGCTGGTTTGACTACTTTGGAACTTATTAAAAATGATGAAAACTTCTACCAGAACATCAATAAAACTGCAGAAACCTTAGATTTTGAAATCGGAAAAATCCTGAATTCTAAGAATATTCCACACAGAATTAACCGGAAAGGTTCTATGATGAGCCTCTTTTTTCATGTGAATTCGGTTTCCAATTTTGGTGAGGCGGCGATGGCGAATCATTCTTTATTCAATAATTTCTTCCACCAACTGTTGGCAAAAGGAATTTACCTTCCACCGAGCGGTTATGAAACTTGGTTTATCTCGAATGAAATTAAGGAAAAAGAAATCGACCGAACTTTGGAAGTGATTCGCGATTTTGAATATTCATAATAAATCGCCACGAAAGCAAGAATTGTATGAGTGCATTCGTGGCGAAATTTTTTCCCACCTGTTTTTCGATGGATGGGATCAAATGAGTTTAAGCAGATGGTCATCCAAAAAATCTGTATAACCCCGTGAAGTCTCTGCACAATTTTTTTAAGAAAAACTGTTAATGCAGGTCCTTTCTTAAGGTTTTCCTCTTTCATACTGATGCGGAAAAAAGCACTCTTCGTTTTCAGCAAAGGAATTTATTGCCGCCAAATAAGGATTCCTCAAAATTTCCCTTGCCACGAAAATCAAATCTGCATCGCCGTTTTGCAGAATTTCTTCCGCATGTTTTGCTGTTTTGATCAAACCAACCGCGCCGGTCGGTATTCCAGTTTGTTTTTTGATTTCGGAGGCAAGCGGAACCTGATACCCGTCAAACAAAGTGATTTTCGCACCGTGAATATTTCCTCCGCTGGAAACATCTACTAAATCTACTTTTTTAGTTTTAAGAATTCTGGCCAATTCGGTGCTTTGTTCCAGATCCCAACCGTTTTCGGCATATTCAGTTGCAGAAATTCTCACGAAAAGCGGATGGTTTTCATCCAGAATCTCATTTACTGCGTCAACAATTTCCAATAAAAACCGAATTCTATTTTCAAAACTTCCACCGTATTCATCCGTTCTGATATTAGATAAAGGCGACAAAAACTGATGAATGAGATAACCATGAGCGGCGTGGATTTCTACCAAGTCGAAACCTGCGTCAATCGATCGTTTTGCGGCAGTCTTAAAACTTTGAACCAAATTTTTGATTTCTTCAGCAGTCAACACATGAGGGATTCTTTCGCCTTCCATATAGGGAATCGGTGATGGCGCCACAGTTTCCCAGCCTTCTTCCACGGGAATTTGTCTTCCGTTCAAGGTGGAACCTTTTCTTCCGGCATGACCGAGTTGAATTCCGATTTTGCTTTCGGAGTTTTCATGCACGAATTTCACGATTTTGCTAAAAGCTTCTGCCTGTTCCTCATTCCAGATTCCGGTGCATTGGTTGGAAATCCTTCCTTCGGGAACCACGCCGGTTGCCTCCACGATGATCAGTCCGGTTCCTCCTTGGGCGCGACTTCCGTAATGCACGAAATGGAAATCATTTGGAATACCATTTTTTGCGGAATACATACACATCGGCGACATCACCCAGCGGTTTTTCAGTTCGAGGTTTCGGAATTTTATTTTTGAGTAGAGCATATTATTTTATTTGTTGCAGGCTATGCATTGGTTAGATTTGATCAATACAAAAATACGTTAAAAATGAGAACCGTCAGTTGTGAATTACACTGAATAAACAGAGATTTGCAATGAAACAAAATTTCTTAAAAACAAAATTTAGTGATGAAATGATGTCTTTTGATAAAAAGAGGACAAAATATTTGACCAAAGTAAAAGAATACGCGGAGAACAACGGTGTTCAACTTTTCTGTTTAATGAGGGTATAAGGTTCAGCTGAATCGTGTTCTCTTTTGCTATTATTCAGATAATAAGGTTTTGTCATCATGGACGAATTGCATCAATTATCCACTGAACCAACATTTCTCCAACTTTCAACAACCAAAACCATTTTTCCTTATCTTTGCTTCCCGATTTTTAGATATGGAAAAAGAATTTAAAATCACTTTTGAAGCCATCGAGAATTATCACGCGCTTGATGAGACTGAAAAAAAACTGTATGACGCTGCACAAAAAGTTCGTCAAACTGCATATGCAGCCTATTCCCATTTCCATGTCGGTTGTGCGATTCTTTTAGAAAATGGTGAAATCATCACCGGAAGCAACCAGGAAAATGCGGCATATCCTTCTGGTTTGTGTGCGGAGCGAACGACCATCTTCTGGACTTCTGCCAATTTCCCTGAGGTGAAAATCAAGAAACTTTTTGTAATCGGTGCACCAAAAGACGCGGTTTCATCTACACCGATTCCACCGTGTGGAGCGTGCCGGCAATCAATTCTGGAATATGAATCGAAACAAAATGAGGCCATCGAAATCTATTTTGCTTCTCTGGATGGCGAAATCTATAAAACCAAATCCATCCGGGATTTGCTGCCTTTTTCTTTTGATTCTTCTTATCTTTAAAGGATAGAATTCTTCTTGTCTAAATGATGTAGTTGATATGCTGCATATTTTTGACCATTAAGACCAAGAAGGAGTTAAGAAAATTCCTGCTTCATCTTGTTCAGATTCTTACGAATTGATCAAAGGATTACATGTCAAAATGTTTAATTTTACTGTTTAATTGTCGTTTGTGTAACTTAACAATGAGAGCAGTGAAAGTCCCTCATCACCTCATGTCCTTAATGTTGAAATAATAATTCAAAATGTTTCTCCAACATCAAATTTAAACTGAAATTTAAATGAAAATAGCCGCAATAGATATCGGAAGTAATGCTGCACGACTTTTGATCAACGAAGTTCTGGAGCCCAAAAAAGGTAAGCCGGAATTTACCAAACTAAATCTGCTGAGAATCCCCCTTCGCTTGGGAATGGATGTTTTCACCAAAGGAGAAATCGGCCCCGAAAGGGAAAAGATGGTCGTGGATTCCATGAAGGTTTTTTCAGATTTGATGAAGATCTATGGCGTGGAACATTTTCGTGCATGCGCAACTTCCGCAATGCGCGATGCGAGAAACGGAAAGCAGATTATTGAAGAAGTCAAGAAAAGTTCAGGGATCGCCATCGAAATTATTTCCGGCGATGAAGAAGCTTCTCTTGTTTTTGAAAATCATATTGCAGAAGGACTGGACAAGGATTTTGCCTACCTGTATATCGACGTTGGTGGTGGTTCCACGGAACTAACTTTTTATGAAAATGGAAAGATGAAATATGAAAAATCTTTTAATATCGGAACCATTCGGATTTTAAATAATTTGGTAACGGAGCACCATTGGAAAGAGTTGAAGGAGGAAGTTCGAAAAAACATCAACAGTAAAAAAAACGTAGTGGCAATTGGATCGGGTGGAAATATTAATAAGGTTTTTTCCATGAGTAAAACCAAAGACGGAAAACCGATGTCTATCTCCTATCTTAAAAAATGCCAGAAAGAGATGAGCGCACTTTCGGTGCCGGAAAGAATGGCAAAATATGGCATTCGGGAAGACCGTGCCGATGTGGTAGTTCCTGCCTTAGAAATTTTCAACAGTGTAATGACATGGGGCGAAATCAACAAAATTTATGTCCCAAAAATTTCAGTGGCTGATGGATTAATTCACAATATCTATCAAAATATAAAAGGGAATAGATAAAACAGGTGAAAACTGCGAACGATTGAATTTCACTAAAACCTCATTTTATTAAACTTCATTTCCGACGTAACAAATTCTATATTTTTCTGATTTATTGCTTTTTAGTTTAAAAACTTACGGCAAAATGTACTATTTTTAACTGCTGAATGGTTGTCAAGTTAAATAGATTCTATGAACAAATACTCGCCCTTACTTTTTTTATTCCTTTCCAGTTTTTATTATGCTCAAAAAATATCCGGTTCAGTCACTGATCATCAAACCAAAAGAATTTCCTATGCCGAAATTATTCTTTCGCATGACCAAAAGAAAACCTCTGCAGTCACCGATAATGACGGGAAATTTAGCCTCTCACTTCCATCCTATGGAACCTACGATTTGGCCGTCTATGTGAACGGTGAAAAAGAATATACAGAAAAAATCAATCTGGTAGAAGATCGGGAAATTACGATTCAGCTTCCTGAAAAAAGCAATACAGGAGAAACAAATATTGCAGCCGTCGCCATTATTGCAAAGAAAAAATTGGTGGAGCAAAAGGTTGACCGCTTGGTTTTTAATGTAGAAAACTCTGTGGCATCACAAGGTTTAGATGCAATTGAAGCGTTGGAAAAATCACCAATGATCCGCATTTCAAATGATGTGATTTCCATCGCTGGTAAAAGTTCCGTATCAGTGATGGTGAATGACCGCTTGCTTAATCTTTCTGGGCAGGATCTCATTAATTATCTGAAAACCATTCGATCAGATGATATTGCAAAAATTGAAGTAATTACCACGCCGCCATCCAAATACGATGCGTCCGGAAAAAGTGGAATGATTAATATTGTTTTGAAGAAAAACACCTCTTTGGGATGGAACGGCACGCTGCAAAGTAGTGGCACTTACCGTAAGAATGTTTCTTACCGCGACGGTGCAACCATGAACTATCAAGGAAAAGAACTTTCTTTAACTGCCAATGCATCAATCGGTGAAAGTATTTGGGAAAACGAAAACTCGACTGTTATTACCGCCGAAAATTATTTGTGGAATTCCAAAAGCAACAGCTTGGGAAAATACCGTTATAAAAGTGGCGGTTTAAAAGGGGAGTACAAGATTAATGATCGCAATAGCATCGGTTGGAATTATAATATTTCCCGCTCTGATCCACGTAACACAAACAACACCACTACGTATTCTTTAATGAATGGCGAGGAAAACCGTTTCGATTCTGAAAACGTCGGAAGCTCCAGAAATACTTCCCATAACGCAAGCGCATTTTATGAAATTAAGTTGGATACGTTAAGCAGCAAATTAAGCTTTACCGCCAATTTAATGAAGAATATTTCCGATACGTATAATGCCATTTCTACTTTTAACGGTCCTGGAGTTTTTGGAAAAACTTTGGGAAACAGCAATTATCAAATCGCAAACGGACAAATAGATTTAGAAAAAAATACAGAAAAATTGAAAACAGAAGGTGGGCTGAAATATACCAATATTAGAAATAATTCGACCTTCAAATACTTCAATCAAATTAATGGAGAAGAAGCATTGAACACGCTTCGTAGTAATGATTTTCAGTATGAAGAACAAAACTTTGCCGCCTATGCAAGCAGCAGTTTCAAAATTAGCGAGAAACTGGATGCGAAAGTAGGTTTGCGATATGAATATACCCTTACCAAAGGATTTTCTCCACAACTTAATGAGACCAATAAAAATCATTATGGCGAATTTTTTCCTACCGGTTATTTAACCTACAAACCTAATGATGACAATTCGGTTTCTTTAAACTATACCCGAAGAATTGACCGGCCGTATTTTTGGAGTCTAAATCCTTTTAAAAGTTATATTTCAGAGTACGAATATTACAGCGGAAACCCGAGTTTAAGACCATCAATCACCGATAATATAGAGATTTCTTATGTGCTGAAAAACAACTTTACTGTCGGGCTTTACGGATCTTTTTCTAAAAATGAAGTGGATCAGTTACAGGTAATCGACGGGGAAACCAAATATTCCACCAATCAAAACTTATACAACGAAAAAAGAGCAGGAATAAATTTGAATTTTAATTTTACTAAATTCTCTTGGTTAGAATCTTATCTTTCTGGGACGGCATTTTATGCGAAGTCAATTTCTAACTTCGAAAATGTAATTCCCTTACAAGGATATGGCGCAAATTTCAGCATCAATAATAATTTCTTCCTGAACAAGAATAAGACCGTGGTTTACATTTTAGGATATTGGTTTGATGCAGCGTCTAAAATTGGAAATACCGCCTCTGGAAATATGAGTGGACTCTACAGCGGAATAAAGTTGAGTTTGATGGAAAAAAATCTGAATGTCAATTTATTTGTTAATGATATCTTGAACACCGTAAAATGGTCCGGAACCGAATATTACCAAGGCTTTACATCAAGTTATTCCGGAAGCGGAAGCAATCAGAATCTTAATCTATCCGTGACGTACCGATTTGGGAATAAAAATGTGAAAGGCGCAACCAAACAAATTAAATTTGATGATCAAAACCGTGGCGGAGGAAGTCAGGGTGGAGGAAAATAAAAATATTGTACGTTTTGAAAATGCGGATTTTTTAATCCGCAATTTTTTTTTATCGAAGCCCCAATTCTATAATTTCTAAATTTTCTATTGAATCGTTAGTAATTTCAAAGCGCATCATGGTGCGCACCTTATGCCAACCTTGGTTTCCTGCAGCACCCGGATTCAAATGCAGTAATTGGTTTTTGTCATCATACATGGCTTTCAAAATATGTGAATGACCGGAAATAAAAAGGTTCGGAGGATTTTCGGAAATTTCTTTTTTGGCTGCAGGCGAATATTTTCCCGGATAACCACCGATGTGAATCATCAAAACTTCCACATTTTCGCAAGTGAACCTCAGGACTTCCGGGAAAATCTTGCGTATTTTGTCGTTGTCAATATTTCCGTAAACTCCGCGAAGGGGTCTGATTTTTTCCAGTTCTTCGGACACTTCCAAATTTCCGAAATCTCCGCAATGCCATATTTCGTCCACATTCTTTGCGTATTCCAGAATTCTTTCGTCCATATAGGAATGTGTGTCTGAAAGGAGTAGAATTTTCATGGTACGAAAATAATGGAATTTTCTCAGTCATTCACCCAAGAAGAATTTTATTCGCACATTCGCACCATTTGTTCTAAATTTGCAGCAATGCGCTATTTCATAGAATTTTCATACCACGGCAAAAACTATTTCGGGTACCAAATCCAACCCAATGAAATTTCGGTTCAGGAGGAACTCGAAAAAGCACTTTCCACCATTCTTCGCAGAGAAATAAAAACTACCGGAGCCGGTAGAACCGACACGGGCGTTCATGCTAAAAAGATGTTCGCGCACTTTGATACCGAGCAGATTCTGGATGAAAATCTTGTACATAAACTCAACAGTTTTCTGCCGCCGGATATTTCGGTTAAGCGGATTTTCAAGGTGAAAGATGATTTCCATGCGAGATTTGATGCGACTTTCAGAACATATGAATACTATATTTCTTTAGATAAAAATCCATTTACGCAGGACACTTCCTGGCAAATCTGGAAAAGGAATTTGGAAATAGATAAAATGAATGAGGCCTGCAAAATTCTTTTTGACTTTGAAGATTTCACCAGTTTTGCAAAACTCCACACCGATAATAAAACCAATAACTGCAAAATCTACAAAGCTTTTTGGGAACAAAACGGTACTGAACTGAAATTCACGATTTCCGCCGACAGATTTCTCAGAAATATGGTTCGCGCTATTGTGGGAACCATGGTTGAAATCGGCAGCGGCAAAATTATGCCGGAAGGTTTACGCACCATCATCGAATCAAAAAATCGCAATTCCGCCGGAACTTCGGCACCGGCACAAGGTTTGTTTTTGGTGGAGGTGGGATATGAATTTTAGTGGCGGAAACTGTCTGAATTTTAGATTGGAGGGTTTTAAAGGGACCGGAAGAGGTTTTAGTTTGTCTTATTCATGATTTCATTTGAGAGACCGAGGTTATCTTTCCAATCCCGAATCTTCGGGAGACGAATCTCAAAAAAATTAGGCGAAGGTATTTTTTTCCGTATTTTTGTACCGTTTACAAGAATCAATGAAGAAGCAAAGTACCTGGGAAATTATCAAACGACTTTTCGTGATCGGCATGAAGTTCCGCACGTGGTTTATTTTCACGCTCGTAATTTCAATTCTACTGTCCATAATTTCTACCTACCGACCTTATCTTACAATGCAGATTGTGGATACGGACATCCTTCATCTCAAGGACAAGGAGCAGATGATGAAGCACATCTATATTTTGGTGGCGCTGGTTTTTGGGGAAACGATTCTGAACTTTTTCTTGGTGTACTTTTCCAATTTTATTTCACAAAACGTCATTCGCGATATTCGTGAACGACTTTATCATAAGCTGATTTATTTCCGAACTTCATTTTTCGACAAAACTGCAGTGGGCCAACTCGTAACCAGGGCAGTAGGTGATGTGGAAACCATCGCAACCGTTTACACCGACGGATTTTTGATGGTTTTCGGGGATATTTTGCGGATCGTTTTCGTGCTGTTCATGATGTTTCAGGTGGATGTGCACCTGAGTTACATCTCATTGGCAATTCTTCCGCTGATGGTTTTGATCACCAGGTTTTTCCAGAAAAGATTGAAAAAAGCATTTGGCGATGAAAGAACCTGGACTGCCAATCAGAATTCGTTTGTGCAGGAACGTCTTTCGGGAATGACCTTGATCCAGGTTTTCAACCGCCAACAGGCAGAATTCAAGAAATTTGATGAAATCAATATCAATTTAAAGAGTGCCTTGCTGAGGACGGTTTTTATTTTTTCATTGTTTTTCCCGGTTGTAGAACTGATTTCTTCTTTATTTATAGGATTCATCCTGCTCTATGGTGGATTCATCACCATCAAAGCCGGCGCAGTGATTGCCTTTATTCAATATATTTCCATGTTGATCCGTCCATTAAGGCAAATTGCGGACCGATTCAATAATATCCAGAGAGGAATTGTGGGAGCAGAAAGGGTTTTAGGAGTGATGGACGAAGATTTCAACCTTCCCAATCATGGAAAAATAGTCAAAGACCACTTTGATGGAAAAATTGAATTCAAGGATGTCCACTTTTCCTATGATGAAAAACAGGAGGTTTTAAAGGGCATCAGTTTTACAGTCAATCCGGGAGAAGCCGTGGCCATCGTTGGTGCAACCGGTGCTGGAAAAACCACTATCATCAGTTTAATGACGCGGCTTTATGACATCAGTTCGGGGAAGATTCTTTTGGATGATGTGGATTTAAAGGATTATGAGCTGTATAATCTCCGAAGTCATGTGGGAGTGGTTTTGCAGGATGTTTTCCTTTTCCATGGAAGTATTTTTGAAAATCTTTCATTTGGTGATGAAACCATCACCTTAGATAAAATCCGTAAAATAGCAAAAGAGATCGAGGTGGATGATTTCATCATGTCGCTTCCAGAAGGGTATGACTATGTCGTTCGTGAAAGAGGTTCCTCAATTTCTTTGGGTCAAAGACAGCTGCTCTCGTTTTTAAGGGCGTACTTGACCGATCCGAAAATCCTTATTCTTGATGAAGCCACATCTTCCATAGATCATGAAAGTGAAAAACTGATTCAAAAAGCCACCGAAAAAATTACCCGGAACCGAACCTCTATTATTATAGCTCACCGACTTTCAACGATTGAAAAAGCCGACAAAATCATTGTAATGGATCAAGGAAAAATCGTGGAGGAAGGAAAACACATGGAACTTCTAGACAAAAACGGATATTACGCCACGCTCTACAAAGCCCAGCTGAAAAGGGAAGTGGAGGAAGGCTAGTAAAATATCCATCCATAAGAAATTATTTAGCAAATAAAAAACTTCGGACACCTGTCCGAAGTTTTCATTTGAAGTGGGATCGCTATTTAATAGGGCAGTGAATTGTTCAGCCTAATTCCCCACGATGGTCTTCACGGTCACAAATTCTTTCAAAGCAAGCAGAGAAAGTTCTACTCCATAGCCTGAAGATTTGGCACCACCAAAAGGTAAACGAGGGTCCGAACTGGAGGATTTGTTTACACTCACCGTTCCCGATTCCAGATTTTCAATAAAGAACTGCTGTCTTTCCAGATCTTTCGTCCACACTGAATTTGAAAGTCCGAATTTCACATCGTTTGCCAATTCAAGTGCTTCATGGTCATCTTTGGCAATCATTACCATGCCAAGTGGCCCGAAAACTTCCTCCTCCAGAATAGGGTTTCCTTTTTTCACCTTAATTAATCCCGGCATGAATTCGTTTGCCGAAATCCTTTCAAGAGGTAAAATAATTTCTGCTCCACCTTTGATTGCCTTTTGATACTGTTTTTCCAAATCATCTGCTAAATCCGGTCGAGCCATTCCTGCAATTAAAGTTTGCTGGTCCAAAGGTTCTCCTGGAACATACTTTTTATATTCATCAATGAAAATGGGGAGAAACTCCTTCTCTGCACTTTTTTGAATGATGAATCTTTTTCCTGCGTTGCAGGCTTGTCCGCAATTCTGCAGTCTTGCTTTTGTACCGCTCTCAGCTGCGTCCGGGTAATCGGCATCATCCAAAACGATAAACGCGTCGCTTCCGCCAAGTTCCAAAAGCGATTTTTTGATGTTTTTTCCTGCCGTTGCGGCAACTTCTGCACCCGCTTTTTCGCTTCCTGTCAAACTTACGCCGCGCACAATGGGGTTTTCCAAAACCTTTTGTACTTCGGCATGTCCAATTTCAAGATTCTGAAAAACTCCTTTCGGAAATCCGGCCTCCAGGAACAGTTCCTCAATTCTGTTTCCACTGCCGAAACAGATCGAGGCATGTTTCAAAACCACTGTGTTCCCCGCTAAAATAGCCGGAACTGCAAATCTTAGAACTTGCCAAAAAGGAAAATTCCATGGCATCACTCCTAAAATCACCCCTTTCGGAACATAGTGGATTTCAGAAATCCGGAATTCGGTTTTTACTTTTTCGGGCTTGAGCACATTTTCTGCTGTAGCGTAGTACCTGCACATGAGCGCACATTTTTGGATTTCTGCAATCGATTGGGCAATTGGCTTATTCATCTCATTGGTGATGATTTTGCCTAATGTTTCTGAATGTTCGTCTAAAATTGCAGCTAGTTGGGTAAGTAGTTTCTGTTTTTCTTGGAAAGATATTTTTCTCCAGCTCGCAAAGGATTTTTGAGCGGTATTCAACTTGGTCTGTAAGTTCATTGTTTGAAAATTTTAGTTCACCTTATATATAAGGTAATGAAAAGTAGCACGACAAAGATAGCAAAAACGGGGCAAAAGCATTTTGATAATCATTCAAACCATTTACCAAAGCCATTTGTCAATAAAAACAAAGAATCATTTGTTGATGAGATTATTTTCTTTAATTTTGAAAAAATATTTAAAACATATAAAAAATGAACACACCGTCTGAACTAAAGTACACCAAAGATCACGAATGGGTAAGAATCGAAGGAAATATCGCCACTATCGGTATCACTGATTTTGCACAAAGCGAGTTAGGAGACATCGTATTTGTGGATGTGGATTCCGTTGATGATGACTTATCAGCTGGAGAGGTCTTCGGAAGTGTGGAAGCTGTGAAGACCGTTTCAGATCTTTTCCTTCCGATTTCGGGTAAGGTGGCAGAGTTCAACGCGGAATTGGAGGATCAACCGGAACTGCTAAACACCGATCCTTATGGAGCAGGCTGGATCATCAAACTACAGATTGCTGATGGTGCAGATACTTCAGCACTTCTAACTGCAGAAGAATACCAGGCATCAATTGGATAAAATATCCAGAATATTTAGTAAGATTTTGCCCATTTATTGGGCATTTCTTACTTATATGCTCCTCAAACCCGGGGTGGAAAACATGGAATACCCGTTCATGTTTAATGGAATTGACAAACTTCTTCACCTCTCCATCTTCGCGCTTTTGGGATACCTGTTCATGACCACATTCCCAAAAATCAAATTCTATTTCTTCATACAAATCATGGTCGGTTACGGGATGCTCACAGAAATCCTGCAGGATCAAATGGGATTAGGCAGATCTTTCGAGGGTCTGGACTTGGTTGCTGACACTATTGGAGTTCTCATCGGCTATTTCGTGTTCAAAAGATTAACCAAAATCAATTTTTGATTTTTTTTTTGAGCGTCTTACTTCCAAACCTTTAACGATTCCCTTCGATAAATCCTATCAGTTCTTGTCAGGCTTTCTTCTGTCCTGCGCCAGACATGGCTACTCTTCCTCCTCTAGCTGCCAAATCGCCCATCCTCTTGCAGGTATTTTACTTCTGACGCTATCGAAAATTCGCACTTTTTAGATAATGTGGATAACTTTAAATGATGTTTTTTCCTTTAAAAGCCAACCGTTTAAGAGCTGATTTTTCCACACTAACAGTTTTCCTTTCCGATTCATTTGGAACTTAAAGCCCAATTAACCTACTTTTGCACTCACCTTTTTAAAAGAAGGTAGCGAAGTAGATCAATAGAATAAAACGAAACGAATTGTAGGTAAAGAAATTTATTTTTAATTTTTTAAAAATAATTCTTGCAGTTTTCCAAAAAGTTTCTATCTTTGCAGTCCCTAATCGAGAGAACGGGGAGCGCAGTAGAGCAGTAATTTATACAGGCGAATTTGGATGGAGTTTTTCAGAAGTTTTTTTTGGCTGAAATTAAGGCAGTTA
The DNA here is from genome assembly GCF_021401085.1 of Chryseobacterium sp. R2A-55. Lineage (GTDB taxonomy): Bacteria > Bacteroidota > Bacteroidia > Flavobacteriales > Weeksellaceae > Kaistella. Next base: position 44,563 of record NZ_JACBFP010000015.1, read on the forward strand.
AAAAATATTTCAAAATTTTTTCACAAAATATTTTGCCAGATGGAAAAAAGTTTCTACTTTTGCAACCGCAAATCGGAACAAGGGGCGTCTTTCCCCGGTCCGGCTAAGCGGAAAGAATAAAGATCATTGACATCACAAATAACAA
>NZ_JACBFP010000016.1 GCF_021401085.1 Chryseobacterium sp. R2A-55
AACGGAGTTGTTTTTAGCCGCTAACGAAGAAATTTTTACTATTTTGGATAATCAAATAGTCAAAAAATGAAAACATATAACTATTTGATTATCAATATTTAAATTTAACGTTAGTCAGAATATCAAAAAGTAAAAATCTATATTATAAATGAAATTTTTAATATTCATTGCATATTATTAAAATATAATGTATAACTTTATAAGAAATAATAAATTGTCATAAAGGACTGACATTCCATAAGGTTGAGGATGTGAAAAAGAAAATCAACTTTAAATAAAAGAGTATTTGAGTTTGTGAAAATCAAAAGAGTAGCATTAAATCTTAAAAATAGTCATGATGAAAGCAATTAGTTTTATATTTATTTTGTTTTTTGGATTGTTATTGAGTTCTTGTACAAGAAATGAAGAAATCAATGTTAAGGAACTTACAGACCAAGTGCAAATAGACAATCTGCAAAAGTCAGGCATTCGAGGAATACCTTTCCCGAAAAGCAGCAAAGCAATGCGAGTTAAAGATGACGTAACGGATATCATTCTTCCTGATGATGTATTTTTCATCGCAAAAATATTATCAGGTGAAAATGCTGGACAAGTAATTAATACCTCTGTTGCTCGTGTAACATGCAGTTGCACTAAAGGAAGCGGTTGTTCACCAGTAGTTTACAGTGGCAATTACTATTGTGTAATGAATTCTGGATGTACTTCATGCTCTATGAGCACAAGTGCAAACAAAAATAATGAATCATTACAAATAGTTGGAATTATAGATACTAGAAATCCAGTTAAATTTTTTGCAAAACAAGAAAGTAGGTTTACTGTTAAGGAAGTCAGTGTTCCAAATCAATACTTCATAAGTGAAGATTTTTTCAAAAATGAATATGTGAAAAATGAAATAAACAATATCTACAAATTTATATATGGAGAAAACATTCCAGAATTCATTAAAACAAACTCCAACGAAATTCCAGATGGATATGGTTATGTGAAAGCAAATTTTTTCGGAAATGAAATTATGTTCCCTATTGAAAAGAAGAATGCTTTTATGGATGGTATAGCTTTGGATTTCACTTTGGCCAGTAAAGTATCTTGTAATTGTTCAAAAGGGAGTGGATGTAAATTAGGTTCTATATTAGGAACAAAATATTGCGATGCTGGTGGATGCACTGTATGCACATTGATAGACAATGCTGATTAAAAATAAAATTCTAGAAATTTTCAAAAATTTTGAACTATAATAAACTCGATGAGTAAAAATTTACAGCAATGCATATTAATGAGTTTACTCATTTATGTGCATTTTTTTATTTATGTCAAGTTTTGTACTTTCAAATAGAAGATACTGCCGATAATAACGAAGCTTTCGTTGGGCTTGAAAAGCCAACAATGAAAGCCCGTTGAACGGAAGTTCCGGTGGTTTTTCAACAGCATAATGGTCCTATTATGGGGATTTCGTTTTTAAAATTTAGAGCTAAAAAGCAGTTTTTTAGAATTACTGCTTTTTTTGTGGCGTTAGGTAGCCTTTGGAAGTGGTTCCTGTCTGCCGACAGGCAGGTTCTGCGGGCTGATTATCGAAGGTGCATTTGTTTCTGCCCAGGATGGAAATATTTCTTTCAACGCATTGCAGGAGTTTGGCAAAACCGTTAACTTCGCTTGAAGCACGGTTGAGAAATTTGTTTGTCCTTTCGACTGCGCTCAAGGCAGGTCTTAAATCCTCAATAGATTTTTTTTGTAGCCATTTTATGGGTTTTTAAAAGGTTATTGAAAACAAAGTTAATGAAACGGCGAATGGGAAAAGCTACCGGAGGTTTAGTTCAACAAGGTATTTCTACGAGCGGGTTTGAAGTTTTCAATTAAGATTTGTGTTATATTTTTAGTATATTTCCATTATAAAATTTGGTGTTTGTTGCCCGCCCGCAGAAATACAAAAACGTTAGCGGTAATTCCCCTACTCGAAAACGGAGTTGTTTTTAGCTGCTAACGAAGAAATTTTTACTATTTTGGATAATCAAATAGTCAAAAAATGAAAACATATAACTATTTGATTATCAATATTTCAATTTAACGTTAGTCAGAATCTTATTATAAAATCGCAAATATGAAAAAAACATTACTGATTGTTATTTTTAATTTTTTCTTCCTTTTAAAATCACAATGCAATTTAAGTTCTTTAACATTAGACTTACTTGGAAAAGAATATTATGAAGTATCAAACATTCTTTATTCCGATATTAATATTTCTGACCTAAAAATTAATTTTTTTAATCCTGCAGAAAAAAAAGTTGCTGATTATGATGCAAACTTTGAATATCTAAATGAGAAGCATTATAAGAAATATATCCAATTTAATTATGTTTTGCCAAAATGCTTTACAAATTCTAATCAAAATGATTATGTTGAATATAGTCTAAAATTAATAGATGACAAAGTTTACAAAGTTTCAATTTCAAAAACTTATAGTTTTGATGAAAAAATTAATCTACAAAAAGATTTAGAGAGATTAAAAAAAATGATAAAAGAAAAATATCCCGTTTTCAATGGTAAAGATAATATTTCATATCGATTTAATATTACAAAAGAGAATCCGGAAGGAGAATATATTCAAACAGGAACAAATGAAAAATTTTCAGCCACGAAATTAAATTCAAACACTAAGATCTGGAAAGTTAACTCTTGCGATATTATTACTGAAACTGAATATTCATATGGAAAAATTGGTGGATATTCTTTGCCAGCAAAAAATTTAAAATTACAGTTCGAATTTACAAATCTAAAAAATACAGTTCTTGACAATAGAGGATATTAAAAAGACTTCTGCTAATAACTAAGCTTTCATTTTGTTTGAAAGACAAGAAATGAAAGCCTGTTGAATGGAACCTCCGGTGGCTTTTCAACAGCATTATGATCGTATTATGAGGATTTCGTTTTTAGCATTCAGAGCTACAAAGCAGATTTTTAGAATTACTGCTTTTTTTTGTGGCGTTTGGTAGCCTTTGGTAGCAATTCCTGTCTGCCGACAGGAAGGTTCTGCAAGTTTTCCCGGAAACAGGAGCAGATTTCCCACTGCTTTTGTAATGGTACTTGCCGGGCTGAAAACAGAATCTTTTTGTCAGAGAAATCCATACTACTTGTCCGTTTTTCGGATAGGTTAAAAACAGTCAAAGATGATTTTTTGTGTTAAGTATCGCAGAAATAAATCTCAGAGAGTTCAATTAAATGTCATTGATTTGCAGTTCTTTATAAAAATTATTGAAATTTTAAGAAAACTGTTCGGAGGTACTGATAATATGCATATATTTGAGAGATATGGGGAAATCCGCTCCGCGAACTTCCCACATCAGGTGGTTTTACAAAATTTCCTCACGCAAGCAAGCTCGCAGAGGAAACTTCGCAAAGCCGCCGGACCGTTGTACGACATTTTCAACAAAATCCCGTCTATGAAACGAATATTATTTATTTTCTTGATACTTTTTAGTTTTACAAAGATTTATTCTCAACAAACTCAAACAGACTACTATTTAGGGAAGAGAACTTACTGTAAAAAGCCACCAGATGAAAGATCTGTTAAAATTTATGATCTCGGCTTGCGGTGCATTCGTGCAAATGAATATATCGGTGCTGCAAGTAAAATCTTTATTGAATTAATTGAAAAAGACAACAATTTCTGTGATGCAATATTTTTGGCAGGTGTTACATTCCGATTAAGCAATATGGAAAAAGAAGCTGTTCCTTTGTATTATTTGGCTGATAGTCTAGCACAAAATCGTTCTATAGAATTCAAACAAAATTTGGCAACTTCAAGTTTACGGATTGGAAATGTTAAATTATCCCGACAAAAATATGAAGAAATGACAAAATATTTTCCCGAAAGTCCCGAAGGTTTTTATGGAATTGGATTAACTTCCTTATTTGTTGAAGATTATGCAAATGGACTTGAGAATATAAATATCGCTGAAAAAAAATATTATTCAACTAACAAAGATTGCCAATCGTTAAAAGCCGTCCTCTTGACCATGAATGAAAAATACGAAGATGCCATTTCTTACTTTCAGAAGGTGGAATCAAACTTCAAGAAAGATGATAATTTTCTCGGTTGTTATGCTTTAAGCCTGAAACAAGTAGGAATGAAAAAATCAGATGATGAAATGATTAATAAATCCAAAAAATATTATGAAAAAGTTCAAAATAAAAATGGATTACCAGAAATTGTAAAAAAAGCGTTTAAGGAATTATAAAAAAAGCCCACCAGATATGATCGGTTGGCTTTAGGTATGGGTCAGGATTCCTAAAGATTCAAAAACAGCTTTGGATTTACCGGCGTATTATTCTTATGAACTTCGTAATGAAGGTGAGGTCCCGTCGAGCGGCCTGTATTTCCCGATTTTGCAATCACATCGTTGACCTTCACCACGTCATTTGCTTTCACTAGAACTTGGGATAAATGTCCGTAAAGTGTGGCCAGACCATTGCCGTGCGAAACAATCACACAGTTTCCGTATCCGCCTTTCTCACCCGCAAAAATTACCGTTCCGGTCGCTGCACACCGAACATCCGAACCGTATGGAACGGCTATGTCCAAACCTTTGTGGAACTGGATCTGGTCCGCTTCTGCAGGGGGATTGTTCACTTCCGGTGCTGCATTTTTTGCCGCAACTGCAGAGGCTGCCCATGTTCTTTTTACCACATTTCCCAGGCTGTCCTTTTCTGCCGTAGATGGCGGTTCAGGTGTTGCACCGTTTTTCACAGGCTGTGCAGAAGCCAGCAATATATTTCTGAAAGGTATTGGATTTTTCCGGTTTCCGAAATGGGAGGAAATATAGCCGTCTGTAGGAATTCCCAGCGGTACCTGCTGAAGTTTATTTTGCAGATCCATCAGATATTGACTGTAGCGGTTGCTCTTTTTTGCGAGGTAAACAGCGTTCGAAAGACTGTCCTGTGCAAGCATTTCAATTTTCCCGTTCGTGATGCTTTTGGCTTTTAAAAACGCATTCAGTTCCCTTACAGTATGGTCAACCAAAGCCAGGTTGTTCTTCAGTTCAGGGTAGTCGATGCTGTCTTTCTGGGTGTTGATTTTCACCAGATTCACCTGATAATTCTTATCGTTTTTTTCGCCATAAAGTTTTGCGATCAATATTCCCTGTCCAAAAACCACTGCTGCTAAGATTCCCAGCGCTGCATTCACGTTTCTCCTGCTGCTCAAAAAGTTCTTCATTAAGTCCTGATTCTAAAAATAAAGATGCAAATTTAAAAATAATTTTCAAATATAATTATTGACCTCGTGTTTCTTCTGCCATTTCTTTGAATTTAATCCTGTTAAAGTTTTCATAAAAACGCTAAATCCATAATAGTATCTGAAAATTCCGAAACCTTTAATATCTTTGCAGCTAATTTCCTACAGGCAATCATGGCAAAAAAAATCACCACCGAACCGAAAACTGTTAAACCCGAAATCGCTGTCGGCGTTTTAGGCAGCGGAACTTTTGCAACGGCAATCGTGAAAATGTTGGTGGAAAACAACAAAACCGTGCATTGGTGCGTTCGGAACGAGTTTGTGAAAGGAGCGATTGAGCTGCGCCACCATAATCCCACTTACCTCACCTCGGTGAGTTTCGCGCCAAAATCGATCAGGGTCACTACAGACATCAATGAGCTGGTTTCCCAGTGCGAAATCATCGTGTTAGCTACGCCGTCCATCTATCTGTCTGACCAAATGGAGAAAATGACTTGCGATTACCAGAACAAAATCTTTGTCTCTGCGATCAAGGGAATTGTTCCGAAAGCCAATGATGTGGTAGCGCATTATCTTCGCGATACTTTCGGGATTGGATTCCGCAATCAGGCAGTAATTGCCGGTCCCTGTCACGCTGAAGAAGTAGCCATGGAGCGGCTTTCTTACCTCACCATTGCCACGGTGGAAGAGGAGGTTTCAGATAAACTTTGCCGCTTGTTCTCTTCAAGGTTTATCAAAGTGGAACCAAGCAAAGACATTCTGGGCAATGAGTACAGTGCTATTCTGAAAAATATTTATGCAATTGGTGCAGGAATTGCCGGTGGATTAGGTTATGGAGACAACTTTACCGCGGTTTTCGTTTCCAATGCAGTACGCGAAATGGAGATTTTCCTCGAAGCCATCTATGAAGCACCTAGAGACGTGAATGAAAGCGCATATCTTGGTGATTTACTGGTAACCGCGTATTCCCTCTTCTCGCGGAACCGTAATCTAGGAAACCTCATCGGGAAAGGCTATACCGTGAAATCCGCAATCCAGTCCATGAACATGATTGCAGAAGGATATTACGCAGCAGATTCCATTTACAGAACTTCAAAGGAAAAAGGAATGAAAACCCCTATTATTGATACGGTTTACGGAATTCTGTACGAAGAAAAAAACCCGGAGAAACAATTCAGGAAACTCACCGCAAAACTGACCTGATGTCTGAAGATCAAACAAAATACCTCATCCACCATTATCCGGAACAGGAGGAAAAACTGAACGTTATCACGCATTTTGTGGGATTGGTTTTGAGCGTACTGGGGTTCTTCCTTTTGATGGCTAAAGCAGTGAAACTGGACGATTTCTGGGCAGTCATCAGCTTTCCGGTATTTGGATTGAGCATGATTGCACTCTATTTGGCATCCACACTTTACCATCAATCCACAACTCCCAAAATACGCTACCATCTGAATATTTTAGACCACGCTTCAATCTATGTGCTGATTGCAGGCAGTTACACGCCATTCGTTCTGGTAACGCTCAATGGAACCGAAGGTTGGATTATTTTTTCGGTAGTTTGGAGCATTGCTCTGATTGGGATTGTTTTCAAGATTTTCTTCACCGGAAGATTCAATATTCTGTCCACCATCCTCTATCTGGCAATGGGTTGGCTGATTGTTTTCAGCTTCCGGAGTTTGGTGCAGAATCTGGAGTTCAGCGGTCTGGTCTGGCTGATTTCCGGGGGCATTGCATATACCTTGGGAGCCGTTCTTTATGCTTTCGAAAAATTAAAGTTCAACCACGCCATTTTCCATGTTTTTGTTCTGTTGGGAACACTGTGTCACTTTATGTCGGTCTATTTTTATGTGGTTCCGGTCGTGAATTAATTCCCCATCTTGAATTCCATCGGTTTCTTGGTAATGACTTGTTCATGGGATGGTTCTTGGGGTATTAAAGTTAAGAGTTGTCGGTGAAAAATGAGTTTTTTTATGAACCGCTGGTTTCGTCTGAAAATCTGGGAGCAGCCAACGATCTTTTTCCCCAAAAATTCGCAATCTCAATTCTTTTCCCGAAATTCGTAACACCAATTTTTTCATTATGCCCGAATCCTTCATCAAGAAAACCCCAAAACCGAAATATGACGTCATCCTGATCGGTGGCGGAATTATGAGCGTTACTTTGGCAACATTGCTTCATGAACTCGAACCGCAATTGGATATCGCGATCTTCGAAAGACTCGGGCGATTTGCCCGTGAAAGTTCTGCCGCATGGAACAATGCCGGAACCGGCCATTCCGCTTTTTGCGAACTCAATTACACCCCGGAAGATGAACACGGAAACATTGACATTTCGAAAGCTGAAAAAATTGCGGAACAGTTCGAGGTTTCAAAGCAGTTTTGGTCTTACCTGATTGCCAAAAATTATATTCAGAATCCAAAGGAATTCATCAATTCATGTCCGCATATGAGTTTGGTTTTTGGCAAAGACGATATCGGTTTTCTAAAGAAAAGACATGCGGAAATGATCAAATCGAATCTTTTCAAAGGCATGGAATTTTCAGAGGATTTTAATAAACTTAAGGAATGGATTCCCTTGGTGATGAGCAAAAGGAAGGAATACGAACATCTTGCCGCCACTAAAATGGATTTGGGAACCGACGTGAATTTCGGGGCATTAACCAGAAAAATGGCTAAATTCCTTGCAGATGATTCCAGAGTGGAGATTTTTCTCTACCACGAGGCAAAAGATCTGGATTTAAAGCCCGACGGAACCTGGGCGGTAGAAGTGAAGGACCGGCTGCATAATCACAGTCAGGATGTGGCAGCAAATTTCGTGTTCATCGGTGCAGGGGGGTACGCATTGCCGCTTTTGGAAAGTTCAGATATTCCGGAAAGTGAGGGGTATGGCGGATTTCCGGTTTCCGGTGAGTGGCTGGTTTCCCATAATCCCGAGTTAATTGAGAAGCACCACGCAAAAGTTTATACACTGGCAGGTTTAGACACACCGCCAATGAGTGTTCCGCATTTGGATTTAAGGATTATTGATGGTGAAAAGGCCTTGTTGTTTGGTCCTTTTGCCGGATTCTCTACCAAATTCCTAAAGGAGGGAAGTTACCTTGATTTGCCCGAAAGCATCAATTTCAGGAATATCCGCTCGCTTTTTGGAGCCTGGTGGCATAATTTGCCCTTAACGCAGTATCTGGTTCGGCAGGTTGCCATGACGAAATCCCAAAGAATGCAGCATTTAAGGGAATTTGTGAAAGATGCGAAAGATCAGGACTGGGAACTTAAGATAGCCGGACAAAGAGTTCAAATCATTAAAAAAGATCCTGATTTGGGCGGAAAGTTAGAATTTGGAACTGAAGTGGTCGTCAATGAAAACGGTACCATCGCTTCACTTCTGGGTGCGTCTCCCGGAGCTTCCACAGCAGCTTATGCCATGCTGCAGGTTTTGGAAAAATGTTTCCCTGAAAAATTAAAGAACGAATGGCACCGGAAAATTCTGGAGATCATCCCCAGTTACGGACAGAATCTTTCAGAAAACCCTGAACTGACTGAAAGAATCAGAAACTATTCCAAAGAAAAACTTCAGCTGGAATACTGATAGTACGCCGGAATACTGATTACTCATTACTCATGAAAAGATGGAAACCATAACCAAACCGGAAATTTCGGAAGAAATCCTGGAATTTCTGCAAACCAAAATTCAGGCGGAGAAGCAGGTGATTGTGCATTGTTGCGTTCCTGCCAGCTTTGAACTCGGGAACCAGATCCGCGTCTGGCAATCCACTTTTCTGATAGACCGGAGTCTGGGACACAAAAGTAACCTCATCCATCAGTATAATATCTCGCTTTTTCCCTATTGGACAGATATTCCGCCCTTCAAGGATTTCTGGTTTACCCTGGTCTTTTCTGGTTTACCGGATGAATGTACCGGTTTTGATTTGATAGAAGAAATACCGGAAGAAGGCGGCTTTTTTGTCCCCAATATCAAGAGAAACGGAACTGATGTTTATCGGGTAATCATCGACTGAATTTCAGCAATAGATATAAAGTAAAATAAAATAAACAATTTTAAAATCGGTAATGAATAAAAAACTGTTCGCAATTCAAATTGTGATTTCCTCAATGTTGCTAAGCAGCTGCAGCTCCTACTATAAGTCTGTATCAATAGATAAAATGGATGCCGGAAGAAAAGAGGTTCCCCGGAAATTTGCAGAAGTGTATTTAGAAAAGTGTGCAGACAAAGACTACACGCCTTTTCAGGGGTTCAATCTTTCAAAGAAGTTAGAGCGGGTAATCACTCTTGACAGCCTTAGAAAATCATGCAGCTGGATTGAAAAAAAATATGGAAAAGTTCAGGTGAAGGAGTTGGTTTCCGTGCACACTTACTCCAGACCTGCAGACTTTATGGATGTTTTTAATTTTAAAGTGGCTACAGAGAAGTCCAAAGTACCCATTTTCCTGCATGTTGGCGTTTATAGGGACAAAAACTTTATTGACATTCCATTTTATTTTGATGGCAACGAAAATTATCTGGCGGCACGGCAAAAAAAATACCGGATGTATAAGAAGAAAAACAAATGAAAAAGCTGATCCCGCTTATCGGAATACTGATGATTTCCTGTGCAGCACCGTCCGCGATCACCCGTGAAATCCGGAAATTTCAGGAAGATTTGAATCTGGAGTACAGAAATCCGGAAGAGTCGCCGCTGAGAGGTGAAAATTTTGCAGATTTTAAGGAACATCCTTTCTTTCCGATAGATCTGAAATTCCGGGTCAAAGCTAAGTTCATCAGAACGGCGAACGCCATTCCATTCGAAATCCCGACTTCTTCGGGTAAAACCAAACCTTATGTGGAATTTGCAAAAGCCACTTTTACGTTGGAGGGAAAATCTTATGTCCTGAAGATTTATCAGAACCTGAACCTGATCACAAAGGATGGTTATGAGGATTATCTTTTCCTGCCGTTTCATGATGCCACCAATGGGAAGGAAACCTATGGCGGCGGAAAATACTTGGATTTAAGAATTCCCAAATCTGATGAAATTATTCTGGACTTTAACCGGTCGTATCAACCATTTTGTGCCTATAATGCTTTTGATTACAGCTGTCCCATTGTGCCCGAAGAAAATACCCTGCCCATCAGAATCGAGGCCGGAGTGAAATATGATGACGTTTACTTTCATTAAGATAGATAAGGATTTCAGGGCAGAATCCGGAAAATTTTCATATCTTTCAGTACAAATTTAACCTTAAAAAAAATTAAAAATGACTTATTTAGGCTTAATCGTCTTTCTGGGATTAATTGTATTATTCGCTTCGTTTTTTACCGTGAAGCAGGCCACTGCGGCAATTGTGGAAAGACTTGGGAAATTTCTTACGGTGAGACATGCCGGACTGCATTTGAAAATCCCCTTTATCGATGTGGTCACCAAAAGGATGAACCTCAGAATCCAGCAGTTAGACGTGATTATTGACACCAAAACCCTGGACAACGTTTTCATCCGGATGAAGGTTTCTGTGCAGTATCAGGTGATCAAAGAGCAGGTGGCAGACGCATTCTACAAACTTGAAAACCCTGAAAACCAGATTACTTCTTATGTTTTCGACGTGGTGCGTGCCGAAGTTCCAAAACTGAAACTGGATGATGTCTTTGTAAGAAAAGACGACATTGCCATTGCGGTAAAAGGTGAACTCCAGGAAGCCATGCAGAGTTATGGTTATGATATCATCAAAACTTTGGTTACCGATATCGATCCCGATGAACAGGTGAAACATGCGATGAACAGGATCAACGCTGCCGAAAGGGAAAGAACTGCTGCAGAATATGAATCCGAAGCTCAGAAAATCAGAATTGTAGCCGTGGCAAAAGCCGAAGCGGAATCCAAAAAACTTCAGGGACAGGGGATTGCCGACCAAAGAAGAGAAATCGCCAAAGGTTTGCAGGAATCTGTGGAAATGCTGAACGCCGCGAATATCAATGCGCAGGAAGCATCTGCATTGATCGTGGTGACACAGCATTACGACACGCTTCAATCCATTGGTGCGAACAACAGAAGCAATTTGGTCCTGCTGCCCAACTCTCCGAATTCAGCGAGCACCATGCTGAATGATTTGATGGTTTCATTGGCTGCAACCCAGAAAATGGATGATTTGGATAGTAAATAATTTTTCATAAAATATGAAATAAATCCTGCAATTTATTTTGCGGGATTTTATTTTTGCCATTAGATTTGGTAAAAATTAAACTTATGAAAAATATCAGTTTTTATGCAGTGATTGCGCTGCTTCTTATGTTGGTCTCCTGTGTGGTCAAGGTTCCCATGAATGAAGAGTATATGAAAAAACCTTCCAGAGTGGGACTCTTTGTGAATGTTTCAGAACCTCAAAAATATCGGGAAGGTTCCCAGGGATTGCTTGATTTGGCTTTGACTTCGGGAGATAAGTATCAACCGGTACTGAACCTCGCAAAAAAACAGTTGGATCCTAAACAGAAGTTGATCGATATGTATTCTGACATCCTTCGTTCAAAAGGCAAAGAAGTGGTGATCATTGATGAGAAATTTGATCCGAAGAATATCCAGAAATTTAAAGACGAAAAAGCGGAAGGGAAAAAATATTCAAATATCGACTTCAGACCATTAAAAGATAAGTATCAGATTGATGAAGTAGCTTTCGTTAATCTCAATTGGGGATTGATGATCAGTTATTACAGCATGATTGAAACCGGAAGAGCTGGTTATGCCTATTTTGATAATAGATTGGTAAACCTTTCAGACAACTCACTATATTTCGCGAATGATAATATGAAAACGATTATGATTAAAGGGAAATGGGATGGTGCACCCAATTACGAAAACGCGATCAGCAAAATTTCAGAAACGCTTAACCAGGCAATTGAAGTGGAAAAGAATCTTTACAAATGATTAGGAAATCCCGAACTGATCGGGATTTTTCTATGGACTGAACTTTTGTTTGCCAATCAGCAACTCAAAAAACAACTTGAAATCTGAAATCAAACTCCAAAGCGGGTATTTGAAAGTTGCAGGTTTATTCTTCTCGAAAACGGCGTGGGAAAACCAGGCAAATCCATATCCGAAAATGGGGATGTACCAGAGAAATCGTTCTTTCCCCGAATTAATCACATAAATCAGTACGACAAAAATCAGCAAAGTCCCTATAAAATGGAAGATTCTTGTCCACAGATTGCTGTGCTCGGTGAGATAGAACTGGTAGAATTCTGAAAATGTTTTGATTCTGTCTGACATATTGCTATCATTTAACTGCCAAAAAATAAGTATCAGGTTTATTCTTCTGAAGCAAAATATTGACCAAAAATTTAAGCAGAGAAATTCTCCCCGGTTTTTCAGAATTATCTTTCTACAGTCTTCCTTCTTCGCGCTTCCGAAGCAAAGATTTTAATCCAGGTCTCCATTTAAATCGCGGTTTAGTTTGCTGTTTTTGTAACCATAAGAAAAGTAAATCACGATTCCGATCGCAAACCAAAGGATAAACCAAAACCAGTTATTGTGGCTCATTCCCGTCAAAAGGTAAAGACAGGAACTTAAACCCACCAACGGAATCAGCGACAGATTCTTAACGAAAGCTAAAACGCACAAAACCAGATTGATAATCAGGAAAAAGAAAATGGAAATCCGGAATTCGCCTTCATTGGGATCATTCCAATCCATTAGATTTTGGAAGAACGCCGGTTGCCAGAAATAAAAGAAAGCCAGCCCGCTTAAAAAAACCACTGGAAATATGAATTTTGCATTGATATAGGGCAAGTGAAATCTACCCTTTAACCGTTCTTTTGACGGCAGCAATAAAACGCCGCCGCAAACCAGTACAAACGCGAATATGGTTCCTATGCTGGTGAAATCCAGAATAAACGATTTGTCTGTAAACAAAATGGGAACTCCCACCACAAATCCAGTTACAATGGTTGCAAATGCAGGAGTATTGTTCTTAGGGTGAATTTCCATGAATTTTTTTGGCATCAGACCATCCCGGCTCATCGCGTACCAAATTCTCGGTTGTCCCATCTGAAAAACGAGCAAAACGGTGGTGATGGCAATGATTGCCCCCAATGAAACCACAAATTCCATCCAGGGAATATTGGCATTAGATTTTTCGAAAATAAAGGAAAGCGGATCACCAACTCCATCAAATTTTCTGTAGTCCACCAAACCGGTTAAAGTCAATGTTAATACAATATAGATCACCGTGCACAAAACCAGTGAGATAATCATCCCGCGAGGAAGGTTTTTCTGGGGATTTTTGGTTTCTTCGGAAAGTACACTTAATGCGTCAAATCCAATATAGGCAAAGAAAACTCCGGAAACCGCACTCATCACCCCTGAAAAACCATTCGGCATGAATGAACTTTCGCCGGTGATTGTACTTACCGGAAACCAGTTGTCGGTATTGATGTACGCCACTCCCACAGCAATCACCAAAAGAATGATGAACAGTTTCAGCAGCACGAACAGGTTGTTGAAATTTTTGGATTCCCGTACTCCCACATAGCAAAGCCAGGTAATTAGGCCATTAATGACCAAAGCAGGTATGTCGAGAATTATTTTTAGGTTTCCTATTACGGGTGCCGTTTTCCAGGCATTGATCAGATCCTTGTTCATGGAGTTTCCCAGAAATGCTTTTTGAGCCTCGGAATAACTGCAGGTGAAATAATCCGGGATGTGGATCCCGATTCTGGACATGAAACTGGTGAAATAATCGCTCCAGGAAAAGGCCACATAGATATTTCCAAAAGAATATTCCATGATCAATGCCCAACCGATAATCCAGGCAATCAGTTCCCCGAAACTTGCGTAGGCATACGTGTATGCGGAACCCGCCGTGGGAATCCTGCTCGCAAACTCGGCATAGCACAGTGCGGTGAAGCCACATGCAAATCCGCAGATGATATAAAGCACAATCACACCGGGTCCGCCGCGGAAAACCGCCTCTCCCAAACTGCTGAAACTTCCGGCTCCGATGATGGCAGCAATTCCGAAAAATACAATATCCCAAACTCCCAAAACCCTCAATAATCCCGATGAGTGATCACTCTCGCTGTAATGTTTTCTTCTGAAAAGCTGATTCATAAAAAATAATAGTTTACACAAATGTAAAAGAAAAATTCAGAAAAATTATTTTTTTGCCTTGAAATACTAAAGTTGGCAGAATTTTGGTTTTAAAATAATACCTTATTTTTGCGAAAAACAAATGATGCCGAAGTTCTATGTAATCCTGTGTTCTGTCTTTTCTGCTTTAGTTTCTGCGCAGTCGCTCCAGCTCTACAATCCTGGAAATAATGTTGCTTATCCTGACCATCAGTATTTCTGTGCCGGCGAAAGCTTTAATTTAAAGGTGGATGCAGCGGCAACTTCCACGGGGGATTATCAGATCATCAAAGATCAGCTCTCGAATTTTCCTCTTACCGCGGGTTCTATACCGATCACTTTTCAGACGCCCAATACCAACAAGTTCAGTGACTCGTTCCCGATTGGGTTTAATTTTAGCTTTTATGGAAAAACTTATACCCGTGCAGTGTTGGGAAGCAACGGAAGGTTGGTCTTCACCAATGATCCGCAACGCGACAATCTGAAGGAGGTCACCACCTATACCGACCGAACTTTCAGCGGAATAGCGGGCTACAATACTTTTTCCGCATTGCCATCAAAAGACTACAGTAAAATCTTTAGGAATAATCCCACTCAGGAACTGAATCTGGCTCATATTTTCTTCGGATATACCGACCTGGTTCCCAAATCACAGAATTCCAGTGTGACTTATCTGTACAAGAATATAAATGTTGGCGGGGTCAATGGACTTCTGGTCTCTTTTCAGAATATGATCAGGACCAATGGAACAGGTGGTATTTCTTCAGTGGCGTATTACAGTTACGTTTTGTTGTTGGAAGACGGCAGAATCGTGGTCTATGTCAATAATAAGACAGAAAGCAGTTACAATGCCATTTTGGGAATTCAGAATGATGATGCCACCAAATTCAAGGTTCCGGTACACAGCAACAGCATTTATAATTATAATAACGGACCGTGGACGAGCGAAGGTGTAGTATGGGTTTTTAAACCCAACCAGAATCTGACGCCACAGTTTAAATGGTATCGGAACACCACCTTGTTG
This sequence comes from Chryseobacterium sp. R2A-55, assembly GCF_021401085.1. Taxonomy (GTDB): domain Bacteria; phylum Bacteroidota; class Bacteroidia; order Flavobacteriales; family Weeksellaceae; genus Kaistella. The sequence continues at coordinate 15,364 of NZ_JACBFP010000016.1, forward strand.
CCGGAATCTGCAAATACCCTTTCTAATTTTGTTCCTAATGACGGAGACATCTTGAAAGTGGAAGTCACTTATTGGGACGATCTCGGAAACCAGGTCGGAAATCCCGAAACCGATTCGGTGACTTTTCACCAATTGGCAAAACCCGTTGTTACTCAAACTCAACCCAATTGTTCTACGGTAATTTTAACGACGGCAGCGGTTCCGGGAATTCAGTATGAGTGGTATCAAACGGGGAATCCGGCTATTTTGTCAGTCGGGAATACTTTCACCGCTTCCTCCAGCGGAAATTATTTTGTGCGCGCCAAAGTTCCAGGTTCCGCATGTTTCGTGGATTCTGATGCAGCTGCGGTTTCTGTGGGGGGCAATTTCCCGAACTTCAACAATAGTCCAAAATACCTCTGCAAAACCGATGGTTCCACTTCCACCACAGTGAACCTGTTTGATTACTATCCGGCAAATCCTGCGAATTATACGCTGAAATTCCAGGAAAACGGAGTGGATATTCCAAATCCGGCCAACTTCGTGATGAATGCAAATACCACCCGAACTGTTGGAATTGTTGCGAACAGCGTAACCAGTGCAGCTTGTAGTTTTGCTGCCACTTTTGATATTGTTTTCGCGTCTTTACCGATACCCAATACGCAATATACCGCAAACAAATTATGTTTTGGCGAAGATTATTTTGTCCTGAACAGTTTCGAGAACCAGTTCTTTGCGGGTATGAATTGGCAATTCACCTATTCTTTGGACAATGGAGCCACTTTTCAGAATTTAACTTCGGTGAACCCGCAAACGAATAATCCCATTTTGGTTAAAATGAAGCATCCGGATTTTGCCTGCGAAACCACTGTTAAACTGAAATTTGATTTCCATCCGAAAGTGCCGGTGAATCCCATCACCCCTTTTCCGCCACATTGCTTTTCCACCACAGAATACTTCGATTTGAACAGCACGAAATCCGAACTGGAATTTGGGCCAAATATTCAGGTGACTTTTTACAAAGACGCAGCAATGACTGATCAAATCACCAATCTGCAATATCGCGGAAGTGGAATGGTTTACATCAAAATTTTGGATGCCACCACCGGATGTTTCAGCACGACGGCTTTGACACTTGTGATTTATCCGAAACCAACTTTAATTAAAACCACACCGGAAACCAAATTGCCGAAATCCTGCGGCTCTACAATATACGATTTGACGACAAATATCAATGACTATATCGGAAGCTGGAGCCATTATTCAGAAATCAGATATTACGACGGAAACGGCGTAAGGATGCTGAATCCGGCACAGTGGGAAAATTATAATACCACCGTTTCCGGAGCCAGTCCATATATGGTTTTTGTGTACAACCAAACCAATAATCTGCAGTGTTCGGATCGGATTAATTTTGATTTAAAATTACTGGTAAAACCTGTTTCGCAAATTTCTCAGATTTTAATTTGTGATGAGCTCACTTATCCATTGCAGACTTTCAAAAATGCGGTCATCAGTAATTCTGCAAACTACACTTTTACGGATGATTTAGGAAATCCGCTTCCCACTCATTTCAATCTTTCCCTGCTTCCGTTAACTGTGAAGTTCTTAATTAAAGACAATGTAAGCGGCTGTATCTCCGATGTTCAGACCGTGACCTTTGTACAGGGTGGAAACTCGGTCCTCTTGAATTTGGAAACCGATTATATGTTATGTGATGATAATTTTGATGGAATCACGGTTTTCAATTTAGATTCCAGAAAATCAGATTTCACCAATGATCCTGCAGCGGTTTTCGAATATTTTAAAGATGCCGGCTTTACCCAAATGATCAATTCGAATTATACCAACGAAATTCCATTTGCACAAACCGTTTATGTGCGCATCGCGCTTCCCGGATTTTGTCCTGCAAACGCGCAAATCCATCTGAAAGTGAATATTCCGACTTTGTCTTCCACGCTTTCAGACAAATATTATTTGTGTTACGGAGATCAGATTACCGTTGATGCAGGTTCGGAAAATGTTCAGTGGGAATGGAGTACGGGAGAAAGCTCTCAAAAGATTCTGATTTCAAAAGTGGGAGCTTATTCTGTGAAACTCACCAATTCCAAAGGCTGTTCTTACACGCACCAGTTCATAGTTTCCGATGAAAACCAGCCAAAAATTACGGCCGTTAACCAAACCAACACTTCCATTGAAGTAATTGCGGAAGGAGGCGCGAAACCTTACAGGTACTATTTTAACGGAATTCCGCAAAATTCCAATATTTTGCTCAACCCGACTGCGACTTCTTATGTCATTCAAGTAGAATCTGCAACCGGTTGCAGGAGCGAACCGAAAACCGTTTATTTTATCAAAATTCACAATGTTTTTACACCAAACTCTGATGGGATCAATGATTTTTGGACAATTGAGAATTTGGGCAAAATGCAGGATGTCCAGGTAAAAGTAGTGGACCGTTTTGGACAATTGGTTTATGATTTTTCAGCGAACTCATCCACTTATAACACTTCAGGCAGTGCCGGTTCCGGAAGAGATCCTGTTTGGGACGGAAAAATAAACGGAAGACCATTGCCCACCTCCACGTATTGGTACACGATCACGTGGTTTGATCCGGTTACCCACCGGAATGAACAGAGACAAGGTTGGCTTTTCCTCAAAAATCGGGATTAGTTGAGAAAAACCCGCTGATCAATCCTATGGTAAATCAAAATTTTACTTAACCACCAATTATATTTCAACTCCTGTATTTTTAGACATTGAAATGGAGTGGTGTTCAGATTTATCCACTTATCCACAATGTCTTTTTTTTCTTGGAAAAACAATAACTTTTATCTATTTTCGTTGATTTAATGTGGAAAATATTGGAGGCATATTTCATGCTTCAAGCGATACAGACGCACCCCAAACCCAGATTACATGAATTCTAAAAAAATCTTGATTGCTATTGCAACTCTTTATTACGGATTTTCCGATGCGCAGCAGTCGCAATTCTTTAATGACCGGGAAAATTACCGGTTCAACCTGGCCGAAAACCTTTACAACAGCAAAATATACAACGCTTCACAGTTCGAATACGCCCGTCAGTATTTCTACAATGCGTCCCTTTCCAATTCCAGAAAGGAGGCAGCGCAGTTTTTTGACAACGTGATCGGAGTGATCCTCAGAAAAAATCATGCGGAGGAAGGATTAGCGGCGTTCATCAAAGAATATCCTAATTCCGCTTATTTTGCCCAGGCAAATCTTCCGTTGGCGGATTATTATTTGGCAAAAAAGGATTTTGAAAAAGCATTGGAAACCTTAAAAAATGTCAACCAGTACCAGCTTTCACGTGATGAAAATACTCAGTATGTGATGAAACTGGGATATGCCAAATTCATGACTGGTGATTCACACGGAGCTATAGAGGCATTGGAAGAAGCCTATAAAAATGCGGATGGAAATGATAGAACCGACATTGCCTATATGTTGGGACACCTATATTATGCTGATAAACAGAATGATAAAGCGTTCTCGTTTTTTGACCAAATTAAAGAAAATGAGAAATATGCAAGACTGGTGAAACCCTATTATGTGCAGATGTATTTTAATGACAAGGATTATGACCGTGCGGTTTCAGAGGGAAATTCTTTGCTCAACGAATCACTGTCAAAAGAATACAGTGCTGAAGTCCACAAAATTGTGGGTGAAAGCTATTTCATGAAAGGCGATTATTCTTCCGCTTATCCGCACCTGAAAATCTATTTGGAAAGCAAACAGACTCCTTCTGAGAGCGACTTATACGAGATCGGATTCGTTTCTGCACAATTGAAGAAGTATGATGAGGCGGTTTCTTACTACAATCAGCTGATCAACAGCAATTCGGCCACTTCGCAGAACGCCTATTATCAATTGGGCAATGCGTATCTGGAAGTAGGGAAGAAACAGGAAGCACTTTCTGCATTCCGATCAGCTTATCAGATGAGTTACGATGAAAAAGTGCAGCAACTTGCACATTTGCAATATGCTAAACTGAGTTACGATATCGGAAATCCGTTTGAGTCTCCTTCAAACGTTATTCAAAATTATATTTCAAAATATCCGAAGAGCAAAAACGTTTCAGAACTGAGGTCGCTTTTGTTGAAATCTTATCTCTATTCCGGCGATTACAAGGGAACTTTGGCAGCAATCGACAAAATGCCGAATTCCACTCCGGAAACCAACAAAATAGACCAGGAAGTCTCTTTCCTTTTGGGAACTGAAGAGTTTAACAAAGGAAATTTCGACGGTGCGGAGAAATACTTCCTTCGGAGTTTAGAATTCAACATCAACGAAGAATTCAATACGAGAGCGACTTATTGGTTGGCTCAAACCTATTATCAAAAAGGAAATTTCCCGTCAGCCATCGTGCGGTATGAAAAGATTTCCAACAAGACATTTCCGGAAAAGCAACAACTGAATTACGATTTGGGATACGCTTACTTTAAGTCCAGAAAATTTGACAGGGCTAAAGAATATTTCAAGGAATATCTGAAAAACCCGAAACCGGAATTCAAATCTGATGCGGAACTTCGATTGGCCGATACGTATTATGCCAATAACGAACTGAATGAAGCCATCGCCATCTATGAAAAGGCGGAAAATGCCGATGATTACACGATGTTTCAAAAAGGAATGTCACTGGGTTTTAAAGGAGATACAGTGGCGAAAATTTCCACTTTGAAAATGCTGATTTCTCAATACAAAAACTCCGAATATGTGGATGATGCACAATTTGAAATTGGAGCAGCTTATGCGGCAAATGATGACTATAATAATTCAAACGATTATTTCACCCAAGTAATCAAAACCAGCACTGATAAGGATTTGGTAGCGAACGCGCAGATTTACCGCGCCCAAAATTACATTGACCAAAACCAGAATGACAAGGCGCTTTCGGAGTTGAAATCCTTGGGAAACCAATATAAAAATACAGCTTTTGCGAGCAAAATTGTTCAGGCTTCCCGTCCGATTTTCATTAAAAACAATGATGTTTCAGGATACCAGAATTTCGCCAATAGTTTGGGAGTGAGAATCGATGCTTCAGAAATTGAAGAAATCAACCTCTCTTCCGCCAAAAATTATTATGCCCAGAAAAATTTCAAGGCTGCAATTCCGCTATATGAGAAATATCTGATCCAGAATCCTACCGGAGACGGACTTTATCAAGCGCAGTATGAACTGGGAGAAAGCTATTTTCAGACTCAGAATCTTGCGAAAGCATTGCTGGTACTACAGTCGGTAGGAAATGTGCAGAATGATTATCAGCAAGACGCGCAAACCAGAATCGCCCAGATTTATTTAAGCCAGAACAACAGTTCCGAAGCTAAAAAATATCTCGAAGCCCTTTCTGTTTCTGAAACTGCGAACGTGAAAAACTTTGCCAATATGGAATTGATGAAGATTTATGCAGAGGAGAAAGACTTTTCTAAAGCGGAAAAATTTGCGGATTTGGTCATGAAAAATTCCAAGAATTCGGCTTCGGTTATTGAGCTGGCGAAAGTCATCAAAGCCAGAAGCTTGATGAACAGCGGGAAAGACAATGATGCGAAGACTTCCTATGCAGCGTTGGAGAAATCATCCAATACCGAGGTTGCCGCCGAATCTTTATATGCAAAAGCATTTTACCAGAACAAGGCGAAAGCATTCAAATCTTCAAATGAAACCATCTTCAAACTGGCTAATAACTATGCTTCGGAAGAATATTGGGGTGCGAAAGCTTTGGTTTTGATGGCGAAAAATTACATGGGCTTGAAAGATTTTTATCAGGCGAGTTACACGGTGGACCAGATCATCGCGAATTATCAGGATTTCCCTGAAATCGTTTCGGAGGCGAAAGAAATTAAGAAAACGATAAAGTAATCCACTGCTTAAATCTTCAAATGGGGGATTTGAAACGTGAAAAATTGAACAGAATTAAAATGATAAACTTTAAATATAGAATATTTTCAAGTGCATTGTTGGTGTTTTCCACCGCAGTTTTTTCGCAGATTAAAGAAGAGAAACTCATCCTGGACAGAAAACGCGAACCGGAAGTAAAGAAAATTGAAAAAAAGAAGACTTCCATAGAAAAGGAAAAAAATTATCCGCCCGAAGCAAAATCGCAGAATCCCGTGACTTACGATATCACCAATGTTCCGGCGGTTTCTGATTTCAAGACTTCCGCGATTCAGGGTGAGGATATTTCGCCAAAATTCGATGCGGATTACCAAAACAACTATTTCCAGATTGGAATGGGGAATTACGGAAAGATTTTGGCAGATGGAAATATTTCGACCACCTTGGAAAATAAAATGGAAGTAGGCGCTGATTTGCATTTCCTTTCCACATCGGGACTGAAGAGGGATTACGATTGGGATTCCAGGCAGAGTTCGGCCAATTTGGGAGCGTTTTTAAATTCTTATGGAGAACAGGGAAAATTGAGCATCAATGCGGATTTTGGGCAGAAAAACTACAATTACTATGGGATTTACGCATTCAGCGATGTTCCGGAAGTCAATATTGATTCCAATGTCGATCTTCAGCAAAAAGTAAATCAGTTCAAGATCAACGGACATTACGATTTTTATTCCAATGAAATTCTGAACGATATCCGATTGAAATCTTCCATGCTAAGTGACCATTTCGGTGCCAAGGAATCTCAGGCGGAAATCCTGGTGAATCTTTCCAAACACGGCGTGGATATTGAAAAGCTAAATGGTGTTCGATTGAATGGTGATCTGGGTATCAATCTGGAAATGCTGAAATCGGATTTTTCGATTTTGGATAAGAATACTTCCAACTTTTTCAATGCGACTTTTTCACCAAAAGTAACCTTTTTTAAAGGAAAATCTTATGTAATGTTTGGATCGGATTTCTCCCTCTTGAATGGAACGAATTCTAATCAAATAATAACAGAAGATTTAAAAAGCAATAAATTCTATTGGTTCCCAAAAGCTGAAATCCAATTTGCAGCAACGGACGAGTTCAAGTTCTACGCGGGAATTGACGGTGGCTTAAAGCTGAATTCTTATGCGAATCTGTTGGAGCAGAATCCGTATTTGGTTGCGGACCAAGCTTTAGTTCCCACAGAAACGAAATATCACGGCTATGTCGGTTTACGGGGAGATATTGACCAGAATATCAAATATGATTTCAGTGCCGGTTTTGCCAAAATCAACAATGTAATGTTTTTCCAGGGAAACAATTTCTACGATCACAGTTTGGCGCTGAATCCAGCTTATGGTTATGCGAATACATTTTCTGCGGTTTATGATCATGGAACGGTGAGCGAAGTGAAGGGAAGTGTGCAATATTTTCCACTCGCCAATTTGGTGATGGATGCTGAATTGAACTTCTCAAAGTACAAACTCGACCATTATGAGCATATTTTAAACAAACCTTTGGTGAAAGGCAGTTTGGGCGGAAAGTATATTTTGCTGGACAAAAAACTGAGTCTGGGCGCAAAAGCAATTTTCGCATCAGACATGACCACGAACGCCTATTCTGCAGTTACCACGTCCCCGGTTTTTGAAATGCCGGAAAATTCTAATGAAAAAGTGGGTGGTTTTGCGGACTTAAATTTGTCGGCGGAGTATAGAATTCACAAAAATTTCAGTATTTTTGCACTCGGAAATAATCTGCTGAACGCCAAGTATCAGACTTTCAGAGGCTATAAGGTTTTGGGAGCTCAGATTCTGGCGGGGGTGAAGATTACTTTTTAACGAGGCCCGATAGTTCAACTGGATAGAATATCAGATTTCGGCTCTGAGGGTTGAGGGTTCGAATCCTTCTCGGGTCACGGCAAAATGGGATGAACAGGAATGTTTGTCCCTTTTTTGTTAAGTATTCTGGACACAAAATAACATTACTTATGCCTT
>NZ_JACBFP010000017.1 GCF_021401085.1 Chryseobacterium sp. R2A-55
AAAATGATGGAGATTCTGAAAGAGAAAATCTTTTTCTATTTTTCAAACCTATTCACCCTTGTTTTCAATTGGTATAGATTTAAAGAAAAACTGAAAATGAGGGCTTGTTAAGGAGAGACTACTTAGACTTGCTACGTCTTGCCGGCAAATTGAAGCAACCTCCAATACTTAGCTCAATGCCAAAAAAAACCTTCCCCAAAACTGAGGAAGGCTTCTTCTACATTAAATAATCGATCTATTTTTTGATCAATTTTCTTGTCATAACTCCTTGCTTGGTCACCATTTTAATGATGTAAATTCCCGGAGTTAAATTGCTTACATCCACTGATTTTGCATTTCCGTTTATGTTTTTCACCAAATTTCCGTTCATGCTGAAGATTGAAATGTTCTGGATTTCAGAGTCATACTTCAAGAAAACGGTATGGGTTGCCGGATTTGGATAAATCGCAATTTCCAGATCTTTGGTTGCATTTTCAGTTGCCAAATTCGTGGTGTCATACACAGTCTTGATGTAGTACAAATTAGTGGTATCACCCTTCGTAATCGTAGTCAAACCAGCTGGAAGATTCGGAATTGAAATCACGCCGTTTCCTGCTGCCGGAACAGTATAGGTAATTCCGTTCACTTTAATTTTTCCTGCAAAAGTAGGATCAAAAACCAGGGTTAAAGTTGATGTTTTTGTGGTTGTGTGATGAATGTCTGTTGCGGTCTCAATTTTTAGCCTTTTGGTTAAGGTAAGCCCGTCATAACTGGTTGAGCCGTCTGTGGAATTCATGTTTCCGCTGATGGAATAATAATTGTCCGGATCCACTTTTCCATCGGTAGTGAAGTTATGGATAAAGATATTTTGGTCGGATACCGCACCCACAGTAATAGCTCCCGAACCTGAAACCGGCGTGCCTTCTGTTCCCACCGTTGTTACCGTAAATGAAACATCTGCGGTCGGTATTCCGGAAACCGTTACTGTTTTTGAAATCATGTCTTTTGTTACAATGATTCCCGCAGCTGGCAATCCTGTCACATTTACGTCGGTAGCAGTTCCGCCCCACGAGAAAATCATATTTTCAATTGCTGTTCCGGGTAGAACCGTCTGCTCATTATTATTTGGAATGGTCAATGTCTGCGAACTCACCACAACTGGAGTTTCCCCTTGCACAAAAATCATTTGGCTTTGATAATTCAACAACATGGCCTTTAAACCGGCATTAACATCAGAAGAAGTGTCATCAACTGCATTGTTAAAAACCCACTTCATATCGCCACCGTCAACTCTACCCGCAAATTGCATCACTTTTGTTTTCGCGGTTTCCGGGTCATCAACAACGAGATTTTTGATGTAATGTGCCGGATCCGTATCGAAATTATTGTAAGCATTTCCACCTTTTTTTGATTTGATGGTATTGCTGATGACCTCATTTCTGGAATTGGCTACATATGCGTCAAATTCCACCGGGAAATTGGCCGCGTCATAAGGTACAAAACGGGTTTGTCCGCTCATCGTGTTATTGAATGCTTTGATCATTCCGCCGTCCTCACTGGAAAAAGTTCCGCCGGCACCACCAAAAATATCAGTTCCTTGCATAGAGATCAACATCGGATATTTTGCGTTTCTGAAGTAGTTTCCTTCCAGAAAGAGGGAAGACGCCATTGTAGAACCTGAACCATATTTGGAATTTCCGTCAAAATAATTGTTGTATATGTGTGCCGAGTAATATCTGACTCTTGGGTGTCTGGAATCTGAATGGTCGTACCAGTTGTGGTGATAAGTCACAAAAAGTCCTGCAGCGGTTCCTTCGCTCAGACCTAAAAGATTTGCCTTTCCGCTGTCCCAGAAATGGTTGTAAGAAAGTGTCACATAAGTGGATTTTTTCACGTCCAGTGCACCGTCACCTTTCACCTGATCTGCCGCACCGCCCGGCATTCCATAGAACATATCATTGTTGTGGACCCAGATATGATCGTTTCCTTGTTGCAATCCTACATTATCTCCTTCAGCAGCATCGGTCAGCATGAATCCTAAATTCCTAACTTCCACATTGGATGCGTTTTTAATTCTTATTCCCCATCCGTTTGCATAGGCATCATTTCCTACTCCTTCAAAAGTAATGGAACTTGTTGCCAGATTATTGTTTTCAATGACGATATCTCCGTTCAACATATAATTCAAATCGGTGATGTTTCCAACCAGTCGCACTGCTAAAGGTCGGCTGTCTTTCCCTTTTTTGAAGCCATCCAATATCGTCTGCAAACCCACACATGGATTTGCGGTAGCTCCGGTAACATTTAAGGAAACCGTATTTTTGGTATTTTGCGTAATGTAAATAACTACCGCATTGCTTTTCAAGGTGCCGTCCATATTATATGCACCGGGAATTCTTCCGCCTTGATGCGCAAAACCCGTTCTGTCATGCGGCAAAACGGCAATTGGATTGGAAACCGCAGCGGGACCTTCCACTCCTCCAACTACTGCTGCAACCTTGATCGTGTAATTTCCTGCTGCGAGTCCCAGGATATCGGCACGGAAATAACTTCCATAACTTCTGATGAGTGGGTCGTCAATTTTTTTGTCGGTTACGCCCATTCCCGAGTAGTAAACATTGTAGCTTTCTGCACCGGTTACCGGTTCCCACTTTACATAAGCGGTTTCCAAAGAGCCCGATTGCTGGGTAATGTTTACATTCTGCCCGGAAATGGTCAGGAAGGCAAACATCAAACTTAAGATGGATAAAAATTTTGTCATGAGGTACTAAAGACTTTTTTGTTAGTATTTTTATGTAATGGATTACACAAAGTTATAGCTATTTTGAAATCTCACAATATTTTTCTGGTATTTTTTGAAAGTATATGGAAATTCTTTATTTTACAGTGATTTTTAACAATATTGATCGGTCATGAAGGTGGTGAAATGATTAATTTTGCCTCATTCTAATAGAAATAAATGTTCCAAAAATGACATTACATGGCTTAAATGTTGTAGATTTGTGTAATCGATTGCTAATAAATTTGGCAATTCATCATCAGTATGATGGAAAAGTGTAGGTCATGAAATCCATTCCTCTTTTGGTTTTCCTGTTTTTATTTTCTTTGAATTTTGCACAGGTTCAGAAGGATACCGCCTTTACCTTGCGTTCAGAGATGGTGAAGGTGGCCAGAAAATTCCCATCGGCAAAATTGGTCAAAATAGAATCATCTGAAAAGGTTCAGGAAATCATAAACATCGAATATCAACAGTTTCAAGGAAGAAGTTTATTCCTGGATGCTTTTTTGGGGAATTCCACCCATAGAAATCCTGCGGTAATCCTGATTCACGGCGGAGGATGGAAATCGGGTTCCAAAGAGATGATGTATGCTTTAGCCAGAAGCATTTCACAAAAAGGATTCAATTGCTTTGCGGTGGAATACCGCCTTTCCGGTGAAGCAGAATATCCCGCAGCAATCCATGATGTGGTCAAAGCTATTTCTTATGTGAAGAAAAATGCCACACGATTTCATATTGATAAAAACCAGATTTCGCTCCTCGGAACCTCTTCCGGTGGACAGATAGCCGCATTAATTGGCGCAAAATTTCCGGATTTGGTTCATTCAGTGATCGACATCGACGGAATTCTCGCTTTTCATCATCCGCAATCTAAAGAAGGGGAATCCGCCGAAAAATGGTTGGGAGGAACTTTCGAACAAAATCCCGAAATTTGGAAAGATGCTTCACCTTTAATGCACGCCGAAAAAGTGAAAATTCCATATCTTTTTATCAATAGTCAGTTCGGGCGGTTCCACGCCGGACAAGATGAAATGGTGGGAATTTTTAGAAAAAATAAGATCAGATACGACATCAAAACCATTGAAAACTCACCACATACTTTTTGGATGTTTGATCCTTGGTTTGATCCCGCTATAGACCACATCCTGAAATTTCTAAACGATCAATTTAAGAATTAATCCATATCAACAATATATTCAATGAAAATAGCAAATTCAATTCTGGCAATTTCGGCAGTTTCTTTCATGCTCAACTGTACCGCCACAAAAAATGCTTCCACTGCAAGTAAAAACGGGAAAACCTATGCGGAAATCTCAGAAAAAGTGGGTGGTTCATGGAATGGCAGAAAATATTCCGGCGGAACCTTCAAAAACGTAAAGACTTTGACGCTCAATCCGCTTCACACGGACCATTCTTTCGATATCCGCTATGAAGGTCCAGGTTGGGAGAGCAACAAAATCGGTTACCGGCTTTATTTGGATTGGAGGAACGCCATTGACATTTATGGCAAAAAGACCGAAAATATCGTACTGCAGAACGTGGGGCAAGATGGTTTCGATTCCTATCACGAGATAAGCGATTGGGGAGGAGATATCCTGAAAGTAGGAAAAGGATTGGGAATTGGCGCGATTGGAAGAATGGTAAATGGCGAAATGCTCCATTTCAATGAAGTTGAAAAAACCAGCGCTTCCGTGGAAAATAACAGATCAGACTCCAGAGTTTTTATCAGTTACAAGGGTTGGAAAACCAATGGACAAGCTACTGATTTCACTTCCGAACTCACCATTTTCCCGGATCAAAGATACACCAAACACACCATCCAAAGCAGCAAAGCGCTCGACGGAATCGTGACAGGAATCGTGAATCTCTACAAACTTCCATTAATTCAAAAAACGGTTCCTAATGGAAAATGGGGCTATATCGCGACTTATGGAAAACAAACTCTGTTCGATGACTACCTGGGAATGGCGGTTTTCTACCAAATTTCTGATGCTGAAGATGTTTTTAAAGGAAAAGACGATTACCTCATTCAGTTTAAACCAACTACCCGAAAAATCACGTTCTACTTTCTCGGAGCTTGGGATAAAGAACCAAACGGCATCAAAACTGAATCCGAATTCTTGAGCTATTTGGATGTGAACCTGTCCAAATTAAACGCGGGAAACCCATTAAAATAAATAGAAATGAGAAAGGTAAAGATGGAAAAATTCCTCACTGTTTTATTTGGTTTGCTGTTTTTGACCGGATGCAAACCGCGGTCAGAATCGGCTGAAAATTATTCTGAAATTCCGGCAAACAGGAAATGGTCCGAGCGAATGGCTTTGACGCTGATGAAAAAATATCCGGAAGCCTACATGATCGACGATAAAACCGCCCCGAAATGGGATTATGTGCACGGTCTGAATATGATTGCTTTTGAGGAACTCTATGCGAAAACGGGTGATCAACCATACATCGATTATGTGAAAGGTTATGCGGATGCAACCATCGGTAAAGACGGAAAAATCCCATCCTACAAGTTTGATAACTTCAATATTGATATGATTATTGCCGGACATCATTTGTTTGACCTTTATGCAAAAACGAAAGACGGGCGGTATTTGACTGCTTTAAAAACCTTAAGATTGCAGTTGGAAAAGCAGCCGCGAACTTCGGAAGGAGGTTTCTGGCACAAAAAAATATATCCGAACCAAATGTGGCTCGATGGACTGTATATGGGTGCTCCATTTTATGCCCGTTACAGCAAAACTTTCGAAAATGGAGACCAACTCGATGATGTGGCGCTGCAGTTTGAGTTGATTCAGAAACATCTTCTCGATCAGAAAACCGGGCTCTTTTACCATGGGTGGGACGAATCCCGAAAAATGGCGTGGTCTGATCCGGAAACCGGAACTTCCCCCAATTTCTGGTCCCGTTCGCTCGGTTGGTATGCGATGGCTTTGGTAGACGTGTTGGATTATTTCCCGGAAAATCATCCGAAACGGCCGGAATTGATATCCTATTTAAACGACCTTTCCAGTGCATTGGTGAAGTATCAGGACAAATCCGGATTGTGGTATCAGGTGACGGATCAGGGAAACCGCGATGGGAATTATCTTGAAGCATCCGGTTCGGCCATGTTTGCGTATGCTTTTGCGAAAGGTGCAAACAAAGGATATTTGCCAAAAGAATTTAAAACTGTTGCCAACAAAGCTTTTGATGGTTTGGTCAATGAACTCGTGAAAGTTTCTCCGGAAGGATATGTCACCTTGACGAATGTTTGTGCAGTGGCCGGATTGGGCGGAAATCCTTTCAGAGATGGTTCTTTTGAGTATTATGTGAATGAAAAAAAGAAAGATAATGACCCAAAAGGAACCGGACCGTTTATATTGGCGGCATTGCAGCTGGATCGGTAAATTACTTGGGCAATCCAGGTTTTTTTGCTCGGCTTCCTGTCAAATGGAGCGTCGCGAAGGTCATTTGACAGTACGTCTGCCTTTTTTTGTGCCGGATTTAGACGCCGGGTTTGACCTTGTCAACTGGTTTTTCCGATATTTAAAAAGTCCAATATTTCCAAAATAGAGAAAAATTGACTGATCAATTTCTTTGCGCCTTAATTTTGAAGCGGTAAATAATAAGGGAGCCACTGCGTTTTATGACATCGGTTGGTAAAGAAATTCTGGTGGTTTCCTATCCAAATAAATTTAGTGTAAAAATGAATCTCCGAACCCTGTTTTTTCTCATTTCGCTGTTTGTAATTCAGATGGTAAACAGCCAGCTCATCGATAAGAACTGGGTGAGATTAGCGGCAACAAAAGACGAAAACTTCCTGAAATCTCCGGAAGCCAGAAGAATTGCCGAAAATGTCTTGAGCTATCAGAAAAACAACGGCGGTTGGGAAAAAAATGTCCCGATGCACAAAGTGTTATCCGATGACGAAGTTCAAAAACTCCTCCGTTCCAAAAACGATTTCACGGTAACTACGATTGACAACGATGCCACTACTCAGGAAATGCGGTTTTTGGCCAATGTTGCTCGGTTTCAACCCGATGAAAGGTACAGAACGGCATTTTTAAAGGGAATAGATTATCTGCTGAAAGCACAGTATGAAAATGGAGGTTGGCCTCAGTTTTATCCCATCCAAAGCAATTACAGTTCGCACATTACTTATAATGACGATGCCATGGTGAATGTTCTTTTTCTCTGGCAGGAACTTTTGGAGAAAAGACAGAGTTTCCCAATTTCGATTCCGGCTGAAACTTTTCCTGAAATCCAAAAATCTTTCTACAAAGGAATCGACATCATCCTAAAAACCCAATACCGCCAAAACGGAAAACTCACGGTTTGGTGCGCCCAACACGACGAATTTTCTCTTTTCCCGGCAAAAGCCAGAGCTTATGAATTACCTTCCTTAAGTGGAAAAGAATCGGCAACTCTGGTGTTATTTTTAATGTCGCTGAAAAATCCCTCGCCAGAAGTGATCCGTTCGGTGGAAAGTGCCGTGAATTGGTTTAAAATCAATAAAATTACCGGCTTCAAGGAAGTGAGAATTGATGGCGACAAAAAGTGGGTCAAAGACCTAAATGCAATCCCGATTTGGGCACGTTTCAGTGATTTGGAAACCAATGAACCTTTTTTCTGTGACCGGGATGGAATTAGGAAAAAGTCTTATTCGGAAATCGGTTTTGAACGAAGAAATGGCTACGCCTGGTTTACAGACGCACCTTCACAGGTTTTGGAAAAGTACGGTGCCTGGAAAATGGAAAATGTGAAAACCTTGCCCGACAAAAATTTATACACCGTTTCGAAAGATGGAACAGGAGATTTTGACAACATTCAACAGGCTATCGATCATTGTAAATCTTTTCCGGAGGAACGAATCACGATTTTCATTAAAAACGGAATTTATGAAGAGAAAGTAAAACTTCATCAATGGAATACGAACCTGAAAATTTTGGGTGAAAGCAAAGAAAAGACCATCATCCGTTTTGGTGATTATTTTGCGAAGATGGACAAGGCGAGAAACAGCACTTTTTTTACCCCCACGTTCTTGGTGGAAGGAAATGACGCGATTCTGGAAAATTTAACCATCGAAAATTCTGCCGGAGAAGTGGGGCAGGCGATCACCTTGAGCATTGTCGCAAACCGAACCGCAATTGTGAACTGCAGACTTCTGGGAAATCAGGATACGCTGTTTCTAGATCAGGAGGCAAAAATTTTAATAAAAGATTCCTACATTGAAGGAACTACCGACTTTATTTTTGGAGGAGCCACTGCATTTTTCGAAAATTGTGAAATCCACAGCAAGAAAAACTCATTCATCACTGCACCTTCAACCCCGAAAGGAAGCGGGTTTGGTTTTGTTTTCACCAATTGCAGACTGACTGCAAGTGAAGGCCTGAACGAAGTTTATCTGGGAAGGCCCTGGCGGAATTTTGCACAGTCGGTGTTCATCAATTCCGATTTTGGAAACCATATTTCACCAAAAGGTTGGGACAATTGGAATAAAAAGGAAGCGGAAAAGACCACATTTTTTGGTGAATTTGGAAATACAGGAAAAGGTGCAGATTTAAGCGGTCGGGTTTCCTGGTCGAAAAAGCTGTCTGAAAAAGAAGCCCTGAAATTCACAAAGAAAAATGTCCTGAAGGATGAACTTAGAAAAAACTGGTATAAAATGGCGGATCAAAAATAATAAGGTCAACATAAAATCATTTTGTTTGATCACTTTTTTTTGACGACTTAGGAGATTTTTGCGTTAAGAAAAATGGGAATCTCCTCGGCAAAAATCTAATGATAATGACCTGAAAATTTCCTTTGTTTCAAGGGCGGGAAATAATATGGAACGGAGAAATTCATTGTGAATCCGCGCTAGTTTGGAAATTCTCTTGAATAAATTTTAATTTTTTAGCAATCCGCCATCGCGGATCGCCGATTCCATTAAAACAATAAACAAGATGAGGCAAACCGACGAAGTAGGTTCGCCGATTCCATTAAAAATATAAACAAAGATGAGGCAAAAAGATCCCGTCTTGATCTTTTGTTACTTTTGCATCAAGGCAAAAATAAAAGAAAGAAAAACATAATAAATGGTCCCAATGAATATTTTTAAATTTCTTGTTTTTTTAATGGTAATGGCCGGTTGCGCCACAACCAATCCGTCCAAAAAGATCACTATTCACACCATCGGCGATTCCACGATGGCGATAAAGCCCGATACCGACAAAAATCCCGAAAGGGGATGGGTTCAGGTTTTGCCGCAATTTTTTACCGGGAATGTCCGGATTTTCAATCATGCCGTAAACGGAAGAAGCACCAAAAGTTTCCGGGAACTGGGACATTGGAAGCCGGTTTTGGACTCGCTGAAAAAAGGGGATTACCTCTTCATCCAGTTCGGTCACAATGATGCGAAAGAAACCGATCCAACCCGATACACGAATCCGCAGACTTCTTACCGGCACAATTTGATCCGCTACATCGAGGAGGCACGTTCCAAAGGTGCGGTTCCGATTGTGTTTTCTTCCATTGCGAGAAGAAAATTCAACAAAGAGGGCGTTTTGCTCGATTCACATGGAAATTATACACTGATTGCGAGATTGGTCGCGCAAGAGATGAAGGTGCCGTTTTTCGATATGCAGTACCTCACCGAAAATCTGGAAATGGAGTACGGAGCAGAAGGTTCCAGGAAATTACATCTGCATTTTGCCCCAAACGAAATTCCGTATTATCCCGAAGGAAAGACTGATGATACCCATCTTTCGGTTTTGGGAGCAACTGAAATCTCGAAACTTTTTGTACAGGAGCTGAAAAGGCAGCATCATCCGCTGGTAAAATACTTGAAATAATATTTTTTCGGCGCTGCTCCGTATCGGTTTTCATGATGTTTACAAATTCATAAACAGCTTTGGATGGACCGGAACTGTATTATTATAACTTCGTAATGAAAGTGCGGTTCTGTTTCAGCCGATATTTCCCGATTTTCCAATCACGTCGTTTACTTTCCGCTGAACATTTTATGAAAAAAACCAGAAAAAATCTGTTAAATTTCACGACGCAAATTTATAGGTATCCATATAGGGCGTCCCTCGTCTGATCACAGCGAAAATCCTACTGATAAGTTTGACTCTGCACCACAATGGATTCCCGGTTACTCATGACTTGCCTTCTTTCATGGCTTTGTTTTGATCAAGAATAAAGTTTTCCTGGACGGATGCAAAGTCAGGAGAATCTGTACAGCCGGATCAAGAGGTAAGCTTCGGAAAAAGGACTTAAAATAAGGTTGCAGCTCCTTCGGTGTTGGTAAGGTTTTCAGCTTCCAGTTCTGGATCATATTCGGGGTAGAGGAAGTATTCTACCGGAACGTCATCAAGCCAGGTGTATTGGTTGTGTTTCGATAACAGGATGGGCATCCTTTTTTTGGTATTGTGAATTTCCGCCATCAGTGGATTGGCGTCTGTGGTGCCGATGGTCACGGTCAACAATTCTTGGTCTGTGGAGGGATCTGTCCAGATATTGTAAAGTCCTCCGATGGTGAAGATGTTCTGGTTTTTAATTTTAATTAAATAATTGTCTTTCTGTTTTCCTTTAGAATCCAGATGTTTCCATTCGTGGAAGCCATTCACGGGAATCAGGCAACGGTTGCTTACCGAATTTTTGAAGGTGGGTTTATCGTGGACTTCCTCCATTCTGGCATTCAGTGTTTTTTTGGCAAATTCCCGGTCTTTTGCCCAGGACGGTAAGAAGCCCCACTGAGCAGGAATAATATGGTTGGGTTCGCGGTCAAGAATCACCGGTATTTTTGGGTTGGCAAAACCATTGATTCTGAATTCCTTATGATAGGGTTCTCCCTGATAGGTCGCATCGAAGAACTCTTCCAGTTCCTGCGCTTCGGATAATAATGAAATGTAGTAGCACATTTTTAAACAGGCTTATAAAATGTTCAAAGGCTTTTTGCTGTCCAGTTCAATTCGTAGGTATCACAACTTAATCCTGTGACAGACATCCTGAAAGTTCCTGATGCCTGTTTTCCATTGATCAGACCATTGATGTTGAACCGGAAAGCTGATGAACCACCATTTTCCGGCTCCACGATGATACTTTGTATCTTACCCTGATGCACAGGAAAACTTTTTGTGGGTCCTGCCGTGATCAATTCGGTAGATCCTGCACAACGCCAGTAGCCTTCAAAAGTAAAATCTTTTATTTCTTTACCGTTTGAGGATAAAATAAAACTCATTTTTGCGCCTTTATATCCATTCGAAAACGTTCCCGTAAATTTTTTCTGTGCAAATGTGTTGACGCTTAAAAAAAATAAGGCGATGATAAAAAACCTTCTTTTTGATTTCATAGGTGTTGATTTTTTGAAAATTAAAATTAATCAGAAATTATTCAATATTTAAGACTGAAAAAACAGGCAGCTCAATTTAAAAAAAACATTCGGCAGTACGGTTCCGGAATTCAAATACTTCCGGATGAGCCAAGGTACATTCCTTGTAAAAAAAACTGTTTCTTTATATTGATCCCATTTAATCAGTCGGGTTTTGAGATTGGGATCTGTTTCAATACTATTCCGCCATTACTCATTACGAATATAATAAATATTGAATGAAGTACGGATGGAAAAAAAATATTGCCGAATAGGTAAGCTGAAAAAAATAGATGAGCATGGTGACTTTGCGCATCGGGGACTCGTAGGAAAACCAAGCCGGATCACTGCTTTCGCATCAGGTTCTCCGGGTGAAATATCATCATGGTCGGGGGTTGAAAGTAAGTTGCGTATTTTTCATAACCCGCAGATTAAGATATACATTATGTGTAAATATAGGTTTTCATTAAAGGATTGGCAATCAGTGAAAATCATGATTTTGGGTGATGAATAAATTGCGTATATTTGGAGTTAGCGGTCAGTGTAAAACGAAAACGAACAGAAATGAAAAGACAGAATTTAAATATCGTAATTGGACTTTTATTATTAGTGTTGACTTCCTGTAAGACGACACAAACAAGTATGATTATCGCAGAAAATTATGACGAAAAGAAGAATCAAACGACATTGACTTTGTTTCCCTATGGTAATATTGTTTTTCCAGACAAATGGACAAAGACAAGTTACAACCAAGTAAGCAAACAGCATTTCTTTACAAACAACGACTCAACAACTTTTGCTGTAACTAAAAATCCAAAAGATAAATATCCGTTTTATAAAACCAATCAAACAGACAATGAATTCGTAACTGACTTTGTAAAATGGGACGCAGAATATTGGGAAAAACAAGGTTTGACGGTTACTACTATTGACAACCAAGCAAACAAGGGTTACATTTTATGGCAAGCAAAAAGTGACGAAAAGAACGTGAATACAATCTTTCTTTTTGGCTCTAAGAACGGCTTGACTTACAACTTTTCAGGAAGTTCAAAAAATTGGACAGAAGGAAAAATTAAAGACTTTTTAGTTCAACTATTCAATGACAACTAAGACGACAGAGAAAGAACACCGAACCGCTAATAACTAAGCTTTCGTTTTGTCTGAAAGACAAGAAATGAAAGCCCGTTGAACGGAAGCTCCGGTGGCTTTTCAGCAGTATGATGGTCCTATTATGGGGATTTCGTTTTTAGCATTCAGAGCTACAAAGCAGTTTTTTAGAATTACTGCTTTTTTTTGTGGCGTTTGATAGCCTTTGGAAGGGGGTCCTGTCTGCCGACAGGCAGGTTCTGCGGATTGATTATCAAAGGTGCGTTTGTTTCTGCCCAGGATGGAAATATTTCTCTCGAAGCGTTGCAGGAGTTCGGCAAAACCGTTAACTTCGCTCGAAGCACGGTTGAGGAATTTGTTTGTCCTTTCGACTGCGGTCAAGGCAGGTCTTAAATCTTCAGTAGATTTTTTTTGTAGCCATTTTATGGGTTTTTAAAAGGTTAATAAAAACAAAGTTAATGAAACGGTGAATGGGAAAAGCTACCGGAGGTTTAGTTCAACAGCCGTTTTGCAAAAGCGGGGGTTTCGTGCTTCTATGAAAGTGATGTGCTAAATTCAAGCTTTATGCATCTAATGAAGTTTAGTGTTGAAAATCCCCGCCTTCGCAAAGCGGCAAAACATTATCTGCAATTCCCCTACTCGAAATCGGAGTTGTTTTTAGCCGCTAACGAAGAAATTTTTACTATTTTGGATAATCAAATAGTCAAAAAATGAAAACATATAACTATTTGATTATCAATGTTTACATTTAACGTTAGTCAGAATTTCAAAGCGACTGTTAAATTAATATTATGAAATATTTTCTTTTAATAATTTTTCTATTAACAATTAATTCTATAAATGCCCAATCAAATATAGAATTAATAAATAATTATGAGAAAAAAGCTGCTGAATTAGAGAAAGATGGAAATTATTTTGAGGCAATAAATTATTATTACACAATTTCTCAAATGGACACTTTTCGTAATGGTGAAAATGCAATAAAAAAGATTGAAATTTTAATTCCTAAATGTCGCGAATTATTCTATCAGGAAATAAAAGGAAAATGGAAACTTAAAAAAAAGTTCGATTTAGATTATTACTCGAATATTAAATTCACAAAATTTATTAAAATCGAAAATAACACTATTACTTTTTACGAAAATTCAAAAAATATGGTTTCTCAAATAAATTTAGAAAATCAGCCTTTTTCTTATAATATGTTTGCAGGATTTCCATCGTTAAAATTAGGAAAAGAAATTTGGAGCTTTTCTGTTCGTAAAGTAAATGGACAAAAAAGATTATGTTTAAGAAAACATGTAGATAAAAATGGAAATTTAATTGGACTTCTAGATGATAGAGGAATAATTATTAATAAAAGAAAAAGAGAAAAAGCCCTAAAGCAAGAAATCGACATATATTACATCAAAAAATAAATACTGCAGATAATAACCCAGCTTCCGTCTTGTCCGCAGGACAAGAGATGAAAGCCCGTTGAACCGAACCTCCGGCAGTTTTTCAACAGCATAATAATCCTCTTATAGGGATTTCATTTCTAGAATTTAGAACTACAAAGCAATTCTCAAAAGGACTGCTTTTTTTTGTGGCGTTGGCTAGCCTTTGGTAGCAATTCCTGTCTGCCGACCGGCAGGTTCTGCGGATTGATTATCGAAGGTGCGTTTGCTTCTGCCCAGGATGGAAATATTTCTTTCAAAGCGTTGCAGGAGTTCGGCAAAACCGTTAACTTCGCTCGAAGCACGGTTGAGGAATTTGTTTGATCTTAAATCCTCAGTAGATTTTTTTTGTAGCCATAGTAATGTTTTGATTGTTAAAAAAAACAAAATTACTAAAACGGCGAATGGGAAAAGCTACCGGAGGTTTAGTTCAGCATCGTATTGGCAATAGGCGGGCTGAACGGCTTCGTATCAATGGAAGTGCAAAATTCAGCTTTCGTTCTTTGATTAAAGTTCAGTGCTAAAAATCCCGCCCATCGTCAATACGCGGCACGTTATGTGCAATCGCATTAAAAAACTGCTTCAAATTACGGATTTCCGTAATGAAATGAATTTTTTTACAAATATTTTTGTAGCAATAACGGAAAAGTAATTTTAAATCATAAACTATGGCATTTTTAGATCACAATGGTGAAAGTGAATTCCCATTTAACAAAGACAATGTATTTAATGCAATGTGTGAAGCAATTCCTAAAATTGATGGAATGAAGATTGAAAACGCAGACAAATTATCTGGAAGAATTCTTGTTAAAGCAGGAGTAAGTCTTTATAGTTGGGGAGAAAACATTCCTATACAACTTACAACAATTTCTGAAAATTTAACAAAAGTATCAATAACATCTTCCCCAAAAACCGGAATAATGTTTGGAGGAGCTTTTGATATGGGAAAAAATAGAAAAAATATTGAAAGAATTTTACAAGCCACTTCAAATGTTTTGGTAAACAGAAATCAAATTACTGAAAATCCTAAAACAGAAAATTCTCAACAAACTCAATTCTCACAACCGCAACAACCACAAAATTTCAGTTCCTCAAATTATACACAGCAAAACAGCAATTTCAATCAATCCAACACTAAAAAATGGTATAATAAAAAATGGCTTGTAATTATACTTTGCATAATATTTTTTCCAATTGGTTTATATGCTTTATGGAAAAGTAATGTTTTTTCAAAAGGTTGGAAAATCGGAATAACAGCATTCATTGCCTTTGCATTTTTTTACAACTTAATGGATGATAAAAAAAGCTCAAACACGAGTAATATTTCAACTACTGATAAGACCACAGAAACTTCTAGACAAACGGTAATTGAAACGCCAAAAGAAAAAGAATGGACAAAAGTTTATAGTTTTTCAGGAAATGGAATGAAAAAATCTCCAACATTTGAACTTACAGGAAACGAAGCAAGAATTAAATATAATTATAAAGCTGATGGTGGATTGGGAATGGGAATGTTTGCTGTCTATGTTGTTGATGAAGGTGATGATATAATGAAAACAGGTGGAGTTCCAGAAGTTATGTCACAAGCAGAAAATGAAGAAAGCGAAAGCACAATTCAAAAAAGTGCAGGAAAATATTATTTAAACGTGAATGCTTCTGGAAACTGGACTGTAACAGTTGAAGAACTTAAATAATTGCGACTGCACAATAACTAATCTTTCGTTTTGTCTGCAAGACAAGAAATGAAAGCCCGTTGAACGGAAGCTCCGGTGGCTTTTCAGCAGTATGATGGTCCTATTATGGGGATTTCGTTTTTAGCATTCAGAGCTACAAAGCA
>NZ_JACBFP010000018.1 GCF_021401085.1 Chryseobacterium sp. R2A-55
CCACCTATTGCCTGAAACTCGACATCAAAAAATTCTATCCAAATATTGATCATGATATACTTAAAGCGTTACTCCGGAAGAAATTTAAAGATGCTGATTTACTTTGGTTGCTTGATGAAATCATAGACAGCGCACCAGGACTTCCGATTGGAAATTATCTAAGTCAATATTTAGCAAATTTCTACCTCACTTATTTTGATCACTGGATCAAGGAGCAACTCAGAATAAAATATTACTTCAGGTATGCAGATGATGTCGTAATACTTCATAAAGACAAAGAGTATCTGCACGAAGTTTTAAAGCTCATTAAAACGTACTTTAATGTTAATTTAAAACTTGAAGTAAAAGAAAACTGGCAGGTTTTTCCGATCGCAAAAAGAGGAATTGATTTCGTTGGTTATGTTCACTACCACACCCACGTTTTACTGCGAAAATCAATCAAGAAACGATTTGCCAAAATGCTTAAATGCAGAAAAAACAAACAATCCACCGCATCTTATAAAGGGTGGCTGAAATACTGTAATTCTCGAAACTTAATGAAAAAACTTTTACCGGATGTTCAATTTTAAAGATTTAGGAATCAAACCGCAAAACCCACAATTCACAGGCAAAAAGATAGATGTAGAAGACATTTTGAACATCGAAATTATTGTCCACGATTATGAAATAAAGGATTCAACCAAGAAGCATGGCACAAAGTACCTCACTTTGCAGATTGAGAAAGACGGAACAAAAAGAGTTGTTTTCACAGGATCAAAAAACTTGATTGACATTATCTCACAAGTTCAACATGATAATTTTCCTTTCAAAACAACCATCATAAAACACGACAAAAGATTAGAATTTACTTAATATGGCAACACTTAGAAAATTAATGACCTTACTCTCAAAAGAAGGTCTTGTAGAAGAAAGAGCGGCAATCATCGCCCAATTTACCAACGGCGAAAAAACGTCAGCTCGTGAACTTAACGCCACGGAACTGGACACTCTTTGCACGTTCCTGGAGAATCATACCATCAAACAGAAAAACGATCTGGACAAAAAAAGAAAACGCCTTATCGCATCCATCTTTGGAGTTTTCAAATTGGCGAATAGAAAAGTTTCTATGGATTATGTGAAAGCCATCGCTTGCAGGGCGGCCAAAGAAAAAAACTTTAACCAGATCCCACCAGCGAGATTAGATAGCCTTTACAATGCTTTCCTTAATGCTCAGAAGGATTTAACGTTTTCAAAGCGTTTGGTTGAGGGTTTTATTAATGAGCAAATTTCTTATAACTAATGATACTATCATTCAAAACACAGATCAACGGAAAGCCGACCTGTTTTATTGAGAAAATTTGGGAAGGCTTATTTAGAAACAACTTTTTCGCCGGTGAGGACACTGAGTTCCTGAAGTACTTCGACTTATACGAAGAAAAGTTTGGAAATCCCTGGGATGAGTTGCCAGGGGAAAAAAGATTAGAAATTCCTAAAATCCACACGATCCGTGAAGATAAAAACGACCGTTGGGAGAAAGGAAAGATGATTGATTTCTTCATTAATGCCAGACAGAAAGATATGTTTCGCTATGCTCCGAGAATCCCGGTTGTTTCTACACAGGATATTTTTATGACCCACCGCGGTTCGGATCTCGAAATAACGATAGCGAAAGTAGGATCATATATGGGAGGTGATGATTTTATGTTAGATTGCTTCCAACAGGGCATACTGGCAAAAAATGACGGCTTTGATGACTATGAAGATTTTAGAAATTACTTCATTAACGCTATCGAGGAAAACGGAGAGAAGACAGGTAATTACTGGTTTAGCGGTAAAATTATTCACTGGACAAATTTTAAGTATTGAAATATGAATATCCAAAACCTTACCTCATACGAGGAAACTAAACCACCAATATCAGAAGAGGTTATTTGTTTTAATCCCGCTTGGATCAATGAAGATTTTAATCCAAAAGGTATTAGAATAGGTTTCAGAACAGAAGAAGACTTTGTATCCAGTCATTATTGGAATTATCAGGATTCATACATAACAATTTCGCACGCTGAATGTGATGACAACGAGTTTTACTCTGAGAATATTAGAATGAACATAGAACCCACTCACTGGAAACCAATTATCTAAGATGAATGAAGAAATCATAACCCCGGAAATAGAAATCCTTAACCTCCTCAACGATTTAGCAGGTAAGAAATTCAAGCCGATTAAAAGCAATTTAACGCCGATATCGGCACGGCTGAAAGATGGTTACACTGTACAGGATTTAAAGGAAATTGTACAGGTTAAAACGCTAGACTGGAAAAATAACGAGGTGATGAACCAACACCTTTGCCCAACTACACTTTTCCGGCCCGGCAATACAGATAAGTACCTAAATTATATTTTGTCAATCAAAGCAAATCCGAAGCAATATGCAAAATACTTCGCAAAACTTAATAAAACACGAACCAGCGCAAATAACGCTGATGACCTTACAGAAATGTACGGAGACTAAGCAGGCTTTTAATGCGCTGGTAAAAATAGAAAAGGAACTCAGCATCGAAAAAGCTATTGTAGAAAGTCCGCTTATTGTTGCCCAAGGTAAAAAAAAATCGGTGGTAAGTGAGATAATCATCATTATTGAGTTTTTTTTAAATGTAACCGGGAAAGAGCTCGAAGAATATCAGATACAGATCCTTGCCGGTGATCTCTATGAGAAATTTAAAACCGATGCACTGGAAGATATTGTACTGATGTTCAAAATGGCCAGACAAGGTGAATTTGGGAAAGTGTACAAGTGCGATACTTTCGAGATCATGGACTGGAGTAATAGATATCTGGAGTCAAAATCTGCAACCCGGGAAAGGCTTTTAAAGAAGAAAAAAGAGCCGAGAACGGAGGTGAAAGCAGGGAAGTATTTCAGTGAACTGCCTAAAGAGCTGCAAGAAAAATTTGCAACGATGGTTTCGCCTAAAAAGGACTTTTTACCAAGAAAAGCCGTGGATGCTCTAACCCGGGAAAAGATGCACCGGGAGTTAGATAAAAAAATTAAGAAAGAAAAATGATTAACCTAACAGAAAAACCCCCAGATCTTATAAAAATGGAAGTACAAATGACAATCCCACAAACTGAAATATTTCAGTTCCTGCAAAGCAAAGGCTATGAAATTAAAGGCTTTCCTATCCATTACGCAGCAACCGAAGAATTTTTGGTAAGTGATCCTGCTCACACCTGGCACACTTTCACTGCCACAAAAAAAGACGAGGTACAGTGTGCAGACAATCAGTTTTTAAAAGTGTTTCAAAAGGAGATTAAATTACTTTTAAAACCAATATCATGAAAGGTTTTATTTACGACTGCCTTCTTTTTCAAAGTGATGATAAAGAGTTTAGAATTATTGGAATTATAATTTGGATTGCATTTATTGGTTTTCTTGCAGTCTGCTTTTGTCCACAAATAATTTGAAATACGGGAAACCGTATTTTTTTTTGTTTAAAATAATTAAATTTGAAAAAAAAAACATTCTAATGAAAAAACTAATATTTTATTTACTGCTTTCCAGTTTTGCCTCGGCGCAAAATATTGCATTACTGCAAAAAGCGAATAATGCAGATGAAGCCTTTTCAAAAACTTTCACGCAAGATATTTATCCAAATTACCAAACAATAGATAGTTACAATGAAGGTTTGAATTACACTTATGTACTGGTACCGGAAAACACCTCCAAAAATGATATCGAAGACTGTAGAATCGGTAATCCCTGTAAAATGGGAGTTAGTGTAGTTTACAAAGTGATTGATGGAAATTATATTTTTTCAAGTGCAAAAGGTGATGGTGAAAGTCTTTTTGCTTTTTGGCAAAAAAATGTAGAACCTTCCGCCAATTTGGAGAAATCAAAAGAACCTCATCCCATCTATTTCTATAAAAATCCCGAACAAAAGATTTGGTGGAATTTCTGGAAGACCGATGGCGGGCATTGGATGATAAGAAATATGTCAAACCGTTTATAAGTTTTAATGATTTAGGAAAAAACTTTGAAAAAGTAAATAATAAAAGCCCCCAATCGGGGCTTTTTTCATTTTAAATTGCTATTGACTTGTATGAAACGCCGTGCTACTTTTGTCTTCGTGGCGTACAACAACAGAAATTATCTTAAAACTGCAAGGCGCATTATCGAGGTCTATAAGGAACATAAACACGATGATGTTCCCGATACGTTCATCGTAGAAAAGATTTTCCCAAAATTCAATATCCACATTTCCTACCGCCAATGGATGAACATTAAAGGAATGGTGATTCCCAAACAGGAAACCACCAATCAACTTTCGCTGTTTAATTAGTCTTTAAACTGCCATTAAACGCTATTTTAACCTCCTTAAAATTATCGTCATTCATCGTCCAATCTTCATACTCGGTGGTGAAAGTCAGTTCCCGAACCCTCAAACCCACATCGTTATTATTTTGGCTCCTAATTGCGGTCCTGGAGAGTGGCGCAAAATAATCCAAGTTCCAACCCTGCAATGATTTGTAGAGTTTTTGCTCAATCTCCAAATATTCCAAACCTTTTTCGCGCACTTCAAGCGGTGCATTATGCCACGTTTGGCTGTAGGTATCCAATACTAATAACACCGAAATTTGCACCGCTCCAATTTGCAGATTGGTTGCCATTTCGGAATAGACTGTATTTGGAAAATCAATCAACACGGCGGGATATGCTAAAGGCGGTTGGTCGGTATCGCCTAATTTTGCAAGTTGCCCAAGGTTTTGATCTGTATAACGAATTTCGGGAACTTCCTGTGAAATGCGGTCTTGTAAATCTAATAGGATTTGTGAGAAAAAGTAGTTCATTTATTTATTCAATATTTGTTTGATGTCTCTTGTTACTTCGCGCAGAACCGCATTTTCCAAAACAGGACTCCTGCTGTTTTCAGTAGGTATAAACTGGCGCTGCGCGATCTTCATTTTTCGGGTGTGCGCCCTTACCTGCATCTCACCGGATTTCATTGTCATAGTGCGCATCCTTTCTTTTCCCGCTTTTGAAAATTTACCTGTTCCTACTTGCGTTTTGGAGTATTTATTTCTGGAATGAGATTTCACTAAGACAGTGCCGTTAAACCCTTCGTTATGCGCTTTCGCATATTTCATGTGGTTTTTGATAGTAACCTGTCCATTTTGAGATGTGAAAAATGTTGCTGCACGAAGTTGTCCTGTTTTTACCAATACAGTTCCACCCCGTTTATTGGGTTTCCATTTTTTGAATGTAGTACCCTGAAAACCTTGCGCCCGAAAATTTCCATTTACAAACCTCAAAGCAATGTTTCCCGCTTTTGATGGGAAGCGGGTTTCAGCATAAGTTCTTAATTCTGATGCTTTCTTATCAATTAATTTAGAAAATTCTTCGGGTTGCATAATTTTTGCTATATTTGTGATGTGGTACTTATCACACAAAAGGCGGAAAATTGGGCTTCCTAAACAGATGTATCCTTTACCGCCTTTTTTATTTTCTATACATCAATACACCTTTTCGCGCTTCACCAATCTTATTCAAAACAGAATCTCCATTTTTATCAATAAAGAACATTGTTTCGGCTTCTAAATTATCTTTTACAATGATGCGGATAATACCGCCTTCATAATACTTCAAATAATTAATGGTATTCTTGTCTTGAGGATTAAGCCAAACCTCGTCAGGACTTTCCAAAATGGTTTTTACTTTTGTGGCAAATTCGTGGCGGTTTTCATCAGATTTTTTTAAGATGTGTTCTTTAAAATAATCGGAAGGTTTTCCGGGTTTGCCTTCTCCGCTTGGTAAAGTAATGTGATTGCCCAAAACATCTTTTACCTGAATATCATCGCCCGATTTCTTAGTTTGTGCTTTCCACCAGTTTTGATATTCTTCTTTTGTAGTTCTACTGAATGTTGGTTTTTCTTCAGAGTAAATCTTTTCTAAATTTGGCATTCCGTATTCCTGCCAACTCAAATTTCTTACTTTACCACCTGCTTCCTGAAAGTAAGGGTGTTTGCCGTCAAAAATCAATTTGGATTCGCCCACATTGTTGTAAAATGGTGTGTCCTTATTTTCGGTTTTCAGTTGGCTTCCTGCCTCCTTTGATGTTAGTGCGTTTTGAAAATTTGCTTTGCCAGGAACCACGGTACATCTGCAACCCCATCCGTTCGGAGGATAGTTCTTTTTCCAAAAAACATCTGTTTTCGGAGCGGTGTATTTGTCCAATACAGCGTGAGATGGTCGCACATTGCTGTCGCCAACCGTGGAATATTGCAAATATTCATCATCACTGAAACGGCTCCATTTATCTGCCATTATCGCAGAGTATGCAGCATTTTCATATTCCGCACTTAGGAATTTTTTATTGAAAATTTCTCCTGTATCTGCAATTCTTTTTATGAACTGATCCTTTCCAATAACCGAACCATTATCTACCATCATTTTTCGGTAATACAGCATTTGCTGAAAACTTTTGGCAGCGGAAAAAGGATAAATATTTTGCTTCAATGCGGCAACCAAACGTAGTTCATCTTCACGTGTTGGCTTTATATTTGAATCAATCACCTTACAAAGTTTTTCAGCCGTTTTCAGGTGCAAATCTGCATTCACTTTATAGTCTGCGCCGCTCAATAAATCTTCCGCTATTTGGCGGTAAATGGCGTCCCAATCTTCGTTATCTGCCAAATCTTCGAAATGGTGTCCACCGCACGTTTCACAGCGTAGAGAATATAAATCATTCAGCTGCCCGATCACGGTCGGGCTTGGTCGAAAAAATCGGCTAACTTTTGAAAAAATTTATCTAAAATTTTTGGTTTGGAAAGGTCGATAAGGTTTTCATTATCGGAATCCTTTTCTTTTTTGTTTTCCGGTTCTTCGGTGTCCTCACCTTTTTTTCCCTCATCAGATTTTTGAGTTTGCATCTGCATTACCTGTTCACGTTCCTGCATTTCCTTTTTCAATTCGGCGTAGTTTTCCGGCTTAGGAATTCCGTAAGTCTCATACCAATAATCATCACCAACAGGAACTTTAGTGGAAATAATTTGGTCGATTTCCATCCGCAGTTTCAATTTTCCCAAATTCATTTCGAGATCATACTCGAATTTTCCACCATCCACTTGGTAGCCGTATGATTTTAGAATTTGGAAAAACTTATCGCTATTAAGGTAGTTTTCAACCAAAATAAGGTAGGATAAAATAAGTTCATCCTGTTGCTCGCCGTGCTCCTTACTTTGTGCATAACCGGAAGATTTGGAAGCGGAAGTGGTTTCGGTATTTCCCAAAATAGCAATCGCCATTTCCTGATTACAGGCATCTTTAAAACTTCCCTGTAATTGTCCGTCCCCATTGGTTTGTTTTCCATCCAGCATTTCGAAAGTCGCCTGTTTTGGAATCATCATTGCTAATGAGTTTCCGCTTTCCCTTAACACTTTTTTTAGCTCCTCTTTGGTAGAAGTGTCGTAGGCATCGTACTGCATAATTCGCACAGGTTGCCCAAATATTTCCACAAATTGCGCCCAATCTCCAAAGTTGCCACGTTTGTAGGTTGCATAAAGAGAACACGCCAAAAGCAATCCGAGATTTTTCTTTTTCCCGATGATCCAAACAAAAGGCATATCATCAAATTTATATCCTGCCTCTTCAGTTTGTCCGTACTGACTTTTTGTGATTAGACCTTTTTCCGGCTTAATGTGTTTTCGCGGAATTTCCTCTAATGCAAGTTTATCTCCGATTTTAAATTCCACGCCGGAAATTCCCCAAAGTTCTGATTCTACAATTTGTCGAATGATTTCCCTTCCGGCATTGCTCCTCATTAGTTTGGTTAAGTCCTTATTTTCTTTGTCTGAACCATCATAAAACTTCAATTTTTTGTTGAGCACGGAATTGATTAATTTTTCAATAATCCCGCGTAAAAAACCATCTAAAGAAATCACATCGTGATACAAATCATAAAGTAAAACGCGATTGGGGAAATACACCAGTTCTGCGCTTGTAACCGCTGTTTTTAAATCTTGAACATCCTTTCTATTCCGATTAGGCGAAACGAGTGTTAAATCCTGTATGATATATGAGGGAGCAACTTGTGGTGTAGTTTTGGTAACTCCTTTTTTCTGCTTTGCCATAATTATTTAAAATCTGTTAACTCTTTGTTTTGTTGATGTCCAGAAGACATCTTGGTTCTGTTGGCTCTCATCAACATCCGGTGTTTCGGGATCATCTTGACGATGTGGCCAATCGGGATTGATTTCACCATTTCGGATTTCATACAGCCATCCTGGTTCTTCCTTTGTTCCGATCATCAGCATATAGTCCTCTCGGAAAAGGTTAAGTGAAACGTTCGGATTTGCTTTTCTTACCAAAAAGTAGGAAGCAATTATTTTGATGCACTTTTTTAAACTCTCATCTTTTACCGTTGGTTCGGTTGTATCAGTTCCAAAAAGTGCCTTTAAATCGTATTTGAAAAGAAAACCTTTAGCGAAATCCACGGCGGTTTTAATGTGGGATTCTACTTCCGCATCATCGCTTCGTGTGATTTCTGCAACCACTTCGGGATAGAGGTCGGTTTTTAAATCTTCTTTGGTGATTATCATAATTTTAAATATTAAATTCTGTGTCGGCTCGGTTGGCGTTCCACCATCGTTATTGCTCCCATTGCCTGCTCCGCTTTTTTATCGTTGATGATTACTACTGCGCCTTCCACCATATCGGGACCGTCCAGAAGTTTGGCTTTGGCATTAGCGTTTTTAAACTGTTTTTTCAGCCGCTGCATGTGTGGGTTTTTGCTTTCCTTTTCATTAAAGGTCATGCGCTCCAGTCTTACCAGCGGTTCGAGCGTTCCCTCTATACGTGTCCATTTGTCGGGTTTTTTTCTTTCGTCTGGACGAACGGGAAGAGCTACATTTACCTGAAGAGATTTTTCGTAAATCATCGGCAGAAATACCTGTTCGTAGAATGGATTCTGAAGGGTGTTGTTTTCGATGTAAATGAGGATCGGGTCAACACCGGCATCCCGGCAAATAAAAAACGCTTCGAAAAGATAATCCACAAACTTTGCATTGGTCATCGTGTCCAGCCACACCTTGAAGATCTGAAAATCTAAACCTTTACTGGTAATGATTCCCACCGCTTTGTTGGATGATTTCTTGCTTTCGCTGTTGGAGGTCGCAGGATCGGCATAGATCACAACAAAATCCGCCTGTTTCAGTTTTAGTGTGGCTTTGTCCACAATGTTCTTGAACACCTTTCCTTTGTTCATTGGTGTATTAAAGTATTCCGTTTGCCCGGATTCGTAGGAAATAGATTCCAGAACTCGGTCTATGGCTTCCTCGGAGTTCTTTTGTGGCCATGTGCTGTGTCCGTTTTCGTCGCGGATGTTGATTACTTCCCAATGGTCTGCCTTTGCTCCCATTTCGGTAATACAGCAGTATTCTGCAATGATATTTCCACAGGCAATGAGTAACAGCGGGTTCGATATGGAACGGGTCGGTATCAGTGCCTTTTCAATCCAGTTCACACGTTTTTCAATGATTTCCGAGTTCAGGCAATCTTCGTCTGTGTCGATATCATCAATGAGGATAACATCCGGCCGAATCTCATTGTTTCGCGTTCCACGGGGCGATTGTCCTGCACCGAGCGCACGAAACGCCACACCTTTTCTTGTAGTAAACTCGCCATCTTCCCAGGACCCGATTTTTTTTTGTGTACCGTAGTCGTTTAAAACCCGATTGTTTCGTTCCAGAATCACTTTGTAAGGCATCAGCAAACGCTCTGCATTATCGTAGGAATTGGAAACGAGCAGTACATTTTTCTTTTGTCCGGTGAGAATCAGTTTCAGAACCTCCATCATTGTTCTACCGGATTTTGAAAGCTCACGCGCCCAGGAACGAACGAGGTATAGTTCCGGTTTGCTCATTACCCTTTTGGTAGATTTCAAATGAAACGGTGCCGGTTCCGAGGTATAAAAATTTGGGAAGTAGTATTTAAACCACTCCTCATTGTTGGATTCCAGAAAGCCGATTCTTTTAAGCCGCGCTATGGCTGATTCGTGAATGTCAATGGGTGTGGCGTTGTCTATATTGTCGCCAAACTCTTTCCATTCCGAAAGCCATTCTTTGTCGGTCTTTCTTCTTTTAGCCATTTTTCATACGGTTATTAATGTACTCATCGAAATAATTCTTAAACAGTTTGGCGTCTTCCAAATTCACCTGTTGAATAAATGTGATTAGTTTTTTTCCGGTTTCCACAATTTCACCTACACCAATTTCCACCTCCAAACTTTTGATGTTTGAAGTGATTTTACTCATCGTATCGGCTTCTGCATTGGTGGGAATATTATTGCGATTTTCAATGAGTTCAGTAATAGAATCCAATTGGCTGTACCACCGTGTTAATTGCGTTTGTCTAGTGGTTAAAAGACTTTTACGAAGATTGTCCCAATTGCCTTCCTTTGCCCATCTGCTGACGGTTTTCTCACCCACCTTCACACGCTCGGCAATTTCTTTGAAAGTGATTCTTTCGCTTACGTATAAAATTCGGGCATATTCCCGCTCTTCCTTTTTTGTGATTCCCATTTTGACGCACTTTTTCAGTTGCAAAATTTGAAAGATTTGGTGGTGAATTAAAAAAGTTATGCAACGCTTGCGCACTTATTTTCAAGGTGTTATCCATTTTTGAACTTTTGTGCTTTCAATTCAAGGGAACTATGAAAACTACATTATGAAAAAAAAACTTTTAGTTGGAATTGCTGCGTTGGCAATGGCAGGAGGATTAGGTGGAACTGCAATGGCAAACTTTAATCAATCGGTTAATGAAACCAAACTTCAGGAACCGAGAACTGATAGAAATGCTTTGCCACAAGAACCACAGGTTAAAAAGGAAATTACCATCCGTAAATCATATTCCGGTAAGTTGTACAGAGGTGAAGGAATTTCGCCAAAAGTGTACGGGATGTATCACGTAAAAAGAGGAACGCACAAAAGGACAAACATTTAATTATGAGCGAAAAATTCAAAAAGATTGATAAGGAATTCTGCATCACCGACAATTCGGTAAATGTCTATAAATACAGATGTTTAACCGATGGTTTGCAATTGGACGAGGTGAAAAAGAACCCCATCGGCTTTTTGATGCACGACCGAGAAAAAGGTGTAGTAGTTCGTTGGGAGAATTTCAGAGTTGATGGCGACAAAGTTTTTGCAAAACCTGTAATCAATTTATCCCATCCCGAAGGAGAAACTATCGCCAACCAAGTGGAAAGCGGCTTTTTAAACGCTGCATCGGTTGGAAAAATTGTGGTTTTGGAAGCTTCCAACGCGCCGGAACTGAAACTTAAAGGCCAAACAAGACCAACGGTTACAAAATGGTTTCCACGTGAAATCTCACTTGTAGATATTCCCGGCAATTACAATGCGCTTGCGAACCTTTACGACATTGAAAACCATGAGTTATCACTCGCAGATTTAGAAAATTTTAACATTGAAAATACGATGAGCAACACTTTAGATGCCGCTAAAATCATTACGGCTCTTAATTTAAAAGACGATTCGCAGGAAAGCGAAGTTTTGGGCGCAATCCAAAACCTCGTAGATAAAGCGAACAAAGCCGATCAGTACAAAGCCGACTTGGAAGTTAAAACTTCCGAAGTGGAGACTTTGAAAAAGGAAACCATTTCTAAAAAAGTGGAAGACCTAATCGCCAAAGGAAAAGAGGATAAAAAACTGACCACCGAAGTGGCAGAAAGTTTGAAATCCGACTATGCCGAAAATCCCGACGGATTGGAAGCTTTAATCGCCAAACTACCTGCACAGGTTTCTGTGGTGGAAGGCATCAAAGACGGCGATAAAGCTTTGGAGAAATACGAAGGCAAAACTTGGGATGATTTATACAAATCCGACGAGTTGGAGGCCGTAAAGCAAAAGTTCCCGGACTTGTACGCAAAATTGAGAAGCGAAAAATACCCTAACCTAAAAGACTAAAAAATGGCACAAAATCCAAAAGTACCACAAGAACTGTGGAACTCCTATATCGTAGAGAAATTGTGGAAATCTAATCCACACCTTAACCTTTGTTTTGACGAATCACAACACGTGAAAGGTGGAGCAATCGTTTACATTCCACAAGCCGGAGCGGCTCCATCCGTTGTAAAAAACAGAACCAACTTACCTGCGGTTGCAGTGCAAAGAGGTGATACGGTGGTTTTCTATGCTTTGGATGTTTATTCTACTGATCCTACGCTTATCACTTGGGCGGAAAACATGGAAATTTCCTACGCAAAAACGGATTCCATTTTAGGAGACCACACCAATGTTTTAGTTGAAACGATCGGCGACGATATGCTTTTCAACTGGGTGAGAGGTTTCAAACCTGTTGCAGGTGGTGGTTCAACAGTTCAATATTTACCTGTTGCCAACCAAATCAAAACAAGCGGCGCAGCAACTGCGGTAAATGTTGTGGATGGTCAAACCGGTACAAGAAAAGCGGCACACTACAAAAACTGGCAAACCGCACAAGCAACGATGAACAAGCAAAATGTTTCCAAAGAAGGAAGATACACGATGCTTGAGAGCAATATGCTACAGGAGTTTGTGGATTCGCTTTCTCAAAACCAAATGGCGGCATTCCAAGGATCAGTTGATTTGAAAAATGGCGTTGTAGGTTCTTTCGCAGGATTCACATTCCTGGAGAGAAGTTCGGTTTTAGCGTTCGATGCTACCAATCAACCAATTTTGCCTGGACAGGCATTAGCAGGAACGGACAATTTGGGCGCATTGTGTTGGCAAAAAGACAGCGTGGCAAAATCACTTGGTGATACGGAACTATTCCAAAGACCGAACGATCCATTGTATTACGGCGACATCTATTCCGGTTTGGTGAAAACTGGTGGAAGATGCAGGCGTGAGGACTGGAAAGGCGTTTTGGCAATCGTTCAGACAACTTAATTTTTTCAGATCTAAATTTATAATATAAAGAATCCGTCTCACAACAAAAATTGAGGCGGATTTTTTATTGCAGTACCAATCTTCATTGTTTTGGAAAAAGAAAAAGTTGTCCTCTTTAGGCAACTTTCTTTCTTAGATTGTGTGCTAA
>NZ_JACBFP010000019.1 GCF_021401085.1 Chryseobacterium sp. R2A-55
GAATTAAAGATGCTGATCTTATGGAGAAACTCTTCGCCAAAAGCTGGGTCGTCTATGCCAAGCGGCCTTTTGGCGGCCCGAAACAGGTAATTGAATATCTGGGAAGATACACCCACAAAGTGGCCATCAGCAATCACCGGATTAAGGAAGTCACAGATAAAGAAGTTCGTTTTGTCTACAAAGATTACCGCAAAAGCGGCGAGAAAAAAGAAATGACTTTATCGAATGTGGAGTTTATCAGGCGCTTCAGTCTGCATATCCTGCCGAAAAGATTTGTAAGGATCCGCCATTACGGTATTTTAAGCAGCAGCTGGAAGCGTGGAAAACTTCAGGATTTGCAAGAAAGTTTAAAAGTGGAACGGAGCGTTTTTGTTCCCCAGACTATGCTCAGAAAATGCCGCTGTTGCAAAAAAGGAAACCTGGTGGCCATTGCCATTTTCGGGCAACGTGGTCCGCCGCAGGATTTTCTTTTCCTCACCCAAACTTTCTCTGCGAAATAAACTTTGCGGGTAAGGGAAATTATATGCTGAAACGAAAAATCACAGCATTTAAACCCTACAAAGGGCCACTTCTGCCCACAAAAAAAGCAGTACTTCTAAAAAAACTGCTTTGTGTATCTAAATTCTAAAAACGATAACTCCATAGACTGCCAAAAAAGCCCCCGAAGGTTCCGTTCAACGGGCTTTCATTGTTGGCTTTTCAAGCCCAACGAAAGCTTAGTTATTATCTGCTGCCCCTTTTCTCAGTTGCTTTTGTTGTCGGTCGGTTGAGCGTTGGCAAGAAGCACACTCTTTTGCAAGCTTTGGTCTGTGCGTTGGCTTTGTGCAGCTTGCAAATGTGTGTGCTTGTGTGTTGGCTTATTGAGTTGTTTGTAATTGTTTACCTGCATAAGTTCCGTATGCTTTTCCCGATACCTCTCCGAGTTTATAATAATCTGCTAAAACTTTAAGCGTTAGTGTAATGTCGTTTTCATCTTCGATGAATAATTTTCCGTCTTTCAACTTCAATGTTTCTCCGTACTTCTTACAAATTTTTTGCATTTTCTTTATTGTCTTTGCGTCAAGGTCTTTGTAATTTCCAATTTTTGTAAGTCGTACAAGTTTTTTATGGATAGACGGATTTAATTCTATCTGCTTTGAAATGATTTCAAGTCCTTCAAACATATTTGTTGAAGCTAATTCTGTCACAACTTCGTTTGCCTGATGTTTGTACTCTTCTTCTAAACCGATAATTTGCTCAAACTGTGTTTTTTTAGCGATGTAAAAAGTATCTTCAAAGTAGATGCAATCTATTTGTTTGTCAAGATTAACAGTTTCGCCTTCAATTAATTCCAACTTTTGACTTTTTGAGTTAAAAATTGTTCTAATTGTTTTTTGAAATTTACTTTTTTTATTGCTGTCGTTTTCATCAATTGCTACTTTAGCAGCAAGTATTTTTCTAAATGTATAAATCCATTCGTTTTCATCATTATAGAAGCCAACGCAATATGCCCATAATTCTTCATTTACTATAATTTCTTCTAAGCTTTTTATCTTAGGTGGATTTGATGTTAATTGATTATTCACAACATCGTAAAATGACATTGCTTTGTTTGTCATTTGATAGGTAAACAATTGAGCGGTATCATCCGTAATTACATCATATTCGTGTAATTCAGTTTTTCGTTTTATGAGACCAGTTAACTGTTCTTGTGTAAGTGTGTAAAGATGTTCTCTTATTTCATCATTTACATCAATTTGGTAAACTTTGAACAAATATTTGTCCATTACCTTGCTTGATGCTTTTACTTCTGGTTTTAGCACTCTTGTAATAAAGTATAGGATTGTGTTA
The DNA here is from genome assembly GCF_021401085.1 of Chryseobacterium sp. R2A-55. Taxonomy (GTDB): domain Bacteria; phylum Bacteroidota; class Bacteroidia; order Flavobacteriales; family Weeksellaceae; genus Kaistella. The sequence continues at coordinate 1,831 of NZ_JACBFP010000019.1, forward strand.
TCCTTACTTATATTTTCTACTTTTTGTAAAAGTTCCTCGATAATCATTTATTTGAGTTATTACTGGTTGCGAAATATAGTTTATGTCCGATTTCATATAGTTTTACTTTACAATCATCTTGTAAAGATTTGTCTCTTGAAATAATTAATCCATTCCTGTTTTTACCATTTTGAGTGGTGTATTCAATTTCGTAAATACCAAATCTGAAACTCAAAAGGGGATTGATTAATAGTAAAGATGAATTGATGTAAATGCGGTAGATTATTAAAAGTAGAAAAATAACGGAAGCACATTCATACCAACCATCAAAACTTTGAAATAAAAACGGGATTAAATAAGTAGCAATGTATCCAATTGCTTCACTATTTTTATTTTTCACATCAGTAACAGTTACTGGATTTCCATTTTTGGCAACTTCTTCAATATTGGCTAATGTTTTCCAATAACCAAATGCTCCAATGACCGAGAAAAATATAAGAATTGCTGACAAACCAAATTTTGCTCCAAATACTTTTGTAGTTTCCCAAGAAACTCCTGCCCAATTTAAATATTCACTATTTACAGATATTTGACGTAAAATTAGTAGCAAAAACAATGGCAAATAAGATGACACGAAAAGCGAAAATTGAGCTATTCCGTGTAAATTATTAATTCCTTTGTTTTGTTGCTTCGTCATTACATTTTCAATATTTCTGCTAATTCTTCAAACGATGAAATTCCGTTAATGTCTGCTGTGTCAATCCAATCAATTCCTCCTGCTGGCAAATAGTTAATGATGCCTGTCTTGAAATTGTATTGTTCATTAATTTTCTTCATATCAATAAACCAGTCCATAGGAAGCTTTTTCAACCGTACAATTTCTTGAAAATCGTTTGATAGTTTGTTGGGCGACATTCCTTTTTGAATAAGAAGTAATAATCCTAAATCAATAGTTTTTGCAACTTGTAAATATCCAACCAACTGCGAATAATCCTTTAAACTCAACTGACTTAAATACTTTGCTTCAATAAGTATCAATCGCACTTTTTTGTCGGGATTGATGATGGAAAATACTATATCGACTTTCAGTTTAGGAATGTAAGTTCCTTCTTCCTTTATGGTAATTCCCGATTGGTTTTCTAAATCAGAAACAATGAAGTCTAAGGTTTTATTACAAGAGTAGAATATGCTGTAATTTTCCCTAAGATATGTGCTTAGGTATTGGCTGAATTTCTTCGAAAATTCTTCATAATAGCTTATTTCGTTCTGTATCACTATTTCAATTTTACTGTTAGGTTATCTACTTTAATTTTAGTTTTAATAAGCTGTTGGTTCAAGCTATTACTTACGGATGAACAAATAAATGCTCTGTCATTTATAGGATTAATGACTAATAAAGGACTGTCAAAAGTATTTCCAATGGTTTTCACAGTTAATATTTCCGATGTATTGCTTTGAACAATATCATCCATTGAACCTGTGTGTCTTTTGCCGTTTAAAGTTTGTGCAAAAAGATAGGCGATACCTTGGTCAACTCCCGTGAAACTTTCAAAGTCTTCGTATTCTATAAGTCTTGAAACTTTGGCTTTATGTGTTGAAATTTCCAGTTCAGGAAAATATTCTGTTTGAATTTCATTCAGCTTTTTCAAAAGTTCTTTTTTCGTTCCTTTTGATAATCTTGGAAAGAAGTTGATGTACTTGTTTTTGTTCTTTACTAATTTCTCGATTTCCTCAATAGGTGCGTGTGGACATTTCAAAACAGCACAAAAATGATGATAGTGGAAAAACAATTTGTTTCTCACTTCAATTGGTAGTTCGTCAGAATTTTGGTCAATATGAACAGAAACAGGGCTTGGTGTTCTTAACTTTCGTAAAATACAAGGTATTTGTTCCTCTTTCTTTTGATGCTTCTCAATTTTTGTTACATCAATAGATTTGGCTTGTAATGCAAATGAATATTGAGTAAGAAATGAGCGAACTAAGAACCTAATCTTAAATCCTTTTTTCCAACCTTTGTAATCAGGGTCAGAAGCCGAATGTTGGTTTGGATGGTTGTATAAAATTTGGTCGGTTGTTGATCCTAAATCTGTAAGCCACGCACAAAGCTGTACAACAAAATTAAAATTGCGTGTACTTCCCGGAACTTCAACAGAAACAACTGGTGCATCATCCGTAAATCTTCTGTGTGATAAAGTTAAACTTGCTCTTGTATCAAAAATCCCAGACAAGAAACTTGCTGTATTTATACCAGTTAATTTTGTTTTGGCGGTTGTTAAATCAACGGAAGAAAGCAAAAAACCACCAATTGGTAATCCTAAATATTGCAAATCGTTTTTCAGGCTTGAAATATCCGAATTGTCAATAGGCATAATCAACCATTTACCATTACCAATTTCGTAAGTAACATTAAAGTTGTACGATGAATTAAAGTATTGGCAAATCTTCGTCAGAATATCTGTCGCTATGATATTCATACGTTTGGGTTCCATTCCCCATTTTTTGAATGGAAGGTCAATTACAAATGTGTTGTCGTCTATCTTTCCACTTCCAACCAGTAACCCTAATATGTATGCTTTAATATGATTAATCTGCTCCATTTTCTAAATGCTTTTCTAAAGCTTTGGCTATAACCCAAGCAAATACAGGTGGTACTGCATTGCCGATTACTTTATAAGCATTTGCTATAGTTTTGTAAGGAAAATTAAAATTATCTGGAAAAGACTGAATTCTCGCAATCTCTCTAATCGTAAATCTTCTGTCCTCAAAAGGGTGGGTAATACCACAGTTTTCGGGTTGAGCCGAAGCCGTAATTGTACCATTAATTTCGCCCAATGCAAACCTGCGGTAAAAGTTAGGTGCGTGGTATTTTTTTGGGTTATCCCAAATTTTTCTAAAACGCTCCGACATATCTTCGGGGTTCATACTTTTCCAAGATTTACCTTTAGAAATTGTTTGACTGATTTTATTTAATGGCGTTTTCTTTTTAAACTTCGCTAACGCTTCTTTACCATCTTCGCAAGGTCCAATTTTGTCAACCATATATTGTCCTCCTGGCGAATATTTCCAAAAATCATTTGCTTGTGGTGCATTTTTAGGAATATCACACAATGCAGAACCAAGGTATAAATCGTAAGGATTATCCGTTTCATTTGGCAAATTATACTCTGCCACAATTTGGTCTAACAAACTGAAATCAAAATAATCAAGGTCTTTCCTAATGCCAATAATAATTAATCGCTGACGGTTAGACGGAACGCCGTAATTGCTTGTCTTTAAAAGTTTGTAACAAGTTTTAAATCCTAATTTTTCGGTACGTTTTACAATTTCATCGGGAATACTTGTGCCATCTTCCATTTTGGAAGACATAATTCCTTTTACGTTTTCAAAAACAAAACCAATAGGTTTATTCTCTCTTCCTAATCCTACTTTTAGCAATTTTTCACACTCTTCAAAAAGGTTTCCTCTTTCATCATTGATACCTTTTCTTAATCCTGCGTTTGAGAATGGCTGACAAGGAAAACCCGCAAGCAAAAAGTCAAAATCGGGAATATTTTTGAAGTCAACATCTTTTATATCTTCACGATGTAATTCGTGATTATTGAAAAAAGAGGTATTTGCATTATAGACGTATTCAGCCGCTGGGTCAATGTCGTTTGAATATTCGATTTTGAATTTTGTTTTATCGAAATGTCTGTCTCTGAAATCAAAGTTTCCCGAAAAGCCCAAATCTAAACCTCCGCAACCGCTAAATAGCGATACGATTTTGAACGTTTTATTCTTATTTGCAGATTTATTTTGCTTATTGGTTTTAAAGTCAATAAACATTTGCGGTTCTTCCACAGTTGAAATTGTTTCTAATTCTGTTTGGTTGTACATAATGTTTATAGCTTAATCGTTGTTTGTATTGTGTTTTTCTGTCTGATGTATTTTACCTTTTCCTCTGCAAGAGTAAGTACATTATCGTTGCACTTGTTTTGATAAAGTGTGTATGCAATTTTTTCACTTATCAATTCAGATTTTAGTGTTTCCAAATCAAGATTAAATGTCTCTGCAAGTTTAGACAAACAAGCCTCGTCAAATTCCTTTTTTCCTGTTTCAATTTTGCTCAATGCACCAGAGTCAATGCCAAGTTTTGCACCTAATTGCGTAAGTGTCAAACCGCTTTGAGTTCTTAATGTTCTTATATATTCTCCAAAGTTTGCTTCCATTGTCTTGATTTTTTAGTCTTGACGATTTTGACAAAAATAGGAATTTATATTCTGTCATACCAAATTCTTTAGCAAAATATTTCGGGTGGTGGGTGGGCTTGGGTGCATTGGCAAAATTGCAGCTCTTTTGCAAGCTTGGGTCTATGCGTTGGCTTTGTGCGGCTTGTAAATGTGCTGCAATGTGCGGTGGGTTGTCGAGTTTTTGTCAGTCAGTTGTTTGTTGTACGGTCGCTCGGCAGGGGTTGCAGATAACGGGCCGCGTATTGGCGATGGGCGGGATTTTTAGCACTGAACTTGATACGAAGAACGAATGTTGAATTTTGCACTTCCGTTGATACGAAGCCGTTCAGCCCGCCTAATGCCAATACGATGTTATCGGTTCGGTTTTCTGTCGTCATACAATTTCTGCTTGCCAATATTCAAACGTTTTTGTTTGTCCGTTGTCCAAATTTATGTCGTATGAAATTTTGTTTGTCTGTGAGATTGAAAAGTCAATTTGTTTTTTGAATAAATCTCCCGAATACGAAAAAGTGTGATACTCTCCTTTTTCTCCGCAAACGTCAATGTCGTCAGGAAATGTGTTTATTGTATTTTCGTCTAAATCTTTTCCGATAAATGTCTTGTCTAATTTGTCTGCTTGCGTAACGATGATTTTTGATTTAATTCCTGATTTTATGAAGTCGGCAATGATTTCGGCAGATGTTCTGTCCCAAAGCGGTTCAATGACTTCAATTCCTAATGGGTTTAATTTATTCTCTCTGTATGTTTTTACATCTGCCAAAAAAATGTCGCCAAAAATGAAATGAGTAACGCCTTGTTTCTTAAAATGTTCAACGGTTTCTCGCATTTTGTCGTCATACCCTGTCAGGTCTTTGGCAAATAATACGGTGTAAAGAGGGATACCAATACTGTCCGCTTGTCTTGTCAGTAGTTCAACAGGAATGGAATGAATTGAAGATGTCAGCGTTTCTTCGTTAATAGTTGTCAGCAATGCAACAACGTCAAACTCGTTGTCTTGTAATGTCTTTTGAAGAGCTAATGCAGAGTCTTTTCCGCCACTCCAATTAAATACTGCTTTTTTCTTCTGGCTCATTCTGTCTGTTTTGGTGTCGCTCTAAACTGACCGATAACGTTTTGGGTATTGCCGAAGGCGGGGGTTTTTAGCACAAAAGTTCAATCGAAGAACGAAAGTTGAACCTTGCACAAATGTACAATCGAAGCCATTCAACCCCGCTTTTGGCAATACCTTGTTGAACTAAACCTCCGGTAGCTTTTCCCATTCGCCGTTTTAGTAATTTTGTTTTTATTAAACCCTAAAAAACATATAAAATGGCTACAAAAAAAAATCTCCGGAGGAGTTAAGGACTAACAAGTTTCTCAATCGTGCCTCTAGCGAAGTTAACGGTTTTGCCGAACTCCTGCAACGCTTTGAAAGAAATATTTCCATTCTGGGCAGAAGCAAACGAACCTTTGATAATTATTCCAGGCATGTTGCCGCCTTAGCGCTTCATTTCGGTAAAATCCCTACCGAATTAGACCCGGAAGACATCAAAGATTATCTCTTTGAACTTCAAAAACGATCAAAAACCCCTTCTCAGTCGTACTTTAAACATACTGTTTACGGGCTGCGTTTCCTGCTGAAAACCGAAGGCTTGCCTTACAGCTACCTCCATCTTCCCACCATTCCAAAAGTCAAGAAACTTCCTGTAATTCTCAGCCGGGAAGAGATCTGGCGCATGCTTCAAACCGCCGAACTCCTGAAGCATAAACTGCTCATCGGACTGATCTACGGGTGTGGACTCCGGTGTATGGAAGTGCGGAATATCGAGCTTCGGCATCTGGATTTCGACCGGAAAATGCTTCACATTGTGCAGGGTAAAGGCCGGAAAGACCGTTATGTTCCTTTGTCCGAACATTTAATCCGGGGACTGAAAACCTTCATCAGTATTGAAAATCCGGTTCAGTATTTATTCAACGGAAATCAAAACAGGAATGTTGAAGAGATTGACCAGCCGGATTCTGGCACACCGGATTTCGATTCCCGCTACAGTCAAAGAGGAGTTCAGTGGGTGATTAAAACTATTGCTAAAAAAGCCGGCATTACCAAAGAGGTTCATACCCACACTTTGCGACACAGCTTTGCCACGCATTTATTGGAAGATGGAGTTTCCATCATTATGGTTCAAAAACTTCTGGGCCATGAAAGAATTGAATCGACCATGGAATATTTGCATGTCTGTCAGCTGTCGGATCAGAAACCGCACAGTCCTTTGGATACCGTGTTTGCTTTATGCCGCAAAAATGGAAACCCGAACTAAGGGCGGAACTGTTGCTGAAGTTCTCCGCAAAATCGATTTACCGGCCAAAAACTTCAGCGTTCATCAGGAAAAGACACTTCGGGCTTTGTCCTGTTGCCGGACTTCCGCTCTGGGTGGTCATATCGATGCGTGTGACGGCTGCGGAAATCTTTCCATCAGTTACAATTCCTGCCGGAACAGGCACTGCCCGCAGTGTCAGGGACACAAAAAGGAAGAGTGGATCCAGAAGCGCGAACAGGATTTACTCCCGTGCAGTTATTATCATCTGGTTTTTACGCTTCCTGAAGAACTGAACGGTTTGGCCATTGCAAATCCCACCCTCATTTACAAAACCCTGTTTGAAGCGGCTTGGGCAACTTTAAACCAGTTCGGGAAAACCGAAGGAATCCAGTTGGGAATGATTGCGGTTTTGCACACCTGGGGGCAGAACCTGAGCTTGCATCCGCACCTGCACTGCATTGTACCGGGTGGTGGAATCAACCAGCAGGGAAAATGGAGAAGGAAAGTACGAACGGATAAATATCTCTTCTCTGTAAAAGCGATGAGCAAAGTGTTCCGTGCGAAGTTTGTGGCTTTATTGAGAGCTAATGGTATGAGTGACCAAAACTTGACTGAAAGGCTTTTCTCCAAAAACTGGGTTGTGTATGCGAAAAGACCTTTTGGTGGCCCCAAGCAAGTCATCGAATATTTAGGCAGATACACGCATTCACCCCGTTGGATTTTTTAGATATTCCCTTAATCTATTTCTAAGATAAATTTTTCCATTTCCAGACTTAAGATATTTCTCTCTTCTGGTCGCATCTTGCTGATTTAAACAGCCTTCCCAATAAATCAATTTGAAAGGCAATCTTCTTGCAGTAGACTTAACCTCTCCATTATTGTGTTGTATCAATCTATACTGCAAATTAGAAGTGTATCCTGTATAAAACAATCCATCTCTTTCGCTAAGTAAGACATAAACATAATAAAACATATTCTCTTTTTAGCAAAGTTAGAAATCCTACGGGGTAAAGTGGCCATCAGCAATCACCGGATTAAGGAAGTCACAGATAAAGAAGTTCGTTTTGTCTACAAAGATTACCGCAAAAGCGGCGAGAAAAAAGAAATGACTTTATCGAATGTGGAGTTTATCAGGCGCTTCAGTCTGCATATCCTGCCGAAAAGATTTGTAAGGATCCGCCATTACGGTATTTTAAGCAGCAGCTGGAAGCGTGGAAAACTCCAGAGTTTGCAAGAAAGTTTAAAAGTGGAACGGAGCGTTATTGTTCCCCAGACTATGCTCAGAAAATGCCGCTGTTGCAAAAAAGGAAACCTGGTGGCCATTGCCATTTTCGGGCAACGTGGTCCGCCGCAGGATTTTCTTTTCCTCACCCAAACTTTCTCTGCGAAATAAACTTTGCGGGTAAGGGAAATTATATGCTGAAACGAAAAATCACAGCATTTAAACCCTACAAAGGGCCACTTCTGCCCACAAAAAAAGCAGTACTTCTAAAAAAACTGCTTTGTGTATCTAAATTCTAAAAACGATAACTCCATAGACTGCCAAAAAAGCCCCCGAAGGTTCCGTTCAACGGGCTTTCATTGTTGGCTTTTCAAGCCCAACGAAAGCTTAGTTATTATCTGTGGTTTCATTTGGGCAAATTCATAAATTTATATTTGGAAAGATCTCTTTCTATTTGCTTACTCTGGAAGTTTTTTCCAGTAAAGTATTCCTCAAATGTACTATACGCTTTTTGATAACTGATTCTAAACATTTCATTTGAATATTTTAATTCAGTTCCAATGTAGTATGGTATATCTTTTTCTCTATATCTCTCTAAGGTCCTTTGAATATTATCTTCATGATAACCCATTTTTGGGCATTTTAAATAATGCAAAATTTTCCAATCGTTGAAATTTCCATAACCTTTCTTTTCATTTAAATATTTTTCTCTTTTTTCAATATTATTTGTTGAACCAATTTTAATAACGCTACCTTTTATTGAAGCAGCAATGTAAACAAAACCTTCATTAAAATTTATTAAAGTGAAGTGGATGTTTTTAGGTTCACAAACAATACAGTGACCGCTTCGGGACTTAATATGATGTCCCTTATTACAAGCTGTTGTGTTAAATGCGAAAATTTTCTCTTCATTTCGCATTTGTTCTTTTACGTCTGAAGTCAATGTTTGCCCATTCGCGTCAAAGAAGTGTTGAGGATCTAATTTATATTCGGCGATAAATTCCAGTACATCTTTATTCATGGTAACTATTTTTTAAAATAATTGCTAATTCCAATCCTTTCAAATTGAAATTAGCAATATTTTTCTGTTTTATTTTTGAAACATTGAATTAGCTTTTCCAGATTCCATAAATACGGAACCTACTTGTTTGTAAACCATTCTTGTTCCACAAACATCTAAAGCGTAAGTTGCGTTTCCAGAATTTTTAGATTTGTCAATGATTTTAACATTTTCTCTTGGACACCCTTGCTCAACCGCGACTGTCTCAATCAGTTTACTTTCTGTTGCGCCACCTATTGTTCTAACCGCAGCTCCACAAGATAATAGAGTTACTGCTAACGCTAATGAATAAAATACACTTTTCATAATTTCTAAATTTCCCGATTACTTCACTCGAAGTTTAAAGGCGTCGAACTGGAATTGTTTTTGGTTAATTTTTGCCCGCCCGTCATCTCTCTTTCAAACAGCAGTCTTTTGATATTGGAATTTTGTTCTGAAATCACAGATAACGTTCAAGGCTTTGCGATGTGTGGCTTATGCGCAAAGTATTTTCAGCCACATCTTGCAAAACCAATGTTGAACTAAACCTCCGGTAGCTTTTCCCATTCGCCGTTTCATTAACTTTGTTTTCATTAACCTTTTAAAAACCCATAAAATGGCTACAAAAAAAAATCTCCGGAGGAATTAAGAACGA
>NZ_JACBFP010000001.1 GCF_021401085.1 Chryseobacterium sp. R2A-55
TCCCCAACATATTTGCAAGGTTTTAATGCTCAAATATACAAAATCCTGCAAAGAAAAACAAGAAAAATTACAATTAATTTATTGATTGTCAATATGTTGATGGCGTTTTAAGGAGAGACTAAGTACTTCCAACCAAAAAATAACAAATATGGCCAGGTTTGACAATTGGTCAGTTTACCTGAATTATTGCAAATCTCCCTTGAAACAACTTTTTGAAACCAGGAAATATGATTGGTATTATATTCATAGGGGATCAAGATTAACCCTGCTTTGCAGCAATAGAAAATTGATCCTGTCAGATTATTGCTTTGCAAGATGACAATAGAAAGATTCCTAAACCGCCGATTGATCTTCTGAACACCATTGAATTATCCGCGGGAATCGGCTACACAGAAAATCTCTTCCAGATTAAAAAAACAGCGTGAACATTAACAAAAAAAAACGGCATTCCGTAGAATGCCGCCATTTTAAATAATATTAATCCAAAAAAAATTATTTCACGAGTACTTTCTGAGTTTTCTTTCCTTTTTCAGTTTGCAAATTGACGATATAGAAACCTGGCTTCAAATCGAAGTTTACATCTGATCTGGTGTTTAAAGTCTTCACCAGCGCACCATTTGCAGAGTACACATTCACATTGGTATTCCCAGAAACATTTGCAATGTGAACCTGGTTTCCAACGGAGAAAATATTGGCGGAAACTTTTGTGGAAACATCAGAAGTTGCAAGCTGGTTTGAGTTCAACGTGGTGATTACCGGTGCTCCGGATACTTCCATCTTGTAAAAGTTAATAGCGGCATCCGTATAGATGTAAAAAGTTTTACCAGCCGGGACGGTTGCAGTAAGAATTGCCGTATCTGCAGGACTTGCAGTTGGGCTGGTTGCAGCAGTACCATATAATACAGCATCTCCATCAGAAACAAATGCAGCTCTCACAGCACCTCCGCTTCCGGATTTATACCAAGCTTTGAAAGTCACACTTCCCGTACCGGAAGTCTCGATGAAGAAATATCGTTGAACGGGTTTGTAGGTTCCTACAGCTGCTGATCCTCCGCCATTGGTTTGCAATCGATTTCCTGTAGCCACGTAGCCATCTGAAAAAGTTACCTGCGATGAATTGGTCACTGCGGCAAAATTGCTGTTGGTGCTGATGGGAAATAATCCGAGACCCTGTTTCACAATAGGGCTGGTTCCGATTCCGGAATTGAGCGGCCAGTTTGCGGTATCGTTGCTGAAATCCCAAGTAGTAGTCTGCGCATTAAGCGAAATCGCCGAAAACAGCATTGAAGCTGCTGCGAAAAGTAAAGATTTTTTCATAATAGAAAGAAGTTTTAAATAATTGATTTTATTGTTGTTCGATCTTATACAATCGATTACACAAAGTTAAAAAAAAAATTCAAACTACCTTCTTAATCTCAAAAAATATCATTTTTTTAACATGCAAGCTGTTTATCTTATTCGAATAGATCACAAAAAAAGCGGCCATTCGAAAATCACCGCTTTTTATCAGAATATTATGGCATCAAATGAGCTTACTTCACCAACACCTTTTGAGATCTGATTCCCTTCTCCGATTTAGTGTTGACAAGGTACACCCCGGTTCCAAGTTCAAAAGCCACATCATTCTTTACCGTTGATGATTTAACCAATTTTCCGTCTGTAGAAAATACGGAAACATCAGTTGGCGAAGTGACATTTTTGACATAAACCGTATTACCTGCAGAAAAAACGTTCACCATTTCCTTAGCTGTATTGGCAGTCACTAAAGTGGTATTCTGCGTCACTTCAATTTTCATCAGGTTCACAGCGGTATCCCCAAAAATATAGATTCTTCCTGCTCCTTCAGTAGATTTGGTTGCCGTGAAAATCGTGCCGGCTTGATCCACGCTGGTCGCCTGTGCCAAAATCGAACTTCCATCAGTAACATATAGAACCCGTGAACCGGATCCCCCTCCTCTGCACCATATTTTCACATCCACCTTTCCTGTCACGTCAAAATAGATATACCTTTGAGTCGGAAGGTGGCTATAAACTCCGCTGGTATATCCTGCACCATTCAGTTGAAAACGTTTTGTTGCAGCGAAATTGTCGGAAAACGTGTAGTTACTGGCCGTCACAGTTCCTGTATTATGGAGGGTGGTGTTCACCCCGGCATAAATTCCCAATTCATCAATCGTGGTTGTTTCCTGCCCAATCCCAGAACTCAAAGCCCATGCACTAAAATCCCAGGTTTTAGGCAAAGTTAACTGTGCGGAAAGTACAGAACCCATTAATCCACAGGCAAGTAATAGTAAAGTTTTTCTCATTTTAATTAATTTTAAGTTATTGATTATTCGATATTTAATAAAATACAATCGATTACACAAATGTATAAATTAATTTGATATGTTGCCAGTTTTTTTTAGATATTTCAGAAAAAAGTCCGGACTTTTTTTGCCGGACTTTTGTGATTGTGTTTTTGGAGAGCCCTTATTTGATAAACTTGATAGAATGGGCTTTGCCCGAAACATTTACTGTTCCGAAATAGGTTCCTTTTGCTAAATGCTGCACGTTTAATGTAGTATGTTTGGAAGCATTTACATTTTCTGACATCACTTTCCTGCCGTCCGCCGAATAAATCACGATCTGCATTTTTCCGGAAGCGTTTTCTGGAAGTTCTATGTTTAAAAAATCTTTTACAGGAATTGGGAATACTTTGATATTCTGCGGCACATTATTACCTGCCGTTGCCATAAAACTGCAGACTCCGGGGGTAATCGCCCCACCTGTTGTGACCTGCAAAGTTGCTCCTGCACCACAACCAGCGTCGGGAACATAAGTCGCCACCTCCTCTAAAGACATCACGCTGTAGGAATAGGAAGGCGCAGAAACAGTTCCTGTATTATAAGCAGCAGTATTCACCGGATTACCATTCCACGAACTGTTTACGTAATTGATTGCATAAGAACCACCGTCTGTAGAGGTGTAGCTTCTGAACATATTGGTTACTCTGGCAAAGTTAGAATTTTCCACATACACCGTGGAGTTATTTACCCCGCCGCCAAGTCCGATGGCCAATGCTCCGGAAACAGAAGTGTAATAGTAATTATTCAGGAGGTGAAGTTCCGCGTTTCTGGCTCTTGGCATTCTTTCTTTGCATCCTTCTGCCCAGAAATTATTATGGAAAGTGATACTGTAATGCCCATCAGCAGGAGCATCCGTTGCGCTTGAACCAACAAGATTAGAGAATCGGTGATCGTTTGAGCCACCGGAACCGCCCGGAATTGGAGCTTTCAAATAAGTGAATTTGCACCAGGAAACGGTCACATTATCTGCCAATCCCACATTATCAAAATTGCTATCCTGCCCGTCCTGGAATTCACAGTGATCTACCCAAACATTTGTTGCACCCTGATTGGTGAGGTTATCGGGTCCATTCACATCATAAGCTCCCGGTCCAACGAAAATCAGATTCCGCACAATGATGTTGTTAGAACCGTTTTTGAAATTCAGAATTCCGGCGCCGGTTTGGTTTTCGTTCACCAATTTCGCTCCAGGCAGTCCGATCAAAGTCTTGTTGGAAATTACTGCACTAATGACTCCCCCTTGTGGTATGGTGATCGTTCCGGAAACCAGAATTACCTTTGCGCCTGCAGAAGTGAGGTTGGATTTCAGAGTGGCATAATCGGTTACGGTAATCGGTGTAGCATTTCCACCTCCTGTTGCCAAAGCTCCATATCCTTGTGGGGTATTTGATGATAATACTTGGGCTGATAAATTCCCCAATCCCACCAATAAGGATAATGAAATGATTATTTTTTTCATGTCTTTTCTGTTTCGAATCTTTATGAAGATTCCCATTATTTATTTTTAGTTTGTTCTGATTTTTATTGATTTTAATCCTTTGGCATTTTCCACATTTACCACCCAGATTCCAGTAGGAAGGGAAAAACTTGTTTCATTATAAGCCGAAAATGACTTTATCAGATTTCCGCCCATTCCATACACTTTCACCAGTGTGCGTTCTTTCACCTCTTTTATGAAGACTTCATTTTCTGATGCAAAAACCCATACTCCATTATCAGTTTTCACATTTCCGGTTCCTAAAACGATCGAAGAAAACGGATCCCAACCATCGTTTCCTTTGGTAAAGTTGAAAGTGTTGATTGCCGTGGCATCATTCAATATGGGGCTGTTTAAGAAAGTCGCCCAAGCTGCGCGGTTCCCGGAATTGTTCACACCCGAAAGTTCGGTGGTTCCATATTCATACATTCCCGGTGAAGTTCCCCCCAAAGTATTGAGCCATCCCAAAGGCTGGATTAATGACAGACCGACCGACCCCGGGAAGTTTGAGGTCTCAATGGTGGTGTTGTAGAAAACTGCTTCACTTGTATTTGCCGCCCAAGGTCTTCCGAAATATCCCGGCTTTGCACGGTAGGTGGAGTTGGTATCCATTCCCGGTGTGGTGGAAGTCACGGTACAGTTGTACATCAGGAATCCTCTTCCTGAAATCTGCTGCGGCGCCACAATATAGGAAGCGTCATTGGAGGAATCGCTTGTATTCATAGTCAACTTAGTCTGATAGAAAACCGCAGTCATTCCACCGAAAATAAAGTCAACTGCACCCAATACCTCGCCTTTGTAATAAGCAACTCTTGCTCCCTGCGCACCGAAGAAGGAATCCTGTCTTCCGATAACCTTACAGTTTTTCAGAAATGAACGATCACCACTTGCCGTGTAAGCAATTGCTGCAGCCCTTTCGACCAAAGACTTGTTCTGTACGTTTATATTTCCTGCACTTGTTGGTCTTGTTCCCGGACTTCCTGTGGTCCACGGAACTACCACGTCCTGCGATTCTTTAAGTGAAATATACTGATTGAATGAATTCTCGAAAATAATATCTTCCGCTTCAAAGCCCACAGCACTCACTACAACGGTTGCATTCCAATAAGATCCGTTCGTGGTTCCGGCTCCGGTATTCGTGTAAGAATAATTGCCATTTTCTTTGTTGACATTCAGGACATCTTGATTCCATTTCTGGTTATTCGCCATAGAATAATAGTTGTATCCATGCCCATAATAGGAAGTTATCCGAACGGCATTCGGAGAAATATCAACTCCTTTGTTTAAAACTGAAGTATCTGGAATTGCAGAAGCATTTTTCAAAGTGACATTCGGCTGGGAAACGATTAACATTTCCTCATAATTTCCGGGATCTATCATGATCGTAACCCGGTCATTTGCGTTTCTTATCATATTGGAGACCGCCGTCAAAGCTGCATTGATGGTTTGATACTGCTTGTCTGCACCCACTGTGATCGTTGGTGAATATGCCACATTGTTTACCACTTTAATCTGCTTAAGATATGAAGTATAACCAGCCGTTCCGCCAAAAGTTATAGACACATTTCCGGCAGAAGCTCCCGGATACAGGTATTCTACAGTTTCTATGACTGAAGTTGAACCTGATGAAGTAGAATAGGTGGTTCCTCCTTCGATATTGAAATTTGCTGCATAATAATAGCTTACGATAATCTTTTGATTTGGATTAACGGGAACTAAAATGGTAGCACCTGGTTTTGCCAAAAGATGATTTTGCGGAAGTTGTGTTGAAATCTGGCCGTTGAGCTGTAATCCTTTGTAAAATGCAGTTGTGGAGGAGTTGATGACTTTATCATCAAAAGACCAGATTGTTACGGGGTTAAAGGCCAGTGATTTAGAACCACCTGCTCCATTCACTTTCAAATAAGAAGTCAGGGCCAATTCAAGAGGAAACTGATCCAAGCCGTTTGCCGAAATCTTATAGGTTCCATTTCTCAGACTGATATTGCCCAGGTCATTAAAAGCATAATGATAACCAGCTTCGTTAATATTGCTAAAAGTCAGACTTAATGCCGCAAGCTGTGACGTATTAAGGTTTGTGCTAATAGTTACCGGATATTTGGGTTTTAGCGCAAAATCAATATTTAAGATGGAATTTCCAGTCACTGTGACGGTATTGTCTAAAATCTGATAATCATTGACCCCATTTGCCGAAATGGTATATGGAATATTCGGCTCCAACTGAACAGTGTATGTGGAATTGCTAGTATTGATCGTGGGATTCGGTACATAGATGCTTCCGCTTTCCGGATCCGGAGTAAAGGTCAAACCAAGATTCGCAATATTTGTTCCCAACCCGGAAATATTTCCGGTAACCGCTGCTAAACTCACATTGGAAACTGAAAGATGGTGAGACAAAGCGGAACCTGCTCCCGTCGTATTCAAAGTTTCCCCGGAAGTAATGAGATATCCGCTCGCATTGGCCAAACTGTAGGAATAGGAATAACCAACCGGCAGATTCACACTGTAAGCATTGGAATTAACCGGAACGTTCCAGGTTTTTCCTGCCGTGTTGTTAATAATCAAAGAATATCCTGCAGGAATTCCGACTGCCTGCGAAACATCAATGGTTCCCGAAACGGTGGTGTACGTTGCAGGATTTCTGTAGATGCGGTAATAACTCGCTTTGGCAAGGTTGTCATAAATAAAATAAGTTCCGGAATATTTGGCCACAAAAGTCGCTTCCGTTACCGCAGCGGATGTAGCGGTGGTTGCGAAATTATCAGTTTGAAGCAAAGTATTTGCAGAAAGGCTGAAAACCAAATTTCCTGCGGTGTCACCTCTGGCGATGACTTTCACCTCATCATCTTCATTAAGGCTCAATTTAAAATATCTTGAATTAGGTTGTCCGCTTCCGTTGACTGTGGGAATTCCATTGCAATAAAGACGGCCCAAATGGGTACTCACACTGGCAATATTTTCGTCATATCTCGTCACTGCGGTATTGGTGGTTCTCAGTCGGTCGTTGGTTCCGCCCACCCAAGAAAGTTCCCCAGCTGTGAATGTGGAAGGAAAAACGTTTGTGGTGCTGGAACTTCCCGGAGTGATGGTTCCGGGATACCATCCATTGATGGTGGAAACCTGTAATCTGTTGTTGTATTGGGAGGTCTCAAGTTGGGTTGCGCCGAAATCCCAAACGTCTGTGAACTGTCCGAAAACAGCATACATCGGAAACATTAAGATCAGGAAGAAGGAGAGTTTTTTCATAATGAAATGGATTTGATGGTCAAGAAAAAACCTGCTTTTCGATTTTCTGAGAAGAAATCAATCAGCAGGTTTATTAAGAAACTAACTATATTATCGAACTAGTAACCATAATCATTTTTAAGGGTACCGTTACTTGCGTCAAGGAATACTTGCCAAATCGGCCAGAACTGTCTGGTGTTGGGATCTTTTCTATAGAGTGCCGCAATTTTGGAATCAGAAAGTGCAGTCCAGTCTGCTGCAGTCCAACCCGTACCTGGATTGGTGGTTTCCCCTCTGTTTAAACCATAGATTTGAATGGTTTCATTATCGGCGGCATATTTCCAGTAAACCGTTGAAGGAACATCAGCATAGCGGTCTGTTCTGTTTTTCAGTTCGGTCATTCTTGCTTTTGCATCGGCCAAGTTTGTTCCCAAAAGATTCCATCTTATCAAAGCCAATTTTCTTTCAAATTCACCGGTAAATTCAAATTTGTTTTCATCAACAATAGCGTTGAACATCGCTTGTTTAGAGGTCAAGGCATTTACATAATTTTCAACCTTTACTGGTCTGTCTGCTGCTGCGAAAGCGCGGTTCCTCAGTTGTTTTAAATAAGGGGCTGCAGCTGCAGGTCCTTCCAGTTCGTTTGCAGTTTCAGCAGCCATGAGAAGAATTTCGGCATATCTCATGTAGATTTTGTTAACGCCATCGTCATTGCTTGAAGTAACGATTCGGTTCATCCACTCAAAACGGTATTTTCCAAAATACCATCTGTTGAATGCGCCCAGTTCCTGCTTGGATTTTCCAGCCACAGCATTCCCCCATTTGTAAGGGACGCATGTCACATTTCTTCTCTGATCTTTTTCATCGAAATCATACCACACATTTGGCAACGGACCTGCCTGTCCGCCTCTGTTGCTTCCCATTTGTTGGTATTGGTCGTTGGTTGCATGATTCACTGCGAAAGTAAACAGAACACGTCCTCTACCGGCGTCAAACGGGATTTCCCAAAGCGATTCATTTCCCGCTGCAATAATTTCTTTATTATAATTTCGCCACAAAGTTTCAAAAGTAGTCTCCAATTTCGCGGAGCCACTGTTGATCACATCTCTACATTCCTGCAAGGCAATCGGATAAAGTTTGGCTACAGACAATTCCGGATCAGAACTTCTTCTGATTCCATCGGGATACTGAGAATAACCAGAGGCAGCCAAAGCTACTCTTGCCCTTAATCCCTTCACAAAAGCTTTGTTAATTCTTTCGGTTGTAGCAGTTGCGGTGGAAGAATTCGGCCATGGAACTAAAGTGGAAGCTTCTGCCAAATCAGCCAAAATTTGTTTGTAGATCACATCCCTGCTGGATTTCGGCAAATAGGTGGTTTCGGTCACAATGGGTTCAAATCTTGCGGGAACATCTCCCCAACCTTTCACCAAATCAGCGTAATAAATCGCTCTCAAAGTAAGCGCTTCACCTAAAAGGTAACCTAATTCTGAACCTGGAGTTGGGTTTCCATAAGCGCGCAAACCACGGATACAGAGATTGGCTCTTTCAATACCTTGATACATCATAGCCCAAACATTGTTCGCAGTGTTCATTTGCGAGTTATTTGGTTTGGGATCATAAACGCAAAGGTCCGCATTGTCATTGGAGGTGGATTCTGAGGAATTGTACCATTCTGAATCGGTATTCATTCCGTAAAATGAGATCCATCTTCCCCTGTAGGAATTGGTTTCCATCATCGGAACTTTAATTCCGTCCACTGCGCCTTTTGCCAAATCCGGATTTGAGAAGATTACCGCCTCAGAAGTTGCCGAAGGAGCGGTAGTGTTTAATATTTCTTCGCCGAGCTGCTTGCAGGAAATTACTGCGAGGGGAAGAAGCAGGAGTGAAAGTTTTATTGATAATTTCATTGTATTTTAATATTTTCTAGTGGTCAATTTTTTACTTATCGTTTATTTAGAAGTTCAGATTCGCTCCAAACACAACCTGTCTGCTTTTTGGAAACCCAGAATAGTCCACTGCAGGTGTCAAAGGATTTTGCCTTCTGGTGGAAACTTCCGGATCCATTCCTGAATATTTGGTCCAAATCCACACATTGTATCCCGAAACATATAATCTAAGTTTTGTCAAACCAATTGTTTTCACGAAATCCTCGGGTAACGAATACCCTAATGAAACCGTGTTCAACCTTAGGAATGAGCCATCTTCCACCGCCCAGTCGCTGAAAACATATCTAGGCATGTAAGGCGACCACATAGAAGTATTGGCATTCAGTGCTGCCAATTCTGCAGGATCGGTCACCAAATTTCCTCCCGCATCAATATTGGTCCATCTCGTTCCGTCTGCCATGAATGTATTCAAGTTTCTGTACTGTCCTGAAGGTGAAGATTGTGGAGCGGTACTGAATTCAATTTTGTTGGCATTATAAACCTGGTTTCCATAACTCCAATTGAACACTGCAGTCAAATCGAAATTTTTCACGGTGGCATTTAAGGTAAATCCTCCTGTATGCTTTGGATTGGCGTTTCCAATCACTCCGCGGTCATTGGCATCCACTTTACCATCACCATTGATGTCCACAAGTTTCATGGAACCCGGTTTCACCGTACCCACAATGGCGGAAGCATCTGCAATTCCTGCTTTCAGTTTATAAACACCGCCTACGAAATCGAAATCAGAAACTTCATATCTTCCGGCATTTTGATAGCCATACATTAAGCCAAGTGGCATTCCCACATTGGTAATATAATCATATCCCACCGCAGATGACCAGTTGGAAGTCCAAAGGTAATGATCAAGTCCTCCCAATGATCGGATCTCATTTTCATTAAATGAAATATTGAATCCCAAACTCAGGGAATAGTCTTTCTTTTTAATTGCGTCAAAATTTAAGGAAGCTTCCACACCTTTATTCTGGGTTTCACCCAGGTTTCTGAACTGGGCGTCATAACCAGTTCCCGGAGTAGGAAACGCGATCAATAAATCTTTCGTATTGTTTTTGTATAAGTCAATTGCGCCGGTTAATCTTCCGTTAAAGAATTCATAGTCTAATCCAAAGTTTTGCGAAACCGTGGTCTCCCATTTCAAATCTGGATTGACCATGTAACTTCCTGGAGCCCAGTAATTAGTCACATTATTCACCCAAGTTGTGGTAAAAGGGCTGTACATTTGGATGGTTTGTCCGGTCAGGATATTGTTGTTTCCGGCTTGCCCGTAACTCGCTCTCAGTTTCAGGAGTCGAATCCAGGAAACATCTCTTAGGAAACTTTCCTCACTCATCTTCCAGGCTGCAGCCACCGACGGAAAATAGCCCCATCTATTTTCAGGCATGAATTTGCTGGAACCGTCTCCCCTGAAAGTTGCAGTCAACAAATATCTGTTCATGAATTCATAATTCAAACGGCTAAAGAAAGACAACAATCGATCATCCTGCAAATTCTGGTTATCCACAGAAAACCATTTTCCCTGGGAAGTCAGATTCACAGCATCTTCAAAAGTGAATGATTTCGGAAAACCGTGAATGGTATTGGTAAGCACAGTTGATGAAAAATTATTGTATTCCATACCACCCATTAACTTTAGTGAATGATTGTCACCCAATAGTTCTTTGAAATCATAATTCAAAGTATTGGCAATCCTGAAGCTTTGATTTTCGGTATTGGTCATCGTCAATGCGGCCAAACCTTGGTATGCCTGCAGCGGCTTATTTTTTACATAATAGGTAGATCGTCCGTAAAAGCGATTATCGTGGTAATTGTAAAAATCCATCCCAATGTTGGACTGGAACTTCAGATTCTTAATAATAGTCCAGCCAAATCCCCCCTGAATGGTAAACGTTTTTCTGTTTTGCGACCTGTCGTTATCGGCAACGGCAATGTATGGATTGGTCAAATATCCTGCAACTGCCTCATCAGTATCGTCTGTTGTCAAAGCAGGAATATCAATTGGTGAATATCCTACACTGTGCCGAAGTCTTCCGTCTGTGTTGGAGAACTCTTTCTGCTCATTGGCACCACTTCCCTTGATATCGGTATTTGAATATCTGAAAGTAAATGACAGATCCAGATTGTTTTTCGGCTTATTTTTCAGGTTAAAGGTGATATTATCT
The DNA here is from genome assembly GCF_021401085.1 of Chryseobacterium sp. R2A-55. Lineage (GTDB taxonomy): Bacteria > Bacteroidota > Bacteroidia > Flavobacteriales > Weeksellaceae > Kaistella. The sequence continues at coordinate 11,153 of NZ_JACBFP010000001.1, forward strand.
CTTTTGAATCCGGAACCAATCATAATTCCATCGTCCTTGTAACGGGCGAGGTTCAAGCTGAAGCTGGTCCTATCATTTCCGCCGCGTACCGCAAAATCGTTACTGTTTACAATCCCTGTGTTTCCATAGATTCTATCCTGCCAATCCATTGGTGCATAAGATTTGTACTGGTCAATCTGGTTCCACGGCAGGAAATATTGGTTATAAGAATTTACATTTCCCAATAGTAACGCATCCTCATATTGCCATTTGGCATAATCATAAGGAGACAATACGTCTATTTTTTTGGCTAAAAATTTATAACCCACAAACGAGTTCAAATTCCCGGAAATTTTACCGCCTTTCGCACCTTTCGTGGTAATCAAAACCACACCGTAAGCACCTCTGGAACCATAAATCGCAGTGGAAGACGCATCTTTCAGCACGGTAATATTTTCGATATCAGACGGGGAAACCTCGCTCATGCCGCTCACCGGGAAACCATCCACAATAATCAGCGGTGAACTGTCCTGAGTAATGGAGCCACCACCACGGACTTTCAGTGAAATTTCAGCGTCTGGAGATCCTTCTGTCGTGGTAATCTGAACTCCGGCAATCTTTCCGGTCAGCGCTTCTGCAACATTGGAAACAGGAATCTGTTTCAGAGCGTTTCCGCTCACAGTTGCCACTGAACCCGTCAAGTCACTTTTTCTTGCGGTTCCGTAACCGATTACAATGACCTCTTCAATCTGTTTCTCTTTCAGTGCGGAATCTTTTTTTTGCGCAACAACATCCACACCCATGAAAAACAGCGCTGCAATGCAAGTTACTCTTAAGGTAATATTCTTCATATAGTTTTATATTTTTTAGTTCTGATGATATTCGGTTTTTACGCCGTTGATGGTGGTGTTAATCAATTTCAGATGCTCCACATTTTTCACCTTGAAATTACTTTTCACCTGATCAATCGTTACATTTTTGAAAATAACATTCTGAATTTTCGATTCTTCCAAACCTTCTGCGAAAATGGCATATTTCCCGCCGTTTTTCACGCTGATATTTTCCATCAAAATATTTCTGATCTGTGGAATGGCATTTCCTACTCTTTGCGAATAGTCTTTATAATCCATGGTAATATGCAAAACCGCTTCTTTCACTTCACCCACGGTAATGTTTTTCACGAAAAGCCCGTCCACCGATCCGCCTCTCACTTTATTGGTTTTCAGACGGATCGCCCGGTCCAATTCGGGTGAATCCATAAAATTATTGTACACAAAAACGTTTTTCACCCCCGCAGACATTTCACTCCCGATGACTACTCCACCGTGTCCGTCAACCATTTTGCAATCTCTCACGATGATATTTTCAGTCATTATCCCAACTCTTCTTCCCTCCTCATCACGCCCCGCTTTGATGGCGATACAGTCGTCTCCGGTATTGAAAATAGAATTTTTGATTAAGACATTTTGCGAATATTCGGGATCACAGCCATCATTATTAGGACCATGGCTCTGAATGTTTACTCCATCCACGATGACGTTCTTGCTCAACATAGGATGAATAATCCAAAAAGGTGCGTTCACGATCTTCACCCCCTGAATCAAAACATTCTCACATTCAAATGGCTCGATGAAGTTCGGACGCAGATATCTTCCGTTTCCGAAAATCCTTTGATCTACCGGAACATTTTTGTCCGCCATTTCCATTAACGCCGGAAGATTATTTTGATCCAGCTGACTTGGCATTCCTTTCACGAAACCATAATTCGCACTTCCTTTCCAGGTCCACCAGTTGTCCGTACTCGCTTGTCCGTTCAAAGTTCCCTTACCCGTAACCGCGATATTCTTTTTTCCTTTCGCATAGATTAAGGGAGAATAGTTCATCAGCTGAAGTCCTTCGAATGAGGTGTGAACTAAAGGATAGAAGTCATCAGGATTGGTGCTGAACAACAATTCCGCACCTTCCTCCAAATGCAGGTTCACATTGTTATCCAAATGAATCGGACCCGTGAGGAACTTTCCGTTGGGAACCAATACTTTTCCGCCTCCTTCTTTTGAACATTTCTCGATTGCTTTCTTAATGCTTAAGGTCGCCACCGTTTTCCCGTCCGCTATTGCTCCGAAATCTACAATATTGTAGGTCGCATTGCGGAATTTGGGTTCTGTAATCGATTTTTCTATTTTCAGCATTCTTTCCATTGGGAAGGATTCCTGAAAATTTTCTGCAGTTTCTGTTGATTTTTTAGAACTGCAATTCATCAGCAAAACCATTGTGATAAAGGAGTAAGCTATTTTTAACCAATTCGCTGCTTCGCTTCCGGAAAAGAAATTACGTGTATTCATAAATAATTAATGCAATCGATTACAAATATATATAAATATTTTGTTACTTTGCATCATTAAACTGAAAATTTGTCTAAATTTACAAAGTGATTTATCTCATAGTGCTTCAATAAAGGGATTTGCGCCGATAAAAAATTACATTCTGTTACATTTTGACGGTACAAAGAAAAAAAAATCAATTTTTATGAACGGTAAAGTTACCATTTACGACATCGCAAAGAAACTCAACATCACTGCAGCAACAGTTTCCCGAGCACTGAACGGAAACCAGAACATCAGCGAAAAAACCAGAAAGATGGTTTTGGAAGCCGCTCATGAGATGAATTACAAGCAAAATAAACTGGCATTGGCTTTGAAGAGTGGCCGGAGCAACTATATCGGGGTCATTGTTCCCAGAATCAATACCAATTTCTTTGGTTCGGTCATCCGCGGATTGGAGGAAGAACTGAATGCAAAAGGGTTCAACATCATCATCACTCAAAGTCATAATGATGAGGCCATGGAAGCAAAAAACATTGAAACGCTGATCGATTCACACGTTGATGCTATTTTCATCTCCTCTTCCAGTAAAAGCTCAAAGGCTCTGCAGAAAATTTTGGATGCCAAAATCCCGCTCATTTTCTTTGACCGCCGAAAAATCATGGATCATGTAAGTTCTGTAACCATCGACGATTTTACCGGAGGCTATTTGGCGACCAAACATTTAATTGATACCGGTTGCAAAAGAATTGCGCACATCGTTTCGGGACCGATCGAGCTTGAAATCTTCAGAGAACGACACAGGGGATACCAGCAAGCGTTGGAAGATCACCATATCGATTACCGAAAAGAATATGTACTAAAAACAAACTCAAGCATCGAAGAAGGGAAAAGGGCGATAGACCTCTTATTTAATTTGCCGGAAAAACCTGACGCGATCTTCTCCGCTTCCGACTTTGTGGCATTGGGCGCGATCCAGGAATTGCAGGCAAGAAATATAAAAGTTCCGGAAGAAGTCTCAGTCATAGGTTTTGCCAACGAACCTTTCACCGAATTCCTGGAACTCTCTATCAGTACAGTGGACCAATTTCCTCTGGAAATGGGAAGAACCGCCGCAAGAGTTTATCTGAATCAGGAAACCAATCCTGAAAATAAGAACATCCAGAAGAAAGTGGTTCTGGAACCGAAGCTGATTTTGAGGAAATCTACGAGATAAGAAAATCCGTCCAAAATATTGAACGGATTCTATTAATTTCGATTTAGTCCCAATCGCTACAGCGATCGCACTTTACAAAGAAACTCCTCCCCTTTTCCACGGGATGAAAACATCCTGTTTCAGTTCATCGGCTTTGGTTTTCACTTTTCCACTAGCCAAATCGATGATGTAATCCACAATTTCTTCGCCGACTTCCTGAATGGTTTTCTCACCGGTAATCACGGTTCCGGCATTGACGTCTATGATATCTGACATTCTCTCGGAAACGCCTGTATTGGAAGAAATCTTCACAACCGGAGCAATTGGGTTTCCCATCGGATTTCCCAAACCAGTGGTAAACAAAACTATCGATGCTCCAGAACCCACCAATCCGGTTGTACATTCGGCATCATTTCCCGGAGTGTTCAGCAAATTGAGCCCGGCTCTTGAAACATATTCGCCGTAATCCAGCACATCTACCACCGGTGAAGTTCCGCCTTTTTTAGCGGCACCTGCAGATTTCATGGCATCAGTAATCAATCCGTCTTTGATATTTCCCGGACTAGGATTCATGTCGAAACCCGAACCTGCTGCAACTACCGATTTCTCGAAATCCTGCATCAAGCCAATAAATTTATCAGCTTTTTCAGCATCTACGCAGCGATTCATCAGTTCCTGCTCCACTCCGCACAATTCGGGAAATTCCGCTAAAATTGTTTTTCCGCCCAATGCTGCAAAAATATCAGAAACTACTCCCAATGCAGGGTTCGCTGAAATTCCTGAGAATCCGTCTGAACCACCACACTCTAAACCGATGGTCAATTTGGAAACCGGCGCCGGTTTTCTTTCAATTTTATTGGCACGTTTGATGGCTTCAAGGGAATCCCTTATGATCAGCTGCATCATTTCATCTGTGGTTCCAATTTCCTGCTGCTCGAAAGTAAGCACTTCCTTACCGAGGTTTGGATTCATTTCGCTCAAAGCGTTTTTAAAAATCTCTACCTGAAGATTCTGGCAACCCAGGCTCAAAACCGTTGCTCCAGCTACATTGGGATTATTAACATAGCCAGCGAAAAGTTTTGCCAGAAGATCTGAATCCTGTCTGATTCCTCCACAACCCCCTTCGTGGCGAAGAAATTTCAGTTCGACGTTGTCAAGATAATTTTCGTCTCGATTTTTTTTCGGTTCCTCTTCAACGGGACCGCCCAGCAAAGAGCGAAGATATCTGGTATGCGGATCCTCTTCTTTCGGCATCAGTTCCTTAAAGACTGCTTCCAGTTTTTCCACATTCTTATTTTCGCAGAAAACCAGCGGGAAAAACATCCACACGTTTTTCACCCCAACCTGTCCATCTGCACGGTGATATCCCATGAAGGTTTTGTCTTTCCATCGGTCAACGTTGGGGATATCCCAGCCAAGGTCGCCCGTTTTCTTTGTTGCTTTTTCGCTTTGGTGCTTCACATTTTCTGTAGTCAGAACTTCGCCTTTTTTAATAGGGAGATTTGCCTTTCCCACCAAAACGCCGTACATCACAATCGGATCACCCACCGCAAAATCGTGTTCAGCCATTTTGTGCTTGGCGTTCACATCGGTCATGGCAACGAAATCTTTTCCGTTAAAATGGTGAGTTTCCCCAGATTTTATATCAGCTAAAGCAACCAGCACATTGTCGCTTGGATTTACTTTTATAAGTTTATTTTCCATTATTTACTAAATTTTGAGTGGGGTTTACCGCAATCACTCGTTGTTTAAAATTTAACCGAAATGTTTAATATAGGCTTCGTACCCGTTTTCAATTCCCTTTTCATTGACCTTCTGGATGGCATCAACAATCGCTTCCCGCAATCCATCTACTTTGTTCAAATCCTGTCCCCAGAATTCTTCCTTCGCCAAAACTTCTTTCACGGTTTCATTCAGATCCGAATTCGACCAGGCTTTGTTCATCGCTTCTAAAATATCTGCAGAATCTTTCACCGGGAGTTTTTTGCCATTCCAATCTTTGCCATAAAAACGAATCAGACAGGCAAAACCGAACACCAAACGGTGGGGCAGTTTTCCATTTTGCTCAAAATATTCCAAAATCGTCGGCAGTACGCGGACTTTAAATTTTGAAACTGAATTCAAAGCGATATCTGACAAAAGGTGACGGATAAACGGATTTCTGAAGCGATCCAGAACTTCCTCAGTGAAGTTCCGCAATTCTGTTTTGTCCATATCCAAAGTCGGTACAATCTCATCGAAAGCAATCTTGGAAACAAAATCCATGGTGAAAGGATTTTCCACCGTTTCCTGCACGGTTTCATTTCCGTACATAATCGAAAACGGCACCATTGCGGTATGGATTCCGTTCAGGATCCTCACTTTTCTATTTCGGTACGGCTGCATGTCTGAAACGATTTTCACGTCAAGTCCAATTTTGTCAAAAGGTAATTTTTGCTTCAACTTTTCATCACCTTCAATTACCCATAGGAAAAACGGTTCTGCCGCCACCATGAATTTGTCATGGTAATCTATTCTCTGACCAAATGATTCCGCCTCTTCTCTTGGATAACCCGGAACGATTCTATCCACCAAAGTATTATGGAAAGTACATGCGTCATTAATCCAAGCTGCAAATTCAGTCTCCAAATTCCATAAATCGCAGAATTTCAGCAGAATTTCCTTCAAAGTATCTGCATTATAATTGATCAGTTCGCAGGGAATGATGGTCAAACCTTTGTCTTTGTCACCCTTAAAATGTTTGAATCTTTCGTATAAAACCGCTGCAACTTTCGCAGGATAGGATTTTGGGCAATCTTCGGAAAGCACGTCTGTCTCCACCAACTCAATCCCGGCTTCTGTAGTATTCGAAATGATAAACTCCAAAGAATCCAATTTCGCAACGTCCAAAAGCGCCTGGAAGTCTTTATACGGATTAATGGTTTTCACGATATTATCAACCAAATGAATTTCCTGAATTTTATGACCATTTTTCACACCATTTAAGAAGACGGTGTACATGGCATCCTGTTCGTCCAGCAACTCCACTACTCCTCCCGGAAGTGGCTGCACAGCTGCAACTCCCGCATTATAATCCAACTTTTGATTCAGTTGATGGAACGCATAATCTACGAATGCTCTGAGGAAATTTCCCTCCCCGAATTGAAGGATTTTGATTGGTAAAATCTTTCCGCTGCCAAAATCTTTACGGTTTAACTGAATTTTTGTATTTGTCGCTGTTTCCATTTCGGATTGTAAATTTTAAAATCAATGCTGATTTTGTCTAATTGTTAATTCTAAATTATTAAGTATTATTGACCGTAAGTTAATCGCTGATTACTTTATATTTGGGCACCAATGCCTTCATTACGAACCAGGCTATGAGATACGCCACGGCACAAACCGAAAAAATAATCATATAGCCTGTATTGATTCCGTCTGAAATTATGGCTCCTGATTCCCTAAGTTTGGTAAAGAAGTCATCTGGAATCCTCTCGGTGTTGAACTGTGGAAACTTTTGCAGCAAAGGAACACCGTCAATGGTGGTCCAGTTTTTATGTGCAAAATCGAACAGTTTTCCGGAACTTTTATTGATCAGAAATGAACCGATTCCTCCCGCCATTCCACCAATTCCGGTGATGGTAGCGATGGCTTTTTTAGGGAACATATCTCCCACGGTGGAGAAAATATTGGCAGACCATGCTTGATGTGCCGCTCCCGCAATACCAATAATCAGCACAGGAATCCAGTAGGAAATTTTTCCGCCGGATTGCGCGAAAAGTGCGAGCAAAGGGAAAAACGCGAAAATCAACATGGCACGCATTCTGCCCGCATAAGGATTCATGCCGAATTTTTCAACGAAAACTTTTGGCAGCCAACCTCCAATAATCGAAAGTAAAGTGATGACGTACAGAACGAAGAGCGGAATTGCACTTTCAGTACTGTCCATTCCATACACTGAACTTAGGTAAGCCGGTGTCCAGAAAAGATAGAACCACCACACACCATCAGTCATGAATTTTCCGAATGCGAATGCCCAGGTTTGCCTGTATTTGAAGCTTTGCGCCAAAGTGAATTTCTTTCCAACATCTTCGCCTTCGGCATTGAGTTTTTCAGGTGCGTCCTCCACATCCTGCTGGATATAACTGAGCTCCTCGGGATTTACTTTTGGGTGAACTTCAGGTTTTTTGTAATAAAAAATCCAGAATCCCATCCAAACAAAACCAAGCGCACCAATGATGATAAAGGCCATTTCCCAACCAAACGCTTTTGCGATGAACGGAATAGAAAGCGGTGCCGCTAAAGCACCAACAGTTGCTCCCGCATTGAAAATACTCGTGGCAAAAGCACGGTCTTTTTTAGGGAAATATTCCGCAGTCGCCTTGATGGCCGCCGGAAAATTCCCCGCTTCACCGATGGCAAGAATTAATCTTGCAAAAATGAAAAGTGTAACACTTACATTGATTACTCTTGAAACATTTTTTACGGTGCCAATATGTTCTTTAGCACCTTCAAAACCTACGATCCAGTTTCCCGTAAGGATGCCGGAAGTTGCAATTCCACAAAAAGCGTGAAGGACCGCACCAATCGACCAAATAAAGATCGCCCAAAGAAAGCCTTTTTTGGTATCCATCCAGTCGATGAATTTGCCCGCGAAAAGCATACTGACTGCATAAAAAATCGAGAACAACGCCGTGATGTTGCCGTAATCATTATTATCCCAGTGAAACTCGGGCTGCATATAATCTTTCCAGGTTAAGGAAAGCACTTGCCGGTCAAGATAATTAACAGTGGTGGCAAAAAACAGCAAAACACAGATGGACCACCTGAAATTTGTCATTTTTGATGTTGTTACCTGATTCATATATTTGGGCTTTTGATTTTAAAAAATTATGCTTTTTTAACTGCCTGCACGATCTCCAAAACCTTTCTTGTTTCAGATTCTATTTCGGCATAATTCTGTTCGCCCATCAGTTTTTTGCTGATGAGCTTGCTTCCCATTCCCACAGCCGAAACTCCGGCTTTGAACCAGCCTTCGATATTTTCTCTGGTGGTATCCACACCTCCTGTCGGCATGAAAAGCAGATTCGGGAAAATGTCCTTGATCCCGCTCAAAAACGAGGGTCCTAATAAATTCCCCGGAAAAAGTTTGATAAAGGTCACTCCCGCATTTTCTGCAGCGATAATTTCTGTAGGCGTCATACAACCCGGACTATAGAATTTATCTTGCCGGATTAAAAAATCAGCCACTTCCGGAACGAAACCGGGACTGATAAAGAAATCCGCTCCTGCTTCCACAAAGTCTTTCGCCTGTTGAAGGTTTTTGATGGTACCGATTCCCAGAAGCAAGTCGGGCATTTCGGAATTCCGGGATTCCACCATTTTTTTGAAGTTTCTCAAGGCGGCTTCACCACGGTTTGTATATTCCACGGCACGGATTCCCGCTCTGTAGATGGTCTTTAGAACCTCAATGGTTACATGTTCATCGGGGTTGAAATACAAAGGTAAAATTCCCTGTGCTACTATTGCCTCGGAAACTTTTTGAATATTGCTCATTTTTATATTTTATTTTTAACTTCGAATAAGTGAACAGAATGCGAACGCTGACTTCCACTGTGAATCATGAGATCTTAACTTTAAATACAATCTTCCTGATTTCATAATCACCAATCATCGGTGCGTGTACATCTTCCGGAAAGAGAATAACAAATTGGTTATCCGTCAAGTCAAAATAGGTATCCGGTTCATCCTTGAAAAAAGTAACATCTTTCGCGGAATCATATGCTCCTTTTGGCGAAAAGCATTTTTCACGCGGTTTCCATCCGATGGTTTCCTTTCCTTTCACACAAACCTGAATATCGATTTGGGCATCATGACACTCAAATTTTTGGAGACTTTCTTCTTTGGTTTTTCCGTTTTTCTGACTTACAATTGCCTTTAATCCATCTTCAATTTCAATGCTTCCATCGGGCAAAGTCATCAAATCATGGTCTTCCAGAAACTGGAATGCCTTTGAAAACAAAGGATGCAACGAGAAAAATTTCCCTGCGTTTTGTAGTGAACCGATAATCATTATCTTGCTACTCTTCCGGAAGCATCGCCTCCCATTAGTTTCATCACTTCATCCACGGTCACCAAATTGGCATCACCTTTAATGGTGTGTTTCAGACAAGAAGCCGCCACTGCGAAATCGAGTGCTTTTTGGTCGTCATTTTCCCAGGTAAGCAATCCGTAAATCAGACCGCCCATAAAGCTGTCACCACCTCCAACTCTGTCCACAATATCGGTGATTTGGTATTGACGGGTTTCAAACATTTTGGTGCCGTCATATAAAACTCCGGCCCAAGTATTGTGCGAAGCCGAAATGGATCCCCTCAAAGTAGTGATGACCTTTTTCGCTCTTGGAAACTTCTGCATCATCTGCTGGCAAACGGAAAGGAATGCTTCCGCCTTCACATCGTGGCCGTGTTTGGTAACATCCAATCCTTCGGGTTTGATTCCAAAATGCATTTCAGCATCTTCTTCGTTACCTAAAATCACATCGCAATAGGAAGTTAATTCCGTCATTATTTTTTCTCGGTCTCCACCGTATTTCCACAATTTAGCACGGTAATTCAAGTCGGTAGAAATCGTCAGTCCTTTTGCGCTTGCCGCTTTCACAGCTTCCAGGCAAACATCGGCAGAACTTTGGGAAATTGCAGGAGTGATTCCGGTCCAATGAAACCATTCCGCACCTTCGAAAACTTTATCCCAATCCACCATTCCCGGCTGAATTTCCGCCATTGCAGAATGAGCACGGTCATAAACTACTTTACTTCCACGGGAAACCGCGCCGGTTTCAAGGAAATAGATTCCTAAACGGTCACCTCCCCAAACGATTTTGTCAACTCCGACTCCTCTTTTCCTCATCTCCATCATCGCACATTGCCCGATATCGTTCTTCGGCAAACGGGTCACGAAATCCACCGGAATCCCATAATTCGCCAAAGAAACGGCCACATTCGATTCTCCACCGCCGTAAACGACGTCAAAATTATCAGCCTGAGAAAACCTCAAAAAACCTTGCGGTGCAAGTCTTAACATAATTTCCCCGAAAGTTACTACTCTGCTCATTCGTTATAATTTTTTTGTTTTAATTAAAAGTTGAAATATTCTTTTGCGTTATGATAACTGATATCCGAAACCATTTTCCCCACCAATTCTACGTCCTGAGGAATTTCGCCGCGCTGCATTTCCTCACCCAAAATGTTGCAGAGCAATCTTCTGAAATATTCGTGTCGCGGGAAGGAAAGGAAACTCCGGGAATCGGTCAGCATACCGATGAAGCAACTCAGCAGTCCCATATTTGAAAGGGCGTTCAACTGTTTGGTCATCCCATCTTTTTGGTCCAGGAACCACCAACCGGAACCGAGCTGAACTTTACCTTTCACACTTCCGTCATTAAAGTTTCCGATCATCGTCGCAAAAACTTCGTTATCTGCCGGATTCAGGTTATAGATAATGGTTTTGGTGAGTGTATCATTGGAATCCAGGCGGTTCAAAAATCTGGAAAGCTTTTCCGCCTGAGAAAAATCCCCGATGGAATCCCATCCTGTATCGGGTCCCAAAATACGGTGCATTCTGGCATTATTGTTTCTCAATGCACCTAAATGGAATTGCTGAACCCATCCCAATTCGTGGTATTTTTCGGCAAGGAAAATCAGGATTGCAGTTTGGAATTTCAGCGCTTCTTCTTTTGAAATTGTTTGACCTTCCCTCCTATTTTTAAATATTTTTTCGATTTCGCTTTCGGTGAAATCCTCAAAATAAATCTGGTCCAAACCGTGGTCTGAAAGCCGGCATCCGTTTTCGTGAAAGAATTTGAGCCTTTTGTTCAATGCTTCCAATAAATCATTATAAGTAATAATATCTGTTTCCGCAACCTGCGACAAAGCATTGAGATAATCATTATAAGACTCATTCTCAATCAAGATCACCTTATCCGGTCTCCACGCGGTGCTCATCTTGATTTCAAAATCACTTGAGGCCAACTTTTTGTGGTGCTCCAAGTTATCGGTTGGATCTTCGGTAGTACACACCAATTCGGCATTTACTTTCCTCAAAAGGTTTTGGGTGCTGTATTCGGGTGAATTGAGTTTTGCCGTGGCTTCTTCATAGATCTTTTCAGCAGAATTTTCATTGAGCAATTCGTATATGTCAAAATACCTTGCCAATTCCAAATGAGTCCAATGATAAAGCGGATTCCTTAAGGTATAAGGAACCGTTTTCCCCCATTGCAGAAACTTTTCTTTGTCGGAAGCCGTTCCGGTAATAAAACTTTCATTGATTCCCAAAGTTCGCATTGCACGCCACTTGTAGTGGTCGCCTTTAATCCAGACATCCGTCAGATTGGCGAAAACATGGTTATCGGCGATCAACTGAGGCGAAAGGTGATTATGGTAATCGATTATTGGTTGATTCCTGGAATAGTTGTGAAACAGTTCTTCCGCAAATTTGTTTTCTAAAAGAAAATTGTCGTGAATAAAATTTGTTGCCATTTTTGATTTTTATTAATCTTCGTTGGAAGGCTTTCCTATGGTGGCGAGGATTCCGCCATCCACATAAATTACTTGTCCGTTCACAAAATCACTTGCCTTGGAAGCAAGGAATACGGCAGTTCCCTCCAAATCTTCGGGATTTCCCCATCTTCCGGCAGGAGTTCTGCTGATGATAAATTCGTTGAAAGGATTTCCGTCAACACGAATCGGCTCAGTTTGCGAGGTCGCGAAGTAGCCGGGACCAATTCCATTGACTTGAATATTGTATTTCGCCCATTCTGTGGCGAGGTTTTGTGTCAGCATTTTCAATCCCCCTTTCGCGGCGGCGTACGCCGAAACGGAATTTCTGCCAAGCTCGCTCATCATTGAACAAATATTGATGATTTTTCCAGAACCTCTTTCAATCATTTGCTTCACAACAAGTTGCGACATAATAAAAGGTCCCACCAAATCCACATCCACCACTTTTCTAAAATCAGAGACCGGCATGGTGAGCGCCAATTCCCTTTTGATGATTCCGGCGTTGTTCACCAAAACATGGATTCCGCCGGTTTCTTCGGTAATTTGGGCAACAAATTTGGCTGCATCAGCTTCATTGGTCACATCGAAAAGATAGCCTTTTGCATCATAACCTTTGGAATGGTAGTAAACAAGCGCATCCTGCATTTTCTGCGGGGTGGTTCCGGTAATGACCAGTTTGGCACCGGCTTTTGCAAGTCCTTCCGCCATCGCCATTCCCAAACCGTGGGTTCCTCCGGTGATAACCGCCGTCTTATTTTTAAGTGAGAACAGTTCCATCCTATTTCAATTCGTTTGGTGTGCAAATATCCATATCGCCGTAATCGAGGTTTTCACCTGCCATTCCCCAGATAAAGGAATAATTCGAAGTTCCCGCCCCGCTGTGAATGGACCATTCCGGTGAAAGCACGGCTTGATTATTTTGCATAAAAATATGTCGGGTTTGCTGCGGTTCACCCATAAAATGAGAAATCGTCTGACCTTCCTGCAAATCGAAATAGAAATACGCTTCCATTCTTCGGGAATGCGTGTGCGCAGGCATGGTGTTCCAAACATTTCCGGGAAGAAGTTCGGTTAATCCCATTTGCAGCTGGTTGGTTTGCACCAGTTCGTTTACGATCAGTTTATTGAGGATCCGCTTATTGGCGTTATTCTGATCACCAAGTTCGATGACGATAGCGTTTTCCTTACCAATTTTTTTGGTGGGGAAAACTTCGTGAGCCGGTGCGGAATTCAAATAAAACAAAGCGGGACTTGAAGAGTCTTTACTGCTGAAAACAACTTCTTTCACTCCTTTCCCCACATACAGCGCTTCTTTCTTATCGAGTTCAAAGATTTCACCATCAACCAAAACCACGCCTTTTCCGCCCACATTTACAATTCCTACTTCACGCCGGTCAAGGAAATTCTCCGATTTCAAATAAGGAATCGTTTCCAGGGAAACCTTTTCATTCACAGGCATTACTCCACCTACTATCAGTCGGTCATACATGGAATAAACGAGGTTTACCTCATCCTGAGTAAAAAGAGTTTCGATGAGAAATTCACTTCTGAGTTTTTCGGTATCGTAACTTTTTACATCATTGGGATTTGCTGCGTATCTAAAACTGTAATTCATCTTCATTAAATTTTATTTGTAATCGATTACACAAAGATATATAATTTTTATCAATGACCAATACTATTTTTGATTTTTTGAATTCTCTTATCCCGTTCCAAATATTAATATCTTGTCAATCAAAATCTTGACAGGAACAAATTCGAATCTAAGGAAATTCATAACGCCTTTATTACTTTGAAAAAATTGCAGAAATCCAAAAACCTTTTCACCGAAGATGGTGGCGTATTGCAATTTTTTGCACAATTTCAATTTTACCCATTGGTTTAGGCATTATATTTCATAATATATTGCCCTAAATCTTAAAGTTTGAAATCGAAAAGAACTATATCATAAAGAATCATTTCCAATTTAGTGGAGCAGAAATTGAATTAAATTTAAATTAAACTTATCTCCACTATCAAAAAATAGCTAATTTTGCTTCATAATTCCTTTCTCAAAATCCAAATTTACCTAGAATGAACCTTCAGAAATCCACATTAACTGCAATAGTGTTTACTTTTTTTTTGCAATCGATTAACTCACAGGTTCCGGAATGGCAAACCTATGTTGACAAAGCACCCTTTAAAGTAGAACTTCCGCAACCCGCAAAGTCTTCTTTATCGCAGAAAACAATCTCCGTGAAGGATTATGGAGCAGTTGCAGATGGGAAAACAATTAATACGGAAGCATTCCAAAAAGCCATCGACGAAGGTTCAGCCAAAGGAAATACCGTGATTTCCGTTCCTGCAGGAATCTGGCTTTTGGGCCCGATCGAACTGAAAAGCGACATCACCATCCAGATCAATAAAGGCGCTGTGCTGCAGTTCACGAAAGACCGCACGAAATATCCCATGCTTGCGAAAAATTCTGCCGGAACGGACTATTTCGTGATGTCGCCAATTTATGCTAAAAACGTCAAAAATATAACCATTACCGGCGAGGGAATCATTGACGGCGGTGGGGACTCTTGGAGACCTGTGAAAAAATCAAAAGTAACCGCAGAATTCTGGAACGATTTGATCAAAACCGGCACCTTAAGTGACGACAAAAAAGTTTGGTGGCCGTCTCAAAATGCGATGAATGGTGACAGAATCCTCAATGACCTCAAAAAGAAACAAAATGCATCCGCCGATGATTTCCTGAAAACCAGGGATTTCCAGAGGCCTTATCTGATGAATCTGATCAACTGTAAAAATCTTCAGATGAGCGGAATCACCATTCAAAATTCTCCAAAATTGACGGTCTATATTTCGCAATCTGATGGCGTCATTCTGAATAACCTGAAAGTACTGAATCCAAAATGGGGGCAGAATACCGATGGAATAGACATCAGCGGCTCCAAAAACGTCCTTGTTTATGGTTGCACCGTGGATGTTGGTGATGATGGAATCTGCATGAAAAGCAGCGGCAAAAAGAATGAAAACGACGTGCAGCTTGAAAATATCATTATTGCGAAAAACACTGTATATAACGCACATGGCGGATTCTCAATCGGCTCAAATACCGATGGCGGCATGAAAAACATCTTCGTGACCGACTGCACTTTTGATGGAACCGATATCGGAATCCGGGTGAAAAGCAATGAGGGAATCGGCGGAAAAGTATCGAATATTTACATTGAAAATATCAAGATGGCAAATATTGTGAACGAGGCGATTTACCTATCATCAATCTATGAAAACAAGCAAGTCGGCAAATCAAATGACAATTTAACCAGGGGCGAAAAGATTCCGGATTATTCGTATTTCTACTTGAAGAATATTGTCTGTACTGGTGCAGAAACCGCAATCAGTTTGACCGGTTTAGAAAACGCTCCGATTCATGATCTGTTTTTTGACAACGTAAACATCACTGCCACCAACGGATTTATCGCAGAAAATGCTGAAAATATTTCGATGAAAAATACAAAGATCATTGCAACTGCGAAATTATTTGATTTGAAAAATACAACAAATATTTTGCTGGATGAAAAGCCGGTCAATTAAGAATAGTCATTCATTGTTTGCTCCTCTTACGGTTTTCTGCATTATCATTTCCACAGGAAGGGAACAGCAAGCATCATGAAAATCCACCAACTCTTCCGGAAGATAGTTCTCGCCAATTTTTTGCCTGAGCATTTGTTTAGCTCGGCTCAACCGGACTTTCACGTTGCTTTCGGTGATTTGCAGAAGGTTTGCGGTTTCCTGAGTATTCAGACCGTTGATTTCCCTTAAGACGAAAACATTTCTAAGGTTGATAGGAATTCCTTGAATTGCAGTTTCTATGATGATTCCCAATTCTTTGTGAACCAAAGCACCGTCTTGAGAAAAAGACTGATTTCTTTTAGCTTTAAGGTAGGTTTTTTCTTCTGAAATCGTATTCTTTAACCTTTTGAAATTCTGCTTTTTTTGGTAACAAAGATGAAGCATGATTTTCGCAATCCAAGTTTTAAATGTAGAGCGTTCCTCAAATTTCGCAAGGTTTTTGTAAATATTCAGATAGCAATCCTGCATCAGATCCTCAACATCCTGCTGTGAAAAGTGGTAAGATTTCCCGATTTTGTAAAGAAAGGGGTTATATCTGCGGATCAGGATTTCGAAAACATGTAAATTGCCAGCCAAAATTTCTTGGATGGTTTCTTCATCGGTCAGTTTTAGATGATCATTCCAAACATTTTCGGTTAAATCCACTTCCTAATCGTTAAGAAAGCTAAAGTTAGTGAATTTAAAATTCATGATCATTCCACCGCTGTTCTGATAGCAAGTGAATTTAAAAAATCAGAGACAGCAGTGGAAAAATGGTGAAATTATGGTTGATAATTAAGGATTTATCAAAACTTTCCCAAGCATGGTGGGATGAATGGAGCAGTAATAACTCATGCTGTCATTGGCAACCCAGGTCCATGATTGATTGACTTTAATGGTATCAGAATATGTTTTTTTGTCTTTTGAGGTCACATCATGTGCAACTACATCTTTATTCACGAAAATCACCGTGGCTCCTTTGTTGACGTGCAGTTCCTGCGGATTAAACTTCATTTGCCGGATCAGTATGGTATCGGCTTTCGCCACTGTTGGAGGAGCTGTTGAACCAGGATTTTCTGCAGCTGTATCACTGGTTTCAGGGATTGAATCGCCTTTCTGAACACAAGAACATGCCAAGAAGAGCAAAATAGTAAATCCAGTTGCCCTTCCCAAATTTTGGGTTTTCATTATTTCAGACTTTTTTGAACCATCTGCGCATGAGCCAAATGTTCTTTAAAAAGTGGAAGCGCAGATTCCAAAAGCGCTTTCAGTTCCGGATTTGTCGCACTGGGAATCAAATCATTTTCCACAACGGAAATAACGGCTTTATGATATTCCACTTCATTATCCACATAGGCTTTGTCAAAATCAGCCGCGGATTTGGTTTCAAATTTTGCTTTCACATCTGTTGCTCCTTTCAACAGGGATTGTGTGGTGGAGTTATCCTGCGGAGTAACATTCAGTTTTTTTGCCAAGGCAACCGCTTGGTCAATCACGGCTTTGTGGTCTTTCGCCATTGTTTTCGCAAAATCTGTAACGGCTTTGTTGGTCGATTTTTTCAATGCGATTTCCGCATAATCAACGTCGATTTGGTTTGCAGTTACCGCGATGGACGCAATTTCCGGGTCAGTTAGTTTTGCAGGTTCAGGAGCTGGAGTTGCCACTTCCGGAGTTGCGGTGGTTTCTGTGGTTGTTTCTGTGCTTGCAGGCTGTTCAATTGTTTTTTTGCAGCTGTAAGAAATCAACAGAAGTGTTGATGCCAATAAAGAGATCGCCACGAGTTTTGTAACATTTTTCATAATCTATTATTTTGTGTCCCGACAGAAGTTTTTGCCGAGGCGGTTAAATTCAAAATCACTTCACAATAGAATAGAGTCGAAATTTGAAAAAAGGTTACAAATATTTTCAAAAAGGCTATTTCATATGCTTGAAAATCAAAGTTTTGCCAACTCGGAAATTCCCTTTTTATCCAGGCGGAAAACGGTCCATTCGTCCATAGGTTTTGCGCCGAGCGATTTGTAGAATTCGATGGATGGGGTGTTCCAGTCCAAAACTGACCATTCAAAACGGCCACATTTTTCGTTCTCTGCGATTTTTGCCAACTCGATCAACAGTTTTTTTCCATAGCCTTTCCCTCTGTAATCTGGCTCCACGAAAAGATCTTCAAGATACATTCCGGGTTTTCCGACGAAGGTGGAAAAATGATAGAAATATAAAGCAAATCCAACCGGATTACCGTCTTCTTCTCCTATTAAGACTTTGGCAAAATCTTTGTCAAAAATATTTTCTTTCAATTCCTCTTCTGAAGTGATGACATCGTTTTCGAGTTTCTCGTAAACAGCGAGTTTTTTGATGAGGTCAAAAATGGTGGGGATATCTTGCGCTGTGGCTTTTCGGATTTTGAACATATCTAAATTTTTTGTCAAAAATAGTGAAATGATGACGAAATCCATAGCCCCGATTGCAGCGGCATCCTTTTTTGTTTTCGGCGGTGGAAATAGTGATGGCAAAACAAAAAAGATATAGCCTGCCTGTCGGCAGACAGGCGGAAAGCGGGAAACAGCTCCAAAAAAAACCTCCAAAAAATTTTTGAAGGTTTATTTTCGGTAGATTCTGACTTCCAGATCCTATATTTCGGTGTCCAAATCCCAATTCTGAAGATAATCATGGACATGCTTCAGGAACATTCCGCCGAGGGAACCGTCAACCACGCGGTGGTCATAAGAGTGGGACATGAACATCATCTGGCGAATCGCGATCACATCTCCATCTTTGGTTTCCAGAACTGCTGGTTTTTTCACGATCGCTCCAATCGCCATGATGGCCACTTGAGGTTGCGGAATAATGGGCGTTCCCATCAGATTACCGAAACTTCCCACGTTGGAAATCGTGTAAGTTGCACCTTGCGTATCTTCCGGACGAAGTTTCTTGTTTCTGGCTCTGTATGCCAAATCATTAATGGCTTTTGCCAAACCGGAAAGTGACAGCTGATCTGCGTTTTTGATGACCGGAACGATCAAGTTGCCATCCGGTAAAGCGGTTGCCATTCCGATATTGATGTTTTTCTTTTTAATGATTTTGTCGCCATCTACGGAAATATTGATCATTGGGAAATCCTGTATTGCTTTCACGATCGCTTTCACGAAGATAGGCATAAATGTGAGTTTTTCACCTTCCCGCTTTTCGAAAATATCCTTGTGCTTTGCGCGCCATTTCACCACATTCGTTACATCGGTCTCTATGAAAGAGGTGACGTGTGGCGAAATACGTTTTGAGTTCACCATGGCATCGGCGATGATTTTTCGCACTCGGTCCATTTGGATGATTTCGTCTCCCGCAGAAACGTTTACCGGTACTTGAACCGGAGCCGCAACTTGCGCGACCGGAGTTGGAACCGGAACTGTTCTTTCTGCTGAACCCTGACCTCGGTTTTTCACAAAAGCCAAAATATCTTCCTTGGTGATTCTGCCTTCCAAACCACTTCCTTTGATGGATTCCAGTTCGGAAGCGGAAATATTTTCTTGCTGTACTATGGATTTTACCAAAGGCGACAAATACAAGTCGGTTGCCGGAACTCCGGCCAACACTTTGGCGCTTTCCATGGATGTTTCCAGAGCTTTCAGTACTTCTGGTTCCAAATTGGGCAGCTCGGTTTTTACATCTGGGCGGGATTCCGGGATCTGCGGTTGTTCTGTGATCGCTTCAGTTTGAGCTGAAGTTTCTAAAATAGCGATTGCTTCGCCAATTTTTGCCACTTCGTCTTTATGCTTAAGAATTTTGATAATCTTACCTGAAACCGGTGTCGGAACATCGGAGTCTACTTTGTCTGTCGCAATTTCCACCACGGAGTCATCTTCTTTCACCACATCTCCTTCATTGAACAACCAGCTGATAATTGTAGCTTCCATCACGCCTTCTCCCATCGAGGGAAGTAATAATTTATATTCTGCCATTTTCTTTTTTGGATTTCTACAAAGATAAAATAATTTAAAGAATCTGAAAATTGACCTTTATAAATTAAGAATTTGATAATTAAAAAATTTAATTTTGAGGTTTATAATATCATCTCAAAATGAATCTGCATATCGTCGCGCTTTTCCGTTTTAAGGAAAATTATTTGATGGAAGCCATTGAGCTTTTCAAAAAACTGGTATCTGAAACCCGTAAAGTACAAGGTTGTCTGCAATATGACCTGATCGAAGACCATGAGCAAAAAGGTGTTTTCATACTGATCGAAAGATGGGAAACCCAGGAATATCATTACCAACACTGCTGTTCAGATCATTTGCTGGATTTTAGGAATCATGCGAGAACGATGCTGGAAGAGACCACACAGGTCTATAAAGGTACAAAAATATTTTAGATAAACTCTGCCTGGAAGACTTCTGCGAAATGCTTTTTGATTTTCGATTTCAATTCCTGCACTTCTTCATCAGAAAATTTCCGTTCCAGTTCGCGGGCAAGTGATGCGACTGATTTGTCTTTAATTCCACATGGAATGATATATTCAAAATACCTTAAATCGGTATTCACATTTAGAGCAAAACCATGCATGGTCACCCATTTTGAGGTTTTCACGCCCATTGCACAAATTTTTCTTGCGTAAGGTTTTCCCACATCTAGCCAAACTCCAGTTTCACCTTCGCTTCTTTCCCCTTTCAAACCATATTCCGCTATGGTGCGGATGATGACTTCTTCCAGATTTCTCATGTACAGGAAAATATCGGATTGAAAATTATCCAAATCCAAAATGGGATAACCCACGATTTGCCCGAAACCATGATATGTGATATCGCCGCCACGATTGGTTCTTACGAATGTTGCTTCAATTTCCTTCAGTTTTTCTGAGTTGGCGAGCATATTCTCCTCATGGCCGGATTTCCCCAACGTGTACACATGCGGGTGCTCCACAAACAGAAAGTAATTGGGAGTTTCTTCATATTCCTCCTCACTCCTGTTTCGATTTTCGGTTTTCAAATTAGTAATCGAATCCATCAGTTTTTGCTGATGTTCAAATGCGGGAAGATAATCCATCAAACCAAGGTCGGTAAAGTGCAGGGTTTTATTTTGCGGAATGGTCATTCTTTGATTTTCGGGTCCAAAGGTAGCGAATTAAATCATTATGCATCAAATAACATAATGATTTTACTTATATTTTTCATACGCCATTTCGATGATATCGTTCATTGCTTCGTTGATCGTTTGCCGGTCTTCACTCTGATGAATATCCAATCCTGCGAAAAGACTTCCATTCGATTCTGCATGCAGCGAAAGGTAATAGGTGGCGGAAATCAGTATTGCTAAAATTGCGCGGTATTTCTTTTCATTTTCTTTAAAATAAGGAAGCATCACTTGATTAAACAACTTCATTCCCAGCTCTTCACGTTGGTCAGAAAGTCTCCGCAGGATTTCATTATGTTCTGATAATTCCCAGATAATTATTTTCTGCAGCTCCTTATTTTCAGCAAGTGCATCCCACATCTTTGCAAGCAACATTTTTGAATAATCCTTTCCGCTGTCTGAAAAATCGATCTCTGAGAAGTGAATTTTCTGTGCGGAGCTTCCGTAATCCTGCAACCACAGATATTCACTCACCAGATTCTCCACGCTACCGAAATATTCATAAATCAGTTTTCTGTGAACCCCTGCTGTTTCCGCAATTTTCGTTACTTTAAGTTGGTGGAAACCACCTGTTTTTATGATTTTACCGATCGTCTTGATCAGTTTGGCCTTTGTCCGCTCTTTATCCCTAATCGGGCCACTCACCATTTTTCTCATAGTAATTAATTTTTTTCATTATTTCGGGCAATTCCGCATCCTCATCAAATCTGTACAATTTGTCTGAAGGACGATTTTTCACTCCTTTGTGAATTAAAAAAATACCGTATCTTTGCAGTACACAAATGATGAAAAAAGAAGAAGAAAAGGTAACTGCTTTGAGGTGGTTACCTTTCTTAATTTAACAAAAAATTCATCAATATTTTTTTTCCCAATGGAGTCAGAATACTTTCCGGATGAAACTGGACTCCATGCAGATCATAGACCCTGTGTTTTAAGGACATAATCATTCCCTCCTGATCAACGGAAGTCACCTGCAATTCTTCGGGAAAGTTCTCAGGATTTACCGCCCATGAATGGTATCTTCCGACTTCCAGCTTTTTTGGTAAGTTATTAAAAATTTTATGTTCTGCTGTCTGAATGGATTCCGTGGCGATTCCATGATAAATTTCTTTTAAGTGGATCAGACTTCCGCCAAAAGCTTCAGCAATCGCCTGCTGCCCGAGACAAACACCTAGAATCGGCTTTTTTCCGGCATAATTCCTGATCACCTCCAACAATATTCCTGCTTCCGAAGGAATTCCCGGACCGGGAGACAAAATGATTTTATCGAAATCTTCAATTTCTTTCACCGAAATCTGGTCATTTTTAAAGACGGAAACCGATTGACCCACAATCTGCTCAATCATTTGAACAAGATTATAGGTGAAGCTGTCGTAATTATCAAAAACCAGAATTTTCATCTGGCAAAGATAAAGGTTTGAGTTGGTTTTGAATTATTCGATCATAGTTCACCGCTCAGAAAATATTCATTCCCTGCTCGAAACCGTTCGAACATTTCAAATCCCGCAGAAACGCTATGCTACAGAAAACCCAATAAGCCTTCCTATTCCAAACGTGATCGCAGCAGCAATTAATCCAAAGACGACCATTCTAAGACCTGAAAACCAGACGCTTTTTCCAGTGAACAAAGTAATTGCGGCTCCAATTCCAAATAATCCCATTGCACTGCAGATTGCACTGATCATGATTCCCTTCATCCCACCGAAAAAGAAGAACGGGAAAAGCGGAATGATCGCTCCAATCGCGAACATAAAAAATGAAGCGATGGATGCTTCCCAAGCCGAACCTTTCAATTCTTCCGAATTGATGCCGAGTTCTTCCTTCACCAAAAATTCATGTGCTTTCGCTTGGTCAGTCATGATTTCTTTGGCTATTTCTTCTGCCTGATTTTGCGGAATTCCCTTGGCCCTGTAAATTAATGCAATCTCTCTTTCCTCACCTTCCGGATTGACTTCCAACTCATCCATTTCGAGATCCATCTGGTTTTCATAAAGTTCTTTTGAACTTTGCACGGAAATCCATTCGCCTAGCGCCATCGCAAGAGAACCCGCCAGAAGTCCCGCAATTCCTGCCAGGATTACAGCTTTTTGGTCACTCGCAGCACCGGCAACTCCCATGATGAGCGAGAAATTTGAAATCAAACCATCATTCCCACCCAAAACAGCAGCACGAAGGGCATTTCCACCAACCGACCGGTGTCTTTTTTCAAATCTGGAAAGCGTATGCCCAGAAATATTTGGATTATTTTCAATGAGATTTTCCAGGATTTTCACATGAGCGGTATCTGTGACGGCTCTTTCAGTATTAGTCAGTTTTCTTGCCTTCCCCACTGATGCGGAGATCGATTTCTCCGTATCCATCAAAACCCCTAAAACATAATCATAGCCCAAGATTCCACCAATCAACTTTAAGGTTTTGGCCCTACCCGATGGTTTTGGCATTTTATCCGGTGAAAGTCCGGCTTTCTCCAAAAATGCTACCGCATGAGACTTTTCAATTTCACTCATTTGCGAGAAGACTTCTTTCGCATTTTCGTCTTCTTCTTTTTCTGCTAGAAGCGCATACAGGTAAGATGCGTCAACTTCGGTTTGAATGTTCTTTAGGTTCATCGTTTTTTTTTTTTTTAAGTCTGCGTTTTGGCAGACGGGTTTTGAGTTTTAGGTTTCATAATGGCATACAAATTTCGGTTTTTCTTTTTTAGAAACCATTATCAAAATTATGATACCACATCATCACCAAAACTATCCTATTCCTCCATATTCTTTAGTGCCATCAGCAAATGATAGGCGCCTTTTGTGACAAATTTCTTGTTCTGAAAATGACTGGTATTGTTCAAGATTTCAGTGATTCCGTTTTCAGAATTCCCAATGGTTACGGGAAGCATTTTATAGGTATTGGGTTTCACTTCCTCAAAGATATATTGCTTGCCTTCCCAGGAAACAATTCCATCGTCAGAAATCGTCAAACCTACCTCGGCATTCACTTCAATCTCGGCATTCATAAAGGTTCCGGGAATAAGGGATGCATCTTTTTCATTCAATTCACAGTGTACATAGACGCTTCTGTCCGCCGCAAAATCTTTTCCGATCAAGGCCACAGTTGCCGCATACTTTTTTTCGGGGTTTTGGTTAGTAAAAGCAAAAACTTTCTGGCCTAAAGAAATTTTACCCAAATCTTTCTCGAAAACCTTTAAAGCCAGATGCATTCTGCCGTTGTTGACAATGGAATACAGCACATCAGCCGGGGAAACATGCTGTCCAAGAGCTACATTCACCGCTGAAATATAGCCGGAAATTGGTGCAACCACTGCGATCGACTTCTGGATATTTCCTGAGTTCACCGCGCCGGGATTTAGACCATAGGTTTTCAACCTGGACTCGATTCCGCGAACTGCCGCATTTTGATTTTGCGCTTCGTTCGCGGCTCTTTGCGTCACTTTGTCGGAACTTGCCTGAAATTTATTCAGGTATTTCTGCCTTTCATAATCTTTCTGGGCATATCCTAAATTGGATTTCGCCTGAAGATATTCCTGCTGAAGTGCCGCCATGTCTGGATTTTCAATAATTGCCAAAGTCTGACCTTTGGAGACATAGTTTCCGGGCAAAAATCTTGCGCTTTTCACTATTCCGCCACTCGTGGATGAAACTTCAGCCATGGCATTTGGAGGAAGGTTGATTTGACCGGTTAACAGAATTTTATTGGCAATGGTTTCCTTGCTGAGAGACACGATTTCGATTCCCGCTGTTTTCTTCTGCAGATCTGTAAGCGTAATCTGATCACCTGAAATTGCAAATTTTTCCTCCGTTTTCGCATCTTCTCCCTTAGAACAGGAAAACAGGAAAACAAACAGAGATAATATAAGGGTTGTTTTTTTCATTTTGATTATATCTTTTTTAACATTAATGAAGCAGCCTCGCCACTGTCCTTACTCACTTTTCAGGCTGTTCAGTTCGATTATTTTTTCATTCAGAAGTTTTTGTGCATCAATATATTTGTTCTGGATTTCCAGACTTTGATTTACCAGAATCGTGTATTCCAGGTAATTGGTTTCACCTTCTTTCAACAAGAGATTTGCCGTAAAAAGAATCGTTTCCGCATTTTTCAAACCTGATTTTTGATAATACTCGATTTCCGATTTCAGTTTTTGGTATTCACCAAAAGTCTTTGCATATTGATTTTTAAGGTTTCTGGCTCCAATTTCGTAATTATTCTCGGCGATCAGCTGATTGATCTTTTGACCTTCAATTACCGCTTTCTGGGCGGTGTTGAAAATCGGCAAGCCAACCCCAATCACGCCGGATTGAAACCGGTGAATCCCGTCATACAGTTTGTCGTCTGCACCATTTCCTTTCATGGTCATAGACCTTAAACCTACATTAAAGCTCGGCAGCAATTTCTTTCTTTCATTTTCCAGTTTTGCATTTTCGATGTTTTTCTGTTGTTCCAGCTGTTTTAGAACGACAGGATTTCCGGCAAAATGCTCATCGTAATTGAGTGTACCTCGAAAAAAATCACCTTTTTCAGGGGTATAGATTTCGCCATCACCAATGAGGTAATTGAACTGATAAAGTGCAATGTCGCGGTCTTTCAACAGACTTTGCAACTGAATTTCTGCCTGGTTTAAAAATGCTTCTGCCGTGGTCTTCTCCAGGATATTACTTTCGCCCTTTTTCAGGCGTAGCTCTGCCCTTTTGTAATAATTGGTATAAATGCTGTCGGTTTTTCTAAGCAATTTTTCCTTTTCATCCAGATAGTTCAAATTATTGTAAACCAGCGCAATTTCACGTTTGAGCTGCCATTTTTGAACATCCAGGTTTAAAGCGGAACTTTTCCATTCTTCCGTTAAGACCTGTTTTTGCGTTTTGTAAAAAGACGGCAACCTGAAAGTCTGGTTTACGATGATCGCATTATCGAAATACGCAGAATTCATCTGACCTAATTCTGCCGAAACATTTAAAGGATCAATCACCTTGTAGGAATTTTTCATTTTTTCCTGATAGTCTATTCGCAATTGTCCGGACTTTAAGCTCAAATTCTGTTCTGATGCCTTTTGAACAGCAGTTTCTAAGGAAATCGGAATTTGTGAAAATCCAATTCCGGGAAGCATGAGCAGTATATATTTTAGATATTTCATTTTAATTCAAATTCTTAATGTTTAAGCTTCATAACCATCTTCTTTGTCGCTCAGTTCGTGCAGTTTTCTTTTTCGGTCCGGAAAATTTTTCTCAAACCAAATGTACATCACCGGCAAAAGATAGAGGGTGAGAAAAGTCGCAAGCAGCAAACCGCCGATCACCACAGTAGCAAGAGGTCTCTGCACTTCCGCGCCTTCACCATTGCTTAAAGCCATCGGTAAAAACCCGAATGATGCCACAAACGCCGTCATCAAGACGGGGCGCAATCTTGTTCTTCCTCCTAATTTCACTGCCTTTTTCAAATCCGCATGATCTACTTTTTGACGGTTGAATTCCGCAACCAGAACGATACCGTTCAAAACAGCAACCCCAAACAAAGCGATGAATCCCACACCTGCGGAAATGCTGAAATTCATGTCCCTCATCCAGAGGGATAAGATTCCACCGATCGCAGAAAGCGGAATTGCCGAAAATATAAGCAATCCATATTTTATGGAATTAAATGCGAAATAAAGCATCAGCAGGATCAACAGCAAACTCACCGGAACCGCAATTGAAAGACGGGATTTAGCTTCCTGAAGATTTTCGAAAGTTCCCCCATAGCTGATTGAATATCCCGCAGGAAGATCAAGTTTCTTTTCAACATTGGCCTGCAAATCCTCCACTGTGGACTGAATATCCCGGTTTCTCACATTGAAACCCACGATAATCCTTCGCTGTGCATTTTCTCGCTGAATTTGGTTGATGCTTTCCTTCAATTCCACTTTGGCAACCGAACTTAACGGAACTTCTGTTCCATTAGGTGTGGGAATCAGGAGGTTGTTGACATCTTCCACATTTTTTCTCTGATTTCCGCTCAATCTGACCACCAAATCGAATTTCTTTTCACCCTCGAAAACGGAACCTGTTGATTGGCCTGCAAATGCGGTGTTCACGATATTATTGACGTCATTCACATTCAATCCAAATTGAGAAAGCGCCCCCCGATTATAGGAAATTACAATCTGCGGCATTCCCGAAACCGGCTCCACATAAATATTTTGGGCGCCATTAATTTCTTTAGAGATGTCCCCCAACTTTTCTGCGTAAACTTTCAGGGTATCCATGTTTTCCCCAAAAATTTTGCAGACCACGTCCTGTCTTGCACCCGTCATCAACTCATTAAACCTCATGGCAACGGGATATTGGAAGGAATAAGTAACGCCGATTACATTTTTCTTCAGTTCGCTTGACATTTTCTCCGCAAGATCATCGTAAGTTTTTGCCGAGGTCCATTCTTTTCTCGGTTTCAGGATGATCATCATATCACTTGCATCAATCGGCATCGGATCGGTTGGAATTTCCGAACTTCCCGTTTTTCCGACTATTTTTTCGATTTCCGGGAATTTTTTCAAAAGGATTTGCTGTGACTTTAAGACCGCTTCGGTGGAAGTTTTCAAATTACTTCCCGGCAAAACCCGCGTATCAACCGCGAAATCACCTTCCGGGAGACTCGGTATAAATTCGCCACCCAATCTGGTCATCACAAAAACAGACAACAAGAAAAATCCAACCACCGTGAAAAACACAATATTAGGAATCCTGAGGACTTTTTCTAAAGTACTGAAGTAAAAATGCTCCAGTTTCTCCATCATTCGATCCGAAAACGTCTTTTGGTTTTTAATTTTTTTGGAAAGGAAAAGCGAACTCATCATCGGAACGTAAGTCAATGAAAGGATAAATGCACCGAGCAATGCGAAAATTACCGTCTGTGCCATTGGTTTGAACATTTTCCCCTCGATTCCCTGCAAACTCAAAATTGGCAGATAAACAATCAGGATGATGATTTGCCCAAACACTGCAGAATTCATCATTTTACTTGAAGCTGTATAAACTTCATCATCCATAAATGACTGCGAAATACTCCTATTCTGAAAATTTTTCAGGTGGTGAAGCCTGTGCAAAACGGCTTCCACGATGATCACGGCGCCATCCACAATCAATCCGAAATCCAATGCTCCCAAACTCATCAGGTTCCCGGAAACCCCGAAAATATTCATCATGATGATGGCAAAGAGCATCGCCAAAGGAATAATAGATGCGACCAGGAAACCCGCCCGGAAATTACCGAGAAACAAAACCAGCACGAAAACCACGATAAGCGCACCTTCCAAGAGGTTTTTTTCCACGGTGGAAATAGCGTTGTTCACCATTTTTGTCCGGTCTAAAAAAGCGTCAATTTTAACACCTTCCGGAAGTGTTTTCTCAATTTCGGCGATCCTTTCTTTCACTTTTTTGATGACCTGATTGGAGTTGGCCCCTTTCATCATCATCACAACAGCACCTGCAACTTCACCTTCCCCATTATAAGTCATCGCACCGTATCGGATTGCCTTTCCATACTGAACGGTTCCCACATTTCTAATCAAAACGGGAGTGCCGTCTGAAAGATTTTTCACCACCGTATTTTCGATATCGGGAATTTTGCCCATCAAACCTTCGGTTCGGATGAACAGTACGGTTGGACCTTTTTCAATATAGGCTCCTCCCGTATTTTGGTTATTTTTTTGGAGCGCATCAAAAACTTCATTCATCGTGACGCCCATCGCTTTTAGCTGGGCCGGATTGATTGAGACTTCATACTGTTTCAAATCGCCCCCGAAACTGGCTACATCAGCAACTCCCTCCGTTCCCAAAAGTTGTCTGCGAACCACCCAATCCTGAATTGTTCTGAGCTGCATCGCATTGTAGCGGTGTTCGTAACCTTTTTTCGGACGAACAACATATTGGTAAATTTCTCCCAAGCCGGTAGAAATCGGTGCCATTTGTGGAACTTCTAAACTGGCAGGAATATTCTGAGAAACCTGTTGCAACCGCTCCGCAACTTGCTGACGCGCCAAATAAATATCAACATTTTCCTTAAAAACAATGGTAATTACGGACAACCCAAATCTGGAAAAACTCCGCATCTCTTTGATTCCCTGGATATTCGCATTCGCCTGCTCCAAAGGAAAAGTGATGAAACGCTCCACATCCGGAGCACCCAAACTGGGTGAAACGGTAATGAGCTGGACCTGGTTATCGGTAATATCTGGAACTGCGTCAATCGGCAGTTTGGTAACTTCGAAGGTTCCATAAATCACCAATCCCAAGGTCATCAAAATAATGATGAACTTATTCTTTATGGAAAATTCTATAATTCTGTTTAACATTCTCTTTTTTCGAATTTAATGTAAGTGGATCCATGGCTCATTTTCCTTTAATAGTAGATTTTGAAAAATGATATGGAAAGATAATCAAATAATTGCAGTTTGGAAATAGTCCATACTCACTTCGTATAGACTATTTATGGTCATGAAAAAAGATCCCGGAAAGGATCAATCTTCATCTTTCTCTTTTTTTGTGTTTTCAGAACCGTTTTGGTAAGCATTTTCACCCTGTTCGCCAGTTTTGATGACCGCCCCGCTTCGGATTTCGGTATGTCGGATTTCACCACCAGTTCTACCGGCTTCCACCGCAAAATACAGCGAACCAGCCGAAATGGCCAAAACGACAAACTGCATCAAATTGTTGATCTTAAAAGCTTTGAAATTTGCTAGGAGTGCGAGCAAAGACGCACCGCCCAAAACATAAGATAATCCCGCAAAAAGCTCGGAGGCTTCTTCGTGGGTTTTGATTAAACTTTCAGCAACTCCGGGAAGGTTTTCCACGGTTTCCTCAGCTCCTTCTCCAGTTGCCATCGCGGCAATTGAGGCCATTGCACCGATTATGAATAATAGATAAGAATTTCTTTTGCTGACTTCGGATTTTGAAAAAATTCCGACTAAAAGGACCACGATTCCAGCGATTGGAAATATGATTGGCAAATGGTTTATCACCATATGCAAATGTGCATTGTTCATTTTGATTTAATTTAAAAATTTAGATTTTTTTTGAAATTGCAATCATGTCCAAAACCTTCTGGATCAGACACAATTTGGGCTTAAAAAACTTTAAATCAAATCTTAGGCGGTTGCCAAATTTTTAAGAAAATAGACGGAAAAAAACTTTCAGCGTACACAAAATTATGTTTCACCCCATCGATCAAGTGACTGCGTTCCGCCAAGGTTTCGGAATTGCTGGGAGGAACAATAATATTCAGTGAATAATGGGAAGAATCCTGAACTTTGAATGGCAACTTCATATCCTGGCTATAATCCGCGTCTATGCCATGATCCTCCAAATAATGCATCTTCAAAAAGGAAGCAAAAGTAGTTTGGTGATCCCGAAGTTTATGAGAAATAAAATGTTCTACCAAAGTGGGAAATTTCAAAATCTGCCTGGCTTCCGGAAAACTTAGAAGATAAGCGCAGATAAAGAAATAGGAAATCCACTTTTTCATATCGCAAAGTTATACAAAAATTTTCTCGCAAAAAAATGAGTTTTATCAATTTAGAATTAAATCAAATAAAGACATGCCGCCCAATTCATTCAGCAAAACCGTAAAAATATATTCAATGGGGATCACCAAACCGCTAGAAAGTAATATGCTGAGGGAAAAAATCATACCCAAAAAATCACTATTTTTGCAACTTAAAAAATTTAAAGAAAATGTCGTTATCAGAACAGGAAATCATCCGACGTGAAAAATTGCAGAAACTGACTGAAATGGGAATCGACGCATTTCCCGCAGCAGCTTACCAGATCACCGAAACCACCAAATCCATCAAAGAAAATTTTGAGGAAGGCAAAAAGGTGAAAATCGCCGGAAGATTGATGAGCAGAAGGATTCAGGGGAAAGCGAGTTTTGCTGAATTACAGGATTCCGAAGGCAGAATTCAAGTGTATTTCAACCGAGACGAAATCTGCACCGGTGAAGACAAAACAATGTACAACGAGGTTTATAAACACCTTTTAGATATTGGTGATATTATTGGAATTGAAGGCGAGCTCTTCAAAACCCAGGTAGGTGAAATGACTGTGATGGTGAAAGATTTCATGCTTTTGACAAAAACCATTCGTCCGCTGCCATTGCCGAAAGTAGATGCCGACGGAAATATTTTCGACGCGTTCAACGATCCGGAACTCCGATACAGACAACGATATGTTGATTTGGTGGTGAATCCGCAAGTGAAAGATGTTTTCGTGAAAAGAACCAAAATGTTCAACGCGATGCGAACTTTTTTCAACGATGCCGGCTATTTCGAAGTGGAAACTCCGATTCTGCAATCCATTCCGGGAGGAGCTGCGGCGCGACCTTTCATTACGCATCACAATGCTTTAGACATTCCATTATATTTAAGAATTGCCAATGAACTCTATTTAAAAAGATTGATTGTTGGTGGATTTGACGGAGTTTATGAATTCTCCAAAAACTTCAGAAACGAAGGGATGGACAGAACCCATAATCCGGAATTCACGGCGATGGAAATTTACGTGGCCTACAAAGATTACAACTGGATGATGGAATTCACCGAAAAACTGTTGGAATACACCGCAGTTCAGGTGAATGGGAAGACCGAATCCACTTTCGGGGAGCACACCATCAACTGGAAAGCGCCGTATCCAAGAGTTTCGATGACGGAAGCCATCCAAAAATTCACCGGTTTCGACATCACCGGGAAAACCGAGCAGGAACTTTACGATTTTGCGAAATCCATCGGAATTGAAGTTGATGAGACGATGGGCAAAGGAAAACTCATCGATGAAATCTTCGGCGAAAAATGTGAGGGAAACTTTATTCAACCCACTTTTATCACCGATTACCCGATCGAGATGTCGCCATTAACCAAAAAACACAGAACCAAAGAAGGTTTGACGGAGCGTTTCGAATTGATGGTTTGCGGAAAAGAAATCGCAAACGCCTATTCGGAGCTGAACGACCCGATCGACCAAAGAGAGCGTTTCGAGGCACAACTCGCACTTTCGGAAAGAGGTGACGACGAGGCGATGTTCATTGACCACGATTTCCTGCGGGCTTTGGAATACGGAATGCCGCCTACTTCAGGTTTGGGAATCGGCATGGACCGCCTGATCATGTTTTTGACCAATAATCCGTCAATTCAGGAAGTGCTGTTCTTCCCGCAGATGCGCCCGGAAAAAACCGAGCCGCGAATCGAATTGGGAGAAGACGAAAAAGTGATTTTGGAAATCCTTAATTCCCAGGAAGAACCCATGCAACTTTCGGAAGTGAAAAACCGTTCGCAACTTTCAGGTAAAAAATGGGATAAGGCGACGAAAAATTTAACGAAGAACAACTTGGTGAATGTGGAGAAAGTGGGGGATTCACTCTTGGTATCAAAGTTAGCGTAGTTAAGATTTATGCTCCTAAATTTTGATGATCATTGTGTTGATTCTTGAATTGATAAGTGTTTCAGTAATCTCTTGACCTATTGAAGATGAGAAATTTTTGTGATTGAAAAATTGATTTTAGAAATATCCATTTGAAAAGTTCCTGATTTAGGAACTTTTTTTATCTTTGTATAAGAAATGAAAAGAATCATCGCAAAAAGAACACTCAAAGAATTTTGGGAAATGCATTCTGATGCCGAACAGTACTTGAAAACATGGTATGATGTGGCAAAAAATTCGGAATGGACGTGTCCTGCGGACATCAAAAATTCTTTTGCTACTGCGAGTATTCTTAAAAACAGCCGAGTTGTTTTTAACATTAAAGGCAATTCTTATCGGTTGGTAGTGAAATTCAATTACGAAAAACGTTGGGCATTCATCCGATTTGTTGGAACCCGTTCTGATTATGACCAGATCAACGCAGACGAAATTTAAGACCTGAGACATGACAATTAAACCTATAAAGAACGACGATCAATACTACAAGGCACTTAAGAGATTAGATGAAATTTTTGATGCTCCTGCGAATTCTCCCGAAGGCGACGAAGCGGAGATCCTTTCGATACTAATCGAAAATTTTGAAAATGAATATTATCAAATCGACTCACCCGATCCGATTGAAGCAATTCGAATCCGCATGGAAGAGATGGATTTAAAGCAAAAAGATTTGGTACCGTTTATTGGTTCCAAAAGTAAAACTTCAGAAGTATTGAATCGAAAGCAAAAACTTACTCTTGATATGATTCGAAAATTAACCGAAAAACTAAATATTTCGGCAAATGTTCTGATTTCAAATTATGCTTTAAAATAAATTTTCAGTAAAAATACATCAAAGATTAATAACAGGCAAAACGGTTGTAAATAAAGACTTTACAGCCGTTTTATGATTTTTTGGTGATGAGATAAAAAGCAGTAAAAAGCGATGTTTGGCAAAAGTAAGGTTACTAAAACGTTACTTTCAAACATTACAAACAATCGTTTTAAGATGCTGTATTTCAGCTTTCTGCATAGTTTTTCATATTGTTCCGTAGCTCACATAGGTTTAATTTTATCATTAAGAATTGTGATTATGGAAACGACAAAAAAATCAACGTTTAAGGTTCTTTTCTACCTTAAAAAAAATGCCCCGAAGAAGAACGGGAAAGTTACGGTTATGTGCAGGATTACCGTAAACGGCAAACAGTCTGCATTCAGTACCAAGCTGGATATTTCTGCATCAAATTGGGATTTGAAGTACGGAAGGGTTTTAGGTAAAAGCCGAGAAGCCCAAGACACAAACAGCAAACTTGACAAAATTCGTTCGGGTATTGAGGAATGCTATTCCAAAATCCTGAAGAACGAGGGGGCTGTAAACAGTGCTAAACTTAAAAATGCCTTTCTTGGGATGGAGAGCGGAGAACTGACCTTTTTCAAATTCTATGAACAGTTCCTGTCCGACTATGAAAAAAAGGTAAACAGCGGACTTCGGGTAAATGGCACATGCAGTAAATACAAAATACTTTTAAAACACCTGCGAAATTTTGCACTTACAAAATACGGTTATTCCGATGTGTCCTTTAACGACCTTACTCCAGATTTTGTGCAGGACTTTGATTACTACTTGCGTGATGACCAAAGTTTGACACACAATACCATTTGGCTGTATATGATTGGATTTACCACGCTTTGCCGATTGGCAATGAGCAGAAAGCATCTTGCCTTTAATCCGTTCTGCGAGTACAAGAATACTAAAAAGGACAAAGACCGTGGTTATCTGTTACGGAACGAATTGGAACAGCTTGTAACATTCAACTGCGATAAAAAGAAAGACGAATTAGTTAAAGACTTGTTTGTTTTCAGTTGCTTTACAGGTCTTTCCTATTCAGATATGAAAGGACTTAGAAACAGTAATATTCAAGACTTTTTTGATGGTAACCAATGGATAATCGTACGCAGAAAGAAAACGGCTACATCGTCAAACGTGATGCTTTTGGATATTCCAAAAATGATTATTGAAAAATATAAAGGATTGACAAAAGATGGAACAATATTTCCTGTACCCTCCAATTCTGTTTGTAATAATGGTTTAAAGCGAATATCTAATCAAATTGACTGCTTAAGGGAAAAGAAAATAACCTTTCATTTGGCACGTCATACCTTTGCCACGCTATTTTTAAGCGAGGGTGTTCCTTTAGAGAGTTTAAGTAAAATGTTAGGACATAAAAACATTGCCACCACACAGATTTATGCTAAGATCCTCAACGAGAAAGTTGGAAAGGACATGCAAAAGGTGTCGCATAAATTTAAAGGAATGGAGAGTTCCTTTGTTTCACAACTCTGAAAAATATAAAATAGTCAAGAAAAGTCCAATGTTTTTAACATTGGACTTTTCTTATTTATATAGATTATCAAAATCAAAAAAACATTCTGGTATTACTTTATCTATTTACTTATTTTTATCAACCCGCCACTCATCTTCTATTGTATAGGCAATAAGCCAGCTGTAATCTTTCGGGAAAATAACCGCATCGTCATGCCATGAATTGAATAGATCATCATTTGCTCTTTTAACCAAATCTTTAAAATCTATTTCTAATAAAAAAGCATATTTTAGCCAGTAGACAAATACTTTTTCTTCCTTAAATTGCTGCGTTTCCTGAATTTCCTGCAAGGCTTCATCGGGCAAGTTACCATAACCAACCACAGATGCATCCAAAACATAACGAAACGGATTGATGCTTGGGTATTTTTCTAAAACCGTTTCTACTGTTGTATCTTCTGTAGTTATTTCAACCTTAGCTAATTTGTATTTTTCCAAAGCTTCGGTTTGGGTATGTCTCCGCAAAAGTTCGTGAAACTCTGGCGGAATACAACGAAACGAAATAATGGAATGTTCAATTTCCAGATTTTGCAGTTCATCTAAAATTTCTAAAAAAGGCACAATGCGGTTTTCCACAAATTCATTGAATCGAATGCGGTTTTGCAGTTGCGCTCTTTTAGCTAACAATTGATTTTTGCGGTCAGGATTCATGCTTTTTGCATTAAAGTTTTTATTCGAAATAAACGATTTTTCGTTCAATAATTTCTTTTAGATTCTTATTATCGTATTTTTCACGTTTTACCCAATTTTTAAATGTGTCATATTCGTATTTATACGTTGTGGTAAAGGGAGTTGTAAGGTGATGTGATTGAGAGATGTACTCGGTCAAATTATTCATTGCATCATATTTGTAAGTTCGGTAATACGTCTTTTTTGGGGCTTCTCCGTCTTTGTAAGTAAAAGTTGTTTCCTCACTTATTTTTCCATTGTCTGCATATTGACTCTTAACAGTGTTTGTAATTTGCTTACTATTATATTCATTTTTAGCCGTTATATTTCCCTTACTATCGTATTCGAAAGTATAACGATAACGTCCATGCCAGGAAGCTTCGTTTTCTTCTATTATTTGATTTTTGGAATTATACGTATATGTTTTCTCGGATGTTCCGTAACCAGTATTCTCAGACTCTATTTTCACTAAGTTGTTGCTCTTATCATAGGTGTAAATTGTTCCTTCTGTAGGTTTTCCAAATATGTCGTATTTAACTTCTGTTATTAGATTGTTTTTTTTGTCGTAAGCATACCCTTTTACTACCCTAGGTTCTCCACGTGAACTAAGGTCTTTTTCGAGTACTAGTTTCACTTTAGCATCATATTCATACGCTATATGGTTTTCGTCTCTTTTTTCATAATTCAAATCGTTCGATTCTGTTTTATAACCTTGTATGTTAAAAACCAATGTTTTATCCTGTATAATCGCCCATTCACTTGGTGGGACATCTTTCATAGATTTTTTACGCTTTTCAGTAAGTTCTTTAACTTTTCCTTTCAGCTCTTCTTTCTGCCAATCGGTTTGCGCATTTGCTATTCCTACTGTAAGGAATAAAGCTAAAAATGTGATGATTTTTTTCATTTTTTTAGATTTTAATTATTCTTTTGTGATACCAAAATATCTGCTGCGTGCTTGGCACCATACTGTTTCAACACTAAATAATAAGCTTCATAAAAATCAATATTCGGAGGGTTTGTAGCGATTTTATCTTGAATAAAATCAAGAACTGTTTTACCATCAACAGGATCAATACGATTGAGATTAACTCCCCATTTTATGACGGTATTATAGAAATCTTTATTTAGAGAAACAGTTGCTGCTTTTAAAATACTTCCTCCTATAAGTGAAAACGCAATGGTGTCACAGGTCAAACAATCTTCGTATTCGTTCCAAACTTTTCTAATTTTGCGGTACATTTCTTCTTCCGAATCTTCAGGTGTAACACCTGCGGCTTTTTTAAAGCGCGTTACATAACTCAATTCTCCATCTACTAAATGGGGAGTAATCACATGTTGACAAATACCGCGTAAGGCTCTAGCGTTTCCACCATTCTTTATTCTTTCAGAACATTCTTTTTGTTGTTTTTCCAATGCTGTTTGTGAAAAAGAACTTGTAAAGCTAAAAAGTACAAACAGTATAGTTGTTATTGCTTTTATCATAATTTTTATTTTAGTTGTTTCTCAGCCAAAATCTCCGCTGCGTGCTTGGCGCCGTGTTCTTTTAAAACATTATAATACGCTCGATAAAACTCAATATTTGGTGGATTTTTAGCCATTTCATCTCTAAAATAATCTAAAACTGTTCTTCCATCAACAGGATCAATTCTATTAAGATTTACTCCCCATTTGATAACCGTATTATAAAAATCTTTGTTACGCCTTACAGTTGCTGCTTTTAAAATATTTCCTCCTATTAATGAAAAAGCGATGGTATCACAAATCAAACAATCTTCATATTCGTTCCATACTTCGCGGATTTTGCGATACATTTCTTCTTCCGAATCTTCTGGTGTAACACCTGCGGCTTTTTTAAAGCGGGTTACATAACTCAATTCTCCATCTACCAAATCAGGAGTAATCACATGTTCACAAATACCGCGTAAGGCTCTAGCGTTTCCACCATTCTTTATTCTCTCGGAACATTCTTTTTGTTGTTTTTCCAATGCTGTTTGTGAAAAAGAACTTGTAAAGCTAAAAAGTACAAACAGTATAGTTGTTATTGCTTTTATCATAATTTTTATTTTAGTTGTTTCTCAGCCAAAATCTCTGCTGCGTGTTTGGCACCGTGTTCCTTTAAAACATTATAATACGCTCGATAAAACTCAATATTTGGTGGGTTTTTAGCCATTTCATCTCTAAAATAATCTAAAACTGTTCTTCCATCAACAGTATCTATTCTGTTAAGGTTTACTCCCCATTTAAGTATAGTGTTATAGAAAATCTTATTTGCACTAATCGATGCGGCTTTTAGAATACTCCCTCCTCTAATTTCAAAAGCCATAGTATCGCAAATCAAGCAATCTTCGTATTTATTCCATACTTCGCGGATTTTGCGATACATTTCCTCTTCCGAATCTTCTGGTGTAACACCTGCAGCTTTTTTAAAGTGGGTTACATAACTCAACTCATTATCAAATAATTCTGGTTTTATGACATGATTACAAATACCCCGTAGAGCCCTCGGTTTATCAGGCGGACAATCATTCTTTTGTTGTTTTTCCAATGTGGTTTGTGAAAAAGAATTTGTAAAACTAAAAAACACTAATAATAGGGTTGTTATTGTTTTGATCATGATTTTTATCTTTAGTTATTTTTCTCT
This sequence comes from Chryseobacterium sp. R2A-55, assembly GCF_021401085.1. Lineage (GTDB taxonomy): Bacteria > Bacteroidota > Bacteroidia > Flavobacteriales > Weeksellaceae > Kaistella. The sequence continues at coordinate 49,019 of NZ_JACBFP010000001.1, forward strand.
GCTAAAATATCTGCTGCATGTTTGGCGCCGTGTTCTTTTAAAACATTATAATACGCTCGATAAAATTCTATATTAGGTGGATTGATTGCGATTTTATCCTGAATAAAATCGAGAACTGTTTTACCATCAACAGTATCTATTCTGTTAAGATTCACTCCCCATTTTATTACGGTATTATAAAAGTTTTTATTAAGACTAACTGTTGCGGCCTTGAGGATGCTCCCACCCCGAAGAGAAAATGCAATGGTGTCGCAAATCAAACAATCTTCATATTTGTCCCAAACTTCACGGATTTTTCGGTACATTTCTTCTTCAGAATCTTCTGGTGTAACACCTGCCGCTTTTTTAAATTTAGTAACATAACTATATTCACCATCATACAGTTCAGGAGAAATCACATGACTACAGATACCTCGTAATGCTCTTTCTTTTCCATTACCTAAGTGACAATCATTTTTTTGTTGTGCCCAACTTATGGTAAAAATAAAAAGCACTAATAATAAGGTTGTTATTGTTTTACTCACATTCATTTTTATTTGATTTTTGTGTTCGTGAATCTTGATTTTATAGAGGTAAAGTTTAAAATTGTTTCATATTTAGATTATAATTTTCATTCTCCTAAAAAGTATCACGGATTATTTAGTCCATACGTTCCTTTTAGAATTCTAATCGCTAAATTTCCAATACAATAAGGTGCTGTATTTTTATTCCCTTTTTCTTTATTTCCTTTATGTCCAAAATTTAAATAGGGATGTGCCTGATCTATAGCGTGTACTCCCTCGTGGATTATCGTTCCTGCAATATCTATAATCTCTCTGTAATCTTTTAAAACATTCATTTTTATAACATCTTTACTCTCTGTTAACGCATTTGTTTTTCTATATCTGATTTGAGCTTGTAGACCTAACGGTTTCCAATCTATAATCGTGATGAGATGATTAGTTTCCTTTAGCAATTTGGCGATTTCACGAGGGGATACTTTCGTATGCTCAAATTTTGGTTCTGATTCGATAGCTTCCCAAAACATGGGATTATCCAAAACTTCCTGTGCTCTTTCAAAAGCCTGTTGAAATTTTGGTATGGTGGTTTTGATTTGTAAATTCATTTCGTTTTCTTTTAATAATTATCCAAAACTTTTTTCCATAATATAGCTCCTTCTTTAATGTATCGCTCTCCATCGTGAGCATTTCCGAAACGGAAACCAAATTTCAAAGGAATATCTTCACAATTATTTTTGGAACTACCTATTTTTCTTGATGCGAAAACACCATCTCTTTGATTATTCAGATTGTACCAATGTTTAATATTCAAAGCCTGTATCGGCTTAAAGTCAGGTAAGTTTTTATGCCCGAGCTGGCTTCCGGCAGTAATAAGGGTTATATTTTTAAATAAGTCGTTCTGAAATTCTTCACGAAAGAAATCGTAACACATAAGGGAACCTAAACTGTGGGCAAAAATGATATTGCAATGTGTTTTTTCTATATCTTTTTTTAAGAGTCTTCTTAGTTCTTCTCGAACTCCCTCATATCTAAAAAATTCTACTATCATATCGATAAAATCATCTTTTAAATCAGGGAACAATCCTTTTTCTGGTCTTTCTCTTCCAAAAATAGCATTACGAAGAAAAAACAGATAGTCCTTCAAAGTAGCTTTTTGTGAGTCGAAGAAACTATCAAATTCAGAAAAAGTAACCTCTATTTCCTTTGAAGTATGTTCTTTAATTGCTTTTTCCCAACTGGTTTGCCATTGTTGCTGTTCATTGGGGTTGTCTTTTCCACCGATACCATGTATGCAAAGAATTTTAATACTACCCATAATTTATGAATTTTAATTGTTTTTGGTCAGAATTCCGGTTACGTTTTTGGCGCCATTTAAAATACTTTTTCAGGCAATTTTCTAATTTACAAATGAACCTATGTTTTACTTTAAGAATCTCTGACAGGTTAATTATTTCATCCTGACAATTTTTATTGTATTTCCGTTTTATATTTTTCAGCTAATTCTTCATCCTTTAAAACTTCGTCTGTTTCTTTTTCTCCGTTTAGTATATAATTAATCAATGCACGGGTTTTATATGCATATGCAAATTTGTTATCCTGAGAAAGAATGTACTTTAGATCTGTAAGCATTTCATCAGCAAGTTTTTGATCTATTGTTTTATCATTTTCATATTTATTTTGAAACATATGTTTTTTTACTTCCACTCTAAGAACGTAAGCATTTAACATGCTTTTATCTAATGCAATGGTCTGCGTAAAATCGGCTTCTGCTTTAATCAACAATTCAGGATTGTTTTGTTGATGAAAAAGCTGATGGTAAGATTCTCCTCGAAAAAAATAGATTCTAGTATAGTCGATAAGTGCTCTGGATTTAAAACTTATTGCGCGATCAAATGCATCGATCGCCTGCTGATATTCTTTAGCTTCGTAATGGTATAGTCCATTTACTGAATGATAAAAATAATCATTAGGTGCTAATTTGCCCCATCTATCTAAAATAGCTTGCCGGTTGTTTTTTTCAGCTTCGTATAGTGGATTAAAGTAATCATAAAGAAGAGCATCTGGGTTTAATTTAACGATATTTTGAAGGTAGCTATCCATTTGTTGTTGAGTACAGTCGATACAAGTTTTTGTTAAACCATTATATGCTAAAATTTTTGAGTCATTGTCGGTTTTTAATTCCAAAACTTTTGCAAAAATCTTATGTGCATCACTATGCATATTATTTCGGAATAAATATTCCCCTAGATATAAATAATTTTCTGCAATAGGTTCTAATATAATGGCACGTTGATAATAGCGAATAAGAAGTTTAAGATCCGGAGATTTTTCAATTCTTAACAGTTTATTAGCCTTTTCGGTGAGTTTTTGTGCTATTACAGCAGCTTCTTTTTTATCAGTTTTAAATATCTTTTCTAAAAACAGATCTCCTTCTCCATTTTTGCCTCTACTTTCTGCAATTTCAGATAATAAATATAAAGCTTCGAAATCTTTTGATTTTATTTTTAATGCAGCTTGTGCATCGGCTTCTGCCAAATCAAGCGAGTTGTTTGTAAGATGAACTTCTGCTCTCATGGTATACAATTCCGAATTTCGTTGATTTTGTTTTATACCTTCGGTTAAAATACGTATCTGAGCAATGCGATCTCCTGATAATCTAGCATCAAAGATGTAATCCGATGCATTTTTGCTTTGTGCCTGGATAAAATTAGAGGCAAACAAAAGTAAAAGTGTATAAATGAATTTTATCATGATAATTGATTTAAATATAATTTGTTTGAATTCTTTAGGTATTGACTGACTGTTTGTCTAATTTAGTTTTGATAGGATCTAACAAATGAAAAAAGAAAATTCATCTTATTGCTTTCCCACATTACATTCTAATCCAAAAGGAAAGGGAAAAGAACTGATAGAGCTTTCAACAAGTTTGTCTAGATCCTTATAGTATGCTTTCTGCGCTTCTTCATGTGATGAATACGGTCCTTTTATTTCGACTGAGATTAATGTTTTCCCGTTATTTCGTTTACCATATTTTTCTTTGTACTCATTGATTATATTTGTTTTTCCATAAAACATTTTACTACAGTTTCCACCAAATGGATAAGTAATAATTGTTTTATTGCTTCCATATTCTTTTGCGATAATGTACACAACATTTGGTGACTGTACTTGCGCTTGTACATTTTGTGAGATTAGCAATATCATCATCCCGAAAATACCTGCTAGAATTTTAGTAATGGTGTTCATATTTATAAATATTAAGTTTTTATTAACAAAGATAATTTGCCGGTTTTCTCAACGCAATACCTCTAAGGAGGTATTTAATGGTGTAAAACATGTGCTTTCGGTACTAAAAAGACATATTTTATTATTCATCGATATAGGTTTTTGTGTAAGTTTGTAAGCAATCAATTTTAACTAAAAACATTCTATTTATGAGATCATTAAAATTTGATGTAGTAAAGCAGACCTGGTCAGAAATTTCTAAATATGACAGAGAAATATCTTTACCTCCCGATTTTGAATTAGACCTCTATAAGAAGTTATTTGATAGGTTTCATCCAGGACCTTATTATTACTATATTTTTAATGTTTTTGAAGCTAAAATGGAATTTGTAAGCCCTGAGGTCACTAGTGTTATTGGATACAAACCTGAAGATTTCTCGCCAGATTTAGTTGTCCATAACATTCATCCTGAAGATCAAGATCGATTTGTACAGTATGAACAAAAAGTAACTGATTTTTTTACTCAACTGCCTTCAAATAAAATCCCGTACTACAAAGTTCATTATGATTACCGATTACGTTGCGCTAACAATTGCTACAAATGGATTTTACAACAAGTTTCTACTATACAGAGTTCTGACGATGGTGGTGTGATAAGAGTTTTAGGTGTCCATACCGATATTTCATTTCTAAAAACAGAAGCCACGCCTTCCGGACTTTCGTTTATTGGTTTAGACGGAGAACCATCTTTTTACGATGTTTTATTGCCTTACGATAGACAAGAGGTCAATTCTCCTTTATCTATACGGGAAAAAGAGATTGTAAACCTAATGTTATCGGGACAAAAATCTGAAGAAATAGCTAATGTTTTAAAATTGTCCATTCATACAATTAAAACGCACCGCAAAAATATTTTTAGAAAAACAGAGTGTAAAACATTGACAGAATTAGGCGCGAAAATTATAAAACAGGGATGGATATAATTTCAATCACTCCACAATAAATTAGCCCACCGCTTAAAACGGTGGGCTGTTTCTTTAATTGACCGATACGGCTTCCAGTTTCAAAACATTCATTTAGTGGCTAACGCTGATAGTTATCTTCCAACACCTTGATAATATCGCTTTCACGGAAAAGGATTTTCCGTTCGAGTTTGATAAAGGGTATCAGTCCGTCATCTCTGTACTGTTGCAATGTCCGTTTGCTGATATGCAACATCTCACAAACCTGTTCACCTGACAGGTAGATTTCTCCTTTTAAGAGTGGGTGAAAATATTCCCTGATATACAGCAGTTCGTTTTTGATACCTACCACAGCTTCGAGCAGGGCAAGCATATCCTCGTTTGAATTTCCAATCTGTTTCATTTCTTTTGCTTTTTTAATGTTCGCTCTCCCTGCATAAGTAACTCCACATCGGATAATCTGAAATAAGTCTTTCGATTGATTTGCGTTGCAACAAGAATGCCCTTTGCCCTGTATGTCTGTAATGTTCGCTTACTGATATTAAGCAGTTGGCAGGCTTCCTGCTGGTCGAGCCATTTTGTTGCCTGTTGCAATGCTTTGTAGGGCAATGTAATTTCCTTAATCAATAAGGACACTTCCTTTACTTCCCTGTGCAATGTCTTTAAAATCTGAATGTCTAAAACTGTTATTTCCATATCTACATCATTTAAACTTCAAAAATATAAGGTGCTTATACAGGGTTTTCCAATGTTGTAGTCAAAGGTTGCATTTGGCGTTCAGATGCTAAATACTCGGTTAAAATCCCAACTTTGTTTTTTTGTTTTTTGGGCGAGCCTGTTGTATTTTGTTTGAATTGTCCATTTTTAAAGCAGGCTTTTTATTGGTCTGTACGGTCTGATTGTTTTCAGCATTTTTATAATCCGAACGCATAACAGTTTTTGTCGCACCTATTACGCTTTCGGGTTCGGCCGGTTGCTTTGGTAGTTCAGCAGGTTTGCCCCCGAACAGCCTGCCAAGACCTAAACCCTTTATGTCTTTGAATTGACGTTTAAAGCTGGTAATGAAATTGGAAATTGGGTCACTGTTCTTATCGACCTGCATAAAAGGTGTGTTCTTTCTTTGCTCGGATTGTTCTTTCTCTTTCCGCTCTTTGTCGGTAATTACTTTTTGTGCCATAGGTTCAAAATTTTCCCCAATGTAAACCATAGAAGTTTACTCCATTTGCCTTTGGCATTTAGTGGCAGTCTTTGGCAGTCAAAGGCATTTTGATAAAAGGAATATTTGAAAAGTGTACCCAAAAAAGAACAAAAAGGTAGCAAAGGTAAGGCGGACAGCCACCGCACCGCCCAACCAAAAGCTTACGGCATAATGGCAGAGCAAAAAGGTGGCTTCGCCGAGTTGTCGTGTTACCCTGCCACCCTTCGGGACTTATTCCGTTTCCTTTTGGTTTTTCGTCTGTCCGCCTTGTTAAAATGGCTTTCTTTTTTTTCTGTTTTTTTGTTTTGAAAATATTTTTTGAGAGAGAGATTCAGAACTATAATCAGCATATGCAGGATACCCCTTGTATCTATGGTTCGGGATAGCCCAATTTCTTTTTCTTGACAAGTTGCGGAGCAAGAAAAGGAAGCAAAAAGAACTCCGCTATTGGGGTTGAAACTATTAGGCTAAAAGTCGTTGGATGAAAAAAAAAGACAGGCTGATTTCTCAACCTATCCCTCTATAAGATTTTAATTTATATCCAATGGTAAGGCTTATCCTTACGGTTCAGGTAGCAGTACATTTCTTCCTTTTTAAGTTCTGGGAAGAACCTCAATGCCCTATCAATTGCATAGTTGGGTAAGAAGTAAATTTCGTCACGGATTGCTTTGATAACCCTGCTATGACCATAGAAACGGACAAGCTCATCAATTTCATTTTGACCGCCACGTTCTATGATACGGGCTATAATAGTCTTGTAGGCTTTCTTAAAGTCCATTGCTTCGATGTCGAAATCCCAAAAAAACACTCGGTCAAGATTTGGAATGTCGTTATTTTTTTCTCTTAATTCCATATAGTAAAGATACGATTTTTTTAGTTGTTCATTGATTTTTCAACGCCTAAAGCCTCTACCTTTTTTCGGCAGATCGGGTATTTGTCCAAATTTTAAAGACGGATTAAGAACCGCCTTGTTTAAGCGTTCATTAATTTTTTCCATATCGGTCTCTTTACCTTTTAACAACTTAACTTTTGCTTCGTGGTCGATATTCTTGTGATACAATAATGCGTATGTAGCCATTGCAGGATTACCGCCATATTTATTTTGATATGCTTCTAAATAGGTTCTTAACGGATGGTGTTCTAATAGAAAATGCATATCTATAAAATCCTTAATCCGTGTACCATTTTGGAAGATGGCGTGGAGTTTCATTGCCCCTATGTCCTCTAAGGATGCTAATCGTATCCCATCTTTTGTTTCAATTGGCTTTTGCCATGGATATTGATGCGAAAGAATATCAACTTTAATCTTATCTATATCAAGTAAGATTGTATTATTAAACATATCGTTTATCAATACCCGAGGATATTGAGTGACTAAATGTTTTAATAGCTTCTGTTCATCAAAGCCTTTGGTTGTAAAAAGGTCAATATCAATACTCAATCGGTGACCAATCTGTAGACTTAATGCAGTTCCCCCTACAAGGTTAAAATCTTTTAGCATTTCATCTTTCATTAGTGTCTGGAGAAGTTTCCACATCTCACTGCTGACTGTTTCTTTGTGTAGCATGATTTTTCGCTTTTTCGGGAATTTAATCCCGAAAACGAAGCCTTTGCCCAAAATGGTAGTCAGTGGCACTGTTTGGCGTTCATGGACACAATGAGCGATGAATATCCAAAAGATTATATTGCTCTTTGCCTACACAACCCGTTATCAGAACAACGGCTTGTGCTTATCGTTATAGATTTCCTTAATCAGCTCTCCGAACTCCTGAAAGTGGTATTCGATAATATTATCCAGATAAGCATAAATTGTCAGCTTGTCAATTCCCATAATGTTGGTAAGCCTGTTAAATGTTTCGTGATGTTCCTGCCGTACATAGACCGATTTACCTTTGCTTGCATTTCTTTTAGGGATTCTAAAGAACGTTACGCAATAATCCTCTTTCGTCAGCTTCTTTGGTTTTGAAACGGTTCTTTTGGTATTGCCTGCAATCGGTTTTGTATCTTCTGGTTCTACAGATTTTTCGCCTGTTTCGATGGCAGTAAGGTCATCACTATGCGGTAAAGTGTTCTGCTCTTGTTCAGGTTCTTTCTTTTCAGTTAGGAAATTTTCAATAGAAAAACTCTCTTTTTCGGGTTGCTGATTTTTGTTTTCTTCGTGTATCATATCTCTTAATTTTAATATTATATCCAATTAGCTATTTGGCTAGCTAAGCAGTCAGTTGTATGGACTGTTACACCTATGTAACAACCTATCTACCTATGCACCTACATACCCTTAATTAGCTGTTTCCTTAACTGAAAAGTGTGCAATTCGTCTGCATTCAGTCACGCAGATTTGCTGTTGGGATTTATGCTGATTGATTACCTAGTTAAGGTTATAACCAATCAGCCAGCTAACCAGATACAAAGGAAATAAAAGCAGTCCCAATCTGCCTTAAGGTGGTATTCAGTGGCATCATTTGGCGTTCATTGTCATTGTTATAAATAACTGTTATTCAAATAGTCTTGCCGAAATTTGTAATGGAAGCTATGGGTTTTCCCTGCTAACTCCAATCCGTTTGCAAAACGGATTTTTCTGAACCCTTGTTCAGAGCAAGTTATCTCTTGAGGTCCTCGAAATAAATTTCCGCACCTCAAGAGCACTTGCCCTTGCAGGGGGCTGGAAACGGCTCCGAAGTCGCTCGTTTATGTAAAATTAAAAATGGATTATTATGGAAGAGAAAAACAGAAAACAGATTAAAAAAACAGGAAGGAAACCAAAGATTGACCCTGCCGTCAATCGGTATTCTATCAACCTGAACGCAGAGGACAATGCCAAATTTCTTGCCCTCTTTGACCAATCAGATATGAAAGTAATTGCCCATTTTATTACCGCCTGCATCTTTCAGAAGACCGTAAAGACCGTAAAGATTGATATGGATGCAATAGAATATCACGAAAAGTTGACCCGATTTTTTAGCCAGTTCCGAGCAATCGGAACAAATTACAATCAGATTGTGAAGATATTGTACCGCAATTTTTCAGAGAAAAAAGCAGGAACTTACCTGTTTAAATTGGAAAAAGAAACAATTGAATTGGTACAAGTCACAAAAGAAGTCATCCGTTTGACACAGGAATTTGAAGAGAAGTATTTGAAAAAAGAGTAAAGTTATGATTGCAAAAATAGGAAAAGGAAGCAATATGTATGGAGCGATTTTGTACAATCAGCAGAAAGTGGAAAAGGAAAACGGAGCAGTTTTGTTACTAAACAAAATACCTGATACAGTAGACGGCAACTATTCTGTAGCCTATTTTAATAAATGTTTTGAGTCATATTTATCAGCAAACATCAAAACGGAAAAAACGGTACGGCATATTTCGCTGAACCCCGACCCAAAAGACCAGGTAAGTGATGAACAATTTATGGAAATGGCACAGGAATATATGGAACGTATGGGTTACAGCAATCAACCCTATATTGTTTTCAAGCATACGGATATTGACCGAACACACATTCATATCGTTTCAACCTGCGTAGATATTGACGGAAAGAAAATCCCCGATGATTACGACCATCCACGCTCAATGGCAATCTGTCGGGATTTAGAGCAGAAATATAATCTGCACAAAGCCACCGAACAAGAGCAGAAACAATCCAACAAAATTTTCAAGCCTGTAGATTACCACAAAGGCGACATCAAAAGTCAGATTGCTTCGGTAGTACGGTATTTGCCAAAGTACTACAGCTTTTCAACTATGGGTAGTTACAATGCTTTGCTGTCACTTTTCAACATTACAGTAGAAGAAGTAAAAGGCGAGCGGAACGGACAACCTGTAAACGGATTGGTGTATGTAGCATTGGATGAGAAAGGAAACAAGGTAAGCAATCCATTTAAAGCATCGCTATTCGGGAAAGATGCAGGCGTGGCACAACTACAAAAACATTTTGAGCAATCTAACGAGAAAATGAAAACCAATCCTGCAAGGTCTGTTTTGAAAAATACGGTGGAACTTTCCATACATACAACAGGCAATGAAATGGAGTTTAAAAAGCAACTTGTAGAACAGGGTATCAGTATGATTGTCCGCCGGAACGAAAGCGGACGGATTTACGGAATGACCTTGATCGACCACGAAAACCGAAGTGTTTGGAACGGCTCACAATTAGACAGAAATTTGTCGGCAAACGTATTCAATGATTGGTGGAACAACGGAAACAAACCCGAATTAAAAATACAGGACACCCCTGTTTCCAAAACAAACACATCGGACGATTTGCCAATGAAAGACCTTTTTGAGTTTAGTTCACAGGAACATTCCCACAGTTCAGATTTAGGATTGTTGAGTGTGTTATCTGATACACAAGGAGAGGATTACGAAGAGGAAAAGTTTGCTAATCAGATGAAGAAGAGGTGGAAAAGACGAAAACACTAGTACTAATAAAATATTCACTCATGATTCATAAACTTCTTTCGCAGATGTTATAATAAATTGGTACAATAAACTTAAAACAGCTATAATAATTGTAAATTCGCATATAACAATTTAGCTTGAACGTGGGCAGAGTATTAATAATAGACGATGAGGAAAAATTGAGAAACCTCCTTTCAAAAATAATTGGTTTTGAAGGTTTTGAGGTTTTTCAGGCATCCAATATCAAATCGGGTTTACAAAGGTTAGAAGCAGAAGAAATAGATGTTATTATCTGCGATGTCAAGCTTCCTGATGGAAGCGGTGTGGACACCGCAAAACTGATTAAAGAAAAATTCACATCAGTAGAAGTTATTCTGCTGACCGCCTACGGCAATATACCGGATGGCGTACAAGCTATTAAGAACGGTGCGTTCGATTATATAACCAAAGGTGATGATAACAATAAGATTATTCCACTTCTTTATAAAGCCAGTGAAAAGGTAGCTTTAAACAAAAGAGTTCAACAATTAGAAAAGCAGTTAGGCAAAAAATATTCCTTTGATAAAATTATCGGTACATCAAAGCCAATCCTAAAAGCAATTGAATTGGCTAAAAAAGTCGCACCAAAAGATACAACAGTATTATTAACCGGAGAAACAGGAACTGGTAAGGAGGTTTTTTCACAGGCCATTCATCAAGGTAGCCCGAGAGCAAACCAAAATTTTGTTGCGATAAACTGCTCTGCATTTAGTAAAGAGCTCTTAGAAAACGAATTATTTGGTCACAAAGCGGGTTCATTTACAGGTGCTAATAAAGATCAAAAAGGACTTTTTGAGGAGGCTCATAATGGAACCATATTCTTGGATGAAATAGGAGAAATGGCTATGGACTTGCAAGCTAAAATTTTACGTGTATTAGAAACGGGTGAATTTTTGCGTGTTGGTGATGCCAAACCCATAAAAGTCAATGTGCGTGTAATCGCTGCAACTAATCGAAATCTGGAAAACGAAATTGAGTTAGGTCATTTCAGAAGTGATTTGTTTTACAGACTTTCTGTATTTGGTATAGAACTTCCATCTTTGAGAGAGCGTGTAAAAGACATCAAATTGTTGGCACAGTATTATGCCGATCTTTTTGCAATCAAATCCAATAGAAAGCCATTAGCCCTATCTGAGGATTATGTTACAGCGTTGGAAAACAATCCCTGGAAAGGAAATATACGCGAGTTGAAAAACGTGATTGAAAGAAGCGTGATTTTAGCGGATGATGACCTGCTTGACTTAGATACGCTGCCGGTAGACCTTCAATATGCAAAATCAAATGCAAAACAATTGTCTGCATTTTCTATGGCCAGTGCAGAGAAACTGCACATTCAGAAAATACTAAATCATACCAATGGAAATAAAGCAGAAACAGCTCGCTTGTTAGAAATCGGGATTGCAACCCTTTACCGAAAAATGGAGTTGTATAAACTTCAGTAGCAGTTTGATATCTAATGCATTTTTGATTGAGAAATAATATAGGCTATTCATATTTTACTTTTGCAAATCTCTGTAGATCTTCATTATTACCATAAATAACGATGATATCATCTTTTTGTAGCATAGTAGTAGGTTCCGGAATTCCCTGCACATTAGCAACGGTTTTACTTCTTCCTAAGAAACTCTTCTCTTGGGCATCTCTGATAATAGTCAGAATTAACACATTATGCAATTCTCTGAATTTTACTTCTTCTATGGTTTTTCCAATGTATTTTTCTGGTACTACAATCTCTACAATACTATAACTCTTGTTCAGCTCAAAAGAATCTATAACACCTTTTAGGCATAGTTTTTTAGCCCATCTTTCAGCAGTTTCTTCTTCCGGACGTACAATTTCATTAACGCCTATAGCCTGTAGAACACTTTCGTGAAGTGGATTAATGGCACGACTAATCAATCGTTTTACCCCCAGATTTTTAAAATGAGCAGTAACCATGATATTTGCACCTTCGTCTTCACCAATACAAACCATCACTATATCCGTATTCTTTAGCGGTAAATGAGTAATGGCTGATTGATCTGTAGCATTCATACAGATGGTGTGAGACAATTTATCTTTTAATGCTACAACTTTTTCCGAACGTGAATCCACACCGATAACTTCATTTCCTTGTTGGGTTAGTTTTTCTGCCAATGAGCCTCCAAAATTTCCCAATCCTATAATTATAAATTTCATTTCAATTATTCTTTTAGTTGATTAATATTTCATCCGATGGATAATGGTAGTTACCCTGTCTGACCTTCTTAAAAAAGGCAATCAGAATGGTTAACATACTTACCCTTCCAACGAACATAGTTCCAATAAGAACCAATTTACTTTCACTACTTAAATCTCCGGTTATTCCTAAGCTAAGCCCAACAGTGCTATAAGCCGAAAAACTCTCAAATGCAATATCCAAAAGAGGTACATGATTATCATAATGAGAAATCAGATAGACACTTATTCCTATTACCAATAAGGATAGACTCATTACGGCAAAAGCTCTTCTCACGGAAATATCCGCAATCTCTCTTCTGAAGACTTCTATTCTGGTTTTTCCTTTTGCAAGACTAAAATAGTTCAAAGTAGCAATGGCAAACGTACTCGTTTTAATACCACCACCGGTTGAAGCTGGAGATGCACCTACCCACATCAAAAAAATGATAATGATGATAGATGAAAAGTGCATTTGGCTAAAGTCTATAGAATTAAAACCTGCCGTTCTGGGTGTAGTTGCTGTAAATAATGCCGTAACAACCTTTCCCAAACCTTGATGATTGCCCAATACATTGTAATATTCTTTGATGTAGATAATGACGGTTCCCAAAACAATCAATATGGAAGTGGTCAATAAATTTATCTTATTACTCAAGGTTAAAATCCATGGGCGGTAATTGTTCTTTTTCTCTACAAACCAAAGAATATATCTTGCTATCAAATGTTTAATGTACCGTACTGAATTAATAACAATTGGAAAACCTAAACCTCCGAATACAAAGATGATGACAATGATAAACTGTAGGGGATAATTATACACATAACTGTCTTCCATCATTCCATTGGGCAAGGTTGAAAATCCCGCATTACAGAAAGCGGATATAGAATGAAACACAGAAAAATAAACTCTTTCTGAAAAGGATGGAATTAAAGCTTTATCCAGGTTGAGGAAAATTAATATCGCTCCAATAAACTCTATTAAAAAAGTAATGGTTAAAATCCTCTTTACCGTCGTAAAAACCTCGCCTATTTTCTCTGAATTGGTCATATCACTCAATGCCAATTGGTTTTCGTAGGTAGATCCACCTTTGAAGAAGTAACTGAAGTAACTGGCAAATGTAAGGATACCTAAACCACCGGCTTGGATCAACAGCATGATTAAGGTTTGCCCAAAAGGAGTAAAATAACTACTCGTATCGACCACTATTAATCCCGTTACGCACACTGCACTGGTAGAAGTGAATAGAGCATCCACAAAGCTTATACCTTGATAGGTTGCATTAGGCAGCATTAATAGTAAGGCTCCCACGACAATTAATCCCATGAAGCTGATGATAAATAATTGGGCAGGATTGAGTAAAGAACGCTTATAGCTCAAACGCGGGCGTGTAAATTCCCGTATCAATTTTAAGATAACAGCCAACCGTATCCAATGGGTTATTTCTGATATTCCCCCTGTTGATAATTGTTTGTATAAGCAATAAAACACAAACAAAACACTCAATGTATCAAAGATAAAAACACTTAATATGAATTCTTTTCGATGATAATAGTATTTCAAAACAGTATAAAAAACACCAATAACCAATACAAACAGATACAAAGAAATGATACTTAATTGTAAGGTTGGGTTTAGTATAAAACCGTAATCAGCTATTAGTGCTGTAAGTGCAACCAAGTGTAATACAACAATGAGCTGTTGTATCCATTTGGCATATAAAAACTCTTTCATTTAAAAATTCTCTCAGGCTATTCGGATTGGGTGTCTTGTAATATCAGTGTATTATCAACATTAAGCCGCTCGTTCAGCCATTTTTTCATTTTCGATTTATCAATTTCTTTTGTCCCTTTCTCCAAATGATATAACACCAACCATTCAACTTTGGCACTATCTGTTCCTGAAAATTTTTCTATTTTACCAAGAGACACATCTTTCAGTTCAGGGAAAAGAACGTTCAGTTCTCTAACAAGTCCTGATTCATTTACTTTATATTTATTCAGTTCTTGTCGAAGGTTGTTGATGGTCACATCTTTTTCTGACAAAGAAGCATCCTGCTTATTCAGTTCACTGAGTATCTCCGACTTAAGATCTGCATCATCCTGTCTGAAATTCAGCATCGTATTATGAATACCTCTTTCATCCAGTAATCGGTTATACATTTCCATTTCTTCTTTGCTGAGTTTTTTATTCAGAAATGCCAGATCCACCTTTTTTGGATTGGAATTATAATTCAGTTTTTTGTAAATCACCGTATATCCTCTGCTACTGAATTCAGAATTGATGAATTCTTCAACGGTTTTAGTAAACTTCTTTTCTTCAAATAGATTATACGCCAGATAAAAACTGGGGATGATCATAATCATCATCAAGGTGGTAATTCCGTACCGGATGCGTTTTTCATTCTTTGGTTCAATCGTAGCAGAAGCAGGATATTTTAAATATTTGATAACTAAAAACGTGGCAATACAAATAAAAAAACAGTTGATGGTGTACAGGTAAAACGCCCCAAAGAAATAGCTAAAATTAAAGGTAGCCAGTCCATACCCTGCCGTACACAATGGAGGCATTAAAGCCGTAGCAATGGCTACACCGGGAATGGGATTTCCTTTTTCTACCCTTGTGATGGCAATAACACCTACTAAACCTCCAAAAAAAGCGATCAATACATCATAAATATTCGGAGAAGTTCGGGCTAATAATTCGGATTGCACATCTTTGAATGGACTGATATAAAAGTAAAAGGCTGAGACCAATAAACTAACTACAGTTGCTATTAAAAGATTTTTAATAGATTTCCGTAAGAGTAAAAAATTGTACGTTCCCAATGCAAATCCTGCTCCTAAAATAGGCCCCATCAAAGGAGATATCAACATGGCTCCAATAATCACAGCTGTTGAATTGACATTTAATCCAACAGAAGCGATAAGGATAGCACAAGCCAATATCCATAGGTTAGATCCCCTGAAAGAAATGTTAGCGGTTACATTTTCTAAAACTTTCTGTTTATCTTCTTCACCGTTGTGCAGATTGATAAAATCCCATAATTTATTGCTCATTTGCTTACAAGGTTTACAGTTGCTTTTTAGACTGCTTACTCAGCACGTAATAACCCAATACACCGCCAATAATAGAAGCTGCAAAAATTCCAATCTTCGCCTGTGTCATGTATTCCTCATGCGAGAACGCCAAAGAAGTTACAAATAAGGACATCGTAAAACCTATAGAAGCCAGTAAACCTAAACCAAACAAATTTCTTACATTCATTCCTTCTGGAAAAGGAGCCACTTTCAGCTTCACCAAAAGCAATGTAAAACCAACTACTCCAACAACCTTACCTACCAAAAGACCTAAAGCAACACCCAAAGCTACATTGGTACTGAATAAATGTTCCATATCGATAGCCAATGAAACACCAGCGTTTGCCAAAGCAAATATAGGAATGATCAAAAAGGTTACCATGGGATGCATAGCATGTTCTAATCGTTGTAATGGCGGAGTGGCGGCTACTGTACTATTTTGAATTTCTTCCAGAATATGTAATTGTTCATTTGTCAAAGTAGGTTTACTGTTATCCGGGTCAATACCTTTAAACTTATCTAAAAGTTTTTGGATATTATTACTGAATATTTTCTCATTGATCTTTACATCTGCCGGAATGGTAAATGCTGCTAAAACAGCTGCGATAGTGGCGTGTACCCCCGAAAGTAAAAAAGTTGTCCAAACTCCGCCTATTCCTAAAATGGCATAGAATAAAATGGCTCTTACCCCCATTTTATTACCGATATACATCGTCAAAAGCACCAAAGCACCGATAATGAGATGGAACATAGAGATATCCGAAGTATAGAAAAATGCGATAACCAATACAGCTCCTAAGTCATCAACAATAGCTAAAGCGGTTAAGAAAACTTTTAGTGTAAGCGGAATTCTATTCCCCAATAAATATAGTACCCCCAAGGCAAATGCAATATCTGTCGCCATTGGAATTCCCCAACCACTATGCACTTCTCCTGTTGGATTCAAAAATAAATAAATTGCAGCTGGCACAGCCATTCCACCAAATGCAGCAGCGATGGGTAATAAAGCTTTACGTGGATTGGATAACTCCCCGCCAACGATTTCTCTTTTTAGTTCTAAACCCACTACAAAGAAAAATATAGCCATTAAACCATCGTTAATCCAATGATGCAGATTGTATTCAAAATACGTGCTTCCGTCTAACTGAAATCCAAATTTATGTTCCAGAACATGATGGTACTCTTCTGCTAAAGGCGAATTGGCTAACATCAATGCAATCACTACACTGATTCCTAATACAATGCCACCTGCTTTTTCATTTTTAATAAAGCTTTGAATTGGCGATACGATTTTCTCAATAGGGGTCTTTTTTAGTTTACTCATCTTTTTTTGCTTATCCCTCCGATTTGTGCTGAAAATGACTTAGAAACCAGTCATTCTATGATTAATAAAGTACAAAAATATAAAATTAAAAACGATTCCCCGTATTAATCAAGGTGATATAGTCCTTTAGGATTTCGCTCATTACCACCAAAAAATCTGTGCTCTTATCAAAATGATAATTACCCTATCATTTTGATAAGGTTTTTGCATCAACAAATCCTGAAATAACGAGATAAAATATTGAAAATCAATATTTTAAATTCAAAAAAGTTCTATTGGAATAGGATTTGGCATAGAGGATATAAAAGAAATTAAAAATGAGGAAAAGAAATGTAAAATGGAAGCAAAGAAAAGAGCCTCCTTCGTTTCCAAAATGGCTAAAATCATACCACTTATTGCTTTTTGCCTTTATTGTGGTCATGATTTTTGGAGCAATTATGAAGCACATTAGTACCACTTAAAAATAGATAAAAATGATAACAATAGTTTTAGTACTCGCAGGTTTAGCCTGTTTCGGTCTGTTCATTAAGTCAATTGACTTCTTTGAGAAAATCTAAAATAAAATGAAAACAAAAATCATAAATACGATACAACAATGGGCTCCTGAAGCCGCAAGACTCATTCCTGATTTGGATACTTTGGACGATTCTATCGCAGACTATCTGTTACTACATAAACTGGCAGAAGTTTGTTCCCAAAAAATAGGTTCTGGATCGGAAGATGAATTAGAGTGTGTTCAGGAGATAGCCAAAGTTATAAACCTTTTATATCAGGGAGGGAATCAATACACCCGGAATGCCATTGAAAATGAGTTTCTGACAGCCTTGTCTTTTGAAGAAAGCCCCGGAAGCCTAAAAAAACACATGGATTTATTTCCCATCGAATTACGAAAAGGATATATCAAAACCATTTTAGAAAACTAATTAAATAATGAAAGTTTTAAAGGGAAAAATACATTGGTCGGCTAAAATAAAAAAAGCAGTATTAGCAATCTTATTGTTTGTCCTGTTTGCCGTTTGCGTAAAGCTCGGAGGATTCGCAGGTATTTTGATCGGCTTTGTGTTTTTCTTTCTATTCTTTCAATTAATAAGCAGATGAAAAAAGAACGAAAATCAAACAGGGAAATAGTTACGGATATATTGGCAAAAATACTTTTAGCTTTTATTGTCTTCTGTATTTTCTATGCGATGTTCTTCGGTAAATAAAAAGAAGTTTATAAATCAATGAATGAAATAAATGAAAACGCAGCCAGTACGTACCTGGCACATCACTACGGTGAAATTAAAGAAGAGATCAACGAACTATCCATGCGAAAAAATTTTGCGGGAATATTTCAGGCAATCGTCAACCACATCAATCTCTTGCTTTCCAAAGGACAGATAGAGAAAATTGGGGTAAAGATCAAGTTCATCGGTTGGCTTCATAAAAGAGGTAATGAATATGTACAGTACATCATTGAAAATTTGTTTGTACGCTCTTTTGAAGGAATGAAAAGACGTTGCACTACAGAACAATGGATTTATATGTACCAGCTCATTCCCAATAACCTGAAACATGTTTATCAGCTTCAGAACACAAATTATTTAACACAAAAAACAAGTCTATGACAGCATTATTCATAGTAGCCATAGGTGTATTTGCCTATATATGTTACGTATTGCTCAAACCGGAAAAATTTTAAAACGCTTCAGCAGATGAAGAAAGATACAAAAGGAAAAATCAAGGAATGGATATCCATTATATTCTGGATACTGTTCTTCATTTCGATCATTTATCTGGCTTTTCTAAAAATTCAAATATTGCTATGAAAAAGATATTTACTGAAATGAAAGATGTAGCCCGAATTGCTTTGATATTCCTGATTGTATTGGCATTGGTCAGGCTGTTCGGATGGATGTTTAAAACCATATTTAATTAATAAAAATGAATACAGAAATTTTAGGAATAATCGTAATGTTTACCCTGTCGATATTGCTTGCAATACCCTTCGGTAAATACATTGCAAAAGTTTATGGCGGTGAAAAAACGCTGCTCGATCCGATTTTTAATCCGATAGAGCGAATCTTTTACAAAATAAGCGGTATCAATCCGCAAACAGAAATGAACTGGAAACAGCAGATGGTAGCCATGATCACGATCAATATGGTGTGGTTCCTGTTGGGAATGGTTGTTCTAATGACGCAGGGAAGCCTACCGCTTAATCCGGATAACAATCCAAGTATGTCCGCAGACCTTGCATTCAATACCGTGATATCATTTGTGGTAAACTGTAATCTGCAACACTATTCCGGGGAATCAGGATTAAGTTATCTTGGACAATACTGGTTAATGTTCTTACAGTTCGTAAGTGCCGGAACTGGTATGGCTGCCGCAGTAGTGCTATTTAGAGCATTCAGAGACAAATCATCTGAAACCTTGGGGAATTTTTACAGCAATTTTATAAAATCATGTACACGTATTTTATTACCTGTATCATTTGTGATTGCCATAATTCTTGCATTCGATGGAGTTCCGATGACTTTTGAAGGTAAAGACGCTATTACCACTTTACAAGGTGATTCTGTGGAAGTATCAAGAGGACCCGCAGCAGCATTTGTGCCTATTAAACACGTAGGAACCAACGGAGGTGGATTCTTTGGAGTGAATTCTGCCCATCCGTTTGAAAACCCATCTTATCTGTCCAATATGGTCGAAATGGTGGCTCAGCTGATTGTACCCTTGGCTATGATCTTTGCCTTTGGTTATTTTACCAGAAGAAGAAAACTATCGTGGATGATATTTGGTGTAATGACAGTAGGTTTTTTAATGCTGGCCATTCCAAATATCAATATGGAAATGAATGGCAATCCCGCAATTGCAGCCATGGGTATAGACAATTCCTTGGGGGCTATGGAAGGAAAGGAAATTCGATTAGGAGCTCCTGCATCTGGCTTTTGGAGCATTGTCACCACTGTAATCTCTACTGGATCAGTAAACTCTATGCACGATAGTTCCACGGCATTGTCAGGAATGAATGAGCTATTAGCAATGATGATCAATGCGTTTTACGGAGGAGTCGGTGTAGGAATACTTAACTTCTTTATTTTTATCATTCTTGCTGTATTTATCAGTGGATTGATGGTAGGAAGAACACCAGAATTCTTAGGTAAAAAAGTGGAAGCTAGGGAAATGAAAATAGCCATGATTATTGCCTTGCTTCATCCTTTCCTGATATTAGTAGGAACAGCATTAGCCGCTGCATCACCACAATATACTATGGACTCTCTAAATAACCCGGGATTTCACGGATTGAGTGAAATGCTATACGAGTTCACTTCGTCATCTGCCAATAATGGTAGTGGTTTTGAAGGATTGGGAGATAATACACCTTGGTGGAATATTGCAACAGGATTTGTACTTATTCTTTCAAGATTCTTACCGATCATTGGTCCGGTAGCCATTGCAGGCTTGTTAGCTCAAAAGAAATTTATACCAGAGGGAGACGGAACCCTGAAAACCGATACGGCAACTTTCGGACTAATGGTATTCGCTGTAATCGCAATCGTAGCTGCCTTAGCATTCTTCCCGGTATTGGCATTAGGTCCTATTGCAGAGTACTTTTCACTTTATTAAACTGATTAAAGAATTTAGAAATGAACAATAATACATCATTGTTTCAAAAAGATATGGTTCAGGAAGCACTGAAACAATCTTTTGTGAAACTCAATCCGAAAACCATGTTCCGTAATCCGGTCATGTTTACTGTATGGATCGGTACTTTGGTTATGCTAGCCGTGAGTTTATGGACGTTGGCAGGAGCTCAGGGACAAGGAAGTTTTGGTTATAATTTTACCGTCTTTATTATCCTTTTGCTTACCCTGTTATTTGCCAATTTTGCCGAGGCAATTGCTGAGGCAAGAGGTAAAGCACAAGCAGATAGTTTGCGTAAGACAAGAGAAGAAACGCCTGCAAGATTAAAAAATGGGAAAACGATCTCCTCTGCTCAATTACAAAAAGGTGATGTTTTCATCTGTGAAGCTGGCGACATCATTCCTTCTGATGGGGAAATTATTGAAGGCTTAGCGACCATCGATGAAAGTGCAATTACCGGAGAATCTGCTCCTGTGATTCGTGAAGCAGGTGGCGACAAAAGTTCTGTTACCGGTGGTACCAAAGTTTTGTCCGATAAAATCGTGGTGCAGGTAACAACGCAACCGGGCGAAAGCTTCCTGGACAAGATGATTGCCTTGGTAGAAGGTGCAGCCCGACAAAAAACACCAAATGAAATTGCTTTAACCATTTTGTTAGCAGGATTTACACTTGTGTTTATCATTGTCTGTGTGACGCTTAAGCCATTTGCTGATTATGCAAATGTGGGGATTACCATTGCTTCTTTTATCTCTTTATTTGTATGTCTTATCCCGACTACCATTGGAGGATTGTTGTCTGCAATCGGTATTGCAGGGATGGACAGAGCATTGAGAGCCAATGTTATTACAAAAAGTGGTAAAGCGGTAGAAACCGCAGGTGATATCGATGTCTTATTATTGGATAAAACAGGAACAATCACGATTGGTAACCGTAAAGCAACTCATTTTCATCCAACAAATGGTATTGACGAGAAAAGATTAATTAAAGCGGCTGTATTAAGCTCCATGGCTGATGAAACTCCTGAAGGTAAATCGATTATCGAATTAGCAGGTATCAACCCTTTGAGTTACGAAGTCAAAAATCCTCAATTCATCAAGTTTACAGCAGAAACTAGAAGTTCAGGTATAGACTATGAGAATGTGCGTGTCCGAAAAGGTGCAACCGATGCGATAAAAAATCTGGTTACAAAAGCAGGTAATAACTTTCCAAAAGAGGTCGAAGAAAGAGTGAAAGCCATCTCTTCTAATGGAGGTACACCGTTGGTCGTATCAGAGAATGAAATCGCATTGGGTGTAATTGAGCTACAGGACATCATCAAACCGGGTATTCAAGAACGTTTCGAACGGCTGCGTAAAATGGGTATCAAAACCGTCATGGTAACGGGCGACAATCCTTTGACTGCTAAATTTATCGCTGAGAAGGCAGGTGTGGACGATTTCATCGCAGAAGCAAAACCCGAAGACAAGATGAATTACATCAAAAAAGAACAGTCGGAAGGTCGCTTGGTCGCTATGATGGGTGATGGAACAAACGATGCTCCGGCTTTAGCACAAGCTGATGTGGGTGTAGCAATGAATTCTGGTACTCAGGCAGCAAAAGAAGCAGGAAACATGGTCGATCTGGATAACGATCCGACCAAATTGATTGAAGTCGTAGAAATCGGAAAACAATTGCTGATGACCCGTGGTACATTGACTACTTTCAGTATTGCGAATGATGTGGCTAAGTATTTTGCCATCATTCCAGCACTGTTCATCACAGCGATTCCTGCATTGCAAGGACTGAATATTATGAATTTACACAGTCCGGAAAGTGCAATACTATCAGCTGTAATTTTCAACGCAATCATCATTCCGATGTTGATTCCATTAGCATTGAAAGGTGTAGCTTACAAACCTATTGGAGCAAGTGCATTACTTCGAAGAAACCTGTTCATTTATGGTTTAGGCGGTGTACTGATACCTTTTGTAGGAATCAAGCTGATAGATATGCTTATATCCGTTTTCTTTTAATCCTTTATAAAATTTAGATAAAATGAAAAAACATATTTTGCCCGCAATAAAATTGACTGCTGTTATGATCCTGTTTTTTACAGTCATTTACCCACTTGCAGTCTGGGGTATCGCACAGTTTGCTCCTAATGCTGGAAAAGGAGAAATTATAGAACACAACGGAAAGAAACATTATGTCAATATTGGTCAGTCTTTCACAGAGGATAAGTATTTCTGGTCAAGACCATCGGCCGTAGATTACAATGCTGCTGGTTCAGGAGGTAGTAACAAAGGTCCTTCTAATGAGGAATATTTAGCAGAGGTTCAGGCACGAATTGATACTTTTTTAGTACATAATCCCGGAATTGATAAATCTGAAATACCTGTTGACTTAGTTACTGCCAGCGGAAGTGGACTGGATCCTAACTTCTCTGTTCAGGCTGCCAAGGTACAGGTAGCACGAATCGCTGAAACAAGGGGTATTGATGAGGTTAAATTGAATCAATTAATTGATGAACAAACCGAAAAACCTTTGTGGGGCATGTTTGGTCCCGAAAAGATCAATGTACTTAAATTAAATATCGCTCTGGATCAACTTAAATAAGTAATTCCTAAAAAAACTTACGGGTTTTCAAATGTATGTGTAGCCATTGAAAATGCCTTGTAGGAGTATTCAATAAACAGTAAAATTTTAATAATTCAAAAATGAAACCATCATGATTTATTCAACCACACAGAGAGGATAAATCTGATAGCTTCATCACGTTTAAAAATCAAATTAATAAGATGAAAAAAATAATTATGTTCTCAGCTATTCTGCTGGGAGCAACAGGAAGTGTATGTGCTCAGGAAACTGAAAAAAAACCATTAACCATCAGTGGATATGCAGAAGTATATTATCAGCAGGATTTTAATAACCCGAAATCCAATACCAGACCGGGATTTGTGTACAGCCACAACCGTAGCAATGAAGTGAGTCTAAATTTGGGATTTATAAAAGCGGCTTATGAAACAGAAAATATGAGAGCGAACCTGGCTCTTGGAGTAGGCTCTTATATGAATGCTAATTATGCAACTGAAGAAGGCGTGCTGAAAAACATTTATGAAGCAAATGTAGGTGTGAAACTATCTAAAACGAAAAATTTATGGTTAGATGCAGGTATATTACCATCTCACATTGGTTTTGAAAGTGCCATCGGGGCAGACTGCTTTACACTGACCAGAAGTATGATGGCAGATAATTCGCCCTATTTTGAAACCGGGGCTAAGTTGTCGTATGCTACCGATAATGGTAAATGGAATATGGCTTTTTTAGTGATGAACAGTTGGCAAAGAATACAACGGGTTGAAGGCAATAGCACACCAGCTTTTGGTCATCAATTAACTTACCGTCCTTCAGATAAAATGACTTTAAACAGTAGTTCTTTCATAGGCAACGACTTCCCTGATGAAGAGCGTAAGATGCGTTACTTCCACAATCTGTATGGGCAGTTTCAAATCAGCAATCAATTTGCATTGATCGCGGGCTTTGATATCGGAGCACAACAAAAAGAAAAAGCAAGTGATGACTACGATACATGGTATACGCCTGTACTGATTGCAAAATACAGCCCGACTGAAAAAGTAAATATCGCTGCAAGAGGAGAATATTACCAGGATAAGAATGGCGTTATCATCAATTCGGGAACGGAAAACGGATTTCAAACATTTGGGGCTTCAATAAACGTTGATTATCAAATTCTGCCTAATTTGGTATGGAGAACAGAAGTTAAAAGCTTAAATAGTAAAGATGCCATTTTCTTAAACAGAGATGATAATATGAAAAAAGACAACGTTATGGCGGTTACATCGCTGGCGATACGTTTCTAAATAGTTCCATTTACTAATGATTCCCCTGGACAATTTGTCTAAGGGGAATTTGTAAATTTATATAAGCAAACAGATTGTATGGACGAAAGAAAAAGTGCAGAACATTTTTTAGACCTCATTCAGAAATCCCGAAGAGGAAAATTCAAGCTCTATATCGGGATGAGTGCCGGTGTGGGTAAAACCTATCGAATGTTACAGGAAGCACATACGCTATTGCGAAACGGTATCGATGTGAAAATCGGATATATCGAAACACACAAAAGACCAGAGACCCATGCTTTGTTGGATGGGCTTCCGGTCATTCCACGCAGAAAACTTTTCTATAAGGGGAAAGAATTAGAGGAACTGGATCTGCAAGCCATTATAAACCTTCGTCCAGAAGTTGTGATTGTTGATGAATTGGCTCATACCAATATTGAAGGTAGCAATAACGAAAAGCGATGGCAGGACGTACTCGATATTTTAGATGCCGGGATTAATGTAATCAGTGCAGTAAATATTCAACACATTGAAAGTTTGAATGAAGAAGTGCGGGAAATTACAGGAATTGATGTACAGGAACGTATTCCCGACAGCGTAGTCGCTCAGGCTGATGAGGTGGTCAATATTGATCTTACAGCAGAAGATTTGATAGATCGTTTAAAAGCCGGAAAAATATATGAAAGCTCTAAAATAACAGCAGCACTTAATAATTTTTTTAAGAGTGAGCATATTTTACAGCTTCGTGAGTTGGCGTTAAAGGAGGTAGCTTCGCAGGTGCAGCGAAAAGTAGAAACCGAAGTTGTACTTACAAGAAGCATCAAAAAGGAACGTTTCCTGGCCTGCATCAGTTCAAACGAAAAAACAGCCAAAAACGTTATTAGGAAAACGGCACGATTAGCTAATTATTACAACAGTAAATGGTATGTGATGTATGTGCAAATACCTAAAGAAAGCCCTGATAAAATTGCTCTGGATAAACAACGGCATTTGATTAATAATTTTAAATTAGCTACTGAATTAGGAGCAGAAATAATTAAGGTAAAGGCCAAAAACACCACTAAGGCAATCATCAAAGAGTGTGAAGATCGTAAGATAACTACGGTCTGTATCGGTAAACCACATTTAAACTTAGCTAAAATTATTTTAGCGACTGATACATTCAATGCCTTGCTGAACAAGCTGTCACAGGAAAATATTGATCTCGTAATACTATCATAAAATGAGAATTAAAGCAAAATTAACGGTTGGAGTTGGTGCTCTATTTTTATTGATACTGGCACTGGCAATTGTTAGTGGCTGGTATGTAAACCAACTGAAAAAAGATACTAATAATATCTTAGTTGCCAATTACAATACCTTACAGTATGCCCGTAACATGCTTTTGTCTTTGGAAGATGTTCGTTCAGACAAATCTGCTGTAGATACTTTTCAAAAAAATCTCGATCTGCAAAAGCAGAATGTAACGGAGATTGGAGAAATCGAAGCTACCAATCTTATCGTTAAACATTTTAAAGATTTAAAAGAAAACCCGGAAGATTCTATCGTAATATCATCTATAAGGAAAGACATCACGGAGTTAATGCGTCTAAACATGGAAGCTATCAACAGGAAGAGTGATATTGCCGACGATACCGCTCAAAAAGCAATTGTCATCATTTCAGTTACTGGCTCACTATGCTTCCTGATTGCATTTATTTTATTGGTCAATTTACCTTCTAATATAGCCAATCCCATTAAGGAATTAACCGATAGTATAAAAGAAATAGCTGGGCAGAATTATAAAAAGAGGGTGCATTTTGAAAGCCATAATGAGTTTGGTGACTTAGCAAAATCATTCAACACGATGGCGGAGAAGCTGGAAGAATATTCCGAGAGTAAGCTCGATAAAATCCTAAAAGGCAAAAAACGAATTGAAACGTTGATTGATAATCTTCATGATCCCGTTATTGGAATTGATGAGAACAAAAAAGTGCTTTTCGCTAATGAAGAAGCTTTGAATATTTGCGGTCTAAAAAAAGAAGAGTTCATTGGCAAACAAATACAGGATATAGCCGTTACCAATGATTTAATTAGAAATATCATTAAGGATATTTTTCTTCTTAAGCCCGAAAATGCTAAATCCGAACAATTAAAGATTTATGCCGACAGAAAGGAAAGCTATTTTGAGAAAGAGGTTGTTGACATCAATATCGTTCCAACCGGAGAAGCGGATAGTGAATTTATCGGTCAGGTTATTCTTCTGAGAAATATCACACCATTTAAAGAGCTGGATCTGGCAAAGACCAATTTTATGGGAACTGTTTCCCATGAATTTAAAACACCTATTTCGTCGATGCAATTAGGTATTCAAATTCTTGAGAATGAAAAGACAGGTCACTTAAATGAGGAACAAAAAGGATTAATTAATGGTATAAAGGACGATGCTGACAGGCTTTTACGAATTACCGGAGAGTTATTAAACATCGCACAGGTTGAAAGTGGTGCTATTCAAGTAAACTTAATTAGTTCAGAAATTAAGCCCATGATTGAGTATGCTGTAAATGCCAATAAATCTGCTGCTGATCACAAGAATATTAAAATCGATGTTGATATAGATAATAATGCACTCGTTGCTGCCGATAGTGAAAAAACGGCATGGGTTCTTACCAATCTCATCTCCAATGCCGTTCGGTATTCGTATGAGAATGCAACGATTTTTGTTAAAGCCGAAAAAGAAAACGATCAGATAAAATTTTCCGTCACCGACACAGGGCAGGGAATACAACCTCAATTTCTGGATAAAATATTTGAACGCTATTTCCGTATTCCCGGTACTAAAAAAGAAGGTACAGGATTAGGATTAAGTATCAGCAAAGAGTTTATTGAAGCTCAGGGAGGAAAAATCTGGATAGAGAGTGAGTATGGTACTGGTAGTACTTTTTGCTTTACGCTAAATTCCATAGATAAAGACTTCTAACATATTAATACCAATAATTTTAAGTGTCCGAGCTAATATTTTATTTGGTTCGTTGTTGACATTTATATCATATTTTTAAAATGCATAAATTTTATAGAGATAAACTAAAAGAACTTGATGAACGAATTGAAGTATATAAAATTGAGTTTGATGAACCAATTCAGCTGGCAGAAGCATCTGTTTCTCTCATCCTAAATTATCTTAAGGAAGTCAAACTATATGTTCTGGAAAAAGGATTTGACAAGGAAGAAGATGAAATATATTTCTTTAAAAAACTGAAGCCAGATATTTTGTCTAAATTAATATACTATAATGCTATTTTTAAGATTGAATCGAAAAAACCTCACGGCTCATATAAATTAATAAAAAAGTATCTTAGCAACGAACAAATAAGGCTGAAAAAATACTTTGATAATAATTTGGAATTTTATAAATACTGTAGAACGAATAGCACTTATATGGATCAAAAATATTTTGTAAGGGGTAAACATGATATCAAGCTTAGCCTTGACACATATTTTTTTGAATCAGATCATAATTTTTCAACATCCCACGATTATAAAGTTGCAAAAATTTTGGCAAATGATTTAATACAAGTCTATTTGGAGGATCGACTTTCCCACTTACAAAAAAGGAGCAAACCAATAAATCATTCAAATTTAAATTGGACTGCAAGTAAAACTGCATTAATAGAGTTAATTTATGCATTGCACTCCCAAGGAGTATTCGAAAATGGAAATGTAAAGCATATTGCAAAGTATTTTGAAAGCGTTTTCAATATCGAATTAGGTGATTTTTACCATACGTTTATGGAAATTAAATCTCGAAAAATAAATCGTACAAAATTTATTGATACCCTTAAACTTAGTTTGGTTCGAAAGATAGAAGAGTATGAAAAATAGATTTTAAAATCATTTTCTTTAAACTAATAGAACAGAATTAAATTTCATATATTTGCTATGAGCTAACGGAAACACGTTGAAAAGCAAAGCAATAAGCACCGTTACCAAATCGTTACCTGACTTTTTTGATAATCTTTATAAAAGCTTAGTATTCAACCGATACAGCTTTTTCCTGAAAACTTTAAAATAAAAAAGAAGTAAATCATAAATCCTCAAACATCTGAGGAGTTTTTTGTGGAAAACTTCTATGATTCAAACAGGAATTTTCTTTCATATCTCAGTTATTTTCCGTATTTTTGTTGGTCTTTGCATTGGGCAAAAACAATCAATTTTTAATGTGAATTTTAGTTGCTGAAAAGCGGTCCCGATCATTACTCGGCAGCCAACAGCAAATAGCAAAAATTATGAGTCAAAAACAATATACAGCAAGTAGTATTCAGGCATTAGAAGGAATGGAGCACGTAAGAATGCGTCCTTCAATGTATATCGGAGACGTAGGAGCTCGTGGTCTTCACCATTTGGTTTATGAAGTAATAGACAACTCTATTGATGAAGCTTTGGCGGGGTACTGTGACACCATTACGGTCTCCATTAAAGAAGGAAATGCGATTGAGGTTACCGATAATGGACGAGGAATTCCGGTAGATTTTCACGAAAAGGAACAGAAATCAGCATTAGAAGTTGTAATGACGAAAATTGGTGCCGGCGGAAAATTCGACAAAGATTCATATAAAGTTTCTGGAGGTCTTCACGGTGTTGGAGTATCTTGTGTGAATGCACTTTCTAACGAAATGATTACTACGGTTTATCGAGATGGTCATGTTTATCAACAAATCTATTCTAAAGGTAAGGCACAAACCGAAGTTGAAGAAATAGGAAACAGCGATAAAAGAGGAACAAAACAGTTCTTCCAGCCGGACGATACCATTTTTCAAGAATTGGTGTACAATTATGACACCTTAGCGGCTCGTTTACGCGAATTATCCTATTTAAATAAAGGAATTACCATCACTTTAACCGACGAAAGACATCCCAATGAAGACGGTTCTTTTCAAACCGAAACCTTCCATTCCGAAGGCGGATTGAAAGAATTCGTGCAATACATTGACGGAAACCGCGAAAGCATTATGCAGAACGTGATCTTCATGGAGGGAAACAAAGACGATATTCCAGTGGAAGTGGCTATGCGCTACAATACTTCCTACAATGAAAACCTGCATTCCTATGTAAACAACATCAATACCCATGAAGGCGGAACGCACCTTGCAGGTTTCAGACGTGCTTTGACGAGAACTTTGAAGAAATTTGCAGACGAACTCGGTCTTCCACAAAAAGAAAAAGTGGAGGTAACTGGTGACGATTTCCGGGAAGGGTTGACCGCAGTGATTTCCGTGAAAGTAATGGAACCACAGTTTGAAGGCCAAACCAAGACCAAGTTAGGAAACTCCGAAGTTTCCGGTGCTGTGGACAAAATCGTGGGCGAAATGCTCACCAACTTCCTGGAGGAGCATCCGAACGAAGCGAAACTCATCGTGCAGAAAGTGGTCCTCGCAGCAAAAGCAAGACAAGCCGCTAAAAAAGCGAGAGAACTTGTACAAAGAAAATCCCCGATGGGCGGAAGTGGACTTCCGGGAAAACTTTCGGACTGTTCCTCCAAAGACCCCGTAATCTCAGAAATATTCTTGGTAGAGGGAGATTCCGCAGGTGGAACCGCAAAGCAAGGTCGAGACCGACATTTCCAGGCAATTCTTCCACTGAGAGGTAAGATTTTGAATGTGGAAAAATCCATGCTCCACAAAGTTTACGATAACGAGGAAATCAAAAACATTTACACTGCATTGGGCGTTTCCGTAGGAACTGAAGAAGATTCCAAGGCCTTGAATCTGGCCAAACTCAGATACCACAAAATCGTGATCATGACCGATGCGGATATTGACGGATCCCACATTTCTACGCTGATTTTGACCTTCTTCTTCCGTTACATGAAGGAGCTGATCGAAAACGGATATATCTATATTGCGCAACCACCGTTGTATCTTTTGAAAAAAGGAAACAAGAAAATTTACGCCTATAACGAAAAAGAACGGGAAGAAAAAACTTTGGAAATGTCTTCCGATGGAAAAGGCGTTGAAGTTCAACGGTACAAAGGTCTCGGGGAAATGAACCCGGAACAGCTTTGGGAAACCACGCTGAATCCGGAACACAGAATTCTGAAGCAAGTCACCATAGACAATTTGGTGGAAGCAGACAGCACCTTCTCCATGCTTATGGGAGACGAAGTTCCGCCAAGAAGAGAATTCATCGAGAAAAACGCGATATATGCCAAAATTGACGTCTAAGAAATCTTCAAATTCATTTTGAAGAATTGCGTTGAAAAGCATTATTTTAAGGAACCGCCCAAAATATTGGACGGTTTTTTGTTGGTAATCCAAAAAATTCATTAAATTTAAAAATGAAAAAAATTATCCTTATTCTTTCAGTAATTTCAGCTCTTGTCTTATCATGCAACAAAATGGGTTCTACGCAAGAAACCAATACAGAAAAAACTACGGAGACCACCTCTGAACCGCAACCATTTACTGTTGACTCATTGTCGGTGAATGATTCCACGAAAATTAATCCGAAAATTACAGTAGCCTTCAAATCAAAAATTTTGACTTTCCCCACACTCAAAGACAAAACGTTGCTGGACAGCATCTACTCTATCGAAAACATCCGGCTGGATGTTTACGATTCCAAAAATCTGCTCGCCGCCCTAAAAAATAAACAGCAAAATTATTTTCAGCAAAATACGGAAGATGCCAAGGATTTTCCGATGGATTTTGAACAGACCTGGAGCGAAAACTCCAACATGAAGGTCTTTTCACAGCAAAATGATTTTCTGACCATCAAATATACCGGTGACGGTTTTTCAGGCGGTGCACACGGATACTATTATGAATACTACAAAGTATTCGACTTGAAGAATCAGAAAACGCTGCAGCTTGCAGATGTTTTGTTGTCGCCCGATTCGGATATTTGGAAACGAGCATTGTGGGATAATTTCATCAAAAATGACTCAGGAAAAGGACAAAGTGAAATGCTGCTCGTGAAAGAAATCTCGCCGAATAATAATTTCTATTTTGACCAGGATTATCTTTATTTTCTCTATAACCAGTATGAAATCGCAGCATATGCAGCTGGACCGATTCTGATCCGGATTCCGATTTCTGATATCAAATTGATGTTGAAGCCAGAATTCAAGCAAAGAACAGGAATCAAATAATTAATTACCAAAAAGCAAGACAGGTCGGCTTGCTTTTATTAATTTTGCACGAAATGGAAAAAGTCGCATTCATCATCAATCCCTATTCCGCCAAAAAAAATTACCAGCCATTTCTGGACTTGCTCCAGAAAAAAGTGGACAAGCCTATATTCTACATTTCAGAATCTGTGGAAGGAACCGAAAAATTCATCGACGACCATTTTGAAAACACCGAAATCTTCGTGGCAATTGGTGGCGACGGGACGATTTCTTCGGTGGCAAAAAAAATCATCAATACCGAAAAAATTCTCGCCATATTTCCAGCCGGATCCGGAAATGGATTCTCCAATGAAACAAATTTCAACAAGAATTTGGATGAACTCTTGATCAAGATAAAGGCTAAGAAATCCAGAAAAATTGATACTTTTACAGTTAATGACAGACTTTCCATTAATGTTTCCGGAACTGGATTTGATGGAAAAGTGGTGAAAGAATTTGAAAAAACCAAACGGGGTTTCAAGAATTACATCAGGGTTTCGCTCCGGACTTTTTTCAACTATAAACCCATCAAGATAAAATTCATCACTGAAAATTACAGACAGTACAGCGGAAAGTATTTGATGTTGAACATTGCAAACACGCGACAATTCGGGAATAATGCCTATATCGCGCCAAAAGCCAGCAAAAGTGACGGGTTGGTAGATTTGGTTTTGGTGAAGAAATTTCCGCTTACCTACTCTCCTTTCTTTGCTTTCAGAATGTTTACCAAACGGCTGAAAGATGACGAATACGTAACGTATCTCCCAGTTTCGGAGGTCGAATTCAAGGTTTCCACCAAAAATTGGCATTTGGATGGGGAATTCAACAAAATTAAGTCCCCGGTTTCGGTGAAGGTTTCACCGAAGAGTTTGAGGATTTTGATTTGACTTTTTTTCGGAGAAGGGATTCCCTTCAACATTAGCCCCGATTGCAGTGAAAATCCTTTTTGTTTGCGGCAGCGAACAAAAAGATTGCAGCGGAAAGCGGGACCCATCTTCGGATGACACCAAAAATGGGTTGCTCCTAATTTCTGGATTTAGCAGTTTGGTTAACCTTTTTGAAGCGCCAATAGGAAACTGCCGCCAAGGTAAACATGGAAGCCAAGCCAATGTAAACCCACGCCGGAACCGGAACCGGATCGCCTGCTGCGTAGGAATGGAGTCCACTCAAATAATAATTTACCCCGAAATAAGTCATCACCATGGAACAGAATGCGAACATGGTCGCGACATGAAACGCCCATCTTCCGCGCAATCCCGGAACGAGCCGCATGTGCAGTACGAATGCGTAAACGATGATGGAAATGAATGCCCAAGTTTCCTTCGGGTCCCAACTCCAATATCTTCCCCAGGATTCGTTTGCCCAGATTCCGCCCAGGAAGTTCCCCACCGTCAATGCGAAAAGTCCTATGAATAATGACATTTCGGAAACGATGGTGAGTTCCTTGATGGTAATGTCGTGATGAATTTTGTAGAGTTTTTTATCTGCAATAATGTAGAAAACCAAAGTGATGACCGCAATGATCATGGAAAGTGCGAAAAATCCGTAACTGGAAGTGATAATTGCCACGTGCACAATGAGCCAATACGATTTCAGAACCGGAACAAGCGGCGTGATTTGCGGATCGAGCGCGGAACCGCCGTGTGCAAATCCCATCATGATTACGGCAACCATGAATCCTGCAGCTGGAATGAGTGCATTGGAAACGCTTCCGCTTCTTACTGCTTTGGTGGATTCATATCTTTTCAAGTTGGGTTTTCCCATTCCGAAATAGAACATTAATCCGGCGGAGATTCCCACCCAGGAAATGAAGATAATCGCCTCATACCCATTACTCCAAGGAGCATGACCGGATAAATACCATCTCGCAACCAATCCAAGGAAATGTGCTACATAGCCAATCAACCCAATGTAAATAATGGATTTGATGATGGTGTGCAAAATTTTATTTGGTTTGAAAAGCTCCACAAATCCCAGTAATAATAGCAATCCGCCAATCAAGGTATAGAAAATCAAAAGTTTGAAATTCAGATTGAGTTTGTTCATGAAAACCTCCAAATCGACTTTTGATTTTGCAGGAACCACATTTTTTCCCCAGGTTTGCTGGTATTGCTCCAGTTTTAACAATTCTGCATCGGCGGTGCTCCAGTTTCCGGATTTTTGGGCATCCAAAACGCTGGAGAAATAGGGACCCATGACCTTTTGGGATTGCTCGTCTGGTTCAAAGTTTTGGTCGAGCCAGGAATGCCAAGTGGAATTGGGGTCATTTTGCACAGGAACAATTCTTAAAAACTGTCCGCTGAAAAATTCATTAAACACCTGAACGCGGTCATTTACCGCAATTACTTCTTTGTCATAATTGGTTTGCTCAGCAGGTTTTTTCCGGAAAGCTGCTTGGTAATCTTCTTCCAAAACATAGTGAAGCTGGCCGTCTTTGTCTGCCGGGAAAAGTGACATCAATGAAGTATATCCATCTTCATTGGCTTTTGTCTTTCGCTTGAGTTCATCGCCGCCTTTTGAACCAATTTTAATGATGGGAACCATCGTCCAACTTGGAGTGTCGGTATTGATGGAAAGGAACCATTGATTGGCGTCCATGGATTTTCCGTCAGTTCCTTTGAACTCGTCTTTTTTGTAGAGTTTCCTCAATACGTCTAAAGCTTGCGTATTCATCGGCACGATTCTACCTTCATAATTTTGAACCAAAAGATATCCGAATTTATCGGCATGCTCTTTTGAAATCTTATTTCTTGCAATGATTTCATCCGGGGAAATTGGTTTTGGCGATCGCAGTGCCAAAGAATTTTGTTCTTTTACCGGACGAGTTTCCAGTGTTAAAGCGGCATCAGCATTTCCATGGTTGTGCCCGTCGTTTGCGGAATGTGTTTTTTCTGGAGAACCATCAGTTCCATGAGTATCGATGTATTGTGCGTTGAAACTTAAACTCAAAAAGAAAAGAAGCGCCATTGTCACTCTTTTTCTGTTGATGGCTTTCAATTGTTTGTTGAGTTTCCAGAAATGGGTTCCTTTCCAGAAGAAAGTGACAAACATTCCCAAAAACAGAAAAGTATAACCGAGATAAGTCACATTCGTTCCCCAGAAATCATGGTTTACGGAAAGAATCGTTCCCCGTCTATCTGGATCGAAACTGGACTGGAAGAATCGGTAACCGCCGTGATTTAAGACATGGTTCATGTAAATTTTGTAAGGCGTCTGTTTTCCTTGGTCGATGATTTGAACATGACTTTCGTACGAACTTGGCGAAGAACTTCCAGGATAGGTCTCCATCACGAATTTATCCAGTTTGAGCCCGAATGGCGTGTTATAGACTTTTGGTCCAAAACCGAGAATGATGTTCATTCCGTCCAAATTGATTTGTTTGAAAGCATTTGGATTTCCTTTCTCTACAGGCAAATCCACGAGTTGCGAAGTTTTTGGACCTTTTACTTCCACGGTTAATTGATCGGAAACATTTTGGTCTTTTTTCTTGTCCCCTTCGAAGGCAATCAGTTTCCCTTTTTTCAGACCTTCAGGTACCACCAGTTTCAAATCATTGATGGAATAAAGACTTCTCAGCGCCAAAGGTTGAAAGACCTCTTTCTGAACATGAGTGGTATCCTGAGTTGCCATGGTCATGTAATTGGCTTCCACAGGAGTTTTAATCATCAGCTTTCCATTATCGTTTCGGAATTCCACCGCACCTTCAATTCCACGGTTGTAGGAAACCAACATTCCATTGATGGATTTCGCTTCACCTGGTTTGATGTAGATATTTTCACGCCCGGTCTGTCCCGCAGAAACCACATGCAGGAATTCTTCACCATTTTGGTCAGCAATTAAACTGTCTTTTTTTCTTTGGATATAGTGAACTTGGCGAACATCGATCTGTTTTCCATGAAAATCATAGCCTGCTTTAAATGAGTGTGGCAAAATCTTAGCGAGCCAGGAGTTTTCTTTGGCCTGATCAGGAATCATCATGAAAGGAACTTCCTGATAATTTAATACATCACCCTTTTCTTCGATTTGAATTTTAAAGAAATTCTTATCAGTCACCACCTCCTTGGAAGTTTCACCTTCTCTGATGTGCATGATCCCTTCGTAACTGATGTATCTGGTAATTGCCCCACCAAGGAAAATGAGCACGAATGCCAAGTGGAAAACCAGAACGGACCATTTTTCCCTCTTCCAAAGTCGATATCTGGAAATATTCCCAATAAAGTTGAGCATCAAAATAACCATCACGATTTCAAACCATTTCGCCTCGTAAATCAGTGCTTTCGCGGTAGGGGTACCATAATCATTTTCAAGGAAAGTTGCATAAGCCATTGAGACCGCAAAAATCAGCAGCATTACCGCCATAGTTCGTGTCGATATTAGGATATCCTGAAGTTTTTTCATAAGAAAAGATTTATTTCAGACAAAATAGTCTGAATTGTTTTTTTGATGATGGGCAAAATTACAATCTATAAACTTAAAAAGCGAATTTGGGAGGTGTTTTTTGTCAGTTTTAAAACATCAAAAAGTGTTAATCTTTTTCCATTACAATTGTCCAAAAAAGTTTAGATTCTCAAACAAAATCTTAGAAAAAAAAACTTTCTCTGTAGTCAAATCTATATTTATGACGAAGCGAAATCCCCCTCCTCTGGAGGGGAATTTCGCTTCAAAATCAAGTGTTGGTATTCCCCAACATTGGCACAAATTTATACGCCCCAAATTCTTCTTTTTCGAATTCATTTTCAGAGATTTTCGTGAATCGATAAAGGATTTGCTCATCGGTTTTTCCCATCGGGATCACCATTTTCCCACCAATTTTCAGCTGTTTCAGCAATTCTGTCGGAAGAATTTCCGCACCGCAGGTCACTAAAATTTTGTCAAATGGAGCGAAAGTGGGCAAACCCGCAAAACCATCACCAAAACTCTGAAACTTGGGACGAAGATGAAGTTCCCGCAGTTTCTTCAGCGCAAAATCATGCAGATCTTTTTGTCTTTCCACCGTGTAAACCCAAGCATTCATCTCGATGAGCACGGCAGTTTGGTAGCCGCTTCCAGTTCCGATTTCCAGAACTTTTTCCTTTTCTTTCAGTTCTAAAAGTTCGGTTTGCTCTGCAACCGTGGAAGGATGAGAAATCGTCTGTTTCGCCAAAATGGGAAAAGCGCGGTCTTCGTAAGCGTAATCCTCGAAAATACTTTCCAGGAAAAGATGCCGTGGAACTTCGTTGATTGCCTTTAAAACAGCCTCATCAGAAATCCCGATTTTTTCGCGGAGATAATCTACCAAAATTTTCCGCTTTCCCTTGTGCAAAAAAGTATCATTCATAATATCAAAATCCAACTTTCACTGGGAGCAAAACTAGTTTTAAAAATGATAAAAAACAAATGCCACTTCAACGCTTCTTTCCGTGTTTCGCACTCTCATTTTTCCCTCTTCCATCCGAAAATATTATCTTTGAAAAAAAATTTCTATGCTTAAAGCAGGTTTAGTTGGTGCCGGACATTTGGGTAAAATCCATTTGAGATTGCTTAGCCAATCCAAGAAATACGAATTGGTGGGCTTTTATGATGCCGATGTGCAAAACGGGAAAAAACTGGAAGCCGAATTTGGCTACACCTATTTCGATAATTTTGATGATTTGCTTTCACAGATCGATGTTTTGGATATCGTGACTCCAACCATCTATCACTATGATTATGCAATGAAAGCCATTGAAAACCGCACGCATTTCTTCATCGAAAAACCCGTAACTCAGACGTTGAAGCAAGCCGAAGAAATCCTCTACAAGTGCCGTGAATACGGAATCAAGGCACAAGTCGGTCACGTTGAAAGATACAATCCTGCATTCATTGGCTCCAAAGATTACATCAATAATCCCATGTTTATCGAGATTCACCGTTTGGCGGAATTTAATCCGCGCGGAACCGATGTTTCCGTAGTTTTGGATTTGATGATTCACGATTTGGACATTTTGCTTTCCCTGGTTAAATCTAAAGTCAAAACAATTCACGCTTCCGGAGTCTGCGTGGTTTCAAAATCACCCGATATTGCGAATGCGAGGATCGAATTTGAAAACGGATGCGTTGCCAATCTGACCACTTCCAGAATTTCAATGAAAGCGATGCGGAAGTCAAGGTTCTTTCAGCAAGATGCTTATATTTCGGTGGACTTTTTAGAAAAGAAAGCGGAAGTAATCCGAATGAAACCGGCTCCGGAAAACCCAAGTGACTATGATATGATTATAGAAAATGCAGAGGGCGAGAAAAACCAAATTTTGTTTGAGTATCCGAATATTCAGCCAAACAATGCCATTCTGGACGAGCTGGAAAGTTTGGCGGATTCCATCATGGAAAACAAAAATGTGGAGGTGAGTTTGGAAGATGGAACCGAGGCACTGAAAGTGGCTTTAGAAATCGTGAAGCTGATTTCCTGAGGATGGAAAATGGAAACTTGAAGGTCATGCAACGCTTTCTCAAGTTTGAAAATTTTTGAATTAACTGACTGATGAAATATTTCTTAATAAGCTCCTTTTTGATTTGTTTTAATTTGATTTTTTCCCAAAAGAAGTGGGACGTAAAATTCTACCACGAAACCGAAAACAGAGAAATCACGATTTTAGGCGACAATAATGAGGACATGCCGATGTCGGCAAAATTCACCTTTAAGCTAGATAACTTAAACTCCACTGTTGGAAATGAGGTTACAGTGGTAATTCCCGAAAAAACAAAACGCTTTCCTGTAGCCAAACTCAGCCCAAAAAATCCCAATCAAGCGAATCAGTTTTCATCCAACAACATGATCAATTTCGGCGATGTGACTTTGAGGGATTATGACAAAGACTACATTTATTCCCTCCCCTTCGAAACTGGAAAAACCCAGTTGATCTACCAAGGTTACAACGGGAAATTTTCCCACCAAAATGTCAATGCCCTCGATTTCAACTTAAAAATAGGCGAGAAAATTTTTGCAGCAAGAGAAGGAAAAGTAGTTGATGTAGTGGACCACAACACCCAAAATTGTGGGAATATTTCCTGCGCAAAATTCAACAACAACATCGTGATTATGCATTCTGATGGAAGCTTCGCCGATTATGCCCATTTAAAATATAAAGGTGCAGCTGTGAAAGTGGGCGATCTCATTGAGAAGGGACAATTCATCGGAATTAGTGGAAATACGGGATTTTCAAATGGACCACATCTTCATTTTTCGGTATTCCTGAACCGGATTGACGGAAAGCGGGATTATATTCCCACCCACTTCAAAACTTCTGAAAATGAAGCAACACTCTTGCAGGAAGGAAAATCTTACACCAAGGATTACTAGAAATATCTTCAGAACGGTTTCTAATTCTCTGAAAAAACAGTACTTTTAGACTTTAAATTTCACCTGTCAGAAGACAGGCTTAAACCTTAAATTTTAAACAGAATTTATGAAGAACATCGTCGTCATCGGAGCAGGAACAATGGGCAACGGAATTGCGCACACTTTCGCACAAACTGGATTCAAGGTGAATCTGGTTGATATTTCCCAAGAAGCACTGGATAAAGGACTGAAGACCATCATCACCAATCTTGACAGAATCATTGCGAAAGGAAACCTGACCGAAGAAGAAAAGGCAGCAACTTTAGGAAACATCGCCACTTTTACCAATTTGGAAGATGCCGCAAAAAATGCCGAATTAATCGTGGAAGCGGCAACCGAAAACCTCGATTTGAAGTTGAAA
Organism: Chryseobacterium sp. R2A-55; assembly: GCF_021401085.1. Lineage (GTDB taxonomy): Bacteria > Bacteroidota > Bacteroidia > Flavobacteriales > Weeksellaceae > Kaistella. Next base: position 88,267 of record NZ_JACBFP010000001.1, read on the forward strand.
ATTTTCAAACAGATGGACGATTTTGCTCCTGAAAACTGTATTTTGGCGACCAATACATCGTCGATTTCGATTACCAAAATCGCTTCAGTGACGAAACGCCCCGAAAAAGTAATCGGAATGCACTTTATGAATCCGGTTCCTATCATGAAACTCGTGGAAATCATCAAAGGGTATTCTACTTCAAAAGAAACCTTCGACCGGATTTATGAGATGTCGAAAACTTTGGGTAAAATTCCTGTTGAAGTCAATGATTATCCCGGATTTGTGGCGAACAGGATTTTGATGCCAATGATCAACGAGGCGATTGAAACTTTGTACAACGGGGTTGCAGGCGTGGAAGAAATCGACACGGTAATGAAACTCGGAATGGCACATCCGATGGGACCACTTCAATTGGCGGATTTTATCGGACTGGATGTTTGTCTGGCGATTTTGAATGTGATGTACGATGGTTTCAAAAATCCGAAATACGCTCCAAATCCTTTGCTTGTGAATATGGTAACCGCCGGCAAAATGGGCGTGAAGTCCGGTGAAGGATTCTATGATTATTCAGCAAGCAAAAAAGCGGAGAAAGTTTCGAAGATGTTTGCGAAATAATTCCATTTTGTAATTTGTATACCAAAAGAAGGGACTTCTAAAGAATGAGCAGAAAAAATCAGGAAAAACTCATCCGGATTGCTTTGGTCATCGCGACTTTCGTGATGATCATCCTTCGTTTTCTGCTGAATGAAAAAGGCCGTGTGAATCCGGACTCAATCAGATTCATGCGGAGCGCCCACGTTTTTCCGGTCATTGACAACACCACTACTCCACTTGGATATCCACTGAGCCTGAAAGTGTTTGCAATATTGGGTTTCGGTGAGTTTTGGGCAAGTAAAATCGTTGGTATTTTAGCTTTTCTGTTCATCATTTGGTTTGCGTGGAAAAAGAGGTTTTATTTCCGCGAAAGCGTTTTGGTAGCCGGACTTTTCAGCTTTGTTTCGATTTTCGCATACACTATGAGCGAACCGCTGATTCTGCCATTCATTATTTTGTTTCTTTACATCGGCAGAAAAATCATCATCGATGAATTATCAGGTACAAAAGCAGTTTTTTATTTAAGTTTAATTCTTATTATTCTCTACAATATACGTTATCCATCGTTATTTATCATAGGAGGAACGTTGCTTTGGGGAATTGGGAATTTCAAAAAACATTATGGCAAAACCTTCATCTTTTCGGCCTTGATCGGACTGGTTTTCGTGATTTTGTTTAAGTTTCTTTATATTGATCGCTTTAATGAAAATTACGTGAACGAATTTCTGGAAATCGGGCTGCATCCCACCTCCAAATTGCTCACCGAACTTTTCCAGGGACTGGCAACCAGTTTCAATCCATTCATCCATATTGCCAATCCTACAGGTGGCGTCATTAATTTCGGGATTTATGGAATTGGGTTGCTGAATATTGTTTTGATGATTTTCCTGTTCCTAAAGTCCAGACTGTCTGAAACCCAACGATTCTTTTTATTCATAGGAATTGTAGGAATTATTTGTTCATTTTTTATCCAATATTTTTATTCTACAACACCACTGGATTATCGGCTTTTGATTGCGTTCACTTTTCCAATTTGGTTGCTCTATTTCAGGAAATTTTATCAATTTTTTGGAAGATTTGCATACGGAATCACCATTCTGAGCTTAATGTCGGGATTAGTTTTTACGTGGCTTTCAAAAGGGAATTATCTTCAAAACCGACGGGAAATAATCACCTTTCTCAAATTTGAAAATCTGGAAAATGGTCCCTTGAGATTTTATGTGGAAAATCCGGAGCATTTGGATGAAGTGCAAATCGCCGAGTTGATCAGCACCGTAAACCCCAACATTTCATGGACTTACAACCCAAAAGACACCTTAAAAAAAAATGTTTTGACTGCCCATAAAGTTTTGAGTAAAATCAGAATTGATACCAACAAATTCCAATAAAATTTTTATCTTTGAGCAAGTTTACAGCATTAAAAAAATAAGGCATCGTGGTTTGAAAAGCTTAATGAATAGGCATATTTTGACGATGTTTATCGAATAACTAAAAATCATTAAATCAATAAGAGATGAAACTACCAAAATTTTTATTAGCCGACAATTCGGAATTTCCTGAAGATCTATTTGTAGTCCACACGGAATACCCAAGATTCATCCTCAATGTGGAGGAAGAAGAAGTGGAATGGTTGGACGATCTGGAAGGAGACGATGAAGAAACCATGGCAGATGAAGCCACCAAAGTAGTGGGAGAAGCACTTCAATGGTGCGATGATGAACTCGCAAAATATGACGAAGAAGACGAAGAATAAATAAAAGATAAAGGAACTCAAAATGGAGTTCCTTTATCTTTTACTGTTTATTGAATTTCAGCAGCAACAAATTGTTTTTGAAGAGTTCAAGGGTATTTCCAGATACCATATATTTGTTGACTTCATTGAGCATGTTGAAAAAATTAGTTTCCACAGACATATTGTCACAAGCCATTTTGGTGGAACCTATATTTTTTACAGAAAAATTTCCGGCAGTCGCATCCAGAGTTAATTCTCCAAAATAGTTGTTACAACCACCGTTACCGGTAATTCTGGCACTTTCTATCATTAAAGTCGGTGTTTTTCCTTTCACCTGATCCGCCAGAACCCATTTTGTATTGGAAATATTTGGCTGAGACGATCCCACTTTGGATAAGGTGGTACAAGAAAACATTGCTGCCGCTGCAAAAATAGAAAGCGCAATATTTTTAAAGGAATTTTTCATTTTACTTTTTTATAAAACCAAATTTAGGAAAAAAAATCTAATTTCAGCTGGCTTCAGGCACATGCTGAAGAGCGGTAAAGGAATTGGCGGTTTCGCCTGTCCATCACCCTCTTAATTCCGCCGAAAACTCTTTCTGGAAAGTCTTTATCAAAGAATTCATCACTTCGGTAATGTCTTTTTCTTCCAACGTTTTTTCTTCATTTAACAACTCGAAACTCATCGCATAGGATTTTTTTCCTTCGGGAAGGTTTTTTCCTTCATAAACATCGAAAAGGTTGATGTTTCTGAGGTATTTGGATGGATTCTTTCTTGCAGCTTTATACAGGTCACTGTAGGAAACATTTTTTTCGATCAACAAAGCCAGATCTCTCCGTATTTTGTTGAATTTCGGAATATCTACAAATTTCAGATTTTCCTTTGAACGTAAACTTTGGCAGTTTTCCAATTCTATTTCAGCGTAAAAACAGTCTTGTTCAATATCTGCATCTTTCAATAATTCTGGTGCAACTTTCCCCAATCTCGCAATGGTTTTTCCCTGCGAAAGCCATTCCAAAGCATCTGAAAACCTGGAATCTTCCAGGGATTTTTCTTCGATCGCAAAATTCAGCTGATCGAAAAGTGTTTTTACATAAGATTTAAGAAAATAGAAGTTTGTAACAGATTTGGGTTGAAGCCAGTTTTCCCCAACATTTCTTCCGGAAACCAGCATCGCCAATTGTTTCCTTTCATCATATTTTCCTTCGTTTTTATAATAGATTTTACCAAGTTCAAAAAATTTGATGTCCGGATTTTTTCGTTTAATATTATAATCGGCATTCTCCAAAAGTCCTTCCAGTAAAGAATTTCTCATGAAAGCCAAATCTCCGCTCAATGGATTCAGCAATTTTACGGCATTGGTTTCGTCTTTCACCGAAGTCAGTGAATTGTTCATCACCTCGCTGAAACCGTTGCTTTGCAAAGTTCTGGCCCAAGAATTTTCCAATGCCTCTTGGTCATCAAAACTCAATCTTACCGGAGTGAATGAGATTTTCTGCGGTGAATCGATTTTGTTGTAGCCATAAATTCTCAGGATCTCCTCGATCACGTCTATTTCTCGCGTCACATCAGCTCTGTATGCAGGAACAGAAATTTCAAAACCATCCTGGATTTCATTCAGAACCTGGATTTCCAATGATTTCAAAATCTCCTTTATTTTCTCTCTGTGGATTTTTGTCCCTAAAATCTGTTCCACTTTTGAGAACCTCAAAATGACGTAATGATCTTCGATTTTTTTCGGATAATGTTCCAAAAGTTGTCCCACCAATTTTCCTCCGGAGATTTCCTCGATCAAGGAAATGGCATGAGTAATGGCAATGCGCACCCCGTTCGGATCCACTCCCCTTTCAAAACGGAAAGAAGCATCGGTACTCAGTCCGTGGAATTTCGCACTTTTTCTCACTGCAACCGGATTGAAATAAGCACTTTCGAGGAAAATGGTTTTGGTATCAGCAGAAACTCCGGAATTCTCGCCGCCAAAAACTCCCGCGATACACATCGGATGGTTTTCGCCGTCTTTGATCATTATTTCAGTGCCATTCAAGGTTCGTTCTGCGCCATCCAAAGTCGTGAATTTTGTGCCTTCCTTCACGGTTCCTACTTTCACTTTTCTGCCTTTAATCTGATCGGCGTCAAAAGCATGAAGCGGTTGTCCCAAACCATGGAGGATGAAATTGGTGATATCCACAATATTGTTGATGGGATTCAGCCCGATTGCTTTCAAGCGGTTTTTCAGCCAATCGGGAGATTCCCCCACTTTCACATTTTCAATGACTGCACCAATATATCTCGGCGTCAATTCGGAATCTTCAACTTCCAACTGGAAATCGGTTGTTCCTTCAATATTTAAAGGTTTTGACACCACTTTTTCAAATTCCGAATTCAGTTGATTCGTACTTAAAAATGCATGTAAATCTCTTGCAACGCCGTAATGTGACATTGCATCTGTTCGGTTGGGAGTCAATCCGATTTCGTAAACCTGATCAGTCGTTAATTCAAAATATTTTGCAAAGTCATCTCCAATCTTGTAGGAATCGTCCAAAATCATAATTCCGCCGTGGTCATCGCTCAAACCGAGTTCGTCTTCCGCGCAGATCATTCCCTCGGAATATTCACCACGAATTTTCGCTTTCTGCATGACCAGTTTTTCGCCACCTTTATAAATCGTGGTTCCGACCACTGCTACGGGAACAATTTGTCCAGCCGCAACATTCGGAGCGCCGCAAACAATATTCAACACCTTTCCGTTTCCCACATCTACGGTGGTTTTCTTCAGTTTATCGGCATTTGGATGCGGTTCGCAGGTTAAAACTTTTCCAACCACGATTCCTTCCAACGAACCTTTTACGGATTCGTATTTTTCAATTCCTTCCACTTCAAGACCGATATCTGTTAAATACTCCCCAATTTTCTCGATTTTCAGGTCGGTTTTGATATAGTCTTTAAGCCAATTGTTTGAGATTTTCATGCTAATAATTTGAATTTTGAACAAAAAGTTTCAACAGTTTTCGCTCAAAAAATAGGTTGCAAATATCGTGATTTTAATGGAAAGATTCAAACGGTTGAAAACATTTGCACCTGTAACCGCTGAATCGAAAAGCACTATTTCAGAAAAATTTTAATTTCAGGAAAAGATTTACCAGAAATACTAACCTTTAAATACAAAAGAAGAAGACTGAATTCATTGAATGGTTTTCTGTCATCTAACACCTCACCTTCCCGAAAGCATTTCAGATCTAATTGGTGCTGAGCAAAAGAAAATTTAAAAAAACACATAAAAGCCCGACAAAATCGGGCTTTCTATTTCTATTCCGAACCGGTCCCGGTTCTTTTCTGCTGGTTCTCGAAAACTTACATTCCAATCACCGGCATCGAAAGCATCAAAATGTTTTCTTCATCCTCCAAACCATCAACTGGCTCAATAATTCCCGGTCGATTTGGTTGCGACATTTTCATCGTGATATCGTCTGCTGAAAGTACCGACAACATTTCCGTCAAAAACTTGGAGCTGAAACCGATATTGATATCTTCACCGTTGTAATCGCACGGAATCTGCATATCTGCTTTGTTTGCGTATTCCGTATCTTCTGCATGAAGATGAAGGACGTTCCCCGAAAGTTTGAAGCGCACCTGATTTGTAGATTTGTTCGACATGATGGATGCTCTTCTGATGGAATTCAGCAAAAGATTTCTGTTGATGGTCAAAACATTCGGATTTTCTTTCGGGATTACCGCGGTATAATTGGGATATTTTCCGTCAATCAATCTGCAGATCCAGACATTGTTTCCGAAAGTGAATTTCGCCATATTTTCGTTAAACTCAATGGTCACCTCGTCATTGGAACTCGCCAAAATATTTTTGAAAATGGACAATGGCTTTTTTGGCATAATGAATTCAATGGGTTCCGGATTGATCAAATCGGTTCTTTTGTAGACCACCAAACGGTGAGAATCGGTAGAAACGAAGTTGGTTTCATCTTCCTTGAACTGGAACAAAACTCCAGTCATCACGGGTCTCAATGAATCGTTGCTGGTGGCGAAAAGCGTATTGTTCAACGCTTCCGATAAAATTCCGGATGCGATTTTCACCTTTTGAGAGGCATCAAATTCCGGAAGTTCAGGGTAATCTTCAGCATTGTCTAAAGCCACGGCGAAATTGTCCTTTTCATCAAGGATTTCAAGCAGTTTACCATTGCCGTCTTCGGTATCTTTCACGGATAAAGTCAAAGGTTGCTCACCGTAGGTTTTCACAAAATCCTGGAAAATTTTTGCAGGAACGGCGATTTTGCCGGAATCTTCAGATTTCACCTCCAAAGAAGTAATCAATGTGGTTTCACCATCCGAAGCGGTTATTTTAAGGTTGTTTTCTTCGAGTTCGAAAAGATAATTTTCAAGAATTGGTCTCGATTGTGAACTGGAAATTACGCCGCCCACTGTGTTTAGCGCCTTTTGTAATTCGCCACTTGCAACTATAAACTTCATTTGCTAATTTAATTTTTTTGGTTGGATGAAACACCGGCGTTTCATCCAAAAATTATTATTCGGACAAATATAAGGATTTAAAGGAAGTTGGAAAAACAACTTTTCAAATAAAAAATGAATTTTAGGAAAAGTTATCAACATTAATCTGCTCCCGGAAAATGATAGTGCTTTTCGTGGGAGTCGTCGATATTGATGTTTAGCGCAAAGTATAGAAAATGGAGGTTTTTGTTGCCTGAACTGGAGAATTCCCTTTGCCAAAGATAGCCGGAAGCAACGCCAAAAATTTCGTCAACCTGATAACCAAATCCTCCATACAAACGGTTTCTGGCAAAAATCGGTTTTTCCGTCACAAAGAAAATTTCGCTGTAGGCATTGGCGAAAACGGTTCCCGGACTGATTGATTTGGAATTCAGCGGAACAGATACATTCATCCGGTATCGGAATCGGTATCGGTCGGAATGAAGGTCTTTCTGCGGTTCATAAAACCAACTTTTCTCTGCCCGGAAACGGTTTTCAAATTTCAGGACGCTGTATTTAAAAATCAAAATATCCTGCAGCCAGACCCGAAATTCTTCCTTGTCCAGACTGTGATTTTTATATGTTGCATACCTTCCAATTCCCACAAACGGCTTGTGATTGGGCGTCAGATTATAGCCAATTCCACCTTTGCTTTCGTAATAATCGGGATAAGCATAATCTTCAATTCCGCGGAGTTGTACTTCGCCATAGAGAAAAAATTTCGGGTGAAACTGGTAAGTGAGCGTCACTGCATTGAAACTGGAAATATGCTCCTGTGCAAAAAACAAGGAAGAAACCATTAAAAAAAATAGGCAGGGCAGCGATTTTTTCATTAAGCAAAATTACGAAATCTTCGAAGTGCGAAAAAATTAATTTCTGACCGAATCATTTTAACCGTTAATGAAAAATACTTTCAGGGCGGTAGAGATCATTATTGGTGAGATCAGCAAATTTATTTGTCAATAATCCGTGAAAAGACAAAATACATTTCCGAAGCGATTTCAAGACTGCGTTTGAAGTAAATCTCGTCCATTTCAGATGTTCCGTCGCTAGATTTGGGGTCATCAAATCTCACTGCGATCCTTTTTTCTGCTCCCGCAATGAAAGGACAACCCTGGTCTGCATTGGAACAAGTCATGATTGCTGCAAAACCGGAAACCGGATTGAAGGGATCGTCATATTTTTTAGAAAAACAAATGACCGGGTGCGCATTTTCTGCATATTTTACCGCATAAACCGGATTTTCGTTTTCAGAAAGTTTTTCGATCTCAAGTCCTTGCTTGATGAGTGTTTCTGCGACTTTCGGAAACATCGCAGTTGCTTCCGTTCCGCCGGAATAGCAGAAAACATTTTTCACCCCGAAAAACTCCGCCATGGTTTGTGCCCAAATCTGGCTCAAATGGCTTCGTCGCGAATTATGTGTGCAGATAAAATTCAGGTTAATCATTTCATTGAGCTCCTGTTTGTTTTGAATGAAATCCACTAAAGGATTCAGAATTTGCTTTCGTTCATCCGAGACTTTGATTCCGGCGATTTGCTTGATTGAATTTTTCAAAGTTTGGTCCATTTATTTTTTTTTAAAGGTGCAGAAAATGAAATTCTGAATGGTTTCAAAAGGGGTTTTGTGATCCTGTGTAAAACAGTTTAACTTGTCGAAATCCTCCGAAAAAAGATTTTCAAACTTGCTTTCAGAATATTGCGTAATTTCTAGTCCGGAACATTTTAAGGGTCCGTTTTCTGAAAAAGTTCCCACGAAAAACAATCCCATCGGACTCAGCAAATCTGCAATCAAATCTTTATAAGCTACCTTCTCTTCATCTTGAGTGATAAAGTGAAAACTTGCACGATCGTGAACCACATCAAATCTTTCATCCGTTTGAAAATCAAGTATATCCGAAATCACAAAATTTACTTTTTTTGCCTTTTCCCCTAATCTTTTTTTGATTCTTTCAAGCGCATTTCCGGAAATATCAAGCAGTGTAAGTTTTTCATAACCCATTTCCAGAAGATGGTCTATTAAATGACTGTCTCCTCCGCCAATTTCAAGGATTTTGGCATTTTTAGCAATATTGTTTTCCCTGAAAAATTTAATCGAGGTTTCCGGTTTTTCTTGGTACCAACTGACTTCATTCTCGGCTTTCGTGGCAAAAACTTTTTCCCAGTGCTCTTTCTTGCTATCGATCATTGTTTTCTTCGTATTAAAAGCGACTAATTTTCTTGAGCATTTGCAAAATTAAGGTTGCTGAAAACCCATAACAAATTAATGATGGTAAACCGGGAGTCGAACCCAAAAATGAAATTCAACACCACAATCCCACCGATAATAAGAAGCATTCTTTTGTGCTTCAGCACGTATTTTCTTACCACACCCATTTAGCAACAACCTGAATCTGGCGAACAGCATTCTTCTCCTTTCTCCCCATAAACTGTGATGCTGAAAATTCTGGTATCCGAATTTTTATACTGTTGGATCTCATCTTCATTCAGGTAATTTTTCAAGATATCATCAGGAACGATGATTGGTTTTTCTTTCTGAAGAACGATATTTTTAAAGCCTGAATTTTCGATAATTTCCAGATAATCAGACTTCTGAATTGCACTTGCCACACAACCGGCGTACATTTCTGCAGCGGTAATTATTTTTTCCGGAAGTTCTCCTACTAAAACAATGTCGGAAATCGAAAAATGTCCGTTCGGTTTCAAAATCCTGTACACTTCACCAAAGGCTTTTTGTTTGTCGGGAACCAGATTCATCACACAATTGCTTACCACAACATCTGCAACATTGCTGGTCATAGGAATTTTCTCGATATCGCCCTGTCTGAATTCCACATTATTAAAGCCCAGTTTTTCGGCATTCATCCTGGCTTTGTCAATCATTGCTTCAGTAAAATCGATCCCGATTACTTTTCCGGTATCTCCGGTTTCAGCGCGGGCTACAAAGCAGTCGTTTCCGGCGCCGCTTCCCAGGTCGACCACAATATCGCCTTTTTTGATTTTGGCAAAATTCGTGGGAAGTCCACAACCTAAACCCAAATCCGCATCGGGATTGTAGCCTTTCAGTTCATCATATTCTTCGCTCATGATGTTGTACACTTCAGTGCTGCAACCACCCGCTCCGCAGCAGGAAGAAGTGTTGGTTTCTTTGTCCTGTAAAGCAATTTCAGAATATTTTTGCTTCACCATTTCTTTAATTTGTTCGTTGGTTTCCATAATATTTGGGTTTAATAATTGCAGTATGCAAAAAATGGGTTTTGATTTTAAAAATGGGTCATTTATTCTAACAACACAATCCTCCGTTTTGCTGATGAATTTTCTGAAAAAGGCCATTCACGAAATGCTCCAGTTTTCTTAAGTTTTCCGGATTAATGCAGTAGCAAATGGATTTACCATCAATTTCGCCCTGGATGATTCCCGCATTTTTCAATTCCTTTAAATGTTGAGAAACAGTGGGTTGTGCCAGTTTCACCTCATCCACAATATCATTGCAGATACAGGAATCAACAGATAGCAAATATTCGATAATCGCTATTCTAGCCGGATGAGCCAGTGCTTTCAAGAAGGTAGCGATTTCATTTTGTTCCTGTGTAAAGTTTTCGGTTTTCGTTACTCCCATTTTATCTGTCTTTAAAAATTACAAAAGCATTAAATTCTAATATTTTTATATTGCAATATTACGATATTGAATTAACAAATTCGTTTCGCAACTGTTAATTTTAGTTAAAGTCAATCAATTTTATAATAAGTACCTGATTATCCATAACATTATTTTTCTTCATAAAGATGAAAATAGAAAATATGGGTCTTTAAATTGAATACAAATTAACATAATTAACATTTTTTTAACAATCTGTTTTTTTAATCTTGATGAAAAAAACTTTTTCTGAAAAATCAACTGACGACACTTTTCTGGGATTATGAAACATGTCGGTGCTCCGTTAATAGTAATGAACTTCTGCAACAAAAAGAAACTGCTTAAAAGAAATAGCCTCCAAAGAATCAGCGGGTTTCCTTCAAGCCAATCAGTACAGGTTGATTGGTTGGGACCCGGAATCGAAACATGACTTAAAAATGCAACTGAAAGATTCCCACGAAACTATGTTGAAAAGTTTAGAGCGTATGTTCTTCAAAGACGTGGAAAAAATTTCGCGACATTTGGTTTTTGTGGATCCACGACCAATATTTCACTGAAAAAAATCCATCAATGAACTGGATTTATTCATCACAAAATTGCAGAAAAGCCAGCATTTCCGGTTTAAGAAAATATCAGAATACCCTGAAATCAAAAGGGTTCTGAACTAACTTGGAAACCAAAGCTGTTATTCAGAATGGTTTTCCCCAAAAAAATCGCACGGAATTTTTCCCCTAAATTTCCGTAAATTTGCTGGTTGAATTTTACCATGGCTACAAGTACAGAAATAGATATTAAAAAACAGATCTTCGTAAAGAATGCACATCTTAACAATCTGAAAAACATTGATGTTCTAATTCCAAAAAACAAGCTCATCGTGATCACGGGAGTTTCAGGAAGCGGAAAATCATCTCTGGCTTTCGACACCATATATGCGGAAGGACAGAGAAGATATGTGGAAAGTTTAAGTTCGTATGCGCGGCAGTTTTTAGGAAAATTAGAAAAACCAAAAATCGACGATATTAAAGGTTTGGCTCCTTCCATCGCGATTCAGCAGAAAGTGATATCGTCGAATCCACGTTCCACCGTAGGAACTTCCACTGAGATTTACGATTATCTGAAACTCCTGTTTGCGAGAGTTGGAAGGACCTTTTCCCCCATTTCAGGCGAAGAAGTGAAGAAGGATTCCGTTTCAGACGTCATCGATTTCATTAAAGAAAATGAAGGAAAGACTTTCCTGTTGCGATCACCGCTCCAATTTGTAGTTTCGAAATTTCCGGAACTTATGAAAACTTTGAAACTTTCGGGTTTCACAAGACTGGAAGTGAATGGAAACGTGGCTGGAATAGAGGATTTGGAAAGCTTCGGTTTCTTGCCGGAAAAAGAAATGGAAATCCAACTGGTGATTGACCGGTTCAGCTATCAAGAAGATGAAAGTTTCCTGCAAAGATTGGCGGATTCCATACAAATGGCTTTCTACGAGGGTCGTGGATATTGTTCCTTAAAAAATACCGAAACTGGAAAAATCAAGGAATTTTCAAACAAATTTGAACTGGACGGAATTGAATTTTTGGAGCCCAATGTTCATTTCTTCAGTTTTAATAATCCTTACGGCGCATGTCCGGAATGTGAAGGTTACGGAAAAATAATCGGAATTGATGAAGATTTGGTGATTCCCAATAAGAACCATTCGGTTTTTGAAGATGCAGTGGCTTCATGGAAAGGAGAATCGATGAGGGAATGGAAACGTGCGTTCATCAAAAAAGTCGGCAATGAATTCCCGATTCACAAACCTTATTTCCAATTGACGAAAGAACAGAAAACCCTTTTGTGGAAAGGTGATGGAACGAAAGATTTCCCTTCCATCAATGCTTTTTTCAAGATGTTGGAAGAGAATCTATACAAAATCCAGTACCGCGTAATGCTTTCCAGGTATCGGGGGAAAACACTTTGTCCGACTTGCGAAGGATTGCGACTTCGCGAGGAAACTTCGTGGGTGAAAATTGACGGACATCATATCCAGTCGTTGATTGAACTCCCACTGGATGAGCTCTTGCCATTAATAAAATCCCTGAAGCTCAACCAACACGATGCAGAAATTGCGAAACGGTTGCTTTATGAAATCACGACACGACTGGAGTTTTTGGAAAAAGTTGGTTTGGGTTATTTAACTTTAAACAGAACCTCGAACACGCTTTCCGGCGGCGAAAGCCAAAGGATTAATTTGGCCACTTCGCTAGGAAGTTCGCTTGTTGGCTCCATCTATATTTTGGATGAACCTTCGATTGGTCTTCATTCTAGGGATACCGAGAATTTAATTGAAGTATTGAAAAACCTCCGTGATTTGGGAAATACGGTAATAGTGGTGGAGCATGATGAAGACGTGATGAAAGCAGCGGATTACATCATCGATATTGGTCCGGAAGCAGGATATCTCGGAGGAGAGCTGGTTTTTGCCGGAAATTTTGAAGAACTGAAAAATGCCGACACCTTAACTTCGAAATATTTGACGGGAAAACAGGAAATAAAAGTTCCAGGTGAGCGAAGAAAACCGAAAGACTGGATTCATATTAAAGGAGCCCGGCAAAACAACCTCAAAAATATCGACGTGGATATACCGGTGCAAATGCTGGTAGTGATTTCAGGCGTTTCAGGAAGTGGAAAATCAACTTTGATGAAAGAAATTCTGACCACCGAGATTCAGATTCAACTCGGAATGGGTGGAAAAAAAGGAGATTATGATTCCGTGGAATTCCCAAAAAAATACATTAAAAACATTGAGCTTATCGACCAAAATCCGATTGGAAAATCGTCCCGCTCCAATCCAGTGACCTATTTGAAGGCATATGACGACATCCGCGATTTGTATTCCAAACAAAAATCAGCACAAGTGATGGGCTTAAAACCAAAACATTTCTCGTTCAACGTAGATGGCGGAAGATGTGACGATTGCAAAGGCGAAGGTGTGATCAATGTATCCATGCAGTTTATGGCAGACATTGAGCTGGAATGTGAAACCTGCCACGGAACCCGTTTTAAGAATGAAATTCTGGATGTGAAATTCGACGAAAAAAACATATCAGACATTCTGCATATGACCGTGGATGAGGCAATTCAGTTTTTCAGCGACAACGACGAGGAAAAAATAGTAACCAAATTAAAACCACTTCAGGAAGTAGGTTTAGGATATCTGCAACTGGGTCAAAGTTCATCCACCCTTTCCGGCGGAGAAGCACAAAGAGTGAAACTCGCATCGTTTTTAGTGAAAGGGGTGACCAATGAGAAAACGCTCTTCATTTTTGACGAACCCTCTACTGGTCTCCATTTCCATGACATCAATAAACTGCTGAAATCATTGCAGCAATTGATTGAACTCGGACACTCGGTGATCGTCATCGAACATCAACCAGACATCATCAAATCTGCTGACTGGATCATCGATATTGGTCCGGAAGCTGGAAAAAACGGTGGTCAAGTAGTTTTCTCAGGAACACCGGAAAATTTGGTGAAAGAGAGCAAATCACACACGGCAAGATTTTTGGTAGATAAACTGAACGGCTCGGAATAAATATTGGGTGAAAACCCACCTAATCAATTCTTTTTCAAAATTTTAGGAAATTAAAGTGGATTCCAATTAATCTTTATTAATTTTGATAAAAATTAATCATGAAAACATTTTACCAAACTCTTTCCAAGAGACAGCAGCAGATTTTTGACATTTCCGTGCAGCTTTTTTATGAGAACGGATTTGCTGAAACTTCAGTTCGAGATATCGCCGAAAAGCTCAATATTATGGCGGCAAGTCTCTATTCTCATATTTCTTCGAAAGAACAAATTTTGGAATGGATTGCCAAAAACTATGTGGGATTATTAGAGGCGGAACTCGTTGATTTTAACTCAAAAGAGAGAAGTTTTGAAAACCAGATGCGGTTTATGATCCGCCAAAATATCACCTTGATCGGGAAAAACCTGGAAATGGCTGAAATATTCCGCAGATACTTCAATTCGATTTCGAAAGAAACAAAAGAACGCTACAACAGATTCATAGAGGCATATGCGCATCACTTATCCGATGCATTGAAACACTTCCAGATTGATAAAAAGCTGGATCTGGATGCTGGTTTAATTGCCAAATTCCTGATGTATAATATGAATTACGCCTATAAATGGACCCCTGAAAATTACAAATCAGAACAAATTATTGATTTCTTTGAAAATAAATTACTGCAAAAACTGTTAAGCATCAAATTATCTCCCTGAAAATCAAAGTTATCCACAAAAAAATGTGGATAAGTAGTGAATTTTAACATTCAGTTCATCTTTGCTATGGTTTTTTCCCCTATATTTACGTTAGAAATAAGATTGATGTGAAAACCATTTTCTTTTCTGAGTCTGGAAACAGAACTAAAATACTTAATATAAAAATTTAAGAGAAGTGTTGTCGACTTCTCTTTTTTGTTGTTGTTCAATTAAAAAATGAGATGTTTATCTATTCAGTCCGTTCCTAAAGAGCGGGCTGTTTTTGTCCTTTACCTCGCCCTGAATCCACCTCCGAAAGAGTGCAGTTCATCGCTGGTAACAAAAGTTATTGATTTGTTGAACACCGCAGATTCTAAAAGATTTTACTTTTTATTTTCATAAATTTGCACTCCTGGTCCCATAGTTCAACGGATAGAATAGAAGTTTCCTAAACTTTAGATCCAAGTTCGATTCTTGGTGGGATCACTTTACCAAAAGAAACCAGATGAACAAAGATACATCTGGTTTTTTTGTACAATTCAAGGACTACCTTATATTTTTTCCGTCCACTATAATTCTTGCGTCACGGTTTGCCAGTTCCCAAGCAGTGGAGAAAACCAATTGAGCTCTTTTTTTCAGAAGTTCATAATCGATTTTTTCAGGATCATCAGTAGGTTGATGGTAATCTTCGTGGATTCCGTCAAAATAAAAAGCGACCGGAATATTGTTTTTTGCAAAATTGTAATGATCCGAACGGTAGTATAATCTTTGCGGATCTTTTGGATCGTCATATTTGTAGTTCAACTCCATTTTCGTGTTGGAAGAGTTGGCTTTCTCGTTGATTTTTTTCAGTTCCGAAGAAAGCATTTCCGAACCGATTACGTACACATAATCTTTTCCGCAATTATCTTTGTCACATCTCCCGATCATATCGATATTCAAATTGGCAACGGTATTGGCCAATGGAAAAACTGGATTTTCTGAATAATATTTTGAGCCCAGAAGTCCGTGTTCTTCGCCAGTTACATGAAGAAACAACACAGAACGTTTTGGGGAATTTCCCTTTTTTTTCGCCATTTGAAATGCTTCTGCAATTTCCAGCAAGGCCACCGTTCCACTGCCGTCGTCGTCCGCACCATTATAGATTACGCCATCTTTCATTCCCACGTGGTCATAATGTGCTGAAATCACGATAATCTCATCCGGCTTTTCAGTTCCTTCGATGAATGCCAGAATGTTTTCGGATTCGGGCAAATCTCCCCTCCTGCTTTTCAATGCTTCTTTCGGCACCGTCTGATAAAAGGAACTCATGGTTTTCGGATGTGAGATCCCCATTTTTTCATACTGCGAAATCAGGTATTTCCCCGCTTTTTTCTGGCCTTCACTTCCGGTGTCTCTTCCCTGCATTTCATCGGAAGCCACAATGTACAGATGGGTTTTCAACTCGTTTGCCGTAATGGAGTTATAGGAATTTTTAAAAGTGGAGCCACTGTAAGTAAGGTTTGTGGCACAACTTGTCATTAAAATAGCCGAAAAAATCGGAATCAAAAACTTCTTCATATCATTATTTTGGTGGCTAAAAATAGGAATTTTATTTAACAAAAGTCTGAACATTTATCGCTAAATTTGACTATGATTAAAAGAAAACATTCGGGTTCCGATCTGACCATTTTTTCGGAAATGACGGCTTTAGCGCTAAAAAATTTTGCGGTCAACCTTTCGCAGGGATTTCCGGATTTCGAAATTGATGGGCGTTTAAAATCATTTTTAGCAAATGCCACCCAACAAGATTTCAACCAATATGCACCGATGTCCGGAAATCCGTTACTGGTAGAAAACCTCATCGAATTCAATGCAAAAAGAAAGTTTCCAATTACTTTGGCCAAAGAAAATATTACCATTTCGCCGGGTGCGAGTTATGGAATTTTCACAGCATTGGCGGCGATTCTTCAGTTTGGCGATGAAGTCATCGTTTTGGAACCGTGTTATGATTCTTACGTTCCCTCAATTGAAATCAATGGCGGAACTCCAGTTTTTGTGGGCATGACCGAAGATTTTGAGATTGATTTTGAAGCATTAAAAAATTCCATCAATCACCGAACAAGGGCGATTATCATAAATTCTCCACATAATCCTTCGGGAAAAGTTTTAAAGGAAGAAGATTTCCATAGATTGGCCGCACTCATCGAAGGAAGCCAAATAATTTTGATTTCCGATGAAGTTTACGATTTGCTGACCTATGACGGTCATGAATTTTACAGCGCGTTTAATCATCCCAAACTCAAAGATCAAAGTCTGTCCATCTTTTCTTTTGGGAAAATGTTTCACGCAACCGGATGGAAAATCGGCTACGTTTTAGGGTCGGAAGAACTCACCGCAGCTTACCGGCGCATTCACCAATATCTGGGTTTCAGCGTAAATTCCCCTGCTCAACAAGCTTTGGCGAACTATTTGGAAGTTTTCGATGTGGAAGAAAACCGGAAACTTTTGCAGCAAAAGAGGGATTTCTTTTTGGAAGCCTTTAATGGTTTACCGTTTACCGTCCGCCAAAAAGCAGAAGCGGGCTATTTCCAGATTCTCGGATTTGAAAACATTTCAGAATTAGCCGACAAAGATTTTGCGGTCTGGCTTACCGAAAACGCGAAAGTGACTTCCATTCCGGTTTCAGCATTTTTTCAGAATGTGAATGATACCAAATCCGTGCGTTTTTGCTTCGCCAAAAAGGAAGAAACGGTTTTGCGGGCTGCAGAAAAACTGAAGGACTTCTTTAAGTAAATCCAGAAAAAATTCCGCACTTTGATTTGAACGGAATTTTTATTTTGGTCTAAAATTTTAATGCTGCATTTTCTCAGGATCGTCGTAGTTCACCATCCAGTGGATGCCGAATTTATCGGTCCACATTCCAAAATACGCGCCCCAGAATGTTTCTGCCAAAGGCATCGTAATTTTTCCTCCTGCCGAAAGTCCATTAAAAATCCGATCTGCTTCCTCTTTGGAATCTGTGTTCACCGAAAGGGAAATATTGTTTCCTGCGACATGGTTTGAAGCCCATTCGCCACCAGTATCGGAACCCATCAAAATCGTTTCCTGAGAAATCGGAAGTGAGACGTGCATGATTTTGTCTTTGTCTGCTTCTGCAACCTGTTTTCCGTCCTCAGAAGGTGGCATATCTCCGAAATGGCCGATATATGGGAATTCCCCGCCAAAAACTGATTTGTAGAAATTGAATGCTTCTTCACAGTTACCGTTGAAAGTCAGGTATGCGTTTACTTGTGCCATAATATTTTTTGTCTAAAGTTTAAAGTTTCAGGTTTAAAGCTGTTTGATATAATTTGATTTTTTTTGAAGCCTGTCTGCCGACAGGTAGATTTAAAGTTTGAAGTTTGAAGTTTTAGGTCCATCTGCGGACATCTAATTTTAAAAATCCCTCCAAAATAAATTCCTCTCTGGTCTGTGCTCTTTCCTTTTTTCTCAATGTTCTATGTCCTCAAATTCAGCTCCATCTTGATATTACCTCTTTCATAGGGAACTTCTCCCAACGAAACTTCGCGGAAACCAAATTTCTCATACATCGTCAAAGCGGGGATTAAACTTCGGTTAGAAATCAAAATCAGTTTTTTCAGTCCCAGTTTTTTAGCTTCCTCGATGCAGCGGTTCATAAATAGGCTTCCGATTCCATGGCCTTTGAAGTCTTCTGTAACTGCCATTTTCGCCACTTCGTATTCGCCCTGTTCATTTAGCAATGATGCAGTTCCCACTATTTTGTCATCGGCTTTTGCGAAGAAAATCCTTCCGCCTTTGTCCAAAATCTCAGTTTCCGGATTGGAAAGCTGATGTTCGTCAAATGGTTCTACCGCAAAATATTTTTGCAGCCATTCCACATTCAGCATTTTGAAATCATCTCGGTATTGCGGTTCAAATTCTATGATTTGAATTTCCATGGGGTTTAAATTTTAACGGTGTTGATCAATCAGGATTGAATTTCCATCAGGATCTTTTAACAGGAGATACTCCGGTCCTTTGGTTTTTTCATCTGCTTCACGATCCAGTTTTACATTTTCAGATTTCAAATTTTTCTGGATTTCCCGGACGTCCGTGAATTGTTCCAAATTCCTTGCATTCTGGTCCCATCCTGGATTAAAAGTAAGGGTGTTGCCTTCGATAAAGCCTTCAAATAATCCGATCACGGTATTTCCATTTTTTAGAACCACCCATTTTTGGTCGATGTTTCCATTTTTATAAGTAAAGCCCAATTTTTGGTAAAACTCCACAGACTTTTTGATGTCCTTAACCTTTAAGCTCATAGAGAAAGCGCCCAATTCCAGATGGTTACTTTTTGGCGTTTCCGAATTTTGAGCATAGCTGAAAGCGCTGAACATCAGTAATACTACAACTATCCTGTTCATTAATATTTATTCATTTTTAAGATTTGTTCGGTAAGTCAGTTTTCCATCGTAACTCGTCCAATCACCGATAAATTCAATGAACTGGCTGTCGATTTTTTCGGTTTTGCGGTCCCAATTGAAGGTGTAGATAAATTTTCCCTTCAAAGTTCCGGTGTGTTTTCCATTGGGTTCTTCGGCAAAATCATATTCGCCGAAAACCACATTTCTCTTGGTTCCGTTTTTGTATTTGGTGATCATGATTTTCCCCTCAAATTTGGAATAATTGCGGTCCACCAAAGTATAACCCGCCACAAAATACTGCTGGTCGTTTTTTTTGTCCTGCTCAGAAATATTGATTTTCATCTTCATCTCCGTTTTATTGTTGCCAATAGTTCCGGCATAAGGTTTCGAATTATTTAGCCAAACATTCTCTATATTAGGCATCTGCGAAAATGCCAGATTTCCTAACATTAGAAAGAGAAACAGAATTTTTTTCATAGGTTATTGTTTCAAGATGATATGTTGTTGCAGATGATTACTCTGATCAATTTCCGATGTTATTTCGGGCTTGCTACACTCCGAATTGGGAAAGATGATGGTTCAAATGTTTTGCGAGCATATTATTCCATTCCGCTGCGCTGAGTTTTCCAAAGGAGTGGGAAATTTTTCCGTCAAATGCTTCACTTCCCAACTGCTGGGTTTTTTGGATAAAGCCGATCAATCGTCTTTTCTCTTCCTCAAAATCCCTGTTTCCTTTGATGATAAACATAGGTCCGGTGGGAATATTTTGCCGGTACGGGATTTCGTTCACCGTTTTGGATTTCACAAAGTTCTTCAGCAGAAATCCAGCGATCATCCCAGGTTTTGGATGTTTGGCGGGTTCATAAATCATTTCGTAGGCCACGTTCAAGTGAGCCAGAACCTGATCCACGGTCATTTTGCCCCATTTTCTTTGAGTTTCGGGAGTGAGCTTGTTGATTCGGTCGATATAGTTTTGAGCGGTTTTGGCATCGAAAACATTTTCCATAGTTTAACTTTTTGAAGTAAAACAAAATTAAGTGTTTTTTTAATGAAAAGCCCACTTATTTTTTAGAATCCGGGAAATCAACACCTTTTAAAACCTGATTTAAAAAAACCAAAATGGGCACAGAAGATCTATTCTTTAAATTTTTCAAAAAAAAATGAAGCAATATCTGCAATTCCATCTAAGTCTTAAATTCTTTAAATTATTGCATAAAATGCACAACACGTATTTTCATTAAACACAAAGGAATTACGCTTTATTTGACAAAAAATCAGCATATAAACAAATTTGATTTGTGATTTGGTGGTTTGGATGAATTATGTATATTTGGGAGTTGGCAGTAATTTTATTAACAATTTCACTTTCAACAGGGAAATAAGCTGAACAGACACCCTAAAACAGTAGTAAGCGTTAATTTAATTATAAAAAAATATGACAAAAAAAGTAAAGTTAGCAATTGCGATTTTAGCAACTATTACAAGCATGAATCTAAATGCTCAAAAAAAAGCAACAACAAACTCTACAACACCAACTGCTGAAAGTAAGTCCACCAAACCAACAAAAAAAGAAACTATGGACTGGATTGGAGGAAAAATGAAAGAATATCTAGTCGCTCCAAGAGAGTTTGTTTCATACGATAATGGAATATTAACTTATAAAATAGCCTCTTCAGTACCTAAACAACTTGGAGCAGGAAGAATAGAGGTAATTTATGTAAATACTTTGGACTTGAATAAACTTACAGGTATGAGCGAAGAATATGCTTCCGATTTTTATATTTATGGGAAAAATTTACTTAAAGTTAATTGGACAGTTAATGGAAAACCCGATAATCAAAGTGACGAATATGTATCAATTAGTGGTCCGAATTATAATGATTACCCTGCTCCGTTTGGATTTAAAATGGATAAAATTTTAGTAGAGAGATTGAGAAAAGCATTTGCCACACTAATGGAGTATAATTCAACACAAAAAGAAGCTGACGAAAAGTTTTAATTTTCATAATTTATGGAAAGGAAAACTTCTGGCCACAAGCGTACCCACTGCACAACCACTATTTCCTTTCAGTAAATTTCCAAACTGCATGAAAACCCACCTCTTTCAAAGTAATTTAAAGAGGTTTTTTTGTGGGGTAAAGTTGGTGCGGACTTTTCTGTATCTTAAACCGAAGTTATATTAGCAAATGTTCATTTTCTACTTTTCAGACATTCAAAAATGGAAGCTGGAAAAATAGCAGCAAAATTGAAAGTTCTAAATTCAACCAATTTAATAACGGTTGAGCATTTTCCTTAAAAACCCTTTCCACACAAAAAAATCCGTTCCAAAACTCGTTGAAACGGATTCTTTATTTTTAACTCCGGCAAAGAAATTACTCCGAAATCGTCACCTTTGTTCCGTTCGTATGCGCATTCATCTGCGGAGCATAATAATTCTGCAAAATCGCAATTCCATTGCTGAATATTCCAGATGCGTTGCAAATGTAATCGTACTCGAAGACATATTTTCCTTTCGGCATTTGCTGGATGTAGAAATTCATGGAAGCGTCTTTCGTGGATTGGTAATACCCCAAGTTATTTTTCCACTGATAACCGGAAATCACATCCAATGGTTCGAAACCTGCTGCCCGCATATCTTTCAGATGGATGAATTCCATATTCCGATCGGTATTCAGAATCATTCTCACGGTCACTTTGTCGCCCACTTTTAAGGGGAAGTTTTCGGTGATTTTGATCAGTTCCTCCCCGTTTGTGGTTTTCACTTTTTTATACAGTTCTTTGGTGATTGAAATGTAATTTTCAGAAGATTTTATTTTATCCAAATTCTCATAATATTGCCAGAACAAGCCGCCCTGGACAATTCCCGGACTGTTTTTTTTCACGGTGATTGTCGCTAAATCTTTGTTGATTTTTTCTTCTTTCAAAGTTTGTTTCAGATACCCAGTTGCTTGCGTTTGTGGTTGCAGGGATTTTCCGCCCCAGGAAATTTCGGCTTTATCGCTTTCGTTTCCAGTCCAGGATTTTCCGGAATTTAAAATCGTGAAAATCACTTCCGCTGTTCCGCGCGAAGTTCCCCAGGAATTGACTTCCTTCTGAGTAATGAGCCAGATTTTCATTTCCTCAATCATTGCCGTTTCATTAGGAGTCAATTGATTAAAAGCCTCCAAAGCTCCTGCATGATTTACGGTTTTTGAAGAATACCATCCCCAATCGTCCAGGTTTTGTTTCCAATACATTCCCTGAGTTTTGCTTTCCGTAGAGGTTTCCTTCAAATACGTCAGGAATTTTTTTGAAACCTCTTTTAATCCGTAATCATCAAATAAAATCGCCAGTCGGTGCAGTCCGTAGAACGTGAAATCAGTGATCTTTTCTGTCTTCGCTTTAGCAATTACTGCATTTTTGAGCGCAGTTCCTTTCTGTCTTAAAGGATACTCTTTTTCCCAATAATTTCGGGTATCCAGGTAATCTAAAACATAATTATTTACTACGTATTTCTTATCAATTTCTCCGTATTTGTAAACTTCTGAATCAACATAGCTGATCAGTTTAGAAACCATGTCTTTCTGTTCCGAACTTTGATCATCTGCCCAATTTCCTTTCAGCCATCTATTGATTCTGCCTAAATTTTTCAGGATATACAGCGATGTGTGATACGAACTCGGATAACCTTGATACCAGGAAAATCCGCCATCCGGATTTTGCAGCTTTTTCAGCTCGTCCCAGTCGGTGCTGATGGAATTTCGCATCGTGTTCGCATCAAACAATCTCGCCAGTTTGCGCATTTGCTCCTCCTCATTTTTACTTTCCAAAACCCACGGCGTTTCTTCCAACAGCAGTTGTTTCAGTTCCTGATTTTTTTCCAGATTGGAAGTCAGCAAACCTTTGCTTTGGTATTCGTCAAAAACGGTTTTCAGTTTCGGATTCGCTTTAAAGATTTCCGATGCCAAAACATCTGCAAACCATTTGTTGAAGACCACATCCGCAGAACCATGGGTGTCGTTTTTCAAGGTTGGCAAAGCAAAGATTATTTCCCAAATCGGATTCGTCGTCAGTTCCAAAGTATTGGAAAAATTAGTTGCCGTGGTAGAAGTATTTTTCGCCAGATTTTCCAGCACGAAGGTTTTGGTTTCGCCTTCCTTCACAAAAACCGGAACGGCATCTGTAACCAACATCCTGTTCGGTAAAACCGCTATTGCTGTTTGTTCTCCATCCGAGAAATCACCGGCTTTGGCCACGATTTTCAGGATGATGGAAGAAACATTATTCGGAACTTTCAATTTCCAGTTCACTGCTGCGTTTCCATTTTCTTCTAAATTAAATGTTTTCTGAATATCATTTAAATTAAATTTCCCTGAAATATCGTCATTGGTAAAAGCATCCAAAATCTGCAGTTGCGCTACTCCATTCAGTTTTTTATTCACCAGACTCGAAATTTTCGACTGCAGATTCAGTTCATCGCCTTCGCGCAAAAATCTCGGGTAATTGGGCGTTACCGAGAACTCTTTCTGGGTAACCACTTCTTTTTCCAAAACTGCAGCTCTTGCATCTTTGGTGTGTGCCAGAAACATCACTTTCCATTTCGTCAATGCTTCCGGAGAAGTAAATTCAAAATTCACATTTCCCTCTTTATCGGTTAAAAGATTTGGGTAGAAAAACGCGGTTTCGTTCAGGTTTTGGCGTACTGGAATTTTTTCTAAATCTTCAGTTTTCTTTCTGGCTAATCCTCCAATTATTGCAACTGCTTCAATATCTCGACTTTTACTAATTGTATCCCTTGTGATTTTCAAACCCGCAACTCTTCCTTCCAGTTTGTTTTCTGGCATTGATGAAGGCATAGAACTAAGTCCACGAACAATAATTCGATTTTCGTAAATTCCTCCGGTAAACCAATTAAACTGCGGAAATCTGATCCACTTCTGATTGAAATATTCAGCTCTTTTATCGTAAGATTTCTGCTCCAGATTCTCATTAATCCCATAAGAATTCATGATGAAATATTTTTGATACAATTTTTGCCAGGAATATTGATTTACAGCAAAATTGTCCAAAGATTTGTCATACATATTCGCCAAAACTTCGGCGTTGATTTTTTCTTTTTCATCACCTAAAACTTTCACCGTCCATTTTTCTTTTTGGCCGGGTTGCAATTTATCGCGGAAAGTCACTGTTTCTATGCGCAATGGTTTTTTGTCAGATTCTATTTTCAGATTCACCGATTCGGTTTTCACGTCATTAAACGCTACTAATTGGAACTGAACGTTGATTTGGTCAATGCTTTCATCTTTCGGAAACGCCACTTCATATTCTAAAACCCCGTTTTTAAGCGATTTTTGTTCCGTCACTGTTTCACCTTTTCCATTCTGAAGATAAACATTCAGCAAAGCGTTTGGCACTGCGGAATACACATAGATTTTCGCCTTTTCATTGCGCTGAAATTCCGCTTTTGACTGGATTACTTTTAAGAAAGGTTTCTGGGAATGTGCCAAAGATTTTCTATCATAAACTTCAAATGTTTTTTCCGTTCTTATCGTATCTTTTCCTTCGATATTAAAGAGTTCCAGTCTGTATCTGCCGGCGGAAAGCTTGCCTAAATCGAGAGATTCCTCATTGTTCTGAGATTCCGTAATGACTTTTTCAACCCGTTCCTCTTTTTCCTTTTTGTCAAAGTAATCATGCGGAAATTTTTGAATAAATTCTGCTTTCGAAAATTTCGGCAAATCCTGAATTTCACGTTCAAAATTGGTTCTGAAGATCCTTTCACCGGAACTCAGTTTCGACAATTTCACTTGGTAGAATTTCTTTAAATTCTGGTCGTTGTAATTTTTGGTTTCCACCTTTAATTTTAAAGGTTCATCCGTGAAAGTGTCTTTAATGTCGTCGGTTTTGATGTAATGCGAAACCGATGCGACTCTCACGCTTTCCGTGGCAGACTGCGTTTCGCCGTTGATGTCGGTCACCGAAGCATTTATTTCATATTGATCCACCTGAATTCCGGATAAAGTCTCGTCTTTTTCCAAATCAATTTTGATGACGAACTCACCTTTTTCATTGGTTTTCACTTCACCTAAAATCGAGTTCTCGTTGTCATTTGAGCGTGGATATCCCCAAAAATACCTCCATCGGATATCCTGTTTCTTAATCTCATAATTCACGGTTGCATTGCTTAGAGAAACTCCGGAAAACATGATTGCTTTTCCTTTCATTTCAATGGTTTGTCCGTATTTGTACTCGTCTTTTATCGGCTCAAAAGTCACTTCGAATTTCGGTCGTTTGTATTCTTCAACCTGGAAATATTTACTTCCTTCAATGGCGAAGTCCGATTTTTCATCATCGCTGTCAACTTCAATACTAAATTGACCATTCAATTTTCCCGGTGGAATTGTAAAACTCCCATGAACAGAACCAAAATCATTAGTTGTCAATTGTTGTCTGCTGATTTCTTTGCCATTCACATCATTCAGAACTACATTTAATTTAGACTTTGGAACCACGTTTTCTGTTTGGGTTTTTCCACCAAAAGCAGTGGCAATCACTTTGAAGTAAACGATTTGTCCAGGTCGGTAAATCGCTCGGTCCAGGTAAATCTGGGCTTGCTCACGATCTGCAATTTTGTTTTCGCCAAAATAATTATTTCCATAAACCTGAATCAAATTAAAATCGTTGGTTTTCGGTTGCTGAACTAGATAATAGCGGTAATAATCGTTGTCTTTAGAAACTTTAAATTTAAAATTCGCCGTTTTGTCGGAAGCAGAATTGTATGTATTCATAGAAGTTCCACGGGAATATTCAAAAATTTTCAATGGTTCATCCGAAATGTAAATTCCGTTTTCTCGGCTCACGATTTTCAGCTGATTATCAATGGATTTGCGGTCATCTTTTTTCTCGTAAATCAATCTGGAATGGGTAGAAATAAAATAAAAATTGTTCTGAATCGAATTATCCACCACATATTCCGCCAAATAAATTCCGGAAGGAAGCGGTTTTATCTCCAAAGAAGTGGTGTGGTTTCTATAATCTTTCAAATCCTGAAGTTCAAAGGATTCCTTTCTCACCAAAGATTTTTTCACCGCGGAAAAAGCATTCTTATCATAAGAATTGGAAACATATTTCAGGAAATTCAGCACATTATCTTTTACTTCATATATATTTAATGAAAATTGAGCCACATTTTTCGCCTCGGCAACCAAATGAATCGGAAGATTTGCCTGGGTATGCGATTCAAATTTTATCGTCAAAACAGGCTGTATTATTTCATTCTCTTTATTTTTTATGTTGTTCAAAAAAGTGGATTTTGGGAAATCTCTTTTTGCAATTTCTGCCCAATTTATCGCTTCTCTATTTTTCTGTTCTGCGGTGAGCAAATCCATTATTTCAGCGGCAATTTGAACTTTGTAATCGCCTTCTGTTGATGATCGATAAAGATTTTGAAGCTGAGGAATTTTCTCCTTACAACGGGAAAATTCACAGTGATTATTCAGTTTCTGATGCTGAAAATAAAGTTGAGAATTTCCTGTATTTTTTGCAATTAGGTCGTCATAAATCTGATCGATTCTTGACTGATTTTCTTTTCTTTCATTCGGTGTAAAAAAATTGTCGTTTTTCAAAAACTCCGTTTGCTTCACGGCGTTCCAATCAAATAAAGTCGGGAAATATCCGAAATCGCCTCCACCTTCGAAAATCGCTTTGTATTTAGCCAGCTGAATCTTCTGTAAATCTGCTTTCTTCACTTCCAGATTTGAAAAATGTCTGGCTAAATAATTCTTGAAATCCAGTTTGCTCCAGGTTTCAATCTGTGCAAAATCCTGATTATTGAGATTGGTTCTTTGGTTGATCTCCCATTGATTTTGACGGTAATAACCTATGAAAAATTCGCCCAAAAGAACGTCATAAACTAACTTTTGTTCCCCTTTCAACTGATTTCTGAAAGTGGAAAGTTTGGTGAAAAACTGCGTCGAAGAATCGTTTTTTTCATCATCTGTGGTTTGGTTCACAATGCTGAATTCCGCTTTCAGCGAGCGTATCAGCTGATTCGCATTGTCATCTTTCATGGCTTGTTTCTGGATTTCTAAAATAATGGGAAGATTCGATTTGAATTTCCCGGTTTTATAATTTTCGGCTACTTTATTCCATTGATCGTCGTAATATTTTTGCCCAAAAAGTGGCGTGAACATAATCAGCAAAAGGAAAATCGTAAAAATGGAGGTGGTTTTTTTCATATAAATTTTTCTATAACTGGGAGAGAGGTATTCAATTGCGATTAAAAATCCGGCGGTTTCTCGCTTGATGCGTGATAAAGCGCATATCTACAACTGATGTGATATTGAATTTTGAAAATGGTTAAATTTGCATTAATGCAGCCATTAAAATTACTAAAAAAATACGTTATCGACGGTCAGATTTACGTTTCTTTAATGGGAACATTTTTGGCGGTATTTTTCATGTTGGAGCAAAATGTGTTCCGCTTCCCCACTATTGTTTTGATTTTCATCACCTATTTTAGCGGATATCTTTACACCAAATACCAAGGACGCAAAATATTCCGCAGTATTTTGATATTCAACGTTTTTTGCGGCATCATCTCGATGATTTTGATTTTCATGAATCATCATGAAATCCGGATCTTCAAATGGTTGGTCATTGTCACTTTAGGCTTGCTTTACAACAGTGTTTTTCTGGCATCCTTCATCCGAAAAATACCGCTGCTAAAGGTTTTCTATGTTGGATTAACATGGGCGTTGATCAATTCATGGTTAATCCTTCCGCAATTTCATTTTACGATATTCCTGATCAGTTTGCTTTTGGTAACCGCTCTGGTTTTGCCATTCGATATCCGCGATATGAAAGAGGATGAAATCACCACTTTTCCAAAATTAATCGGCGTTCAAAACACCAAATATTTGGCATATTCTTTGGTTTTTGTGAGTACTGTGGTAGCAATGGAGTATTTACAACTGCAGTTTGCAATTGCTTTTTTTATGACTTCTGTTTTTACATTCATCCTCATTTATTTTTCCGAAAACTCTAACAGGGAATCTTACTTTTCTTTTTGGGTAGAAAGTCTGAGCGGTTTTCCACTTTTAATTCATATTATAATTTTATACCTTTCGGGATCATTAAATTGATAAAAACGGCTTCATTGAAACTTAAAAGTCTAATATTTTTTGTTCTCCTTATCAATGGTTTTTCTTTTTTTTCAGCACAGGAAAAAAAAGACTCCGTGTACACCAAAATCGAGGAATTCTCTGACAAACGGAAGTTCACCAAATTTCTGCACAAATTTATTTTCAGAAGGGAGGCAGATTCGGTTTCGGTGAAAACAAATGAATCTGAACTTCAGCGAAAAATCTACCAGGGGAAATTCATCGGGAAAATCACCTTTGAAACGGTGGATCCATTTGGTGTTAGCAGTTTTGAGAAAGCTGAAGACAGAAAATGGTATGACCGGCTTGCGGATAAAGTGCACTACGAAACCAGAGCTTCCACCATCAAAAACTATTTGCTGTTTAAAAATGGTGAAAAATTCAATACCCAAAAAATCTACGAATCCGAACGTTTACTCCGTTCGATGTATTTTGTTAATAGGGTAAACATCGATGTAAAAAACAGCAAAACCTCGAAGGATTCAGTTAATGTGCACGTGAAAGTGTTGGATTCATGGAGTTTGGTTCCACATCTAAATTTCTCTGGAAGCGAGATTGGCGGCGGACTTTCTGAATATAATTTCTTGGGTTTGGGACATGAACTGAATTTGGAGCATATCGTAAATTTTCAAGATAAAACGAATTATCTTTCCGGAGGCTACACTGCAAATAATCTTTTTGGCAGCTTTATCAACGCACAAATTGTAGGAGAAAAGGACTTCGAAAAAAATGAACGGATCAATCTGACGGCAACCCGGGAATTCTTTTCTCCACTGACACGGTGGGCAGGAGGATTTACTTTCGAGTTTTTCAAGCGGAAAGTGGGATTGCCGATGCAAAATACCGCCACCATTCCCGAAGTCCAGATTAAAGTGTTCCGGCAAAATCTCTGGAGCGGTTATCAGTTTCCGATATATGATGCCGATAACGGCAGGATCTCGAAAAACATAGCTGTTTTAGGCAGGTTTCAGAATTTCCAGTACAAGGACCGTCCGCAAATTGATTCGGTAAACTTCTTTAAAAATTCTACCAGCTTTCTGGGATCAGTGGTTTATACGGACCGAAAATTCTCAGTTCAAAAAAATGTCTTCAGGTACAATCTCCAGGAAGATATTTCTTATGGCAAATCCTTAGGAATCACTTCGGGTTTCCTGGTGAGAAACGGGAATACCAAACCTTATCTAGGAGTTTCTGCTTCTTTGGGCGAAATCAAAAGTTGGGGATATTACAACATCAAACTTCAATTTGGCCATTTTTTCGGCAACCGTGTAAGTGGTGAAAACCAATTTAGGTTTGACGGCACATATTTCAGCAACCTTCATCACTGGAGATTTGCTCAGATCCGTCATTTTTTTTCGCCCACCGTAGCAATTGGAAATGATGAGGACCAAAACTCCTACACTAACCGGATGAACCTCTCCTCTCCGAGTGAATTTCGGCCATTTGATCCAGATTATATCGGCACGAAAAAAATCGTGCTGCGTTATCAGTTCCAAATGTTCATCAACAAATCATGGAAAAATTTTCATTTCAGTCCCTACTTTTCTACCGCGGTGGGCTGGCTTTCAACTTCCAATGATTCATTTTTCAAATCGGCCACTCATACCCGGTTTGGAGTCGGACTTCTTTTAGACAATCCATACTTGGTTTTTAACCGAATCCAGCTTTCGTTCATGTATTACCCGAAAGTTCCGTTTGGCAACAATTCCCTATCCGAATTCAACCATTTCCAAAATTCCATGATGCCAATGAGTTCGTTCTCCACCGAAGTTCCAAAATTTGTGAATTTTGCGGATTAGGCGACTGCAGGTCAAACGAATCAAAATTTAAAACCACAAAAGGAATAAAATGTACCCGCTTTTGACACAAAAATACTATTCACAAGATCGTAAAGGCAGAAAAACTTAAAAAAATCTTCTGTTTTTTTTTGTGTTCTCCAAAAAACATAATGCGAATATCATGGAGCATCGTTTCATGCCGAATTCTTTTGTGACTTTTGTGGTTTAAAGGATTTTTGCCATTTATATGCGTTTAACCTGAACCAACTGTATTTCACTCAAAATACAAATTGAAATCGCTATATTTACCCAAAATTTTGGGGATGGAAAACTTTGAATTTTTGAAGCAGAACCTGATCAAATTGATCAACGAAAGTTCTGACCGTAAGCTGATTTTCAGAATTTGGGAAATAATGATTTCCAAAGAAGATACTGCTGCTTCCGGACCCCATTTTTTTTACGAATCCGAAAAACCATTGACCGGGGAACAAATCAAAAAAGGTGAGTTTCAGAGAGGAGATGAAGCAGAAAAACACTTTCATGAATGGCTAAAAAACTGATTTGGTCGCAGAATGCGAAAAAAAATCGTCAAGCGATTTTGCACTTTTGGATGGACAGAACAAAATCCAGAAATTATTCGTCAAGATTAAACGAATTATTTAAAATCTTGGTAGAATTCCTATATTCCGGAATCCAAATTTCAGGTAAAAAATTTCGTGGGAAACCAGCAAGAGCTTACTGCATTTTAGATAATGTCCCTTCAGAAAATGTGGATATTCTTTTTATTTGGGATACCCGGCGAGATTCGGATGAATTGTTGAACTTGGTAAAAAATTTCAGTTAAATGACCATCCAAAAGCTATCCCTCACCAACTTCAAAAACCACTCGGAAAAAACATTCGAATTTTCCCCTGAAATCAACTGTTTTGTGGGAAATAACGGTGTGGGAAAAACCAATATTCTGGATGCGCTTCATTATCTTTCAGTCGGCAAATCTTTTTTGGGAAACACGGATCTGAATAATATCATGATGGGTGAAAGTTTCTTCACCATCGAAGGTGAAATTTTTGATGGGGAGAAAGAAAATATTATCAAAATCCAACAACCGAAAGAAGCCAAAAAAATCATCCGGAAAAACGACAAAACCTACGACAGAATTGCTGATCACATCGGTTTTTTGCCAAGCGTGACTATTTCGCCGTATGATTCCAACCTGATTTCCGATTCCGGAGAAAGCCGCAGAAAGTTTTTGGATTCCATGATTTCTCAAACAGACCGGGAATATCTTTTCAATCTCATCCAATATCAAAAAACTGTTCAGCAAAGAAATGCGCTGCTAAAATCCTTCGCAAAAAGCAGATATTTTGATCATGAAAATCTAGAGATTTACAATGAGCCACTGATCAAGTTCGGAACGAAAATTTTTGAAAAAAGAAAGGAATTCATTTCCTCCATTTTACCTCTTATTCAGAATTATTACGAAATCATCTCCAATGGAAAGGAAAAGATTTCAGTGATTTATCAGTCTGACTTACAGGACAGTCCGTTTTTAAATCTCCTCCATGAAAATTTGGAGAAAGACCGGATTTTGACCTACACTTCGAAAGGAATTCACAAAGATGATCTGCTTTTTGAAATGAACGGTAATCTGCTGAAAAAAATCGGAAGTCAGGGACAGCAAAAATCATTCTTGGTGGCCCTAAAACTTTCGCAAATGAACAGAATCAAGGTAATTACGGGTAAAACACCCATTTTATTACTCGATGATATTTTTGATAAACTTGATGATTCCAGAGTTTCACAACTGATTGAGCTGGTCAACAGAGAAAATTTCGGACAGATTTTCATCACCGATACCCACAAAGAAAGGACAGCAAACTTGGTAAAAAAAATCAATGAGGAATCGAAAATCTTTGAAATAAAATAATAATTAGAAAAACCAGTCTGCACAGACTA
The DNA here is from genome assembly GCF_021401085.1 of Chryseobacterium sp. R2A-55. GTDB lineage: Bacteria > Bacteroidota > Bacteroidia > Flavobacteriales > Weeksellaceae > Kaistella. The sequence continues at coordinate 120,226 of NZ_JACBFP010000001.1, forward strand.
ACAAAACAGAATTATGGCCATACTAGTAACAGGAGGATTAGGTTATATCGGTTCCCATACCGTGGTGGAGCTGCTGCAAAATGATTTTGAGGTGGTGATTGTGGATGACTTATCCAACTCGGAAAGGTTTATTCTGGAAAATATTGAAAAAGTATCCGGAAAAAAGCCCACTTTTTATCCATTCGACCTGAAAAGAAGGGAACTCATTAAACAACTTTTAGATGCACACTACATCGAGGGCTGCATCAACTTTGCCGCATTCAAAGCGGTTGGCGAAAGTCAGGAAAAACCACTGGACTACTATGAGAACAATCTTTTCACATTGGTCAATCTGCTCCAGGAATTTAAGGAAAGAAATATTTCAAACTTTATCTTCAGTTCATCCTGCACAGTTTATGGACAAGCAGACCAACAGCCGATTGACGAGAATACGCCACTAAAATTGCCCGAATCTTCTTATGGCAAGACCAAACAAATGGGTGAAGAAATCTTGAAGGATTTCGCGATCGCACACGCAAAAAGAGTTTCACTTTTGAGATATTTCAATCCGATCGGGGCGCATCCCACTGCACTTTTGGGTGAATTGCCTATCGGAATTCCCAATAATCTGGTTCCTTTTGTGACGCAAACTGCGGCAGGAATCCGCGAAAAACTGAATATTTGGGGAAATGACTATCCCACGGAAGATGGAACCGCAGTTCGGGATTATATTTATGTGGTGGATCTGGCGAAAGCACACGTGAAAGCATTGCAGAAACTCATGAACACCAAAGAAGAAACGAAAATCGACATGTACAATCTGGGAACCGGGAAAGGTTCTTCAGTTTTGGAAGTGGTTCACGCTTTTGAAAGTGCAAACCAAATAAAAGTTCCTTATCAAATCTGCGATCGAAGAGCTGGAGATATTACGATTGCTTACGCAAATCCGGAAAAAGCGGAAAAAGAACTCGGCTGGAAAGCGGAAACCACTTTGCAAGAAGCCTTGAAATCCACCTGGAAATGGCAGAAATATCTGGAAACAAGAAAATAACCACAAATTCGAAGTTTAAAAATTGACATTTGCCCAAATCATTCTTCCACTCAACCTGAAAGGAACTTTTACTTACAAAGTTCCCGATGTTTTCTTCAATGAAATTGAAGTGGGGATGAGGGTTTTGGTACCCTTTCGGGGGAAAAAAATCTACACCGGAATTGTGGTGGAAATCCACCACACGGAGCCCGAACTTTTTGTTCCAAAAGAAATCATCAGTATTTTGGACGAGTTCCCCATTCTACCAAATGAGCAAATTCGCTTCTGGAACTGGCTTTCCGAATATTATTTCTGCAATCTGGGCGAAATTTACCGATTTGCTTTTCCGTCTTCCCTGAAGTTGGAAAGCGAGACCTACCTTAAATTGAAACCCAATGTAACAGTTGATTTCGAGCTTCTGGATGTGAATGAAATGTATTTGATCCAGGCACTGGAAGTTCGGCAATTGATTAATCTGACGGAGATTGAAGCGTTTATTCCGAAAAAGAATATGGTGAAAACCATCAATTCGCTGATTGATTTGCAATATATTGAAATCGACGAAAAAATAGCTGAAAAATATAAAGCAAAAGAGGTCGCCTATCTGAGAATAGAAGACAGCATCTTAAAGCGGAACCTCCCCGAAATCCTTTTGGATCTGAAACGTTCACCGAAACAGCAGGAGCTCTTTCTGTCCATTCTGGAAAAACAGACCGAACATCCTGAAAAACCCATCCGTAAATCTGAAGTTTTTGATGAAGGAAATTTTGCTCATCCACAGCTGAAATCACTTTTGGAGAAAGGCTTAGTTCAAGAATATTTTTTGCAAAAAGACAGATTGGAAGCATATTCCGGCGAAATGGAGGAAATAGAGAAACTCACAGATTACCAACTGCAGGCGAAATTGGAAATCGATGAAGCCTTTAAGGAAGGTAAGAATGTTCTGCTTCACGGTGTGACTTCTTCCGGAAAAACACATATTTATCTGGAGAAAATTCAGGAAGCCGCTTCCCAGGGAAAAATCACACTTTTTCTGTTGCCGGAAATTTCCCTGACCAAACAAATTGTTCAGCGCCTCGAAAAAAAATACGGAAAACAGCTCGGCTTCTATCATCAGAAACTTACTGATTTTGAAAGAGTTGAAGTTTGGCGGAAAGTTAAAAACAATGAACTGAAAATCTTAATCGGGACCAGAAACGCATTGTTCCTTCCATTCCAAGATTTAGGTTTGGTCATTGTGGATGAAGAGCACGATTCCATGTACCGGCCAAGAGAAGTTTCCCCTTACTTTAATGCAAAAGATTCTGCTTTGGTTTTGGCAAAAACTTATGGTGCACCGGCGATTCTCGGCTCTGCAACGCCTTCGGTAGAAACCTATTATCTGGCGCAAAAAGACAAACTGAAATATGTTTACCTTGGTGAAAGATTCGGCAGCGTGAAACTTCCTGAATATCAATTGATTGATTTTAAAGAAGCTCAGGAATTAAAACGAATAGTTGGAAATTTCACGACGGAAGTTACTGAAGAAATCCAAAAAGAACTGGACGCGAAAAAACAAATCATGATTCTGCACAACCGGCGCGGATATGCGAATGTGGTGGAATGTGAAAGTTGTGGTTTCGTGCATTATTGCTCCAACTGCGATGTGGTGATGACCTACCATAAATTTTCTGATGAGATGAAATGCCATTACTGCGGACAGAAAGCGAATAAACCAAAATTCTGCCCCAAATGCCATTCGGAAAAGCTAAATGTTCGCGGAGTCGGTGTGGAGCAAATTTTCGAGGAAATTTCAAAGATTTTTCCCGATGCTGAAATTGACCGAATGGACGTGGATTCCATGCGGAAGAAATTTGCCTACGAGAAATTATATGAAAAAATCGAAATTGGTGAAACCGACATCATCGTTGGGACCCAAATGATTTCCAAAGGTTTGGATTTTGATAATATTGAGTTGGTTGCCATTCCGAAAGCGGATTCATTGCTTTATGTTCAGGATTTTCGCGCCGAAGAAAAGGCGTATCAACTCATTACCCAGATCTCGGGAAGAGCTGGGAGAATTTCCGGAAAAGGCAAGGTAATGATTCAGACCTACAATCCCCATCATTCTGTATTTCAGATGATTAAGGAAAATGATTCTGCCAAAATCTATAATCATTTTCTGGAAGAACGAAAAAAGTTTCTATATCCACCGTTTGTGAAACTGATTCTCATCGAGTTAAAACACCGCCGCGAAGAAAAGGCGAACCGTTCATCGCAGTTTATGGGGTCTATTTTAAGGAAATACCTTCCCGAAGAGTGTATTTTGGGACCCGAAAAATCACCCATTTCAAAAATAAATCTTCTTTATCAGTATCAAATTTTACTGAAACTTCCGAAAGGAAAAAAGTACAGCGATTACAAAAATTTGGTTTTAAAAAGTTTTGAAGAATTCGACGAACTTCCAGCGTACCGATCGATAAAAAGGCATGTGTTTGTTGATTTTTAACAAACTTTAACTAAATTTACCTGGATTTATAATCCTTAAACCCTTGACTTCCAACAATATTTTATACTTTTGAGCGTTCGAAAGAAGTCATTGCCATTGACTTTCTTTAATTTAACCCCTAGCAAATCCAGTTAATCAAATAAATAAAATTAAATGATTAGACTAACAAATATTCTAGTTTCCGCCGCCATCGCATTTTCTTCTTACGCTTTCGCACAGGGAACTTTCACTTCCAATAACTATCCTCAATCTTTAGACAATTCAGCTTCCAATACCGCTTCATCCGAAAAATTGATGACCGCCAAAGAACTGGTGGATATCAACATTAATTCCATGATGAGTGATCCGGTTTTGAGGAATGCCAATTGGGGGTTTGTGATTTTTGATCCGAAAACCAAAAAAGTGGTCAGTTCTTATAACGAAAATACGCCTCTGATTCCGGCTTCTACCACAAAACTTCTCACCACCGAAACCGCAATTCATTTGCTCGGCGAAAAATTCCGGTGGACCACCCAACTCGAATATTCGGGAAACATTGACGAAAACGGAGTTCTTCACGGAAATCTCTATATTGTGGGAAGTGGCGATCCGTCTTTGGGAACCCGAAAAGCCGGTGCTTCTTCATACAGCGATATTGTTTCTGAATTTAAATCCGCTATGGTGGACAAAGGAATCAAAAGAGTCAACGGCGATATCATTTTACAAACTGCTGTTTTTAAATCCAATAAAATGCAGACTTTGCCAGAAAATATAGTTTGGCTGGAAAATGGCAGTTATTATCTTCCAGTGGGCGGAACATATGAAATCAATCCCGCGAACGAAAGACTCATCGCAAAACAGTCCAACCCTTTTGCAGAGAACAAAAACTATTATTATATTTCTCCATACATTAAGCAAATGGTGTATGCCGATCAATTTGACGGAATCGGTTTAACTACTAAATTACCGGATGTTCCGGCCTACCTTGCCAATTCCTTCAGAACAAATCTGACAAAAAGTGGAATTCCGGTTACCGGAAAAGTGGTGACCAAAACTGTGGATCAAAATCCTGAAAAGAGAGAAATGATTGCAGCTTATCAATCGCCGACTTTGGCAGAAATCATTTATTACACCAACCAACACAGTGACAATGCTTTGGCGGAAGCCATGCTCAGAATGGTGGGATTCCAAAAAGGTGGTGACCAATCCCTGGAATCTGGAAGAAACGTGGTGATGGAACATTTAAAGGAGGTTTCGTTTGATACGGAAGGTTTGAATTATTTTGACGGAAGTGGTTTATCCAGAAGCAATACCGTTACTCCGATGTCTCAGGTGAAATTCCTGACAAACCTTATGAATGAGAAATATTTCAATACTTATTTGGAATCACTGCCCATTGCGGGACAAACGGGAACACTCAAAAAATCATTTGCAGGTACCGGAAACGGACAGATTTTTGCGAAGACCGGCACACTCAACAAAGTGAAAACGCTCGCAGGATATATGAAAACGAACAGCGGAAAAACACTGGTATTTTCTCTGCTCATTAACAATTATGCAGGATCTGTGGACCAAGTGAAGGTAAAAATGGAACAATTACTGGATCCCGCTATGAATCTTTAAACTAAATTACAAATTTATACCGAACCTTTCAATTTTAATTGGGAGGTTTTTTTTATCTTTAGCCCAAAATTATTTTCAATGAAAAAGCTATATTCTGTATTTTTAATGTTGGTTTTCGCAAATTACTTTACCCAAAATCTGGAAGCCGACATGAAAAGCAAGATCAAAAGTGAACTGGATCATTACAATAAAATGGTCACCTTCAATGTGAACCCAAATACCCTGAATTACGATATTAAATATCAGCGGCTTGATCTCAATTTGGATCCTGCAGTGCGATTTGTGAGTGGAACGGTGACGACTCATTTTGTTCCCAACCAGAATATTTCCAGCATTTATTTTGATCTGTCCAACATTTTGACCGTGTCTGAAGTAAAATACCACGGAAGCAATCTGACTTTCACTCAGTTAGCTACCAAAGAAATTAAAATTGACTTCCCGGCAAATATTCCGGCCGCGACTTTGGATTCCCTGTCCATCAAATATTCCGGAGTACCAGATACCACAGGAAGTGCAGGTGACGCTTTTACGATATCCACACAAGGTGGAACTCCTGTAATGTACACCCTTTCTGAACCTTATGGTGCACAGGAATGGTTCCCGACCAAACAAAGCATGAACGACAAAATTGATAAAGTGGATTTTAAGATCATTACTCCATCGCAATATAACGTGGCTGCAAACGGAAAACTATTGTCAGAAATCGCTATTCCAGGAAACTATAAACTCACTTTCTGGCAAACCAACTATCCAATTCCTGCCTATCTGATCGGTTTGGGAATCACCAATTACACCAAATTAAACGATACGATGGGAAATCCACCTTTTCCTTTCGTGAATTACCTGTATCCTTCTACAGCATTGAATTCCACAACGGTATCCAACATCAACTACACCAAAAATATCATGACCATGTTTGAGCAGTATTTTGGTCCCTATCCATACCGAAACGAAAAATACGGCCACATGGAATTTGGCTGGGGAGGAGGAATGGAACATGCCACCATGTCTTCGATGGGAGACTGGAGTCGGTCGATCATTGCCCACGAACTTGCCCACCAATGGTTTGGAGATAAGGTGACTTGTGGAGCGTGGAACGATATATGGCTCAATGAGGGTTTCGCTACCTTTGGTCAACATCTGGCCAACGAAAAATTGCTGATGAGCAATACTCAGTTTATGAGCTTTCTAAGTTCAGAAATGAGCTATATTACCAGTGCAACCAACGGAAGCGTTTATGTCTCAGATGCGAACCTCAACAGTATTGGAACAATTTTTAACGGCAGACTCAGTTATTCAAAAGGCGGCTACGTTTTGCGTATGTTGAAATGGATTTTAGGCGATACGGCATTCTACCAAGCGATACAGGATTATCATTCCCGTCCGAATCTTGCCTATAATTATGCGGTAACCGCAGATTTGAAAAACTCTTTGCTGCAATCTACAGGAAAAGATTTTACCGAATTTTTCAACGACTGGATCTATGGACAAGGCTATCCGACCTATCAAATCAAATGGAACCAAATGGCGGATAAAAACTTGATTTTCAAGGTTTCACAGACGCAAAGCCATTCATCAGTAAGTTTCTTTGAAATGCCTTTACCAATAAAGGTTAACGGAACCGGCGGTGAGACTGCATATTTAGTCTTAAATAACACTACGAATAACCAACTTTTTGCCAATCAACTGAATTTCACGGTGGCTTCGGTGCAGTTCAATTATGAATATCAAATCATTCAAAGAAATTCCACAGTGGCCAAAGACACTACTCTTTTGGGCGTTTCAGATCATGCCGATGCAAAAATTGCGCTTTATCCCAATCCTGTGAAAGATGAACTTTCGGTTTCAGGTATTTCTGAAAACCCGCCTTATCAGATTTTCAGCATGGATGGAAAACTGCTCAAGGAGGGAGTTTATAAGTCTGGGCAAAAAGTAAATGTCAACAAATTAGTTAAAGGAACTTATCTCCTGAAAATTGGCGAACACCAGTTCAAATTTATTAAGGAGTAAAACCATTCTGAAATTCATAAAAAAAAACTTTGCAGCAATTGCAAAGTTTTTTTGTGAGCTCGACAGGATTCAAACCTGTAACCTTCTGAGCCGTAATCAGATGCGCTATTCAGTTGCGCCACGAGCCCCGTTTTTTGGTTTGCAAATATAACACTTTTTTACGTTCTTTGAGAAATGAAACCATTTTTTTTGACCCTCATAATTGCTTTCCTGACTATTTCCTGCAAAAAAACAAATAAAGTGATCCCCGAAGATTGGGTTAAAATATCTGAAAATGTTCAGTTTAAGGATAATCAAAACTTTTTTAACTTAAAATCCGGAAAATTTGAATATCACATTTCAAAATCCCAATTACCACTAAAAAAAGTGATACTGCTAAATGCAAGTTTGGTGGGATATTTCAATGAATTGGGATTGCAGGACAAAATTATCGGGATTTCCAGTCCGGAATACGTGTTTTCACAAAAAATCCATCAATTACTTGATGCGGGAAAAATCCAAAACATAGGAAACGAGCAAAAGTATGACGTGGAAAAAATCATCGCCCTGCAACCGGATGCCATTTTTACCAATTATATAGCAAGCTTTGACAACACTTATGAACTGCTGAAAAAAAATGGAATTGAATTGATTTTCCTGGATGAATATTTAGAACAGGATCCGCTGGCTAAATCGAAATATCTGTTGGTTTTTGGGAAGCTCTTCGATCGCGAAAAAAGTGCGGTTTCGAAGTTTGAAGAAATTCAGAAAAATTATAATTCCCTGAAATCTTTGGCGCAAAAATCTAAGAACAGACCCTTTATCTTAACCAATGAAATTTATGGAAATCAGTGGTTTTTACCAGGTGGAAAAACTAATTTCGCGATGCTGGTTGCTGATGCCAATGCGAATTACATAAATGCTGAAAATCAACAGTCAATCGCAACGCCTATGAGTTTCGAAGAAGTTTTTGTCAAGGCAGAAAAAGCGCAATTCTGGGTCAATGCAGGAAATCATCAAAGCAAAAAAGAACTTCTGCGGATTAATCCAAACTATGCCAAAATGAATGTCTTTAATAACGGCAGAATATACACCCTTACCGGAAAGGAAAAAGGAAAATCAAACGATTATTTTGAGAGCGGAATTGTTCACGCAGACCTCATCTTAAAGGATTACATCAAAATTTTTCATCCGGAACTTTTGCCGGATTATGAATTGCATTACATGAAGGAATTGAAATAATTCTGCACAGAAGAAAAACAAAAACCTATTTTTGCAGCGATCAAAAATCACCTGTAATAAACTATCAAATCATGTGGAAGAAAATCAAAAAACTAATCTATGTCTTAATACTGGCCAATGTTCTTTTCATTATTTGGGGAAAATTCTTTAACCCGCCGATCACGTTGACCCAAATAGGAGGCGTTTTGCAATATGGTAAACTGAACAGAGATTACATCTCTTATGCTGCAATGGGAGAACAGGTGAAAAAAGCGGTGATCGCTTCAGAAGACCAAAAGTTTTTTGATCATAATGGATTTGATGTGGAGGCGATCCAAAAAGCTTATGAAAAAAACAATGCCGGTAAAAAGCTCAGAGGTGGAAGCACAATTTCCCAGCAAACGGCAAAGAATATTTTTCTCTGGCAAGGAAGAAGCTGGATCAGAAAAGGATTGGAAGCCGTTTACACCTTCATCATTGAATTGGTTTGGGGAAAAGATGTGATATTGGAAAGATATCTGAATTCCATAGAAATGGGACAAGGCGTTTTCGGGGTGGAAGCAGCATCACAGTACTATTTTAAGAAAAAATCAAAGGATCTCACCAAAAGTGAAGCCGCATGGATTGCCGCCATTTTACCAAATCCGCAAAAATATGACCCCCATCATCCATCGCCGTACCTGAACAAAAAGCACAACTGGATAATGCGCCAGATGAACAATGTAATTTTAAAATAAGCTATCTTTGTTGTGTTTATGGCGTTTAAATTCAGCAATACAGAGCGTTTCAGCAATATTCTGGCGAAGTATTTCAGTTTCAGCAATGAGACCCAATCACTTGAGCCGCTGATTGAGTTTCTGCGCTCAATCCGAACAGAAAATTTCGATCATGTTCTAGATTATTTAAAGGAAAATCAAGACATTACCGACAACTTTTCAAACTATATCCTAAAAATATTCCGGCAAAAACCTTTTAATCTCTCTTTAACAGAAGCCAATATTCTCTCAGAAAACGCGTTCTATCCGGAATTGAAAAAACGGATCCTTGACAAAGTTCTTCCAAGTATCGAAAATGAAAATACCGTTTGGTATTTGGTGGATTCCGTATCTGTGCAGCCCAAAAAAGACCTCCTTTTTTTCAGCAGTTTGTCCTCCGATCAGTTGGATGAAGCGTTCAGGCTTTTAAAAATTGACCAATTTATTTCAGACCGACAGGTGATGAGCGAGCTGCTTTTCTCGCTCAATATTCTGGCCTGGAGAATCATCGGAAACGCGATGGATGTTGAAGTGGTAAACATGGCGCCTCAATATCGGAATTTGGACAATCCGTTTGTGGCAATGCAGTCTGAAATTGAGCTCTTAAACGAAAAATTCAAGGAAAATCCGGATTTTCTGTTATCTTCGAAAGACGAAATCTACAAGCAAATAAAAATTTATTTGGAGCAATGTTCTGAATTTGTTTCAGTAGCTTTTAAGAATTCCAGTACATATGGGATTTCCGGAAAGATTAACCAAGCACTTTTGAAGATTCGCCAACAATTGAACCGAATGAGCGACATCCTTTCGGTGATGGTCATCGATGAAGAAAGCGACCTATTAAAGAACTCTAAACAACTTTTTTTCAATATCCTGCATTACAAATCGAAAAAAAATAATCTTCGGGAACTATTTGTAGAAAGCACTACCCTGCTTTCACACCTGATCACGAATCACACGGCAGAAACCGGTACACATTATATCACCTCCAATTCCAGAGATTATCTGAAGATGTTTCTGCGTGCAAGTGGCGGTGGAATCATTGTGGGTGCGCTCTGTGTACTTAAAATGCTGTACAGCTATTTTCCGGGAAGCGATTTCTCCCATGCGTTTCTTTATGCCACGAATTATGCCATGGGATTCATCATGATTTATCTGATGAGTTACACTTTGGCGACCAAACAACCGGCAATGACCGCCGCTACGATGGCCAAAGTATTATCCGAAGACAAAAACACCCGCAAGAATTATGTGGATTTCGCACATTTGGTTTCCCGGGTTTTCAGATCACAGTTCATCGCATTTATGGGCAATGTTTTGCTTGCTTTTCCGGTTGCGCTTGCCATAATCTATGGACTCGATGTATTATTTAAGGAAAACTTTGCCGTGGAAAAATCAGCGAAATTACTTAACGAGCTGGATCCAGTTCACTCCAAGGCAATCCTTCATGCAAGTCTCACCGGCTTTTATCTGTTTCTTTCAGGCCTAATTGCGGGAAATGTCGGAAACAGTTTGGTGTTCTACAAGTTGCCAAAACGCATTGAAAAAAACGTTTTTCTCAATTATTTTTTAGGTACAAAAGCCGCGAAAGGGATTTCAGAATATTTCGCCAAAAATTGGGCAGGAATCATGTCGAATTTCTGGTTTGGAGTATTCTTGGGAGTTACCGGTCCGATCGGGCTCTTCTTTGGTCTGGATCTGGACATTCGGCACATCACTTTTGCATCCGGAAATTTTGCACTTGGACTTTATGGCGCGGGTTTTTCAGTTTCCTGGGGAACTTTTTGGATCTGCCTCATTACCGTTTTTATCATTGGTTTCTTCAATTTTGCGGTAAGCTTCGGACTGTCCATGATCTTGGCATTCCGTTCCAGAAGCCTGAATTTTGGCGAATTGACAGCGATTTACAAAGAGATTTTTCGGTATTTCATAAAAAACCCATTCCGGTTTTTCCTTCCTATCCGTTCAGAATTGGATGAAAGTGCAGATGAAATGATCAGCAATACGGTGGCTACAAAACGAGAAGATCGCTAATATTTTCGGCTCCAAATTTTTCCTGAAACTTCTTTAAAAAAAAAGATTTCCGCAACCTGAAATCATTTTTAAGCAGTGGTGACTTAATTCTTATTTCCAGAACTTTAGACTTCAAATTAACCGAATCAATTTCAGCAAAAAGAGCGTCATTCAAATATTGGTGGAGAAAATCCTTGATTTCAAAAGCAAGCAGTTTGTCCTCAAAACCGTAAATTTTCGCAAAAGATTTCACGAGTTCTGAAGACTGGAATTCCCGCTTTTTTTTCATGGCTCTTTTATCGGTTCATGAATTCCAGCACGGAATCCGTGATGTATTTCAGCTGTTCCTCATCCAGCTCGGTATGCATCGGAAGTGAAATCACTTCCTCTAAAAGTTTGTCTGTATTTGCGAAATCTGCATCATTGCTTTCTTGATAATACGCCTTCTGTTTTCTGAGCGCTACAGGATAATAGATCATCGCGGGAATCTCTTTTTCTGCAAGGAAGTCCCGAAGCTCATTCCTTTTTCCATTAAGGATTCTCAAGGTGTACTGATGGAAAACATGGGTGGAATGGGCAGCACGCTTCGGAGGCAAAATATTTGGATGGTTGGCGAAAGCTTCGTCATAAAAATCGGCAGCTTTCCTTCTGGCATCATTATAAGCATCCAAAAGCGGAAGTTTTTTTCTGAGAACAGTCGCCTGAATACTATCCAATCTGGAATTCACGCCCACTTCATCGTGGTAATATCTTTCATACATTCCGTGGTTCACGATGCCACGGATTTTGTGGGCAAGTTCATCATCATCGGTAAAGATCGCTCCACCGTCACCATAACATCCCAAATTTTTGGACGGAAAAAACGAGGTGGTTCCAATAATTCCCATTGAACCAGACTTTTTGGAAGTTCCGTCTGAAAACGTGAAATCCGCACCGATCGCCTGTGCATTATCTTCAACCACAAACAGATTATGTGCTTTTGCAATGTTCAGGATTTCCTCCATATTAGCACATTGGCCGAAAAGATGAACCGGAATAATCGCTTTCGTTTTATCGTTAATTGCAGCTTTCAATTTTTCTGTATCGATGGTGAAAGTGTCGTAATCCACATCTACCAAAACCGCTTTCAGCTTTAGCAAATGAATCACTTCCACAGTTGCAGCAAAGGTGAAATCTGCGGTAATCACTTCGTCTCCTTCTTTCAAATCAAGCGCCATCAAAGCGATTTGCAGCGCATCTGTTCCGTTTGCACACGGAATCACGTGCTTTACTCCCTGATAATTTTCCAGTTCATTCTGAAAAGATTTTACTTCGGGACCATTGATAAATGCTGCGGAATCCACCACATTCAGAATGGCATTATCTACTTCGGACTTTATTTTATAGTATTGACTTTGAAGGTCAACCATCTGAATTTTTCTCATAAAAAATATTTGTTCAAATTTAGTGAAATTAAGGATTTTAAGAAACTAAAAAGACTTAATGTTTTTTTAAGCCTTAATAAATCTTGTTAAATTTTTGAAAATCAAAACATTATGGTATGAATTTAGCCAAGAAAAAATCAAAGAAAAAATTCTTAAAAATATAAAACCTATTAAAATCATCCTGATGCTGTTGATGTTCACCGCATTTGGAACCTCAGAATTCTTCGGACAAACCATTGAAGGATCCACGCAAACCACAAAACCGAAAAGAAAATACACCAAGAAGTCTGATGTCGTCGCTACATCAGTTGTGACCCATTCCGCCACGGAATCCACCCCTGCAATATCTAAAACAAAACCAAAGCGTACTTATTCCAAAAGCAATACTGCTCCAGCCGTGGCAACTCCTGCTCCAAATCCAAATGAACAAACTCAAACAGTTTCTGCACATCAACCAACTTATAGGCGACCTATGCAAACACCCACTGCCAAAATAGCCTATACTCCTGGAAATGGCGGAACATACAATGGACACCAGGTTTTTGTGGGACCCAAAGGCGGAAAATACTACATTAATAAAAACGGAAACAAAACCTATATTAAATAACAGAAAACAAATAATAAGGGAAAAATGCTGATTGATTTCAGCATTTTTCTTATTTTTGGTGCAACAACTCATATCTAAATTTTCATGAAAAAATTATTTATACTCCTTGTTTTGTCGGTTTTTACCTTGGTCAGTGCACAAACCGAGTTGGTCTTCGTTTTCTTTAAAGACAAACCGAACAGAGCCGCATTCTATGCAAATCCACTTACTGAACTCAACCAGAAATCATTGGACAGAAGGATTAAATACGGGATTGCGTTAAACGACCAGGATGCGCCGATTGAACCCACCTATATCCAAAATGTACGAAATCTGGGTTTCACGGTGACCGATTATTCAAAATGGATGAATGGAGTTGCAGTGAATGCCACCACCGCTCAAATCGCATTGCTGGAATCGCAACCTTACGTGCAGTCCGTGGAAAAATTCATCAAACATGGCGGCAAACCCGAACCTATGGGGACCAACAAATTTGACGAGTTCAACAAGTCCATCGGGAAAACCAATTTCAATTACGGGCAGGGATTGGCGCAAATCAACCAGATCAATCTTCGTCCGCTGCATATCGCCGGATTTACGGGAGCTGGAATTACGATTGCCGTGATCGATACCGGTTTCCCGAGGGTAAATACCGGAACCGTTTATCAAAGAATCCGGGACAACGGACAAATCAAAGGCGGCTACAACTTCGTGAATAAAAGCACCGATATCTACAATACCAACTTAAACAACCACGGTTCATATTGTTTGGGAACCATCGCAGCGTATGTAACCAATCAGTATGTGGGATCTGCACCCGATGCTGATTTCCTATTGTATGCTTCTGAAAATGCGGCAATAGAAATTCCGGAAGAGATGATCTATTGGGCGGAAGCGGCTGAAGAGGCAGACCGAAACGGTGCGGATCTAATCACTACATCACTTGGATATTACAATTTCGATGATACGCGCTACAACATGCTGTATTCCGACATGAACGGCACCACTTCTTTTATCGCCAGAACCGCGCAGATTGCGGTTGAAAAAGGAATATTTGTAATGGCGGCAGCAGGGAACGAAGCGCAAAATGCGTGGCATTATATCATCACGCCGGCCGATAACCAAAAGGTGTTCACCGTGGGAGCAGTGACTTCTACCGGTTCGAGTTCCAGCTTCTCTTCTTACGGACCGAATGCACTGGGCGTGATCAAGCCGGATGGAAGCGCACGCGGAACAAGCACCGTAATGGGATATAACAACAGTGTGACCACAAATAGCGGAACCTCTTTCGCCACGCCGCTTGCTGCAGGAGGAGTTGCCTGCTTAATCCAGGCCGCCGGAAATAAACCTTTGGCGGAAGTGGCAAATATGCTCCGACAGACAGCCTCACTGTATCCAAGCAATAATCCGCAGCTGGGATGGGGAATCTTAAACTTCGGGCAAGCTTACAACAACATCACTTTGGCGACCGGTGAAAACGCGGTGAAGTCTTCGGTAAAGATCTATCCGAATCCTGCAACTGATAAGTTCACCATCGATACGAATGATAAAATAATTTCCGTGGAACTTTTCAATACATTAGGTCAAAAAGTTCAAACGTTGAAACCTGAAAAAGTAAATCCTATCGAAAAACTGAGTCCCGGTGTTTATTTTGTGAAAATACAGACCGATAAAGGCGAAGTGATTGAGAAGCTGGTTAAGAAATAATGGTGTTTAGCTGATAAAAAAAACGGTCGGTTGTGCCGACAGCTAATCATAACTTATTTCGGATCTTATCTCCCGCAAGTAAGCAATACATCTCTTCTTATGATAAAGTGTCACCACTTTTTTGAGTTGATCTCCTTCAAAATATGGATGAACCGCTGCCGTTCGGCTGCGATCCACGTGAGGCGCACATTCTTGGATTCCAATTCCTTCACACTCTTGAGTTCGAAAAGGGTTAACCCTTCTTACTTGCTCTTAAAATTATGAAATATCTGCCGGGAAATCCCGACCTCCCGGCAGATTTTTCTCACTTTTCCTGCTGTCTGCTGGTTCTGAAGCCCCTTTAAAATTTGTGCTTCTGTCAACCATGATTTCCCTTTGACATTTCTTTTCTTAAAATTAATTCCCTAGTTTTAACCTGTCCAAAAAGGCAGCCTTGTACATAGGATGGTTTTTCTTAAAAAATCTGCAAAAACTAGAAGTTTTACGTTCAAAATCCTTGCTTTTTTTTCGTTTTTCTATCTGGCAATAAATTCCTTTACTTCACTAAAAGATCAAAAATTCCAGCAACAAATCTTGCCGGGAACCAGTCGTTAAATCTGCTTCCATTGAACTCAAACTATTCCACTAAGCCGCAAGTCCACCGATGATCCGGAATCGAAGGAAATACAAGAAAAAACTTGTCGGGCCTATCTATTTTTTCAGCTGTTCCATCATTGAGATATCCCCCCTTAAAGTGGAGATTCCCCTTTTCATCAACATTAAACTTACCATTACTGGGCTTCTCAAATCCGGAATAAATATAAGTGCCGTCTTTTTTTAAGGTAAATGAACCTTTGGGAATATACTGATAAGACCCGCCACTGTACTTTGCGGCCGTACAGCCGTATTTACCTAATTTTGGTGTCACATTTTTGTTTTGGGATTTCACAGTGTTCCCCAAGAAAAACAAGAGCACTATTGCTCCAAAACGCGAATATTTATGTTTCATACTAAAAATTTTTCTATATTTTATGTCCTGTAATTAACTCCCTCTAAGTCTGTTACATAATTATTATCCTTCAAAAAAAGCAAGTTCTAACGCACTGCATTCCGTGATTTCACAGTCAATCTTATCTTTCATCAGTTGGCAAAAAGTCCCAAGGTTTTATTCAATTTTTAAGCCTTCTATAAACGCAATGTTTTCCAGATATCCTTTGTGCTTTTCTAGCATTTATTGAGAAGGTTCCCAATTATTTGAAAATCGAAAAAACCTGCTTATCCCAAATTGCATATTGTTGTGGATTCACAAAATGCGGATAGGAAAAATCACAAGCATCGAAATCAGTGGCTATTTTTATCAGTTGCCCAGTAATTTCTTGGCGATATTTTTCGCATATTTTCATCGAGGCGAACTCTTTGAAGCAGATCAGCGTTATCCCAAATATATATCTATTTTACAAAAAGATCATCAGATCAGTAAAAAATTACGTAAATATTTTAATCTTTTGTTTCAAATACCTATTCCTGCTGCAGAAAACAACCAAACTTTCCGCAAGAAAACTTTGGCTGCACTTGCCGGTACACATCACGAAGGAGATTTGGTGATTCCTTTGAAAGTCATAGAAAAACAAAGGCAAAGACCTGCTCCGAAAAATCCTGGTCAGCGATTCTTTGGATAGCAGAAAATCAAAGGTGACGGACACTAACGAATACATAAATCGGTTCGTTTTTTTTTTAACTTACATCAACAGATTTGGTTACATTCTTGCATATCTTTGTTTGAAATTCTTCCCTTCATGACTTTCACAGAGCACCTTCATTTGGGATATCAAAACAGAAAATTTGATATCGACAAGAGAAAAACTGAAGATTTTATCGATCGGTTTTTCTGTTTTATCTTTTTCTTGGAATACCACCGTTGCTCAGACATCACACAGATTGAGGAACGGCTGAAAACCTTCAAGCTAGAGTTCACTGAAATTCTTTCATGTGTCATGAAAGGTCAGGAAGCTGTGGAAAGCGAATTTTTCTTTGCGAAATTCCCCGCCATCTACCGCATGCTCGAAAAAGATGCGCAATACATCTGCGAAAATGATCCTGCTGCACAGAATATGGAAGAGGTCATGTTTTCCTATCCTGGTTTCTTCGCAATTGCTGTTTATCGCTTTGCCCATGAGCTTTTCATCAACCATGTTCCACTCATCCCAAGAATATGGACCGAATTCGCACACAGCAAAACTGGTATCGATATCCATCCCGGAGCAGCGATTGACGAAAATTTCTTTATCGATCACGGAACGGGAATCGTCATCGGCGAAACCACCATCATCGGAAAAAATGTGAAGATTTACCAGGGCGTCACTTTAGGAGCACTTTCTGTAACGAAAGATTTGAAGCATCAAAAAAGACATCCAACCATCCAAGATAACGTGGTGATATATGCCAACGCAACCATTCTTGGCGGAGAAACAGTAATCGGCGAAAACTCGCTGATTGGCGGAAATGTTTGGATCACAGAAAGCGTAGCTCCGCATTCGGTGGTCTTTCACAAAGGGCAGGTCACTGTGAAAAACAAATTGCCGGCGAATGAACCCATCAATTTCATCATTTAAGTAAAATTTTTAATAAATATTCTCACAATGAAAATTAATAATATTTTAGAAGCCATAGGAAATACTCCAATCGTTAAAATCAATTCTATTTTTGATAATAATGTGGACATTTGGATGAAACTCGAACGCCAAAATCCCGGCGGCAGCATCAAAGACAGAATCGCTCTCTCTATGATCGAAAAAGCTGAAGAAGAAGGCAAAATCAATAAAGACACGCTGATTGTAGAACCTACTTCCGGAAACACCGGTGTAGGATTGGCAATGGTTTGTGCGGTAAAAGGATATCAACTCGTTTTGGTAATGCCCGAAAGCATGAGTGTGGAACGCAGAAAACTGATGTCATCATACGGCGCTAAATTTGTTTTGACCCCAAGAGAACTCGGAACTTCCGGTGCGGTGAAAAAAGCATTAGAAATGGCAGATACCCTCGACAATGTGTGGATTCCGCAGCAATTTGAAAACGCTTCCAACCCCGAAATCCACCAGAAAACAACCGCTCGGGAAATCCTCAACGATTTCCCCGAAGGATTCGATTACCTCATCACAGGAGTGGGAACAGGCGGCCACATCACCGGAGTGACCCAAGTTTTGAAACAGCAATTTCCTAACCTGAAAAGTTTCGCTGTGGAACCAAAAGATTCACCTGTAATTTCTGGCGGCATTCCCGGTCCGCACCCGTTGCAAGGAATCGGAGCGGGATTTATTCCAAAGGTGTTGAATACCGAAATTCTCGATGGAACCATTCAGGTGGAAAAAGAGGAAGCATACGAATTCACCAAAAAACTGGCTAAACAGGAAGGAATTCTTGCGGGAATCTCTACCGGAGCTTCCTTGGCCGCGATCAACAAAAAACTTTCCGAAATCCCGGAAGGATCGAAAATCCTAACCTTCAATTACGACACGGGAGAAAGATACTGGTCGGTGGACGGACTTTTCGAAGAAAGCGTTTTTGAATTTTAAACCAAAAAAATAAAATCCTGTCCCATAAGGCAGGGTTTTTTTTAAAAAAATAATTGCTGATATTTCTGACAAACGTAGATTTTCAATATTTTCCGAAGTAATTTTTAGCTTAATTCCCGTCACATCTTTCGGGCAAATTATTTTCACGAAAATCAATGCAGTTGCGTTGACCAGATCATTTGGTTTTCATTTATCGTATCATTGTGGACGGCGCATTGCTTCCGGAAGTGTCACCCACTTCGCACAGCACTACCGGACCTGGAAGATAGAGCAAATCTGTTCCGCCAAAGAAATCCCGATTCTGTCCTGCGCTTCCAAAGTGGAAGCTCCGGTATGAGGAGTCAGCGAAATTTTCGGGTGTTTCAGAATGGCTTCTGAAGGAGTTGGCTCGTTGATGAACACATCCAAACCGGCGAAAGCCACTTTGCCACTGTCCAAAGCTGCAACCAAAGCATCCTCATCAATCACCCCACCTCTGGAACAGTTGATGATCGCCACTCCATGCTTCATTATCGAGAATTCCTGCTCACCTATCATTGCACCATTTTTCTGCGCCGGAACGTGCAGCGTAATAAAGTCGGCATGTCTCAAAACACCTTCCAGCGGTTCGGTCTCAATATCCACGTTGATAAACTGGTTGTTATAGAACTTCACCTTAATAGAAGTTTTCCCGATTTGGTTATCCGCGGCGATAACCTTCATTCCAAGACCGAGCGCCATCTTCGCCACTTCCTGGCCGATTCTTCCCATTCCCACAATTCCAATCGTTTTACCCCGAAGTTCGATTCCTTTTTCGTAAGATTTTTTAAGTTTTGCAAAATCGGTATTTCCCAAAACCGTCATCTGCCGGTTGGATTCCTGCAAAAAACGAGCACCCGAAAACAGATGCGCAAAAACCAGTTCCGCCACCGAAGCTGATGAAGCCGACGGTGTATTGATCACATGGATTCCCTTTGAACGGGCGTAATCCACATCAATATTATCCATTCCCACGCCGCCTCTGCCAATGATTTCCAAACATGGACAGGCGTCGATTAATTCCCGTCGAACCTGGGTAGCACTCCTCACCAGAAGTACTGTGATTTTTTTGTCATTGATAAAATCCGCCAGGTATTCCTGCGGAACTTTCTGGGTTATCACCTCAAAACCTTTGTTCTTCAAAGCGTCAATTCCCGACTGGTCCAGACCGTCATTTGCCAATACCTTCATACTAATCATTAAAAACTTCTATCTTTACCTGTTTCTCCACCATATCCGTGAATTTCCCTTTAAATCGTGTTGCTTTTACCAGATGGTTGTCAATCCAGTGGTAGTTTCCGCCTCTTGGTTTTCCGCACAAAACGCTGTGGTATTTAAAACCGTGTTTATCCAGCCACTCCATTGTGATTTGTTTCAGATTCTCAGTTCTGGAAGTAAAAAAACATATGATATGTCCTTGGTCGTACCATCTGTTGATAGTTTCCAAAGCATCCGGATAAGGTTCGCAGCTAATCATTCTTTCGGGTTCCTCATTCGGGATATCATCTGTGATCGTCCCGTCGATATCGATCAGATAATTCTTCACATTCCCTTTCAATATTGGACTCAGGTGATCCTTATGTTCTAGTTCCATCATCAAAATTTAAGATGCAAAATTATAAATTTTCATTGGTTTCCAGCGGTATAATTATCCACAACAAATTTCTTGATTTGGATCATCTATGCCTTGTGTGCATTTCGGCTGTCCTGGTAGGGCTTTACACCTATCTACGGAAGCGCAGATTTCAATTCCTCGCCCCGAATTTACGGAACCTCAGGATTTCCATTTTCAACCCCTGGTTTGCGGACACCAATCTTAAAAATTCACAAAAATTTCCGCAACTAAACATTAAACCTTAATTTTGCAGGCTATGGAAGAACAGGTAGTTTTGATCTCGGAAAATGATGAAGTTTTAGGTTTAATGGAAAAAATGCAGGCCCACGAAAACGGTATCCTCCACCGTGCATTTTCTGTTTTCCTTTTTAATGACGAAGGTGAGATTCTGCTCCAAAAAAGGGCTTCCGAAAAATACCATTCACCAAACCAGTGGACCAACGCGGTCTGTTCCCACCCCAGAATCGACGAAACCTATATGGATGGCGCAAAACGCCGCCTGAAGGAAGAACTCGGAATTGATGCGGAACTCACCGAAAAATTCCACTTCATCTACAAAGCCGATGTGGGCGGAAATCTTTGGGAACACGAGCGCGACCATGTCTTCACAGGGACCTACAATGGAAATTTCCAACTGAACCCCGACGAGGTTTCCGAAATCCGCTATATTTCCATGGCAGATTTGGATCGGGAACTCGCAGAAAACCCAAAGAACTTCACAGAATGGTTTAAAATCATCCTTAAGGAATACAAGGAACATCTTTAAAGACTTACAAAATGAGATTCCCGAGTTTAAAGTTTCGGGACTCATACCTGATCACAAACCACCATTCTGATGATTATCGGAACAAGTACACCTGTGCTTCCCTAAGCAAAGTCGAAGAACATCCAAAGTTCCTCTCAAAAATCCCTATCTTTGCCGCTTAAAAATTCTCACGAAAATGAACCCATTTATTGAAGAACTGAAATGGCGCGGACTATTTGCCGACATGATGCCCGGAACAGATGAACAGCTGAACAAGGAAATGACGACCGCCTATATCGGATTCGATCCGACTGCAGATTCGCTGCACATTGGGAGTTTGATACAAATAAAAATACTGGCACATTTTCAGCAACACGGACACAAACCGATTGCTTTGGTGGGCGGTGCAACTGGGATGATCGGTGATCCTTCCGGGAAATCAAACGAGAGAAACCTCCTAGACGAGGCCACTTTGAACCACTATGTGGACTGTCTCAAAAATCAGCTCTCCAAGTTCCTGAAATTTGATGGCGAAGGCAAAAACAAGGCAGAATTGGTTAACAACTACGACTGGATGAAGGAATTTTCCTTTCTGGACTTTATTCGCGATATCGGGAAAAATATCACCGTGAATTACATGATGGCAAAGGATTCCGTGAAAAAAAGAATTACCGGTGAAGGGGGCGCGGAAGGAATGAGTTTCACCGAGTTTACATACCAACTCCTGCAAGGTTATGATTTCCTGCATCTTTACCGGGAAAAAAATGTGAGACTGCAAATGGGTGGTTCCGACCAGTGGGGAAATATTACCACGGGAACCGAGCTAATCCGCAGAAAAGCACAAGGCGAAGCATTCGCACTTACCGTACCTTTAATCACAAAATCCGACGGTTCCAAATTTGGAAAATCTGAAAGCGGGGAAAACTACTGGCTCGATCCAAAAAAGACTTCACCCTACAAATTTTACCAATTCTGGGTAAACGCAACTGATGATGATGCCGAAAGGTTCATCAAGTTCTATACTTTCTTGGGAAAAGAAGAAATCGAAAACCTGATCGCAGCACACAAAACCGCACCACACGAAAGAAAACTCCAGAAAAAGTTAGCCGAAGAAGTGACGATTTGGGTCCACAATCATGAAGAATACGAAAAAGCGGTAAAAGCTTCGGAAATCCTATTTGGAAGAAGCACTGCGGAAGATTTGGTCAATCTGGATGAAGCGACTTTTTTGGAAGTTTTTGAAGGCGTTCCACAAAAAGAGATTTCCCGAAACGAAGTGATCGGTTCCAATGTGGTTGAACTGATCTCTGAAAAATCCGGATTTCTGAAATCAAAGGGTGAAGCAAGAAGAGAACTTCAGCAAAATGCAATTTCCATAAACAAAGAAAAAGTAAGCGAGAATTTTGAAGCGTCTGAAAAAGATTTGATTGACGGTAAGTTTCTTTTGGTCCAAAAAGGAAAAAAGAATTACTTTATTGTGAAAGCAATTTGATCCCGACAGCAATCGGAAGGAATTGCGAAATTACGCGAGCCAAATTAGAAACCGAGAAATAGATTTCTGGTAAAACCAACGAAATACAATAATAAAGTCAGACTTTGCTCTGGCTTTTTTTGTGAGAAAACACCTCCGGTTCTTGACGAAAATTAAAAAAAAAATTTAAATGAATATGAATTTTTTTATAGATTTTTAAATTGATATTCATTATCGATTTATAAAATTTAATTTCTATGATTTTAAAAATTTTCAATCTTAATAATTGGCAACCGTTGATGTTTTTTTTGATCAATTATTTAAAAAATTCAAAATTAAGTCAAAATCTCCACTGAATGCGGCTTAAATTTATTTAAAGTTATTTTCAGTTAATTTTTATAACCAACTATTAATCAAATGTTAAAAACTATTGTACTTAAAGTTAATATCGACATGATTGAATATTTGCTGAAGAACTGAAAAAATAGGCACCAAAACCAGAAGTGTGAATCAAAATGGAAATAGACCCGTTGATTATTTATGAAAATTACCTGATAAATATAACATTTTATGCATAAAAACAGTTATTTTAGTAAATAATGATTTTACATCATTATCATGAAATAATTATAAAATAACCAGTATATATTTTGACCGAATTTAGTGCTTTTTTATCATAGTTTTTGGAATTGTTCCCACCCATTACTATTGAAAAAGCCACCTTCCAATCGGAGGCAAAAATCCTTATCTTTGTTCAATGGATTTACAATACTTGGTTCGAGAACCGCAAAATATCAACCCGAAAATTTCGCTTTTAATTTTACTTCACGGATATGGAAGCAATGAGGAAGACCTTTTCTCATTCGTCCCTACTCTACCCGAAGATTGGCTCGTGGTGAGTTTCCGGGCACCACATTCCACGGCTTATGGCGGATTTTCTTGGTACGACATCGATTTGATGAATGAGGAAAACCGAATTGATCTGGATCAGGCGAAAGAATCTGAAAAGGTAATCCTGGAAAATATCCTAAAAATAACTAACCATTACGGATTGACCGAAAACGAAACCCATCTGTGCGGATTTTCACAGGGTGGGATTCTTAGTTTTTCACTGGCGCTGAAAAACCCCGAACTTTTCTCCAAGGTTGCCTGTATGAGTTGCTATCCTGAAGAAAAACTGCTTGAAAACATTTCAAAAGACAAAAAGAAACTCGAAAAACTCCGATTTTTTATTTCACATGGAACAGAAGATGCGGTAATTCCTCTGGAATGGGGAAGAAAAGCTACGGAAATACTTTACGATTTGGGTTGCTATTTCTCCTTCCGCGAATACATGAGCGGACATGGTGTGAACCAGAAAAACTATATGGATCTGATGGAGTTTTTTAAGAGTTAGATTTCGGTAATGAACAAATTCCTTTTCTTTTTTTTATTTTTTATTTTTTCAGGTGTTCATAGTCAGGTACTTTTGAAAATTTCGTCTATTCCAAGTGACACTCCGGGAAATGCGAGAATTTTTTTAGCATCATCGCTGAATAGATGGAATCCGAATGATCCGAAATTTGAATTGAAAAAGGACAGTGTAGGAAATTATTCGGTTGAGATTCCCGAAAATTCAGGAAAAGTGGAATACAAATTCACCCGTGGAAGTTGGGAAACCGCAGAAGGAGACGAAAACGGAAACGGTCGAGAAAATAGAATATTTATTTTTAAGGGAAAATCGCAAAACATTGACAACCAAATTCTTTCCTGGGAAAAAACCCAGCCGAAACGGAATACCGCGTCAGTGAATGTGAAGCTTTTTAGCGAAAATTTTTGGATTCCCCAGCTTAAGACAACCCGAAGAATCTGGATCTACCTCCCGGAAGATTATTCCACCACCAAGAAAAGATACCCCGTAATTTACATGGAAGATGGGCAGAATCTTTTCAACGAATCGTCTTCATTTTCCGGCGAATGGAAAGTGGATGAAGCCATGGATTCACTTTTTGTGAACGGAAAACGAAACGCCATCATCGTGGGGATAGAGAATGGTGGAACTGAGCGCTTGAATGAGTATTCCGCATGGAACAACCCAAAATATGGTGGCGGAAAAGGAGACCTCTTTGCAGATTTCTTGGCAAAAACTTTGAAACTCCATATCGACGAAACCTACAGAACGATGCCAAAGGCAAAAAACACAGGGTTGATCGGCTCGTCAATGGGCGGACTGATTTCTTTCTACACTGGCATGAAATACCCAGATCAATTTGGGAGACTGGGAGTTTTCAGCCCTAGCTTTTGGTTTTCCAAAAAGGATCTGGTTTCTTTCGTCCATAAAAATCCAATGAAAATAAAGAGGACGAAATTCTATTTCCTCGCGGGAAAAAAAGAATCTCCCGAAATGATTTCGGATGTGGAAGAAGTAATTCAGCTTTTAATAAAAAAGGGAGTTCCCAAAAAAAACATCCATACGAAGTTTGACGATTACGGCACCCATTCCGAGCGTTACTGGTCGAAGGAATTTCCGGCAGCTTTTTCCTGGCTTTTTCCTTAAGAATCAACCCGGAAAAATGACCGTGGAATTTTTCACTTCTTTAATGGAAAATGAACTGTGCGTACTTGCGATATGCTGCATGGAGGTGAGTTTGGTCACCATGAATTCCCGGTATTCCTCGATGTTTTCAAGGCAAATCTTTAGGATATAGTCGTAATCGCCGCTCACATGGAAACACTCCAAAATTTCGGGAAACTTCACGATTTCCCGTTCGAAATGGGTGATGTGTTCTTTGGTATGCTGTGATAATTTCACATGGCAAAGGACGATGAAGTCGCGCTTTACCAGCTTTTTATCCACCAATGCGACGTATTTTGAAATAATCCTGTTTCTTTCCAGTTTCTTGATTCTCTCAAACACTGCTGTGACCGACATTTGCAATTGATCGGCGAGCTCTTTAGTGGTTTTTTTGGAATTCTGCTGAAGCAAAATGAGCAGTTTTTTATCTTTTTCGTCGATGTTCATCAGAATAATATTTGGAAATACGATGTAAATTTAAAGAATATAATTTTTAAATCTACAAAATTAAATAAAATCCAATCTATATTCGGAATAAATAATAAATCATTGTTTTAAATTTTAATAATCTTCATATTTACCATATTAATAAATCAAAAACAATGGAAACTTTCAATGCAGCAAACAATATTCAGGATTTGCAGTTTTTCGGAGAATTCGGCGGTGTAAACCCGTCTATTTCAGACAGTTCTACTTACACATTTCTTTCTGCCAAAACAATGTTCGACACTTTTGAAGGAAATACAGACGGTTGCTATCTTTATTCCAGACATTCTTCGCCAAGTAACCTTTATCTCGCTCAAGCACTTGCCAGTTTAGAGGGAACCGAAAGTGCAAATGTAACCGCCTCGGGAATGGGCGCCATCACTTCTACCCTTCTTCAACTTTGCAAAAGCGGAGACCACATTGTTTCCAGCAGAACCATTTACGGCGGAACTTATGCGTTCATGAAGAATTTTTTACCGGATTTCAATATCCAAACTTCATTTGTGGATATTACCAATCTGGAAAAAGTGGAAGCAGCCATTAACGAAAACACCAAAGTAATCTATTGCGAATCAGTAAGTAATCCACTATTGGAAGTTGCCGATATAGAAGCGCTTTCTAAAATATGCAAAAAACATAATTTAAAATTAATTGTGGACAACACGTTTTCGCCACTTTCGATTTCGCCACAATTGCTGGGAGCCGACATTACCATTCACAGTTTGACGAAATTCATCAACGGAAGCAGTGACACAGTGGGGGGAGTAATTTGTGCCGATCAGCAATTCATCAATGATTTGAAAAGCGTGAACACGGGAGCATGCATGCTGCTTGGTCCCACTATGGACAGTTTGCGTGCATCAAGTATTCTGAAGAATTTGAGGACGCTGCACATCCGAATGAAGAAACACAGTGAGAACGCTATGTTCCTAGCCGAAAACTTCGAAAAAGACGGACTGATCGTGAAATATCCTGGATTGAAGACTCATAAAAGCCACGAACTTTACAAGAAAATAATGCATACCGAATATGGATTTGGCGGTTTGCTGACTTTGGATGTGAAGACGGTAGAAAAAGCCAACGAACTGATGGAACTGATGCAAAACGAAAACCTGGGTTATCTGGCGGTGAGTCTGGGATTCTACAAAACTCTGTTCTCCGCATCCGGAACTTCCACTTCATCAGAAATTCCAGAGGAGGAAAGGATGGAAATGGGGCTTTCTGATGGATTGATCAGATTTTCAGTAGGTCTGGATCACGACATCAAAAGAACTTACGAAAAAATGAACGCTTGCATGACGAAGGTTGGTTTACTTTAAAACTGCATTCAATCGACAGACAAATGAAATTTCACTTTAGCAAAAAAATCCCGCCAGAATTTTTCAGGCGGGATTTTTTAGATGATTGAAAATCTATTTAAAAATATAGCTCAAACCGACACTTAAAACTTGTTCGGATTTACCTTTTGAAATATTTGGATCTGATCCCGCTTCACCCATCAAACCTTTGTAGGTGTTGCTAAGACCAATATCATAACGCGCAGTGAGTTCCAGCTGGCGTTTTAGGGAATAACCCACACCTACACTCACGGCAAAGTTAAGGCTTGCAGCTTTTCCGTTAACTCCGGGATATTCCGGCAATTGATCTACCGCATAATACGGTTTACTTGGATCCGTGACCTTCTGATCAATCAGGATATTGAATTTTGGACCGGCTATCGCGAAAAATTCTGACTCTGCTTCTGACAGATATGCTTTGAAGTAGATCGGAACACTGATATAATTGTTCGCATACACCGCATCATAACCTTTAGTTGACTGAGCATTTTTGTCTTTTCCGGTTTCTCCGGCACCCCAATATTCAACCTCTGGCTGCAAATAGAACTGATCATTTTGACCAATTGGGATCTGCGCCAATACACCTGCATAAATTGAGTAACGTGGTCCACTGGGATTATGTGCGTTGCTAACCCTGGAGTAAGTAGCACCTGCCGTTAATCCAAATCGTGTACTTTTCAAATCAATCTGCGCAAATAAGCAAACTGATGCAAAAAGCCCCGAAGCCATTAAAATTTTTTTCATGATTGTGTGTTTTTGTTTCTATTAGCCTAGAACCTTGGCAACGGTAGAACCGATTTCAGCGGGTGAGTCCACCACATTGATTCCGTTTTCCCTCATGATGGCCATTTTCGCCTGTGCGGTATCTTCGGCTCCACCTACGATGGCACCGGCGTGTCCCATGGTTCTTCCTTTCGGTGCGGTTTGTCCGGCAATGAATCCAACGACAGGTTTTTTGGAACCACTTGCTTTGTACCATCTTGCCGCTTCAGCTTCCAGATTTCCACCGATTTCGCCGATCATTACTACAGCTTCTGTTTCAGGATCGTTGATGAAAAGTTCTAAAGCCTCTTTCGTTGTAGTTCCGATGATGGGGTCACCACCGATTCCGATTGCAGTTGAAACTCCGTAACCTGCTTTAACCACCTGATCTGCAGCTTCGTAAGTTAAAGTACCGGATTTGGAAACAATCCCTACTTTTCCTTTTTTGAAAACAAATCCTGGCATAATTCCAATTTTTGCTTCATCGGAAGTGATAATTCCCGGACAGTTTGGTCCGATCAATCTGCAATCTCTGTCAGCAATGTAAGATTTAACTTTCACCATGTCCTCCACCGGAATTCCTTCTGTAATGGCAACGATGACTTTGATTCCCGCTTCTGCGGCTTCCATAATCGCGTCTGCAGCAAATGCAGGTGGTACGAAAATAATTGAAACATTTGCTCCCGCTTTCTCCACTGCTTCAGCAACGGTGTTGAAAACTGGTTTCCCCAAATGCTCGGAACCGCCTTTTCCGGGAGTAACTCCACCCACCACATTGGTTCCGTATTCGATCATTTGACCTGCATGGAAAGTTCCCTCATTTCCTGTAAAACCCTGTACGATTACTTTTGAATCTTTGTTTACTAATACTGACATTTTTTATTTTTTATGTTTATTTTAAAGTTTAAATAAGTACAAAATTACTTAATAAAAATTGAAATCCTGTGAATATTCAAGCCTATTTCAGATTCTTAAGCCTCACTTCTTTTCTTAAATATTGTTTAAATTCCTCTGCAATCGGGCCAAAATAAGTTCCCTTTTTCAAATCACGGTTTACGCCGCATTTTGCCAAAAGCACGGTGCCGCTCTCGATTCGGACTCCGGAAGCCATCCCGACCTGTCCCCAAATGGTGACCTCATCTTCAATGATGCAGCAACCTGCAATTCCCGTTTGCGAAGCAATCAAACATTTCTTCCCAATTACGGTATCGTGGCCAATCTGGATCTGATTGTCCAGCACAGAACCTTCGCCAATAATCGTAGAATCCGTAACTCCACGATCAATAGTGCATCCGTTTCCGATTTCCACATTATTTTCAATAACCACATTTCCCACCGAGATCAAGCGATCGAAATCCCCGTTCAGTTTCCGGTAGTAAAAGGCATCGCCACCTAAAACCGTGTTGGATTGCACAATGACATTATCACCAATTATCGTTCTGTCACCAATAACCACGTTCGGGAAAATATGGCAGTTTTTTCCGATTCTCACATCATTTCCGATGACTGCGGAATGATGGATTTTCGTTCCGTCACCGATTTCCACATCATGAAGTTCATCAGTGAAATTGGATATTCTGGTAAAATGAGTATTGATTTTGTTAAAATCCCTAAACGGATCTTCAGAAACCAGCAATGCTTTCCCTTCCGGACAATCCACTTCCTTATCAATAAGAATTATGGTTGCAGGGGAACTCAGTGCTTTATCGTAATATTTCGGGTGATTCACAAACACGATTTGACCCGGTTTCACCATGTGGATTTCATTAGTGCCTAAAACTTGAATATTTACGTCACCAATCATTTTGGCACCGATTAATTCTGCAATCGCTTTGAGATTTTGAGGATTTTTGAAAGTCATTTTTTAGAGGAAAGATGAGAGATGGAAGATGGGAGTAAGAAAATCTACATTTCCCACCTTCAACCTCCTGCAATTTTATTTTACACGTTCCAAGTACGAACCGTCCTCGGTATTGATTTTAATCCTGTCGCCAGGTTCGATGAACAAAGGAACCATAACTCTTGCTCCGGTTTCTACGATAGCATTTTTTAAAGCATTGGTTGCGGTGTTTCCTTTCACACCTGGATCCGCTTCGATGACGTCCAGATAAACGGTTGGTGGGATTTCTGCGGAAAGTGGAGTTTCATCGGCTTCCTTCAAAATAATGGTCACCTCTTCTCCGGCTTTCATGAACTGAGCGTTTTCAATCATCTCCTTGTTGATGTAGATTTGAGAGAAATCGTCATTATTCATAAAATGAAAACCGTTGTCATCTTCATAAAGGTACTGGAATTTTCTGGTGATCACTTTGACCTCATCAATTTTGTGACCTGCAGAAAAAGTGTTGTCGATCACTTTTCCGTTGGTTACAGATTTCAGTTTAGTTCTCACGAAAGCAGGACCTTTTCCCGGTTTCACGTGTAAAAATTCGATTACTTTATAGATATCGTTGCTGTATTCAATGCAAAGTCCCTTTTTGATATCGTTGCTTGTTGCCATCTAAAAAATTGAGTTAATGTTTGTTTTTATTTATTTAAAATTTTGAATATCAAATATTTATGAATCCTTCCCGGTTCCGTAACCTTTTACGATTCCTCTTGGGGAATTTCTGATAAATTCCAAAATCTCGTCTCTTTCGGCGGTTGGAAGCATTTCCTTCTCAATGAATGCCGAAGCCTGTGAAACGTTCATCTTCATTTGGAAAATCGCTCGGTATATTTTTTGGATTTCGAAGATTTTATCATTGGTGAAGCCTCTTCTTCTCAACCCTACAGAATTAATTCCGGCGTAAGACATCGGTTCTCTAGCTACTTTCACATAAGGTGGGATGTCTTTTCTCACCAAAGTTCCACCGGAAATCATCACGTGTTTTCCGATTTTTCCGAATTGGTGCACTGCTGAAAGTCCACCCATCACGGTGTGGTCACCAATTTCCACATGACCGGCGATTCCGCAGCCATTCACGATGATCACATTGTTCCCGATAACGCAATCGTGCGCAATATGAGAAGTCGCCATAATGAGGCAGTCTTTTCCAAGTTTGGTGTAGCCGAGTGCTTTTGTTCCCCTATTCACCGTAACACATTCTCTGATGGTGGTTCCATCACCGATGATCACCTGAGTATCTTCGCCATCAAATTTCAGATCCTGGGGAATCGCTGAAATGACCGTTCCCGGAAATATACGGCAATTTCTACCGATTCTGGCGCCATCCATGATGGTCACATTGGGTCCGATCCAGGTTCCCTCCCCGATTTCCACATCACCCGCAATGGTGGTGAATGGCTCTACAATAACGTTTTTCTTGATTTTTGCACGTTTGTCAACGGCAGCTAATTGATGTACCATTTAGTCCGGATTATTTTTTGCAACTTGAGCCATCAATTCTGCTTCTACCACTACACTGTCCCCAACATATCCAAATCCCTGCATGTGCACAATCCCTCTTCTGATGGGAGTAATGAGTTCTATTTTAAAAACCATTGTATCTCCTGGAACCACTTTTTTCTTGAATTTCACTTTATCGATTTTGATAAAATAAGTGGAGTAATTTTCTGGATCGGGAACACTTGCCAACACCAAGATACCACCGGTTTGCGCCAATGCTTCCACCTGCAAAACTCCTGGCATGACAGGTTCTTTCGGGAAATGCCCCACGAAGAATGGCTCGTTCATGGTTACATTCTTTAACCCAACCACGTGGGAATCAGATAATTCCAGTATTTTATCGATTAATAAAAACGGAGGTCGATGCGGCATCAATTTCATAATACCATTGATGTCGAAAACCGGCTCTTTATGGATGTCGATATCCGGGACATTTTTTTTCTTTTGCAATTTCCACTGTCTATTTAATTTTTTCGCAAACTGGGTATTCACGAAATGCCCTGGTTTGTTTGCGATGACTTTTCCTTTTAGTTTCACGCCGACCAAAGCCAAGTCCCCGATCACATCCAATAATTTGTGTCGGGCGGCTTCATTTGGAAAGTTAAGATTTAGATTATCCAGAATTCCATTTGGACGAATTGAAACCTGTTCTTTATTGAAGGCTTTTTTGAGTTTTTCTGCCGTTTCCGGAGTCAGTTCTTTGTCCACATAAACGATTGCGTTTGAAATATCTCCACCTTTAATTAAACCTGCATCCAGAAGCATTTCCAGCTCATGAAGGAAACTGAAAGTCCTTGCGGAAGAAATCTCTTCCTTAAATTCCGAAATATCCTTCAACG
Organism: Chryseobacterium sp. R2A-55; assembly: GCF_021401085.1. Taxonomy (GTDB): domain Bacteria; phylum Bacteroidota; class Bacteroidia; order Flavobacteriales; family Weeksellaceae; genus Kaistella. The sequence goes on from NZ_JACBFP010000001.1 coordinate 151,786, forward strand.
TGGCGTTCTGGGTTCCCAAAACCTTAGTACCAAAATCTACCATAGTGGTTACTTCATAAGTATCCGAAGGAATGATGGTAAGTTCTGAACCGGTGGAAGGTTCAATGTAATTCAGTACTTCTTTGATGACCAAATATTCCCGATTGGCATTCTGCTCAATAATTCCGGCCTTTTCAATAGCTTCCACAAAAAATATGGATGAACCATCCATAATTGGTGGTTCTGCACTATTAAGTTCCAAAATCGCATTGTCCACATCACATCCAACAAGTGCTGCCAAAACGTGTTCGCAGGTGTGGATTTTCACACCCAGCTTTTCCAGCGTTGTTCCACGTTCGGTAGTGGTCACATAATTCACATCTGCTTCCACATGTGGGGTTCCTTCCAAATCTGTTCTCACAAACACAAAACCGGTATTTTCTTTGGCGGGTTTGATGGTGAGCGTTACTTCATGACCTGTATGAAGCCCGATCCCTGAAAGTGAAACCTCCTCTTTTAATGTTTTTTGTTTATCACTCACTAGTTTAATCTTTTGAGTTGTTTTCAAGTTCTTTTATTCGTGCTGCCATTTCATTCATTTTCGCCACAATCTCGGTGAAATTTCTAAAATGGACATAATTTCTACGGTAATCGCTGGCGTTGATCGCGGGAGAGCCATAAAGGATATCGCCATCTTTTGTACTGCTGTTCACCCCACTTTGTGCCTGGATTTTCACCTGGTTTCCAATTTGGATGTGCCCCACAATTCCGGCTTGCCCACCGATCATGTTCCAGTCACCAATTATGGTGGAACCTGCGATTCCGGCTTGAGCGGCGATCACGTTGTTCCTTCCGATTTTTACATTGTGGGCAATTTGGATAAGATTGTCTATTTTGGTACCTTTTCCAATAATCGTGGATCCGATTGTTCCTCTGTCAATGCTGCAGTTGGAACCGATTTCCACATGATCTTCCACCACCACGTTTCCCAGTTGTGGGATTTTCTGGTATCCTTCTTTTGTCAGTTGAAAACCAAAGCCATCGGAGCCGATGACGGTGTTTGAATGGATGATGCAATTATCGCCAATGACGCAGTAATCATAAATTCTGACTCCACTGTAAAGGACGCAGTTTTTGCCTATCTTCACATTCTTGCCGATGTAGACGTGTGGATAAATTTGTGTCTCGTCGCCGATTATTACTTTTTCAGAAACACAGGTAAAAGCGCCCACATAAACATTTTCGCCTACAACAGAAGTTTCATGGAAAACTGCCCCGTCTTCTATCCCCGTTTTTCTGCCCTGCATTTCCTTGTAAAGATTCATTAAAATCTGAAAAGAAAGATAGGCATCCTCAACAACGATGATGGTTTTTGTGTAGTTGTCTTTTGTCAAAAGTTTTTCTGAAACGATCAGCACGGAACACTTCGAAGAATTGATATAGTCAGCAAATCTTTCTTGCGCAACGAAAGAAAGATGGCCGTTTTCTCCACTTTCAATTGGCGAAACACCTGTAATCACGGCATTTTCATTTCCAATAATTTTTCCGTTGATAAAACTTGCAATCTGAGAAGCAGTAAATTCCATATCCTGCAAAGATAAGAAATTATGAAATATACGCTAAATTTTTACGAGTTTTAAAATTCATATTTCCCTGGGAAAAAACAAGATATATTTGGTATTCAATTGATTCATTGATGAGGAAAGAATCTGGTTCTCAAAATTTTCCAACGTAATTTTCGTTCCGTCTTTTTGAAGAAGGTAGATTGGCTGTTTTTCGGAATTGTAGGGAAGCAGAGTCCTGGAGATTTCGTCCACCAACTCGGCACCATTTTCAATACCGAATTTTTCATTGGTCTTTCTGATTTTTTCATCAATAAAATCTGGCACAAATGGTTTGGTGGAGATGATGGTTTTAGGCAAATTTCTTTGGATTACAGATTTGCACAAATAGGAAAGGACAAAATCTTCATTTGTGGTCCAAAATTTCATTGCCTGAATCACATCATTATCGTCTAATTCGGTGAATCGCTGAATATCCTCCTCTGTGGCTTTTTCAAAATGATTTCTGTAAAGAAAATAGTTGAGGTTTTCAGATGCAGGCAATTCCTTTCCTTCCGAGACCAGCTCTTTCGCCCTTTTCAGAATTTTCACCAAAAGATGTTCCGCCAATGCGGATGTTTTGTGGTAATAAACCTGCCAGTACATGAACATTCTCGCCGTGAGGTAATTCTCTATGGAATAAATCCCTTTCGCATCGATCACCAGTTCATCCTCGGAAACGTTCATCATGGAAATAATCCTTTGGGTATTAATATTTCCTTCGGAAACTCCGCTGAAGAAGCTGTCTCGCCTCAAATAATCCAGCCTGTCCACATCAAGTTGCGATGAAATCAGTTGGTTAAAAAACTTTCTTTTATATTTCCCCTGAAACATTTCCAATGCCATCAAAAGTTCACCGCCGAATTGCTCATTCATTTTATTCATCAGCAAAAGCGACAATTTTTCGTGATGCCAATCGTCCATCAACATATTTTCCAGAGCGTGGGAGAAAGGACCATGTCCAACATCGTGTAGCAAAATGGCCAACATCGCGGCTTTTTCTTCCTCTTTCGAAATTTTTATCCCTTTTAACTTTAGGGTTTCCAGCGCCGTAAACATCAGATGCATCGCACCTAAAGCGTGATGAAATCTGGTGTGTGTAGCACCTGGGAAAATCAAATTCAGTAACCCGGTTTGGGAAATCCGCCTCAGTCTTTGAAAATAAGGATGCTCGATGACATCGAAAATAATTTCATGCGGAACACTGATGAACCCGTGAACAGGATCGTTGATGATTTTGAATTTGTTGGTCAACATCGAGAATTAATTTGGTGCAATTGATGCAATGGCTGCAGCTGTGCGTACAAAGTTAAGTTTTCTTTTTTTTCCATAAAGCATGCGGCAATTTAAACAGTTGTTTTAAAATTAACCTAATTTTAACGTCATTTTAAAGAAATCTTGGCAAAGTTTGGTTGTATTTTTGATGCATTAATACGCTGAATACAATTCACCGACTTACAAATTAAACAAAGAAATATATGGCAAAACTGATCTGGATTGATGATGAAGTAGATTTACTGAAACCCCATATCGTATTTTTAGAAAACAAAGGCTATGATGTAACTCCCGTAAACAATGTCAATGAGGCATTGGAAATGATTGAGAAAGAAAATTACCAATTGGCATTGCTGGATGAAAACATGCCTGGAATTAGCGGTCTGGAAGCGATTCCAATGATCAAAAATATAGATTCTGCCATTAAAATCGTGATGGTGACCAAGAATGAGGAGGAGCAGATTATGGAACAGGCGATTGGATCACAAATTGCCGACTATATCCTAAAACCTGTAAATCCCAATCAAGTCTTATTGTCACTTAAGAAAAATCTGCAGGAAGAGTCTTTGGTGGAACAGAAAACAATTTTGGAATACCAGCAGGAATTCCGCAACCTTTCGATGGAGCTTTCCTATTTGAAGACCTACCAAGACTGGGCGGAATACTACAAGAAAATCCTGAACTGGGAGATCAAATTCGACAAGGTTTCCGATAATGAATTTGCGGATTTATTGCAATCGCAGAAAGAAGAAGCCAACATCCAATTTGCGAAATTTATCGAGCGAAATTATGAGGACTGGCTACATGGCGGCGAAAAGCCCATGATGAGCCATACCTTATTTAAGGATAAGGTGAAACCAGAAGTGGAGAAAGATAAAGTCCTTCTTTTAATGGTGGACAATCTGCGGTATGACCAATGGAAAGTCATCGAACCGCTTTTCACCAAATATTACAACAAGACTTCGGAAGAGTATTATTTTTCAATTCTGCCCACTGCGACACAATACGCGAGAAACTCGTTTTTTGCAGGATTGCTTCCGTCCGAAATTGAAAAAAGATTTCCGCAATATTGGTTTAATGACAATGAGGAAGGTAACAAAAATGAGCATGAAAGAGATTTTTTGGAAGACCAGATGCAGCGTTTAGGACTTTCATCTAAAACCATGAAATACCTGAAAATTCTGAATGCTGATTTTGAGCGAAAAATATTCGATGATTTCAACCAGCACAAGAACAATGACTTACTGGTAATCGTTTACAATTTCATCGATATTCTTTCTCATGCAAAAACCGACAATGTGATTGTGAACCAATTAATTCGGGACGATAAGACTTTCCGCTCTTTGACCTACAACTGGTTTGAAAACTCCTCGCTGATGAAAATCATTAAGGCGGCAGCCGAAAACGGCTTCAAACTCATTATTACCACTGACCATGGAACAATTTATGTAAAAAAACCAAGCAAAGTGGTCGGAGACAGAGAAACCTCTACCAATATCCGTTACAAAACCGGAAGAAGTTTGACCTACGAAAAAAATGATGTTTGGGCCATTTCTAATCCTGAGAAACTTTTCTTACCGAAAGGAAATCTGAGTTCCAAATATATTTTCGCCAAGAACAACACTTTCCTGGCATATCCGAAAAATTACAACCACTTTGTGAATTACTATAGGGATACTTACCAGCACGGCGGGATTTCATTGGAGGAATGTATTATTCCGATCAGCATTTTGGAGCCCAAATAGTTTTTTTTTCATAGTTTATTTGATTTGGGTTCTAGGGGCGGAAAGCACTTTTGTTTTTTCCGCCCTCTTTTATGGATTCATCTTCCGGCTTTTCGTTTTCAAAAACGCCCAAAAAAAATTTCCCGAAAACCTTCGGGAAATCATATTTCTAGCATCAGGAATCTAATCGATATTCTTTGTTCTTATCTCTTTTATCTAAGATCTAAGATCTATTCTTCATCCAAATCATCTTCGAAATTGTCATCAATAAAATCTTCTTCTTCTTCAAAACTTTCATCGTCTTCCTCTTCGAAACCATTTGAATTGAATTCCTCATCGAAAGGGGCGAAATCATCATCAATCAAAGGTATCGCTCCATTTTTGGCGCTTTTGGCACCACCAGATTTTCCAGGTGCTTTCAGGGGCATCTTTCCGAAGCGGAAAACGGTGATGGGATAATTTACCGCAGGTTTTTCGTCCATAATCTCCACCAGTTCGCAGAAAAACTCCCATAGGTCCATAAAACCGTACTGGAAATGAATTTTATCCCCCACTTTTTCAAAGGCCTCTTTGATGTAAACATCACTCATAATCTCTCCGTCACCATCATCGCTCATATCTTCCAATGGGACTGATTTCACAATCACACCGTCTTCATCCAGAATATTAAAAAGTGACAGCTCGTCTCCCATCAGCGAAAATGCACTTTTGATTCCCAGGTGAAGATTCCATAAATTCTGATTTCCCTTGATTTCTACATCCCGGAAAATGTCATCTTTAGTGTCTAAGATGATGCGGATTTTATAAACCATTACTACTATTAAATAAGATTTTTCTGTTTGTTTTCTGACTTTGAATTCGGGTACAAATATAAAACAATTGGCTTTGGACAAAAAAATATTTCCACCCCTTTTTTTCTAAAAATATTTGCCTAAATTCAGCCCCTGCACTAGATTGCCCGATCGAGTAAAAAGCTGAATTTGGTACCTTCCAGATAAACACTTTCCACTTTGATGTTTTGGTGGTGAGCTTCCAAAATATGCTTCACAATCGCCAGTCCCAAACCGGAGCCGCCATCTTTTCTGTTCCTGCTGGATTCTACCCGGTAAAAACGCTCAAAAATCCGCGGCAACGCTTCCGGTTTGATTCCCATTCCGTTGTCTTCAACTTCCACTAAGATCTTATTTTTCAAGATAGCGGTGTTCACGGTAATTTTGGCTTCTTCACGGTTTGAATAATGAATGGCATTCGAAATCAGGTTGATTAAAACCTGGGAAATTTTTTGCTTGTCCGCGGTAACCATTAACTGGTTTGTGGTAGTCTGCAAAGACACTTTCGCGCTTTTCTTTTCCGCTTCCAGATCGAGGAGGTCGATGATCTCCCGAACCAGACCATTGATATCGAAATCGCTATTGTTCAGTGTGATCTCGCCACTTTCAAACTGGTTGATCATGTCCAGATCTTTCACAATGTTTAATAGCCGCTCCACTGATTTGTCAATGCGCTCCAAATATTTGTCGCGGATATTCAAATTTTCAATTCCACCATCCATCAAAGTTTCCACGTAACCCTGGATAGAGAAAAGCGGCGTCTTCATTTCGTGGGAGACATTTCCGATATATTCCTTACGGTAGGTTTCCATTTCTTTCATGGTGTCGATTTCCGAGGATTTTTTCAGACTCATTTCGGAAACCCTTTCACCCAACTCCTGAAAGTTCAAGCTCTCTTCGTCCTCATGGATTATATCTTCGGGAAGAATGGTGGAAATTTTCCGGATCTGCCTTTTTCCATAGAAATTCAGTAGAAAATCAATAATGAAATAGTTGATAAGCAGCATGATAATGGAGCTGACTCCGACTGTGAGGAAAAACTGTCGGTCAGTATCGGAGAATTCGTGTTTCACGCTGTCAAATATATAGACCACCATCAGAACGACTGCGGTCAGCACAATGGACGCGAAAAAAGTCAGGCGCTGGAATTTCATTTTGAAGAATCCTTTCTTTTAGGATTCACAAAGTTACACAACTAATTTATATCCGATGCCCTTCAAAGTCTGGATGGATTCAATCCCCAGTTTTTCCCGAAGTCTTCTGATATGTACATCGATTGTTCTTTCGCCCACAATCACATCGCTGCCCCACACTTTTTCCAGGATTTCTTCTCGTTTGAAAACTTTTTCAGTATTTGATGCCAAGAGATAAAGCAGGTCAAACTCTTTTTTGGGAAGCAGGAATTGCTGACCGTTTTTGGTCACCCGGAAATTGTCTTTGTCAATGGTCAAATCACCAATTTCAATAAGTTTTGAAGAATCCGAAATGTTGGACGTAAGCTGCAGAAGCGCATTAACTTTAGAAATTAGAACTTTCGGTTTGATGATTTTCACGATATAATCATTAGCTCCTGCCTGAAAACCTGCCAACTGCGAAAATTCCTCGCTTCTTGCGGATAGGAAAACGATGAGCGTTTTTTGCAGTTCCTTGATTCTCCTTAATTCCTGACAGGTTTCAATACCGTCTTTTTCAGGCATCATCACATCCAAGAGAATGAGGTCCGGAATGATGCTTTTTGCTTTTTCAATTCCTTCATTCCCGTTTTGTGCGGTATAGACCATATAGCCTTCTTTTTCCAGATTGTATGAAAGGAGTTCCAGAATGTCCATTTCATCATCAATCAAAAGAATTTTTTTCTGATTCATTTCTACTTTTTAACCTTTCAAAGTTAGCCATTTTTGCCATGTAAAATACTGCCGATCTGAAAGTTCATGATTTCTTAACATTCCTTTAAAATCCTTAAAGATTTATTAAAGAAGATTTAAAACTGGCTCAACACCATTGATTTTTTTTCATCCTTTCTTTGCAACAAGGAAAAAGTAAAGAGAAAGAAAAAATGAAAATTAACAGACTGACCATTGCAGTGTTATTCTTAACTGCATCATCATCAATGTTTTACGCGCAAGAAATAAAAAAAGATTCCGCGAACAAAGAAAGAAAGATTGAGGGAGTCGTGATTACAGGATCCGCAAGAAAAGGAACTGAAAGCAACATCATCAATACCCAAAAGAAATCGGTAGAAATCATCGAGCGGGTTGGTTCCGCTCAACTTGACAAGCAGGGAGTGAGCAATGTTGCCACTGCCGTGACCAAAGCAACCGGAACACAGAAACAGGAAGGTAGCGGACAAATTGTGATCCGAGGTTTGGGCGACCGCTATAACGCAACTACTCTAAATGGTTTACCGATCCCCTCGGATAATCCGGAGTTTAAAAACATAGATCTTGAAATCTTCAAAACTTCCATCATAGATTATATTTCTTTAGATAAGGTGTACAATCCGAGACTTTCCGGGGATTTCGGGGGTGCGAACATCAACATCATTTCCAAAGAACATGTCGGAAAGCCCTATTTCAAAATAGGAATTGGAAGCAGCATCAACCTCCAAACCTTCGATGTAAAAAACTTCAAACTACAGGATGGTGGCCCAGGTTTTTTCGGGTTTAAGGAAACTACTTTCAGAAAAGGGAATCCGTATGAAATTTATCCCTTTTCGACTAAATGGAATTTCAAAAACGAACCGAATCCGTACAATTCAAATATGGACATAGAGGGCGGATTTAATTTAGGGAAATTTGCATTTTTCCTTTATGGCGGTTTTGACAATAACTACGTTTACAGCAAGGGAAAAGAAGGGTTCTATGACTCAGAAGGAGAAGCGATGAAAAAACTGGATGTAGAGCGATATACTTATGGAACCAATACCACAGGAGTCTTGAATGTGGTCTATAAGATGAATCCTAAAAACCGTATCAATTTCACCACCAACTTCATCAATTCTTCTGAGCAGGATGCGAGATTCTTCAAAGGTTATATGCGTGAAATCGGTAACGATGTGATCATTAACCGAGGTGACAACAAAATTACTTCCACGGTAATCAACCAGCTATATGGTAACCATAAAATTACCAATTCCTGGACCGCTGACTGGGCGCTCGGTTACAACTATATGAACAGTAAAAGACCGGACCGCCTGCAAAACACCTTGAATGCCGAAACAAAAGAGTTGATCGCAGCCAGTGCTGTGAACAATCACAGATATTTCGACGATTTGACGGACAACACTTTCAACGGATTGGTGAGTTTGACCAAGAATTTTGAGAAACTAAAAGTCAATTTCGGGTACAATGGCAGCTATAAGGACCGAAAATTCAACAATACCACCATCGGTATGAATTTCACATCCAATGCGGCATTGGATCCAAATAATATCGATGCCTTCATCAATTCGTTTAATAACGGGATTTTTGTTTACAACACTTTCCGGCCAGATGCTGAAAGATACAAGCCTTTTTATTACAATTTTGAACAGATGATCCAGTCGGGATTTGTAAACCTTGATTATCAATTCAGTGACAGATTCATAGTGCAGTTGGGCGGTAGAATAGATTATGTGGATATTAAGAGCAAATGGGACGACGTGATTTTCCAGTTGGGAAAAAACAACAAGACGTACACTAAAATTCTGCCTGCTTTGAACATGAAATACAGCATCTCCGACTCTCAAAACCTAAGATTTGCTGCTTCAAAAACATATAGCTTGCCGCAAGCGAAGGAACTGGTTCCGATCGCCTATTATGATGTGACCACGAATGTTTATGGAAATCAGGATCTGTATCCATCTGACATTTACAATGTGGATTTGAAATGGGAATTTTTCCCAAAATCCGGTGAAGTTGTTTCAGTGACCGCATTCGGGAAATACCTTCAGAACCCCATCGCAAGAACGACCTATTCTACTGCAGCCTCTAGTGATATGACCTATTTCAACATCGCCAATAGGGGTTATGTGGTGGGCGCAGAAATGGAAATCAGAAAAGATCTGTTCAAGTGGAACAATGGTAAACTTTACACTTTCCTAAACGGAACCTACATGCATTCTGAACAGGATCTGAAATCTGAATCAGAACTGGCAAAAGAAAACCGCGGAAAAGTGATCCAGTTCAGCGGACAATCCAAGGACAAAGTTCAAGGAGTTGCAGATTTCCTAGCCAACGTAAACCTCGGTTACAACCAAAAATTCAGCCAAGATTCCAATTTAGATTTTGTGGTATCTTATTCCTATGTCGGAAAAAGTTTATTTGCACTGGGCACCAACAATGTTGGAAATTTTTACGAAAACCCCATCCATTTGCTGGATGCCAACTTAAAACTACAATTCAAACAAATCGGAATCGGAATCAGCGCAAAGAATTTAATCAACTCGGAGAATAAAATTGAGCAGGTGATTAAAGGGGCAGGTTATGACCACAAAAACTACACGAAAGGAAGACAAATCGGACTCAATCTATCTTACAAATTTTAATAAAACAAAATAAAGTAAATCAAAAATTAATTATGAAAAAGAACTTTTTAAGAGCAGCATTCTGCTTGACCTTAATGGCATCCGCATCGATGGTGGCAACTTCTTGCAGCAGAAGCAACGACGATTCTACAGAAACACCATCCAATGGAATTAATCCGGCAGATTTCAAAGGCTCAATCAAGTCTGGAACCACCGTGACTTTGGATCCTTCCCAAACTTATACTTTGACGGGCAAGCTTTTGGTGGAAAGCGGTGCAACTCTGATTATTCCAGCTGGAACCGTAATCAAAGGTGCTCAAGGTGCAACTTACCTCATCGTGGACCGAGGTGGAAAAATCCAGGCCAACGGAACTGCTGACAAACCAATTATCTTTGAAGGTGTTGCTCACGGACAAAGTTATTGGGGTGGTATTGTAATCCTAGGAAACGCTCCCACCAACAGAAGTGCTTCCGGAACTTCCACCTCTGAATTGGGGGACATGATCTATGGTGGAACCAATAAAACAGACAATTCAGGATCCATGAAATATGTGGTCATCAAAGACAGTGGTTTCAAATACAATCCTGAAAAGGAATTCAACGGACTTTCACTTTTCGGAGTGGGAAGCGGAACCACTATTTCACACATCGCCATCATTGATGGAGGTGACGACGGAATTGAATTCTTCGGTGGAAACGTAAATGTGGATCACATCCTATTGTTAGGAAACGGTGACGACAGTTTTGACTGGACAGAAGGATGGCAGGGAACAGCAGACTATGTTTATGCAGCCAGAAAAAAAGAATACCTAAACAATGCGGAGCCAGGAAACAGAGGAATTGAAGCAGACACACAAGATACTGATGCCAATACCACCAACGGTGCAAACGGAGGTGTTTTCAATCCTACCATCAAAAACTTTACTTTGATCGGAAACGTGAAAGGTTCGGAATCTCAAGGAATGAAGATCAGAGCGGGATCAAACGGAATTTTTGATAATGTGTTTATTGCAAATTTCGCCACAGGTATAGATTTCGAAACCGACAGAACCTACAACTGGTTTCTCAGCGGCGTGAAACTTAATAACATCAACTTAGTCAGCGTGGGTACTTCCGTGAAAGCAAAAGCAACCACTGCATTCCCTGATGCAAATCTACTCGCTACCAATCTTACTGCAAAAATCACTTTTAATGCAAACGCTACCGGAGCCGGTTCAGGAACTGCATTGCCGGATTGGGCAAAAGGATGGTCTGGTTTAACTTCATTCAACGTAGCAGACGCAGGAAACTAATTAATTTCTTTCTGTTTTTTCAGAATATTTTTTCCCGGACCGCTTCAGTTTAATGACTGGAGCGGTTTCCTGTTTTTCACTGCTGAGATTTCCACATTATTCTTCGTCTTCGTATTGCTCCAGGAAATAGCTGAACGTGAAATCCTCCAGCTCATCCTCCGCATCCTCCAAAGTGATCAGCAAATCCTCAAAATTTTCCAGCTGATCCACACTCATATTGACAAACTCGATATGCAGCGGCATTTCTACAAAACCAGTGATGGAATCATAAAGCGCATCCAGATTATCGCCAAAATCATCGGGAAGTTTAAGCTTTTCTTTGAGTTGGGTATAGAAATCTTCGTAATCACCGATTTCTGTAAAGTCTATGTACACAGTCATAAATTTTCTTTTGAGTTTGATTTTGCACAAGTTTAAACTTGTCATTACAGTGAACTATTTTTTATCAAAGCTTCGGTAGTGATCCTTGGTGAGCCAAACATCGCCATTTTTGGTGAAGATGATTCGGTCCGCTTGGCGTTGTCCGCAGGTGAAATTCACGTCTGCTTCAAAATATGGGTTTCCTTCCGGCAAAGTCTTTTCGCGGTTTGAAAACTTATCGCCACCGATTGCCTTTCCCGGCAATACTTCGCAAAGATTACCTTGAGACGGAATCCAGCCTTTTTTTCTTGCTTCTGATTTGGTGAGGTAATAATCGGGAAGTCGGTGGTTTTTTTTCACATATTTAATCACTACATTTTCAGCCGTCAAATTCTCGATATCAGCGGAAGAATTCAATGGACTTTGCCTTTGAACCTCTGAATTGCTTTCATTGGCGTTGGAAGCAGAAGTTTGTGTTATTTCAGCCGGATTTTTCTCTTCTTTTTTTTGATTATTAAAAAAATACATCGCCAAAAAGGCTGAAAGGACTCCGATAATGAAATACAGGAATAATTTGACTTTTGGGTTATTCATTTAGCGTTTGAGATTTGAAGTTTGAGGTTTGAGATTTAAAGCGCTGCATATTTTTTTGGAAATACTGATTTTTTTTACATCACATCGTAATGAATAAGTCGCGACTTATCCCTATGAACGCCATTCTTCCGGAATATCACAAATGGGAATCGGCTGAATTTTATGCTGTGCGGCTTGATTCATCCGCTTGAAGATATGATACACCTCCAAGTCTCTTCCGGAATAATCTGCCTCGGTTTTTGTTCCCCATTCTTTTTGGATTCTTTCAAGTTCCGGATAAGTCGCACCAATTTGCTGTTCATCGGTTCTGTCCGCATCCCAAAGTCCGTCCGTGGGAATGGCATTCTGGATGGATTCCACAATTTTCAGTGCTCTAGCCAATTCATAGACTTCGGTTTTGTAAAGATCGGCAATTGGGGAAACATCTACTCCGCCATCTCCATATTTCGTGTAAAAACCAATCCCAAAATCTTCCACCTTATTCCCGGTTCCGCAAACCAGAAGTGAATTGATCTGTCCATAATAATAAAGGGTAATCATCCGCAAACGGCTTCTGGTATTTGCAAAAGCGAGTTTTTCTGCAGGAAATTCCTGATCTTTTACATTAAAGGTTGTATGCAACTCTTCGAAAGCGGGAGTCAAATCCACGGTCATCGCTTTTGCATTGGGAAATCTTTTCGTGATATCGTTCATATGTTCCCATGCGCGGTTCACTTCGTCTGCTTTTTGGCGAATCGGCATTTCGAGCATCAGCAAATCCAGACCGGTCATCGCACAAAGTGTGGAAACCACTCCCGAATCTACACCGCCGGAAACCCCGATGACGTAACCTTTCGCGCCGGCTTTCTGAGCGTAATCTTTCAGCCAGGAAACAATTTTATCTATTACTTTTTGTGTTTGCATAAAATTCTTGGTTCAAAATTGTTCAATAATGTTCTAGCTCAGACAAATGATTACCTTCATTTTCAGTCTTGCTCCTTGGTATTTCGCACTTCGTATTTCTAAGTTCAGTGAACCAACCTTGTCGAAACCGCGATTCTGTTCCAGAAATTAATCTGCCCGATCGTGATAATCATCTGTGCGATTTGGTTTTCCGTAAAATGTTTTTCTAAATTTTCATAGACTTCATCACTAACTCCAAGTTTTGAAATTTCAGTAACCTGCTCTGTAAAATGGAGTGCACTCTTTTCAGCATCAGTAAACAAAGGACTTTCTTCCCACGCGGAAAGTGCATAGATTCTTTGTTCGGTTTCACCATTTTCGCGGGCATCTTTGGTATGCATTTCCAGGCAGTATGAACATTTGTTGATTTGCGAAGCCCGGATTTTTATCAGCTCCCGCAATTGGTGACTTAAATCAGTGGTGGCAAGATATTCTTCCATCGCAAAAAGGACTTCATAGGATTTCGGTTCCAGTTTGCTCACTTTAACTCTCTTCTTCATAATTTAATTATTAGAAAAATTACTTAATTATTTTTTTCTTGCCATTCATTATCCTTTGAATTCAGGGCAAATAAATGATTGCCAAAGAAGTATGCTTTTACGCCTTAAAATCTTCCCGCTTTAACGCGAACCAGAAACATTCTGCATCATCTGAAGGATCAACAAAAGTTTCGGTTTCGGTGAATCCCAACTTTCGCAATACGTTATTTGACGCATGATTATCGGTAGTTGCATAAGCATAAATGACCTCAAGATTCAGATTCTCAAATCCATAATTCAAGCATGCAGCGGCTGCTTCTGTTGCATAACCCCTTCCCCAGAAATCGGGTAAGAAACGATATCCCAGTTCGTAAACGTTTTGGTAGCCGTTGGTTTTTTCTTTGAGAATTTTCAGACCGCTCCACCCAATCAGTAGATCTGTAGTTTTATCCACCACTGCCCATCTTCCGATTCCGTTGTCCATGTATTGCTGTCTGATTTTTTGGATGATTTCCGCAGTTTCTTCGATTTTAGTCAAAGGTTTCATCCCAAGATATTTCATCACTTCGTGACTGCTGTCCAGCAAAAACATTCTTTCTGAATCTTCGGGAACCAATTCGCGCAAAATTAAGCGCTCGGTTTCAATACATAATTTTGCCATTAATTTTCCGTATTTTTGCAGCTTTAAATCTGATGTAAAAATAATGAAGTTTTTTAGATTTTTAGCGATTTCGGTATTCATAGTTTCCATCATGAATTCTTGCAAAAAGGATCCTGAAAACCCATGGAACATAGAAATCAAAAATCCAGTCTCCAAAGTGGAAGTCACCGATATTTCAAAAGAACTGTATGACTTGAATATTCCGCTGGAAAACTTTAAACAAAAATATCCGTGGTTCCAGGGAACTGTTCCTGACGAAGATTTTGCCAAAAGAAGAGCCGATGCAAACGAAGCAAAAATCTACCGGGAAGCCATCTCGAAAATTGATGTTCCGAAATTGAATACGGAACTAGCCGACCTGTTTTCCCACATCAAATATTATTATCCTCAATTTAAGGAACCGAAAGTATTCCTTTATTCATCAGGATTGCAGGGAATCATGGAACCGATTTTTTATCAGCCGGAACAGAATATGCTGTTCATTGACATCTCAGCGTTTATGGGTGAAAACAACCTGAATTATAACGGACTGGAGAATTATTTCCAAAAATCCATGAACCCGGCAAACATCCTTCCGAAAACCTCGCAAACGTTTGCAGAATTCTTTGTGGCAAAAAGTTTTGACCACCAAAAATTCATTGACGAACTGATCTATCAAGGAAAACTGATGACCTTGCAAGATGCGTTCTTGCCCGATTTTCCGGATAATCTGAAAATGAACTACACTCAGGACCAGTATGAATGGGCAAAGGCGAATGAAGTCAATATCTGGAATTATTTCGTGGAAAACAATTTGATTTTCAGTGATGACTCCCGGCTCATCGAGCGTTTCATCAAACCAGGCCCTTTTTCTAAATTTTATACCGAAATCGATAATGAATCTTCGCCACAAATCGGTATTTTTGAAGGGTGGCAAATCTGCAGGAAATTCTTCCAGGAAAATCCAAAGACAAAACTCCAGGATTTCCTGAAAATGAATGCCACTGAAATCTTTAATCAAAGTAATTATAAACCGAAAAATTAATCTGAAAATTAATTTGAAAATTAGATATGCGAAAAACCCAAATTACCATAGACGTAGAACTGGATGAAAACCACGTTCCGGAAACCATGACCTGGAATGCAGAAGATGGCGGAATTGAAAAACAGGAAACCAAAGCAACCATGATTTCAGTGTGGGATGATAAAAAAAGTGAGGCACTGCGAATCGACTTATGGACGAAAGACATGCCGGTTGACCACATGAAAATGTTCATCCACCAGATTTTACTTTCATTGGCAAGCACCTACGAAAGAGCAACCGGTGAAGAAGATATCGCAGATTGGCTGGAAGTGATGGCAGAAGAATTTGCGCAGAAAGCTGCAATAAAAATGTAGAATCTCGGTTAGCTTTTGGAACTTAGCGGTTTGCTGATCGCCAAAAGCCAGTCGACAAAAAAGCAAAATATTATGAATTTCAATACCAAAGTAATACACGGTGGACAACACCATGAAGCAGCAACGGGTTCCGTAAATGCACCTGTATTTTTAACTTCCACTTTTGCACAGAAATCGCCGGGAATCCATTCCGGATACGAATATTCCAGAGCGGCAAATCCAACAAGACAAGCATTGGAGGACAGTTTGGCTTCCATTGAAAACGGAGCGAGAGGTTTGGCTTTCGGTTCAGGTTTGGCGGCAATTGACTGTGTTTTGAAACTGCTCAATCCTGGTGACGAAGTGATCGCGGTTGATGATCTGTATGGAGGAACTTATAGAATGTTTGTAAGGCTTTTTGAGAAATATCAACTTAAATTTACTTTCGTGAATTTTGACGATGTTTCAAAAATTGCCGGGTTAATCAACGATAAAACCAAACTGATCTGGCTGGAAACTCCTACCAATCCTTTGATGAAGTTGGTGGACATCAAAGCCGTGACCGATCTGGTGAAGGGAAAAAATATTCTGGTTGCGGTGGACAACACTTTTGCATCGCCTTACATTCAAAATCCTTTGGATTTGGGAGCAGACATTGTGATGCATTCGGCGACGAAATATTTAGGAGGACATTCCGATGTGATTGCAGGCGCCTTGATTGCGAAAGATGCCGAACTTGGCGAAAAACTGCATTTCATCCAATTTGCAAGCGGCGGAATTCTCGGACCACACGATTCCTATTTGGTTTTAAGGGGAATCAAAACTTTAGCCTTAAGAATGCAGCGACATTCCGACAACGGTCTGGAAATTGCGAAATACCTGGAAAACCAACCAGTTGTTGACAAAGTTTTTTATCCGGGATTGAAATCTCATCCACAACATGAACTTGCTTTAAGACAGATGAGAGAAAGCGGCGGAATGGTTTCATTCACTTTTAAATCGGGGAAAAAAGAAGATGCAATCTCGTTTTTGGAAAAACTGAAAGTCTTCACTTTGGCGGAAAGTTTGGGCGGTGTGGAATCTTTGGCAAACCACCCTGCTTTGATGACTCACGCTTCGATTCCTGCAGAAAAACGAGCAGAATTAGGTATTACCGACGATTTGGTGAGATTGAGCGTGGGAATTGAGGACAAAGATGACCTGATCGCAGATTTGGAGAACGCTTTTAAGCCGTAATTATTCACTCGAAGATATGGAAAGCACATCAATTTGATGTGTTTTTTTATTTAAATTTGTTTAAATTGAAAATTTAGATCAAATGAGAAAAATAGATCAACTCTTCGCCGAATATGCAGAAAGTCACCAAAATAAAACCAACAAAACCATCCACTGGATTTGCGTTCCTTTAATTTTCTGGAGCATTTTGGGGTTAATTTCACTGATTCCTTCATCACATCTCTTTATTAAATATTTCGGGATGATCAGCATCGTTTCCGGTGTTGCAATTGTATTGGTAACAGTTTTCTATTTTCGGCTATCTTGGAGAATTACCTTGATCATGATTTTCCTGATGCTGTTGATGGAACATTTCGTGTATTTCATCAATATCAAATTTCAGGACCAGTCATGGATTGTTTTTCTGGCAGTTTTTGTGCTTTCGTGGATTGGTCAATTTTATGGACATCAAATCGAAGGCAAGAAACCGAGCTTTTTGAAAGATTTGCAGTTTCTCCTGGTTGGACCGATTTGGCTGCTGCATTTCCTGCTGAAAAAATGGGGAATCAAATATTGACTTTGGTCAGAATTCGAATTTTTCCCATTAAAAATCAAGTTTTCTAAATCGCAAATGTCTAATTTTGAATAAAATTTCAAGAAATGAAAAAATTGCTGTTAATACTTCCGCTCTTACTGTTATTTTTTGTTCAATGCGGAAAAAGGGACGATGAGCTTTCCAACGACCAATATGTGGGAACCTGGAACTGGAAATCCACCAATGGAAGTTTAGGAAACATCATCGAAACTCCAGAATCTGCCGGAATCGTAAAAAAACTGAAACTTACCGAAACCTATCAATATTCCATCACAGAAAACGATGTGGTGACGAAAGAAGGAACCTATACTATAGAAAAAGGTGTCACCAACACTGACCATGTGGAAAGAACCTACTTGGTTTTTTCAAAAAACGGCGAAAAAATCGTAATGCAGATCGATGCTACCAATCTAATCTTAGCAGACGATGATGCCGATGGATACTCCTATCATTACCAGAAATAGGAAATTATCTGCCTAAAACAAACACCGCCGGGATTTTATGAAGTTCCGGCTTATTTTTTTGCCATTCATTCATGGTGCGGGTTTTGATGAATTCCGTTTCCGGATCATTGATATTGGCCGCGATGCAGAGTTTGGAATTTGGACTCAGAAACTTAATCAAATCTTCCAGCAGCTGGTTATTTCGATACGGCGTCTCCATGAAGATCTGTGAATATCCAGATTTCAGAACCTGGTTTTCCAGCCACTGAATTTTTTGCTTTTTTTCCGACTTATCAATCGGGAGATAGCCATGAAAGGTGAATTCCTGTCCATTAAAACCACTGGAAATTAAAGCCAGAATGATGGAAGAAGGTCCATTAACAGGAATAACTTTGATATTATTTTCATGACACCAACTCACCATTAAATTTCCAGGATCTGCAATACACGGAAGTCCCGCCTCAGAAAGCAAACCAAAATCCTGTCCACTTTTCATTAGAATTCGGGCTTCATTTAAGTCAGCATTTTCGGAATATTTGTCGAGGATAAATAGTTTCAAATCAGCCTGTTTCTTTTCAGGGGCAAAAAACCTGATGACTTTCCTTGCCGTTTTTTCATTCTCCACGAAGAAGTAATCAGTCTTTAAAATATATTCTTTGATGACCGGCGCGAAAAAATCGAGCGGCGAGTTTTCAGAGAGATAGGCAGGAATTAAAAACAACATATTGAATGACGAATTATGAATGATGAATTACGAAGATTTAATGGTGAGTTTTTCCGCAATGACGGAGCAAGCCTGATCAAGAACTTGGTACACCTCTTCCCACTGATCCATCCCGCTCCAATAAGGGTCGAAAACTTCCAAATTGTCTCCGGTTTCCCCTGCAGATTCCAAAAACAACGAGATTTTTTTTCGTTGTTCCTCATCTTTTGCCATAGAAACCACCTCTTCGTAAACCCGCAAATCCATGCAGTAGATTTTATCGAAATGCAACAAATCTCGATTTGTAATCGGTCTTGATCTCTGTCCGGCAATGTCGATCCCATGAGTTCTTGCGATTTCGAGGCCTCTTTTATCTGGCTGTTCGCCTTCGTGCAGGGAAATCGTTCCGGCAGAATCCACAGTAAAATGGTCGGGAAGCTTGCTCTTGAGAATTCCTTCTGCGAGTGGACTTCGGCAAATATTTCCCAGACAGACCATTAGTAATTTCATAATGAAGGAGTAATGAGTTATAAAGAATTGTCAATTTACAAAAAAATGAAGAATATTTCTACCCTTCATTTTATATTTTCTTCGGAGTTCGGTCTTTGGACTCCCGGTTTTTTACTGTTTGATCTTCTCCGTCAGTTCCTTGACATACTTTTTAAGTTCTTTATCAATTTTAGAAACGTCTTTGATGGTGTCGCAAGCATACATTACCGTGGAGTGGTCTTTTCCGCCCATTTCCTCACCGATTTTGGTGAAGGTTGCATTGGTAAATTCTTTCGCAAAATACATCGCAAGCTGTCTCGGCAAAGCGATTTCTCTTTTTCTGGTTTTAGACAGAAGTTGCTCTCTCTGAATCCCGAAATATTCGCAAACTACTTCCTGAATATAAGGAATATTGATGACTTTTTTCTGGTTTGCCGCAATTTTGTTGATGGTTTCCTTTAAGAGTTCAAGCGAAAGATCCGACTTATAGATGGTGGAATAAGCGATCACAGAGTTGATCACTCCGATCAGTTCCCGAACATTGGTTTTCACCTCTGCAGCAAGGAAGTCCAGCATATCTTCAGTCAAAACAATACCATCGCGGCTTAATTTGTCAACGATGATTTTTCTTCTGGTATCAAAATCTGGAGATTTGATTTCGGCAGAAAGTCCCCATTTAAATCTGGAAACAATTCTGTCCTGAATATCCAAAATATCAACCGGCGCTTTATCTGAAGTAAGGATAATCTGTTTTCCGTTTTGGTGCAGATAATCGAAAATATGAAAGAAACTGTCTTGGGTAGATTTTTTTCCGGAGAGAAACTGGATATCGTCGATAATCAGCACATCCACCATTTGGTAGAAATTGGCAAACTCAGTCTGCTTGTGTGCTTTCGCGGCGGAAACGAATTGCTGGATGAATTTTTCCGAAGACAAATACAGGACTACTTTCTCCGGAAAAGAATTTTTCACTTCCAATCCAACGGCATGTCCAAGGTGGGTTTTTCCCACTCCGTATCCTCCGTATAAAAACAATGGGTTAAACGCAGTTGCTCCGGGTCTTTTCGCGATTGATTTTGCAACAGTGGATGCAAATTTATTGCTCTCACCTTCCACATAATTGTCAAACGAGAAATCTGCCTTCAGGTTTGAATCAATGTTCACCTTCTTCATTCCTGGAACTACGAAAGGATTGATCAGATTCTGAGTGAAAGTCGGTGGCAAAGTTTCCTGAACTTTCGGGGTGGAAATAGATTTCCCTTTCACATTCACGGTGATGGGTTTTTCATGACCGGCAGGTTTGTTTTCCATTACGGAATACCATAATTTCACCCCTTTTCCGATGTTTTTCTTTAACGCAGCAGAAAGCAAAGACAAATAATTGTCTTCAATATATTCTTTATAAAAATCACTAGGGACTAAAAGTGTAAGATTATTGCTCACCAAGGAAACTGGTTGCACATTATCAAACAATAAGTCAAAAGAGTTTTCCAGTTTTTTCAGGTCAGTGTTGTCTTCAGCGGCGTTCAGATTATCCCTCATGAACTGAAGACACTTTGCCCAAACAAGCGTTAAGTTTTCATCCATTTTCGTGCTACAATTTTTCCGGCGGTTAAAATTTTTGAGAGAAGACAAATATCTCATTTTTAAATTTTAAAAAAAAATTTTTGTCCTATTGATTATTTAAAAATATATTTGTATGATCTATTAATTCCTTAAAATGATACATACAACCCACTCATTACGAGTACGTTATGGCGAAACCGACCCCATGAAATATGTTTACTACGGAAATTACGCCGAATATTTCGAGGTGGCAAGAGTGGAGCTTTTCAGGACTCTCGGAATGCCATATGACGAGATCGAGAAACGGGGAATTTGGCTGCCAGTATCGGAGTTTCAGATCAAATATTTGAAGCCTGCTTTATATGACCAAGTACTTGAAATCCACACCTGCATCAAAAAAATTCCCGGCGTGAGAATCGAGTTCGAATATGAAATTTTTAATGATTCTAAACAACTGATCACTCAAGCCAAAACTACGCTTTATTTTCTTGATTCCAAAACAAACAGGCCGGTAAAATGTCCGGATTTTTTGATGAAGCTTATCAAAAAAGAGTTTGAGAGGTAGAAGTTATTAGATGTCCATAGTAAAATGCGATGATTTGGTTTTTGCTGATAAATCACTACTCCATAACCAATCTACTTTCCCGTTCACAATTTACTTCCCGGCGTAACCTCATAAGGTTCCTTCCCTTTCTCAAAAACCCGGGTGAGCTCCTTTCCTTCCACGGAAATATGGTCGCCAATCTTTCGGATCCAGTTCCCTTCCCGCAATCCGACGACTTTTGTGTCATTTTGGGTCAAAAATTCCTGGATACGGGTTTCCCTGGTTTCTCCGTTGTGTTTCAAATCCGGATTGGGATCTAAATAATGCGGATTGAGATTAAAGGGCACCAATCCCATACATTCAAAACTTGGTGGGTACACAATCGGCATATCGTTGGTGGTTTTCATATTGATCCCGCCGATATTGGAACCGGCGCTTGTTCCCAGATAAGGTTTTCCGGATTCCACATTTCTTTTCAGCATTTCCATGAGATTTTCCTCATGTAAAGTTTTGACCAAAAGGAAAGTATTTCCACCGCCTGTGAAGTATCCCCTTCCGGAATTGATCGCGGAAACCTGATCTTCAAATTCGTGCAGACCTTTTACTTTAATGTTGATCCTCGCAAAAAATTCAGCTGCTTTTTGGGTGTACTCATCATGCGAAATTCCACCCGGACGCGCAAACGGGATGAAAATAATTTCATCGACTCCATCAAAAAGTGTGGAGATTTCATCAGTCAAATATTCCAGATAATTTCCACCAAAAAGCGTGGAAGTGGATGCTAAAAGGACATTCATATTTTCAAGTACAGTATAATTTTAGATTTTTTTTGCCACAAACCGGATCACAGATCCAAAACCTTGGTGATAAATTCCCTCATTAAGCAAAACTTCCGCCTCTTCAAGCATAACGGTTTCGAATCCAGGAAAATCTGAAAGAATTTTTTCCCTGGAAAAAAGCATGTCAAGATTTTCAGGACCGCCAATTCTGGGATCTTTTTTCCTGTATTCCAAATGGTTTTCGCTGAATCCTTCCAAAATCACCTGCCCCCCTTTTTTCAAAAGTTTGCTGAGTTGATGATGAATTGCCGTTCGGTCCAACGGATTAAAATGTGCAAAAATGAGCACAACCGCATCAAAACTTTCATCATCATAATCCAAATCATCCAGCGCTCCAACCTGATAATTCACCGCAACTTTATTTTTCTCTGCAAGCTTCAAAGCCTTTCTCTTTCCTTCAGTACTCAGGTCGAAGGCAAAAACTTCCCAACCATTTTTCGCTGCGTGCACCGCATTTCTTCCTTCTCCTTCTGCGGCAAATAAAATTTTCCCAGGTTCAAGGTCTTTGAGCTGGTCTTTCAAGAAATGGTTTGGCTCTTCACCATACGCGTAATCTTCATTACTGTAGCGCTCATTCCAGTGCTTTATTTGCTGCTCTGTCATCTGTTTCGGTCTTAAAATTTCACACAAAAAACAGGTATAAAGTTACAAAACTATTGCCGAATAAAATCGTCTTATGAATTTAATAAAAATAAAGCTGATTTTTATCAACATTACAGCATTAATACAACTATTAACAATAATGATACAAATTATGGCTATATTTGTATAGAAAATTACATCAAATATTTAATAATGAATTACACGGTTGTCGGCTTGTTTCCCAATCAGGAAAATGCCAAAAAAGTTTCGGCAAGTTTGGAACTTGCCGGATTCAAAAATGAAGACTACATCATTTACAGAACAGACCGGGAAAACACGCCCGAAGAGAAGAAAAATTTCTGGGAAAGACTGTTCGGAACAGCCCAAAATGAGGCTGAAAAAATTGATGCTGAAAAACTGATCACGAGTGTTCAGGTGCAAAATGAAGACGAGTTGGAAGATGCCAGAAAAACTTTTGCCCAAAACAATGCGGTAAATATCTACGAGTTCAAGGACATGACCATAGAAGAGGCAAAAAACCTGAATTATATCAAAAAAATTGTAGAACTGCGGGCAAAAGCTCAAATCTACTCCATTCCTGAAATTTCACTCAGTTCAGGAAGCATCAATGAAGGAATTAATGCCGAAGTAAAGGCTTAATTTAAAATTTTAATTTGTTAAACAGGAATCCGTGCATTTTACACGGATTTTTGCTTGCATTTTCCCCTTAGGTAAATTGTTTAATATTTCCCCTTCCATTTCCGTTTCAATTCCTCCGAAATTTTCTTTTCTGTGGAATTGTTTCCAGGTTCATAGAATTTCGTGCCTTTGATTTCTTCAGGCAAAAATTCCAAATCCACGAAATTTCCTTCGTGAGAGTGGGCATAATCGTAATCTTTGCCGTAATTCATCTCTTTCATCAGTTTGGTCGGCGCATTTCTGAGATGAAGCGGAACTGGCAGATTTCCGGTTTTTTGCACTAAAGCCAACGCATCATCAATCGCCAAATAAGTGGAATTTGATTTCGGGGAAACCGCCAAATAGACCGCCGTTTCGCTCAGGATAATCCGCGATTCCGGATTTCCGATGACGTTTACCGCCTGAAAACAGTTATTCGCGATGACCAACGCATTCGGATTGGCCAATCCGATATCTTCTGCCGCCAAAATCAACATTCGTCTCGCAATAAATTTGACGTCTTCTCCACCGCTCAACATTCGGGCGAGCCAATAAACCGACGCATTAGGATCGGAACCGCGCATCGATTTGATGAAGGCAGAAATAATATCGTAATGCTGCTCCCCATTTTTGTCGTAAAGCGGCATGTTTTCCTGTAATACGGAAAGTACATCTTCGTTGGAGACTTCCTGTTTCTTTGAATTCTTAAAATTATTCAGAACAATTTCCACCGAATTGATCAGCTTTCTTGCATCACCGCCGGAATACTGGATTAAAGCTTCCTTATCTTTTATTCTAAAATCGGTTCCTTCTTCGGCATTGTATTTAGCCAAAGCAATCTCCGCAAGTTCCTCAAGTTTCTCAAAAGTCAAAGACTTCAGGACATACACCTGACTTCTTGACAGGAGCGCGGAAACCACCTCGAAACTTGGATTTTCTGTAGTTGCACCAATGAGCACAATCCAGCCTTTTTCCACGGCATGAAGCAATGAATCCTGTTGCGATTTATTGAAACGATGAATTTCGTCGATGAACAGGATCGGCGATTTTCCCGAAAAAAGATTGAGTTTTTTGGCATTGTCAATGACTTCCCTCACCTCTTTCACACCCGATGAAACAGCAGAAAGCTTAAAAAATCTTCGGCCGGATTTTTCGGAAATAATTTCGGCTAAAGTGGTTTTTCCCGTACCTGGAGGTCCCCAAAAAATCAACGAGTTCAGCGTGTCGTTCTCGATCATTTTCCGAATGGTACCCTCTTTCCCCGTCAAATGCTCCTGTCCCAGAACTTCATCCAGAGTTTTCGGTCGGAGTTTTTCGGCTAATGGAATATTGTGGCTCAAAGTAGTAATGGTGCAATTATTTCGATAAATTCAGACTTCAAATTTAGGAAAAATCTTGTTCCTACTTCCATCTTCCCGCTTCCAACTTTTTATGTACTTTTGCAATGTTTTGAAAACCACTTTCAACAAAATCATTTCATTTCCTTTGGTAGTTCTTATCAGAATTTACCAATGGACGATTTCGCCCTTGCTTCCAAAAAACTGCCGTTATGAACCAACCTGCTCTCACTACATGCTGGAAGCGCTTCAAGTTCACGGCATTTTCAAGGGATTTTTTTTGGGTGTGAAAAGGATTTTGCGCTGTCATCCATGGGGAGGACAAGGTTACGATCCAGTGCCGAAGAAATGAGTTGGGCGGTTGAAGAATTGGAGTTTTTGATACTGGCTGAGTCTCGGTTAAAGAAAGTTATGGTTGGGAAACAACATCAATTCT
Organism: Chryseobacterium sp. R2A-55; assembly: GCF_021401085.1. Classification (GTDB taxonomy): domain Bacteria; phylum Bacteroidota; class Bacteroidia; order Flavobacteriales; family Weeksellaceae; genus Kaistella. The sequence continues at coordinate 176,810 of NZ_JACBFP010000001.1, forward strand.
AGTTCGAAATTCGAAATTAGTAAAAAGAAATAATTATAAAAAAATAGTTTATGCTGACATTTTTATACACCACTTGGGATCCATCTACCGGAATTCATCTGGGTCCAATCACGCTTCATTATTACAGTTTGATGTTTATTTTGGCGTTTGGACTGGGTTATGTCATCATGGCGAAAATCTTCAGGATTGACAATGTAAACCAAAAATACCTGGAACCGCTTTTCACATGGACTTTGGTGGGGACAATTTTTGGAGCGAGATTAGGACACGTTATTTTTTATCAGCCAGAACTTTTTAAGGAAGACTTTTGGTCGGTTTTTTTGCCCATCAGAACCAAACCACAACTTGAATTCAGCGGTTTTTCAGGATTGGCGAGTCATGGCGCCACAATCGCGTTGATTTTTACGACCCTGTATTATTCCTACAAAATCATCAGAAAAAATCCATTTTGGGTTTATGACCGGATTGGTATCGTAGTTGCTTTGGGTGGTGCGTTCGTGCGGATTGGCAATTTTTTCAATTCGGAAATCATTGGAAAACCTGCACCGGAAAACTCGCCTTTCGCGGTTCTTTTTCCACAGCAAAGTTCGGAATATGGAGCAATCGTGGCACGTTATCCGACCCAACTTTTTGAGGCGACAGGATATTTCTTACTATTTGTTTTGCTTTGGATTCTTTACCGTTACACCAACAAAAAATATCAGCAGGGATGGTTGTTTGGATTGTTTTTCATCATTCTTTGGGCTGTGAGATTTTTCGTGGAATTTTTGAAGGAACCACAAGGAGACGAGTTCATCACATTTGCGGGGTTAAATACCGGACAAATTCTTTCGATTCCTTTTATGCTGGCTGGTTTCGTTATTCTGTTCACGGCAAAAAACCGCACCATTACAGAGGATGAAAACGAAAAACCAGAGTAATCCAAACTATTCCAAAATTTTGAACGCATTTCCCAATTCCTCAACCAAATCAGAAGGAAGTACCGCTTCTTTTGAGTGTATTTCCGCAGCCAAATCTCCGGCTTTTCCGTGGAGCCAAACTCCGAAAATCGCCGCATTTTTGGGGGAATAATTTTGGGCTAAAAGAGAAGTGATGATTCCCAGCAAAACGTCTCCACTTCCCCCTTTTGCCATGCCGGAATTTCCAGTGATATTGTAAAAAACATGATTTTCCGGAGTGATGATTTGGGTGTGGTGATCTTTCAAAACTATGTAGATTCCAAGTTCTGCAGATTTCTGTTGAGCGAGTTCCAGTCTTTCAAATGAGTTTTGTGTCTTGCCAAAAAGCCTTGCAAATTCTTTCGGATGTGGTGTAATGATAGAGTTTTTCGGTATCAACTTTAGATACTCGGAATTTTTGGAAACAATATTCAGCGCATCCGCATCCAGAACCAAAGGTTTCCGGTAATTTTTCAAAAACTCTAAATAGGCAATTTCTGTCTCCGGATCAGTTCCCAAACCGGGACCGATTCCAATAAACGAATCCTCCTCCACCTCAAAATGTGAAATATAATTTTCGCCACCATATAAAAACATGGCTTCAGGACAGGTGGTCTGAAGGATTTCATAACCGCATTTCGGCGCAAGTGTGAAAGTAAGTCCACTCCCCGATTTCAAAGCCGATTTCGTGGCCAGAACGGCCGCTCCCATTTTTCCGAAACTTCCCGCCGCAATGGTGGTCTTTCCAAAAATTCCTTTGTGGGAAAAATCGTTTCTCGGAGTAAAGATTCCTTTAATTATAGATTTATCAACGACCCATTTCTGCGAAGGTTCCTTTTCAATAAATTTTTGGCTCAAACCGATATCCAGAACGTTAATCTTTCCACAAAAAATTCCGGTTTCAGGATGAAGAAAAGTTTTTTTCCAAAACTGAAAACTCAAAGTTTCATCGGCCTTAAAAACAGCAGAACCCTCTTCAAAAATTTGATCTGCAAATAAACCCGACGGAATATCAATTGAAATTTTAGGAAATGAAAGTTGATTGAGAAACTGCACGATTTCAGCTGATTTACCTTCCAGCTTTCGGTTGAGTCCGGTTCCGAACAGCGCATCGATAATTACCGATTTTGCACCAAATTGAAATTCTTTAACTTCATTAAAACCGAAAACACCGATTCCGGAAATATCTTTCACTTTATTCAGATTAATTTCAGCGTTTTTGGAGCATTTTTTTTGGTCTTTGTCTATGAATACGTTCACATCAAAACCGCATTGATAAAGCATTCGCGCCATTGCAAAACCATCGCCGCCATTGTTTCCATTTCCACAAAAAATAAAAAAGGAAGGGTCATCATCAGTATTTCTCAAAAGCCAATCGACACAGGATTTGGCCGCTCTCTCCATCAGATCAATTGACAAAACCGGTTCATTTTGGATGGTATCCAAATCACATTTCCGAATCTGTTCCGCACTGAATATCTTCATCTGATGTCTGGTTTTTATTCATTAAAGTTAATGAAATTTTCGGACCGTAGTTCGAGCAAACGTTGAAATTTTTTAAAAAATCTACCTATTTGTTCAAATTAATTTAATAAATTTGTTAGAATAACAATAAAAAGATAAATTATGGGATTTGTACAAGAATTTAAAGATTTTGCCATAAAAGGCAATGTAGTTGATTTAGCAGTTGCCGTAATCATTGGTGGAGCATTTGGAAAAATCGTTTCCTCGTTTGTTGCCGATGTGATTACTCCATTAATTTTGAATCCAGCGCTGAAAGCGGCAGGAGCCGAAAACGTGGCAAAACTGACATGGAACGGGGTCACTTACGGAAACTTTCTGGCCGCAGTGATTGACTTTATTTGCATTGCTTTGGTACTTTTCATCATGATTAAAGGTATCAACAAAATCCAGAAAAAGGCAGAAGTGGCGCCACCCGGACCCACTGAAGATCAAAAATTGTTGACAGAAATCCGGGATTTACTCAAAAAATAATTGGAATTTCTGTGAAATAATAAATCCGGTCCGAATTTTTTTCGGGCTTTTTTATTTTATTTTTCTGCTTTCAGCTGATCAATTTTCTCCTGAATTTCGGGGTCACTTGGGTGGATTGCGTAGTATTTGGCAATTCCTCCTTTCTGGTCGATCACCATGAATCTGGGAACCCAGTTCAAATCGATGAAATTATTGAAATTATTCTTCCAGCCTTCATCAAACCAATAGTTTTCGTTTTCTGCGATTCCATATTTTTCCAGACCTCTTTTCCATTGTTCATGGCTTCTGTCCAAAGAAAAATACACAAAGTCAATTTCGGGATTTTTCTGTTTCAGTTCAGTAGTTGCAGGCAGTGCGAGAATACAGTCTCTACACCAGCTTGCCCAAAAATCGATGATCACAATCCGTCCCTGATGTTTTTTCAGCACTTCTGAAATAGAAAGTTTTTTCCCTTCGAGGTCTACTATTTTTTGCATCAAAGCTGCTTTCGAAAATTCGGTTTTACTGATTTTCGGAACTTTCTGTCCCCAAACAGTAATCGAAAACATCAACAAAAAAACTGCAATTACATTTTTCATAGCTCCTTTTTTTCGAATAATACAATAGATGAATTTGTTTCAATGATTGCTTTCCCATTTCTCACGGTTGTTGTAATTCCAGAATAAGCATCTCTTAATTTTGTTCCGTCCTCAAAAATACCGGAGGTTGAAATTTCTTTTAAGCCCGGTTTTAAATCCAATCCCACTAAAACTTTATCCTGATTAAAAGTTCTGGTAAACCAGTATGGCGATTGAGAAATCATTTGATGAACTCCCGCTCCAACTGCAGGATGATTGGCCCGGAATTTCCCGAGTTTTTGATAGTGAGTCAATAGCGCTTTCGTTTGCGGATTGGTTTTCACATCGATCCAGTTCATATTGGAGCGAAGATTGGCGTCACCTTCTGCCCCGGTTACCATCAAAGGTCGCGCAGTTTCATCACCGTAGTAAATCTGCGAAATTCCAGGAGTCAGAAGCAGCTTAGTTCCGCTTTCGAAGCTTTTCCTCCTTTCTTTGTCAAAAGGCCAACTGTCATCATGCGAGGAAAGATAATTCAAAACGGTTTTCCCACCTAAATCTGAATGTAAAAGTTGGGAATAGTTAGAAAAAATCTCTTCATAAGATTTGTTTGCATCACCTTTAAAATCAAAATTGATCAGCGATTTGAAACCGTTTTGGTAATAGTTTACCTTTTTGTCACCAAAGTCGTAGAATTGTTTTTGTGAAATTCCGTAACCATAGACTTCGCCCACCATAAAAAATAAGTTTTGATCCAAAACTTTTGACGGATTATTTGTTTTGTAAGTTTCAAATGCTTCCTGGCAGACTTTCTGGAAGTCTTTCCAAACATCCTCATTCGTATGTTTCACGGTATCCACACGATATCCATCAATTCCAAATTCCTGCACATAGTCGGCAAGCCATTTCATGATGTAATATTTTGGTGCTTTCGGATAACCTGTTCTTTCGAAAAAATCCTTCAGTGATTGCATTTCCGCTTCGTACCTTCCCTCATTTTTCCATTTATCGACGAGCATTTGTGGAAGGTCAACGGATGCATTAGATTCCGTCAAAATGTCAGGAAGATTCGCCACCAAAGTGCATGCAGTGGTATTTTCGTAATTGGTGTATTTACATTGAGGCGCAGTTCGCACCCACGAATTCGGAAAAACGACATCCGGACCGGTAACCGGACCGGTATGATTAATGACCGCATCCAGAACGATTCGAATTCCCTTTCTATGGGCTTTTTCCACCAGCTCTTTCAAATCTGCCTTCGTTCCAAAATTGGGATCCAGAATTGTCCAGTCTTTTGCCCAGTAACCATGGAATCCATAAGTTTTCCCGGTTCCTTCATCAGTAGCGCCATGAATTTGTTCCACTAAAGGGGTCATCCAAATCGCATTAATTCCCAAATCTGAAAAATAATTATCATCTATTTTCTGAATGACTCCGCGCAAATCACCGCCTTCAAAACCTCTAAGCACAGCTGCTTTCTCTGTTCTTCCAAAATTCACATCATTGGATCGGTCGCCATTTTGGAATCGGTCGGTCAAAAGGAAATACATATTTGCACCTTCCCAAGAGAACGGTTGCTGCGTTGTTTTCTGTAAACTGGAGCAGGAAGCCAAAAAAGCCAATCCCGCAATGAGAAATAATCTTTTCATGCCTTTTTTTATGGTTTATAAAGGTAAATCAATTGCAAATCACAATAAAATCATTTCCAATTTTGATTGTATTTTAACATTAATTTAACATATTTTGTTATATTTGCCTTGTTAATCTAGAAATTGAATGACCATTTATCAGAAGATTGCTGAGAAATTACAGTTTATACTGCCTAAATTCTATAAGGAAAGATATTTCAAGAAATTGGAAGATCTGTCTGCCGGTAATTTTTCTGAGAAGAACATGGAGCCGGAATTGATCTGGATCAAAGATTATCTGCCGAAAAACGCAGTATTTTTCGATATTGGTGCCAATGTAGGTTCCTACATTTACCGAGTTGAACAGCGGATTCCACCGAAAAATATCTACGCTTTCGAACCCAACCCAAAACTTTTTGCCCGCCTGCAACGGATATTTCCGAAAGTGAATCTTTTTCCGATCGCATTGTCCGATAAAAATGAAACGGCCATGTTCAAGATTCCGGTGATTGATGGGAAAACCTACGATTCGCGAGGAACTTTGCACACTGATTTTTCGGAAGTTGGCGAAGAAAAAAAACTCACCCGGCAAGTGAAAGTCATGAAACTGGATGATTGGGCAGAAAATCAAAGCTTGAACCGGCTTGATTTCATAAAAATCGATGTGGAAGGAAATGAAATGGAAACTTTGCATGGTGCCAAAAATACCATCAAAAAATTTCGCCCGGTTCTGATGGTGGAAATGGAACAAAGACACCACGAAAAGCCTTTGCAGGAAATGGTTTCGGAAATAGAAACATGGGATTACACCGCGCATTTTATGAACCGTGAGAACTTTGGACTCAAAAAAATTGCTCCTGATTTTTTCGAAATTCAGAAAAATAATATGCTGAAAAATAAAAGCGAATACATCAACAATATCGTTTTCGTGCCTAATTACCATAAAAAATTTAAGAAATGAGCGTAGTCGCACGGCAAGGTTTCAAATATTCGCTGATTGGTTATTTCGGGTTTTTGCTCGGGACGTTTTCAGCGATTTTCATTTTTCCGCGGGACATGGAGTTCTACGGAAAACTTCGCTACATTTTGCCGACGGCGGAAATGCTTTTGCCCATCGTGGTTTTTGGGATTTCTTTTTCGAATGTGAAATTCTTTCACCAAACGCAAAGAGACGGAAAAAATCAAAATTTCCTCACGCTTTCTTTGGTTCAGGTGGCGATTAATTTTGCAGTTTTCACGTTGTTGTTTTTCGCGTTTTTCCTTATTTTTCCACAGTTCAAAAGTCTTGAACTCTGGAAGATGAAGCGGTTGATTTTGCCATTAATTTTGGTTTTGGCACTTTCGGCGGTTTTCAATAAATACATCTCGAATTTCAAGAGAATCGTGGTTCCGAACATTTTCGAGAACATTTTCCCAAAACTAGCTAATTTAGGAGCATTCTGCCTGTTTTTCTGGCTTGGATTATCAGAGAAAGGTTCGTATGGTTTTTTCTTCGGAATGTACCTCGTTGCTTTTTTTGGCTATATTTTTTATGCCAATCAGCTGGAAAAAATCAAACCGGATTTCCGCACGGATTACATGAAAAAAGATGGATTATGGAAAGAAGTTTTGACTTACAGTTTTTTCGGATTTCTAGGAAACATCGGAAATTACATCGCATTCCGGGTGGATAATTTCATGATTGGCGAATTTCTGAATTTCGAGGAAAACGGAGTTTACAGCATTATTCTTTCGATTTTGTCCTTCATCATGATTCCCCAAATGGGACTGTTTAACATTTCGGCGCCCATCATCAACAAATCCATTGCAGAAGGTGATTTCCAGGAACTCGACCGGTTTCATAAGAAGACTTCGCTCAGTCTGTTTTTTCTCGGTACGGTGCTGTTTTCTTGTATTTTGGTCGGCTTTCCCTATCTCTGCGATTTTATCAAAAATGGCGACCAACTTCGGCAGGCGGAACCGGTGATCTGGATTCTGGGATTCGCGATGCTTTTCGACTTGGCGACGGGTTTTAACGGTCACATTATTTCACTCTCCAAATATTACAAATTCACCATTGTGGTAATGCTCTTTTTGGCAATTACCACGATTTCACTGAACTGGCTTTTCCTCACGAAAACTCATCTCGGAATCATCGGAATAGCGATGGCTACAGCAATTTCGCTTACGCTTTTCAATGGAATCAAAATCGTGTTTAATTATGTAAAGTTTAATGTTTCGCCATTGAGCATCGAAATGATTTATGCAGCGATTATTTCCACCGTTGCCATTACTGTTGCGATTATCTTGCCTGATTTCGACCGAAGCATCTGGAATCTGATTTATAAACCGACGGTCGTTTTGGGAATTATTTTTACCGGAAATTATTTTATGAATATTTTTCCCGTGGAAGATTATGTGAACCGGAGGTTTTTCCAAAGTTTGTTTAAATTCTGACTAGAGATTAGACTTATTGTCGGACGCAATATTTTAAAGCAAGTCATTCAATACCTTTTCTAAATCAGTTCTGATTTTTTCCCTGTTGAATCTTTCCTGAAAATCATAGTTCTTTTCCGACTGATACCTAAAAATTTCAAAGGGATTTCTTTCATTTTCGTTCAAGATAAATGTGAAATCTGAAGGATAGCTTTCCGGAAAAAAGGCCATTTTTCCATACCTAATGGCATCACCGATATTTCCAGACATTTTGGTTTTTCCGTAAATTTCAGGATTGCTGAAGAATTCTGTTTTTTGCTTAATCGGACACCATAAAACATTGGCCTTGTTCATCCATTCATCGAAGGTTTTCTGCGGAACTTTTTCGGTGAAATATTTCATTTTGACCAATTCCAAGCACTGATCCAATTCCTTTAACCATATAAGTTCGTCACCTGCTGCTTTTCCGAGGAAAATGATTGCAACGCTTCGTTGTTCAGATTCTATTTCGCCTGTTTTGAACTTAATTTCTAAATCTTTAATTTTCTTAATGACCCACTTATAATCCCGTCTTTCTTGCGAAACCGCTCCGGGAATCACCACCGTGTACATATTTGAATCGGTATGCTCATTAAACTCATTAAAAAAAATCGGCAGAAATCTAAACTTTTCATTGCTTAGACTCTTATTCAAAACCAAAAGATTGTTCACATTTTCATAAATTTCCGGTGCTGAAAGCAATCCTTCCTTCCACCATAATTTCAAGCGAAACCGAAAATCCCTTTTGAAAATGTTTTTGAATAACTGAAATTTTGAAAGGCGGATAAAATTAAGATTATGAACAATAGCTGCGGTTTTATGCCTTTTAGAAATTTTATGGAAAACAGTGAAATACCGATGAACTGTCCCAACGATGATCAAGTCATAATTCCTGTTTTCCAATACATTCAAAATTTCAGAACTTTCGGTCTGGAAAATATTTTTTTTTCCAACTTGTAATTGCTCAAGAATCTTTCTCGAAAAATAATAATCCACGAAAAATTCCCGGGAATCGTTCATCAGTTCCATGAAATTCGAAGCAATTTCCGCATGGGTATCAAGCTCGATAAAAGCAATTTTTTTCAAAATTCAAGATTTGGTTTAGTACATCTTTTTCCCATTCGAAAAAGTTTCCAATACTTTGGTATTCAGAATCTCCGTTTCGGGGACCGTCATCAGATCCTGATTCAGAATGACGAAGTCTGCGGATTTTCCTACCTCCAGACTTCCGGTTTCATTTTCCTGGAACGCAGATTTCGCAGCCCAAATCGTCATTCCACGAATGGCTTGTTCGCGGGTTAAAGCATTTTCTTTTTGGAAACCGTTTGCCGGAAAATTCTTCGCATCTTTTCTCACAACTGCTGCTAAAAAAGTTTTAAACGGGTTGATTTCCTCCACCGGGAAATCGGTTCCCAAAGGAAGCCAACCGTTTTGTTTGAGCAAATCTTCATAAGCATACGCAAATTTCAAGCGCTCTTTCCCCAGTCTTTCTTCGGCCCAATACATGTCGGAAGTCGCATGAGTAGGCTGTACAGATGGAATAATCGAAAATTTTCCAAAAAGCCCGAAATCATTTTTATCCACAATCTGTGCATGTTCTATTCGCCATCTTCTGTCGTTTTTTCCACCCAAAACTTCGCCGTAAATATTCAAAATCACCCTGTTCGCAGAATCTCCGATGGCATGTGTACACATTTGAAGGTTGCTGTTTTTCAACTTTTTAGCCAAAGTTCGGAAATGTTCCTGATCGCTCAACAAAAAACCCCTCCATCCTTTTTTGTCGGAATAATCGTTGATGAGACACGCTCCTCTGGAACCGAGCGCACCATCAGAATAGACTTTAAAACCACCCACGGTGATATTTCCATTCGTATATCTTCCTTTTTTTGTCCATTTTTCATAATAGTCCGGGTTGTCTTCCAGCAAGGCAAAAATCTTCATTTTCAGCACGTTCTGGGCTTGCGATTTTTCTAAAAGATTTAAGGTGTGTTCGGTAATTCCGCAATCGTGTAGGGAAGTCAGACCATAGGAAAAACATTCCTTCTGCAATTCGGCAAAGTAGTTGATTGCCATTTCATCGCTGATTTGAGGCAGATGTTTTTCAACCAAAGTCATGGCGTTGTCAATCAAGATCCCGGTGAGTTTTCCGTTTTTCTGCTCGATTTCACCGCCGTTTATTTCCGTGTTTAAATTAATTCCGGCGACATCGAGTGCTTTTTGGTTCGCAATTGCAGCATGACCGTCGATTCGCTTCAAATAAACCGGTCGGTTCGGAAAAAGTTCGTCCAGCTTTTCTTTATCCGGGAATTCCTTTACCGGCCAATTATTTTGATCCCAACTTCTTCCGTAAAGCCATTCCATCGGTGCATTTTTGGAGTATTCCGTAATCCTTGAAACCACCTCATCCCAAGATTTTGTTCCCCAAAGTTCACATTTCCACTTGTCGGTCGCATAACCCGTGAAATGACAATGTGCATCGATAAATCCAGGAAAAACTGTTTTTCCTCGGAGGTTTTGGATATTCTTTGATTGATACTTTTTCAGAATGTCTGCAGATTTTCCTACCGCTACAATTTTTCCGTTGGAAATAGCCATTGCTTCGGCTTTTTCGAAGTTTTTGTTCACCGTGTAAATGTTTGCATTTTGAATGATGAGATCTGCTTTTTTTTGGGCGGAAAAGAAAACAGACATCAACAGAAGCAAAACCGTTTGGACAAGGCTGGACTTGTCCGAAAACCGAAAGTTTTCAGTGCAGTTAGCATTAGCGTTCTTCAATGCAGATTTATTTTTAAATTTTGTCATTACTTTTCGAGTATTGCATTAGTAAAATTCTTCTAATTTTGGACAGTTCGCGACTTGTCTTTACAGGCGCAGAATCTGTTTCCATCGCAGATTTCGGATGTATCTTATTTCTTCTTCTGAAAGTTTTCGCTCGCCTTTTTGCTTAAGATAGGTCTTTAACGTGGTAAAAAATTCTGAAAACGATCTGTTCTTCAAAGATGATTTGAGAGAGGAAACGATCGCCAAGGGAAAACTCAAACCGATATTGTAAAAATACTCACCGAGTTTTTCGGCTTTCTGCTTTTTGTATTTAAAGGCAGTCGGACGAAGATGTTTCACCCACAAATCTTTAATGGTGATGATTTCCCAACCGTTTTTCTTTGCCAACATCGTGTCGATATTGTCCCATCCCAAAACTGGTCGAAGTCCCTTCATCTGCTGAAAACATTCTTTTCGATATGATTTTATCGGACCGCGAATGTGATTTTTTGAGGAAAGATTTTCGAAAGTCCACTGGTGTTTTTCATCTTTAAAATCATACGCAAGATTTTTTTCGAAAACTGATTTCTTAATTCTGACCAACCCTGAAACCATTCCGGCTCTTGGATTTTCAACATACATCCGGTTGATTTTTTCTAAATAATTTTTAGGAAAAATAATATCCGCATCGAATTTACAAATGATATCAAAACGCTTTAAATCCACCATTTCCAGACCTTTATTGAAGGTTAGCACCACCTTTGCTCCCGGTTGATGTTCTGATTTTTCCAGATGTTGAACTTTAAACCGAAAATCAGTTGATACAAAATCATTTGTGATCTCCGCAGTTTTATCGGTTGAACCATCATTTACCACGATCACCTCAAAATCCTTGAACGTTTGATTTTTCAAGGATTCTAGACAAAATGAAATATTTTTCTCCTCGTTATGAGCAGGAATGATGATGAGGAATTTCATATAATTTTTTGCTCCCGGTCGCTATCGGAATTACTTTTGACTATTGGCTTCTTCCAGTTGATTTCCCAAGGATGACTGAACAGGATTGAACCATTTGAACATTGAATCATTGTAGCTTGCTATTTCGTCTCCAAATCGTCCATCCATTCTTTTATGGTATAAGTCACCAAACCTTCTTGAACGAAAGGGTCGTTTTTCACAAATTCTTCAGCAGATTCGCGATCAGTGAAAATTCCCATCGCACCTTGACCGGGGACAGAGAAAGGTCCGATACCGATGATCTTCCCGGCATTCACGAATTGGTCCTCATTTTCCTGATGTTTTGGAAAGACCTCCATCATTTTTTCCATCGTTCCTTCCTGTGTGTTTTCATAAAAAACTACTGTTCTCATTTTTCTGGGTTTTGGTTTTTATTGAAATCCGAAGTGCTTTTTCAGTTTAAGAAATCACGCCGAGTTCTTTTCCGACCTTTTCAAAAGCGGCAATCGCTTGATCAAGATGTTCTTTGGTATGCGCTGCGGAAAGTTGCACCCTGATTCTGGCTTTCCCTTTCGGAACTACGGGATAAAAGAATCCGATCACATAAATCCCTTCATCCATGAGCTTTTCCGCCATTTTTTGAGACAAAGGTGCATCATAAAGCATCACTGGAACTATCGCGGCATCACCATCCGGAATATCGAATCCTTTCGCTTTCATATTCGAACGGAAATATTCGGCATTTTTCATGACCTGATCCCGCAATGCAGTATTATCAGAAATCATGTCCAGAACTTTAATCGCCGCACCTACAATTCCCGGTGCCAAAGAATTTGAAAACAGATAAGGTCTTGAACGCTGTCTCAACATATCGATGATTTCTTTTTTACCTGAAGTAAATCCGCCCAATGCGCCACCTAATGCTTTTCCTAGGGTTGAAGTAATGATATCCACTCTTCCCATCACATCGTTCGCTTCGTGGGTTCCACGACCGGTTTTTCCTATAAATCCTGTGGCGTGGGAATCATCCACCATCACCAAACAATCGTATTTTTCGGCCAGATCACACACTCCCTGCAGATTCGCCACGATTCCATCCATGGAGAAAACGCCGTCTGTAACAATGATTTTGAAGCGGTGATTCTTTTCGGAAGCCGCTTTCAGCTGCTCTTCCAAATCTGCCATATTATTGTTTTTGTAGCGGTATCTCGCCGCTTTGCAGAGCCGAACTCCATCAATAATTGAGGCGTGATTCAACTCATCTGAAATAATGGCATCCTGCTCCGAAAACAACGGTTCGAAAACACCGCCGTTGGCATCGAAACATGCTGCGTAGAGAATCGTATCCTCCATTCCCAAAAACCCGGAGATTTTGGCTTCCAGTTCCTTGTGAATATCCTGGGTTCCGCAGATAAATCGCACCGACGACATTCCGTAACCGTGACTGTCAATCATTTCCTGGGAAGCCTTCATGACTTCCGGATCATTTGAAAGTCCGAGATAATTATTGGCACAGAAGTTCAGGAGGGTTTTCCCATTTGCTTCAATCACTGCGGATTGCTGAGAAGTAATGATTCTTTCGGTTTTAAAAAGACCGTCATTTTTGATATTTTGCAATTCATTCCGGAGATTTTCCAGGTAATTTTTGGAGATCATATTTTACTTTTTTTAATGAGGGTAAATTTATGAAAATTTACGGTGAATTTTATGTAGAAAACAATTAAATAGAATTCTGAAATGCATCGAGCAATCTTTTGAATTTTACTATTTTTGAGCCATGAAGCATCTTGTCATCATCGGAACTGTTTTTCCCGAACCGAATTCTACTGCCGCCGGAAAAAGAATGCTTCAATTGATCGACTTTTTTCAGAGTGAAGGATTTCGGATTTCATTTTTGTCGGCTGCAGCGGTTTCCGAAAACAGCTTCAATTTAAATTCACAAGGAATCAAAACTTTTTCCATCAAAATCAATGATTCCCACTTCGAAAGACTAATCGCAGAACTCAATCCCGATTTGGTGATTTTCGACCGATTTATGACCGAAGAACAATTTGGCTGGAAAGTTTCGGAAATTTGTCCGCACGCGATGAAGATTTTAGATACCGAAGATCTGCATTTTTTAAGGAAAGCCAGAGAAATGGCTTACAAGCAAAATAGAAACTGCCAGGAAAACGATTTGGTGAACGATATTTTCAAAAGGGAAACAGCATCTGTTCTTCGCTGCGATTTATCGTTGATTATTTCGGAATTCGAAATGGATTTGCTTATGAATCATTTCAAAATCGATCAAACAATTCTTTATTATCTTCCCTTGTTTGCGGAAAAAACTTCTCCGGGAAGAACATTTGCGGAAAGGAAGAATTTCGTCAGCATCGGGAATTTTCTGCATGAGCCGAATTGGCAGACGATTTTAAAGCTAAAAAAAATCTGGCCCCAAATCCGACAAAAACTACCCGATTCCGAAATTCACATTTATGGAGCTTATGCATCGGAAAAAGCATTGCAACTTCACCAAGAAAAAGAGGGCTTTTTGATTAAAGGAAGAGCGCAGAAGAAGGAAGAGGTTTTCGGAAATTTCCGGGTTTTGTTGGCTCCGATTCCTTTTGGCGCAGGAATTAAGGGGAAATTGCTGGAGAGCATGGAATTTGGTTTACCGAGCGTTACTTCCTCCATCGGTGCAGAAGGAATGAAGGGAAACCTTGACTGGAACGGGTTTGTTTGTGACGATGATTTTGATTTTGTGGAAAAATCGGTTCAACTTTATTCTGATGAAAATCTATGGACGGCAAAACAGAAGAATGGTTTCGCAATCCTTGAAAACCGATTTCAGAAAGGAGCGTTTATCTCCCAATTTTCGAGGAGATTAAAAGAAATAGAAAACAATTTAGAAAACCATCGAAACAAAAATTTCCTGGGACAAATCCTTCAGCATCACACTTTGCAAAGCACCAAATATTTGGGGAAATGGATTGAGGAGAAGAATCGCTATTAGTCTTCCGAAAATAACGAAGCTTTCGGCGAGAGAAAGGATATATTCGAAATCGGCGAAATGGCCTTCAAGTGCGGTCAAAAATTACTTTTCTAAAAGCAGAGAAACCCATTCCTCACGTTGGAGTTTCTTTTTCAGTGTGAGTTTTTGTTGGGTGCAGACCTCCAAGATATCGTCCACATCAAAGAAGCAGAGCCCGGAAAGCAAAAGCTGACCACCTTTGTTCAAAACCGAAACGTAAGTCGGAATGTCTGAAATCAAAATATTGCGGTTAATGTTGGCTAAAATGATATCGAAATTTTCTTTGCCTAAATTTTCCGCAGTTCCTTGAGAAATCTCCAGTTTCACATTATTTCTTTCGGCATTTTCCATGGAATTTTCAACCGACCATTCGTCGATATCGATCGCCACTGTTTTTCCTGCTCCTTTTTGCTTTGCAAAAATGGCGAGTACAGAAGTTCCGCACCCCATGTCGAGCACGGTTTTGTTTTCAAAATCCAATTCCAGCATCTGCTGAATCATGAGGTGAGTTGTAGGGTGATGTCCTGTTCCGAAAGACATTTTCGGTTGGATGATGATTTCGTGCAGTTCTGCGTTTGGAGTGTGAAATTCTGCCCGTATCAAAACCTGATCCTCCACATAAATCGGTTCAAAATTTTTCTCCCATTCTTCATTCCAATTGATATTCGGCATTTCCTTGAAAGTATAGGAAATTTTTACCTCATTATTTTTCAACAAATGGATTTCACGAAGTTCATTTTCATTGAACAAATCTTTTTGAATATATGCCAAAATCCCTTCGTGTTCTTCGGTGAAACTGTCGAAACCGATTTCGATGAGTTCCGCCATCAGGATTTCGTTCCAGGGTTGAAGTGGTGTGATTTTAAAATCAAATTCTAAGTAATTGTTCATTGAAAATTTTTTGCAAAAATACGGAAAATTAGACGTTCTTTGGATGGTGCCTGTTTGATTCCGAGGAGCGTTTTGCTGACGGACGGTGATGGAGCTGGTTTGGCAGATTTATACTTTCGGGAAGAACCGAAGTCTTCCTCCAGTTCGGTTTTATCAAAAAAAGCGGAAACTGCGCCCCCGATTGAACGGCATGTTTGAGCTCTTTTTTCTTGCTTGGATTTAGGTTTGGGAAGAAAAAAAGCGAGTAGTGAAAGCGGGAAATGTGCGCCCAAAAATATTACCGGTGAAAATGTCTCGGAAATGCTTCTTCGGGCTTCATCCTTAAAATATGAAGCAAAAACCAAGATTTCAAAAAGCCATAACCGTAGGAAAACATCTGGATATAGGTGGAAATCACTGCCATTCCCGCGATGCTGATGTTCCTGGTTTGGTAAAGTGCGTGGAAGAAGACGAGGAAGGTGTATAATCCGTACATGGCGAGAATTAGACCTTTCCCAACCAAGAAATACTCGATGAATCCGAGAATGTAGCCGATGAGAAACAATGATGGAAATGCAAAGGAAATCTTCACGTATTTCGGATGTCTTTGGTTGAGGATCGGTCTTGCGCAGCCAAACTGGTAAACTTGTTTGGAGAATTTTCCGAAGTCCACTCTGCGTTTGTGATAAACACCAATATTATCGAAAAACGCCGTCTTGAAACCGTTTTCCCAAAGTGTCATGGATAAATCCGGGTCTTCGCCGATTCGCATTTCTGAGAAACCACCCACTTTTTCAAAAGCCGATTTTTTCACTCCCATATTGAAACTCCGCGGCTGGAATCTGGTGACCGCCTTTTTGTTGCCACGAATTCCGCCCGTGGTGAAAACCGAGGTCATGGAATAGGAAATCGCTTTCTGCATGAGGTTGAAACCTTTGTGCGCCTTGTCTGCACCGCCGAACGCGTCGCAGGAGTTTTCAGTAATGTTTTTTTTGATGTTTTCGATGTAGTCGGTTTCCACAATCACATCGGAATCCACAAAGACGAGCCATTCGCTTTTTGCACGGCGTGCACCGAAATTTCTGCTGAGACCGGGACCGGAATTGTCTTTTCGGAAAAATTGGATGTTCAGCATTTCCTGGAACATTGCCAATGTTGGCCGCAAATCGATTGAAGAACCGTCGTCAACGATGATTACCTCGAAATCTTTGTCGGTTTGATGTGACAGGGAATTGAGGAGTTCGAAAAGCTCGTCTCTGCGGTTGAAAATGGCGATGATGATAGATACGGTGTTCAATGTGAAAATTTATCAAGTTCCCAAAATAACAATGATCCTGGTACGAATCATAAGATTTTTACCTTACTGCAATATTTCAGTATTCAGTTTATGCACCTTTTTCGTTCCTTCATACATTTCATACTGCATGAATCTACATTCCAGTTTACCGTTGAAAAGCTTGATTTTTCTTGACGGCCGCAAACCGATTTTTTTCACCGCCTCCAAATCGGAAGTGATGAGCCAAGCCAAAGTATTCGGATAATTTTGTTTGAAGGTATCGCCGATTTTTTTGTAGAACTCCTCGTCGCTGATTTCAATTCTTTCATCGTAAGGTGGATTAAAGACCATCATCAAAGGAAAAAGTTCTTTTTTTGATTCAAAGAAATCCTGTTTTTTGATTTCTATGACCTCTTCCATTTCAGCGGCTTCGATGTTGATTTTGGAGGCGTTCAACATTTTGTTGTCGATATCGTAACCCACGATTTTTCCCGTGAATTCTTTAACCCTGTTAATTCGGAATTCCTTAATTTTTTGAAAAAGTTCCCCGTCGTAATTCTTCCAGTTTTGGAATGCGAATTTTTTTCTGAAAATCTGCGCAGGCAAATCCATCGCGATCATTCCGGCTTCAATCAGCAAAGTTCCGGAACCGCACATCGGATCGAGGAAGTTTCCTTTTCCGTCCCACCCCGCAAGTTGCAACATTCCTGAAGCGAGCACCTCATTGATAGGCGCTTCGCCCTGTTCTTTCCGGTAACCACGCTTGAACAAAGGATCTCCGGAAGAATCCAGGGAAATTGTCACCAGTTCGCGATCAATGTGGAGATGAAATTTGATATCCGGATTTTTCGGATCCACATCTGGTCTTTTCCTATATTTAAACTTGAAGAAATCCACGATCGCATCTTTCATTTTGAGTGACATGAACTGTGAATGTTTGAATCTCTCGGAATAAACCGTAGCATCAATTGCAAAAGTCTGATTCACATCCATCAATTCATCCCACTGAAAATCAAACAGTTTGTCGTAAAAACGGTTTTCATCCCACGCTTTGAAAGTGAGAATGGGAACAATGATTTTCAGGGCGGTTCGTGCGGAATAGTTGATTTTGTAAAGAAAACCGAGGTCGCCTTCACAATTCACGGCGCGGTTTTTCACTTCTACCCTTTTTCCGCCTAGTTTTCTGATTTCTTCTGCCAAAACCTCTTCCAATCCAAAGAAGGTTTTGATCTGTATTTTTATGTTTTCTGGATCCATTTCGCTATTGTCTTCTTGCTTTTTGAATTTGCTTTTCCGTTTTCTCACCATAAAAAATTACCTGCTGAAAACCGTTTGCAAAATATGATTAATCCGCAAATTTAGTTAATTTTGCACAATGGCGTGGTTCGAAACTTGGTTTGATACACCTTACTATCATATTCTTTACAAAAACAGGGATTTTGCGGAAGCGGAAAATTTCATTTCACTACTGGTGAAAGATTTAAAAATTCCAACCGGTTCGAAAATCATTGATTTGGCTTGCGGAAAAGGACGACATTCTGTTTTTCTTCATCAACTTGGATACCAGGTTTTGGGAGTTGACCTATCAAAGGAAAGCATTTTCCACAATAAACAATTTCAGAACTCCACATTGAAATTTGAAGTTCATGATATGCGGAATGAGCTTTTCCCAAAAGTTTCTAAGGAAAAAGTGGATGCTGTTTTCAATTTGTTCACCAGTTTCGGATATTTTGAAAATGACCGGGATGACAAAAAAGTCTTTCAGTCGGTGCACCATGTTTTGAAGGAAAACGGCTGGTTCGTCTTGGATTTCCTGAATGAAAAATGGGTGAAAAACACCTTGGTTGCGGAAGATTACGTGAAGAAAGAAGGAATCAATTTCCACATCAAAAAAAGAATTGAGGACAAACACATTATCAAGGACATTTATTTTAGTGACAAAGGCAAAGATTTCCACTTCTTTGAAAAAGTGAAGCTTCATACTCTGGATGATATTGAAAAATACGCTGTGGAAAACGGTTTCGAGAGAATCAAAATTTACGGTAATTATCAGTTAGGTGAATTTCAACTGGAAAAATCGCCGCGATGCATCAATGTTTTCAGAAAGCGGGAAGATGAAAGTGGGAAAACGGAAGATCACAAAAATGTGACCCAGAATCATTCATAAAATCAATTTAAAAGAGCAAGAAATGATTATTTTATTATTGATTCTAAGCGTTTTAGCCGGAGTTTTTCTGGGAAAATTCTTTGCAAATAAAAAGGAATTTGCAAAAAACCTGCTCATCTTGAGTGCGGGATTTCTCATCACCATCTGCTTAAATGAAGTCTTCCCCAAAGTTTACAATTCTGAAAGCCATCATGTCGGGATTTGGGTTATTGCAGGCGTTTTGCTTCAAATGTTGTTGGAAAATCTGACCAAAGGTTTTGAGCACGGCCACTTTCACCACCACAGTGAGGGAAAAGGAATTCTTCCTTTGGCACTGATGATCGGAATGTTCATCCACGCATTTCTGGAGGGAATTCCGCTTGCGAATGAACAGCATAGTTTGAGTCCGTATCTAACCGGAATCCTTTTTCACAACCTTCCGATTTCGTTTATTCTGGGTGCTTTCCTTATTGATCGGGGAAAATTTCCTCCCGCATCCTGGCTGATTATTTCAGTTTTTGCACTGGCTTCGCCTTTAGGATTACTTTTAGGCAAATATTTTAATCCGGAATGGGAAGTCTATTTCCTGGCGCTCGTGGGAGGTATTTTTCTGCATATTTCATCGGTGATTATTTTCGAGGGAAGCAAAAACCACAATGTGGACTGGAAAAAAATCGGATTGGTCATCTTGGGAATCCTGATGGCGATGATTGCTCATATTTTTCACCAGCATTAGTACCTATTATTTTGATGAATCATGATGAAGCCACTGGAAAACCTACTGTTCAAGTTTGGTGACCAACGAACTCAGATGTTAATTGCCGAAAATTTCAACAGCAACGAAACTTCTGGCAACGCTTAAGCAATCAACGAAAAGTGGTTTTGATGCAACCAGTTTTGAAATTTCGGTTTCAAAATTTCCGTTTAGATCTACATTAAATCTTTTGCAATATGGCTTGTTGCAAATTCTCCAGGCGAAAGCAGATCCAGAATAACGGCATCCGGATTCTGATTTATTCTTGCTGAAAATTCCTGTTCAGTAAGTTGGTTTTTGGCTCCGTCACATATGAAACAGAAGTTTCGACTTGAATTTATTGCGTTTTTTGGTATCCGGCAAAAGAAGATATTGCGGGTATAATCAGCAAAATTTTAAACTTAATTAGGTATTCTTTTGATTAACATTTGCAGCTGCCGTCATCATCATTCCATCCGAATTTTGCCAGAATAATTCCCAAAAGACACCAATTGGTGAATGATGACTGGAATAAATTAAGGCCTACAAAACCAGTGAGATAAAACCAGTTCTGGTGCACGAAAATTCCTAAAAGCAAACTCGTCAGAACCATGGTTCCGGCCACCGCATGAATAATTCTTGTTTTCATATTTTTTTTTATAATGTTTAAAGGTTGATGATTGAAATTTTTAATCTTAATTAAAAATATTTGTTCTCAAATGGAATTTTCAATATCCAGACTTGAGAGATGGATGCGTGAAAAAAACTCCCTTTTCTGGTTGAATTTTTCTACATAATGAAAGACTTTTTCCACATTTTCATCTGGAACAAATACGGTGAAAAGGAGCGAATCACTTTCCGTAACCTGAGCAGCAAACCAGTTTTCCAAAGAGATCAGTCCTCCTTCGGATTTGTAGCCTTTTACGGAAGTATAGGAAAAAGCGCAAACTCCTGCATGAACCAGTATTTCTTTCACATTCTTCTCAAATTCTTCCACGGCGGTGATGAGTAATAGTTTCATATTTTAGTAATTGATTTTTTTGATGGATAGAAACTTTACCGAAAAACAATATTTCGGCAAAGTTTCAGTGAAAAATAAACTAAGGAGTTTCATTATATGAAATTTCTTCTGAGAAATCATCGGCAAATTCGTCTGCTTGCTGCGCCTGGATTTTTTGCCATTTTTTCTTTTCGCTCATATAATAAATGAGTGGAACAACCAGCAAGGTCAACAAAGTGGAAACAATTGCCCCAAAAACCAAGGAGATCGCCAAACCTTGGAAAATCGGGTCGAAAAGAATGATAACTGCTCCGATGACCACCGCACCTGTCGTCAGCAAAATCGGTGTGGTCCGAACTGCTCCTGCCTCTATAATGGCCTGTTTAATTGGAATTCCTTCATTAAGCCGAATTTCAATGAAATCGATTAGAAGCACCGAGTTCCTCACCATCACTCCCGCCAATGCAATCATTCCGATAAATGAAGTTGCGGTGAAAAAAGCTCCCAAAAGCCAGTGTCCCAATACGATTCCTACCAGCGAAAGTGGAATTGCAACCATCATCACCATCGGAGTTTTGAAGTTTTGGAACCACCCAACAATCAGCATGTAGATGACGATGATTACCACTGCGAAAGCTGCACCCAAATCGCGGAAAACCTCCAAAGTAATCTGCCATTCGCCGTCCCATTTCACTGTGTAATCGCTTTCATCGGTGGGCTGTTTCATATAAAGTTCATTCAACGAATAACCTGCAGGATGCTGAATTTTTTTCAGTTTTTCATCCATTCCCAGAATTGCGTAAGCCGGACTTTCCAAACCTCCTGCCATATCAGCGAGTACGTACACGACTCGTTTTTGGTCCTTTCTGTAAATACTTTTTTCCAGTTCTTCACGTTTCACATTCACCACATCACTGATTGGCATCATAATTCCCTGCTGTCCTTTTACTTTCAGTGCGGTGATATCCTGAATGCTGGCTTTTTCGGAATTATCCAGTTTCATTACCATATTCACTGGCTGGTTACTTTTTTCGTCGTATAAAGTTGAAATCGGATATTCGCCCATCAAATAGGTTAGATTTCCCACGAGTTGTTGCGGCGCGATTCCGTTCAGCATGGATTTTTCTTTGTCTGGAATAATTTTGAATTCTGTTTGTGGACTTTCCACCATCCAATCTACATCTACCACATCATTTGTTTTCTTTAGGATGTTCTGTACCTCATCAGCAATTCTGACCTGTTCGTCATAATTTGGACCATAAACTTCGGCCACAATTGTTGAGAGCACAGGCGGTCCGGGTGGAACTTCCACAATTTTAATGTTTGCACCGTATTTTTTGGCAATCTTCTGAATTTCAGGACGAATGGTTTTCGCCACATCATGACTCTGTTTCTTGCGGTCTTCTTTATGCAAAAGATTGACCTGGATATCTGCAGTGTTGCTGGCTCCACGCATATCGTAATGACGAACCAATCCGTTGAAGGTGATCGGCGATGCGGAACCTACGTAATTTTGGTAGTTGACCACTTCGGGAACGGTTCGCAAATATTGTGCTACATCCTTGGTTACGGCGTTTGTTTTCTCTAAGGTGGTTCCTTCCGGCATATCGATGACTACTTGGATTTCATTTTTATTATCAAACGGAAGCATTTTTACAGCGACCCATTTCGTGAAAAACGCCAAGAGGGAAATCATCAGTAAAACCCCCGTAATTCCCAGCATGATCCACCTTTTTTTTCCGCTGTCCAAGAAGGGCTGTTCGATTTTTTTGTACCATTTATAGATGAATCCGGTTTCAATTCCCTGCTCTTCTTTATGTTCCTGATCATCTTTTACCTTCAACAAATGATAGCCTAGATAAGGAGTCACAGTCAAAGCGACAAACAGGGAAAGCAACATAGCGATGGAAGCTCCAATCGGCATTGGCGACATATACGGTCCCATCATTCCGGAAACGAAAGCCATGGGTAAAATTGCGGCAATCACGGTGAAAGTTGCTAAAATCGTGGGATTACCAACTTCGTTGATGGCATAAATCGCGGCCTGCTTAAACGGCAGTTTCTTCATGTGGAAATGCCGGTGCATATTTTCTGCGATGATGATGCTGTCATCCACCACGATTCCCACCACGAAAACCAACGCGAAAAGCGTAATCCTGTTCAGTGTGTAACCGAGCATATAATAACTGAAAAGCGTCAATGCAAAAGTTAAAGGAACAGAGAAAAACACGACCAATCCGCCTCTCCATCCCATAGCAAGCATCACCAAAATGGTCACCGCAATAATTGCAATCGCAAGGTGCAGCAGAAGTTCGGAAACTTTGTGTGATGCGGTTTCTCCGTAATTCCTGGTTACTTCTACATGGACGTCATTGGGGATCAAAGTTTTCTCAAGACTTTTTACTTTATCTAAAATCTGATCTGAAATTTTCATCGCATCTGCGCCTTTCACTTTTGAAACTGAAATGGTTACTGCGGGATATTCCGAAGGATTCTTAATTCCTTTTTCAATTCCCATTCCATAGCCAAAACTTACATAATTTGACGGAGAAGAGGCTCCATCCTGCACCTCTGCGATCTGTTTCAAATAGACCGGCATATTCCCCGAAGTTCCTACCACGAGGTTTTCTACATCATCTTTGGACGTGAGAAATTGTCCGGTAGTCAATAAGTATTCCCGATCGTTACTTACAAAACTGCCGCTTTGTGAACTGCCGTTATTGGCCTGAATCATCTGCATTACCGAAAGTGCATCTACGTTGCTTTCCGCCATTTTATCACGATCCAGAATGATTTTCAATTGACGCGGACTTCCTCCAATCACATTCGTCAAAGAGACATCCTTGATTTTCTTAATTTCGGAGGCGAGTTCTTCGGATATTTGCCGAAGCTGGAAATCGTTGTATTTTTCGCTCCAAAGCGTCAAACCGAGCATCGGGACATCGTCGATTGAACGTGTTTTCACGATGGGTTCATCAACGCCTTTTGGAAACATCAGCTTGTTCTTCATCAACTCGTCATAAAGTTTCACATAAGAGCGTTCAGTGTCTTCACCTACGTAAAACTGCACAATCAGCATCGCTTTACCATTCATCGCCATGGCGTGAACATGTTCTACTCCTTTAATATTAGAAATAATTTTTTCCAGAGGTTTCACCACCCGATTCTCCACTTCTTTGGGCGATGCTCCGGGATAACCGACCAATACATCGGCCATCGGAACAATAATCTGTGGTTCCTCTTCTCTTGGTATCAGTGTGGAACTATAAACGCCTATAATCATCAATGCCATCATCAGCAAAATAGTGAGTTTTGAATTGATGAAAAACTCCGCGATACGGCCTGCAAATCCTTTTTCCATAATATATCTGTCCCTTATTCCTTAATGGTGTGTTGGAACATTTTTAGATTAAATGTTAATTTTAAGATATTCAATTTCCTTCCCTTTTCGGGAGGTTAATTGGGGCTTTTATTTTACTCGAACTTTCGCCCCGTTAAACAATTTTCCGTTTGCGGAAACGATGTAAGGTTCTCTGGAATTCAATCCGGAAAGAATTTCCACATGATCTCCCAAGATTTTTCCGATTCTCACCCAACGCAATGTTGCTGTATTGGCAGAGCTCACCGTATAAATCCCGGTTAGCTGACCATTTTCCACCGTCGCCGATTTAGGAACAGTAACCGATTCCTGAAAATCCTGATTCGCACTTCCGTTTCTCTTGAAAGGGAAAACCACATTCACGAACATTCCCGCAAGATATTCATGATTTTGAGGTACATTGATTTTCACTAAATATTGTGCACCGGTTTTGATGGATGACAGGCTTACTTCATCCACCGTGCCGACTACTTCTTTGTTCGTTGATTTCATCAGCACTTTAACAGGCATACCGTTTTTGATTAAGGTAATATCCTGTTCAGAAACCAGCACCTGCGCCTGCAAATTCCCTGAACTTTCAATCGTCAAGATCGGCATTCCCGGATTGGCTAAATCTCCCTGGCTTGCATATTTTGCGGTAATCACCCCGGAAATTGGCGCTGTAATATTCGTATAGCGATATTGGGAATTCACTTCGTTTTTCATCATTTTCGCACCGTCCAGATTGGCTTTCGCCATTTCATAGCGGGCGCTCATGTCGTCCAGCTCTTTTTGGGAAGCACTTTGATTATTGTACAAATTCTGGAAACGCTTGAAATCCTTTTGAGCCAGATTAAAATTCGCCTGAGCTTGTGCAATCTGTGCGTCGGTTTGTCCACCTTTTGCCTGAATATCCGTATTATTAATCCTCACCAAAAGTTGTCCCGCACTTACAAAATCACCTACATCGGCTTTCAATCCGGTGATATATCCCATCATTCTGGTGGAAACATTCACCGAATTCCTGGCAACCAGTTTCCCGCTTGCACCGGCATTAGCCAACGCATCGGTGGTGGCAGAATTGCTGAGCTGCACTTCGATCGGTTTGGAGCTGTCCTTAATTTCGCTTTTGTCTGAAGAGCAACTTGCGAGGATTGCAACTGCTGAAAGAAATAATCCTGTCTTTATAATTTTCATAACTGATATTTTTGAAATGGTTTACGATTTTTTACTCTATATTTAAATTGTTTGAAAATTCAGCTGATCTGAGCTGCATCACTCGTTCAAAAATTTGTAATATTCCAGCGCCATATTATATTCAAAGATGGCTTGCTGGTGTTCCAGTTCTTTTTTAGACATCTGTGATTCTGCGTTGAGAAGATCTGATGATTTTTCCAACCCCTGTTCGTATCGGTTTTTATAGATCCGATAGGCTTCTGCCGTTTGTTCCCATGCCAGTTTTGTAAGATTCACCTTGTTATCAGCATCTAAGACTTGCCGATAAGATTTTTTGAGTTCCAAACTGCTTTGCTTTTGATACTGTTCGATTTCGGTTTGGGATTTTAGCAGATCGGCTTTATATTTTTCGATTTCGCTCTTGGATTTTAGCCCGTCAAAGAGATTCCATGCCACCTGAACACCGACCAAATAACCATTTGCATGAAATTCATAAGGCCGCTTGTCAAACATTTCAAAACTTCCGAAAGCATTTACTTTTGGCAAAAACTTCGCTTGCGAAGATTTAATCAAAAAATCGTAGGCTTGCAGGGATTTTTCGTAGGCCTGTAAATCTTTTCGGTCTGTCTTTAATTTTGGATCCCGGCTTAAAAAACTTTCCTGATATTCTAATTTTTCATCGGGTTGAAAGACTTTGTTTTCCGAATTTTCATTCAACAAAAAATAAAGATAGTCTGAAGCGTTTCGAACGTTTGACTTGGCAAACTGAATTTGATTGTCAATTTCGGAGACGCGCACATTCATATCCAAAACATCTGATTTCTGAATCATTCCGTTTTTGAAATAATTGTCGATGACTTTTTTGTTGGCGAGTACGGTATTTCTTGCATGCTCCAAAACCGCTACAGCGCTGTAAGCCATTTGCAGCTGCATATAGGCTTTATTCAATTCAAATTGCAGATAATCTTTGGCGCGACTCTGCTTCAGTTTCAAAACCTCCACCTTCACTTCGCCTGCTTTCTTTTGGTAGGCGGCATCTTTGTTAAAAATGGGTTGTTGCACTTCCAATTTGGTAGCGAAATTGAAAATGTTTTTCGGGTTGTTTAAATTGGATGGATTGAAGTCTTCCATTTCCACTCGAGCCTGATTCAGTTTGGAACCAAACGCCATCAAAGGACTGTTCGTAGAAATCCCCGTGTAAGATGCGGTCACGTTTGGCAAATACATTGCTCTGCTCATCAACAAATCGGCATTGGCAGCGTTCACTTCTGCTTCCGCAAGTTTGAGCTGCAGATTTTGGTTGAAGATCTTTTGTTCCAAATCCTTTTTAGAAATCTTGACGATTTCCTGTGCTCGGGAGGTAAAAAAGGAAAGAATTGCAAATCCAGTAAAAAGGTATTTCCTCATTTTCATTTTATTTTGCTGCAAAAGTACCGGGAACTTACCTAGCAGTACGTAACCTTGGTTACATAAGAAAAAACACGACAAAAATTGATGTGTTAGAGTTAAGAAAAAAGAAAGTTTTAAAAATGATTCTGAATTTTAATCAGACATCAGAAAAGGCAAATTCTGACATCCTGGGAATTAAATCAAACGCCGAAAAAAAGTAATTGCGGAAAATATTGTTTTTAAATGTTGAAAAACCATGGGAGAGATGACGAAATTATTCTGCATAAGGTACATGCCTTCTCTTTAAAAAATCAGCATACTTTTTCTTGAATTATTGCACTTAAATTTAATAATCAATATAGGGTATATTAGGAAATTTTTAATGCAATTCATAAAAAATCCCGTATTCATCAACTACTAACCTCCATCATAAAATGTTAAAAAAAAACTCATAAACCTTTGAAAATAAACTGATAAAGGTGTAACTTTACATAACATTTTAAATTCCTAAGTGATGAAAAAAATACTGTTTATCTGCTTTTGCCTTCCATGGATGGTGGGCATCGACGCACAAGTAGGAATAAATACTGCTGCGCCTGCAACAACCTTAGAGATTGTCGCCAAATCGCCTGCTACGCATGTTGAAGGAATTCTGATTCCGAAATTAACCGGGGATCAAATCTTCAACATGCCGATATCTGCCGCCACGAATGAAGGAAATTTAGTGTATGCCACTTCCCCTGCCTCTGTGAGTAACCAAACCGGGGTGGGAGTGAACCTGACGGCTAAAGGCTATTACTATTGGGACGGCGCGGTTTGGGTAAGTATCGCGAATAACACCACCATTATCAACAATATTCTGGCACTGGTCAAACCAATGAACTTTGTGTACGGTGATAATAATGATTTTCCGCAGGGAGGCAATTTTTTTAATTCTCCACACAGCCCGGATCTTAAACTTTTGAATCCGCTTTACGGTAATTCAGGTGGCACTCCGGATCTTATTATTGAAAGTAATCCCCTCGGTGTGCAGATGTGGGATAATGCAACCTCCACCATCAAATTTCCCCAACAGTTGAAGGGATATGCCGTCACCATCAACGTTTCCCTGAAATACCAACAGGTGAGTTCCAATTCACTTTCAACCCGTTTGGTCGCTTACACAGGAGATGCTGTGACAGACAGTGTTACTGGATTCTATATTTCCGGAGGAACAAAACTCAAAGATCTATTTTTCAAACTCAATGCTACCAGTGGATTTAGCTATGTGCGGGATGAATTGGTGATGTCACCGCTGATTGTAACCCAGGAAATTGTGGATCACGGCATTAAATTATTTGTAGGTGGTACTGGCAACACCCACATAGAATATTATGAACCAGTAATATCTGTTAATTACGGAGTAGTGAATACCACATTGTAGTGGACCTAAAATAGGAAAAAGACTTTCTTAAAAACACCAGCATGATGAATTGATGGATTAGTAAATTTTGGTTCCTTCGGGTGCCACTTTAAAACAAAAAATGCAGTAAAATATCTGTTTTACTGCATTTTCTATTACTTTGTTGTAATAATTGCGATCCGGACGGGACTCGAACCCGCGACCTCCGCCGTGACAGGGCGGCATTCTAACCAGCTGAACTACCGGATCAATTTTTTCGAAGATAAAATTGTAAATCTTTTGCGATCCGGACGGGACTCGAACCCGCGACCTCCGCCGTGACAGGGCGGCATTCTAACCAGCTGAACTACCGGATCTCAATAAATTAAAAGAACTCTTTCTTTTTGGTGACTGCAAAAATACAATTTTTATCCGTTTCCACAAACAAATCCCAAAAAAAATGCCTCCCTTAGTAGGAAAGCACTCATTTTCAATTAAATTATTTCTTAAACGTGGGCCGCTAGTTTTTCTGCGATGGTTTCTTTTGGTACCACACCCACAATTTTATCAACCACTTCACCATTTTTGAAGATCAGAACGGTTGGGATATTTCGGATTCCGTAATCCACAGAAACTTGTTGGTTATTGTCCACATCTACTTTACCTACGATTGCTTTTCCTTCGAAATCTGCGGCAACTTCCTCAATGATTGGCCCCAACATTCTGCATGGACCACACCAAACTGCCCAAAAATCAACCAATACTGGTTTATCTGAATTCAAAACCGTTTCTTGGAACGACTGATCTGTAATTTCTAATGCCATTTTATCTAATTTTTTATATAACTTCTTTTAGGGTACAAATTTACAATTTTCCTGCCAATTTAATGCGCATCTTATCTATGCTCCACATTAGCTTTTTCTATATCGAAAGTAAGCGAAATCTCCTTCAAAGCATCAACTAATGCGTCAATTTCTTTCTTCGTGGTAAGGTGGCTGAACGAAATCCTTAAAGGAGTGGAATTTTCCATCTCATCCTCCGATAAAATGCTCATCATCACCATTGATGGATGAGAAGCTCCCGATGAACAGGCACTTCCCTGAGAAATTGCGATTCCCTTCATATCCAATTTCAAACCAATCATAGGATCTTTATAGGGCAGCAAAACGCTCAGAACGGTATATAAACTTTTTTCCAGATCCGCACTTCTGCCATTGAATTTCACGTTCGGAATTTCGGAACTTATCCTTTCGATGGTGTATTGTTTGATTTCCTTGATCGTATTGGCGAATTCATCCATGTTTTTCAGATAAATTTCCAGCGCCTTTCCTAAACCAACAATTCCGCAAACGTTCTCCGTACCTGCTCTCAGACTTCTTTCCTGTGGACCACCAATGATAATCCCCTTCAATCCCGAGGATTTTCTGATGAATGCGAATCCGCATCCTTTCGGACCATGGAACTTATGTGCGCTGCAAGAAGCAAAATCTACTGGAATATCTGAGAAATTCAGTGCCATATGCGCCATGGACTGCACGGTATCTGAATGAAACAACGCATGATTTGCTTTGCAAATTTCCGCAGCTTTTTTAATGTCAAAGAGATTCCCAATTTCATTATTGGCATGCATCAAGGTAACCAAGGTTTTCTTGTCAGAGCTTTTTAATGCTTCTTCTAATTTTCCGAGGTGAATATCCCCATTTTTGTCTGGTCGAAGATAAACCACCTCTATTCCCTTCCGCTTTTTCATATCCAGAACACTTTCCGCAACACATTTGTGCTCAAGTGGTGAAGTGATGATTCGCTCCACACCCAAATGTTCGACGCATGATTTGATGATCATGTTATTTGACTCTGTGCCACAACTGGTGAAAATAATCTCGGCAGGCGTCACATGAAGGTAATCCGCTATTTCGCGCCGGACTTTTTCGATGAGGATTTTTGCTTCCTGACCATAACTATGTGTGGATGAAGGGTTTCCGAAATTGAATTTCATAACGTCGACCATCGCATCGATGACTTCTTCCGAAAGTGGAGTTGTGGCGGCATTATCCAAATATATTTTGTCCATTTTTACTTGAAAAGGGGTTTTTTGCTGTGTTTTTTTCGGGACTAAATTTAGTGAAAAAATTCAAAATGGCTTTCATCAGCAAAATCCATCATTGGGCGGTCTCCGGAAGTATCACCGAAAGCTATGATTTTGTCGAATTTTTTCCCATGTATGGCTTGTTTGATCCTGTTGACTTTTTCTGCACCGTTGCAATTTCTTCCCACAAAATTGCCGGTGAAAATATTGTTTTTAAATTCCGCCCTCGTTGCTATCATGTTCATTCCCAGTTTTTCTGCAAAAGGTTTCACCCAAATATCCAGTGATGCGGAGACTATATAACCTTCGGTGTTTTGGCTATCCCTATTATTGATGAATTCAAGGGCATTTCCCCGAATGATTTCCGGGTAATGATTTTCAAAGAATTTTTTTGATTTTTCTTCTATTCTGCTTTTGCTTTGTCCTTTTAGGATCGATGAGATGAAGCTTTTTTTTACTTTTTCGGTATTGGCCAATTTTAACTTTAATAAGATAAAAAGCGGAACGTGTTTGATAAACTGAAACTTAAACTTCGAAGGATTATAGAATTTAAGGTACAAAAACATGGTGTCTTTGTAAGTCAAGGTTCCATCAAAATCGAATAAATAGAGTTTTTTCATGAGTATTTTTGCGATCGGCATTCAGCTTTCATCGATGAGTTTTGCGTTATTAGAAAGAATCTCACTAAAGTTTTAATTTCTTAAAAACAAACTCAGGTATATTTTTGATAACCAGCATGATAATTCCCCAAACCGGCAAAATATACGCAATATTTTTTTGTTTTTTGTAAGCTTTATAGATTTCTTCGGCAGCTCGTTTTGGACTCGCCGTAAGTGCTGGATTCAGTGGCATTCCTTCTGTCATTTTGGTGTCCATGAAACCAGGTTTCACCGTCATCACATGAACCTTTTTGCTAAAAAGGTAATTTCGAAGGCCGCTTAAATAGGCCGTCAAACCGGCTTTTGCGCTTCCGTAGATAAAATTGCTCTGTCTTCCGCGGTCACCGGCAACGGAGGATAACACAATCATATTTCCCGAGCGCTTTCTTTCCATTTTTTCAGCGAAAAAATTCAGAATTGGGACCAGTTTTGCGTAATTAATGTCGATTATTTTTTGGGTGTTATTTTGGTCATAGAGTCCTTCTTCGGTACTTTGACCCAAATAACCGGTGGCACAAAAAAGCAGCTCTGAATCAATTTCATCAAAGGTGGAATAATCGATTTCGCGTAGCAGGTCAAGTTCAATGATTTTGCTTTGCTGAAGATATTTCACATCAATGTGCTGCGCAAATCTCTCCGCGGTTTCCCTATCCGAAGTGAACAAATAAACATAAGCAAACTTTTCTCCCGATTGTAAAACCTTTTCTACAAACGCCTGTGCTACTTCTGAATTACTGCCGAGAACGATCATAACTGGTAAGTGATTTTAAATTTGAATGAGCTTCGCTGTGAATTCCCTTTGGATGGAATTCAAATATTATTGATGATTCTTTTATGTTGGTGCGATACAAATTTTGGGTTCTGAACATTTTGCAGGTAATTTGTCAATGACGATTTGCTCATGGCGTCTTTGGTCAGATAGATTCTTCCGCCGAACTCTTCCACAATTTCATCCAGTTGATGCACCAAAGTTTTCAAATTGCGATTCACCTTAAAGTCTAAAGCCAATGTGTATCCTTCAAAAGGAAATGAATTGTAGGCTTCAGGATTATTTTTTCCGAAAAGCTTTAACACCGCCAAAAAAGATCCGTTTCCACTTTTGGCGATGGTCTCCAGAATCTGCTTCATTCCCTCTTTTCCTTTTTCTTTGGGAATCACCATTTGGTATTGGATGAATCCTCTTTTGCCATAAATCTTGTTCCATTCATTAATGGCATCCAAAGGGTAGAAAAATGTTTCGTAATCAATATAATTCTTGACTTCCTTGGACCGTTGCTTTTTAAAATAAAGCGTGTTAAACAACTTCACGGTGAAATTATTTAAAACAAAATTTGGAAAATAAAAAGGTACTGTGGGACTAAATTTGGGTTTTAATCTGAGTGGATTATCTTGAAGGTTATCAGGGAGTTGATGTCTGAAAGCGTGTTCACCGCGCATCAAAATACTTCGGCCTATGTTTTTTCCAGTTTGAAGGCAATCGATCCATGCCACGCTATACGTCCAGGATTCACTTTCTTCAAAAAGCCTAAAGATCTCATCCAGATTTTCTGCTTTAATGCTTTCCTGACGAATATATGCAGTTTCAATATTTTTCAACTTAAATTTTGCCGAGAGAATAATTCCGGTCAAGCCCATTCCGCCAATGGTTGCCCAAAACTTGTCGGAGTTTTCAGTTCGCGAACAAATCACAATTTCACCATGTTCATTAAGCAACGAAAATTCCAGGACATACTCCGAAAAACATCCTTCGGCATGATGATTTTTTCCGTGAACATCAGATGCGATTGCCCCTCCAATGGAAATAAATTTTGTTCCCGGCGTCACATAGAGAAAGTAACCTTGAGTAACCACCACTTCCAAAACTTCTGAAAGCAGAACTCCGGATTCACATTCGATAATTCCGTTTAAGCGGTCAAAACTGATGAATTTGTTGAGCCTTTTGGTGGAAAAAATATGTTCAGAAAGTGATGCGTCTCCATAACACCTTCCGTTTCCTCGGGCGATAATTTCATTGTGGTTTCTTACAAACTCTTTAATCTTGTTTAAGGAATCGTCTGATCTCATTTCTTTTTCTACTACCGGAAAATTCCCCCAATTCGTTACTTTCTGTATAAAATTCGCCTTCATTATTTGAAATAGATTTGAAGTAAAAAAGAAATGAGCCAAAGCACCAATGTGGCCTGAATGTAATGGTCTTTGTACACTATTTTAGTAGGAGATTCGGTTTTGTTGTATACCAAAGTCTGTTGCAAATACCTTAAAAAAGCGAACACCACAAAAATTACCGTGTAGAAAACCCTTGGATGAAAACGCTTCTGAACTTCAGGCGATAGAGTAAACATGAGATAACAAACAATTGCCAGAGCACAACTGATGGAAAGCGCAATATCTGCAAACTGCACATTGTAGCCATCCAAAGCCTTTCTGGTTCTGCCAGAAATCTGGGCGTTAATCAATTCCCCGCGTCTTTTGCCAATCGCTAAAACCAGTGCCAGAACGAAGGTCAGCAAAATTGCCCATTGAGATATATAGATTCCGGTTGCATAACCGCCCGCCAAAACCCGTAACACAAATCCTGTGGCGATGATGCAAATATCCACAATTGCGACGTGCTTTAACTTGAAGGTATAAAGCAGGTTCATCATAAAGTAGAACAGAATGATGGCGGAAAATTTCCAGTAACTGTGGTGGAAAAAGGACTGACCGAAAAAAATGAGTGCAGTGGCAAACGCAATCAGAAATCCCAAAATACCAAGCGCTTTGTTTTTTGAAATAGCACCACTTGCCAATGGTCTGTTTCTTTTTTCTGGATGTTTGCGGTCGGATTCAATATCCGAATAATCATTAATGATATAAATACAACTTGCTGTGATGGAAAATACAACAAACGCAAAAATGCTTTCAATGAGCAGTTTGGAATTGGTTACATTTCCGGAAAAAAACAAGGGTGCAAAAACGAATAAATTTTTCACCCATTGTTCTACACGAAGCAGTTTAAAGAATTGTGTCATCCTTATATAAAATCAGTCACAAAACTAATGATTTTAAAATAAAAAAATCCGCAAAAGCGGACTTTAAATATGCTCAGATTAATTTCCTGGCTTAATTTCCCTGCTTAGCCTCATTAATCATTTTCTCGTTAGCGGTGATGGCAAATTCAACACGTCTGTTTTGAGCTCTGCCTGCATCGGTATCGTTGGTTGCGATTGGATTAGCTTCACCCATTCCCATAGTGTTCATTCTGCTGGAGGCGATTCCTTTGGAAATGAGATAAGTTTTTACAGACGCTGCCCTTCTGTCGGATAACGCCAGATTATAAGCATCAGTTCCTTTGGAATCGGTATATCCGTAAATGTTGATATTGGTATCCGGATTGTTTTTCAAGATTTCGGCAAGTTTGTCGAGGTTGCTTTTTGCCAGAGGCTGCAAATCCGATTTATCAAATGCAAAGTTCACCATATTTTCTTTCAAAGTAACTTTGATGCCTTCACCTACTCTTTCCACTTCTGCACCTGGCAAAGTTTCTTTGATTTCTTTGGCTTGTTTATCCATTTTTGCACCGATTACATTTCCGGCAACACCACCCACGATTCCACCTAAAACTGCACCGATAGGAGCATTTCCACCTTTACCGATATTGTTTCCGAGAATACCTCCGATGACTGCACCAGCAGCAGTTCCGATCACGGTTCCCTTTTGTTGGTTATTGGCATTTTTCACAGAGTCACAACCGGTGAAAGTGAATAATGAAGCTGAGAATAGTACTGCAGCGATATTGGTCTTGTTGATAAGTTTCATATTTTTTGATTTAGCTATAGATTATTTTATTCCTGTTCTGGCAAAGTTATACTGAACCCGCACGTTTTGCCCGCCAGAATTGATATTGTCTACCAAAGTGAATTGATCAGTGGTCTGATTGGTCATCTCCAAAGTATATCCGGAAACAACCGATTTTGCTTTTGATCCCTCAAGTATTTTTTTGAACTTGAATTCGTTTCCGTTCACCACTTCAAACTTGATCGGCATCACCGTATTTGGGCAAGAGCCGCTTCCGCTTAAGGTATATGAACCGGTCCAGTTATTCGGGATCAGATGCCACTGACTTCCCACGAAGCACTGAATGTCAACTCCTTCGTCAAAAGGTTTGATCTTGAAGTTATGGTCATAATCCACACTGGTGATTTCCCAGGTTCCTTTGAGCTTTAAGAATTCCGCTCTGTTTGTCTGAGCTGTTTTGGCAGTGGAACAAGAAACGGTGAAAGCTGCACCGATAATTCCTGCAAGAAGTAAATTTTTCATAGTAGTTAAATTAATTGTTTAGGAATCACAAAAAACCGTGCCAACTTTTGTAAATTTACAAAAAAAGCCCGAATCAACGGACTTTCATTTAAATTTTATGCGAAGAGTTATTATCTTTTTTTCACTGCATTCTTGCTGCTCTTTTTCACCCGTTTATTTAACGCTGGTTTGGTCAAATGTTCTAATGATGGAGACGGTTTGTAGAAGTTAGTATAAGCATATTCTGCCGCTTTTCTAAGGTCAATGACGCCACCCGATTCGGAAATCAAATCGAATCTGTTGTTGGTATTGGACTTGATCATTGCATTTACCGAGGATTTATTGGCGGTCTTTACGAAAGCCTCAATGATCTGCTCTGGTTTCAAATTCGGCATGTAGGCCAATAAAACAGCTGCGCCACCCGCTACGACAGGAGAAGCCATAGAAGTTCCCTGCAAATATTCATATTTGTTGTGTGGAACGGTGGAATAAATTTTATCACCCGGCGCAAAAACGTTGACCATTTTTTGGTTGTAGTTGGAGAAACTTGCCCGTAAAAACTCATTATCATTGGTAGAAGCTCCCACTACAATCATGTTGTTAATAAAAGGCTTTGCATCTTTCACATCTTTATAATTGGTTGGGTATGCCAGATCTTCAGAAATATCCTCATTTTCATTTCCAGCTGCTTTCACTAAGAGAACCCCTTTGTCTTGTGCATATTTAAAAGCATCCCAAACATAGGTTTTTCCAGGAGAAACCGGTTTACCGAAACTCATATTCAATATTTTGGCTCCATTATCAACTGCATACCGAATTGCATTTGCCACATCTTTATCCCTCTCATCACCATCTGGAACGGCACGAACCGTCATAATTTTGGCCACTTTATAGGCCACTCCGTACTGTATTTCCTTTCCTTGCGGATAACCTGCAATAATTCCTGAAACGTGTGTACCGTGTTTCGCATCTGGTCCCTCATAATGATTATTTCCATAAAATTTTTCTGAATAATCATCATAATTATCCCCCACAATTGCAGCTCTAGGATCATAATCCAAATTATATTGCTTAGTGGCTTGTGGACCATAATAATCCAGAGCTTCCTTCATTTGATCTTCCAGAAATTTTTGTACTTCAACCGGGGATTTTCCTTTTATGGCAGGATCCTGAGCGATTTGCCCCAAAACGGATGCCGCCATCGCCTGTTCCTGGGTTGCCGGTTTAATTGCTGCTACTACTTCCGGAGTCAGGTTTTTCCCATCCAGCATGGCAACCATCGATGGTATCATTTTCTGGATCATGCTATAGGTTTCAAAACCTTGTTTTCCTTCAATACTTTTCTTGGTAAAAATCTCTTTCGATTTCATGTACATGGCAAATTCTTCCGGCATTTTGGCCTGGTTGGCTTTATTGGTCGAAGAATCGGCTCCTTCAAAAATCGGTTGATATTTTTTTACCACCCGAGTCACTTCCATGTTGTCCACATCCACATCTCCATTTTTCCCGCCGATGAAGTTCCATCCGTAAATATCGTCCACATAACCGTTTCCGTCATCATCTTTACCGTTGTTTGGAATTTCGTTTGGATTTTTCCACATATTATTGACCAAACCTGGATGATCCACCTGTACCCCACTATCCAAAACTCCCACCACCACAGTTCTCGGTTTCAAACCCTTAGATTCCAAATACTTATAGGCATTTTGAGTATTGACTCCATAAACGTTGGTTGCCGAGAAATCCTTATGATACCAATTCATCAGATCTTGATCCTTCATCGGATCCACATTGGCTTTCGCAGTTTGGGCAAAGGTTGCAAAACCCGTCATAAAACAAGCCGCAATCAATATTTTTTTCATTTGATACTATTTATTTGTTCTTAATATTACGTAAATAGGTCAGAGATTCCGGTCCTTTGTTACAGATCAGATCAAGAATTGAAAGATCTTCTAGAAATCCCATTTTCTCCGAAAAAGTCTGATAATATTCTTCCATTTCAAATTCCGGGTCCTGTTTCGCCGAAAACTTCCCCCTGAAATCAACTTTTGGGGGATTTTTCACATACTCACTATTCAAAGAATATGCCTTTTCGGTTTTCAAAATATTTTGAATGATTTTTAAGGCATTCAAATTAAAGTCTATGAGTGCTTCAGTCTTAAATTGAAATATTTCCTCTAGCCGGTTTTCATAAAATTCGAAATAAGGCGAACTTTGATAAGCGGTCTTAATGGATTTCCAGTGCAGCGATTGCCAGTTTTCGCGGTGGGAAATCTGTATCTCGCTCAACTTTCTTTTCCCATTATGACTGATCGGGATAATTAATGAAAGCTTGCCGTTTGCACCATAAATATTGCATCGGTTGCGATAAGTCTGTTTGGGAAAATTTTCATTTTGTTCAAAAGTGATCTCGTTTTCTTCCTTGAGGAAAACCGAAAACCATGAAATTGGAGGCAGATAGAAAATGGGGAGCAGGATTTCCAAAGTATTTAGCTTTTTTGATTGGGTAAATTTGAGATTGGGCGCCAATAAGCATAACGTTCTCATTATAGAAACCCCAAAATGGATCTCCTCATCATGAAAACAAAAAACCACCTACAATTAGTAGATGGTTTTTTTTCAGTGGTTTCTCCAGGAATCGAACCAGGGACACACGGATTTTCAGTCCGTTGCTCTACCAACTGAGCTAAGAAACCGTTTGGTAATTGAGTGCGGCAAAAATATAAACTTTATCGGTATTACACAAACTTTTCGGAAAACTTTTTTGCTTTGAATAAAAACCCATTGATTTTCAGAAGGATTATTTTGCAAAATATCTTTCGGCAAATGTTTACTTTCAGACAATTGCCTGTTTATTCTCCTTCTTCCTTCCGGATTTGTTCGCTCAATTCTTCCAAAACCGGTTTGATGGTACTTTCCGGAATCTCGCTGATTCGGATATACATCAATCCGTCTATGGCGTCATTGAAACTTGGATCCACATTAAAAGAGATCACTTTCGCATTTTGCTTGATATATTTCTTGATCAAGACCGGCAATCTCATTTGAGGTTCCAGGTCGTCAATGATTTTATCCAACTTGTTCAGATCCGACTCCACTTCTTCAAAAAACAGACTTTTGTCCCGTTCTTTTAGCCTTACCTTAAATTCTTTTTTGGGATGAACATACTGAGCAACCGCAGAATCGTAATAATTCGAACGCATGAACTCGATCATCAGAGATTTTGAAAATTCAGAAAACTTATCAGATATACTCACTCCGCCCATCAGGAATTTGTATTCGGGATTTCTCACGCAAACATGGATGATCCCGCGCCAAAGAAGGAAAAGCGGCAATGGTCTCTGCTGATAATCCGCCGAAATATAGGCTCGTCCCATTTCGATGACTTTTCTGAAAAACGGTCTTAATTCCGGATCAAATTCAAACAGCGAACTGGTATAAAACCCATCAATTCCGTATTTCTTTAGTACTTCGGCCCCCAAAGCCATCCGGTATGCACCCACAATTTTCTTCTCGGCACTGTCCCACAAAAAAAGATGATGGTAATGTTGGTCATACTCATCCAGGTCGAAAGGCAGGTTGCTTCCCTCTCCCACTTTTCGGAAGGTGAGTTCACGCTGTCTCCCGATTTCCCTCATAATTGATGGAATCTCTGAATAGGCTGCGAAGAAAACTTCATAATTTCCATTTCGGAAAAGCAATTTATCCTTTTGGTACAGCGATTCTATATCTTTCACGATATCTTCTTGCGGTGTTTCGTCAATGATATTCTGAACCACATTTTCCCGCTTCATCACCGGAATATTGATCTTCAAATTCGGAATATTGAGCCGTTCGGTAATCGATTTCCGCTTGTCATAATAGGATTTCAGCATGTAGATTTTCTTTTGCAGAAATTCCCCCAATTCATCCACAGACTCATATTCATCCATTGCTTTTACGGAAACGCATTTCCCGAAACGGATTCTGATCGGCTTCTCCCTTTTGTGCATCATTTCAGATGGCAGCATCAAGGTTTGCAGATCCGGATGAATTTTTGCAGCCTGATAAAACAACGCACTATTCTTGGCATGGAAGTACATGGGGACCACCGGAACTTTCGCCATCTTAATCAGCTTCAGTGCTGGCTTTTCCCATTTCTTATCTAAAACATCACCGAACTCATTATTCTTGTTTGAAACCTCACCAGCCGGGAAAATTCCTACACAGCCCCCGTTTTTCAGATGAGTGAGCGTTTCACGCATTCCGGTTGAACTGTTGCGGATTTCCTTTCTGTTTTCAAAAGGATTTACCGGAATCACATAAGGTTCCATCGGCTTTATTTTCTCCAAAAGGAAATTTCCCATGACTTTAAAATCCGGACGGATTTCAGTTAAAATTTTCGTCATCAAAATGCCGTCAATCGCACCTAAAGGATGGTTTGAAACCAGTATGAAAGGACCCGTTTTGGGAATCTTCGCCAGATCTTCCTCAAAAACAACATATTTCAAATCCCTTTCCCTAACGAAAGAATCAAAGAAATCTTTCCCGGATTTATCTTTCAAGACGTCGTACAGCCGGTTTACCTTGTCCAACTTGGTAAGTCGCATCAACACCGAAGCGATCGGGCTTTTCAGAAAACCGACCTTATTCAGTCCAGATGCAAGGATTAAATCATTTTTGGAAATTAGACTCATTGGGTATCAGTTTGTCACTACCTGAATGACTTTATTAGAACTTTGCTCAAAAAGCACATTTTTGTCTTTATAGAAATCATTCAAGTCGTCTAATTTAGCATTTCTAATTGTATAAAGCGATACATTTTTCAAAAGTTCGGTCTGGAAATCTTTTTGAAGTTCAGAATTAAATTCATCGATTTGCCCGTATTTGTCTTCCAGACAGAGTTCCAGAGAAATCGCTGTATTCTGCATCAATGAGATTTTAATTTTATTTTTAACCAATAAGGCAAAAATCTGCGTCAGATGCTGCTCTGCGATGAACGAGAAATCCCTGGTGGAAATCCGCATCATGTGCTGATTTTCCTTTAAAATATAGGATTCTGCTTTTTGCGCATCTGCTGAATTTCCCACTTTGGTCCCACTTTTTTTCGGTTCCAAAAACGACTTCACGAAAAATGGAATATTCTTTTGTTTCAGCGGCTGCAGGGTCTTCGGGTGAATTACTGAAGCTCCGTAATAAGCCATTTCAATCGCCTCCTCATAAGAAATCTCCGAGAGCAGCTGCACATTTTCAAATTTGCGCGGATCGCCGGTCATCACTCCGGGAACATCCTTCCAGATCGTCATCGCTTCCGCATTCATGCAGTATGCAAAGATCGCCGCAGAATAATCCGAACCTTCCCTTCCTAAAGTCACTGTGAAATTATTTTCCTCGGAACCGATAAATCCCTGAGTGACATAGCAAATGGACTGATCCAGCTTACAAATATTTTTTTCGGTTTCTTCCCAGTTTACATTTCCTTCGCGGTAAAAATTATCTGTTTTGATGTAATCTCTCGCATCAATCCACTTGTTGGTAAACTGAATATCATTTAAATATTCACTTAAAATTTTTGAAGAAATCATCTCGCCGCAGCTTACGACTTGGTCATAAACAAAATTGTAATTCGGTGACTTATTTCGTCTTAAAAATGATTCGATGTCATCAAAAAACAACGAAATTTCTGCAAAAACCGGATGACCAGAAGCAAAAATTCCATTTGAAATATCCAGGTGGTTTTGTTTGATCTTTTCGATTTCCTGCTGATAATCCACTTTGTCAAAATAATTGTGAACCACCATTTCAAGCGCATTCGTGGTCTTTCCCATAGCGGAAACCACCAGCAGACATTGCTCGAAACCTTGCGACTCCAAAACCAATGCCACATTTTTTATGCCTTCCGCATCTTTTACCGATGCTCCACCAAACTTAAAAACCTTCATGTAAATATTTAAAAACCAATATTTTAACTGAAAAATGATTTCTCAAGAATTCCATATTTTCCCAAAAAATTTGAAGCTCCAAAAATACTTATTTCACGTGGGATACAAAAACTTATTTCCACAAAAAGATTTTAGAGAAACCATCGTACCAGAACGTCTATCAGACATTCCATGTCACTTCACAAAAAAATCCCTCCGTAGGGACTTTTATACTAAAATAATTCCTTGCGGATGATGTTCTGACTTCTTTCCGGACCAACTGAGACCAAGTAAACATTAATTCCCAAATACCCTTCGATGAACTCGATGTATTTCTTGGCGTTTTCCGGAAGTTCGTCATAACTTCTGGCGTGGGAAATATCTTCATCCCACCCTTCAAGTTCCTCGTAAATCGGTTCGTAATCATATAATTTAGTGGTAGAAGAGGTGAAATAATCAATGATTTTACCATCTTCCGTTTTGTAAGCCGTAGCTATTTTAAGTGGCGAAATGCCGGAAAGCACATCCAGTTTGGTAATCACCAGATTGTTGATCCCGTTGATCATGGTCGCGTGACGCAGTGAAACCAGATCCAACCAACCGGTTCTCCTTGGTCTTCCGGTAGTTGCACCAAATTCAAAACCGATCTTTCTGATTTTTTCGCCGAGTTCATTGTCGAGTTCTGTGGGAAAAGGTCCATGTCCGACTCTGGTAGTATAAGCTTTCGCTACACCGATGAGATTCTGCAGACTTGTCGGAGGAACTCCAGCGCCTGCACAAACACCACCGGTGGTGGGAGATGAAGACGTCACATAAGGATAAGTCCCAAAATCAATATCCAGCATTAATGCTTGTGCACCCTCGAACAGAATATTTTTCCCGTCGTGAATGGCGTGATTCAATTCCACTTCAGTATCCACAATTCGGTCCTGCAATTTTTTACCATATTCTAGAAACTCATGGTAGATTTCATCGAATTCCAATCCAGGTTTTTCAAAATATTTCTCAAAAAGAGAATTTTTGATCTTAAGGTTTTTTCTAATCTTCTCGGCTAAAATATCTGGATTCAAAAGATCCACCATACGGATTCCCACTCTGGCGATTTTATCTTCGTAGCACGGTCCGATTCCTTTTTTTGTGGTGCCGATTTGGGTCCCCCCCTCTTCTTCTTCGCGGTATTGGTCCAGCAAAATATGGTAAGGCATGATGACATGCGCTCTTCTGGAAATATAGACGTGGTCAGTTTTCAGCCCTTTGCTTTCAATCTGTTCAATTTCGCGGATAAAAGATTTTGGATTCACCACTACGCCGTTTGCGATGATGCATTTCCCTTTGCACTGCAGCACTCCGGATGGAAGGAGGTGAAGGACGAATTTCTCATCGCCCACATAAACGGTGTGACCGGCATTGTCTCCGCCCTGAAAACGAACGACGTAATCTGATTTTGCGGAAAGCACGTCCGTAATCTTTCCCTTGCCTTCGTCACCATACTGAAGACCTACAACCACATAAGTTGCCATAAATTTATACTTTTTTAGATTTCTACAAAATTAGTTTTAATAAAAATATCGGGCAAAAATTGTGGAAAAATAATTGTCTGGACCAGAATGACTCAGCCTGAAAACGGAGCATCCAAAAAATCATTGAGGGGTTTTATGGATTGATATATTTTGGAAAAGTGATGGATGGCTTTCTCCGAATGAAGCTCAGCATCTGCAACTGGGTGGATCACCACGAAACTTTTCAGCTTAAGATATTCCGCCATCGGGTCGTATTTTTCGAATCCTTGCGGAACTTTCACCAGCTTGTCTTCCACGCTCAATCCCCGGAAATTATTTCTGAAATCGTCTTTTTTTAAGATTTCTAAAAATTCAGCTCCATTCATTGAAATCTCCTTTCGGATTTCCTTTAAAACAGGACTTTTAGGTTGATAAGCACCGCCTGCCAAAAATGACTTGCCGGGTTCGATGTGCAGGTAATACCCGGAAACCTTATTGCCTTTTCCAATTCCTAAACCAGCGCCGAAATTGCTTTTGTATGGCGTTTTATCTTTTGAAAAGCGGACGTCTCTGTAGATTCTGAACAGGGATTTTTTGGCGTCCAATTTGCCAATATCCTCGTCAAATTTTGCGATTTCTTCAATCAGTTTTTCCACAAAAACGATGACGTTTTCATTTGCGGAAATATACTTCTCCTTGTTTTCAAGGAACCATTCGCGGTTATTGTTTCTGGATAGTTCGCGAAGGAACTGCAGCGTGGAATTTTCGATGACCGGATTCATAAGCTGTAGATTTTGATCAAAATTAAAACAAATTGTAAACTTTCTCCTTATTTATTTTTAATAAAAAATTAAAAAAAGTCGTTAATTTTTATCAAAAATAAAAAAAATTTCCGCCACCTGTCTTACCTTCCAACTTTTTCCGTATCTTTGCCGCCAAATTATTAGACGATCATTTACATGAATTTATTTACGGAGACCAATCTAAGTCCTGAAATATTGCAGGCAATTGGCGAACTGGGCTTTACGAGCCCGACAGAAATCCAAAAACAGACTATTCCTTTTATCTCTACAGATACCCGCGATCTCATCGCACTTGCGCAAACAGGAACAGGCAAAACAGCAGCATTTTCGCTTCCGATTTTGGATATGATTGACGACGGGAGTCGCAAAATCCAACTTTTGGTGCTGTGTCCTACAAGAGAACTTTGTTTGCAAATTACCAAAGACATTAAAAATTATTCGAAATACATGAAAAACATCAAAACCACAGCGGTTTATGGTGGAAGCAGTATTACCGAACAAATCCGATCTCTGCGTGAGAAACCACAGATTATCGTGGGAACGCCGGGAAGGGTAATCGACTTGATCAACAGAAAAGCACTGGATTTCTCTGAAATCAGCTGGTTGGTTTTAGACGAAGCAGACGAAATGCTTTCCATGGGTTTCAAAGATGAATTGGAAACCATTTTAAACGAAACCCCAGAGACAAAACAAACCCTCCTATTCTCAGCTACGATGAATAAAGAGGTAGAGAGAATCTCTAAAAATTATTTGGACAAACCTCACAAAATCTCGGTGGGTTCAATTAACGAAGTGAAGAAAAACATCACCCACGAATATTACGTGGTGGGTTACCGGAACAAGAAGGAGGCCTTAAAAAGATTAATTGACAACAATCCCAATCAATACTCCATTATTTTCTGCCGCACCAGAATGGAAACCCAGGAAGTAGCAGATTTCCTGATGCAGAATGGTTACGGTGCAGACGCACTTCACGGCGATTTGTCTCAGGCGCAAAGAGACACGGTGATGAAAAAATTCCGTCTGAAGAATATTGACATTCTCGTTGCAACTGATGTAGCAGCAAGAGGTTTGGACGTGAACTCATTGACTCACGTGATTCATTATTCGCTTCCCGATGATCCTGAAGTTTTCGTTCACCGAAGCGGAAGAACCGGAAGAGCAGGGAAAGACGGCATCTCAATGGCATTGATTAAGCCGGAAGAATCACGAAAATTAAAGCAGATTAAATCTGCAACAAAAATCGATATTATCGAAAAAGTGGTTCCTACCGGGAAAGAAATCATCAAAGCTCAGGTGGGTGGCGTTTTCGAAAAACTATTGACAGAACACGAAGATTTCTTTGAGTTCGACAACAAGTTGATTCCAGATTTGTCTGAGTTTTCCAAG
The DNA here is from genome assembly GCF_021401085.1 of Chryseobacterium sp. R2A-55. Lineage (GTDB taxonomy): Bacteria > Bacteroidota > Bacteroidia > Flavobacteriales > Weeksellaceae > Kaistella. Next base: position 221,052 of record NZ_JACBFP010000001.1, read on the forward strand.
GAAGAACTGGTTCACAAATTATTGCAATTCCAGCTCCGGGATTTGGCACTTTTTTACAAGGACAAAAACGACATGAGCGAGCAGCACCTTAAAGAAGATGGCCGCGAAAGCAGAAGAGACCGAAGAGACCGTGATCGTGGCGACCGTGACCGCGGTGATCGAAGAGACCGAGACAGAGGGGACAGAAGAGATCGTGACAGAGGTGAATCCAGAACAAGAGGTTCCAGAAAAAACAACAGCGAAATGACCAGATTCTTCTTCAATTTGGGAAAAAGAGACCATCTGAAAAAGATCGACATGCTGGAAATTCTGAACAAAGCCACTTCCAAATCCAAGAAAAGACCGGATATTGGAGATATAGAAATTATGGAGAAGTTTTCCTTCTTCGAAGTGGAAAAATCCTTCAAAGAGGATGTTTTAAGAGGCTTGCAAACGCTGAAATTCAAAGGGAAAGAAATGCGTGCGGAAGAAGCCAATTAGGAGAAATCATTATGTGACAAATATAAAATCAGCAAAAATATTGCTGATTTTTTTGTTTTCTGTGAATCTGAATTTGCAATGTTAACAAAACTTAATATTAAAATAAAAATTAGCCTTAGACTTTTTCGGAAATTTGCATCATTAATTTTAAACTCAAAAAAATGGGAATCGGAAATATTTTTAAGGCATTCCAACCTAAAGACAAAGTGTTTTTTGTATTGTTTGAAAAGGTGGCAGAAACTTTGGTTTCCATGTCTAAAGAATTCCATGAAAGCTTGCTGGAATTTGACATCAATGACGACACGATGCTAAAAGATATGAGCGATTACGAACACAAACTCGATGATTTAACCCACGAGATTTTCGTACAGCTTGGTGAAAACTTCATCACCCCATTTGACCGTGAAGACATCAGTACTTTGGCAAGTGGATTAGACGATATCGCTGATTTCATGTTTGCTTCAGCGAAATATATTTATCTTTATAAAACACCGCTGGATCCTTCATACACGGAATTCTCCCTACTGATTTACAAATCTTGCGTAGAAATCGAAAACGCAATCAAAAATATGAAGGATTTCAAGAACCCAAAAGAAGTAAAGGAATCCTGCATTAAGATCAATTCATTCGAAAATATTGCGGATGACGTTTTGAGCCAAGCTACCGTAAAACTTTTCGAAACTCAGGACGCGATCAACATCATCAAAATAAAATCTGTTCTGGAATACCTCGAAACTGTTACTGACAAGGCAGAAGACGTGGCAAACACGATTGAGAACATCATCATCAAATACGCCTAATCTATTCATTAACACAAAAAATAAAGAATGGATTTACCAATATTATTAGTTGTCATTATTGTTCTGGCATTAATTTTTGACTATATCAATGGGTTCCACGATGCGGCAAACTCTATCGCCACCATTGTTTCCACCAAAGTTCTATCACCTTTCCAAGCAGTAATTTGGGCGGCAGTTTGGAATTTTGCGGCATTTTTTCTCGCCGCCTATGTCATCGGAGAATTCAAAATCGGGAATACTATTGCAAAATCGGTCAATGAGAACTTCATCAATCTAGAAGTCATCTTCGCCGGACTCATCGCAGCCATCGCATGGAACTTGCTGACTTGGTGGTTCGGAATCCCATCTTCCTCCTCGCACACCTTAATCGGAGGATTTCTGGGTGCCGCTTTAATGTATGCATTGGTTTCCGATTACCATGCCGTCGCATTGGCACAACCGGATCTGGGATTTTTCGAAAAAATCAAGCTATCCATACATCAGCTTTTTACGCAGAAAGTAGTCAAATATGATAAGGTCATTCCGATTTTCCTTTTCATCTTCTTGGCACCGATTATTGGTATGATTATTTCCGTGGTGATCACCTTGCTGATAGTAAATATCGCGAAGAGAACAAATCCTCGAAAAGCAGACCATATTTTCAGAAAACTACAATTGGTCTCATCTGCACTTTTCAGTTTAGGACATGGAACCAACGATGCGCAAAAAGTAATGGGAATCATCGGTGCGGCAGTGATTTACTACCATGTATCAATGTTGGGAGATCCAGTTTATACTTCGATGGACGGAGCACACCAGTTCACCTATTTTGTGGAACATTATTATTGGGTCCCCTTCACTTCTTTCTTGATGATTGCTTTGGGAACCATGAGCGGAGGTTGGAAAATCGTGAAAACTATGGGAACAAGAATCACAAAAGTAACCCCACTGGAAGGAGTTAGCGCAGAAACAGCAGGTGCAATCACCCTGTTTTTGACAGAGCATTTCGGGATTCCAGTTTCTACCACACACACCATTACAGGTGCAATCATTGGAGTTGGATTAACGAAAAGAATTTCGGCGGTTCGCTGGGGAATTACTGTAAGTCTTTTGTGGGCCTGGATTTTAACAATTCCTATTTCTGCAATCGTAGCCGGAATCACCTACTTGCTTGTGATTATGGTAAAATAATAAAGAAATTTTTGGAGAAGCAATACGCTTCTTGACCAACAAAAAATAATAAAAGTCATTCCTGAAGGAGTGGCTTTTTTCAACTTAAATTTTAGACAAATACTATTAAAATCGTATTTTTGCGTAAACAGGAAATTTTATGCAGTTTTTAGATGATTACCAAAGAATTGTGGCAGAAGCCATCGAAAAATATACCTTTAGGGATAAACCCGCGGAATTATATGAGCCGATGAACTACATCATCTCACATGGAGGAAAAAGACTTCGACCTATCATGGTCTTGATGGCCAATGATATGTTCGACGGCGAAATAGAAAAAGCCCTAAAACCGGCTTTAGCAATTGAATTTTTCCACAACTTCACCTTAATTCATGACGACATCATGGATGAAGCTCCACTCAGAAGAGGGAAACCAACTATCCATACCTTGCACGGAGTCAACGTGGGGATACTTTCTGGAGACGCATTGCTTTTCAAGGCATACAAATTTTTTGAAGATCTGGAACCCAATCTGTTCAAAGCATGCATGAGGGTTTTCAACCATACCGGACTTTTACTTTCCGAAGGGCAGCAATATGATATAAATTTTGAAACAAAAGGTGATGTTACCTTCAATGACTATATCAGAATGATCACCTACAAAACCGGAATCTTGAGCGCATCTTCATTTGAAATCGGCGCTTTGATCGCAGGTGCGAATTTCACAGATGCGAAAGCCATATTTAACTTCGGAAAACACGTGGGAATCGCATTCCAAATTATGGATGATTACCTGGACGTTTTCGGTGACCAGCAGTCTTTCGGAAAAATGCATGCGGGTGACATCGTGGAAAACAAGAAAACCGTACTCTATCTTTTGGCCAAAGAACATGCCACCGAAGAGGAACTGAAGGAACTGGAATTCTGGTATTCGAAAAAGACGGATAACCTCGATAAAATCTACAGTGTGGAGAAAATTTTCCGCCGGACAAAAGTGGACGAAAAAACACTTTTGCTCATCCAAAAACACAACGAAATCGCCCAACATTACCTCAACAAAATCAATGTACCCGACGAAAAGAAAAAACCGTTTATTGAGTTAGCCAATTATCTGTTAAGAAGAGAATCTTAGAAATACGAAAACTTTCTGCAGACAGACAGGGAAGAAAACCTATCTGAAGACGGACAGGAATACAACTTCGTAAATAATAAAAAATAAATGAAATTCCGCACAGCAGTTGAAATAAATGATTCTGAAAAGAAAATTGAATTGGAAGACCATATCTTTTCCATCGGATCTTGCTTCTCCACCGAGATTTCGGAGTTGTTGGAAACGGGGCAAATTCAAAGTCTAAATAATCCTTTCGGTACGATCTTCAATCCGTTTTCCATCAATCTTGCCATAAGAAAAATCCACCTTTCCGAATTTTATACCGAGCAAGACCTCATCGGATATGATAATCAGGTGATTTCGCTGGATCATCACACCAGTTTTGATTCCAGATTTTCACATCAGACACTTGCAAACATCAACGCAAAAATTGAAGAGGCAAATCTTTTCCTGCAGGATGCAAACTGGGTTTTAATTACTTACGGAACCTCTTTCATCTATGAATTTTTGCCCAAGAAGAAATTAGTTGCCAATTGCCATAAAATTCCCGGAAAATATTTCGAGAAAAGACTTTTGACTCAACAAGAAATCATGGATTCCATTCGGGAAACCATCGAAAACCTGAACGATATCTGTAAAAGCGACGTGCAAATTCTATTCACCGTTTCGCCGGTCCGTCATACAAAAGACGGCATGATGGAAAATACATTGAGCAAATCCAAACTCATTTCTGCGGTTCACGAAGTTTTGCCCCAGTTTGAAAACTGCCATTATCTCCCTGTTTACGAGATTTTGATGGATGACTTGCGCGATTATCGTTTTTATCAGGAAGACCTGATCCATCCGAATTCCCAGGCGGTTCAATATATTTGGGAAAAGTTCGGGAACGCCTATTTTTCAGATAGGACCATGGATTTTGTGGAAGAAAACTTCAGGATCATGAAAGCATTGGAACATAAACCCAATGATGAGACCCACCCGAAATACCACGAATTCCTGGAGAATTTGAAAGGGAGAATCGCATTGCAGCAGACCAAAGTGAAATTTCCGATATTCCAAAAAAGTACTTAACTCATGATCGACACCCATACTCACCTTTACTCAGAGCAATTTGATTCTGACCGTGACGAAATGATTCAACGTGCGATGAATAAAGGAATCACAAAATTTTACCTTCCCGCCATTGATTCCCTGTATCACCAAAAAATGCTGAAATTAGAATCGGAATATCCAGGAATAATTTTCGCGATGATGGGACTTCATCCGTGTGATGTAAAACCGGAAACCTGGGAAAAAGAGCTGGAAATCGTAGAAAATTACCTCAATGAAAGAACTTTTTCCGCTATCGGAGAAATCGGCATTGACCTTTATTGGGACAAATCTACCTTAGCGATCCAAATCAAAGCGTTTGAAAAGCAAATCGATTGGGCAATTGAAAAAGATTTGCCGATTGTGATTCACACGCGTGAAAGTTTTGAAGAAGTTTTCGAGGTTTTGGAAAAGAAAAAACACCCCAAACTGCGCGGAATTTTTCACTGTTTTTCCGGAAATCTGGAACAGGCAAGACATGCCATCGAATTGAACTTTGTGCTTGGAATTGGTGGAGTGGTGACTTTTAAAAACGGCAAAATCGACCAGTTTCTACATGAAATCCCGTTAGAAAAAATCGTTTTGGAAACCGATTCACCTTACTTGGCACCGGTTCCTTTCCGCGGAAAACGAAACGAAAGCTCTTATCTGGAGCTGGTCGCTGGAAAACTGGTGGATATTTACGAAATGGATTTTCTGGAAATTGATCGGATTACCACTGAAAATGCAGAACGGATTTTTGGAAAAAAATGCCACTAATTCACAAAAAAAAATCATGAAAAAGTGGCAATAATTACCGGCGCCAGAAAAATGATTATTTTTTCCTGAAAAAACTCTTGTTTTTTACTTTTCTAAAGCCAATTTCGTCCTTCTCTTTTGGCCGGGATTTTTGCGTATCGGCCGAGCTTCGTTGGCCTTGATTCGCATGAAAGGGTTTATTGTTGGAATCCCTTTTCTGAACCACCAAATCGTCGGTATGAAACGGATGGTCTTTTTCCACCGGGATTTTTTTACCGATGAGTTTCTCCGTATTTTTCAGGTTGACCAAATCCAGCCCGTCAACAAACGAGATGGAATTTCCTTCAGCGCCTGCTCTTCCGGTTCTTCCAATTCTATGGACATAAGTTTCGGAGACATCGGAAAGTTCGAAATTCAACACATATTTTAGTTCGTCAATATCGATTCCACGCGCTGCAATATCGGTAGCCACAAGGATTCTGGTTTTTCCGGATTTAAAATTGTTCAGGGCATTTTGTCTGGCATTCTGCGATTTATTCCCGTGGATTGCTTCTGCGGAAATCTTGCTTTTCTGAAGTTTTCTGGCAATTTTATCCGCACCATGTTTGGTTCTTGAAAAAACCAAAACCGATTCGGAGATATCATTTTCCAAAATATGCGTTAACAAATCCAGTTTATTGTCTTTCTCCACAAAATAGACTTTCTGCTGAATCGTGTCAGCGGTTGCAGAAACCGGAGCAACTGCCACTTTCACAGGATTGGTGAGCATGGAGTTTGCCAGGTTTTTGATCTCATCTGGAAAAGTCGCTGAGAAAAACAAAGTCTGTCTTTTTGACGGCAGAAGTTTCAAAACTTTTTTTACATCATGCACAAATCCCATGTCGAGCATTCTGTCGGCTTCGTCCAGTACAAATATTTCCAGGTTTTTCAGTGAAATCAAGCCTTGGCCGATGAAGTCCAGCAATCTTCCGGGAGTTGCTACCAAGATGTCCACACCATTTCTTATTGCTGCTTCTTGCCCACCTTGTTTCACGCCGCCGAAAACCACTAAGGTTTTCAAGGGGAGGTGTCTTCCATAAGCTTTAAAGCTTTCTTCAATCTGGATCGCCAATTCTCGGGTTGGAGTGAGAATCAAAGCCTTGATGTGTCTGTTTTTTTCTTTTCTTAAAGATAAGTTTTGAAGGATCGGAATCCCAAATGCGGCGGTTTTACCCGTTCCCGTTTGAGCTGTTCCCAGTAAATCTTTTCCCAACAAAATACTGGGAATTGCCTGCTCCTGAATTGGGGTTGGCTGCGTGTAACCTTCTTCCTTCACCGCTTTCGCGATGGGGTCGATGAGTTTTAAGTCTGTAAAATTCAAATGAAATGTTTTTGGTTAAAATGAAACTTGCGTCATTCTTTTAATGTAACGAAGAAATGAATGAAAAGAGATTTTCAGTACCGCAAGAAAGCGGATTCATCAAGAATGACTACGTTCATAAAAAAACCTTCTACCAAAGAAGGGTTTTATGCCGCAAATGTACATCATTTTTTTTTAATGCCCTTTGAGTTTGGTCCAGGTTTGGGTTTTCGTCAAGCTTTCGATGAATAGGTAAAGACGGGATAAGTCTTCGTTTCCGTTTTTGCCGTAATCTTCCACCTGTTTTACGGAATGATCATTAAAGGTGACCGTGAGATACGAAGTCGGCAAATCGGTAATATTTCGGTCTCCATAATCATTTTTTAAGGATTTCAAATTCAAAGAATCCAACATTTCTATAAGTTTATCAAAACTTTCTTGGTCTAAAGTTGTTTTAAAGGTTCCTTCTTTAGGCTTAGAAAAATCGGCTTTTGAATTTCCTTCGTAAAAAGTAAATCTTTCTGCATCGATAATCGCTGTTTTATCAGGATTAATTGTCATTTTGAAAATCGGACAAAACCCGAAACAGGCACCTGCTTCGTACTCAATTTTTGAATAGTTGGTTTTGTTTGGTGTTGCGCAGGAACTTAGGAGGATGAGCATAAAGACCGGCAAATATTTCATGTTTCTTACTTTAATGTAATATTCCGTTCAATAATTGTTCCGAAATTATTTGGTCCTTTATCCCAAACCAAACTGAAAGAGTTAGCCTTTTAGATTAATCTCACTTTTCATCAGGTCTGAAACTCCAAAATCATACCTTGCATCGACAAAAAATTCTTGGTGAAAAAAAATCCGGAGCCTACAAATGGAAAAATATTGAGGGTTTTTGCACTTTCGAGATCTTTGGCATTGCGCAAACCATTTCCATTAAAACCCTGACTTGGCTCGCTGCTCAAAGTAATTGCGAAATAATTGATTTCCGCTGAAATATAAAAACTATTAAGAATTTGATACTTTGCACTTACAGGCAACATTATTTGTTAGCTTCAGTATGTTGCAAGGACATAAACAATATCGATATAAATACCGTTGTCATTTTCTTTAAATCCACTTTTGATTTTCCGTCAATACTTATATAGAGCAAATCCCTTTGTAAAGAGAAATTATTCGTGCAAATGCTTCCAAATCACATCTTTCAATTCCATCAAACCTTCGCCTGTAACTGCGGAAAAGAAAATCGGCTTTTTATTTTCCGGGAACTCTTTTGCGATTTCTGTCTTTAATTCCTCATCCAGCAAATCCGATTTTGAAACGGAAAGGATGAATTCCTTGTCTAAAAGATCTGGATTGTATTCTTTCAATTCGTTTTCAAGGATTTTAAATTCCTCAAAATGTTCCTGGGAATCTGCCGGGATCAGAAAAAGTAAAATAGAGTTTCTTTCGATATGCCGTAAAAAGCGGTGACCAAGACCTTTTCCTTCCGCTGCACCTTCGATGATTCCCGGGATATCCGCCATCACAAAAGACTGATGGTTCCGGTATTCCACAATTCCGAGATTCGGGGTCAAAGTCGTAAACGCATAATCTGCTATCTTCGGTTTTGCTGCTGAAACAGAAGACAGCAATGTGGATTTCCCCGCATTTGGAAAACCGACCAAACCTACATCTGCCAAGAGTTTCAGCTCAAAAGTAATGAAACCTTCCTCACCGGGAAGTCCGGGTTGTGCATATCTAGGCGTTTGATTGGTGGCGGATTTGAAATGCTCGTTTCCGAGTCCTCCTTTTCCACCTTTCATCAAAACAATTTCCTGTTGGTCTTCCAAAATCTCGCCGATGATTTCACCTTCTTCGTTTTTAGCAATGGTTCCTACGGGAACTTCTATATAAACATCTGCTCCTGCTGCACCGGTCAGTTGGTTTTTTCCCCCGTTTTCGCCGCGTTCTGCTTTGATGTGTCGGGTATAACGAAGCGGGAGAAGCGTCCATTCATGGGAATTCCCTTTCATGATGATGCTTCCACCTCTGCCGCCGTCACCACCATCTGGTCCACCTTTCGGAATGTATTTTTCACGCCGAAGATGTGCCGAACCAGCACCGCCGTGACCGCTTTTGCAATGTATTTTTACGTAATCTACGAAATTGCTCATAAAATTCTTAGTTTCAAGTTTTTTGGTTTAAAATTTCAGGTTTTCCCAACTAAAAACTTGAGACTTGAAACCCGAAACAATTATTTTTTTATTTTTTCCACTTCCGCAATAAGTTTTTGCGATATTTCATCAATGCCACCAACTCCGTTTACTTCTACATATTTTCCCTGTTTTTTGTAGAGTTCGGCAACTTCAGCAGTTTTTGCGTAATATTCCTTGATTCTGTTTCTAACGATTTCCTCGTTGGAGTCGTCAACTCTACCGGAAGTTTCGCCTCTTTTCAGCAGTCTTTCGACCAATATTTCATCTTCCACCACCAAAGACAAACACACGGAAATATCAGAATTCAAAACCTCCTTCACAATTTTCTCCAATGCTTCAGTTTGATTGGCGGTTCTTGGATAACCGTCGAAAATAAAACCGTTGCTTTCGGTTGGTTTTTTCACCTCGTCAATCAGCATGTCGGTCGTCACTTCGTCGGGAACCAGTTCGCCTTTGTCAATATATGATTTTGCCAATTTACCGAGCTCCGTATCATTTTTCATATTGTAGCGAAACAAATCGCCTGTAGAAATCTGTTTCAGATTAAACTTCTCGATAAGGTTTTGGGCTTGAGTTCCTTTCCCACTTCCGGGAGGACCAAAGAGTACGATGTTGATCATTTCTTTTACTTTCGGCATTTGGCAATGAGCGGGTGGCTTTTTGCGAACGCCATTTTTATTAGATTTAAATTTAAATATTTTTAAAGCCAATCTCCATAAGGAATTAGCTCATCAAATTAATGGTTTATTCTGCCTTCTGCAAGTTGATAAAGATCTGGCAGATTTCTTCCCAGTTCATCATAATCCAATCCATATCCGAGCACGAATTTGTTTGGGATTTCTTTCGCCACATAATCGATTTTGAACTCCTTACTGTACACTTCAGGTTTCATCAGTAATGTGGCAATCTTCAGGGATTTTGGTCTTTGGGTATTTTTAAAGTAGGCGTGCAGACTTTCTAAGGTATTTCCTGTGTCCACGATATCTTCCATCAAAATAATATGTCTTCCTTCCACTTCTTTGGTGAGTTCCATTTTTTTGTATACGATTCCGGTACTTTGGAGCCCACCCAAATAAGAACTCATCTGGATAAAGGCAATTTCGCAAGGACCAGGATAATGTTTCAGGAAATCCGAAAAAAACATGATTACTCCGTTCAAAACCCCAATGAAGACAGGCGTTTCGTCTTTATAATCCTCATAAACCTTCTCTGCAAGGTCTTTGATAATCTGTTGGATCTCGTCATTCTTAAGGTAAGGAACGAATTCTTTGTCGTGGATTTGGACTGTTTTCATAGGGATTTCAAAAATGCAAATTTAAGGTTTTTTCAGCAATGCTTAAAGGAATCGAAGCATATTAAGCTATTAAGAAACAGACTTAACTATTGCAGCGATTTGCGCAACTTTCTTCGTTCCAGGAAATGCTTAAATCGCAGACCCATACTCAGAATAAAATACTGAATCGGTTTTTTACCCCGATAATATTTGTCCACAAAAATCTGCATCGCTCCGAAAAACCGTTCCAGATAAATTTTGTCTTTCACTGTGCTTTCACCTTTGTGATGAAGGATGGATACTTTTCCATAATACCAGTTGCGTTTTTTTGCGCGAAGCAGCGAATAACACAAATCGATATCTTCACCATACATAAAATAGGCTTCATCCAAGCCGCCGACTTCCTGATAAGTTTGCTTTTTGCAAAGAAAAAATGCGCCCGTAATGACCTCTACCTCAGCAATCTCAGACGCTAAGATGTCATTTCGGTAATAGGTTTTTCTGTTGCTATTTCCGAAACATACAAATAATTTGTTGAAAGAATTGAAAACTCCCGGAACCGAACGTTTGCTTTCAGGAAGAAAATGTCCGAGTTTATTATGCATCTGCACTCCAAGACAGCCAAAATCCTGCATGGAATCTGCGAAATCCAGCGCTTCTTTCAAATCATGACTTTCGAATTCTGTGTCTGGATTGAGCAATAGAATGTATTCGCCTTGCGCTATTTTTACCGCTAAATTATTGGCAACAGCAAATCCAAAATTATTTTTCTGTGGCACAAATTGAACCTGCGGAAATGCCGGTATCAATTCCTTCCAAGTAGTATCGGAAGAGGCATTATCCACAACAATAACTTCGTAATCAATCCCCTGCACAAAATTTTCTATGGACTTCAAGCAAGCCCGCAGTAAATCGGTGACGTTATAATTGACGATAATAATGGAGAGTTTCTTCAATCTAATTTGCTATTTTAGGTTATAATAATTCCTTCTGAGAACCAAAACAAAATACTTGAATCTATAAAAAATTCGAAGAAATCTATACTTGGAATAACTGATATTTCCCGCCTGGTACATATCACGGACGTTTTTTTGGTAACCCCGCTTCATTTCCAAAAGGTTTGCAGAAAGCCCGGAAACTCCAAAAGAACGTTTCCCACCACCGGCAATCACAAGATTTTCACCCAAAATGTACAAATCATAATGTTTTGCGGCGTTCAAAAAGAAATAGACATCTTCGGCATACCTCTGTTTGGAATCAAAAAAACCTGTTTTTTTCAAAATGGTTTTCTTGAAAACCACTGTGGAAGGATGCATCTCATTTCGCAAGAGCAACTTGTTGAAAGTTACCTTTGCCAAATTATTTTGATCTAGGAAATAAGGAAATAATAATTTTGAATTGTTCCTGGAAGACGATATCAAGTCAATGTTCGGACTAGTTCCACGGAGGAGTGCCAATTGTTTCCAAGTCTTGTTGGGAAGCCATTCGTCATCTGCATCCAAAAATGCAATGAAGTCACCGGTCACCAATTCCAATCCAACATTTCTGGCGGCTGAGACTCCACCATTTTTTTGGCTTTTCAGGATGATTTTCATCTGTGGATTTTCTGCGCTGTAACGCTCAATCACTGGCACACTTTCATCAGTTGACCCGTCGTTCACCACGATGATTTCGAAATCAAAAGCTCCATTTTGGTTTTTGATGGAGTCCAGCGCTTTCACGATGGTTTCCTGTGCATTAAAAACGGGAATAATTACCGAAATTTTTGTTTCCATAAGTGATATCTACCCTGCTTCGTTATATGGAATTCTGTTTTGAATAGATTTTCCAAGTGAAATTTCGTCAGCATATTCCAGCTCGTCACCCATTGAAATTCCACGTGCGATGGTAGAGAATTTCACACCAAAATCCTTAAATCTCTTGTAGATATAATATGCGGTAGTGTCTCCTTCCATAGTTGCACTTAATGCAAAAACGAGTTCTTTCACCACTTTAGTATTCAGTTTTTTCTCAATCGCAGAAATATTGAGTTGATGGGGACCAATTCCTTCCATCGGTGAGATTCTTCCTCCTAAAACCAAATATTTACCCCGAAATTTATGGGTATTTTCAATGGCCATTACATCCCGCACATCTTCCACGATGCACAAAATCTCCTCATTCCTGCTAGAATCTGCACAGATATCGCAAATTTCAAAATCTGAAAAATTATAACATTCCCTGCAATATCTAATCTCTGTGACCAGATTTTTCAGCGCATTTCCCAAAGAGATGGCCTGACTTTCTGGTTGCTTCAGGAGATGTAGTGCCAAACGGAGCGCCGATTTTTTACCGATTCCGGGAAGTCCGGAAATTTCCTCTACTGCTTTTGCCAAAACCTTACTCGGATAGTCCATTTCGCAAAGATAGAATTCAGGGGTTGAATATGCAAAATTGAAATGTTTTTTTCAAACGATCGCTGATTTTTTTGATAAAGTTTATCAAGGCACATGAATCCCCCGGATTTTCGGAGATGAGGCGTGCTGCTCCGCAAAACCACTCTCCCATCATTTTCTTTAGAATATTATGATCAGAGAAATCCGCAGATTCTTTTTGAAATTAAAAATCATAGAATTTCCGCAACCCTATCACCAATTTTCGGAGCGAGTGCAACACCCATTCCGGAAAGTCGCACTGCAGCAATTTGTCTTTCGGAAACTTTAGTAATAATGGGCGATTTCTCCTTTCCCATCGCCATAATTCCGCTCCACCGGTTTGAAATCTGGAAATCCTGATTTGGAATGACTACTGTTTTCAAGAAGTTCTCGAGATGGTTTTGAAGGAAATCTGTAGTGTCCAGCGAATCCGTTTCTTCATTCTTCAAATCTTGATTTCTGCCACCTCCCAAGAGAACGCGGTTTCCCAGATTTCGGAAATAATAAAACCCTTCGTCATAATGGAAAGTTCCCCTTAATTTCAAATTTTCGATAGGTCCGGTCAAAAGAATTTGTCCACGCGCGGGTACCAAATCGATTTCCGGAAGTAGATTTTTGGTAAATGCATTGGTTGCAATGACAATTTTTTCAGCTTCAATTTCGAAATCTTGAGCAATAATTTTTACTGAATTTTTGTTTTCATTAATGTCTAAGATCTCTGTTCCCAAGAGGAACTCAACCCCTAAGATCTGGCATTTTTCCAAAAGTTTCTGCAATAACTTGCCGGAATGCAGCGAACCTTCGATGGAGTTTTCGATCAAAAATCGGGAGTTTCCTAATCCGACTTCTTTCAGTTTACTTTGATTTAAAGCATAGGTTTTCGTTAAACCTGTGATGGATTTCAACTTTTCGTTAACTTCATCAATTCTCTGTAAAGGTGCTTCATCATTAATGATTTCAAATCCGCCGCATAACTCGAAATCGATTTCATCGGCTTTGAAATCATTCTGGATTTTCTTCAAACCTTCCAACCTCAACTTTACCAATTCCAAAGTTTTTTCCCACCCCATCTTTTCGGAATCGGAAATCACTTCCGTCAAACTTCCAAAACATGCGAAACCGGCATTTCTGGTGGATGCGCCGATTGGAACAGCACTTCTGTCCACCACCAGAACTGATCTCTCCGGATACTTTTCTTTCACCGAAATCGCAGTCCATAATCCGGTAAAACCTGCTCCCACAATGATCACATCCCGTTTTCTATAAAATGTTTCGAGTTCCCAAATACTTGGATTCATACTGGTTTTGTTTTGAATAAAAATAGGAATAAATTTTGAGTTCAAATGGCTTCAAAACCGGGATTTTTTTAAGTCTTGCTGAAGTCACTTTTTTTTATTAAAAAGCGCACTTTCTTTGACCATATTCAGTACAAGAAAGCGCGCCCCATTGGTTTTTTAGAAATATTATCGACTATAATCAGTCAATTCGGAGTATCTATTATTTAAACTCTTCGTAGATCTTTTTGTAATATTCATCGGCCATTCTATCGGAATTGAAAAATCCTTTCACATCATCCATGGCATTTTGCTGAATCCTTCGCCATTGATCAGGATTATCGTAATAAATCGGGAGAATCTCATTTTCCAGAACATGATACAGATTTTCCAGATCATACTGATCTTGATCATAAACACTGAGCACATGATAATCCGCTTGTGGGACGACGAATCCGTTGATTCCTTTTTTCACAAATTCCGGAATCCATCCATCATCGGTGGACAAGTTCACTGATCCGTTCATTGCGGCCGTCATTCCAGAAGTTCCGGATGCTTCTCTTGGAACACGTGGATTGTTCAGCCACAAATCAGAACCTTGTTTCAGCAATTTGCTCAAAGAAAGTTCATAACCTGTGAGCACCGCCATATTTTTGAAATATTTACTTTCTTCAACCAGCGTATTGAAGGTAGAAATTGCGGAGTAATCCATTGGATAAGGCTTTCCGGCCCAAATAATCTGAACCGGATATTTCGGATTGTTGAGCAAGCGCTCAAAACGTGCTTTGTCATGCAGCAACAAATCTGCTCTTTTATAACCGGCAAATCTCCTTGCCCAAACAATGGTGAAGACATTCTCGTCAAATAAATTCCCTGTTTGATCTGCCACAGTCTTGAACAAACGCTTTTTCAAATGTTTTTTTCTGAAATCGAACAAAGTTTTATCGTCTTCGTCTTTGGCACTGTACAATGGTTTGTCTGACCAGTATTTAAATTCCTGTGCGTTCGTTATCGACTTGATTTCGCAGATTCCAGGATATTTACTCCACATCAATCGGGAAACTTCGCCGTGAAGCTGGGAAACACCATTGGCAACTCTGGCCATTCTCAAAGCGCAAAGCGAATGATTGAAACGGTCATCTTCCACTCCTTCGATTGTTTTCACCTCATCAATCGTCAATCCTGAAAAATAGGACATATCGTGACACCTGAAGATATTATGTTTTTCATTTCCTGCCTCTTCAGGAGTATGCGTGGTGAAAACCAGTTTTTCTTTCACTTTTGCCAAATCGCCCCCGAATTTTTTCAATAGGTAAAACGCCGCTGGAAGTCCATGTGCCTCATTCAAATGATAAACATCTCTCTCGAAGTTCATCATATCCAACAGTTTCGCGCCCCCTTTACCGAGCAAAATATATTGCGCAATTTTGGTAGATTCGTTGGCGTCATAAAGCCGGTGACAAATGGTTTTGGAAATGTGGTCGTTTTCAGGAACGTCTGTGGAAAGAAAGAACATCGGTGCGGTGTGGAAAATCTCCGGATCCAGGTAATAAACCTTTACCCAAACTGGTGCGGAATGAATCTCAATCTGAAATTTAATTCCTGTATCCTGCAAAAAGGAATACATTTTCCTGGTCCAGGTAGGTTGCAAAGTCTGGTCGTGGTTTCTAGCCTGGTCATAGTATCCAAACTTCCACAGAATTCCGATTCCCACCAAATCCTGTTTCAGGTTGTATGCGCTCCTCATGTGGGAACCCGCAAGGAATCCCAGTCCGCCGGAATATATTTTCAGCGCCTGATCAATGGCGAACTCCATGGAGAAATAGGCGACTTTTTTTGAATAATTGGAGTTGATGCCAAAAGGCATTTGAAAGTTGTTAAAATCCATTTTGTACTTTGATTAAAGCCGCAAATTTAAAGATTTTAATCCTCTTTTAAAGTTAATTTTTATCATCTAGCCTGAAAAATGATCGCGAAAATGAAGACTAAAACGAGCCCCACAAAAATGGCGTAGTAAATAAAAAGTGCCAAGAACGTTCGCAGCGCAATGCTTATTTTTCCGCTTTTATTGAAAAACTGAAGCATGGTCCACAAAATCAAACCAAATAAACAAAGAAAGAACAGGCTGTTTAAATTGGCAATTTTTTTGGCAAGTACGATCAGAATAATATACAGCACCATTCCCTGACCGGTAACGAAGCTGGAAATCACCAACCATTCGGGAAAATTGAGTCTGAATTTTCGGAAAGCCACCCAAAATGCAAATGCAAAAAACGGAACCATCAAAAGCATCGAAATGGCAAAATGCGCATTGATCCAAGTCACCACGATATTGAAGTTTTCTCCGATTGAGTTTGCAATCTTCAAGAATTTTTCGTCTTGGATTTCGCCGGTTTTATCTAACCCATTTACTGAAACCGTATTGCCCATCAGATATTTTCCGCCATTGATCCAGTGATTCAGAAGAACCGTGACGGTTGCAAGAATCATGATCAAAAGAGCCGGCTTAAAGTGGCTTTGTCTTTTCCCTTCGATATATTCCCGAATGGTATGTCCCGGTCTGGTAAAAAGTTCCTTGATGGTGTATAAAATTCCTTTGTCAACATGAAAAATTCCATGCTGGATTTCATGCAGCAGGAAATGGTAATTGATTCGATGAACATCTGCTCTCTGTCCGCAATTGTGACAAAATTTCTGTTCTAAAATCAGGTGCTGACAACAGTTTTTGCAATATTTTTCTCTCTTTTCCAAAGCAAAAGTTTTCGTAAAATTAATTTATTTCTACATGAATTCAATCTTAAATTTTCCATTAGTTGACCGATGTATTGTTTTTTTTCTTAACTTTAAAATCGTAAAATATTGGTTTTCAAAATTTAATGTGATGAAAAAAGTATTTTCCGAAGAAGATTTGATTAAAAATCTGTCCTTGTATTACCTGAACCGACATCTGAAAAAGAAGCCGATGGAAAAATATCACCGCGAAATCGATGATTCTACCCTTCATGAGCGAGACAAATACAGGAAAAAATCTGAAATACTCTTACTCAATTCCTTCCTTCATCACTTTCCTGAAGTCCAGTTTGAAAACCTTACTTGCGAAAGTCCCGACTTCATCGCCAAACTCCATGACAAGAAAATAGGAATCGAACTCACCGAAGTCATCAATCACCTTGAAACCAAGAAAGTGGAAAGCCAGCTCAACAAAATTTTCCGTGAGGTAGAATTATTGCTCGAAAAAGAAGACACCCCGAAATACCGCGGTGTCTATTTTTTGGAATTTCGGAACCTTTCGAAACTTGATCTTCTTGAAAAACAAACGGAAATAGTGCAAAACATAGGAAACTGCATCAGAAAAGGCAAAGCTTTTGGTTGCGTGAAAAAAATCCGAAAATCAAAGCACCGAAGAAATGTGTTCATCACCTATGATTTTAATTTGGGACTTTTCGACGGACTTTGCTCGGAAAAAATCATTGAACTCATCGAGAAGAAAAACCATAAATTCCCTTATTACGACAGCACTGTGGACGAATGTTGGCTCGTGATCGTTTCGGATATGAATTCTCTTGCATCGCGCTACACCTTTATTCAAAACAAGGAAAATCTGCAGAAAATCCAGTCGCCTTTCGATAAAATATTTCACCTGGAAAACCTCTGCGGAAATTTAACTTATATCAAATAGTTATCCATATTACGCAATTGTTTCGGTGTCTTTCTTAAGTTTTCAAAATAAACCTAATTTAGATTTCCCCGTCCCTAAAGACTGCTAATTTAGGTCAAAGGTATTGGATTTCACTTTTGCTTAGACCATAAAGGAAATTTGCCATCATCGATTAACTTGATATTAATCTGGCAATCTCGGATCTTTTGTAAATTTGATAGAAAAATTAATTGAAATGAAAGATTTATTCATCAAACGATTTCTTTACTATAAAGAACTTGGCGACAACACTTTTGGCCAGCTCAATGACGAAGAAGTTTTGTGGCAATTTAATCCAGAAAGCAATTCAATAGCGACCATCGTGAAACATATTTCCGGGAACATGCTTTCCAGATGGACGAATTTTCTGACCGAAGATGGCGAGAAAGAATGGCGAAACAGGGATTCTGAATTCGAAAACGACATCCATTCAAAAGACGAAATGATAGAAATTTGGGAAAAGGGCTGGAAAGTTTTCATGGATTCTCTGCACCAAATCAATGACGAAACATGGCTCAAAGAAATCACCATTCGGGGTGAAAAACATTCCGTTTTAGATGCCGTTTTGAGGCAACTTGCTCATTATCCTTACCACATTGGTCAAATTGTTTATGTGGCTAAGATGTTGAAGGACGACCATTGGAAAACGCTTTCCATCGCAAGAAATAAGTCACAGGAATTCAATAAAGAAATTTTGAAAAAGCAAAAACCAGAAAACATCCAACAAAATTCCTCGCCGGTTTGCTATGCAAAAAGTAGCGAAGTCCGTGACGATTATAAGATTTGAAAACCAGCAATATGACCATAAAATCATCTCAAAAATTTTACTGATAAAAATCAAGGTTGACATAAATCAACACTTTGCAGCACCCTATTTCAGCATACCGTAACTACTTTTGTACTACCAAATTACACAACATGAAGAATACGGCTGGATTACAGAGTTTAAAGCAGGTTTTGGATGACTTAGCCACCAAAAAACCTCTTAGCTTCGAGGAAATTTGCGACTTGCTGTTTACCTACGACTATAACGATTTCAATAAGATCTTTCCGCTTTCTCAAACTAAAGTGGAAAATGGAACCTACCTGAGAATTCCGATTTACAGCGGCGAGGTTGTCGCATTCATCATGCTTTGGGGAATCGACAACTGTTCGGCGATTCATGATCACGGCAATTACGACGGAAGAATCAAAATCCTGAAAGGTAGTTTGACGGAAGTCAGTTACCGGAAAAATTCAAACTTCATCGAATATGACGCGCGAACTTTTGCTAACCAAGGCGAAATCTTCGCGGAGGAAATGGGCGGAATCCATTCGATCATCAATAATTCCGATGAAATTTCAGCAAGTCTGCATATTTACAGAACCAGCAAACTCAACCTGGAAGACTGCAAATTATTTGACACTGAAAACAGGAGAATCGCGATACTTTCCAGCAAAGCAACATCTTGTTCATGGGATCTTTCACCTGATTGCTACAAGGAAATCTCTTATATTTAGGATATAATATCTTTACATATCAAATTAAATTTTTTCATTATTAACCACAACTTCGGTAGTGGTTTTTTCTTTTTATATTCTGATGAATATATCCGAATAATGATAAAATAATTTCCGTAAATTTGCCCTCTCAAAATTATGAAACCTTCTACCCACAAAACCGCTGCTTTTCATACACTTGGCTGCAAATTAAATTTTGCGGAAACTTCCACCATTGCACGTCAACTGACGGATGCCGGTTATGAAAAAGTGAGTTTCGACGATAAAGCAGATGTCTATATCATCAATACCTGCTCGGTGACGGAAACCGCCGACAAAGAATGTAGGTTCCATGTAAAACGTGCCATGAAAGCAAATCCGGATGGTTTGGTAATCATCATCGGTTGCTACGCACAATTGAAACCTGAAGAAATTGCCGGAATGGAAGGAGTTGACATGGTTTTGGGCGCTACTGAAAAGTTCAACATCCTAAGTTACCTAGACGATTTGCAAAAATCCCAATCAAGCGGAATCGTTCATTCCTGCGAGATTGACGAAGCAGACTTCTTCATCGGGAGCTACTCGATTGGCGATCGAACAAGGGCGTTTCTAAAAGTTCAGGATGGCTGCGATTACAAATGTACATATTGCACGATTCCATTGGCAAGAGGGATTTCCCGTTCGGACACCATTAAAAACGTCATTAAAAACGCCAAAGAAATAGCAGAAAAAGGAATCAAGGAAATCGTTTTAACCGGCGTAAACATTGGCGATTACGGAAAAGGCGAATTTGGGAACAAGAAGCACGAACATACTTTTCTGGACTTGATTTCCGAACTCGACAAAGTGGATGGAATTGAAAGAATCCGGATTTCTTCGATTGAGCCTAACCTTTTGAAGGATGAAAGTATAGATTTGGTTTCAAAATCCAAGAGTTTCGTCCCTCATTTCCATATTCCGCTGCAAAGTGGAAGCGATGAACTTCTGAAAAAAATGAAGCGCCGCTATTTGACCAGACTTTACACAGACAGAATCTCCAAAATCCGTGAAGTGATGCCGGATGCCTGCATCGGAGTGGATGTGATCGTGGGATTTCCGGGCGAAACCGATGAAGAGTTTTTGAAAACTTATCATTTTCTAAACCAACTTCCGATTTCCTATCTGCACGTTTTTACCTATTCAGAAAGAGAAAACACCGAAGCTGCCAATATGGAAGGCTTTGTTCCCATTGCAGACCGAAAGAAACGAAACAAAATGCTCCGAATTCTTTCCGAGAAAAAGAAAATGGCATTCTACCAAACCCAGCTTGGCAAAACGCTTCCCGTACTTTGGGAACACGACAACAAGGACGGATTCATGCATGGTTTCACCGAAAATTACGTGCGCGTTCAAAAACCTTACGACGAAAATTCGGTAAATCGGATCGAATTTTTAAAACTCAACAAAATTGAAAACGATGGTACGGTTTCTGTGATTGCCACCTTCGAGGAATTTTTAGCTAAAGTTTAAATCGCTTACATCGTCATTCCAATATCTATTCCCTTGATTTTCCGGTAAAGATCGGTCGCGAAATTATCCGTCATTCCAGATACAAAATCGATAATACCGAGCACTTTCTGGTAATCGGTTCCGTCTTCATAAAAGAATTGTTTTGGCAGGAGTTTCAAAGCCATTTTGTCGTAGGATTTCCGTGTGGATTTTTCCTTTAAAACAGGTGGAATAAAATGGTCTAAAAGCTCGTACATCACGTTGTATCCGGCGTTTTCAATTTCCACGACTGCTTTGTGTCCATAAATTTTTTCAATGGAAAAAGATTCGATTTCCTGTAGGGATTTGTTTTCGGATTTGTAGATATCCAGCAAGGCTTTGTCTAAAGTCCCATTCAAAACCCGATCGAAATTTTGCTGGTAGATTTCCAAAGAATTGTTGATTAATGCGTTGATCACTTTCGCCCTTAAATAGGAAATCCGCTCATTCGCATTCGTTAGGATTGCCAATTTGTCTTCTACCCTTTTCGTGTTTTGGTTTTCGGATTTGATGAGTTCGAAAAACAGGTTCTCACAATCGGAAGTGGATACAATTCCCAACCGGTGCGCATCTTCCATATCGATGATGTTGTAGCAAATATCGTCTGCTGCTTCCACGAGCCAAACAAACGGATGCCTTTTAAATATCACCGGTTCCGAACTTTCCTGAATCAAATTCATGGATTGGGCAACCGCCAAAAAAGTCTCTTTTTCATTCTGGAAAAACCCGAATTTCTTACGGTGAATCATTCCGTTCTGCTTTGCCACCGCTTCGCACGGATATTTCGCAATACTCGCCAAAGTGGAAAAAGTGAGCTGGGTTCCCCCTTCGTCTTTCCCGTTTTGTTGGTTGGTCAAAACCCGGATTGCATTTGCGTTTCCTTCAAAATTTACCAAATCTGCCCACTCTTTTTCGGAAAACTTCAGCTTTAAATCTTTTTCATTTTTGTCGAAATAACTTGCAATGGCATCCTCGCCGGAATGTCCGAACGCCGGATTCCCTACATCGTGGCAAAGACAAGCCGCGGCAATGACATTGTGAAGATTGTGCTGATAAAAATTCTTGGAATCTTCATTCAAATATTTTTCAAAATCTTTAACGATAAATTCACCGACCGCACTTCCCAAACTTCGGCCAACAGAGGAAACTTCCAAAGAATGTGTCAATCGGTTATGCACGAAAACGCTTCCCGGAAGTGGAAAAACCTGGGTTTTGTTTTGTAATCTTCTGAACGCGGACGAAAAAATAATCCGGTCGAAATCCCTTTGAAAATCCGTTCTGGAAACGATGTTTTGGGGATGGTTACCGGTCCGTTGGTTGCTGAATAGGCTGTTTAAAATCATAACGAGTTATCAAAAATAAGTCTAAATTTTAAGAAAATAGAAAAACTCGGAATGAAATCGCATTTTTGGCTTTTACTCCTGTTCGTTTTTTCTTGCCGGAAAAATGAAAATACCGCTGCCCAAAAGGATACCACCGAAGAAAATTGTTTCATCTCAAAGCAGGGAATTAACCCTGAAAACCAGAAAAAAAAAAGTTGTAATCCCGACCAATGAAGACACTCGGAAAAAACGGCCAGAATACTTTCAAAGGAACAAACTTTCTGATTTTAAACCGTTTTTATATGACCGGAAAAAAAGCCTGATAGAAAATGAAAAGAAATATTTTGAATCCGACACCAATAAAACCAAGTTTTCCAATTGGATAAAAGCATTGCCTGAATATAAATACCTTTCCGTTTTCAGAGATTACGCCGGTGAAACCCCGAAACGGAACAATTTCTGCGGAATGCATAGGTGAGAAATGGAAAGTCTATGAGAAATCCACAGTGAGTTTTGTTGTCATCACTTTGATTTTTATCAAAGTCATAAATATTACACCAAAAAAAATTCCCAGCCTTTCGATTGGGAATTTTAAGATTTTAATAAAAATCGTTCAATGAAAATGACTTCCGGAGCAAAATTCACTCCGCAGGAAATCGATCGTATTACATATACTCCTCAATCGGCGCACACGTACAAATCAAATTTCTGTCACCATAAGCTTCATCCACTCTGGAAACGGATGCGAAGAATTTGTGGTCTCTCACCCAATCCAATGGATATGCTGCTTTTTCGCGGCTGTAAGGCTTGTCCCAAGAATCGGAAATCACGATTTGTTCCGTATGTGGTGCATTTTTCAAGACATTATTCACTGCATCTGCTGTTCCTTCTGCAATTTCCTCGATTTCTTTTTTAATGGAAATCAATGCTTCCACGAAACGGTCCAGTTCAGCTTTGCTTTCGGATTCGGTCGGTTCGATCATCAAAGTTCCGGCAACCGGGAAACTCACCGTTGGTGCGTGGAAACCGTAATCCATCAAACGTTTCGCCACATCTGCAACTTCAATTCCAAGTGGTTTGAACTGTCGGAAATCCACGATACATTCATGGGCAACCCGTCCTTTTGAGTTGGCATAAAGAATTGGAAAATGCTCTGCCAAAACTTCTTTTAAATAATTGGCATTCAGAATCGCGTGTTCTGTCGCTTTTTTCAAACCATCTGTTCCAAGCATTTTGATGTAGGCATATGAAATATTCAACACCAAAGATGAACCAAACGGAGCCGCTGAAATCGCGTCGATAGATTCTTTGGATCCAATTTTAATATTGGGATTTGAAGGAAGGAATTTCACCAAATGTTCCGCAACACAGATTGGTCCCACTCCTGGTCCACCTCCACCATGAGGAATTGCGAAGGTTTTATGCAAGTTAAGATGACAAACATCAGCACCGATATTTCCTGGCGAAGTAAATCCAACCTGTGCATTCATATTGGCACCGTCCATATAGACTTGTCCGCCGTGTTCGTGAATGAGTTTGGTAATTTCAATGATATTGTCATCAAAAAATCCATAAGTTGACGGATAGGTAATCATAGCTGCAGAAAGGTTTTCGCTATGTTGCTCCGCTTTTGCCTTTAAATCTTCAAAATCGATTTCTCCATTTTCAAGGTTTTTCACCACCACCACTTTCATTCCAGCAATCACTGCGGATGCCGGATTTGTTCCATGGGCAGACTGTGGAATCAATACAATATTTCTATGTGCCTCACCTCTGGATTTGTGATATTCCCGGATGACCATTAAACCGGCATATTCTCCTTGTGCTCCGGAATTTGGCTGCAGAGAAGTGCCTGCAAATCCAGTAATTTCTGCCAAATCTTTTTCCAATTCCTGGATTAGAGTCTGGTAACCACCTGCCTGTTCGGTTGGAACAAATGGATGCACTCCGCCCCATTCCGGCCAGGAAAGCGGCAGCATTTCGGTCGCAGCATTGAGTTTCATCGTACAAGACCCAAGCGAAATCATGGAGTGGGTCAAAGACAAATCTTTTCTTTCTAAACGCTTGATGTAGCGCATCAACTCGGTTTCGGTGTGGTATTTATTGAAAACTTCATCAGTAAGGATTTCATCTGTTCTTAGGTATTCTTTTGGAATTTCAATTTCTTCTTTAAAAACCAGTTTGAAACTTTGCCTGTCTTTCACATTGGCAAATGCATCAAACAATATTTGAAGTTTTTCCTTAGTGGTAGCTTCGTTGACGGAAATACTCACCACACCTTCTGTGAAATAATTGAGGTTAATTTTGTGGTCGCGCATGATCTGCATCAAGGTCTTTTTTTCCTCCTCGTGAATTCTGATTTTCACGGTGTCAAAAATAGGCTCTTCCACGGTATCAAAGCCAAGTGCTTTCAACCCGTCCCGCAATGCATTTGCTTTAAAGTGAATTTGGTTAGCGATAAATTCCAATCCTTTGGGGCCATGATAAACGGCATACATTCCGGCCATTACTGCCAAAAGAACCTGTGCCGTACAGATATTTGAGGTAGCTTTTTCCCTTTTAATATGCTGCTCTCTGGTTTGAAGCGCCATTCTCAAGGCCCGTTTTCCATAAGCATCCTGAGAAACACCA
The DNA here is from genome assembly GCF_021401085.1 of Chryseobacterium sp. R2A-55. GTDB lineage: Bacteria > Bacteroidota > Bacteroidia > Flavobacteriales > Weeksellaceae > Kaistella. The sequence continues at coordinate 245,567 of NZ_JACBFP010000001.1, forward strand.
ATGATTCTTCCGGGAATATCGCGTTTATAATCCTCCTTGCAGGCAAAAAATGCCGCGTGAGGGCCTCCGTAACCCATAGGAATTCCGAATCGCTGAGTAGTTCCCACTGCGCAGTCCGCTCCCATTTCTGCAGGCGACTTCAGTTTCACTAAAGCCATAGGATCACAAGCAACTACTACCTGGAGGTCAAATTCCTTATAGTGCATAATCGCATCTGTGTAGTCCACAATGATTCCATTTTTCCCGGGATATTGCAGCAAAACACCGAAATACGAATCAGTGAACCGGTGATCTTTGTAGTTTCCGACGATGATCTCTATTCCCAAACCTTCTGCTTTTGTTTTCAAAACAGCAATGGTTTGCGGTAAAACCAAATCAGAAACAAAAAATTGAATTGCTCCATTTTTTTTCTGATCTTTCGTTCTGCTCTCGAAAAACATATGCATCGCTTCCGCAGCCGCCGTGGATTCGTCTAAAAGCGAGGCGTTGGCTAAAGGAAGTCCCGTCAAATTGACGATAACAGTCTGGAAATTCAGCAAAGCCTCTAATCTTCCCTGCGCGATTTCCGCCTGATATGGGGTGTAAGCAGTGTACCATGATGGATTTTCCAGAATATTTCTCTGAATTGCACTCGGCAAAATGGTGTTGTGGTATCCAAACCCGATGTAATTGTCAAAGGGTAGATTTTTCTGGGCAAGATCTTTTGAATGCATCAGCATTTCTTGCTCAGAAAGTGCTTTAGAAATGTTTAATTCATTTTTTAAACGGATAGAATCCGGAATGGTCTGAGAAATGAGCTCATCAATTCCCGAAACGCCTATTTTCTTTAACATCGCCTGTTTATCAGCTTCGTTCATGGAAATATGGCGGTTTACAAACTTAGTGGTGTCCATATAATTTCAGTAGATTTTTTTTAAAATATAAGGTTCGTAAAGTTACAAATTTTCACGGAAAGCGGCAATTGGTTTGAGAAAGCAAACAATGATATAAATCTTATTTTTCTAATTTTGAAAAGAGCAGGTTTAAAGGAAGATAATAATCGTGAATCGTAGAATTAATTAGGGGAAATCCAAAGTTTTTTCCGAAATTTGTGGGAAATCTAAAAAAACATGCAATTGACAGATAATTTTCGAACGCTGGGTGAATTTATTATTGACAAACAGGAAGATTTTCAGTATTCCACCGGTGAACTTTCAAGATTATTAAGCGCAATCCGACTCGCCTCAAAAGTGGTGAACCGCGAAGTGAACAAAGCCGGGATCGCAAATATCATCGGGAAAGCGGGTAATGAAAACATTCAGGGTGAAGAACAGCAAAAACTGGACGTACTGGCCAATGAAATCTTCATCGAAGCTTTGTCTCAGCGTGAAGTGGTATGTGGAATCGCATCCGAGGAAACCGACCACTTTATCGAAATCAAATGTGGCACAAACGCACACCTGAGCAAATATGTAGTGTTAATTGATCCTTTAGACGGCTCTTCAAACATCGACGTGAATGTTTCAGTGGGGACTATTTTTTCGATTTACCGCCGGGTAACCGAGCCGGGAACACCTGTGACTCTGGCCGATTTTCTGCAAAAAGGGGTAAATCAAATCGCAGCAGGATACGTGGTTTACGGATCTTCCACGATGATTGTCTACACGACCGGAAATGGGGTAAACGGTTTTACGCTTGATCCAAGTTTAGGAACCTATTATCTTTCACATCCCAATATGACTTTCTCTAAAAAAGGAAAAATTTATTCAATCAATGAGGGAAATTATTTCAAGTTCCCTCAAGGAGTTAAAGATTACATTAAATATTGCCAGAAAGAGGAAGGCGACCGTCCATACACCTCAAGATATATCGGAAGTTTGGTTTCAGATTTTCACCGGAATATGATTAAAGGCGGAATTTATATTTATCCATCCACCTCCCAGTCACCTAACGGCAAACTGAGACTTTTATATGAATGCAATCCCATGGCTTTTTTGGCGGAGCAGGCAGGCGGAAAATGCACAGATGGATTCCGCAGAATTCTGGAAATTCAGCCCACAGAGCTTCACCAGAGAGTTCCCTTTTTTTGCGGAAGTTTAGAGATGGTGGAAAAGGCGGAAGAGTTCATGAGAAACGCTGCCGAAAAAGTATAAAAAACTGAAGCACATTTTCGTAAAGACGCGATTTTTCGCGTCTTTGCTATTAAAATAAACCTGCACCATGAAATCGGCAAAATTTTCAAAATACCTTTTAGAATTTAAAAATCCCAGTGGAACTTCGCGGGGAATCCTGACTACTAAAGAAACTTTCATCCTGGAAATATCCGAAAACGGCAGAAAAGGAATTGGTGAATGTGCAGTTTTCCGGGGATTGAGTTATGATGATGTTCCTGAATATGAACTGAAACTAAAATGGCTTTGCGAAAACATTAATGAAGATTCTGATCTCTTAAAGGAGGAATTACATCTTTTCCCATCCATCTGGTTGGGATACGAACAGGCGACCTTAAATCTGGAACATGGCGGAAACCTTTATTTTCCAAGCCCTTTCACCGAGGGAAAATCTTCCATAAAAATCAACGGCTTAATCTGGATGGGAAATCCGGATTTCATGCAGAAGCAAATCGAAGAAAAGCTGCAGCTCGGTTTCGATTGCATCAAAATGAAAATCGGTACAGATTGGAATGCTGAGAAAGAAATCATAAAAAAGCTGCGGGCTCATTTCCCGAAGGAAAAACTTGAACTGAGAGTGGATGCAAATGGTGCATTCACTTTCAGCGAAGCAAAAATCGTGTTGCAGCAACTTTCAGAATTGGGAGTCCACTCGATCGAACAACCGATAAGAGCCGGAAGCCGGAAAACGAATTCCGGAAATGAAATCGCAGAATTATGTGCGGAAACACCGGTTCCCATCGCTCTGGATGAGGAATTAATCGGCATATTGGATTCTAAAGAAAAGAACGCGCTTTTGGAAAACATCCAACCTCAATATATTATTCTGAAACCATCTCTAATCGGAGGTTTTTCAGGTACAGATGAATGGATTTCACTGGCTGAAAAAATGGGAATCGGCTGGTGGATTACTTCAGCTTTGGAAAGTAATATCGGTTTAAACGCAATTGCACAGTACACGTTCACCAAGAATCCCAAAATTCCGCAAGGATTGGGAACCGGTGGACTTTTTACCAATAATTTTGAGTCCGGTTTGAAATTAATTGGTGATCAACTTTCATTCGTGGGTAATATACTTTGATTTGGCCAGAAATACCTGCGGACCAATCTATTTAACTCATATCCTTCAGTTTTAAGCTGATATTCTTCAGTTTTAAACATATAAATTTCAGCTTTAAACATATAAAACATAGCTTTAACCTTCTTTTTTATGCTTTAAACGTCATTTATTATGCTTTAAGCATATAAATTTCAGCTTTAAACATATAAAATATAGCTTTAAACGTCATTTTTGATGCTTTAACCTTCTTTTTATATGCTTTAACCAAATAAATTACAGCTTTATCCATATAAAACTTAGCCTAAAACTGATATTTATAAATCCTGAACTTCTGTTCTAATCCGGGTCTGTATATCATTGACAAGCGAAAGATCTGGCAGCTTGATATCAATCAAGTCCACATCAGGTTTGCAGATAGACAGATCGCGAATCGCTACCCGACTCCCTCAAAAAACTGACCCACGCAAAGAAGCTCTTCTTCGAAATCAACAATTTCCTTCAATGCATTATTATAGTATCGGTTGTCCTCCACGATGGCTATTCTGATTGACATTTCTAAAGTTTTGAAAAGGCAAATCCCCGCTAAAAACAAAACACACACAATCACCCTTTTGTGTGATATATCAGAATTGCATGGATGTTTTTGTTCCGATAAAAATAACCCTTTTGGGGTATTGCACAGAAATTATCAATAACAGACATTTGAACGCTTTTTGACCCAAAAAAATAAAGGAAAGCCCTTTACCCAATTAATCAAAAAAATTTAAAACCTTAAGACACACATGATGAGAAAATCTACCCTTTTATTGGCAATTTTTTGCACTGTTTTATTTTATGCGCAAAAATATTCCACTTCAAAAAAAGACTCTGTGAGCATTGATTACCGGAGAAGTTCCCTTTCAACTTTCATGCTGGACAATAAATCCATCGAATATGACGAAGCAGTGCAGAATGCATTTATGACCAAATTCACCCCGGATAAATACAATAACCACAATTTACCTGATAATACCCGGTTAATTCCGAAGAATGCTTTGAACATTGATGATGTAAAATATATCGAGAATTACCTCAATGAACAGAAAATCGGAAACGAACTGGTAGCAAAATGGTTCAATCGAAGTAAAGAAGGTGCATTTAATGCCGATTTGGTGCTGAAGCGGGGCTTTTATGATGCCAAGGAACTGGACCGAAAAATCGCGCAGAACACCTCCCGTGGAGAATCATCTCTCGGGGATAAGGGTGCTGAGTTAATTGACAATACTTTCGTCATTGTCATGAAATCCAATTATACCAACAAGGAAAGTATCGCCAAAGGTCTTGGAGCGGGACTTTCACTGCTTTCACAGAGTTTTCTGCAAGAAGGAAACCAGCTTGCGTCTTCGCTGACCGACCTGACAAAACTGACCACCGACACTTTCGGCAAAGGTTTCTGGGTAGGAACCAAATCCTACCTCTTCAAGCTTGTTTGGGATGCAGATACCAGAGATCGCTTCTACAATGAACTTTGGGCAGACAACCAATCGATTACCCCGGAAAAAAAGGCTGCTTTTGATAACGCAGATTTTTTTAAAGTGAAATTTGTGGGCCAAACAAAAACCGGAGCAGATATTCAGTCCACCACACTTTCCGGCAAATCAAACGAGCAGCTGGTGGAAAGAGCCACCATCAAATCATTTGACAAGGCCATCAACAACCTTCAAAGATCCTATGATGTTTTCTCTGTAAAAATCCCAGTATTCACAGTAGATCCTGTCATCACCATTAAAGCCGGCATGAAAGAGGGTATAGACAAGAAATCAAAATTTGATGTTTTAGAGCGTGTCATCAAAGAGGATGGCTCAGAAGAGCTGGTTGTAGTAGGGAAAATGAAAGTGGACACGGACTATCCGATCTGGGACAACAGATATGGTGCAGATGAGGAAAATCCAAACCAAGAAGTAGATGTAACCGTGTTAAGGGTGAGCAAAATGAAAGGCGAAATTGTTCCGGGAATGTTATTAATGCAAACAAACTAAAATACAATAAATTACTATGAAAAAATTAATCCTAATTTTTATCTTGTTTCTATCTGTTAAATCTTTTGCACAGAATGGAAAGAATGACAAAAACACCAGGGAATGGAAATATGAAATTGAATGTGCCGGTGTGGGCCAAGACGGAAGTTATCTGGTAAGGGTTTTCTCTTTCGAAAAAACAAGGAAATTAGTCATTGAACAGGCAAAGAAAAATGCAGTACATGGTGTAATTTTCAAAGGATTCATCGGAAACGCCAATTGCGGATCCCAAAAACCACTGGCCAAAAACCCTAACGCAGAAGCCGAAAATGAGCATTTCTTCAACAATTTCTTTATGGACGGAGGAAAATACATGAAATATGTGACACTCTCTACCGACGGAAATGTAGATCCAAAAGATATCGTGAAAGTAGGAAAAGAATACAAACTCGGTATCATTGTAACCGTTTCAAAAGATCTACTCAGAAAAGATCTGGAAGCTGCCGGAATCATCAAGAGTTTCTCCTCCATGTTCTAAAAAATAACCGGCCGAAGCGAAATCCGGGAAAAAACCCGAAAAGAAAATTTCTTCCAAAAAAAGTATCGGCCCAAAAACCAAAATTATCGGAAAATGAAAAAATTAATACTTATTGTCTCCGCACTTGTTTTTCTGAGCAGCTGTCAAACATACAAGCCAGAATTTGACTTAGGGAATTATTCCCTAAAAACCACCGGCATTAGAAATGAGCTCGACGGGAACCTCCTGGTAAAAGTCTCCGCACGCGGAACCACTTATGAAGAAGTGAAAGCTAACGCACTGAAAACCGCGCTCAACGATATTTTCTTAAAAGGCATCGATCAAGGTCCGAAAGACTGCATCAAACTCCCGCTTTTCCAAAACAGACAGGATGCTCCCGAAACGAAACAATGGCTGCTTGCCTTCTTTTCAAACGAAGGCAATGTGGGCGATTATGCATCCATCTACCGGGAATTTGCCACTTATGAACAAAAGCGCGACTTAAAATATACCCAAAACCAAGCACTAAGTTTTGAAGTCCTGATTAAATACAGTGCTTTGGAAGGTTTGGTAAAAAGACTTAACCCATAAACTATGAAAAAGAAATTATTACCGATTGCGCTAGTGTTGATTGCCCAATCATTTTTTGCACAAGGTGCAAAAAAACCAATCCTAATGCTTTTCCCGGAAGACACTTGGTGTACCAGAAACGGATTTATGGAAAAAGATGGAAATGGTGAAGACCAATGTAATTACACCAGAGCTTTCAAAGAAAGTGATGAACTCACCTTGGTGATGAGCAAAATTGGTGAAATTTTCACAGACCGAACCGATGGGAAATTCAACATCAGAGCATTTGCCCAGAACCAGAAAATCCAGTCTAAAACAAATGCCAGAGCTGCCCTGGAAGGCAAAGACGGGTCACAAATCAAGACTTCCGCCGTGAATGATTTGGTTTCCGGGCAAAGCAATTTTGATTTGGGGATCTATGTGAATTTCTATTTTGCGAAAGAAGGTCCGAAAAATTCTTTGAAATTTGACTTTAATGCCAAAGATAATTACACCGGCGAGCAAGTTGCCAGCTCACCTGACTTAGTCGGAAAATCAACCTATTCTTCCGATATTCTTTCCATGGTAGCAGAAACCATCAATAACAAAGTAGATCCATTTTTTAATCAGATTGAAAACTACTTTACCGATATGGCAGAAAATGGAAGAAAAGCGCAGTTTGTGTTTGGCCTCTTCAATGATATGAAAGAGGACTTCGAAACCGAAATAAACGGGCAGACTCTTGATAACCATATTGAAGATTGGTTCGCCAGCAACGCGGTGAAGGGAAAATACAATCTCACAGAATCTTCGGAAGTGATGCTCAATTTCGAAGAAGTGAGAATCCCGGTTTTTGATGCAAACGGACGTGCGGTAAGTGCCGATATTTTTGCGAGAGGAATCAAGAAAACATTCGAAGCAGCCCCATACAATTTCAAAGTAACCGTGAAAAGAACAGGAATGGGCAAAACATCAATCTACTTTTCAAAAAAATAAAGTCATGAAAACAATAAAATTAATCGCACTTATTCTGGCATTCGCTCCGTTGGGCTTTTTTGCTCAAGATGACACCGGCATCGAAATTTCCACCGCAGCGGGTTCTAGTGATTTAGCACAAACCTATTCAAGCCTTATTGAGAATAAACTGGGAAGCCTGCTCGCCCAAAACGGAATCGTTCGTGGAATTAATTCTCAATTCGAAATATCAACCGATTTTAATGTTTTGAACACCAAAACGGCCGGTGGAGCACCGCCGATGTACATTTACGAAATTATGTTCACCACAAAAATCATGAATATTGTGGACAAAAACACCTACGCACAGGTGTCTAAAGTATCAAACGGTGTGGGAAATACTTTGGCAAAAGCAGTGAATAACGCCATCAACCAAATGAATTTCGATACACCAGAATATCACAATTTCTTAGCCTCCGCCAAAACAAAGATCGTAGATTATTATGCGAAAAATTGCTCCACGATTATCAATGAAGTAAACATGCTCGAAAAAACAAATCAGTACGATTTTGCGCTCTATAAACTTACTTCAATTCCATCTGCAGCAAAAAGCTGCTATTCCCAGGCAATGGCAAAAGCACAGGCGGTATATGTGAAGAAAATAAATTATGAATGTAAATCCAATCTTGCACAGGCAAAAATGGAATGGAGCAAAAATCCTAATGCCGAAGGTGCAGAAGCCGCTACTGCTTATCTGTCGCAGATTGACCCAAGTTCATCATGTTTCAAGGAGGTGGAAACATTTTCAAAATCAGTCGGGGCAAGAATGAAAGAAATCGACGGCAGAGAATGGAACGTCTATTATGAAAAAGAAGTGGGTCTGGAAAAAGACAGAATCCAAGCCATCAAAGAAATCGGAAAAGCTTTCGGTGCGGGACAACCGAAACAAGTAATCCATAACACCAAAATAAAGTTATAGCATGAAAAAACTATTTTTAAGACTTTTCACACTTATTGCATTCATGATGTTCACCGGTACTCAGGCGCAGAAAACCAGCAAGTACAAAAAAAGCTCAGGTCCAGAATTTAAATTTGGGGCGCTGGTTGGTGCAAACTATGCCAACATGAGCGGTTGGGATTCTTCTGAAACCGATCCCAAAGGTATCTTTGGAATCAACGCCGGAATGTATACTTACTATCAATTCAGTGAAAAAATAGGTCTGCAACTGGAAGTATCCTATGCAAATTTCGGATCCGATGTGAAACTTAAAGCTTCAGGGACCACCTTAAGGGAAAGAATTGATTATGTAGCAATCCCACTTCTCTTGAAGCCGCGATTTGATAATTTTTACCTTACTGCGGGACCTCAATTAATGATTATGCTGTCTGCAAAAGAAGACGGACACGATATCAAAGATAGTTTGAACAACACAGATTTCGGTTTGACGGGCGGTTTGGGATATTACTTCACCGATAATTTTGGTATTGATTTAAGGTATGTTCACGGAATGTCAGACATTTTTAAAGACAGTCCTTATGAAAAATTAACCAACACTGCATTTGCAGGAAGGATATTCTATCAGTTTTAATGGTTGAGCGTTAGTTTACCATCTGAAACTATTGATTTCACGTACCTAATAAAAAAAAATCAGATTTACTCATGCACTGCCAAAGTTTAAAACTTTCGCAGTGCATTTTTTGTACACCGACCAGTCAAATACTGCACCTAGTGCTTTCATGAGATTCCAGATTAGCGGTAGTTTTTCCTTTCCGCAAGAATCCCTAAATTTGCACTCTACAATTCTAAACAATGGAAGAAGAAAAAAAAGCCCTCAACTTTATTGAGCAAATCATAGAAGAAGACCTCTCAAACGGATTAGGAAGAGAAAAACTGCGATTCCGCTTTCCACCTGAACCAAACGGTTATCTGCATGTGGGACATACGAAAGCAATTTGCATTAATTTCGGTTTGGGCGAAAAATACGGGGCGCCCGTGAACCTTCGCTTTGATGATACCAATCCAGAAAAAGAAGAACAGGAATTTGTGGATTCTATCAAAGCAGATATCGATTGGTTGGGTTTTAAATATGACCGGGAACTTTACGCATCTGATTATTTTGACCAACTTTATGATTGGGCAGTTCAAATGATAAAGAACGGGAAAGCTTATGTGGACGAACAATCTTCCGAAGAAATTACCGCACAAAGAAAAAATCCTTTCGAAGACGGAATTGAATCACCGTTTAGAAACCGACCCATCGAGGAAAGTCTGGAACTGTTTGAGAAAATGAAAAACGGAGAGTTTGCAGAAGGCACCATGTCACTTCGTGCAAAAATCGACATGAAATCTCCCAACATGAATATGCGGGATCCTGTCATGTACAGAATCCTGAAAAGACCACACCACCGAACCGGCGACAAATGGAAAATCTACCCCATGTACGATTGGGCACATGGAGAATCAGACTATATCGAGCAGATTTCGCACTCGCTTTGCTCATTGGAATTTGAAAACCACCGTCCACTTTATGATTGGTATCTGGATCAGGTCTATGACAGTTCCAAGGTGAGAAACAAGCAAAGGGAATTCGCCAGAATGAATGTGACCTACATGATTACTTCCAAAAGAAAACTGCAGAGACTGGTCGCAGAAAAAGCCGTTACTGGATGGGACGACCCAAGAATGCCTACGATTTCGGGGATGAGAAGATTAGGATTCACTCCTACTGCCATTAAAAATTTCATTGAAAGGGTTGGCGTTGCCAAAAGAGAAAACATGATCGATGTACAACTTTTGGAATTTTTTGTGCGAGAAGATTTGAACAAGATTTCAACCAGAGTGATGACCGTGGTAGATCCGGTAAAACTGATCATTGAAAATTATCCGGAAGACCAGGTAGAATGGCTGGAAACCGAAAATAACCCGGAAGATGAAAATGCCGGAACCCGCAAAATCCCTTTCAGCAGAGAGCTCTATATCGAACGTGAAGATTTTAAAGAAGAAGCCAACAACAAGTTTTTCCGATTGAAATTAGGCGGAGAAGTTCGTTTGAAATCTGCATACATCATCAAAGCGGAAAGAGTTGAAAAAAATGAAAACGGTGAAATTACTGCAATTTATGCAACCTACGATCCGAAATCAAAATCCGGAAGCGGAACCGAAGAAAGCTTAAGAAAAGTAAAGGGCACATTGCACTGGGTCTCTGCAAAACACGCAATCCCGGTGGAAGTGAGAATTTATAACCGGCTTTTCACCACTCCAGAACCAGATTCGGAAAAGGAAACCGACTTCATGGAGTTCCTCAATCCGGAAAGTCTGCAGACCGTGCATGGATTTGCCGAACCAAGCCTCAAAAATGCGGAAATCGGTCAACCGTATCAGTTTCAAAGAATCGGATATTTCACCAAAGACAGAGATTCCTCCGATGAGAAGTTGGTATTCAACAGAACCGTCACTTTGAAAGACAGCTACAAACCTGAATAGATTTCAGCAAAATGCCATACCAAAAACTTCGGAGTTCCGAAGTTTTTTTGCTAGATGACATCCCGAATGAAAATGGCTTCCTTAATCGATTCTAAAAGCCTTCGGTAACGGTGCTTTACCATGATTGAAAATGAATTCATATTGTCTCTTAATGGGTATGCCCAAAATTATGAAATACTTATCCGAATCACTTTAAACCAGTATTAACAAACAATTAACTCTTGTTGACAAAAAACTTGTACTTTGAAACCCATTGCATTTTTCAGCGAAAAGAATTTTTTGATCTGCAGAGATTTTTTTTAAAACCGCACCTGCAAATCAGCCTAAATTCACTTAAAATAACCTTATAATTTCCCGAAATCTTCTTCGCTCAAATTTTTTATAATTATATTCGCACAGATTTTTCCTAATCCAATGAAAAAAATCATATCATTCCTTTTATTCACTATTTCCATCTCCTTTCTTGCACAGGAGAGCATCAATTTTGAAAAAAGCAGCTTCAAAGACATTTTGGCAAAGGCAAAAACCCAAAAAAAACTAGTCTTTCTGGATGCTTATGCTTCCTGGTGCGGCCCATGCAAAATGATGGAGAAAAATATTTTCCCACTACAATCGGTGCGAGAATTTTTTAACGCCAATTTCATTAACGCCAGTATCGACATGGAAAAAGGAGAAGGCAGAGAAATTGCGAGAAAATACAACATCTACTCCTATCCCACGTACCTTTTTCTGAATGGCGATGGCGAAGTGGTGATCAAAGATTATGGCTACAAATCGGAAACTGATTTCCTGGATTTCGCCAAAGAAGCCAATAATCCCAAACTGAAGAAAGGCTCCTACAAAGAACTGTTCGCAAATGGAGAAAAAGACCCTGAACTGCTGCTCAATATGATGAGGACCTATGCAGACAGTGATCCCGAATTTTCGAAAAAAGTCTCCGAACGCTACTTTCAGGTAAAGGGAAAACAGCCATTAACCCCCGAAGAATTGCGGCTACTACTCTATTACCTAAAATCAACGGAAGACCAGAATTACAAGATTTTCATTGAACGAAAAGACGAAATCAGTCAAATGATCACCCCCGAAAAATACCGGGAAATTGATTCAAGCCTTAAGATTTCGAAAGTATTTGAGGCTGCTTTCGATGAGAAAACCGGCACCATTGACGATGAAAAATTCCTGCAGTCCGCCACTCCGTTGATCGGAAAAGCCGAAGCTGAAAATGAACTAAGCAGATTTAAAGTTAATTATTTCGCCAACGTGGGGAATTTTGCTGCATTTGAAAAAGCTGCTCTTGCATATTATACAGATCCTGAAAAGTTTACGCCAGACGAGCTCATCAAAGCAGCTTGGGTTTTCAGCGAACACGTGAGTGATCCAAAATCTCTAAAAAAAGCGGTGGAATGGGCTGAAAAAGCGAATATGAATATACAGAATCCACAGAACACCTATATATTGGCAAAACTTTATGCAAAAACAGGCAACAAAGACGGTGCTTTGCTTTATGCCAAACTCTCAAAATATTTGGCAGAAAGTCAGGGTCTGGATTCCTCTTTAGCCAACCAATTATTAGAAACCTTAAAATAAAAAACTTTTGAAAAAACTCATTTTACTCTTTGCTATGGCGTCGTTTGCCGTCATGAGTGCCCAAACTATTGATTCAAACAAATCTCAAAAAAAACTCTATGTAAAGGCCAACGCTGTTTTTCTCCCCATCGGGATGTTGAACGCAGGAGTTGAGCATCAGCTTAGTGAAAAATGGACCCTTCAGGAAGAAATCTTCATTTCACCATGGAAATCGTTCGGGGGAATGCCCGCTCAGATTTACATGGGTGGAATTGAGGCCAGATATTATTTTGGTGAAGCTTTTAAACATTTTTACGTAGGAGCAAATTTGCATGTTGCCTCATTCCATATGAGAAAATTTAATTACTGGGGTGACGGAGATTATCAATATGGACCGGAATATCCAGTTTACAAATTATCCGACGTCTATCAGTCTGGGTTTGCAATAATGGGTGGTGCTACAGTGGGTTACCAGTGGCAAATCAATGAAAAATGGAACCTGGATTTGTTTGTTGGTGGGGGTCATTCAGAAGGTTTTTATCATGGTTATGTGATGAGCACCGGTGAAAGATACGATGTAGATTATGTGGACGGACCCAATAGAAGCGGCGAATGGATTCCCTACAAAGGCGGTTTAATGATTTCGTACCGGTTAAAATAATGAACATCAAAAGCACTAAATTCGTGGTAATCGCCGTCATTACCTTCGTCATCTTATTCCTGATGAACTATATCGGCAATAATTTGCCAGACAAACTGGAAAGAGCATTGATGACCGCAGTTGCGGGTGTTATCGGTTTGACCATAGGAATGTGGTTTGTCCACCGGAATTCAAAAGACGATACCCATCACGATTTTGATTAATTAAGATCGATGCAGCTTCTTTGGGAGCTGTTTTTTTATACATCATACTTGCCTTTTCTACTTCTCTTCAAAAGATTTATCTTTGCACCATGATAAAAATCGGCAACATTACGCTTCCGGATTTTCCACTTCTGCTCGCTCCGATGGAGGATGTTTCTGATCCACCATTCCGAAGGCTGTGCAAAATGCACGGAGCAGATATGATGTATTCAGAATTTATCTCGTCCGAAGGTTTGATTCGAGATGCAATGAAAAGCAAAAAAAAGCTCGATATTTTTGATTATGAAAGACCGGTGGGAATCCAGATTTTTGGTGGTGATGAAGAAGCGATGGCACTTTCCGCAAAAATTGTCGAGACCGTGAATCCCGATTTGGTGGACATCAATTTCGGTTGCCCGGTCAAGAAAGTGGTTTGCAAAGGAGCCGGTGCAGGTGTTTTGAAAGACATCGATTTAATGGTTCGATTGACCAAAGCGGTAGTGAATTCCACCCATCTTCCGGTCACGGTAAAAACACGATTAGGTTGGGACACGGAAACCATCAACATCATGGAAGTTGCGGAAAAATTGCAGGAAGTTGGCATCAAAGCATTGACCATTCACGCCAGAACCCGTTCCCAAATGTACAAAGGCGAAGCTGATTGGGACTATATCAGCAAAGTGAAGAATAATCCGAATATTGAAATTCCAATTTTCGGAAACGGAGACGTGGATTCACCCGAAAAAGCTTTGGAATACCGCACAAAATACAACTGCGATGGCATCATGATCGGTCGTGGCGCAATTGGCTATCCATGGATTTTTAATGAGATCAAGCATTTTTTTGCGACCGGTGAAAAACTCCCCGAACCAACCATTACTCAACGTCTGGAAGCGGTTCGTCAACATGCGGAATGGAGTGCAGAATGGAAAGGCGAAAGACTGGGACTGATTGAAATGAGGCAACATTACAGCAACTATTTCCGTGGAATTCCACATTTCAAGGATTTTAGAAGAAAATTTCTGGAAGTTTTCACCTTGGAAGAAATGGATGCAGTGATCGCAGAAGCGGATGCTTTTTACAAGGAACATATTTTTGCTTAAACACTACGGACTCATCCAAAGATTTCAAGTTTGAGTACCCTTCAGCGTAACTTTTCCCTGTTTTTGCTTACTAATATTTAAAAGAATTTTCATGCTCCAAGCAGAACACGTCACCAAAACCTACAATGCCGGGAAAAAACTGGCGCTCAGTGATTTTTCCATTAATGTTCCTGAAGGCAGTATTTATGGACTTCTTGGCCCGAACGGTGCCGGAAAAACCACATTCATCAGAATTATCAATCAAATTACACAGGCCGATTCCGGCGAGGTTTTCATCAACAATGAAAAACTAAATCCCGAACACATCAAACAGATTGGTTACATGCCCGAAGAACGCGGACTTTACAAAAACATGACCGTAGGTGATCAGATCCTTTATTTCGGGGAACTGAAGGGAATGTCCAAAAATGACGCTTTAAACCAGGCAAAATATTGGTTTGAGCAACTTCAGATCGATCAGTGGTGGAAGAAGAAACTCTCTGAACTTTCCAAAGGAATGGCGCAAAAAATCCAGTTCGTGGTCACCGTTTTGCACCGCCCGAAACTGTTGATTCTGGACGAGCCGTTTTCTGGTTTCGATCCGGTGAATGCAAACATGATCAAAGACCAGATTTTGAATCTGAGAAATCAGGGAACCACCATCATTCTTTCCACCCACCGAATGGAAAGTGTGGAGGAAATGTGCGATTTTGTAGCATTAATCAATAATGCAAAAAAAATTCTGGACGGCAAAGTCTTCGAAGTGCGCGAAAAGTTCAAGAAGAATATTTTCAATGTGACCCTCTCAGATGTAAACCAAGACCATTTTGCATCTTTTAAAAATCAATTTCAAATTGAGGAATATTCCATTGAAAATCAATTAATTTCATTCGATATAAAAAATGGAACCGACCAAAGTCTGTTACTGAATGAACTGCTGAAAGTTGGGAAAATCCGTTCTTTTGATGAGAAAATTCCCAGCATGAACGAAGTGTTTATTAATGCCGTACAATAGGTGAATTTTCGTTCGGAAGCGAATTTGCTTCGGAGTTCATTTCTGCAAGTGAATTTATTGTTTATTTTAAACCTCAAACCTTAAACTTCAAACCAAAATTTAGATGAAAAACATCTTCCTCATCACAAGACGTGAATATCTGACCCAGGTCAAAAAGAAATCCTTCGTCATTCTGACGCTTCTCGCACCAGTTTTGATGATTGGTTTCGGTGCTTTGATCGCATTTATGTTTAAGGCGAATGAAACTTCAAGTACTTTCAATGTCATCGATAAAAGCGGGATTTTTGTAGGCCAGCTTCAAAATGATAAAAAAATAAAATACGTTTTTGTGCCGCAGGAAAATGAAAGAGCATTGACCTCCACCTTGAAAGATATGACCGGAATTGAGGGATTACTTGTGATTCCCGAATTGAAAAACAACAATTTCGACGAGCTTGAAAAAGACAGCAAACTATTGATTAACAAGAAGATTGGATTCGATACGAAAATGAGGGTGGCCTCAGATCTTTCCAAAATCATTAAAAAAGAAAAAATCAAAAACCTCGGAATTTCTGAAAACCAGATCAAGGATTTGGACAAAAATTTTGAGCTCAACACCCAAAATATAGTGGATGAAAAAAGTGCTGATAACGACCTGTCTTTCGGCGTAAAATCCGGATTGAGTATGGTTTTGATGTATGCCGTTTTCATGTTCATCATCATTTACGGAGTTCGCGTAATGAGAAGCGTTTTGGAGGAAAAGAACAACCGGGTGGTGGAAATTATCATTTCGTCGGTAAAACCTTTTGAACTGATGATGGGAAAAATTTTGGGGGTGACTTTGGTCGCTTTAACCCAATTCTCAATTTGGATAACGATGGCTGTAATTGGCGCAATCACCTTGAATAGTGGTTTTTCAGCCATACAAAATCAAATTCCCGGCGGCGAACAATCCGCAGAAATGATGGAGAAATTTGACTTTAAACAAATGGCGGGCGAAGTTTCTCATATCCTTCTGGACATGAATTTCCCGCTGATTATTTTCGTGTTCATCGTTTTCTTTTTGCTGGGCTATATTTTTTACAGCTCCATGTATGCCGCAATCGGTTCTGCGGTAGACAATGAGACCGAAACCCAACAATTCACTTTATTTGCAATCATTCCTTTAATGTTGGGAATGTATGGAAGTTTCACCATCATGAATAATCCGGAAGGACCGCTCGGCTTTTGGCTTTCCATCATTCCATTCACTTCGCCGGTTGCAATGATTGCGAGGATTCCATTTGGCGTGCCGATATGGGAAATTGCACTTTCTATGATATTGCTGATTTTTTCAACGCTGCTCATGATTTACATCGCCGCAAAGGTTTACCGCGTAGGAATTTTGATGTACGGAAACAAGGCAACCATGAAGGAGCTTTGGAAATGGATCAGGAGTTGAGCATGATCATCAATAAAAACTTTCGTCGTCGGAAGTTTTTTTTTCTTAATACCGGTGATTATTCTTGTTTGGTCAGATTTTAAACAAAATATTACGTTATTATTTGAATTTTTTTATTCATTATATTAACTTCTCAGAATAACCATTATTTTTGCCGGAAAGTAAAATCCGATTTTAAAATCATTCCATGAAAACGATTACTCCAAAAGACCTGAATAATCTTCAACTCCAAACGCTTCTGCAGACGGCAATTGCGCCGCGTCCCATCGCATTGGCTTCCACGGTTGACCAAGACGGAGTGATTAATCTGAGTCCGTTCAGTTTTTTCAATATGTTCAGTTCCAATCCGCCCATCGTGATTTTTTCACCGGCAAGAAGAGTTCGCGACAATACTACGAAACATACTTTGGAAAACGTTCTTCAAGTTCCGGAAGTGGTCATTGGAATTGTGAATTTCAAAATTGTGCAGCAGATTTCACTGGCATCTACGGAATATGAAAAAGGAGTAAACGAATTTGTAAAGTCGGGACTCACCATGAAAGATGCCGAATTGGTGCAACCGAAACTCATCAAAGAATGTCCAGTTAATTTAGAATGTAAAGTTTTAGAAATCAAACATTTGGGAACTGAAGGCGGTGCAGGAAATTTAATTATTTGCGAAATCATTAAAATCCACGTTCGCGAAGAATACTTGAACGAAGCCGGAAATCTGGACCAAACAAAACTCGATTTGGTTGCAAGATTAGGCGGAAACTGGTACTCCAGGAATAATGAAAATAACCTGTTTGAAGTCCCGAAACCTTTGGTCACCAAAGGAATCGGTTTCGATTTGTTACCGAATGAAATCAAATTCAGCAAAGTTTTTACCGGAAACGATTTGGGAATGTTGGCCAATATAGAAGAATTACCGGTTGGTAATTTTCATTCTGAAAAAGCAATACATTTGGAGGCACAGAAGCAACTTTTGGAAAGCCGAATTGCAGAAGCGTGGAAGATTTTGGTGAAAAATCAAGATCAGATACTTTTAGATGAAAATCTTTATGGGGAATAATAATCCTTCAAAAAAACATTTTATCAGAGCCTTTCTTAAAACCGAATTTCTGATGATAATTTTCCTTTGGATAAATATCATTTATTCACTTGTACATTTATCCAGTCCGGGGATATTTCTAATTTCGGGAATAGTGGGACTCACCATCGTCAGTATTTTATTGAAATTTAGAAATGACTTATCGGTCTACTTACTTGTCTTTTTGCTTGGATTTGGAATAATTAACCTGATTTCTTTCAATGATTCCGTGCAAGTGACCTTAATGGGCTTTATTAACCTCACAAATTTAATCTTATTCTGTATCCTCATTTATAAAAAAAGAAAAATTCTTGCTACGATAAATGAAAAATGGTTTGGTACGAAAAAATCAGAGTATGCTGAACAAAGAACACAACGCATCCAATTTTTCAAAAAAAGGTTTAACAATTTAACCAAGCAAGAACTTGAAAACAAACTGAGTGAAGAATTAGTTGACGAAGCGAGAAAGGCGATCTTAGAAATTATATCTGAACGAGAATTAAGATAAAATATTTTCAATTTTATTCTTATTTCTGATTTGGTTTATCCTTGTATTTTATCAAGGAACTGAATAGAAATACTACATATTTTTTCTAGATCTTCCGGAAGAAAACCCTCTGTCCACGGTTCTTTTGCACCGAAAGTGTGGTCTGCATTTTCTAAGACGAAAAGCTCAGAAGTTTTACACCATCTGTTCAGCAATTCCGCTTCCTTTACATTCACCGCCAAATCATCGGTTCCCTGAAGGATGAGGATTGGCTTCTTCAAATGTTGTGCAGCGTACTGAATATTGAAACGGTCTTCATTGTTTTTAAAATCCTCAAAATATTGGTAATAATGCGGCATCTGCTGTTTGGTTCTGCCGTTTTCGGAATACATGACGCCAGATTTCTTCCACTCTTCCAATTTTTCACTGCGCGGGAAACGGTTGGCAAAATTACTGACACCGGCCAATGTAATCAATGCTTTAATTCTGTCATCTTCAAATGCCTTGATCACCGAAATTCCTCCACCTCTACTGTGACCAATGATGGAAATTTTTGACGGATCAACTTTGGGATTCTCCAAAAAATAATTTAAAACCGCATCGTAATCCGACATTTCTTTTGAGAAATTATTATTCCCAAAAGCCTCCAAATTGGCAAATTCAGTGGGATTTTCCAAAGTGGTTCCGTTGTGCGAGAAATTAAATTTGACAAAGAAAAATCCTGCTTCTGCAAACTTTTCCGCCATAAGATTCCATGCTCCCCAGTCTTTGTAACCTTTGTAACCATGTGCAAAAATCACCAGCGGAAGTTTCACGGAACTTTCCTGATAGAAAGCATCTGCGAGAAAATCTCTGGTATCTGGATTTTGGATGATGATGTTTTTTTCTTGGATAATTTTCATCTTTTAAAGATACAGGAAACAAAGCAATAATAACAAACCTTAAAGTTGGATTAACCATTCTGTCAAGCGCAAAAAAAGTCCCTCTCCAATGGAGAGGGATTTAGAGGATGAGGATTACCAGATTTTAATCCTTTCTTCCGGGGCTTTATACAGTTTATCGCCCGGTTTCAAATCGAAAGCCTTATAGAAAGAATCCATGTTGACCAAAGGTCCAAAACTTCTGAAATATCCCGGTGAATGTGGATCGGTTTTCACCAGGTTTACCAAGAATTTGTCGGTAGATTTAGTTCTCCAAACGGTTGCCCAACTCATGAAGAATCTTTGGTCCTGATTGAAACCGCTTATTAAACCTGGATTTCCGTGATCTTTCAAATACATTTGAAGTGCGGTGTAAGCCACTGCGGAACCTCCCAAGTCACCGATGTTTTCGCCGCTGGTAAATTTTCCGTTTACGAAACTTCCGGCAACCGGTTCATATTTGTCGTATTGAGCGGCAAGTTGCGCCACTTTTGCATCGAAGTTTTTTCGGTCAGAATCTGTCCACCAATTATTCAGGTTTCCGTCACCATCAAATCTGGAACCGGAATCATCGAAACCGTGAGAAATCTCGTGACCGATTACCGCACCAATTCCTCCAAAATTCACTGCAGGATCAGCTTTGAAATTGAAGAAAGGCGGCTGAAGAATCGCAGCAGGGAATACAATTTCGTTATTGGATGAACTGTAATAAGCGTTCACTGTTTGTGGCGACATTCCCCACTCGGTTTTATCCACCGGTTTTCCAACTTTATCCAAACTTCTTTGATAAGCCCATTTCGAGATATTTTCACGATTCGAATAGTAAGTCCCACCATCTGCAGGAGATTGCAGCTGTAATTTGGTATAATCTCTCCATTTATCCGGATAAGCGATTTTCACAGTGAACTTTGAAAGTTTTTCCTGCGCTTTTACCTTTGTTTCAGGCGACATCCAGTCCAGATTGTCGATATGGACTTTGAAGGATTTTTTCAGATAACTGATGTATTCCTCCATTTTGGTTTTTGCTTCAGCCGGGAAATATTGATCCACATAAAGTTTTCCAAATGCCTCCCCCAAAGTTCCGTTCACCACAGCAAGACCTCGTTTGTCCATTGACCGCTGTTCTTTTTGTCCCTGAAGATATTTCGAGTAAAAATCAAATCTCAAGTTGTCAAGATTAGAATCCAGATTACCTGTATTGCCGTTCAATAATTGGAACTTCATATAATCTTTAATTAATGGAAGCGTTCTTTCGTTCATCCACTTATCCATATTCTGGTAATATTTCAGTTCAGTGACGATAACTTTATCGGTATTTACCCCTGCACTGGTTAAGTAATTCGGTAAATCCACATGCGTAACCAAAGCTGAAAGCTCTTTCACCATTTTGGGATTGTAGCGAAGGTTGGCGTCTCTTCCCTGCTCCAAAGTCAAAAGATCATTTGCCAGTTGCTTCTCAAAAGCCACCACTCTCATCGCTGTTTGTTTGGAAGCATTATCGCCTAAAACATTGAAAAGTGAAGCTACATAATCAGTATAAGCTGCAAGAGTTTTGGTATTGGCTTCATTTTCTTTCTGGTAATAATCTTTTCCCAAACCGAGACTTGGTCCACCCAGATACACAGCGTTCATCACCGAGTTTTTCATATCTGCGGAAACCCGCCACTGATAAAAAGGATTGTCACCGGTTTTTGTGGCATCGATCAAATATTTTTGCAAATCAGCAATTGATTTCAAATTGTCGATTTTGGCAATTTCCGGCTTAATTGGGTTAATTCCATCGGCATTCCTCTTGTTCCAGTCAATGAAGGTTCCATACAGTGCCTGGATTTTTTGACCTTCGGAATTGGCTGCGAATTGATCGGTCAAAATTTTATTTAAGATCTCTAAGGATGCATTGTCAACATCTTCCCGAAGCACATTGAAACTTCCCCAACTTGTTTTATCAGAGGGAATTTCTGTGGTTTTCATCCAGTTTCCGTTCACATAGCTATAGAAATCATCTTGTGGACGAACCGAAGTGTCCATATAGGAAAGATTAATCCCGTAATCAGTCCCAATCACAGATTTCACGGGTGTTTGTTCTGTTTTTGTTTCCGCACTTTTTGCGGTTTTACAAGAATTCATGAAAACAATACCTGTTAATGCAAGTACTGCAATGCTAATTTTTTTCATTACTAATAATTAAATTTTATTGAATATGGATCAAAGATAACAATAAATATCTGCATAAAACAGCGTTAACAAGGTTTGGAACCTTGTTAACGCCTAAAAATTCATTGATGACTATTACCAAATCTTGATCCGATTCTCTGGCTTTTTATACAGTTTGTCGCCTTCTTTCACATCAAACGCTTGGTAAAAAGCATCCGTATTCACGAGTGGCCCGAAAGCTCTGTACAATCCTGGAGCGTGTTCGTTCGTTTTAATCTGGTTGATCAGTGCCGCTTCTTTCTGCAAAGTTCTCCAGACGGTTGCCCAGCTCAGGAAAAATCTTTGATCCTGGGTGTAACCACTGATCAATCCTGGATTTCCATGATCTTTCAAATACATTTGGAGCGCATCGTATGAAATATTTACCCCACCTAAATCGGCAATATTTTCACCATTGGTAAATTCACCGTTCACGAAAGTTCCTTCTACCGGTTGATAGGTGCTGTATTGCGCAGCGAGGGATTTCGTGGCTTTTTCGAAATTGGCTTTATCTTCAGGGGTCCACCAATCTACCAGATTTCCATCGGCATCAAACTGCGCACCTGAATCATCAAAACCATGTGTCATTTCATGCCCGATTACCGCACCAATTCCACCAAAATTAATGGCGGCATCTGCTTTAGGGTTAAAGAATGGCGGCTGCAAAATCGCGGCAGGGAAAACAATCTCGTTATTCACAGGGTTGTAATAGGCGTTCACGGTTTGTGGAGTCATTCCCCATTCCGTTCTATCAACAGGTTTTCCAATTTTGTCTAAATCTTTTTGATATTGCCATGAAGTAACATTCTGAAGATTTTTATACAAAGTTCCTCCGTTGGCTTCAGACTGGATTTGCAATTTTGAATAATCTTTCCATTTGTCCGGATAAGCAACTTTTACCGTAAATTTATTGAGTTTATTGAGTGCTTTTTCCTTCGTCACCGGCGACATCCAACTTAAGTTATTGATATGGCTCACAAAGCTTTTCTTCAAATAATCGATCAGCTCCACCATTTGTGCTTTTGCTTCGGCAGGGAAATATTTCTCTACATACAATTTCCCGAAAGCTTCGCCCAAAGTACCGTTGATGAGTTCGAATGCACGCTTGTTCTGTGCTCTTTGCTGATCCTGACCTCTCAAATATTTCCCGTAGAACGCAAATTTTCTGGCATCCAAATCTGCAGAAAGATAACTCGCACTGCCGGAAAGCAGGTGGAATTTCATATAATCCTTGATCAAAGGAATATTTTTAGCGGTAATGAAC
Source organism: Chryseobacterium sp. R2A-55 (assembly GCF_021401085.1). GTDB lineage: Bacteria > Bacteroidota > Bacteroidia > Flavobacteriales > Weeksellaceae > Kaistella. Next base: position 268,137 of record NZ_JACBFP010000001.1, read on the forward strand.
TTGTCGAGGTTTTTATAATAATTCAGTTCACCCAAAATCACTTTGTCAGTATCCACGCCTACCGATGTCAAATATTTTGACAGGTCCACGTTTTTCACCATCCCTTTGAGTTCGGTCATCGTTCTTGGATTATACTGCAAAGTCGCATCGCGAATCTGTTCGTTGGTCAAATAAGTCTGCGCAATACTTTTTTCGAAGTTCACGATATTTTTTGCAACCTCCTCAGAATTTTTATAACCCAAAAAGTCGAGCATTGAAGCAACATATTTGATGTATTCTGCAAGGGTTTCGGTATTTTTCGGGTTTACTTTTTGGTAATAATCTCTTCCTAATCCCAACTCTGCTTCTCCCATATAAACAGCGTTCATTTTGGAATTTTTCAAGTCAGAAAAAACGCCCCAAGCATAAAAAGGATTCTCTCCATTTTTGGTTGCTTCCACCAAGTAATTCTGGAAATCTGCAAGTGATTTGATGGCGTCAATTTTTGCGAGATCCGCTTTGATAGGAGCAATTCCATCTGCATTTCGCTTGTTCATATCCATATAAGTTGCGTACAAATCCTGGATTTTCTTTCCTTCACTTCCATCTGCAAACTTATCGCTAAGCAGCGAATTTAAAATCGTCATCGAGTTGTTGTCCGTATCTTCCGCCAGTTTGTTGAAACTTCCCCAAGTGGACTTATCTGCCGGGATTTTTGCGGTCTTCATCCAGCTTCCGTTCACGTAATTATAAAAATCGTCTTGCGGACGAACCGACTTGTCCATTGCCGACAAATCAAGTCCATTTTCTGGAGTTTCTACTTTAGGGGTCAAAGGCGTTTCGGGTGATACAGCAGTCACTGGTGCAGTCGCCACTTTGGATGCACATGAACTGAGCGCTACAATTCCCGCGAAAGCAAGGACTGTGATGTTGAGCTTTTTCATAAGGATGTTGTTATGGATATTTAATGGATAAGTCAATTGATCACAAGATTTGTTACGGTACTCCCCCAAAAAACAGCAAAGATTTTAATCAGAAAAAAATCGGGTGTAAAGAACAAATACCAAAAATCCGTAGAACAGCATAAGCGGAATCGCAAAAACCCACTTTTTTCCAGACTTAAGGTTTGGACTTTTTTTCTTTTTCAAATCATCAAGAATCGACTTTGGAATCAGCGAAACCGTGATTCCAATTAAGATCGGAACCAAAATCAAATCATCCAGAAGTCCCAAAACCGGAATAAAATCAGGGATGAAATCGATGGGACTCAGCAAATATCCTATGGTGACCACGGCCAATATTTTTGCAGCCACCGGCGTTCTGCGGTCGAAAATCGCATAATAAACCAGAGCTGCTTTTTGATTTTGTTCCTTTACCTTTTCTCTGAATTTTGAAACCCACATGGTTTTAGTCCTTAACCAAATAGTACACCAAATCCTGCAGAATCCTTTGTGAAACAAAGTTCACAAAATCATTTCGGTCCAGATGCGGAAGAAAGAGGCGGTTCGTTTTCTCAAAATCATTTATGCGGATGGAATAGAAAACGGTTCCAATTTCGCTGTTGAATTCATCCGAATTGGGTCCGGAAACACCTGTGGTAGAAAGCGAGATATCGGTTTTAAATAATTTCTGACCACCCAAACTCATTTCCTGGGCAACTTCTTCGGAAACCACGGTTTTGTCTAAAATCGTTTTTTCAGAAACCCCTAAAATCTCAATTTTCTTGTGATAATTGTAGGGTATCACGCCGCCCAAAAAATATTCCGAACTCCCCGAAACGGAGGTGATGAGCCTTGCCAATTCTCCACCGGTACAACTTTCCGCCGTAGAAATCGTGAGTTTTTTTTCGATCAGGATTTCTTTCAGAATCGACTGAATTTCATTTCCATTCCAGGAAATAACCTTTTCAGAGATGTAGGGTTTAAGTTTTTCAATTTCTGTATTTAACTGATTCTTAATGAAATTCAAATCATTTCCAATGGCGGTCAAGCGGAGTTTGATTCTGTTTCCGACCGGCAAATAAGACAGTGAAATATTTTCCGGAAGCGCCAATTCCCAATCTTCGATCGTTTGTGAAAGCAGACTTTCGGGGAAATCGACCACGGAAATAATTTGGGTCAAAATGCAGTCTAATGAAAATCGCTCCTTCAGAAATGGAATGATTTGGTTTCGCAAAAAAGGCTTCACCTCGAAAGGGACACCGGGAAGTGAAAAAATCAATTTCCCATTTTGCTCCATCATTTGACACGGTGCGGTTCCGTTTTCGTTCTGGAAAATCTTGGACTTGGACAATATTACAGCCTGACTCTTGTTGATTTCCAAAAGATGCTCCCGATTTCTTCTGATCAAAAGCTGTTTCAAATGCTCGAAAGTTTCTTCATCTAAAACCAGGTGATCATCAAAAAATTCCGCGAAAGCAATTCGGGTTTTGTCGTCTTTTGTTGGTCCGATTCCGCCAGTTGCAATCACGATTCCGGCAATTTCAGTAGCGGCTTTCAAACCGGTTTTGATGGCGTCTATTTCGTCGGGAACTGTAAAAATCCTGGAAACCGATATTCCAATATTCCTGAGTTCTGTTGCGATAAAATGAGAATTGGTATCGAGTGTGTTTCCGGAAAGAATTTCGTCGCCGATGATGAGGATTGCCGCGTTCATTAAAGTACTTTTTTACAAATTTCGTGAAAAATACCAGGAATGCATGAAAATTTTTAACATAATCAAAACCGGTCGTGAATGAGTGCCTTAAAAAAATCTTGAAAAGAAAAACTGAACTTCAATAATAGCCCCGATCGCAGTGGAAATCCTTTTTTGGTGTATTTCGGTACTTCGAGGAGCTCAGTCATCTTCATACACCAAAAAAGATTGCAGCGGAGAGCGGGACGGGTTTTCGAAAGAGTCTATAACTTGGTTGCTCCTAAAAAAATTACTTGAAAATTTCTGCGAGGAATGTTTTCATGTCGTTCCATGATTTTTCGTCGGCTTCTTTGTTGTAGGCGATTTTGAGGTTAAATTTTTTGCCGGCCTCCGTGGAAGCGGGATTGGTAAAGGAATGGACCGCATTTGGATAATCGATAAACCGGTAGTTAATTTTGGCGGAATCCATTTCCTTTTTGAAGGAAGCAATCTCATCGGCCGATACAAAACTGTCATCCGCACCGTTGCAGACCAGGATTTTAACTTTGTTGTTCTTTGCGCGGACTCCGGTTTCCAGATTTCCGTGGAAGGAAACTGCGCCCTTCAAATCGCTTTCCTGACGGGCCATGTTCAAGGCTTGCGCACCACCGAAACAATAGCCGATGACGGCAATTTTGGAATGGTCTGCATTGGGAAAAGTGACGACACGTGCTTTTGCAGCATCAAAAATCATTTTTGCATTGATCGGGATCTGGTAAAAAGGTTGTGCCAATTTTCCTGCTTCCTGTGGATTATCTACTACTTTTCCTTCACCGTAGAAATCGACGGCCATTGCAAAATATCCCAATTCTGCGAGCTGCTTCGCTCGATCTTTTGCATAATCCGATAAGCCCCACCATTCTGGAATGACCATTACGACCGGTTTTGGCTGGTCAGAATCTGCGGGAAACGCCGCGAAGGATTTGTAATTCACTCCACGGATATTGTAAACCACGTTTTCGGTTCTGATGTTTTTGGTAGGGGAAATTTCTGTTTTTGCGGATGCATCTTTCGGGGTGTCTTTGCAGGAAACTGCTGCGAAAAAAATCATCGCTGCGAAAGTGAATGACAGTGTTTTCATAGTTGATCTTGATATTTAGATGAATTAATTCGCTTGACAAATGATTTCCGCATGGATCAATCCTGCTCGCTCGATCAGCAATTGGTCACTACAAAATATGTTTTTCCGCGTGATAAGAACTCCTGACCAGAGGCGAACTTTCCACATGTCTGAAACCTAAGTTTCTTGCAAAATCACCATATTCTTCAAATTCTTCCGGAGTGATGAATTTTTTCACGGCGAGATGGTTTTTTGTGGGCTGCAGATACTGTCCCAAGGTAATTACGTCCACATTTGCCTTTCTGATGTCTTCAATCGTTTGGAAAACCTCTTCTTTTTCTTCGCCCAAACCGAGCATTAATCCGGTTTTGGTTCTTCGTTGCCCGGAATTTTTCAGATATTTTAAGACCTCTAAACTTCTTTCATATTTTGCCTGAATTCTCACTTCGCGGGTCAATCTTTTCACGGTTTCCATATTGTGGGAAATCACTTCGGGCGCCACTTCGATCATTCGGTCGAGATGTTTGTGGATTCCCTGGAAATCCGGAATCAATGTTTCCATAGTGGTTCCCGGAGAAATTCTGCGAACTGCGTTCACGGTTTCCGCCCAAAGAATGGATCCCATATCTTTCAGGTCATCGCGGTCAACTGAAGTGAGTACGGCGTGTTTGATTTTCATCAACTTGATGGAACGGGCTACTTTTTCAGGTTCGTCCCAGTTCACGTCTAAAGGTTTTCCGGTTTTCACGCCGCAGAATCCGCAGCTTCTGGTGCAGATGTTTCCAAGAATCATGAAAGTGGCGGTTCCGCTTCCCCAACATTCTCCCATGTTTGGACAACTTCCACTTTGGCAAATGGTATTGAGTTTATATTTATCCACCAAAGTTCTGAGTTCGCGGTAATTCTTCCCAGTTGGGAGTTTTACCCGGATCCATTTGGGTTTTTGTATGGTTGTATTTGATAAGACTTCGCTCATGAGTAAAAATAAAGGTCAAATTTAAGGATTTAGAAATTGTTTTCGTCAATCTTCAAATTCATTGTTTTTTAATAATTCCGCCAATACCTTTTTGGCACGCATGATGCGGACTTTGGTATTTGCTACGGTCAGATTAAGTTCTTCTGCAATTTCTTTGATGCTTCTTTCCTCAAAAAATCTGAGCCGAATAATGTCTTGATAGTTGGAGTCCAAAGATTCAATCACTGAAGTAATTTGTTTTTGTTCTTCTTCAGATATCAAAAGTTCTTCCGGCGAACGAGCAAAGTGATTTTTAAAGTCATCGAAATTATCAGTAGAATCCTCATTTTCCCGGGACTTTTTTCGCCAAAAATCGATCACTGAATTTTGGGCAATGGTGAGAATCCAGGTTTTAAACTGAAAATTGGGATCAAACAAATCCAGTTTCGCCAAGACTTTAGAGAAAACTGAAACTGTGATTTCGTCTGCCACATTTTCATCCTGCACTTTTTTCAGCACAAAACTGAACACATCTACCCAATGCGCATTGATGAGTCTGGTCTGCGCTTTTTGGTCTTTGTTTTTGGCATCAGTAATTAATGATAAAAGTTCCGCTTTTTCCATGGTGAACAAATATAGCGATTTTAGACCAGCCATTCCGGGGAAGTTTTGAGAAAATTGGTTAACTTTGAAACCCTTTTCGAATTTCGAATTATGAATGATGAAAAAGGAAAATTACAATTTTAAAACTAAACTTTAAGATATGGGCGCAAAGAAAAAATACAAAAAACAGATTCTGAAATCATTGAAGAAACTGGCAGATTCTGAATACGGATTGGTAGAAACCATGACCAATCTGATGCTTTTGAAGGAAATGAAGAAACATGACATTGAATTCAAAGAAGGAGACACCTTCACTTTTGACGATAATATTTTTGATTACAGCGAGGACAAAAACATCAGAAAACTTGCGGATCTTCGTAAGAAAATGCTCAAAACCATGAACAAACTCGTGGAGAAAAACAACTTCAAGGATAAGCAGATTGAGTTTTTAGCTTGATTTGATTTTTTGCGGGACGATTTATTTTCAAATAAAAAGCGGCTTCAAAATAATTTTGAAACCGCTTCCTCAATTTATATGAAAACTTAATATGGATGTCCATTGAAATAGGTTATTCCGTAGTATGCGCTCCATGCAGCAATCAGGATGATCAATACCCACATCCAGACTGGGATGGTTTGGGGCGTCTCACTTCCTTCCACCACGAAACTTTTTACACTCGCTTTGTCGTGAGCATTGATCATCAGCGGAAAACTTCCGTCCACGATATCATTTTCCTTTAATCCTTCCACACTGATTGACGGACCATTTCTCACCTGGAAATTAATCAGCCGGATTCCTTCCCTGCCGGAGATCGATTTGCTGACAATCTTCATAGTGTGTTCTCCATCGGTCAGTTTAGAGGTATCAAAATCAAAAACGATCGGAGTGTCCAGATCAGCAATCGGATGCGGATCATCATCTATAAAAATCTTTACGGTTGATCTGTCTTTGGTCATTTCTTGATATTTTAAAATTAATTTAAAATAGAATTTTTTATGTGGTTCTTGTTTTTTTCGCCCGGTTTCGCGATATATTTGATGGTATAAATCAGGGTGTAAAGCGTGATTAGCGCAATGACTGCCACAATCACCCAATCCCATTTGCTCTCTGGTCCGGTTCCATGTGTGAATCCCTGAGTTAATTTTGGCTGCTGCAACTGACATGCATCACAAGCCATCGCGAAATTGGCTGCCAGGATCAAAATCAATCCTATTATTTTTTTCAAACTTTTCATCTTACTTGATTTTTTCCATGATGGTTTTTACTTTTTCCAGATCCACAGGTTTTCCGGTATTTCCCCAGGAAGACCTTTCGTGGTTCATGATTGCGGTGACCATTTCCGCGGTGAAATTGGCATTTTTTCCTACTGCGGGCATCGGTCCATATCCAGGTCTTCCGGTATAACCTGTCATGATGATATTCACGTAAACATCCAAATCATCGCCATTTACGATCGGGCTGCCTTTCAAAGGAGGGAATGCTCCGGGAAGTCCCTCGCCAGTTGCTTGGTGGCACGTTGCACAGTTTGCGGTGAATAATTCGGCACCATCGGGCAAATTTGATGCTGCACCGGCCGCCGCTTTTTTCTCTTTTTGTTTGTAAAGGAATTCTACTGGTGCAACGCCTTCCGGAAGTTTCACCTGTTTCAATGATAGTAGATAAGCAACCAAATTCATCGCATCTTGAGTGGCAACTATTTTTTTGTTTTTATTTTTAAGGAATTCCGGCGGTACTTTTACTTCCACATCACCTTTTTCAAGAAAATCTTTTTCTTTAAACATCCATTGAAATGCCGGCATAATGGACTCCTTCACTGCCGCCCTTGGTTGATAAAGGTGGACCAACTGCCAATCCTGGCTTGGCTGCCTTGAACCGATGTTGGTTAAATCAGGTCCTGTTCTTTCCGAACCCAAAAGATTGGCCGTATTTCTCCAAAAGTCTGTTCTGTCATTAACCGCGTAATCCGAAGGAATATTTGGTCTGCTTCCAAATGGTGTATCCATATCCACTCCCCTCACTTGCTGAGTGTGACAAGCGATACAGCCGTTTGCGACATAAAGCGCTTTCCCAGCTTTTTGCTCTTTTGTCAAAGGCTTTGCATCGGGCAAAGGTTGATAAATCTGTTGATTTTGAAAGGCTGGCAAAATCGCAATATTGAGCGTCAGAAAGAGAAAAAAAAGCAATGCTGACCAAAATAACAATTTATGATTACTGTACATGTTCATGTCTCAAGTTTATTTTGTTGGAATAAATTCTGTGTTTTGAAGTTGCTTTTTAGCCTGTAAAATCTCTTTTGGTGTTCTTGGAATTACAATTGCGGGTTTTTTGCTGACCATCTTATAAAAATTGTACGCAAAAATCAAATGCGAAATCCACATCATCGTTCCTCCCACGGCTCTCCATAACCAGTAAGGAGCCATTATGACAACGCTTTCAATAAATGGCTTTTTTGCCATCCAAAGAAGTCCTTTCTCTGTGGAGCCAATCATTAATGAAGTAATATAAATCAATATTCCGATCAAAGCCAGCCAGAAGTGGATCCCGACCCAGAATTTCGGCGGCTCCTTGCCAGTAATTCTTGGAACCAGCGTGTAAGTAAATGCCCACAACATAAAGGTAATGATTCCATACATCGTCATATGCGAATGTGCGACGGTGAAGTCCGTGAAATGCCAAATCAAGTTAGTGAACCTAAATGCTTCCACTGTTCCCTGGAGTGAGCCCGAAAAGTAAAACAGAATTCCGATCAAATAGAATGGAAGGGTGTAACTGTTTTTAAGTTTATACCAGGATCCATTGAAAGTCAGCAAAAAGTTGGTCGTGCCCGCTACCACAGGAATTACCATTCCCACACTTGCCACGATGGCCACGGTCTGCATCCACCATGGAATTGCGCTGAAAATAAAGTGGTGACTTCCAATGAGGGTGTAAAACAGAATTTGAGTCCAAAATGCCAGAATACCTAAACTGTATGAGTAAATTGGCTTGTTTAACTGTAATGGTAGAAAATAATACATCAGTCCAAGATTTAGGAACATGAACCACATTCCCACTCCTTGATGCATATAGTAACCCTGAATAATGGTTTCACCAAGTCCGTGCTGCCAAAAAGGAAGATAACCCACTAACAAGATAACGATGACGTACATCACCGCGGCTACGATATACCAGTTTGAAACATAGATTTCGCCGGTTTTCCTCCTGGCGATGGTCATTAAAAAGTTATAGAGCGAAATGCCGATTCCCACCGCAAATAAACCCATGAAAGGCCAAATATATTCTCTGTATTCACCGCCCGCATTATTAATTCCCGCCATCAGAGAAATGGTGCCCGAAAGTACTGCGGCATTCATTAAATAAAAAGCGACCCATCCTAATTTAATGCTGAACAAATCCCCATTGCTGACTCGCGGAATTACATAATAGGAAAATCCCACCATCGCAAAAGAAGCCCATCCCCAAAAAACCATATTGGTATGAACCGGTCGAAGTCGACCAAAACTCAGCCAGCTCACATGATCCGCATCGGGAGCTACAAACTTAATCCCCAAATATTCGCCAACGGTGGTTGCAATAATCAGCCAAAAAACAGAAAACCCCAAAAAATAAAGAACCAGTTTTCCCAATTGAGGAGTGACCACAGCGTCTTTAACCTCAGAATTTTTATGGGGGATTGCCCTTATTTCCTCTACTGTATTGATATTCGTGATGATCCCTTTCTGATCCGAAACCGGCAGGCTTCCTGAAAGCTCGTTTTCTGGAATCCGGTATTCCAATTCTTTCTCTCTGCGTTTGTAATGCTCCACCTCTTCTGGCGTTAACTCCTTAATCTTGTTGCGAATATCCTTAAGTTCACGCCTGCTCCGCAAATCTTTATAAGTTCCATAAGTTCTGATAACCGCAATTGCTAAACCGGCAAGAATAGGAATCAGAATGAGAAGCAAGGTAAGTTGAACCCCTGATTCACCAAATAATGAGTTATTCATAAATCAAAAAATTAGAGGACAAAAAAATCCTTTATTATGGTAAAATTTTTTATCTTTTCAGAAAAGTTGCACCGCCGGAAACTTCTTCAGCTAAAGAGCGCAAGGTGGCTTTCTCAAGTGCATCTTTGATTTTTTCACGAATTTTTACAAATTTTGAATGGAGTGGGCAAGGTTTTTCTGCATTACATTTATGTAAACCAAGGCTGCAGTCTTCCAGCAGACTGTTGCCATCCAAAGCAAAAACGATATTCCACAACTTGACTCTGTCTAAATCATCTTGGATTACAAAGAAGCCTCCATTGGGACCTTTTGCAGACCGAATCACGTTGGTCTTGGTCAGCTTTTGCAAAATCTTTGCGGTAAATGCTTCCGGCGAAGAAATCGATTTTGCGATTTCTTTTATACCTACTTTCCGGTCTTTCATGGACTGTTTAGCGACATATATTGCCGCCCGAATTCCGTATTCGCAGGATTTTGAAAACATCTTTTTTTTGCTTTAGCTAATTTATCAAAGTTGGAAGTAATAAAAGACAATATTGTCTTTTATTTTATCTATCAAATTTATAGAGGCAGTCGATTCATCTGATTGAAAAAACTTTAGGATATTTTATATTCTGGCATTTTCGGAACATGTATTTCGACCTCAAATTCTTTGTTTAATTGCTCAATGAAATAGGCCGATAATAAAGGGGATGCCTTTTCAATATTCTGATGGACAAAAAAGTACAGATTCTGCAGTCCATCCGCCTTCCACTTTGCCAATCGTTCCAGCCAATCGTCTAGCCGGGAATAATCGCTTTCCGCATTGGCGCCTACATAGCGGATAAAGGCCGAAGCCGTAGTGAGCCTCATGTGCAGCATATCTCTTCTTCCGGCGGTATCCACAATGATATTCGTGATCTCGTTTTCCTCAAAAAGCTTGCAGGTTTTGTTGAAGATTTCCTCATCCGCAAACCACTCCGCATTCCGAAGCTCTATTGCAAGTGGAATCTCCTTCACCCAGTCTTTCACGAACTTTTCTAATCTTTCATAATCTTTCGGCTTGAAGTTATCGTGAAGCTGCAAAAAGACCATTCCTAATTTCTCGTCAAAACCTAAGACTGCAGTTGCGAACTTGGTCACGGCATCTGTAATATTCAGCAGCCTGCGGAAGTGGGAAACCGTATTGGTGATTTTCGGGAAGAACTTGAAATTCGCCGGCGTCTTTTCTTTCCAAATCCGAACCTGCTCCGGTGTCGGCATTCCATAGAATGTCGCATTCAGCTCGATGGAGTTAAATTGGGTCGCATAATAAGCCAGCTCGTCTTTCGTCCCTTTCGGATAGAAACCTTTCAGGTCGGTCTTGTTCCATTTTGCACAGCCGATGTAAATATTCTCCAGGCTTTTAATATTCTTTTTCAGTACCTCCGCAGTTTTGGGGTGATCCTCCGGAAGTGCGAAATCAATTTTCGAGGGGTCTTCAACTTGTCCGAATTTCATGGGTTCAATTTTTACTGTTCGAGATTTAAAGATAATGATTTTTGCCAATGGGTTCAAAAATAGGGAATTTTAAAGTAGATAAGATTTCATCAGCTAAAAAATTGGAATTATTGATTAAATAGAATAAAAGGCTTTAGATTATAAAGCTTTTCGCTCAAAAAAAGTACTCTGTTCGTGAACATCCCGAAAACATTTCACCACCCTACCAAAAAATAAACTTGATGATGAATTCAATCAGAATTAGACTTTACTTTTTGCTTTGTGAATCCTGCCTTACAAAGATCCCTGAAGTAGAAAACCGGAAAAATTCAAGTTTTTTTTCCTTTTTACGGAAAACCGTAAGGAAAAGTGCAAAACCGAAAGTACATTTGGAAACATTAAAAAAATATAATGACAAAAACTATTTTGCCTTTTGTCTTCAGTGCTGGAATCTTTTTATCTTCTCTCTCACCTAGCGCAGAAAAAACATACGAATTGCGAAGAAAATGCACAGGTTCCGACTATTGCACCGCCTGCACTAACTGCTCCGGCTGTGCACACTGTAATTCCGGTGGACGTTGTGGCGTTTGCAACCCAAAATCCGTAAAAAAAATCAGCACCACAACGAAAGGAAATAAAAAAATCAGAAAAAATAATTAGTCTGCTGAACTATCTGATCATAATGGTTGCTATAAAATCTCAAATCAATAAAATATTGGTAGCTTAAAAACTCTGGTTATTCAAGATACCATCCCAAAGATGAAAAGCATAGTAATGAAAAAACCTACATACCCCATTTTCGCCGGAATTTTGATAGTATTGATTTCCTGCCAAAAATCAGAACCTATCGGATCGGTTCCAGCGTTAGCAGATTCTAACACCGTAGTAGTGGACTCCGCTGCAACAAACCATGTCAAATACCCTGAAAACATTGTCGATTACGCCATAAGAAAACCCGTGGAGCTAAATGAAACGGATTTGCATACCGACAATTCCTTACCGACGGGAGCTACCCCATATTCCAAATATTATGGGGAAAACTCATCCTGCAAGGACTATGGTTGCTCCCAAATCGACGTTAAGACACCTAACAATTCAGATGTCTTGGTATTGATCAAAAGAAATGATAAAGTAGTAAGACACGCCTATATTCAAGCTGGAGATCGTTATATATTTTCGTTTCCCAACGGCAACTATCAAGCTTTTTTCTATTACGGGAAAGATTGGGATCCTGAAAAGGAAATGAAAAACGGAAAAATTAAAGGAGGGTTTCTCACTGATGAAAACTTTGGAAAAGATGAAAAACAGTCTTTATACAACAATGTTTTGACTTACGAATTGATTGCACAGCCAAACGGAAACTTCAGCACAAAACCCAGCAATCCCGAAGAAGCGTTGTAATGGAAAAAGCCATAAAAATTCTTTTAGCAATCCTATTTTTCCTCTGCCTCGCCAAAATGCCTTATGGATATTACCAGTTAGTGCGGTTTCTGGCTTTGGTAGGATTTGTAGTTCTTGCATTTCAAGCCGGTACGCAAGACAAGCAAGCGGAAATATTCGTTTATATTGCATTGGCATTGCTCTTCCAGCCATTTTTCAAAATTTCATTAGGCAGAGAACTTTGGAATATTGTAGATGTAGTGGTGGGAATCGGGCTTTTAGCGTCTTTGTTTTTAAATCCCAAAAACAGCAATAACAGCAAATACTAAAACTGAGCTTCCTGTTTGCATGTTTTATGCAAACGGAAATCGGATTTTTTAATGAAAGTCATATGAACTCCTAAACCAAACTCTCCTAAAAGTTATCGGCTTAAAAGACAGCAACACCGTTATTTTGCTGCGGTAAGGAAAGGAACGAAAGGTAAGATTTGTATAAATCGACCCGAAAAAGAGACAGCTTTCTGTCAGGAAAACCCCACGATTCCTCCCCCAATGCATTTTTCGGGAAATTGGTAAACTTAGTAACAACGACAAAAAGTAAATTCTACCTCGAGAAAAGTCTAAAGACAAAAATTGGAAGTCGACAGAAACCTGAACAAAGAACCGGTAAGAAACGTTTTGCCGGTGCATTTTGGAAAATATTCCAGTGATGCAGAACTTGCCAACTTACAAATAGGAGCAAGAAATAGAAAAAGCTGCAGATTTTTTCCGCAGATTTTTATCTTTTTCAATTAGTAAATCTATGCTTCACAGCTCGAACATGTCACAAAATTCACCATCATCTCCTTAGAAACTGAAGAACTTCTTTGGTAATACAACGTTTTCACGCCTTTCTTCCATGCCTCGATGTAGAGGTAATTCACATCTTTCACCGGCATCGTTGACGGAATCTGCAAGTTCAAACTTTGAGCCTGGTCAATGTATTGCTGTCTTTGTGCTGCCTGAGAAATAATCTCCATTGGCGAAATTTCCCTGAAAGTTTTGAACACCGCTTTTTCCTGCTCGGTCAGTTCATTCACATGCTGCACAGAACCGTGATTCAACATTATTGAACGCCATGTTTCCTCATTGTCGAGCCCTTTTTCTTCTAGCAATTTCGCCAAATATTTATTCTTCCGCATGAAGTTTCCTTTTGCCAAACCTGCCTTATAATAATTTGATGCGAACGGCTCGATTCCCGGAGAAGTCTGGCCTAAAATTGCAGACGAAGAAGTAGTAGGCGCAATCGCCATCACTGTGGTGTTGCGCATTCCGTAACCTTTCATCAGTTCCGGTTCGCCATAGATATTCGCCAACTCCTGCGATGCCTGAATAGACTGTTCCTTAATTTGCCTGAAAGCACGCGCATTAAACTGAGTCGCCTCGAAACTTTCGAAAGGAATCATGTTTTTCTGCAAATAAGAATGGTATCCCAAAACACCCAAACCAAGCGCTCTGTGTCGAAGCGCAAAATTTCTGGCTCCCTGCAGGTAATAGTTTCCTTCCGTTTTCTCGATGAATTCAGACAAAACTGCATCCAGGAAGTAAATCGCCAATTTCACGGCATTGGTATCTTTCCATTCGTCATATAATTCCAGGTTCATCGAAGAAAGACAGCAGATAAAACTCTCCTCCGCCGAAGAGGGCAGCATGATTTCCGAACACAGATTACTCGCATTCACCATCATCCCGTTGTCCTTATAAACTTGCGGCTTGTTTCGGTTCACATTGTCCGTGAAGAAAATATACGGCAATCCTTTCTGTTGGCGGCTTTCCAAAACGCGTGCCCAGATTTTTCGTTTGTCCATATCGCCATCAATCATATCCTGCATCCAGTAATCCGGAACACAAACTCCTGTAAACAGGTTCTGGATCGGACTTCCAATATCTTTAATTGACAAAAATTCCTCTATATCGCCGTGATCGATATCCAGATAAGCCGCAAACGCACCTCTGCGAACACCACCTTGCGAAACCACATCCATCGCGGTATCATACAGCTTCATAAACGAAACCGCACCCGAAGATTTTCCATTGTCAGTCACCGCCGTTCCACGATTTCTCAACTCGCCGAAATATCCGGAAGTTCCCCCACCGATTTTAGTCTGCATAATCACTTCGCCCAATTTGTGGGTAATTCCCTCGATATGGTCGGGAATATGCACATTGAAGCACGAAATAGGCAAACCACGTTGCGTTCCCATATTTGCCCAAACTGGCGACGAGAAAGAAATCCATCCCTTGGTAATCATCTCCTCGAAAGCCGGTTGCAGCTCTGGTTTGTACAATCGTTTCGCAGCGGCGGTCGTGATACGTTCAATCGCACCCTGCACCGTTTCGCCTTTCAGCAGATAGCCGCGGTTGAGCATTTGCTCGCTCTCCTCGTTCAGCCACCAGATATTCGTATTTTCTTCCATTATTATATTTTTTTTTTCGAGAATGCTGCGAACAATCTCTTGAATTATTAATTTTTTCTTTTGGAGCAAGCAGGTTTTTGTTTTTTTTCACTACCCGTCCCGCTTTCCGCTATATCTTTTTTGTTTTTTCAAAACAAAAAAGGATGCCGCTGCAATCGGGGCTAATAAATTCTGTCGTTATTTTTCCGAAAGGTGACTGCTTGGATTTCGCACCTTCGGCGCTCAAGAAACTATTCTAAATTTCTGCCGACATTTCGCGTATTCAGCCCTTTTCCAAAATCGAAAAAAATTCATTCTGATTTCTATCGCTCTTCTGGGGATGAACAAATCGCGACTTGTCCCTACACCGAAATTGGCTCCTTAAAAAAGGTCGTTTTCCGTAATACTCTTGTCATGCTTGGTATAATCCACCGGTCTTTTTGCGAAGAAATCGTCCAGGGAATTGGCGAAAACCTCTTCTTCAAACCACATCATCGGTCGGTATTGTTCCGGCGTTACATTGTATCTCGTTTTCATCCCGATTTTCTTCAAACTATCGTCAACGCGGTATTTCATGAAATTCAGCAAATCTTCCTTGGTGAAATTATCAATTTCTCCCAACTCGAAAATCCAATCCAGGATTTCGCCTTCTACTTCAATGGAGTGATCCACCAAAGTATAGATATCTTCAATATCGGAATCGGTTAATAAATCCGGTTGTTCCTCGCGGATTTTATTAATGAGGTAAATTCCGGCATTCGCATGGATTTGCTCGTCAACAGATGTCCAGGCGATGATATTGGAAACATTTTTCATGAATCCCTTAAACCTGGTGAACGACAAAATAATTGCAAACTGGGAAAACAGTGAAACGTTTTCAATCAGAATGCTGAACAATAAAAGTGCAGAAACATATTCTTTCGGAGTAGAGGAATTGGCGTTTTTAAGAGCTTTTGACAGGAACTCAATCCTTTTCTTAATCGCTGGTGTTTCTACCAATCCGATAAATTCCTCATTATAGCCCAAAACTTCCAATAGGCGGGAATACGCTTCGGAGTGACGGAACTCACATTCCGCGAAAGTCGCCCCCAAACCGTTGAGTTCAGGTTTAGGCATGTGGCTGTATAGGTTTCCCCAAAAAGTCTTCACACTAACTTCAATCTGGGCGATGGCTAAAAGTGCGTGTTTCACCGCGTTTTGTTCATGCGGCTCCATTTGCGATTTGAAATCCTGAACATCCGCCGTGAAATCAATTTCGGAATGAACCCAAAACGATTTGTTGATGGCTTCCACAAATTGCAGAACTTCAGGATATTCGAACGGTTTGTAACTCACCCTTTTGTCAAAAATTCCCATAATCAAATGTTTTTTCAAGTTAATGTTTGATATTGTGGATAAATCGAAATAAAAACTATATCAATGATTGTCAATCCCTTAAGATAAAAATTATCCACAAGTCCCTGAAATGTATTCCAGAGGCGTAAGTGACAAAAATAGAAAATGAAAGGCGATAAAAAAAGTAGCCAACATTAAATCTCTGAATTTGAATGGTAAAAGTTTTCCACAGTCACACAGACATTGCTCCCTCATTAACTTTGTTGAAATAAGAAACAATTTTTTACCATTTTTAGCCATTATACGACTAAACAATAAGCAAATAATCATTTATTAATAGTAATTACGAATTAAACAAATAGATTTAATTCAAAAATTTTGTAACATTCAAAAAGAAAAATGGACTAATCCCGAAATCACTTTTCCACTCATGTTAGCAATCAAAGAACTTCATAAATCTTACGATACCGGAAAAAGCAAACTCCATGTTTTGAAAGGAATCAACCTGGAAATTAACGAGGGCGAGTTTGTCTCCATCATGGGAAGTTCTGGCTCCGGAAAGTCCACTTTGCTGAACATCATTGGAATTTTAGATGAGAAAGATTCGGGAACTTATGAACTTGACGGAATTCCGATTGAACATCTTTCCGAGGTAAAAGCCGCAGAATACCGAAGTAGATTCTTGGGCTTTATTTTTCAATCCTTCAACCTAATCGGTTATAAAACAGCTTTGGAAAACGTGGCGCTTCCACTCTATTATCAAAATATTTCCAGAAGGGAGCGAAATGAAAAAGCTATGGAATACCTGGAGAAAGTTGGTTTAAAGGATTGGGCAAATCATTTACCCAGCGAGCTTTCCGGCGGACAGAAGCAAAGAGTTGCGATTGCAAGAGCATTGATTACCAACCCCAAAGTAATCCTTGCCGATGAACCAACCGGCGCGCTGGACTCAAAAACAACTTATGACATTATGAAACTTCTCCAAGAAATCAACCGCGAAGGGAAAACCATCATCGTGGTAACGCACGAACCGGATGTGGCCGCAGAAACGAAAAGAAACGTGGTGCTGAAAGATGGAATCATTGAAAGCGATGAGTTCATTACGCAAAGAGTATTAAAATGAATTGACTGCGCTGTGAATATTCCTACGGAAGTCAATTTCTAAAGAGTGAATTTTTAATAGCCATAAAATTTTATCGTATGTTTTTGAATTTAAACCATTACAATCTAGATATTTACAAGACAGCATGAGAATTACGTATTGATACCTATAACGTAATGAGACAAATTCCAGATTCGGACGGATTTAACCTGATTGAACAAATGAGAAGAGCATCGACTTCCGTTGTTTTGAACATTTCTGAAGGTTCGTCCCGTAAATCACAAACTGAAAGGAATCGATACGATGAAATGGCAAGAGGTTCAGTCATCGAAATAGATTCTTGTTGTGACATCATCGGTGAAGAAAGTTTTGTAGCGATTGAAAATTTAGAAGAACTTGGAAAGAAAATAAAAAAACCTTCATTTTATGGAGTAATTTAATGAACAGTAAATAAAAATTCACTCGAAGAAATTCACAGCAAAGCGAAATCGCAGATTCGACGAAGCGAATTCACTCGAAGAAATTAACAAAATATTAGAAATCAATCATCAACTTTCGTTTTAAAATGTTTGACCTAGACCGTTGGCAAGAAATATTCAGTTCCATCCGCAGTAACGTATTGCGGACAATACTTTCGGGCTTCACTGTGGCATTGGGTCTTTATATTTTCATCGTGCTTTTTGGAATTGGAAACGGATTGCAAAATGCCTTTCAGGAAGGATTTACAAGAGATGCCCAGAACCTGATCAGTATTTCAACCGGAAAAACCACGATCGCTTACGGCGGTTTACAGTCGGACCGACAAGTCATCCTGAACAATAAAGATTACGACGCCATCATCAATTCTGACCCGAAAAAAGTTCAGTTTTCCACACCAAGATACTCCACCAATCTGATGGTGAAATACGGCAAAGAAAGCGGAACTTATCAAATCAGCGGAGCCAATCAGGATGAAGTAATCATCGAAAACAGAAAACTGCTGAACGGCCGGTTTATTTCGCCGGGAGACATTGAACGGAAGCAAAATGTGGCCGTAATCGGAAGGATGGTTCAAAGGGATTTGATTAAGAATGGCGATCCTGTAGGTAAAGATCTGGATATTAATGGCAGCATATTCAAAGTGATTGGAGTATTCTCTGATGACGGCGGTGATTGGGATGAGCGAATGATCAGTGTGCCGATTTCCACCTTGCAGCAAATGAAAAAAAGTTCGGATACCGTGAGTACTGTTTTTATTGCCTATGCTGAGAACCTGAAACCGGAAGACGCCATCAAATATGGCGACCAACTGAAAAAGGAAATCAAGGCCCGTAAAAAAGTCTCGCCAGACGACGAAAATGCAGTTTATGTAAACAACCGCGCCGAAGGACTTAAAGACTCGTTCCTTTTTCTCTTCGTCATCACGATGATCGTGGGCTTTATCGGATTGGGAACTCTTTTGGCCGGTATTATCGGCATCAGTAACATTATGGTTTACATTGTGAAAGAAAGGACACAGGAAATAGGAGTCCGAAAAGCAATTGGCGCAAAACCCAAAAGCATCGTCGCTCTGATCATGCAGGAAAGTATCGTCATTACCGTAATTTCTGGGTTAATCGGTGTTGGATTAGGCGTTTTGAGTCTTTCCTTAATCGGCGACCGTTTAGAGCCTTATTTCATCAAAAATCCTAGTGTTGGATGGGGGCTGATTATCGCGGCATTCTTTAGTTTGGTAATTTCTGGACTGATTGCGGGATTTGTTCCTGCTTATAGAGCAAGCAAAATTAAACCTATTGAGGCGCTGCGAGCTGAGTAATCAAATAATAAATTTAAGTTTTAAACTTCAAACCTTAAACTTCAAACTGGATAAAACGTGAACATCATCTTTAAAATAGACACCTGGCAGGAAATTTATCATTCTTTACGGAATAATAAACTCCGCACTTTCCTCACCATGATTGGTGTAGGTTGGGGAATGTTCCTGTTTGTGAGTTTGCTCGGTGCGGCGAAAGGAATGGAAAACGGGTTTGATAAACTGTTTTCAGGTTTTGCCACGAATTCGATTTTTATGTGGGCGCAAAATACTTCAATTCCTTATGACGGTTTCCCGAAAGGCAGAAAGACGGAGATAAGACTTTCAGATATTGATTTATTGAAAAAGAAAGTTCCGGAGATCGACTATATTTCACCACAAAATTCAAGAGGGAATTTCGGAAGTCCACCCGAACAAATGACCAGAAACGGAAAAACCGCTTCTTACAGTTTGACCGGGGATTATCCTATTGGCAATAAGATTTCCGAAAAAAAACTGATTTATGGAAGATATTTGAATGATGCAGACATCAGCGGAAACAAAAATGTTGCAGTAATTGGCGAAGAGGTTTATAAAAACTTTTTTAACGCCAAACTCAATGAAAACCCAATCGGAAAATCATTTAACATCAAAGGGATTTTTTTCAATGTAATCGGCGTTTTCAAAGTTCCCCGTGGAGGTGGAATGAACAATGACAAAACGGTTTTCATCCCGCTTTCAACATATACCAAAATGTACAATGACGGTGATAAAGTTGGATTCTTCGCCATCGTGAGTAAACCAGATGCGGATTTGAATATTGTGGAAAATGAAGCAAAATCCACGCTCAAAGAAAAATACCGGATTTCGCCGGATGACACCAATGCTTATGGAAGTTTCAACCTTGGTAAGGAATTCAAAAAACTCACCGGCTTTCTCACCGGGATGCAACTTTTGACCATCATCGTGGGAACTTTGACCATTTTGGCAGGAGTCATCGCGATTTCAAACATCCTTTTGATCACCGTAAAAGAAAGAACCAAAGAAATTGGAATCCGACGCGCATTAGGCGCAAAACCGTCTGAAGTGAGAAACCAAATTTTGCTGGAAAGCGTTGTCATCACGCTGACTTCGGGAATTTTAGGATTTATTTTTGGGATATTATTGTTAATGTTCATCAACTTTTTGACGAAAGATCAAGACAAATTCCCATTCTACAATCCCACAGTGGATTATGGACAGGTTTTCGGAGCAATGGCGATCATGGTGGTTTTAGGTTTGGTCATCGGAATGATTCCGGCGCAAAGAGCGGTAAAAATCAGACCGATCGAGGCGCTGCGTTCTGAGTGATGTCTCAGAGCAAATCGCTGCACTGTGAATTGAGCTTCGCTAGTGAAATTTTCCCACACAGCAACTTGAACCAAAACTTCAAACTTTAAACTTTAAACCTCAAACAAAAGATAGATTTATGAAAAAGAAATTCACCTGGAAAAAAGCACTTTACATCTTTCTCGGATTGATTTTTGCGCTTGGTTTAATTTCGGGAATCAGCTATTTGATTTCGTCAAATTCCAAGAAATCAGATGCTTTCCTGACCAAAAAACCGGAAATCAAAAACATGGACGATAAAGTGATGGCTACAGGAAAAATCGTTCCCCGCGAAGAAATTGAAATCAAACCAAACATGTCTGGAATCATTGACAAAGTCTTGGTAAAAGAGGGTGATCACGTTTCTGTGGGGCAATTGGTGGCCACTCTCCGGATTGTTCCAAGTGTTCAAAAT
This sequence comes from Chryseobacterium sp. R2A-55, assembly GCF_021401085.1. Taxonomy (GTDB): domain Bacteria; phylum Bacteroidota; class Bacteroidia; order Flavobacteriales; family Weeksellaceae; genus Kaistella. Next base: position 288,657 of record NZ_JACBFP010000001.1, read on the forward strand.
GTGAACGCTGCACAGCAAGAAATCCAAAATGCCACTTTGCAGATCAGCAATGCAAAAATCGGTGTGGACAACCAGCAGAAGCAGTTCGCCATGCAGCAAAGACTTTTTAACCAGGGGGTAATCTCCAGACAGGAATTTCTTTCCGCACAGCAGCAACTGAATTCATCACAACAAATCCTGCGAAATGCCGAACAGCAACTGAGAACAGCGCAAAAAAATCTGCAAATCGCAAGAACCGGCGCAACTCCAGAACTCGCAAATTTGGCCACCACACAAATTCGTTCGAAAGCAAACGGAACCGTTTTGGATGTTCCCGTCAAAGTGGGAAGTCAGGTCATAGAAGCAAACTCCTTCAACTCTGGAACCACCATTTGCTCCATTGCAGATCTGAATTCCCTTATTTTCCAGGGAACGATAGACGAGGCGCAAGCGGGAAAACTGAAGGAAGGAATGAACATGAACATGATCATCGGTGCATTGCAAAATAAAACTTTTCCGGGTCGCGTGACCATGATCGCGCCAAAAGGCAAAGAAGAAAGCGGCACCATAAAATTCCCAATTGAAGGCGATGTATTCAACAAAACTGATGAATACATCCGTGCCGGATTTTCCGCAAATGGCGAAATCATCTTAAGTTCACAGAAAAATGCGATGCTTCTGGACGAATCCCTGATTCAATATGAAAAAGTAAACGGAAAAGATGTTCCTTTCGTGGAAGTGAAGCAAGGAGACGGCTCCTTTAAAAAGGTCTATGTGAAACTCGGTGCGAGTGACGGAATCAATGTTCAGATTCTCTCCGGACTCACCAAAGATTCCGAAGTAAAAGTGTGGAACCCAAGTGATAAAGACAAAGAAGCCTTAAAAGAAAAGAAAAAATAAAGACCATTTAAATTTTTTCGCTGAATGAACAAATCCCGGATTATTTTCGGGATTTTCATTTATTTTTTCCTAAAGAGAAGTCCCAAATTCAGGAAGATCAAAAGTAGATCCATGGTGATCCAAACTGAAGTCTTGCCCGCTTCCAGCTGTGCTTCGGAAATCTGACTCTTGGCGATTTCAGACAATTTCACGCTCTGATTGAGGTAGTTTCTTACTTCCAAAGTCTGACCCGTTTTGTCATCCGGAACGCTGTGTTGGGAAAAATAAACCAAATTTTTCTTCCCCATAAATCCGGCAATCCAGTATTGGTCAGCATTTTTCATATCCAGATGTTCAGTACGGTAAAAATTGCTCCGGATATTTCCCAGATGAATGGTCACAAATTTTTCATTTGTTTTGACGCTGTCATTTTGCTTGATCACATAAAAGTCCAGTGGAATCGGCAATTTGTTCACCACATTCAGTGGCATGGAATCTTCCAGAAAAGAGTCCAAACTCCTGGAAACGAAATATATGGCAAAGACTGCAACCGAAATCACCACCACTGCAATTCTGAAAATTTTGGCGAATATTCCAAAATTTCCCGCCTTGAAAACAGAAAAAAATATCGCCAAACCCAGTAAAATAAAAATCAGAAAAAACAGATAGAACATGGTGTAAAGATAGAAAATTCTGTTTTAAAATGGTGTGGACCTTTGCTGCAACTGATGCAAGTTGCAATTGGTGCATTGGTAGAGATTCTTACTTCGGAAATTCACAGAAAAGTCATTCCACATTCCACTCCTTATAAAACTCCTCCAAAAATTTAAGCATAAAATCATGCCTTTCTTCGGCAAGTTCTCTTCCTTTTTGGGTATTCATTAAATCCTTTAACAATAAAAGTTTTTCATAAAAATGATTGATGGTCGTTCCCTGATTTTTTTTGTACTCTTCCTTAGTTATGTTGAGTTTTGGTGGAATTTCAGGATGGTAGATCAAATTATTCTTAAAACCCCCAAAATTGAAAGTTCGTGCAATCCCGATCGCGCCGATCGCATCTAAACGGTCTGCATCCTGCACGATTTTTAATTCGGTCGGTAAATCGCTGGAAACTTCTCCCCTGTTTTTAAAGGAAATATTTTTGATGATGAATAAAACCTGTTCGATGATTTCGGTAGATACATTTTCACTTGCGAGGAAATCGCAGGATATTTTTAAGGCCAGATCTTCGTCGCCATGATGAAATTTGGGATCTGCGATATCGTGCAGCAATGCGGAGAGTTCCACCACTTCCCAATCACAATGCTCTGTTTCCCCAATTTTTTTTGAAAGTTTCCAAACACGTTCGATGTGGAACCAGTCATGACCGGCTTCTGCTCCGTGTAGCTTTTCTTTGACGAATCTGATTGTGTTTTGGATGAGTGGCGACATTTATGAGTTTTTTGAAACCAGTTAATCTTGACTTTCGTGTGCGGAAAAATTTAAGGCACAAAAGTTTTGGAATTTACGATGATGTTGGTTGAATTGGAAAAGTTCACAAAAGATGAAAAAAATCTGTCGATGCTCTCTTTTCCATCTTCTCCAACTATTTCTTTACTTCCACAAATTGGTAAACCATTCCGTTCTTAGGATTATAAATCACCGTACTTGCATTGGGAAAACGTTTGATTTTGTAGTATTCAATGGTTTCATCGTTTTTAAGGTCATCCAGAAAACTCATGTCAATCGTGTTTTCGGGTAGAAATCTCTCGAAGAAAGTCAATTTTTCCACAATGTTGGTGCCATCTATTTTTTCAAAATCTTTTTTAGACCGCGCTTCGTCAGAAGTTGCCTGTTCCACCAAAGTCTTCAGCAGTAAATCCTTTTCGGCGGTTTTGTATTTAAAGATAAAAAAGGGTGCTCCATTAGGAAATGCGACCTTTTTCCCCACTTCATTTTCCAGTAACAAACCATTGGAATGGGGAAAAACAGTTTCAAATTTCACGGTTTCCGCATTGACTACTTTGCTCAGTTGTTCGTTCACTGTTTTCTGAATGGTTTCTTTCGCCTTATCCTGTGCTTTTTGCGTGGCAGATTCCACGGTGGTGTTTACGGTTTCTTCTATTTTGCTGCAGGAAAGCATCAAAAACAATAAGGAAAGTGTGATGAGCGTTCTTTTCATTAGAGGGATAAATTTTGCTCAAAAATAAGGAGAATTTTAAATATAGCATCTTATATTTTGGGACACCTCATTTGCCATCCTATATCTCAGCTGATTTGGAGAATCTCTCTTTGCATCAAAAGAACACCGCATAAAGTCCGCAAGAATTAGCAGCAGAAAATCATCACTTTTTCACCTTTGAATGTATATTGTCAGAAAAAGTCAAGCTTTAATTTTCGGCGGAAAATAATCCGCTAAGCGTTAAACAAATAACTCGTCAAATAATGCAATTCCGGTCTGCTCGCAGATTTTGATTCTGATTCGGCTTGCTCCAGGGAATAGGTGGAGATGATCTCCTTCTTCTGGAAAAGGAAGGAATTGTTTGCGGTTTTCTCCACCACCTCATTGAAAATATGCTCAATTTCGGAATTGGAAAGCGATGCAAAACCAATTTCCTCGAAACCGTGAATCAAACGGAGATTGTCCAGAGCAGCAAAATTTTGGTCCACAAAATGCTGGAACTGGTTTTTGGAATCGAAATTTCCGGCCCAAATATTATATACGTAGGATTTCTTTTTAGGCTTGTTCAGGATGTCCTGATAAACGAAGTTTTCACCGAGGTATGCTTCACGAACCTGCGGATCGGCCGCCAAATCTGCGGGAAGTCCTTCCTTCAAAATCCGGCCTTCAAACATAATGTAGGTTTTGTGCGTAATGGCCAAGGTTTGCTGCACATTGTGGTCGGTAATAAGGATTCCGATATTCTTATCCACCAAACTTCGCACGATTTTCTGGATGTCTTCCACCGCAATCGGGTCCACTCCTGCGAAAGGCTCATCCAACAAGATAAAGTTAGGACTCGTTGCGAGACAACGTGCAATCTCGGTTCTTCGCCTTTCGCCGCCGGAAAGCAGGTCACCGCGATTTTTGCGGACGTGCTGAAGAGAAAATTCCTCAATCAGTTCGTCACATTTCATTTGTTGTTCGCGCTTTGAAAGTTTCGTGAGTTGCAGAACTCCCAAAATATTGTCTTCCACGGAAAGTTTCCGAAAAACCGATGCTTCCTGCGCCAAATAGCCGATTCCTTTTTGCGCCCGACGATACATTGCATCCGACGTAATATCTTTATTATCAAGGAAAATTTTTCCCGAAGTGGGTTTCACCAAACCTACAATCATATAGAAGGAAGTGGTTTTTCCGGCACCATTCGGACCGAGTAAACCCACAATCTCACCTTGCGAAACCTCCACTGAAACACCTTTCACTACTTTCTTTGGGCCGTATTCCTTGATTAAATTTTCTCCGCGTAGAATCATTTGACAAATATAAAACAAATTGTTTGAGCTTGGAGTTTGGTTTAAAGTTTTAGTCTCCTATAAATTAGATCCGGTATAGCCTGTAAAGGGAAATCTACCTGTTCGCAGACTGGTTTGAAACATGAGAGAAAAAAGAGTTATCTTCGTTCCCGAAAATTTTTGGAAAAGTTTTGAACACGAAAGAGAAAGAGTTTGCCAAATTAATCAAGGATAATCAAGGGTTGATTATCAAGGTTTCGCGGCTTTATACCAATTCACTCGAGGATGAAGAAGACCTTTTCCAGGAAATCGTGTTACAACTGTGGCGATCCTACGACACATTCAAAGGACAGTCGAAAATATCGACTTGGATGTACAGAGTTGCCTTAAACACGGCCATTACGCTTTTCCGAAAGAAAACGAAATCGCCGCAAACCGATGAACTGCAGGATTTCCACTACAAGACCTTCATGGAGGACGACGAAGAAAGACAGCAGCAGATTTCCACTTTGTATAAAGTGATCAAAATGCTTCCAAACGTGGAACGCGCAATAGTGACCATGTATCTGGATGATTTACCATACCGCGACATCGCGGAAAACCTAGGGATCACCGAAGTGAACGCACGTGTGAAAATGAACCGATTGAAAAAAACGCTAAAAGAACTGATGGAAAAATATGCCTGATTTTGATTTAGATAATTTAAAGAAAACTTGGCAGCAGCAGGAAGTGAAGCCAAAATATGACGGCACACAAATTGAGCAGATGCTGAACAAATCTTCTCGGAATTATGTGAAATATATTCTGTGGATCAGTATTGCGGAGTTCATCGTGATTTTCGGCATGAATGTGTACTACACCTTTTTAGGTGATGATACCAAAAGTTTCCTGAACATCCTGAGAAAACTAGGGGTGCAAAACACCACCAAACTTGAAGAAGATTTTACTCATCTCTATTTTGTGCTGAAAATTGTGAGCATGTTGATTACGGGAGTTTTTGTGGTTCTGTTTTATAAAAACTACGTTCGAATCAATATAGAATCCAACCTTAAAAAACTCATCCTTCAAATCATTAAGTTCAAAAAGACGGTGAACTATTTTATTTTCGCGAATATCTTTTTGATTATTCTGGTATTGGGAATTTTAGCGGTGTTCACATTTGCTACCTTATCGGGTCAAAATATTCACCTCAACCACCCCACCTTGATCGGGTTTATTATTGGATTTGTGGTTACGCTGGTTTTATCCGTTGTCTTGATTTGGTTTTATTACCGAATTGCTTATGGGATTATATTGAAGAGACTGGGGAAAAACCTGGCGGAACTGAAGAAAATTGAGGAAGCAGAGGAATGATTTCTCTGTAGAATTCTTTGAATCAGTTTGCTCCTCCCTGCTTCAGGTATCCCACTTGGTGTAGGCAGAGCGGATTTATAATTTCTAAAGTTCTTTCCTCAATCTTGCCACCGGAATATTCAGTTGCTCTCGGTACTTTGCAATCGTTCGCCTTGCGATATTGTACCCTTTTTCTTTTAGCAAACCAACCAGAGCGTCGTCAGTGTAGGGCTTTCTCTTATTCTCTTTGTCGATAATTTCCTGAAGGTGGGTTTTGATCTCTTTGGTAGAAACTTCTTCACCATCGTCATTAGTAAGTGAATCTGAAAAAAGGTTCTTCAGATAAACGATTCCGTTTGGTGTATCGGCATATTTGCTCTTTACCACCCGGGAAATCGTGGAAATATCAAATCCGGTAATATCCGCCACATCCTTTAAAATCATTGGTTTCAAAGACTTTTCGTCACCACTGATGAAATATTGTTTCTGGATTTTCACGATTGCAGAAATCGTTTGAAGCAAAGTATTCTGCCTTTGGTTGATCGCATCGATATACCATTTTGCGGCATCTAGTTTCTGTTTGATAAAAAGTGCCGCCTGTTTATGTTCCGGTGAGTTTTTGTCATGGGAATAAGTGGTCAAAATATCTTTGTACTCATCAGAAACACGCAGAGTTGGTGCATTCTTGCTGTTCAGCATTGGGATGACTTCCACTCCTTTTTTGCCATTGTCTTTAATTTGAATGGAAAAATCCGGGATAATTTCATTGTTGATGGTAATGGTTTGCGTATCAAAGTTTCCGCCCACTCTCGGTGATAGTCTGGAAATTACGCCCAATGCATCTTTCAAATCCTCTTCTTCAATGTCATATTTCTGAATGATTTTGTTGTAATGTTTGTTGGTGAGTGCATCGAACTGGTTCTTCAGGATATTGGCGGCAAGGTTTACTGCTTTATCTGCACTCACTTTCTTCTCGATTTGAAGGAGGAGACATTCCTGCAGGTCTCTTGCTCCCACTCCCGCCGGATCCAGCTTCTGTACATAGTTTTCCAAAATATCAGCGACTTTTTCCTTGGTGGTATAAATTCCCTGCGAAAATGCCAAATCATCTACAATTTGTTTTGTTTCCCGACGAAGGTAGCCATCATTATCAAGGTTTCCGATGATGTATTCCGCGATTTTCAGATCTTCTTCGGCAATATTTGCCAAATGGATCTGCTCCAAAAGATAATCGTAGAGCGATTGTCCTTCCGTTAAAAGCGACTGGTTATCGAACTCTTCATCATCAGCAGAATAATTGCTTATAGAGGTTTTATAGGCAGGTTCGTCATCAAAAATATATTCATCCACATCGAAATCAGTATCAATGCTTTCAGTTCCCTCATCTTCAAAACCTTCGGCCAGTGATGAATGTTCGTCTTCTTTCTCCTTTTCCTGAACTTTTTCAAGTGCAGGATTTTCTTCCAGTTCCCGTTCCAGTTCCTCCTCGAATTCCAGGGTATGAAGCTGGATCAGTTTCATGAGTTGAATCTGTTGAGGCGCTAGTTTTTGCCCTAGTTTTAATTGTAGATTTTGTTTCAGCATTGGATGATTTATTTATCCGTTGTTCATATTTATGGTATGTCTCAGTTTCGAGACTGCGAAGCTCAGCTCCACCGTGTTTTCCGTTTCGGAAGCTTTCCTGTTTTCCCCAAAATATGAGGAAAGATTTCGCCGCCTTTCTTCATTAATGATTATTGTTCCTTTTCGTCAACCACTTCAATCAGTTCAGTCATCTTTCTTGAAAATTTCCCCTTCCTGGTAAAAATTTCTATTACTGCAATCGTCGTTTCCATAGCCATTTTACTTTTAATCATCATTGCAGGCAAATCAACCTTTTTTTTGCATATGCTTTCGGCAACTGTCTTGCAAATTTCAGTTTTTCGAGTTGGTCGAAATCTGCGACCCGCTTTGTTTTCTCAATCGGTTGAATTCACAGAAATGATCTTTAGGAAGCATCTCTTGATTATTCTTTACCGATTCATTAATTCTTTTTGTTTCAAATTAATACAATTCCGCTACATTACAGTCATTAATAACTTTGTCCTCAAAAATCTTGATCATCCTATCCGCTGCATTGTTCTATTGCAGTTCCATTTTCAATTGGGTTTTTAGTTTTTCTCTACGAATTTAAAGAAATATTTTTAAATGAATATAAATTTGCACGATTTTTGCTGTTAAAGTTTTCAACAAAAAAACTTTCAGGAATCCTGAAAGTTTTTACTTTATTGATGGGTGTTTCTTAAAAACTCTTTTTAGAATTCCGCGTTGTGCGGAGTTCTTGGGAAAGGAATCACATCACGGATATTGGTCATTCCTGTTACAAAAAGAATCAGTCTCTCCAAACCAAGTCCGAAACCGGAATGCGGAACAGAACCGAATTTGCGGGTATCCAAATACCACCAAAGTTCGTGTTCATCCACATTCATCGCTTTCATTTTCTCCGTCAGAACATCCAATTTGTCCTCCCGTTGTGAACCACCGATAATTTCACCGATACCCGGGAAAAGCACATCCATTGCCGCAACGGTTTTCCCGTCTTCGTTCAACTTCATGTAGAATGCCTTAATTTCCTTCGGATAATCAAAAAGCACCACCGGACTTTCAAAATGTTTTTCTACCAAATACCTTTCATGTTCAGACTGCAAATCCGCTCCCCACTCTTCAATCGGAAACTGGAATTTTCCTTTCTTATTTTCTTTTGAATTTTTAAGGATATCAATTGCTTCGGTGTAGGAAACTCTCTTGAAACGTTTTTTAATAACGTTTTCCAGCTTTTCAATCAGACCTTCTGAAGCTCTGTCTTTTTCTGGTTTTTGTTTCTGTTCTTCGGCAAATCTTTTGTCCAGAAATTCCAGATCATCCTTGCAATTCTCTAAAACATAACCGATAATGTATTTCAGAAAATCTTCCGCCAAATCGATATTGTCTTCTAAATTACTGAAGGCCACTTCCGGTTCCACCATCCAAAATTCAGCGAGGTGACGCGTTGTATTGGAGTTTTCTGCACGGAAAGTCGGACCGAAAGTATAGACTCTTCCCAGTCCCATCATCGCGGTTTCTGCATTGAGCTGGCCGGAAACCGTAAGATTGGTTTTCTTGCCGAAAAAGTCTTGCGAAAAATCGACAGCGCCGTTTTCATCTTTGGGAATTTCGTTCAGGTTGAAAGCGGTAACTCCAAACATTTCGCCCGCTCCTTCCGCATCAGCACCTGTAATGAGCGGCGTATTGAGATAGGTGAAGTGATTTCGGTTAAAGAACTGATGAATTGCAAAACTCACCGCGCTTCTTACCCGGAAAACCGCTCCGAAAAGATTGGTTCTGAATCTCAGGTGTGCTTGCTCACGAAGAACTTCAAGGGAATGTTTTTTGGGCTGAAGAATAGTCTTGTCCCTATCCTCAGTGAAATTATCACCAAGAATCTGAATTTTCTTAGCAATGATCTCAATGCTTTGTCCACTTCCCTGACTTTCAACCACTTCTCCGATAATTTTTAAGGAAGTTGCGGTAGAAATATTTTTAATGATGCGCTCTTCAAATTTTTCAAAATCCACCACAATCTGCAAATTGTTGATCGTAGATCCGTCATTCAGTGCGATAAATCTGTTCGACCGGAATGCGCGAACCCAGCCCTGAACGGTGATATCGTGATGTAAAAGTTTTTTGTAATCTGAAAGTAATTCTTTAATGGTCGTTTTCATTTATTCAAAATCAATAGCTGCAAAATTACGGAATTTTTACCTTAATTAACAGCAGATACCGTCAACATAGCGAAAATTGCGACCCGAGCTGAGTGGAGCTCTTTTTTGTGGAATGGAATGGAACAAAAAAAGCGGGAACGGAGCGCGGAAATAGTCGCCCAAAATCCTTATGATCTATTCATCTTTCTTCGAAGGAACCAGGAAAACATCCATCAATCCTTCAGGCAAAGCCATTTTCAGGAATTTCTCATCACGGTTTACTTCCAGAATCCAGTCCTTGATTATGGGGATGATGATTTCCTTTCCTGCCAAATCGAGGAGGAAATAATGCTGCGCTGTCTGGTCGTTTACGGAAACAATTGTTCCACAGGATTTGCCGTCTTCCTCGCGAATCTCAAAACCGACCACTTCGTGATAATAAAACCTGTTCCCGGAGAGTTTCGGCAATGTAGAAAGCGGAAGGTAAACATCCCGTCCTATGGTTTGGTCAACCAATTGCTCGGTGGCATTTTTAAAGGAAATGATGAGTGTTTCGTTTTTGCTCCAGGATTGTTTCGCAATGAAAAACGGCACCAGCAAACCGTTTATTTCAATGAATACGGAGTCTAGTTTGTTGTACATTTCCGGTTGGTCAGTATCGAGTTTCAGAAAAACATTTCCCTGAAGTCCGTGCCTTCTGGTGATTTTTCCTAAAAAATAGCAATCTTCTTTTTTCATTATTTCAATTGTTAATTTCGGTCTAAACCGACAAGTATTACCTTTGAAGGATCGGTTAATTTCAATTTGGGATTAATTTCGGCAAAGATAAACCCTTTCAAAATAACAAAGACGCCGAAAATGGCGTCTCTGTGTATGTTTTTGATTCTAAAGAATTAAGCTTGAGCGTCCTCAGTTCCTTCTGCTTCTGCAGCTGGAGTTTCCGGAGTTTCTGCTGCCACTTCTTCCGTGGTTTCTTCTGCCGGAGTTTCTGCAACTTCAGCAACTGGAGCGTTTGCAGCTTCTTCCGCAGCTTTCTCTTCTGCCAATTTTGCTTCTTCTGCAGCTTTTGCGTCAGCTTCAGCTTGTGCAGCAGCATCCAATCTTGCTTGATTTACTTTTGCTTCAGCTTCCAAAGCGGCTTTTTTAGCGTCTGCTTTAGATTGAGTCAATGAAGATTTTTTGTCCTCAACTTGTTTTTCTTTGTTTTCCAACCAAGCGTTGAATCTCTTCTCCGCTTCAGCTTGGTCGAAAGCACCTTTTGCTACTCCACCTTGAAGGTGTTTTTTGTAAAGTGCCCCTTTGTAAGAAAGAATCGCTCTGGCTGTGTCGGTTGGCTGTGCACCGTAATTTAACCATTTTACCGCTGAATCTACGTTCAATTCGATAATTGCAGGATTTGCAACTGGATTGTAAGTTCCCAATTTCTCGATGAATTTACCGTCTCTTTTTGCTCTTGCATCGGCAACTACGATGTGGAAGAAAGGTTTTCCTTTTTTTCCGTGTCTTTGTAATCTAATTTTTACTGACATAAATGTTTGATTTTGTGGGAACTCGTCCCGATTAATTATTTAAGGGTGCAAATGTACAAAATTTTTCAATGTAACAATCTATCAATGTAGCAATTTATCAATTTTTGTCATTCTGAACACAGTGAACAATTTGGAGCCGGGAACCTGCTTTCCGCTCATACTCCTCATCCTGAAATTTCGGGATTGCGGGGTAACCGCTGCAATCAGGGCTATGAGAGCGGGATGCAATTAAGAGTTGCTTTAGAAAATCGAGTATATCTCCTATTTTGAAATCACAAATTGTGACCTCAAGATTCTTGAAGTACCATTTTGGCACCTCAAATTATGAATAAAATATTGTTAACTTTGATATTCGGCTAAAAACACAAAACCATGAGTACCGAAAAACCAATTTCCAAACAGCACATTGAAAATAGAATCTTCACCATCCACGGTTTACAGGTAATGCTCGACAGTGATTTGGCGGAAATGTATCAGGTGGAGACGAAAACTTTAAACCGTGCCTTCAAAAGAAATATCGAAAGATTTCCTGAAAACTTTTGCTTTCAAATTTCTGAAGACGAGTTTGAATCTTTAAGGTACCAATTTGGCACCTTAAAGACTGGACGCGGACAACACAGAAAATACCTCCCATTCGTATTCACCGAACAAGGCGTCGCAATGCTTTCTGCAGTTTTGAGAAGCGAGACTGCAGTGAAAGTAAGCATCCAAATCATAGAAACATTTGTCGAAATGAGAAAACTGATGTTGAATAACGCCTCACTTTTCTCACGATTAGACAAAATGGAATTGAAACAACTGGAAAACGACCAAAAATTCGAACAGGTTTTTAAGGCACTTGATGAAAAGAAATTGAAACCGGAAAGCGGCGTTTTCTACAACGGACAGATTTTCGACGCTTATGTTTTTGTGGCAGATTTGGTGAAGCTGGCGAATAAATCCATAATTCTTATTGATAATTATATTGACGAAAGCGTTCTCAATCTCTTTACGAAAAGGAAAAAGGGAGTAACCGTGAAAATCCTTACCAAGCAAATCAACAATACCTTAAAGCAAGACCTCGCAAAATACAACGCACAATACGAGCCGATTGAAATTGAAACTTTTGTCGATGCTCACGACCGCTTTTTACTCATCGACGAAGCTGAACTTCTCCACATTGGTGCATCGCTGAAAGACTTGGGAAAGAAATGGTTCGCTTTCTCGAAAATGAATGCTGAAGCAGGAAAAATGATCGCGAAATTAAATGATTTAGCGTAAAATCAAATCAGCAACAAAATAACAGAAACCACCAAACCAATTCCTGTAAAGATTATTCCACGCTTAAATGCATTCGTTTTCGGATTAAACATCCAAAAACTGGAGATTACAAAAAAGAAGAGTGAAATTCCGAAAAAAGCATTTAGAGGCGAAAGCCGGTCTTTTGACTGGGATTTGTGTAATTTGGTCATTTTATCCAAAACGTAGGGAAGCTCCATTTTGGAGTATTTCGCTTCACCGGTCGAGGAATTATAAGTTCCATTTTTGAAAAAGAGAATTCCGTTTTCGGTTTTTTCCACTTCGAATCCTTTCATCTTGATTTCTTTTCCGAGCTGTTTTTCGGTGAGATTTTTTTCAAAAATTTTCTCGTATTTCTTTTCCTGTTTCAGGAAATCGGTATCGCGATAAATCATTAAAACGCCGCTCACTGCATAAACTGCCATGATTCCCGCCATAAAATAGCCTAGATAGCGGTGCACGATCCTCATGAAAGATCTCGTGTTTTTAATTCTGTCCATTAGTTCTCTGTTTTTTTGTTTTTTTATGTAAAAAGTGGAAACCGGGATTTCCACTAGATCTGATATGAATCAAATTTGAGTTTGCAGAAGTTTGAAGCTCGAACAAAAGTCGTTCTTCTACCACCGTTTAAAGTTTATAGGTAAGTGTTACATAATAGTTTCTCGGGGTAATCGGATTTACGGAGTAATTTTCGTGAACATTGAAATTTTCTACATCAAACGCGTTTCCAATTTTTCCCTGAATCAGGAAGTGTTTGAATTCATATCCCACCGAGAAATCAACCGTTGTAAAACCCTTCACATCAATCATTCTTGTAACCTGCGACTGATCTTTGGTGTCATTCCAACCAGCTTTTCGGTCGCCTGTATAAAATGCGGTTGCGCCCAAAATCAATCCATCGAGCTGTTTGTTGAATTTATAAAAAACAGACGCATTTGCTGTAACAGCAGGAGTTCGTGCGATTCTTTGATTTTCCACATACCCATAATCTGCAGGAGTTTCCAGATAAATTGCATGGTTGTATGAAATTCCGCCAATCAGTGAAAGTTGCGGTGTAGGATTTCCGGTAATGTCCAATTCCACCCCTCTGCTTCTCACTTTTCCGGCAAATTCTTTAATCGTAGAATCGGAATTTGGAGTTCCATCTGCCTTGAATCTTGCGGTGGCGTAGTTATTTCTGCTGTCGATTTGGTAAGCACTCAAGTTTACTGCAATCGTATTATTCCACATGTTTTTCTTTAAGCCCAGTTCAAATTGGTCAACAACCGATGGTTTCAAAGGTTCATCATTAATGGTAAATCCTGAGTTTGGAACAAATGAATTGGTATAAGTTCCATAAACCGTCATATTTTCAGTGGGCGTGAAAACCAAACCCGCCTTCGGCGAAAATGCGTAATCTTTAGTTCCTGTTTTCGCTGAATTCGTTTCAGTTCCCGTCACGAAATCTTTTACGTTCGTGTCTTTATTTTGCAGATTTGAATATCTGATGCCCGCCAAAACTTTGAATTGGCGAGTTATTTCCACAAAATCTTGCGCATAAATCCCGAATCTTTGCGTGATGATTCTGCTTCTGTTTTTCTTTTCGGAATCCGGCATCGCTCCTGAAACCCAGGTTGATGGATCATCGAGCAATACAATTCCATTTGAATTCCCGTTGGTTCCATACAGGTAAGAAGTTCCATAAGTTTTTCCGTTTACCGGATTGAAAAAAGTGTAAGCATCGCTGTTTCCGTAATCTCCATCGGCTCCAATCAACACTTTGTGGTTTAAACTTCCGGTTTTGAATTCACCATTCAAATTAAATTGTGCGGAAGTATAATTTTGTTCGTTATAAGTTCTGTTCAATGGGCGCAACCAACTTCTGTTCGGCTGTTTCGTGGAATTATAATACCATTGAATTCTCTCGGTGGAGAAGTAATCTTTCGTATAATTTTGGTAGGCAATTACTGAATTCAACACCCAATTTTCATTAAACTGATGATTCAAAATTACATCGGTTGTCGCCATTTGATTGGTTTGATATTGCCAATCAGTCCCTAAGAATTGATTTCTTTTTAAACCAGTTTCTAAATTAGAAATTCCTGTTTTAAAATCGGATAAAGAACCAATCCCGAAATCCGGCGTGAAATGGTGTTTCAAGTAATCTCCCTCCACGATAATCTGCGTATTTTCACCGATATTAAAAGCAAAAGAAGGATTGAAATATTGTTTTTGGGAATTCACCACATCCCTGAAACTATCTGCATACTCATAAGTTCCATTAACTCTGAACGCCACTTTTTTGGATAATGGCCCAAAAATATCGACAGTTGGTTTGTAAGTATTCCAGCTTCCTCCATTCAAGGAAATACTTCCACCGAAATTAAAGCGCGGTTTTTTGGTGATCAAGTTGATGATTCCGCCCGGAGCAACGTTTCCGTAAAGCATCGCGTTGGCTCCTTTCAAAACCTCTACGCGTTCCAGAGAAGAGACTTCGGGGAAAATTCCGCTGTTGACCTTCGCTCCATTTTTGAACATGTTTTCATTTCCGAAGGTGAATCCACGTCCTCCAAAACTGTCCTGCGAACCTCCTCTGGAGGAAGTCAAATAGATTCCGTTTACGTTCTTAATAACGTCGCTCAACTGTTTCGATTGCTGCTGCTCAATAATTTCATGCGCAACTACCGCAATAGGTTGTGGAATTTCAATTGACGGAATATTGGATTTGGAGGAAGAAACTCGTGCTTGGTTGGGATTTCCGGTTCGGTGCATGTAGATGTCTTCAATTTCCTGAATCCTCAATGTATCACTTTCAGCTTTAAGCATCATCTGCGCCTGACCACAGATTGCACACGCCATTAATCCCATAGAAAATACCTTCTTCGTCATAGCTTTTATTTAGAATCAATTAAAATAACGGCACAAATCTAAACAAGAACTTTGTTTTTACAAAATTTGTTTTGAACTATTCTAAATAAAAATTAAAACGGTGATTTAAAATACTGACAATGAACCAGAAAAATAACGATGATTTTTGTCATGATCGAAGCTTGATAAAGAAAAAACCCGCCAAAACATAAAATCCGCTGATTAAAATATAGGAAATTCCGTTTTGCGCAGTTGCCGTTCCGATCAAAACCAAAACCACTCCCAGAATCGCAATGATCGCCATCAAATACTTCACGAAACGATTTCCTTTAAAAATATTCTTCCTGATTAATGACAGCAAACCGACGAACAGAGCGCCATTCACCATATAGATAAAAGCAATCGGAATTGCAGAAAGATCATAATTGATATGGGTGAAGAAATCCCAGGTATTCGTGAAATAATAAAAAGCAATATACCCTAAAATGATCACAAACGCCAGAACCGCACTATTGACGGGGGTATTGGTCCTTTCATTCACCTTCCCCAAATTGAGGAACTTGCGGGATTTCTCCAGATTGTAAAATTGAAACGGAACTCTGGTTGTAGCAAGAAGTAATCCATTTGATGTTCCCAAAACTGAAATGATGACAAAGAGCTGAATCAGGACCGCACCACTTTTTTCTGCGATATTTCTGGAAAATTCTGTGATATATACATCTTTTAACGTCAAAATATCTGCGCTGTTCATCCGCAAAACGACTCCGCAATAATACAACACATAAACGAGTAAAACCACCGAAGTACCGATAATCAGTGCTTTTGGGAGATTTTTTGAAGAATTTCTGATTTCGCCGGAAAGTTGGGTTGCAATATACCATCCGTCAAATGCAAATGAAATCGGGATGAAACTCGCCGCAACGAGCAACCAAAAATTCTGGGTTTCCCCTACGCTTTTTGCAGCATGGCGAAAGGTATTCGCTTCTTCCACATCACCTTTCGCAAGACTGAGAATTCCCAAGGACGCAATAAAAATCAATGGAATCAATTTGATCACCGTGGTCAACTGTTGAAAAATGCCACTGCTTTTCGGACGGAAAATATTCATTCCCAGAAACAGACACAGGTTGAAAATCCCGATAAGCGAATAATGCAGGAATGTTGGTTCAAACGCCACAAACTCCGCAATCAGATGCGATATATATATTCCAGAAACCGTGAAAAGGACTGCTGTGAGGAGCGGATAAAACAGACTCAGGTACATCCAACCCACAAAAGCGGCCGATCTTTTGCCAAAACGGTATTCCACATAATTCAGGATTCCGCCGTCTTTCGGAAGAATTTCCGCATAATTCGACATGGAAACCGCGGCAAAAACCACGCTCACTCCCACAATGATAAATCCAAGCAGTCCCGCCAAAATATTTCCCTGGGTAGCGAAAAGTACATCATCGACCTTAAAGAAAATTCCGGAACCGATGACTTGTCCGATTACTAATGATATGGCCGTAAAAAGACCGTACTTGGGTTCGAGTTTTTGTTGGGAATCCATAAATTTTGACGATTTTTAGCCTAGAAAAATAATTGAATTTTTGAAATCAGGTGAAATTTATTCCTGCAGTTCCAGCCATCTCATTTCCATTTCCTCTAATTTTCCGGAAACGGTTTCCAAATCTTTCGACAAAACTGAAATCTTTTCGTAATCGGTCTCGTTGTTGAGTTGATCCAGAATTTCATTCCTCCTTTTTTCCAGTTTGGGCATTTCTTTTTCGATGGTTTCTAACTCGCGCTGTTCTTTGAAGGTGAGTTTTCGTTTGGTCTCCGTGGGTGGAATTTCTTTTAAATCCCGGACAATTCTTGCGTGGTCAGAATTGGTTTCCGTGCCTGAATTGTCACTGGAGTTTTGCACAGGTCGCGACCTGTCCCGAAGAGATTCGCGGTATTCCGAAAAATTCCCGGTAAAATCCTTGATTTCCCCATCACCTTCAAACGCCAAAACGTGATCCACAATCCGGTCCATGAAATACCGATCATGCGAAACAATAATCAGAGAACCTTGAAAATTTAAGAGGAAGTTTTCCAAAACCGTCAATGTCGGTAAATCCAAATCATTTGTAGGTTCGTCAAAAATCAGGAAGTTTGGATTTTGATAGAGGACATACATCAAATGCAATCGACGTTTTTCTCCACCCGAAAGTTTTGAAATCGGCGAATATTGGGTTTGGTCATCAAACAAAAACAACCTCAAAAACTGCGATGCAGAAATGGTTCTTCCATTCGCCAAAGGAAAATTCTCGCCAATTTCTTTGATGAAATCAATGACTCTTTCGTCTTCATTGTAAGTCAAACCTTTTTGAGAGAAATATCCAAATTTGATGGTTTCGCCAGTTTCAATTTCGCCTTTGTCATAAGGTTCCAAACCTTGAATGATATTGAGTAGAGTCGATTTTCCCGCTCCATTTTTTCCGACGATTCCTACTTTTTCACCACGTTGAAATTGATAGGAAAAATCTTTCAGCAGAACTTTATCTCCAAAACTTTTATCGATATTTTTGAGTTCGAGAATCTTTTTTCCTAAACGTTTCATCTCGAAATCCAGTTCCAGTTTTTGCTTTCTGGTATCGGTTTTCGCCACCTTTTCGGTTTCGTAAAATGCGTCAATTCGCGATTTTGATTTAGTGGTTCTTGCTTTCGGCTGTCTCCGCATCCACTCCAATTCTTTTCGGTAAAGATTGTTGGCTTTGTCAATCGTTGCATTCAAATTGTCTTCTCGAATCATTCTGTTTTCAAGATAAGTCGCATAACTTCCGTTGTGAACATAAAGATTAAAATCCTCCATTTCCCAGATGGTATCGCAAACCGCGTCCAGGAAATACCGGTCGTGAGTCACTAGAAGCAAGGTCACCATCGCTTTTGAGAGATAATTTTCGAGCCATTCCACCATATCCACATCGAGGTGATTCGTCGGTTCGTCCATGATAAGGAGCGTATGGCGATGTTCTGCACGGGTTTCCAAAAGAAGTTTCGCCAATGCAACCCGTTTGATTTGTCCACCAGAAAGCGTTTTCATTTTCGCTTCCAAATCGGTGATTTTCAATTGCGAAAGAATCTGTTTCATCTCGTTTTCCAAATCCCATGCTTTGTGGATTTCCATTTCAGCCAACGCTTTTTCCATATCGTCCGCATTTTCGGTATGAAGCGCGTGATGATAATTTTTCAAAGCCAAAATCGGTGCGGAGTCCAAAGTCATCATAAATTCCTCCACATTCAATTCGCCTTCGAAATCAATTTCCTGGTCGAACAAAACCACCTGGATGTCTTTGTTAACGGAAACTGCTCCCGAATCTGCGATTTCCTTTCCCATCAAAATCTTCAACAAAGTTGATTTTCCACTTCCATTTTTGGCGACGATTGCAATTTTGTCACCTTCATTGATGTGGAAAGTGATGTCTTTAAAAAGTGTTTTTACACCGTAAGATTTTGATAGATTTTCTGCGGAAACGTAATTCATGTTTTTTGCTGGATGATGGATGTTGGGTGCTGGATGTTTAGCGATTGCGAAAATACGAATCTTATTTATAAGTGATGAGTGATAATTGAAAAGTAATAAGTGATGATTGATGAATGATGATTAAAATCAGAAGAGAAACGTGTTTTCAACAACATTGGAATATATATTGTATATTTGCAGCATACAGCCCATCGATGATTGTATCTTTTCAACATAAAGGTTTGAAATTACTTTGGACGAAAGGAGACCGAAGTAAATTGCCTGCAAATATGGTTGATAAAATCATCAGATTATTGGTTATCATTGATAATTTGGAAGAAGTTCCTGAAGATTTACAAAATCTGGATCATCTGCGACCACATTTATTAAAAGGGAAATTAAAGGATTTTTGGTCGATAACCGTAACTGGGAATTGGCGAATAATTTTCCAATTCGATAATCATACACATGAAGCATGTGTGGTTGATTTTTTAGATTATCATTGAATGAACCGTTTAAAAAAAAATTAAGAAAATGAAAAAACATCATAGCAATATCGTTCATCCTGGTGAGATTTTAGGGGAAGATGTCATTTTTCCAACTGGTTTAAGTATTACAGAAGCATCTTCTTTACTTGATATTTCGCGCCTAACTTTATCAAAAATTCTGAACAAAAGAGGTGGAATTACGCCCAATATTGCATTAAGAATTGAAAAAGTTTTTGGAGGAAAAGCAGAGTTTTGGCTTCGTCTTCAAAGGAATTATGATTTGGAATTGGAGCGTTTAAATTTTGAGAAAAATCCACCAAGTTTGAAAGCGTTTTCTTATTCTTGAATCCTTCAAGAATTGAAACCTAATCCAAAGTCAGCCTTTTCAGACTCCACATACTTCCATTAAAAACATTCACATCCACTTTCGTATTGATTCCGTAAACAATACCGTTTTCGGTGAACTGCCAAAACTTCCATTGATCGTCTGGTGACGGTTGCGGAACATCGTTGTAATTGGCGAGCCAAAGCGGGTAATCGTCAAAATGTCCCCTCAAAAAATCTTTATAATAATGGTAGTAAGAATAGATAATCGGTTTCTCACCATATGCTTCTTCCACAATCTTGCACCAAATTTTTAAATCTTCTATCAATTTTTCACTGGATTTTCGGCTTGGAATTTTCTCAATGTCTAAAATCGGTGGCAAATCTCCCGATTCCAGTTTCACATTTTCCAGGAAATTATTCGCTTGCATTACGGGATCTTCGTCGGCTCGGTAAAAATGATAGGCACCGCGAATGAGATTATGTTTTTTGCCCAATTTCCAAAACTCTTGGAAATGTTTGTCGGTTGATTTGTTTCCCATCGTTCCACGAAGAACGACAAATTTAATAGGAATAGAACGGTTTCCGATGCTTAGACTGTCCCATTCAATATCTTCTTTTCGTTGGTAATGCGACATATCGATTCCGAAAATTTTATCGGCATAATCTCCGATGATTCGGTTGATTCTCTTTTCTTCAAATTCGGAATTGGAGAGTTTTCGATGCTCAAACTTGTTGAAATACATCGCATAATAAAACTGAATCTTTTCTTTTAAATAAAATCCGGTTCCAAGCAAAGCCAACGCCAAAATCAATAATAAAATTTCCCTGCGCAAAAGCCAATGCTTCTTGCGATTTTTGTGAATTTTTCTAGTGGTTTTTCTCTTTACGGTGCGCTTTGCCATGGGTTTGCAAAAATAGATTTTTACTTTGGAATTTAAATCAATTTTAATTATAATTCGCCAAAACTCTATTTTTTTATTAATTTTGGCGAAATATAATTTTTATGTCAAAAAAAATTATTGGCAGAAAATACGAAAGCGAAATCCTGAAAGACGCTTTGGATAAAGACAAATCCGAACTGATTGCCATTTACGGAAGAAGACGTGTCGGGAAAACTTTTCTCATTCGCGAATTGTTTAAAAAGGAAATCGTCTTTGAAATTTCTGGACTTTACAACGGTGCGATGAGTGACCAGTTACAAAATTTTGCTAAAGAACTGTCCAGAAATTCGAAAAAGAAGGAAAAGGAAATTCCAACCAATTGGTTTGATGCATTCACTTTGCTTGAAGAACGTTTGAATCGTTTAAAATCCGCCAAAAAGAAAGTCATCTTCATTGATGAATTTCCGTGGATGGCAACAGCGAAATCGAAATTCCTTACCGCTTTCGAGAATTTTTGGAACAGTTACTGCACCAAACGAAACGATCTTATTGTGATTATTTGTGGTTCTGCAGCTTCGTATATGATACAGAAAATCATTCGAAACAAAGGCGGACTTCACAACAGAATTACACAGCAAATCAGACTTTTGCCTTTCAATTTATATGAAACCGATTTGTTCCTGAAAAGCCGTGGAATTCGTTACACGCACTATGATGTGTTGCAGATTTATATGGCGATTGGCGGCGTTCCACACTATTTGGAAAAACTGAAAAAAGGATTGAGCGTCGCGCAAAACATCGATCAACTTTGCTTTTCAAAAGACGGTTTTCTGCGAAACGAGTTCAATCAATTGTATGTCTCGCTTTTTGACAGTTCGGAGAAACATCTTTCCATCATCAAAACTTTGGCGAAATCCAACAAAGGTATTACGCGACAGGAATTGTTGGACAAAAGCAAATTATTGAGCGGCGGCGATTTCTCCCTAAAATTGTCGGAACTCACAGAGTCAGGATTCGTGAGCGAATATTCGTACATAGGAAATAAAAAGCAGCTCTCGCTGTATCGTTTGTCGGACGAATATTCCAAATTTTACTTAAAATTCATTGAACCCAACAGGGAAAATGGCGCCGGAACTTGGCAGCGATTGCAGACGGGACAAAGTTTTGCATCGTGGTCGGGTTTTAGTTTTGAGACGGTTTGTTTGAAGCATATCGACCAAATTAAAAAAGCACTTCGGATTGATGCCATTTATTCGCAAAGCAGCAGTTGGTTTAATCCGAATGCACAAATCGATTTGCTAATCGACCGTGCCGATAATGTGATGAATGTGTGCGAAATGAAGTTCTATAATTCGCCCTTCATCATCACCAAAAAATACTATCTCGAACTGAAAAACAAGGTTTCCGAATTGCAAAAAGAATTGGCGACAAGGAAAAACATCTTCCTCACTTTGGTGACCACTTTCGGGATAAAGGAAAACGAATACAGCCGAGAATTGGTGGAAAAAAGTTTAGAAATTACAGATTTGTTTACGGATTAGCGAAATCATAATCCGCCAAAACTCGGTTTATTTTTGAGTTTTGGCGGGTTATGGATTTTTTGGAAGGGGAAAGGTTGGGGATAAATTTTGTGATAATGGAATTTAGCAATATTAAAAACTACATTTATTCTATATAATTCACTTTAGGTTTGTCATATTTAGATAATAATTTTAATGCTTTTTCTGTTTCAAGTTCTCCGCTAACTGTTCTCCCGCCATAAGAACCATATTTTGCTTTTACTTCTATATAATATATTTTACCTTCTTTAGGATTTATACTCAAATAATCTTTGTACAAATTGAAGACAAAACCAAATATACATAATTTCTAATTTTAAACTAAAAAAAATCCTTCCGAAACCGAAAGGAATTAAATATTGAATTTCAAATCTCGAATATTCTAAGCCCCATAAGGAATCCAAATATTCTTAATTTCCGTGGCGTGTCTTAAAAATTCCTGACCTTCGCCTTGGGCAACATCGAGCCAATTTCTGTATTTTCCGAAATTCACCCAAGAACGTTTCATGGAATCGGTGGAAAGCAATTCGATATCCTTACTTCCTTCTTTGGTGCCAAAATACCAAATTCCATCGATGTTGTAATGTTTTGCCAATTCTTTTGCGAGTTCCTCTTTGTTTCCGGTCACGATATTTACCGTTCCTGCAGGAACATCGGAGGTCTCTAAAATCTGATAGAAATCGGTCGCCGAAAACGGATGCTTTTCGGAAGGAACCACCACCACGTTATTTCCCATCGCAATCGCAGGAATCACCGTGGAAATAAAGCCCAAAAGCGGATTTTCATCGGGACAGATAATCGCCATCACTCCCACTGCTTCCGGCATTGCCAAAGTCACCATTCGCTGAACGGTGGAATGTGCTGCACCATCATATTTATCGGCAAAAGCGGCGTAAGTATAAATTCTTTCGATGGATTTTTCTACCTCATTTTTTGCGGATTCCAAACTTTGGTTGGTCATTTCCACAATTCTTTCGGCAAATTCTTCGGCACGAATCGAGAGGTTTTCTGCGATATAATAAAGAACTTGCGCTCTTCCGTGACCGGTCATTCCGCTCCAGGATTTGTCGGCGTGTGCTGCTTCTACGGCGTTTCGGAGGTCTTTTCTATTTCCTTCGGAAACTTCACCGATGTATTCACCGAACGCATTTTTGATTTCCCTACTGTAACCACCATCCGGACGTGCCTGTTTTCCGCCGATATACATTTTTGTGGTTCGGTCGATTTCCGCTAAAAGGTTTGATTTTTTAGAATCTTTGGACTTCATTGCTTTTGGAACGATCGGTTTTGAAGCGAACTCCTCTTCAATTCTTGGTTTTAGGTATTCATAAAGTCCTTCTTTTCCACCTTCTCTTCCAAAGCCTGATTCTCTGTAACCGCCAAAACCTGCGTTCGCATCGAACTGATTCGTACAGTTAATCCAAACTGCACCTGCTTTGATTTTTGGCGCGATGTCTAAAGCGAGGTTGATGTTTTCCGTCCAAATACTTGCAGCCAAACCGTATCTCGTGTTGTTCGCCAAAGCAACCGCTTCATTGTGCGAGCGGAAAGACATTGCCACCAAAACCGGCCCGAAAATTTCTTCCTGTGCAATCACAGAGCTCGTCGGAACATCGGTAAACAAAGTCGGTGGGAAAAACCAACCATTTTTTGGAAGTCCGGTTTTCGGCTGATGGATTTTGCAACCTTCTTCGACGCCTAGTTTCACCATATCGTCGATGGTTTTCAGTTGAACTTTATCTACAATAGCGCCCATATCGACGGCTTTATCCAAAGGATCGCCGATTCGGAGCGTTTCCATTCTTTTCTTTAACTTTTTATAGAATTTTTCAGCAATACTTTCCTGAACCAATAGTCGGGAACCTGCACAACAAACCTGACCTTGGTTGAACCAAATCGCATCCACAATTCCTTCCACCGCAGAATCCAAATCGGCATCTTCGAAAACGATGAATGGAGATTTTCCGCCCAATTCCAGGGAGATTTTCTTTCCGCTTCCTGCAATTTCTGTTCTGAGGATTTTTCCAACCCGGGTGGAGCCTGTGAACGCGACTTTGTTGACGTCTTCATGACTCGCCAAAGCTGTTCCCACAACCGCACCTTTTCCGGTCACGATATTGACCACACCTTTTGGAAGTCCTATTTTTTCACAGATTTCAGCAAAAAGCAGTGCGGTCAGCGAAGTGTATTCCGCAGGTTTTAGAACTACCGTATTTCCCATCGCCAAAGCCGGAGCGATTTTCCAAGCCAACATCATCAAAGGAAAATTCCACGGAATGATCTGCCCGATAACCCCGACTTCTTTATAATCCTTGAATTCGGTATCCATTAATTTTGCCCAGCCTGCATGATTGTAAAAATGTCTCGCCACGATGGGAATATCAATATCGCGGGTTTCCCGGATCGTCTTTCCGTTGTCCAAAGTCTCCAGGACTGCGAACAATCTTGAATTTTTCTGAATTTGTCTTGCTAAAGCATAAAGATACTTTGCTCTTCCGAAGCCACCGATTTTCACCCATGCTGGAAGCGCATCTTTTGCGGCTTTCACGGCTTTGTTCACATCGGTTTCATCTGCTTCCGCAAATTTTGCCAAAAATTCTTTATTGCTTGGATTTATGGAATCCATGTATTTTTTCGAATTGGGTTTCACCCATTCTCCACCGATAAAAAGGTCAAAACTTCTTTTGTGGTTTTCTAAAAATTCTATTGCAGGTTCTGCAGTTTCTGGAGCGGGACCGTAAACCATAGTGTCGTATATTTCTTTGATTTCCATCTTTTTGATTTGAAAATGTGTCAATTTGAAAACTTGAAAATGTATTGATTAGGATTTCCAAAATTATTCATTAGTAATTTTTAATTATTCCTTATGAAATTTATGCCATGGGATGTCTGAATCCTGCGCTGTATCTTCCGGTTACGTAATGTTCGAGTTGTCTTTCGATATCGCCCAAAAGCGAACTTGCTCCGAATCGGAAAAGATGCGGATTGAGCCAGTCGTTTCCTAATTCTTCTTTAATCAGGATTAAATAATCGAGTGCCTGTTTTGCTTTCTGGATCCCTCCAGCTGGTTTGTATCCGACTTTCACACCGGTCAATTCATAATAGTCGCGGATGCAGCGGATCATGACCAAACTTACTGCCAAAGTGGCGTTTACGGATTCTTTTCCGGTAGACGTTTTAATGAAATCCGAACCTGCCATCATGGCTACCCAACTTGCTTTTGCCACTTTCGTATAGGTAGGGATTTCTCCGGTTGCGAGAATCGTCTTCATGTGTGCATCACCACATGCCTGCCTGCAAAGTTTCACTTCTTCATACAATTCTTTCCATTTTGATTCGAGCACCAAATCTCTGGAAATCACGATGTCGATTTCTGTGGCTCCAGCTGCAACTGATTTTTTGATTTCAGTTAATTTTTCTTCCAACGAAATCTTTCCGGCCGGAAATCCTGTGGAAACTGCCGCGATTGGGATGCTTGTTCCCTTTAAGGCTTCTTTGGCGAAAGGAATCAGGTTGTGATAAACGCAGACCGCGCCAGTTGTCAAACCGGCGTCCTGCATTCCGAGTTTTGCCAGAAGGTCTTCGCGAACCGGATGTTTTGCTTTTTCACAAAGTCGCAGCACATTTCCTCGGGTATCGTCTCCGGCAAGTGTGGTGAGGTCAATCATGGAAATCGCTTTCAACAGCCATGCTGCCTGGAATTCTTTCTTTACACTTCGTCTTGCTGTAAGTGTTCCAACGCGTCTTTCGATTGCGCTTCGGTTGATATTGATTCCATCAAAATATTTCGTATTGAAGGACAAACCTTCGTTTCTTTCTTCTATTTTACTTTGATGGCTATCGGTATAATTTTTTTCCAAAACTTTTTCCATAATTTTTAAGTTTAAAAAAGAACGATTCGCCAATGAATTTGGGGAGGTAAAAATAACCATTTCTTGGCAAATAAGGAATTCTTTTCCAATGTTTAACGAAAAGGTCAATTAGGGCAAAACAAAAGACATCAACTTTACGTCAATGTCTTCCAATTTTAGAATTCTTTCTGAAATTATTCTACCCTCAACTGTCTGTTGATACTTTGTTCCAGGGAGATAAAGGTTTCCGTTCTGGTCACTCCTTTTAGTTTTTGGATTTTATTCAGGATATGCATCAGGTGGTCATTATCACGACACAAAACTTTTAGGAAAATGGTGTAATTGCCGGTGGTGTAATGTGCTTCCACTACTTCGTTCACACTCTTAAGTGATTTGATCGCCTCTGTGTAATGGCTGGGTTGCTCCAAGTAAACTCCTATATAGGAAACCACCTTATACCCAATTTTTCTCGGATTTAGAAGAGAGATCGAGTTTTCAATAACTCCTCCATTCTCTAATTTCTTGATTCTTTGATGCACTGCGGTGGTAGAAATCCCCACTTCTTTGGATATTTTCGCCAAGGAAGTCTTCGAGTTGCTCATCAGTTGATCAATAATTTCTTTGTCAACAGAATCCAAATGGTATCCGCTGTTTACTAAGTTTCTCATTATTTCTATTAATTTTCTATTTCTCTTTACTTTTTTGGTGTAGATTCGTTAATCGAAAACTCTACGAAGACCGGAAAATGGTCGCTGTATCCGCCTAAATACCTTGAGCCGGCAAAAGTACGAAAAGGCCTGCCTGTATGTTTCCTGTCCCATGTACTTAATTTTTCAGAATTAAAAACTTTTGCATTTTTGAATTGAATCAAAGCATTGTCAACAAAAAATTCATCCGAAAGAATTATTTGGTCGAAAAGCAGACCATCTTTAAAATGAAATGTGGAAAATATTCCTTTACGAAACAAATCAACATAGGGATTTTTTAATATTTTATCGGAACTTTCGCCATAAAGTAATTTCGTTAAATTTTCATCATCAGGGTTTTCATTAAAGTCTCCTAAAATTATGACCGGTTCCGTTTTGGACAGTAATTCTTCGGTATGAATCCTCACGTCTTTCAAGATATAGTCTCGTTTTGGTTTATTAACATCCTTTTCTCTTTTGGAAGGAAGATGAACCACAAAGATATTGATGATTTTACCTTCGAATTTTAATTTGCAAAACAAAATATCCCGCGTGGTATCGTAATTTGCGGGATCCTCATCATCAATTTCGAAAAAATAAGAAATTGGCTCGGACGAAACGACTTCAATCTTAGACTTGTCATAAAGCAATGCTACATCAACTCCTCTTTCGTCCATGGATTCATAGTGCAATATTCCATAATTGGATTTGAAAGGTTCCAGCTGGACCAATTCCTCCAGCGGTTTCCTGCCCTGGATTTCTGCAAGTCCAATGAGCATTGGCAATACCATTTCGGATTCTTCTATCAGTTGAAAAACGTGCGAAATTTTGAACAGTTTGTTTCTATACTTTCGCGCATCCCAGTTTCGAAGTCCCGACAAAGTGGGATCGAGTTTGTGGACAGCAGGCGGATCCGGCAAGAACAGATTTTCTACATTATAAAATGCGATCAATTCTCTGGTGTCGTCATTTATCATTGGCAAATTGCACGCTAAATTATAGAGATTTCAATACTCTACAAAAATAATTAATTATCTTTACTTTTAATGCAAAAGATCTGGTCTTTTTTTCTCTGTGATTTTTAAAGCCTCCTCATGACGCCATTCTTCAATCTTTTTGAAGTTGCCGCTAAGGAGCACTTCCGGGACTTTCATTCCCTTGTATTCATCAGGTCTCGTATAAATTGGTGGCGAAAGTAAATCATCTTGAAAACTGTCTGTCAGCGCTGACTGCTCGTCATTCAAAACTCCGGGAAGAAGCCTGATCACTGAATCAGCCAAAACGCATGCCGCCAATTCCCCACCTGTTAAAACGTAATCGCCGATTGAAATTTCACGAGTCACATGCAGCTCGCGGATTCGCTGGTCAATCCCTTTATAATGGCCACAAAGAAAAATCAGATTATCTTTAATAGAGAGTGTGTTCGCAATTTTTTGGTTTAAAGTTTCGCCGTCAGGAGTCAGATAAATGATTTCGTCATAATTCCGTTTCGACTTCAGTGCAGAAATGCAATTGTCTAATGGTTCGCACATCATTACCATTCCCGCTCCACCTCCATATGGTTCATCATCAATCTGCCGGTACTTTCCCAATCCAAAATCGCGTAACTGATGAAAGTGAACCTCTGCCAAACCTTTATCCATCGCTCTTTTCAAAATAGATGTCTTGAATGGACTTTCCATCAATTCTGGCAAAACACTTATAATATCTATTCTCATTGCTGGGTTCCGTTATGTTTATTTGGTACAATGATGAGCCTTAGCGATGAGTCTTTGTTAAAATAACTCCACATCCAGTTGAAGAAAATCGCAATTTTGTTCCGAACACTTAAAATCAACATCAGATGAAGGAACATCCAAAAATACCAGGCGAAAAATCCCTGAAACTTAAACTTCGGTAAGTCAACCACTGCCCTATGTTTTCCGATCGTCGCCATACTTCCCTGATCTTGATATTCATATTCAGTCCAATCATTTTCGGACTTCCTCAGCAGGTTCTTTGCCAGATTCTTCCCCTGATTGATGGCCACATTGGCAACCTGCGGATGCGCAAGCGGATATTTCGGAGTCTCCATATACGCAATATCACCAATCGCGAAAATATTTTTGTACCCCTGAACTCGGTTGAAACGGTCTGTTCGATATCTGTTTTTGACCAAAACTTCTGGATTTAGTCCATCGATGATGTTTCCGGTAACGCCTGCCGCCCAAATCACATTATTGGATGGAATGGATTTCCCGCTCTGCATGGTGACTTTATCGCCATCATAACCTGTCACGAACTCATCGCTCAAAAACCTCACCCCTAAATCCTTTAAATATTTCTCAGACATTTTCTGTGACTCATCGCTCATGACACTCAGTGGTTTCTCAGTAGAACTCACTAAAATCACATTCAAATCATCAAAATTCATATGGGGATAATCACGCGGAAGGATGTCTTTTTTCATTTCTGCAAAAGCTCCCGCCAATTCCACCCCAGTAGGACCGCTTCCCACAATTACGATATTCCAATTCCCGTCATCACTTCTTTTTCTTTCGATGATTAATTTCTCGAAGGTCATCAAAACATGATTCCTGATGGCAATTGCTTCCTGGGTATTTTTCATCCCGAAAGAGAGGCGCTCCATCATTTGATTTCCAAAAAAATTGGTTTTGCAGCCAGTGGCAATGATCAGTTTGTCATAAGTGAATTCAGCATCATCTGTGTTGGTTAGGACTTTGTTTTCTTCGGGAATGATCTTAACTACTTCCGTCATTCGGTAACGGATGTTTTTGGAATTCTGAAAAATCTTTCGAAAGGGAAATGAAATATTGGAAGGCTCGATCCGTCCACATGCAACCTGGTAAAAAAGTGGTTGAAACATGTGGTGGTTCACCTTGTCGATGATAATGATTTTTTTATTTTTATTATTGAGCGTCTTGGCTAATTGCAATCCTGCAAAACCACCGCCAATAATCACGATTTTTTCCCGCATTTCCATCAGGCAAAAATAGCGAAATTTTCAGATTTGAAGATTTTCTGATATTTTAAGGTAAACCAAAAAAAATTCCTGAAAAAATTTCAGGAACTTGATTTATTGTTTTACGATTTGGGTAACTTTCTGAGTATTGTCACTTAAAGTATATCTCATCAGATATTTTCCGGGTCTGAGTTTATCCAAACGGATTTCACCAGAATTCATATTGACAGAATATTGAGCTACTTCCATTCCTAAAATAGAATAGAAGGTAACGTCTTTAATTCTCAAATTCGGATCTTTTGATTTAAGAATTACGAAATCTCGGGCTGGATTTGGGTAAGCGACCAACACTCCATCGTCAGCTTTCTGAGATGTTGCGGCTGGTTCCCTTGAAACAGATTGAGCGGAAAGATTTCCCGATAAAACTGTTAAACCACCGATAAATAGTAAAGAAACTAATAATTTTTTCACCGATAATTACTTTTTATGTCGAAATATCATTACAAAAGTAACAATTTCAAATTAATATACAACAGAATTTTAAAAAAACTATCTCTAAATTTGCAGGAGATATTTCAAATACCATTCCAAAAATGATCATCTATTCAAGAAACCGAAGATTAAGAACCAATGCATCAATCAGAGCACTTGTGCAGGAAACCGTCTTGACCACCAATGACTTCGTAATGCCACTGTTTGTCATGGAAGGACAGAACAAACAGGAAGCAATCCCATCTATGCCGGGAATTTTTAGAAGATCGCTTGATCTTACCTTGACGGAATGCAAAGAACTTTTTTCTCTTGGGATAAAGGCGGTTAACCTGTATATGAAGGTTTCCGAAGGCTTGAAAGACAATACGGGAAAAGAAGCATGGAATAAAAACGGATTGATGCAGAATACCATTAAAGCCATTAAAGATGCAGTTCCAGAGATGGTAATCATGCCAGATGTGGCGCTTGACCCTTATTCCATTTACGGACATGACGGAATCATCACACGTGGAAAAATTGATAACGACGCCACCAATGAGGCATTGGTCAAAATGTCAGTTTCTCATGCGGAAGCAGGTGCCGATATTGTCGCGCCAAGTGACATGATGGACGGCAGAGTTGCCGCAATCCGGACTGGATTAGAGGAAAGTGGGTTCACGGATGTAGGAATTTTAAGCTATGCCGCAAAATATGCCAGTTCCTATTATGGACCTTTTAGAAGTGCTTTGGATTCTGCCCCGGTTGATAACCAGGAAATTCCAATGGATAAAAAAACCTATCAGATGGATTTCCACAATTCCAGGGAGGCGATTGACGAGGTTCTGAAAGACGTGGCGGAAGGTGCAGACATCATCATGATCAAACCCGGACTTCCTTATCTGGATATTGTTTCCAAAGTTCGCGAAACCATCGATTTGCCTGTCGCGGCCTATAATGTAAGCGGAGAATATGCCATGCTGAAAGCTGCCGCACAAAATGGGTGGCTCGACAATGACAAAGCGATCATAGAAAGTTTGACCTGCATCAAAAGAGCAGGAGCAGACATGATTTTCACTTATGCGGCGAAAGAGGCTGCAGTTTTATTGAATCAGTAAAACTCCTTTTTTGAAATAGTTAGTGATTATTTTTGATTCTAAATTTCCCTTTGCTGTTCCAAAATGAAGATTTCCATTATGCACCTTGAAAGTTCAGGGACAATATCCGCAAGTTTAATTTTTTCAGTACTGATCAGTATAAAAGCTTTAACTGATTAAATTTATTCCGTAATTTACGCTATTAACGCACATATTTTCTTTAAAGTAAATATTTACTTTAGTTTTATAAATCAACTCGTTAAGTTTGCATCAGAATTTTAATTCTTGACTTTACCGATTTTAAGGAAAATCATGCCGATTAAAATTCACGACTCTAAAGTTGATTTTTAATTATTAAAAAAGAAATATGTGCGGAATAGTATGTCTTTTGGATGCAAAACAGAAAACGGAAACTTTAAGACCTCAAATCCTGGAAATGTCTAAAAAAATTCGACACCGGGGTCCGGACTGGAGTGGGATTTTCCACAATGAAAAAGTAATCTTCTCCCACGAGAGATTGGCAATTGTGGACCCAACTTCGGGTAAACAACCGTTATTCACCAAAGACGGAAAAGTGGTTTTGGCGGTCAATGGTGAGATTTACAACCATCAGGAACTGAGAAAGGAATTCCAGGATGATGAGTTTTTGACCCATTCCGATTGCGAGGTGATTCTTGCACTATACCGAAAATACGGAAAAAATTTCCTTGAAAAACTTAATGGAATTTTCGCGTTTGCGCTTTATGATATTGAAAATGATGTTTATCTGATCGGTCGCGACCACATGGGAATTTGTCCGCTATACCAAGGTTGGGACAAAAATGGAAACTATTATGTTGCTTCCGAATTAAAAGCTTTGGAGGGAATTTGCAAAACCATAGAGTGCTTTCTTCCCGGACATTTTATTTACAGCAAAGATGGTCAGGAAATGCAGAGATGGTACCACAGAGACTGGGAGGATTTTGAAAAAGTGAAAGACCACGAAACCCAGATTTCGGCCATCAGAAAAGGTTTAGAAGATGCGGTTCACCGCCAGTTGATGAGCGATGTGCCATATGGCGTTTTACTTTCAGGCGGCTTGGATTCTTCGATTATCGCAGCAGTTACCGCAAAATATGCTCGAAACAGAATTGAAAGCGGCGACACTCAGGAAGCGTGGTATCCCAGACTTCACAGCTTTGCGGTAGGTTTGGAAGGTTCACCGGATTTGGTAGCTGCGCAGAAAGCGGCGGATCATATCGGAACCATCCACCACGAAATCCATTTTACGGTGCAGGAAGGTTTAGACGCGGTGAAAGACGTAATCTATCACCTGGAAACTTATGACGTAACCACTGTTCGCGCTTCCACACCGATGTATTTATTGGCAAGAGTCATCAGATCAATGGGAATCAAAATGGTTCTATCAGGCGAAGGCAGTGATGAGCTTTTCGGAGGCTACCTCTATTTCCACAGAGCACCGAATGCAGAAGAATTCCACAAAGAAACCTTGAGGAAACTTGAGAAACTGCATCTTTATGATTGTTTAAGGGCAAATAAGGCATTGATGAGTTGGGGAGTTGAAGGCAGGGTTCCGTTCCTGGACAAAGAATTCGTAGATGTGGCAATGACCATTAATCCGAATGATAAAATGGTTGACAAAACACAAGGGAAAATGGAAAAATGGGTGCTGAGAAAAGCATTTGAGGATTTGTTGCCCGAATCCATTCTATGGAGACAGAAAGAGCAGTTTTCCGACGGTGTTGGTTATTCCTGGATTGATTCCTTGAAGGCAAAAGCGGAGGATGAAATTTCTGACGAGATGATGGAAAACGCAAGACTCCTCTTCCCACTGAATACCCCTCAAAACAAAGAAGAATACCGATACAGAAGGATCTTCGAAGAATTTTTTCCAAGTGAAACTGCTGCGGCGACCGTTCCTTCTGTTCCTTCCGTCGCTTGTTCTACTCCGATCGCTTTGGAATGGGATGAAGCCTTCAAAAAAATGAATGATCCAAGCGGAAGAGCGGTGGTTTCTGTGCATGAGGACAGTTATTAAAGAGCCAAGTAAAAAGAACCAAGAGCCAAGTAAAAATCCTGCGATTATTTTTTCGCAGGATTTTTTTCCAAAATTTTTGCGATTTACAAAAGCATATTGCAGATCGACGAAAGCCGACAGCTAAATTTCGCTACGAATTCTACTCAATGTTTCCTGCGAAATTCCCAGGTAAGTTGCAATCATTCCTAAAGGTGCTCGAAGAATGATGTTGGGATTCTCTTCTAGAAGTTGGGCATATTTTTCCTTCGCGGTCATATATTGTAGCGAGTTGATTCTTTTCGCCATTTGCGACATCAGATTTCCGAGGATGAAACGGCTGAAATTGGCTGAAGTCAAAGAAACGGAACACAATGCTTCCAATTTGTCGTAATGGCAGAAAGTGATGGTGCTTTCTTCTAAAGTCTCAATATTGTAACGCGTTGGTTCTGCTGTGAAAATAGTGTCGAGGTTGGCAAATGTTTTTCCGTCGGAAAAAAAATTGGTCGTGATGTCTTTTCCTTTTTCGTAATAAAACATTCTTGCCAAACCTTCTTCCATAAAAAAAACGGTGCGGTTAAAGGTATTTTGTTTGCTCAACAATTCACCTTTTGCGAACACTTTGGTTTCGGTTTCTTTGCGGAAAAAGTTTTCGGTTTCGGCGTCGGTTTTTATATATTTGGAAAGGGCTTCGAGAAGTTTCAATGGGTTGCTTTTTTACAAAAATAGGGTTTTATTATTTCTACCGCAAAAGTCACAAAAGTTTTGCTAGACGATTCTTTAAAGTGAAAATAAGCAAGTGTAAAAAGTTGCAGAGCGACGAGATATTGTTAGAAAGACACATTTTTGAAGATAGCGGAGCGCCGAAGGTGCGACATCTTGGTTCTAAATTTTTATTCCCAGAAATTCACGAATTTTCATTTTTATGGATGGGTGCTACGATTGCGTGGTATTACGGACCAGCGATTAATTAATACTTTTTCTATTTTTTTAATGGAATCGTTTGAACCTCGCGTACTCGGTTTGCTATGGAAATCCTTTCTGTTTTTTTAGAATGGGAAAAGGTGCGAAAAAAACAAAAAGATAGCAATGCTTCGACTTCGCTCAGCACAAACTCCAAGCGCGGTCCCGACAAAAAATGGCGTTGGGATTGGTTGGGATTTTTTATCGGGATGGCCCATAACTTTGAAGAAAAAGAACGCCCGAAATAATTCGGACGCTCCCAACAAACAAACAGTAAATGAAAACTGTTCTAACATTAAAATAAACTATGTTGCTGCAGTGATGGCGGTTTCTTCTTCCCCGGTTTCTTCGTTGATGCGGTATTTTTTGAAGAGGAAATGGATTTTGATTTTTAAGGCAATCCAAGCCAAAATGAAGTAAATCCAACCCAAAATAAAAAGGTGCAGGAAGTATTTTTTCGTGAGGAAATCGGAACCTTTTTGCACGAGCATGATTTTGAGCGCCTCCAAATACGGCGTTAATGGAATAATTGCGGTGAAATTCCTGATAAATTCGGGCATTGCGGAAGTGGGCCACGTAAATCCGCTGATGATGAACGCGGGAGATGCGATGACCATTAAAATCTGTGTGGCTTTGAGTGCATCGGGAATGAGGATGCTGACCAAAACCCCCAAATTGGTTGCCGAAACCACGAATATGGCAGTGACGAGGAAAAAATTCCAAACGTTTTCGGGCACCGGAATTTTGAAATACAGACTGCACAAATAGAAAAACAGGATGTTGAAATTGGCGAAAATCCAAACGGGAAGACATTTGATTGCCATTACCAAAACGGCGTATTTTTGTTTTCCGGCGAAATCTCTGATGAAAGATTCTCTTTTAAATTCTTCGGAAAATGAAACCGCCATTGCGAGTAAAATCACCTGTTGCAAAACCACAGCCATCATTGCAGGCCACATAAAAACCAAGTAATTACTCGTGGTGTTGAAGAGCGTGATGTAGTTGGTTTTCAGCGGTTCGTATTGGGTTTTGGCGATCTCAGCGTTCATTCCTTTTTTTTGTAATGCCTTCATTTCGGCTCCTGCGGAAAATGTTCCCAAAGTGAGTTGCAATGCTTTTGTGGCGAAATTTGCGGTCAAAACATTGGAAGTGTTGACATAAACATTGATTTCGGGATATTTTTTTTGGAGCATCATTGCTTCAAATCTTTCGGGTATGATGACGACTGCGGATGCTTCGGTTTTGATGACCTCATCTTTTAGATTGGAGGGTTCATCAATGTAGTTCAGCACGTTAATGGTTTTATTGTCTTGAAGCATTTCCACAATTTGGTTGGACATCGCGGAGTTATCGTGATTGATGACGATGACGGGAATGTTTTCTACTTTTCCTTTTTGGTAGGTAAAACCGATAAGTAAAGCGTAGAAAATCGGCGCGACAAAAAAGACAGAAATCAATGTCTTGTTGGTGAAGAACAGTTTGAATTCGCGTTTTAGTAAATATCTTAGTTGTTTCATTAGTTTAGATTTTAGCTGTCAGATTTCAGATATCAGACTTTTGACTGCATTTTTTTAACCCCGAAAGGCACAACAGTTTTTTTTCACATTAGAGATGGAACTGAATGGGCTTTAGAAGTTCACAAAGTGAAAATCGAAGATTTTCAGAACTTTTGTGCGCTATTCCACAGCATTTATATCACTTTCATCTTTTGTGACTTTTGTGGTTTAATAACTATTTTAAGGTCACATTTGAGTTTACCAAAATATTGTCTGCCAAAGTCTGGTTTTCGGGAACGACTTTGATTTCGTAAACCGCTTCTTCCGGTTGATAATCGGGGAAAGCAGTGGTGATATCGGCATATCTCGTCAACTGTTTGATGGAAACAATTTTTCCTGCGATTTCTTTTTTGTTGTAATTCACCATCATTTTCACTGGCATTCCTTTTTGATAATTCGCAATTTTACTTTCCGGAATGGTGAAACGGAAATAAGATGTTTGCGGAATGTAGCCCGAAAACAGCGGATAACCTGCAGTTGCGAGTTCACCTTTGTTGAGGGAAATGGTTTCAATTTCCATATCGTTGGTTGCGATGATGTATCTTTCGGAATACGCCACATTCGCTTCCTGAAGCGCGCCCATCGCTTGATTTTGCTGACCTTGAGCCATTTCGATTTTTTCAAAACGGGTTCCTTTTTCCACGTCGTTCAATTCTGCGTTTACCGCATCCAATTGTGCTTTTGCACCTTGATATTTCGCAAAATATTCATCATAATTTTGTGGCGAAAGCAATGAGTCGCGGTACATATTTTTTGCTCTGCTAAAGGATTTTTGGGCGTATTGATATTGTTCTTGCAAACCTTTTTGTTTGGCTTTCAATTGGCGAAGTTGGTCGGCTGTTGCGCCATTTTTTGCCATTTGCGCTTGTGCTTTTGCGGATTTTACGGCTCCTATTGCCTGTGAGATTTTTGCGGAAACTTCGGGAACATCCAATTTTGCGAGCGTGTCTCCTGCTTTTACCGCTTGTCCTTCTTCAACGTAAATTTCTAAAATTCTGCCCGTAACTTTTGGGGCGAATGAAACGGTTTCTTTTTTGGCTTTTCCGTCAATAGGTTTTTCGGAAGCGGGTTCTTTACAGGCAACAACCGTGAAAACAGTTGCGAGAGATAAAGTTTTTAATAAAGTATTCATTTTAAAGTTTGTTTGTTTGATATAATTTGAAATAGTTTGAATTTGTTTCAGGTTTCAGGTTTCAGGTTCAAAGATTAAAAAATTCACTGTTGACAGCGAACCGAATTCACCATGCACTTTTCTTGGCTCCTGGCTCTTTTTAATTGGCTCTTATAACTCTTCTATATGTAAGTTTTGCG
This sequence comes from Chryseobacterium sp. R2A-55, assembly GCF_021401085.1. Classification (GTDB taxonomy): domain Bacteria; phylum Bacteroidota; class Bacteroidia; order Flavobacteriales; family Weeksellaceae; genus Kaistella. The sequence goes on from NZ_JACBFP010000001.1 coordinate 325,308, forward strand.
TCGATTTCATCAATTCCACCGCGCTTCTTCGTTGGTTGAAAACGGCGGTTTGATAATCCAACTCGGCGGTTTCCAAATCGTTTTCGGCTTCGATTAATTGGGAAGATTTGATAGTTCCGTAACGGAATTCTTTTTCAGCTTGAGTTAATGCCAATTTTGCGATTTGTCGTGCTTTTGCTTTGGTTGCGATTTGCGAATTGGCGATGTCGTAGTTGGTTTGATTGTTGGCTAAATTCAGGGCTAATTTGTCTATAGCATCGGATTTTTTACTTTGCAAAATTTCCTTGTCGATTTTCGCTTTTTCAACGGCAGACTTTCCTTCTTTACCATCAAAAATTTCCCATTTAAAGCCAATTCCGATTTGGAACATAGGTAAAATATTGATGTCTTTCGGTGCCCAATTCAATTTTTTTGGAATGAAGGGAGCAATATTTTCCGAGGAAGTAATGTGGTTATCATACAATCCGAAATAGGACAAAGAACTCACCGCCTGAACTTTTGGTTGCCACCACTGATTCTCGGCTTTCATCTTGAATTCCGATGCTTTGATACCGTGTTCCAATGCTTGAATTTCAGCGCGGTTTTCTACATTTTTATTTAAAACTTCGTATTGAATCGGAACCAATTCAGGATTAATTTGTGCAATTTTTTCGCGTTCTAAACCTGTAAGAATTTGAAGTTGCGTGATAAGCAATTCCTTTTTTCCTTCATATTCCACCATTTTGGAGTCTAAATTTGCTTGAGCCAATTCAATTTTTTTGTGGTCGTAAGGAGTGATTAATCCGTAACCTAAAGCTTTATCCGCTGTTTTTTTGTTGATGTCCAAACGTTTTTTGGATTCGTCTAAAACTTTTTTCGATTCGTGAACAAGAGCAAATTGGTCGTATGCTTTTGAAATTTCCGTGATGACCTCATCTCTCGTTTTTTGCATCAAAGCGGTTTCTGAAAGTTTCTTTTCATTCAATGCCTGATTTAAATATTTTACTTTTCCGCCTGAATAAAGCAAAACACTCGCTTCTGCTTTTGCACTTCCCGAAAATCCGGAAATATTGTAATTGTTTTTCTGTTCGGTAATTGTCATTCCGGGAAAAACGGGCGGAACTTTCGGAATTGAAATTTCAGGTGAAGTTAAATGAGCGGTCGTATTCATATAACCAAACTTGCCACTGATTTCCAATTTTGGAAGAAAAATGTCTTTTAATTTTTCTTGGTCGAGTTCGGTGTATTTGGTTTCTAATTTTTGCTGTTCCAACAAATGATTTTTTGCAAGACCTGCATTGATGAGTTCCTGCAAATCGGGAGCAGACTGCGCCGAGAAAATCAAGGGCAGAAAAACCAGAATTTTGCTAAAGTTATTTTTAAAAGTATTCATTTCTTTTGTTTGTTTTGACGGTGCAAAGTTCCGACGACGAGAAAAGAATTCCTTTGACATTTGTCAAAAAGTTAAATTAAATTATTAAAACGCAATGACGCAAAGAATTTCTTCAGTTTATTCTGCATAAATGTTCGCAACGGCGTTTCACTCAGCAAAGCAAAGTTGCTTAAAAGTATTGTCAAGCATGTTTTTGTGTTTTTAAAAAAAAAGTAAAACTTCGAAGGTTTCCAATTGCTAAATGAAACGCCTTTGCTTCTTATTCAGGAAGTTCTTAATTCCATTTTCATTGCGTCATTGCGTTAAACATTACAATTCATTGATACTTCTTGGTTGATTTTGTCGGAATTTTTTTCAACTATTTTTCGTAATTTGGACATACCATTTAGGTTCACTTTTTGTTCCACAGATTTCATGCCCGATACTTTTAAAAAATTCGATACCACGACCAAAAGAATTCTGCCGTTCATTTTAGCCACGGCAATTTTTATGCAGATGCTCGATTCTACGATTCTGAATACTTCGCTTCCGTCCATCGCGAAAGATTTGAACGAGTCGCCACTCAATATGCAAAACGCAATTATCAGTTATGTCTTGACTTTGGCGGTGTTCATGCCGGTCTCGGGATTTTTGGCGGATAAATTTGGGACAAAGAAAATCTTTATCTTTTCGTTGATTGTTTTCAGTTTGGGTTCCGTATTCTGCGCAGTTTCCCAAAACTTGACACAATTGGTGATTTCCCGCGTCGTTCAGGGAATTGGCGGCAGTTTGATGACCCCGGTCGGAAGATTGGCGCTCATCAAAACCTTTGACAAAAGTGAATTGGTTAAAGCGATGAACTATGCAATCATTCCCGCATTAATTGGCCCTGTTCTAGGACCATTGGTAGGTGGCTATCTGGTGGATTACCTTTCCTGGCATTGGATTTTTCTCATCAATATCCCGATTGGATTACTGGGGATTTTGCTCAGCATCAAGAATATGCCGAATTATTTTTCAAAGAAAATTAAATTTGATTTAAAGGGCTTTTTCATTTTTGCATCTGCTTCTTTACTGCTTTCTACCGCACTTGAAAGTTTCGGCACCCTTCAGAACGTCACCCCCGTTTTGCTGATTTTCATTTTAGGTTTCCTGATGATTTATTTCTATTACAGGCATGCCAAGAAAACAGACAATCCCATATTTCCGCTTAATCTTTTTCAGGTGCGGACTTTCAGGGTTGGGATTTTAGGAAATCTTGCCACAAGATTGGGAATCAGCGCCATCCCCTTGCTTTTGCCTTTGATGATTCAGATCGCGTATGGAGAAACTGCCGTGGTTTCGGGTTGGATTGTAGCTCCCATGGCATTGACCGCCATGTTTGGTAAATCGGCTGTAATCGGAATTCTGGATAGATATGGATACAGGAAAACACTCATGGTTAACACATTTATCATAGGGATATTAATATGCTGTCTTGGAATTCCCGGAATCCATACTTCGATTTATTGGTTTATTCCGTTAATTGGAATTTTGGGATTTTTCAACTCCATCCAGTTCACTGCCATGAATACCATTTCGATCGCTGATTTGCGGCACTCCCACACTTCCAGCGGAAACTCCCTTCTCGCAGTGAATCAGCAGTTGGCGATTGGTTTTGGGATTGCATTGGGATTGGTAATTTTAAAACTTTTTGAAAATAATAATGCGTTAATTAAAGGAAATATTCATTTGGCGTTTCGCTACACGTTCTTTGCAGTAGGAGTTTTGACCATTCTTTCGGGTTTTGTTTTCAGGAGGCTTCATTCCAGGGATGGCGACAACATGAAGACGGAACACTGATGATTGATAAAACATGTTCGCCAACCACTCAAAACCTTTAGGTTATCAAGCAGTTGCAGTTCTTACCTTACATCAATGTTTTTCCACGGCATCTCTTGTACTTTTGTACCGTAAAAAAATGAGATGCAAAATGTCAACCAAAAAAGTAGAGTTAATAGCAGCACCAAAACCAGCACATTTCGTGGGTGATGGCTTCAGAGTGCACAACTTCATCCCAAGTGGTTATCATCTGGATATGAAAAGAATGGACCCGTTCATTATGTTGGATTACAATTCCAAATTCCATTTTTCGGGAACCGATACTCCACGTGGAGTCGGCGTTCATCCGCACCGTGGTTTTGAAACCGTGACAATTGCTTATCAAGGTCGCGTAGAACATGGCGACAGTTCCGGCGGTGGCGGAATCATCGGACAGGGCGATGTGCAATGGATGACCGCCGCTTCAGGAGTTTTGCACAAAGAATTCCACGAAACCGAATGGGCAAAAGAAGGCGGAATCTTCCAGATGGTGCAATTGTGGGTGAATCTTCCTGCAAAAGACAAGATGAGTCCCCCAAAATACCAAGCCATCAAAAATTCAGAGATGAAAAATGTGGATTTGGGTGAAAACGGTTTCATAGAAGTCATTGCGGGAGAATTTAATGGCGAAAAAGGACCTGCAACCACTTTCAGTCCGGTAAATTTGATGAATGCCAAACTGAAATCGGGTGGAAAAGCAATTTTCAGCTTTCCAGAAGGTTTTACCACTGCCGCCTTAGTCATTGAAGGAAAAATCATCGTAAATGAAAAAGAAAAAGTTCCGACCGACCATTTGGTTTTATTCGGAAATGAAGGAGAGGATTTTACGATTGAAACCTCGGAAGATTCCATTGTATTGGTAATCAGCGGCAAACCATTAAACGAACCGATTTATCCGCACGGACCTTTTGTGATGAACACCCGTGAAGAAATTATCCAGGCGTTCAACGATTACAATACTGGAAAATTTGGCTATTTAGAAGATTGATAAGCGAAAAATATTCACCATCAACAATTTAGGAAAAATTTATTAAGGCAGAAAATTTCGGTTTTCTGCTTTTTTGTTTAATCCACAATGGTAAAACAGTAATTGTCAAAAAACTCTACACGCGCCTTGAACAGATCGGAAACTCTTTCATCATGCACCCTGCACAAGATGTTAAAAGGAAAGTCCAGGTCAAAAGGTTTCACTTCGTAATGCTTTTTCAATGACCAGTAATTAGAGTGGTGGATCTTATAAAGGCTTTCCTTCAGCGACCAAATTACGGTGAGATAGGCCACTTCCCTCCCCTTTTCGATAAATTCCGCCTGGTCGGGATAAAGAAATTTATTTTGAATTTTTAAAATTTTTGAATTAAAGGGCTCCATATCGATTCCTATCTTGTGTTTAGAAAAAGCCATTGCGGCAAATGGAAAGGAATGGGTAATTGAAATTTCAAAATCGTTGGGCTCCAAATACGGAGTCCGGCCATCATAAAGAATCTTGTGTCCCGGCAACACCGTTTTCAAAATCTTCCGAATGAGCAAAAGCTCTTTCAGTTTGGTGGGATGGTATTCTTTGATTTTTTCATAGTTTTCCTCTTCCACCAAGGTTTCCTGGTTCAGCTCTTCTTTCTCATCATGCTTCCAGACTAGGATTGTGGCTTTGTCATCAGAATAATCTCGGTATAAAGGCATATTTTGTGGCGCAAATAATAGTTCGTAAATTTGCAAAAATTTTTTAAATCAGATGGAAACTACTACACAATACATTCCTTACAAAGTTAAGGATATTTCCCTGGCTGAATGGGGAAGAAAAGAAATTCAACTGGCAGAAGCTGAAATGCCGGGCTTGATGGCGATCCGTGAAGAATACGGTCCATCTCAGCCTTTGAAAGGCGCAAGAATAGCCGGATGTCTTCACATGACCATCCAGACTGCTGTTTTGATTGAAACTTTGGTTGCATTGGGAGCAGACGTAACCTGGTCTTCCTGTAATATCTTTTCAACCCAGGATCACGCAGCAGCAGCAATCGCAGCAGCAGGAATCCCGGTTTATGCGTGGAAAGGAATGAACGAGGAAGAATTTGACTGGTGCATCGAGCAGACTTTATTTTTCGGCGAAGACAGAAAACCTTTGAACATGATTTTAGACGATGGTGGAGATTTGACGAACATGGTTTTCGACCGTTTTCCGGAATTGACCAAAGACATCAAAGGTCTTTCTGAAGAAACCACCACCGGCGTTCACAGACTTTATGAAAGAATGCAAAACGGAACTTTGGTGATGCCGGCAATTAACGTAAATGATTCGGTGACCAAATCCAAATTCGACAACAAATACGGGTGTAGAGAATCTGCAGTAGATGCGATCAGAAGAGCAACTGACGTGATGCTGGCCGGAAAAAGAGTCGTAGTTTGTGGTTACGGTGACGTGGGTAAAGGTACTGCAGCTTCTTTCAGAGGAGCAGGCTCCATCGTGACGGTTACCGAAATTGATCCAATTTGTGCGCTGCAAGCCGCAATGGAAGGTTTCGAAGTGAAAAAACTGGACACTGTGATCGAAAATGCAGACATCATCATCACCACCACTGGAAACTTCAACATTGTGCGAGGAGAACATTTCAAAAAAATGAAGGATAAAACCATCGTGTGTAATATTGGTCATTTCGACAATGAAATCGACATGGCCTGGTTGAACGCCAATTATGGTTCCACAAAATCTGAAGTAAAACCTCAGGTTGATATTTATAATGTGGACGGAAAAGACATCATCATCTTAGCTGAAGGTCGTTTGGTGAATTTAGGTTGTGCAACCGGACACCCTAGTTTTGTGATGAGTAACTCATTCTCTAACCAGACTTTGGCGCAGATTGAACTTTGGACCAACTCCGCAGCCTATAAAAACGAAGTTTATACATTGCCTAAAAAATTGGACGAGAAAGTCGCAAATCTTCACCTGAAAAAAATCGGCGTGGAACTGGAGACCCTTTCTCCGGAACAGGCAAAATATATCGGTGTGGAAGTGGAAGGACCTTTCAAACCGGAATATTACAGATATTAAGAACAAGGACTCAGAAGAAAATTCTGAATAATATATTTAGCACCGCATTTTTTTGCGGTGCTTTTTGATTTTTGATTCATATTTTTTCTTAACTTTAACCTAAATACAAAACAAATCAACCATGAAAAAAACATTTATCTGCTTCCTGTTTATGATAGGAATGAATTTATTTGGCGAGATTCCGGGAATTTGGGCAATCCAAAAAATTAAATATCAGGGAAATTTTTATCACTATTTCACTCCTACAATTCCAGATCCATCGGCCTACGCTAATGAGACTACATTTGTTTATTCCAAAATGCACGCTCATCTTTTCAATACCTTTCAAGGAACCATCTCGTCACTGACCGATGATCAAATTACCATCAGCAACTTTGCGGGAACATTGATGCAGTCTCCCGATACAAATTTTGATCTGTTTGAATCCAATTTCGCCAATATCTTCCTTCTGCCTGAAGTTCCGCGAACCTTTTACTACGAAATAACTTTGAGTCCACCTTATGACGTGCATCTTGTTCTGACCGATGTGGAAAATGGCAACCAAATCTATTTTCTTACCCATATCCTGGCTTCAAGCGATTCCGTTAAAAATAAAGCTTTTGTCTATCCAAATCCAGTTTCAGATCTATTAAGAATTGAAAACTTGGAAAAGAATTCGTCCATAAGCATGATGGATTCAACCGGAAAATCAATTTACCGATCGTTTGTCAAAGACAAAAATGCGATCCAAATAAGCCTGGAATATTTCCCTGCTGGAGTCTACTTTATTCGGGTGAATAATGAAAATCCCATCAAAATATTGAAAAAATAGATAAGTGGGCATTTCCAATAAAAACAACATTAATGATAGCATCTATCTTTAAGCTTTATTAACTTAAAGTTCAAAAAAAGAACAGCTCAACACTGAGCTGCCCTTTTCATCATTTTGTGTCTTGTGCTTTAAAATCACATTAACTCTCTATTCAACACATAGTGAAATCACCCTATTTAATAGATCTGGTTAATAAATTACATTAGTACCAATCATCACAATAAAGCCTAAATGATTGATTAATAGAATATTTAATAATTTTAGAATTGATATTTACGATTATTTGAACTTATTTTTTTAACTTTCATTTTCTAAAAGCAAAAAGATCCCACAAATACATTCGTCATGAAAAAAACCACGCTAATCTTTTACCTTTTTTGCGGAATTTTCCTGCACGCCCAAAAAAGCAAAGCACTCCCCGCGAAAAAAGAACTGCTCCAGAATGTCTCGAAAGATGCCTGTAAATGCACCGATTCCATCAAAATAGTTCACAAAGAAAAATTTGAGATCAACCAGGAAATCAGCCAATGCATAGACAAACAGGTCCTCATTTATCAGTTGGGAGCCAAAATGGCAAGGGTGGCAGAAAATCCAACGGAAACCAAAAATGTTAATATTGAAGTCAATAGCAACAAAGAATCCGAAGAGTATAAAAAATATTTTTATGAAATCCAGAACTATCTTTTAGACAATTGCGAATCGGTGAAACGCGCAATTTCCACTGTGGAACGTAAAGAAGAAGCTTACGTTCCCAAAAACAAAGCCGCAATCACAGCATACAATGATGGCTTGGCTGAAAACCGTAGAGAAAACTGGGATAATGCGCGGAAGAAATTTGAAAAGGCAGTAAAAGAAGATCCGGACTTTGCTTATGCATGGGATAATTTGGGAATCACCTATAGAAGGCTAAAACTTTATGACAAAGCGATCGAGGCTTATCAAAAATCACTCACCATCAATCCTTCCGGGAAAATGCCGTTGCAGAATCTTCCGGTCGCCTTTATTTATAAAGGAGAATATCAAAAAGCAATCGACGCTTTCAAAAATTTAGAGAATTACTATCCAGGCGATCCCGAAGTTTACTACGGAATTGGGCAAATTTACTATGAACATCTGCAAGAATACGAGAAAAGCCTGGGTTATATGTGCAAGGCATTTAACGCCTATACCACCCTGAAATCCCCATACAGAGCAGATGCAGAAACCATCATTGTCTATATTTACCAAAAAATGAAGGAACAGAATAAACTGGACAAATTCAACGAAATCCTGATCGAAAATAAAATCGAGCCGATCAACCCATAATTTTTCGATTCCGCTGATAAAAAAAAAATGGGAAATCCCGGTGGCAAAATGAACCAACCAAGTTCAGACTCTATTTTCTCATGCCTGATTTTTCCTAACAAAAATATCTCCTTAATCCCCGATTTAAAAATATAAATTTAATGGTTCCGCGGCAAATGGTTTGGAAGCCCACCACTTCAAACCGTCTAAATTATTCCTGTACAGCACTTTAAAACAACTTTTTTTCTTAATTTTGTAAAAACACAATTGATGAAAAAAATCTACCTGATTTTCAGCTTGCTCATTGCGGCTCCACTTTTTTCGCAAAAGAATAAAATATCCGGAAAATCCTGGGAAGTTCAAAAAGTAAAATATGACGGAGTTTTTTATGAATATTTTGATGCAGCCGAAAGTGAGGTGGTGAATGTGGTTTATTTTGCTCCCACCGAAATGCAGTCAGAATTACGTGATTTTATTAGAGTCAATTCGGATCAAGACTCAATCGAAGTATTCAACATGGTGGATTCAGAAGTCGCAATCCTGACTCCTGACAAGCAATTCGACTGGTTTCAGGAAGATTACGCATATCTATTTCAGTTACCGCTGATTCCAAGAACACTCTACTACGAATTGTCCAGAACCAGTGCAAACGAATACCAACTGGTGACTACCGATACCATGACCGGAAACCAGATTTATTATGAACTAAAAGATTTTGACGTCCGAAATTCGAAATCCAAACGTTCTAAAGGAGTTAGAATTTTGACGGTGGGTGAAATTACCAGTATGACCTCCAGTGACGTGAAAAAATTGGCTCGAAAAAACAAACCAGTTTACCGCTCGCCGAAACAAGAAAATCAAAATGCGAAAAACCTTCTGAATTACCTGCCAAAAAGCGATGCTGCAGATGACTAGACGGAAGAGAATTTAGAAAACCTCCTATTAAAGAGCAATAATTTCATCCCGATAAGTGAAGATCACTTCTTTCGTTTCGCCTTTGCCTTCGACTTTAGTTGGGCACGATTCGCACCCACTTTCTTCGGCGGTTTTCTTTTATGCGGACCGCCCCAGTTTTCCTTTTGATTTTTTTCCTTCTTCTCATGGAAAGCGCCGCCACCTTCTTCCAGCTTCACAGTGTGCGCGTTTTTCATCTGCACTTCTTCTTTTTCAGAAGCAATTTTAGTCGGATTGATTTTCACTTCCGAAGGAAAATCCTTTATCAAAAGTTCTTTATCCATCAAAACCTCAATTTCCAAAAGCTGGGGTTCCTCTTTTTTGGTGATCAAAGAAATTGCAGTTCCGTCTTTGTCGGCTCTTCCGGTTCTTCCAATTCGGTGGATGTACTGTTCGGGAACTTCAGGGATTTCAAAATTGATAACGTGGGTGATATTCGAAATATCCAGTCCTCTCGCCATAATGTCGGTGGTAATCAAACCGCGGATTTCCTCAGCTTCAAATTTCCGCATGGCGTTCAAACGGTAATTCTGAGATTTGTTGGAATGGATGACGTCAAATTCTTCAGGGAAAATCTCTTCGATTTTGGTAAAAAGATAATCGGCGTTCTTTTTATTACTGCAGAAAATGAGCACTTTGGAAAAACCTGAATTTGTTTTCAAAAGATGTTCAAGAAGATTGATTTTGGTGTTAAAGTTTTCGACCCTGTAACCGATTTGTTCAATTTTCTCTAATGGCGTCCCGGATTTTGCCAATGAAATCTCCACGGGATTTGCGAAATATTCGTCCAGCATTGCATCCACTGCTTCAGTCATCGTGGCGGAGAAAAGGATGTTCTGTCTTTTTTCGCGCATCATTTCGAAAATATGCGTCAGCTGTGGACGAAATCCCAAATTCAGCATTTCATCAAACTCATCGATGATAAGTTTCCGGACTTCCTTAAGCGAAACCGCATTGTCAATCGCCAAATCCATTACTCTTCCAGGAGTTCCAACCAAGATATCGCAACCATCATTGAACAGCAATTTTTGGGTATTGATATTTTTTCCACCATAAATCCCGATGACTCTCGCCGACAAATTCTGAGTTAAATTTTCCAGAATTTCTGCTACCTGCACCACCAGTTCTCTTGTGGGGACCAAAATCAAAACCGTGGGATTTCCACTTTTGCTGTACTTCCAATTTTTGAGAACAGGGAGAAGATATGCCAAAGTTTTCCCGGTTCCGGTCTGTGCTATTCCCATCACATCGCGGCCTGAAAGTATTGGTTTTAGGGACTTTTGCTGAATCGGTGTGGGTTCAAATAGATTGGAGTCAGCTAATACATCAAGAATTTTTTCCGGCAAATCAAAATCGGCAAAAGTAATTTTCTCCATTTTGCAAAGATATGTTTTTTAGAGGATTAATAATTTTGTAATTTGGTTGGATGAAATGGCTTACATTGTTACTCCCGCTTTTTCTTTTATCTTGTTCTGATAAAAAAGAAATCAACACCACATTTTTGCCTCCGGAACCCGGGAAAACTGAAAATACAGACAAACTACCGAATTCTGAAAACCCTGCATTAACTTCCTGGATCAGCTACTACAAAAAAAGCAATCCCGAATTCGCGGAAGAAAAATTCGCTTTTATCAATACTTCCCCAATTACTTATTATCCCAGTAATGTAAAAGTGATGAATGAACCGGGTTTTAAAGAAATCTACAAACCATTTTTCGTTTTTAATAGAAGCCAAAACCAGTATCTAGATTTCGACAGCTACCAGTGGAAGGTGGCAGCAGACGGAAGTGCCAGTTTCGAAGCTGATCAGGAAGTTGTTTTGGTCGATTATAAAAATAAAAAAAAACAGCGTATTGCCTTCTTCGGACCGTCCTATTTTATTGAAGAAGCTTATTGGCAGGGAGATTCCGTTGCTGTACTGCTTGGGAATTCCTATGAAAAAGTTCCCTTTATGATGAAATATAACTTCCAAAATATGACTGTAGAAAATTGGCAGTATCCGGACACTTTGAATTTCGACATTCCCTATTCTAAAGTTCGGCTTCAAAAATTCGGGGTTAAAACTGAATAAAAAACGCATCGGTCATGGATGCGTTTCAATTCTTTATTCCCACTCGATGGTTGCAGGCGGTTTGCTGGAAATGTCATAGGCAACTCGGTTGATTCCGCGCACTTCGTTGATGATTCGGTTGGAAATGTTTTCCAGGAAATCCCACGGAAGTTTGCTGAACTCGGCCGTCATGAAATCGATGGTGTTGGCGGACCGAACCACTGCAGTGTATTCGTAAGTACGCTCATCACCCATTACGCCCACAGATTTTACCGGAAGCAGAACGACAAATGCCTGTGAAACTTTTTCGTAAAGATTATTTTTATAGAGTTCCTCAATGAAAATATCGTCGGCTTCCTGAAGGATTTTTACTTTTTCTTCGGAAACTTCGCCTAAGATCCTGATTCCCAAACCGGGCCCTGGAAACGGATGTCGGTACACCAAATGATGTGGAATTCCAAGCTCCTCACCTACTTTTCTCACTTCGTCCTTAAAGAGTTCCCTTAAAGGTTCAAGCAATTCGAAATCCATTTCCTCAGGAAGTCCACCGACATTGTGGTGGGATTTGATGACCGCAGAAGGACCTTTCACCGACTGAGATTCAATCACATCAGGATAAATGGTTCCCTGAGCAAGAAATTTTGCGCCTTCAATTTTATGGGATTCTTCATCGAAAACGGCAACGAATTCATTTCCGATGATTTTTCGTTTTTCTTCCGGGTCAGAGATTCCTTTGAGCTTGTTCATGAATCTTTCTGACGCATCGACCAGTTTGATATTTAAATGGAAATGTTCGCCATAGTTTTCCATCACTTTTCGGGCTTCATCTTTACGGAGAAGGCCGGTATCCACGAAGATGCAGGTGAGTTGGTCACCGATTGCTTTATGAATTAAAACTGCCGCTACAGAGGAATCCACTCCGCCGGAAAGTCCGAGGATGACTTTTTGTCCGCCTACTTTTTCACGGATTTCCTCCACGGTGCGGTCGATATAATTGGTGAGGCGCCAATTGATTTCGGCATTGCAAATATTGAACACAAAATTTTCCAGCATTTTTGCGCCTTCCTCGGTATGTGAAACTTCGGGGTGAAACTGCACGCAATAAATTTTTCTGGATTCATCAGAGATTGCGGATATTACATCGGTATTTCCGTTTACAGAGAATCCTTCAGGAACCTCCTCCACTTCATCAAAATGACTCATCCAGACTGTGGAGAACCGGCTGATTCCCAAAAGCAGTTCATTACTTTTTTCGATCTGCAGTTTTGCTTTTCCGTATTCGCCTTTTTCTCCCTTTTTCACTTTTCCACCCAGAAGATGGGTGGTCAGCTGCATTCCATAGCAAATCCCGAGGATTGGGATGTTTTGTTCAAAAAGTTCCCGATCAACCAGGTGTGCATTTTCAGCGTTCACCGAACTTGGTCCACCGGAAAGAATGATTCCCAGAGGATTTTTACTCAGAATTTCTTTTAAAGGCGTATTGAATGGCAGCACTTCTGAGTAAACTCCCAGATCCCGGATTCTTCTGGCAATGAGCTGATTGTACTGTGAACCAAAGTCGAGAATGATGATGGCGTTGTTCATTGAGATTGTTGAAGGTTTAAAAATTTGAAATTTGAGTTTTGAAAGGGTTCTATGGAGGGTTCCTTTAAAAAGACTTCCTCCTTTTCATGAAATACCGAATTGTAACCAGCCCCGATCGAAACGGCATCCCCCGCAACTTCGGGGATATATTGGAGAGCGGGAAATAGCTCCAAAAAACTATAAAAAATGGGAGACGAATCCCCCACTTTATCTAGAATTTGCCGATATCTTCTCTGTAATATTCATAATCGAAGTTGATGGTTTTGGCATCTGCATAAACCGCATTTCTTGCTTCTTCATAGGAATCAGCGGTTGCAACCAGGCTCAAAACCCTACCGCCGGAAGTGATGACTTTGTCACCAACATTTCGGGCACCCGAGAAAAGTACTTGGCTATGGGCTTTTTCAACATTTTTGATTTCATAACCGGTATCGATTTTTCCGGGGTAACCGCCGGAAGCCATCACAAGACAGACCGCTTTTTTGTCGCTGAATTTCAGTTCCACCTCTTTTCCTTCGAGGCAATCATTGATTACATCGAGCAGCTTGTTTTCCATCAGTGGCAAAATGACCTGAGTTTCGGGATCGCCGAGTCTCATGTTGTATTCCAGAAGGTAAACGCCGTTTTCGGTCACCATGAGTCCAAAAAAGATAAATCCTTTGAAATGAATATTTGAAGCGTGAAGCCCCTTCAAAGTTGGGTTCAAAATATTCTGTTCAAAGTCTTTATAATGTGCTTCGGTAAATTCGGGACTTGGCGCCACACTTCCCATTCCGCCGGTATTGGGACCTTTGTCTCCGGTCCCTACTTTTTTGTAATCTTTCACCGGAATACATGGAAAGAACTTTTTACCGTTTGAAAATGCGATAATAGACGCTTCAAAACCGTTTAGATATTCTTCTACAACGACCTGGATTCCGGCGTCTCCGTATAAACGACCGATCATGAAACTGTGGATGGTGGATTCTGCCTCTCCCAAATTATTGGCGATCACCACGCCTTTTCCACCGGCAAGTCCGCTCGCTTTGATGACCAATGGGAATTCCTGAGTTTTCACATAGTCGATGGCATCCTGATAAGCATCAAAAATAACGGCTTTCCCTGTTTTAATTTGGTGGGTTTGCATGAACTTCTTTGAAAAAGCTTTGCTTCCTTCCAGTTCTGCGGCATGTTTTTTTGCCCCGAATATTTTGAGCCCGTGTTTGTGGAATTCGTCAACGATTCCTGCAACCAATGGTGCTTCCGGACCTACGATGGTTAAATCAATCCTTTCCTTGATGGCGAAATTCCGCAATTCTACCACATCTTCCTCATATACATTCTGCCCCAATTTATCTGTGGTGGCATTTCCCTTTGCAAAATACAGTTTTGAAATCCTGCTGTCTTCTCTTAACTTTACAGCAAGAGCAGATTCCCTTCCGCCATTTCCTACAATTAAAACTCTCATAAAAGTTTATTTTATTATTTATACAAATTTAATGTTTTGAACTAGAAAGTGCAAACTGTTTTTGGTGCAGCAAATCTGATTTCTCTCGTTCAATTGATATTACTCACTGCGAAAATGGGTTTTCTGAGCAAAAAATAAGAAACAATTTCCAGATCGCTATCGTTGTTATTGACTGGAATTGCTTCCATTTTTCACCTATTTAGCTGTATTCCTCACCGACTTCATCGGGTCTTAATGACTCTGTCCTTTCTTTGCTTTTGGGCGAGAAATCTTCCACACCATCCAAGGAAACCATTGCAACCTGCACTCGTTGCACCATCTGTACCAATTTAGTGCAAAAAGTGTCTCATTCCAGTGAAGACCATCGGAATCTGATGTTCATTTGCTGCATCGATGGAATCCTGATCTTTCACACTTCCACCGGGTTGAATGATGGCTTTGATCCCTTCTTCCGCACAAAAATCGACTACATCCCGGAATGGGAAAAATGCATCCGAAGCCAAAACCAAATCACCGGAAAATTTCTCTTTTGCCCTTTCCACGGCGTGTTGCGTTGCCCAAATCCGGTTAACCTGTCCGCCGCCGATTCCCAATGCCTGAATTCCGTTGGAAACCACTATCGCATTGGATTTCACATATTTCACTACTCTTTGCGCAAACAAAAGTGTTTTCTTTTGTTCTTCGGTGGGCTGGATTCCGGTCACCACTCTGATATCGTTTGAAAAACCATGGTCATTGTCCTGAACCAAGATTCCGCCGTCGATTTTTACCCAGGTTTGTGGATCCGAAACCGGATTTTTGATTTTAATGATTCTAAGGTTTTTCTTTTTGCGCAAAATTTCCAGTGCATCATCGTCGAAATCTGTTGCCATCACGATCTCCAGAAAAGTTTTGTTGAGTTCTTCAGCTGTTTCTGCATCCACTTTAAAATTCATACCGATAATTCCACCGAAAATCGAAACCGGATCACAGTCGAAAGTTTTCTGATAGGTTTCCAGAGGCGAGTTTCCGATTGCAACTCCACATGGGGTAGAATGTTTCACCGCACAGCAAGCCATCTCGTTTTTGAACTCGTTCACCACCTTCCAACACAGATCCATGTCCCGAAGATTATTGAAAGAAAGCTCTTTCCCACCAAGAATTTCGAAATCCTTCATCGATCCGCTTTCCGTGGTGGAAACATAATAAGCTGCGGTTTGGTGTGGATTTTCGCCATAGCGCAAATCGGTGACCTTTTTGTAGGAAGCATTCAGATACTGCGGAAATTCTTCATCCAAAAGCATTTTCGAAATCGCTGCATCATAAGCAGAAGTCAGATTGAAAACCTTTCCAGCGAGTTTTTTTCTTGTTTCTAAAGTGGTATTTCCTGTTTCGGAGATTTCCTGTTTTACTTTTTCGTAATCTTCCACATCCGTAATCACGGTTACCGAATTGAAATTCTTCGCTCCAGAACGCAACATGGACGGTCCGCCGATATCGATAAATTCAACTTTTTCATCCAAAGAAATATTGGAACTGGCATTTTCAAAAAACGGATAAAGATTCACAATAACCATATCAATCAATCCGATTCCGTGTTCCTGAACGGTTTTCATGTGTTCCTCATTGGTCCGTACCGCCAATAAACCGCCGTGAACTTTTGGGTGCAGGGTTTTTACTCTTCCATCCAACATTTCCGGGAAATTGGTAACTTCATCAATCTGGATTGGATTTAATCCTGCGTCTTTCAAATGTTTGAAAGTACCACCAGTGGAGATGAGTTCGTAGTTGTTCTTTTCTAAAAATTTAGCGAAATCAATAAGTCCGGATTTATCGGAAACACTGATTAATGCTCTTTTCTTTGACATTTTATTTTACTTTTTATTACTTTCATTGCTCCCTAAGTTTCACCCAGGGTTCATCACACTAAAGGTTACGAGTCCATCAAAACTAAATTAATCGCTTTCGGAAAAATCTCGTATTCTATTTGATGGACTTTTTCCGCCAAACTTTCCGCTGTTTCATTCTCTCCGATTTCCAAAGATTTTTGAAGGATGATTTCGCCTTCGTCAATCCCGGAAGTCACGAAATGAACGGTTGCGCCACTCTGTTTTTCCGGGGATTCGATCACTGCTTGGTGAACATTCATTCCCCACATTCCTTTGCCGCCAAATTTGGGCAAAAGTGCCGGATGAATGTTGATGATTTTTCCCCTGAAATTTTCGCAGAATTCTTTGTCTAAAATCGAAAGAAAACCTGCAAGAACAATCAAATCCGTATTTTCTGGCAGAATTTTTTTCAGGTTTTCTGAAAAGGATTTTCCTCTTTTGATCAAATAATTCTGAATCCCGGCATTTTCAGCCCGCTGCAATCCGAAACATTCACGATCGGCGATGACCATTGAAATTTTCGCATCCGGAATTTCTCCACTCGCGATGCAATCTACGATACGCTGTAGATTGGTTCCGGAACCGCTGATTAATACGACGATGTTCTTCATTTTTTAATGTACCGATTATCAATGTAGAAATATTTCAATCAAGATAAATTCGGATTTTCGTGAAGGGTAAAGACTTAGATTTCTACAATGGTTACATTAAGATTTTTTGCTCTGAATCCTCCACAATTTCTCCAATTTCGTAGGCGCCGTCAATTAATTCCAGTGCTTTTCCTGAGCTAGCCGGATCTACCACCACAATCATTCCGACTCCCATATTGAACGTTCCGTGCATTTCCATCCTTTCTATATTTCCACGTTTTTCCAGTTCGAGCATGATGGAAGGAACTTTGATTTTTGATTCCTGAATTTTAGCGCAAAGTCCGTTTGGAATAATTCTCGGAACATTTTCAATGAGTCCGCCTCCTGTGATATGAGCGATCCCGCTGATTTCTATATTGCCGATCAGTTTTTTGATGTCCTGATAATAAAGCTTCGTTGGAACCAGAAGTGTTTCGTGGATGGGTTTTCCTTCAAATTTCTCGTTGAAATCGGGAAAAATCTTTCTGACCAGTGAAAATCCGTTGCTGTGAAATCCGGAACTCGGCAAAGCGATGATTTTGTCACCTTTCTTAATTTTGGAACCATCAATAATCTGGTCCTTTTCTACGATTCCCACGCAAAATCCCGCAACATCATAATCTCCCGGATTATACATTCCGGGCATTTCGGCAGTTTCGCCACCAATGAGTGCACATTCGTTGTCTTTGCAGGCTTTCACCATTCCCATCACGATCTCTGCGGCGATCTCTGAATCCAACTTCCCACAAGCCAAATAATCCAGGAAAAATAGCGGTTTCGCACCATGACAAACGATGTCGTTCGCACACATGGCAAAACAGTCAATTCCGATGGACCCGTAGTTTTTGGTATCTAACGCCACTTTCAGTTTGGTTCCCACACCATCAGTTCCGGAAACCAAAACCGGATTTTTGTACCCGGCAATTTCATAGAATGCACCAAAACTTCCGAGGTTGTTTAATACATTTCTGTTATGAGTTTCGGCAACTGCCGATTTTATTTTATCTACGGTTTTGTAGCCTTCTTCTTTATCTACTCCGGCGGATTTGTAGGTATTCATTTTGTTTTAATTTTCAAGTTTCAAGCCTGTCTGCAGACAGGTAGATTCCAGGTTTCAGATTCTTCAGAATTTTAAATAAAAAAGCCGACCATCTTACAGACGTCGGCTCATAATTTCTTTGTGGTGGCGCAGATTCCGTTTCCAAAATTTTGGAATATCTCTTCTATCGAAAATGATTTCAGCGCTTTCATTTTTCTTAAAATTCGGTTGTGCGAAATTAAGGTTTTTTAATGAGTCCAGGAAATCCTTTTACACAAAATAGCACGATTTTGTCCATAGAAATAATTATTTTTGCTTCAATAAAGATGAATTATGGCTTCAGGTTTTTTTGCGGTACTTGATGATATTGCAGCCTTAATGGATGATATAGCAGTGACCTCGAAAGTGGCCACCAAACAAACGGCGGGGATTTTGGGTGACGATCTCGCTGTAAACGCGGAGAAAGCCACCGGATTTTTATCTTCCCGGGAAATTCCTGTTTTATTGGCAATTATGAAAGGTTCGTTCATCAACAAGTTGATTATTCTGCCCATTGCCTTTTTTCTTCAATGGCTTTATCCACCGGCGATTAAAGTGATTTTGGTTGTTGGCGGACTGTATCTGGCTTATGAAGGAGTTGAAAAAATAATCGAATATCTGTTCCATAAAAAAGAGACCGAAAAAACCGCACCAAAAGTCATTGAAAAAATTGAAAAACCATTAGCAGAAGTCGAAAACGAAGAAAAATCAAAAATAAAATCCGCAATCCTGACCGATTTTATTCTGTCGATTGAAATTGTGATCATTGCTTTAGGTTCCGTTTTAGATCAAAGTTTAGCGATTCAGATCATCACCGTTTCGATTGTTGCGATACTGGCGACGGTAGGTGTTTACGGAATCGTGGCCATGATCGTGAGAATGGATGACGCCGGTTACGGATTGATCCGGAAGTCAAAAAACAAGGGAATGATCGGCTCGCTTGGAAAACTTTTGGTGAAAGCATTGCCGGTTGTAATTAAAACACTGGGAATTATTGGAACGATCGCCCTGATTTTGGTTGCCGGAGGAATATTCAACCACAACATCGATTTTATTCACCATTTGTTACCCGATTTTCCTGCCACCCTGAAACAGGCTCTTCTCGGAATTGCCGGAGGTTTGCTCATGGTTCCGGTATTTTTGGGATTCAAGAAATTGGTTGGAATGTTTAAGAGAGGATAGACAAAAAAAATAGACTCAAAAACCGGACTGAAATTCAATCCGGTTTTTCTTTCTAAAAATTTGACTTTATCTGATCTATCTTTTCCTTAATTTCCTTCAACTTTTCATCGTCTACAATTCCTTTTCCGGAATCAAAATTCTCATTGAAGGAAGGAAGTGAAAATGTTTCCAAAACTTTAGCACCATCAAAGGGGAAACGCTTTGAGGCGATTTCCAAAACACTTGCACCCCCTCTTTTTCCGGGCGAAGTTGCCATCAAAAACATGGGTTTTTCGCCAAAAACTTTTCGCCCACGAATCCGTGAAACCCAGTCGAAAATATTCTTAAACGCTGCGGAATAAGCACCGTTATTTTCCGCTAAAGACAATAATAGCAAATCTGCAGAATCTATTTTCGCGGCGAAATCGTGCGCCAGCTGCGGAATCCCGTTTTCGATTTCTCTTTCGTTCTTGTAAATAGGCATTTCGTAATCGTTCAAATCTAGAATTTCTATCAGGTGTTTTTCAAAAAAACTTGAGGCGAAAGTCACGAGTTGTCTATTGATCGAAACATCCGAATTGCTTCCAGCAAAGGCGATAATTTTCATAGGGTAAACGAAATTTAAGGTTGAGATTGACTACAAATTTTGCCAACCCCAAAATCCGGTATTGACAGAGGGCTCAAATTTACTAATTATTTAAATTTCCATGGGAACTTCCATCAAAAGGATTTCCGAATCTTCGGTAGCTTCCAGCGTGAATGCATCTGTATCCCAAATTCCAAAACCGTCTCTCGTTTCCAGGATTTGGTCTCCGATTTTTGCAGCGCCTTTCAAAACGAAAACGTAAACGCCGTTCCCTTTTTTGTGCAAACGGTATTCTTTGGAAACGCCCTTTTCAAAATTCGCCAGATTAAACCACGCATCCTGGTGAATCCAAACTCCCTCGTCATCAGCATTTGGAGAAAGAATCTGTTGAAAATCATTTGGTTTTGCATTTTCCTTAATACTGATCTGATCATATCTCGGAGTCACATTCATCTTATTCGGAATCACCCAAATCTGCAGGAATTTCACCGCTTCATCGGTATTCCTGTTGTATTCGCTGTGCATCACGCCGGTTCCGGCACTCATCACCTGGATTTCTCCTTTCCTAATCACGGCGGTGGTTCCCATGGAATCTTTGTGTTCCAAATCTCCTTCCAGCGGAATCGAAATAATTTCCATGTCCCGGTGCGGATGCGTTCCGAAACCCATTCCAGATTCCACCATATCATCATTAAGCACCCGAAGAACACCGAAATTCATTCTTTCAGGATGGTAATAGTTGGCAAAACTAAAAGTATGGTGGGATTTTAACCAACCGTGGTCCGCAAATCCCCTGCTCGCTGCTTTGTGCAATACTGTTTTCATATCAGTCACATTTATTTGGTAGTACTTCAATTTTATCATACAAAGATACGGCCTCTATATTCATAACCTATTGATTTATGGTAAGAACAGAGGAGTTCGCATGATGTTTTTCAGGAGCCGGGAACCTGCCCTCACTACTCGCTTTTTTTGGTGGTTGATGGTAACAGAGACTCCCGAAGTACCGAAGCCACCAAAAAAGAGCTCAAACATGCCGTTCGGTCAGGGCTAGTCAAGACCCGATATCCACTGAAAAGATATTGCTAAAATCAAAAAAAATCGTCTGTTTTTTAATAACTTTAGTGAAAATAAACCCAATGAACATATTAATGAAACGAACCTACGAAGATGCCGATAAATCTGATGGTTTACGGATTTTGGCGGACCGACTCTGGCCGAGAGGAATCCGCAAGGAAGATGCCCATATTGACTGGTGGGCAAAGGAAATTTCACCTTCCACCGAACTGCGTAAAGCCTATCACGGAAAGGAGATTGATTTTAAAGAATTCAGCAAAAAATATCTGGCGGAATTGAAAGAGAATCCCGATTTTCCAGATTTCTTGCAGGAAATTAAATCGCATCAAACCATAACCATGCTCACTTCCGCAAAAGAGATTGCGGTGAGTGCGCTACCTGTTTTGAAAGGGTTTATCGAAAAAGAACTAGGTTAATTATTTGATTCCAAAAGATACTTTTTCAGAATTTCCTCACCGCTTCTGATGGAGTTCACTGCCCAGCGAATTTTCATTTTCAGGAGTTTTTCTTCTGAAAGTTTGTAGTCGATATTTGATCTGAGGAGTTTCTGCTTCAGTTCATAAAAGCAGATCGCCGCCGCCACAGAAACATTAAAGCTCTTGGTGAATCCGTACATCGGAATCGCCAGAGTTTCGTTGGCGAAATCCAGGATTTCTTCCGAAACGCCTTCCAGTTCAGTTCCGAAAACCAATGCGAGCGGCTCGGTAATTTCATATTCCGGGAGCAACCTGGCATTTTTTTCGGGAGAAACCGCCACGATTTTATACCCGCGGTTTCTGATCTCCTTCAGCGAATCCAAATGATGTGGCAATTTTTCTACCTCTACCCAGGTTTCTGCACCTTTGGTTACCCTAAGATTTGGATGGAAAACGTTTTGGTTCTCCATGGCAACAATCTTGTGAAAACCGCAAGCTTCCACCGAACGAACGATTGCGGCGGCATTTCGGTATTGGTAAACGTCTTCCATTACAGGCAAAACGAAATCTGAACTTTCCTGAGCAAAATGTTCGATTTTCTGTATTCTTTCAGAAGTAAGGAATTGTTTTAGGTATTGGAAGGTTTCGTGGTCTTTCATTTTTCAAAATTAGCGTAATTTTTGTTTGCAGTAAACCTCCCAGAAGTATTCCTCATCTACGCGCCGGACTAAGCGCAACGTCCTGAAGCTTTGAGGTGGGAGCTGAAGACAGATAAAGGCACCCCACCAAAAACATTTTTACAATTCTATTAAAAGGTTTAAATTTGGGTTCATGAAACGAAAAGTGCTACTGATCTACACCGGCGGAACGATCGGGATGGAAAAAAATTACGAAACCGGAAGTCTTCAGGCGTTTGATTTTGGGAATATTTTTAAGAAGATTCCAGAAATGAAGCCTCTTGAGTGCGAAGTTTCAGTTCATCCATTCAAGAATCCGCTCGATTCATCAGATATGGGACCGAATGAATGGAAACTTATCGCGAATTATATCGGGAAAAATTACGATAAATACGATGGTTTTCTGATTCTGCACGGAACAGATACGATGTCTTACACCGCCTCTGCGCTGAGTTTCATGCTGAAAAATTTGCGGAAGCCTGTGATTTTGACGGGTTCCCAACTTCCCATCGGGGATTTGCGGACCGATGCGAAGGAGAATTTGCTGACCAGCCTATATTATGCGAGTCTGTATGAAAATGATGAGGCGGTGATTCAGGAAGTTGCTGTTTATTTTGAGTACAAGCTGCTGCGTGGAAACCGCACCTTGAAGTATTCTGCAGAGTTTTTTGATGCGTACCGATCGCCGAATTATCCGGTTTTGGGGCAATCCGGAGTTCATTTGAATATAGAAAAGGATTTTTTACACCGTCCAAAACCCGGAGTATCATTTGAAGTGGACGACCATGTTTCGCAGGATGTTTTATTTTGGCGGATTTTCCCGGGGATGCATCTGGAACATTTCGCAGAAATCCCCAATATGAAGGTTTTGATTTTGCAGGTTTTTGGTTCGGGAACGATTTTCAGTGCGGAAAAAACCAGGAAAACGCTGAAACTTCTTCGGAAACGCGGGACGGATATCGTGGTGGTTTCGCAGTGTATTTCGGGAGGAATCAGTTTTGGCAAATATTCGAATTCCAATATTTTCAGGGAAATCGGAGCGGTCAGCGGACATGATATCACGGCTGAAAGTGCGATTACCAAAGCGATGCACCTCTTGGATAATCCAAAATATACCGAAACCTTCGCAGAATTGTTCGTGAAGGATCTTTGTGGCGAAATTACGGAGAAGTTTGAGATTTAGAAATCAAGCCCGTTACTTCCGATGCGTTTTATTCGGTGGGTTTCGCCAGCAAAGAGTTATTTTCAATAAAAAAACAGGGCTCAAAGGCTTTTACCCGATGTTTTAAACTGTAACACAGTTTAGTTTACATTAACCCAAAAAGTTCCTCAAAGCTTCCACATTGCCTTGATCATTTCCAATAAAAATCTCATCTTCTGTCAAGAAAACCGGTCTTTTCAGAAAAGTGTAATGATCCAGAAGGAGTTCCTTAAAATCCTTTTCGCTTAAAGACTTCAAATCGATTCCGCGGGATTTGATCTGGGTAGATCTTCTGCTGAAAAGCGCTTCATACGATTTTGCCAACCGATACATTTCCACAAGCTCCTCTTCCTTAACCGGATCGGATTTTATTTCACGAAGTTGCCAATCCCGCAAATCAAATTGTTTCAGGATTTTTTGGCAAGTGTTGCAGGATTTTAGGTAGAAGACTTTTTTCATTTTTCAGTCTCGTTTAAAACGTCCAAAATAATTTGGCATCCTTCCCTGATTTCGTTTATAGAAATTGTTAAGGGCGGCGAAATCCTGAGGTATTCATTTCGGTACAACTGCCAGAAAACAATCAATCCCTTTTCCATGCAACGTTTCGCGACATCCAAGGTAAATTCCGGAGTTCCGAGGTTCACGGCCAACATTAACCCCCGTCCATTGATATTCTTAATTTTTGGATGTACCAAGAGTTCGCGGAACAGTTTTTCCTTTTCCTCAATTTCGTTCATCAAACCGCTTTCCAGAACCTCTTTCAAAGTGGCATAGCTCGCAGCCGCAATCAGCGGATTTCCCCCAAAAGTAGTGATGTGTCCCAGTTTCGGCGAATGAGAAAGCGAGTCCATAATTTCTTTGGAACTCATAAAAGCTCCCACCGGAACTCCGCCTCCCATTCCTTTCCCCATTACCAAAATATCGGGGACCACTCCGTAATGTTCAAATGCAAACAACTTTCCGGTTCTGCCAAATCCGGGTTGAATTTCATCCAGGATCAGTAAAGCCCCCACTTCTTCACATCTCTTTTTTAGCTTTTTCAGATAACCATCTTGCGGGACAAGAAATCCTGCTGCACCCTGAATGGTTTCCATCAGAACACACGCCGTTTTTTCGGTAATTTTGGTTAAATCTTTCTCGTCATTAAATTCAATAAAATCCACTAAAGGCAAAAGTGGACGAAATTCCCTTTTGTGGTATTCGTTTCCGGAAACCGACAAAGCGCCGTGCGTATTTCCGTGGTAAGAATTTTTGAAGGAAATAATTTCCTCTCTGCCGGTATATCTTTTTGCAAGTTTCAGACTTCCGTCAATCGCTTCTGCACCGGAGTTCACGAGATAAGTCACTTGAAGCGGTTCGGGTGTGGAATCTGCCAAGAGTTTGCAGAGTTTCACCGGCATTTCCTGGGCATATTCACCGTAAACCATTACATGCAGGTATTTTTCAGCCTGAGTTTTTATGGCTTCAACAATCTTTGGGTGGGAATGTCCCAAAGTATTTGCAGAAACTCCTGCCACGAAATCGAGGTGTTTTTTCCCATCGGTTCCGTAAATATAACTGCCTTCGGCTTTTTCCACTTCAAAACCCGCGGCGAAAGTAGTGGTCTGAGCTTGGTATTTAAAGAAATCTGTTTTCATGATAATGATTTAAAAAGGTGGTTCCTGTGGATCCGGATGCAAGTCTTAAGTTTATGCTGCACAGATTGAACTCCAACGGAAATTTTCGGCCAAATTGAAATTTGTGCACTTCAGCCATTGAATTCAAAAAAGTGACGAACAAACGTACTCCGTAAAAAATCACTTCCGGACTCTTTTCGGTTTCTTCGCTTCTTCTTTGGCTTTCGCGTCGTTGATCGCTTTCTGGGCGGCATCGTAGAGTTTGTCGTCGGATTCGTATTTTATTTCTTCGTATTGCGGTGTGTCGATGAAGATGTCTTGCCACTTTCGGAGCCGGTCTCTGGTGTTCCAGTTGAAATCCGGGAAGAACCTTTTTTCCCGGGAAATTTTACTCATCGGATAGACATCGGTATTGGCCCCGATGTTGCAGGAAATGATCTGAACTTTCCGGTCCTCAAATTCTGCCTCGATGGTTCCGCAAGTTGAAAGTGCAACGCCAATTCTTTCCACTTCCTTAGTTTTCTCGTTTTGGTCATCTGCATAGGTAATTGCCTGTGCATTTCCGATGACTTTTGCCAGTTTTATCTCGTTTTTGTCGTAGTAAACGGTCATCAGTTTTCCTTTCACCTGGTTGAATTCGTCTTTCAAATTCAGGGAGTCCGCCTTGCTGATGGCAAATGCATTTCCGATCACTTTCAGTGAATCGATGAATTCCTTTTCGGTATCAAAATAGGCTTCGATTTTATCTCCGGTCACCTGTTTCTCACCGCTCCAAGCAATTGGACTTCCGAAAAGGTGCATGATTCCGTCGGTTTCATTAAAACTCAGAGAATCCGCCCGAATCTGGATATTGGACTTAAACATTCTGGCTTTTCGGTACGCTCTGAGGAAGCTCTTCTTCTTCAATGGATCTTTCTCATCGCTTTTCTGGTAGCTAATCAGCTTTTGAGCTGAAAAATACATGGAATCTTTTTCCAGAATTTTTACGGCGTAAGGTTTTTCGGTCATCATTGCGGAATCTTTCTTTTCATAGATTTCGCCGTAACCTCCTTTCATATAGCGATTTTCTTTCGGATCGCGCAGGGTCACGTTTCCTTTTGCTTTCCCAAACCCGGTGATCTGATTGAAATACATGTCGTCTCCGGTCAGAATTTTCCCGTTATAATGAATCCTGGAATTTTTCTTTAAGTAAACCTCTTTGGAGTTCATATTATAGGAACCCCTTTCGGTGTAGATCAAATTGGCAGGATTTTTCTTGTTGGTAATGGTGGTAGGTCCAAAAAAATCTGCCGTATTGGTATTTTGATTTTGTTTGATGTTGGTTCCTTCCACGGTATAATCAGGGTTATTGATTTTCACATTTCCGGTAAAATCGATCATTTTTGTACTTAAATCATAAGTAGCCGATTTGGTGTACATGGTATTGGTGGCATCGGAAATGGTTCCCCCCGTATTGAAATAGGCTGTATTTGAAACCCTGTCGTAATACATGGTTTCGGTCTTTATGGTTTGCGTGGGATCGGTCAGTACCACATTTTTTTTGGCAATACCTTTCTGGGTATTTCCATCATATTCCATTTCACCGGAAGTGATCACAGAACCGTCTGCGTTTTGCAGTTTCACGTTTCCTATGGCTTTTACGAAGTTTTGCGCCTCATAAAAAATCACCTCATCCGCAGAAAGAAGTGAACCTTGATGCTCAAACTGCACATTCCCTGAAAAAAACGGATTTCCGCCATACTTATCCGGAGTTTTCTGAAAAAAATCAGAATGGATCAGGCGCACTTTTTCACCTTGAGGTTGATTCTGTGCAGTATTGAAATACGGATCCTTTACCAGAACATCTTTCGGCTGAGTGGTAATCTGCGCAAAAACATTAAACCCAATCAATAAAAATAAGGCGAAAAAATTTTTCATTAATCCTTTTTGGTTCCGTAGAAATAAAGTGAGTGGGAATCAATATTTACGCCAAAGGCATTTTCAATTGCGTCTTTAATTCCCTGAATTCGGGGATCACAAAATTCAATAATTTCCTGGATTTCTTTGTCCGAATCTTTTTTGTAGATCACCAAATGATCGTGCTGCTTATCAAAATATGATTTTTCGTAAGAGGAGGAAGTCAGTGTTTTTTCCCCAAACTGGTGTTTTCTGATCAATCCGGCGTCCAGGAAAATTTCAATAGTATTATAAATCGTCGCTTTGGAGACGTGGTATTTTTTCTGCATCATCAAAATGTAGAGATCATCCACATTAAAGTGGTGGTCCATATTGTAGATTTCTTCCAAAATAGTATATCTTTCGGGGGTATTCCTGAAATTTTTCTCGTGAAGATATTGCCTTAAAACTTCCTTAATCGTAGTTAGATTAAGTTCTTTTTGTTTAGGATCCATGAAATTAAATATAGGCAAATTTATCAAAAAAAGTCCGAACCAGGAATTCCGGCGGTTTTCACCACTGCAGAAGTAAGTACGGGAAAATATAAAGCTGACTGAATTGGATCAGATTTAAAACAATTCAGATTCAGTTTTGATATGGCTTGAACTCCACCTGCTGGATTTTTTTGGTAATCAGTTTCTGGTCCATAAGCGGTGCCGATTCAACCACCACATTGTGCGGCGAAACTCCCCACGCTTTGAAGTCATCACTTCCGATATACTTCACGAAATTATAGATATTGAGCGTGATTTTTTCCTTCACCGTCAGTAAAGTATCGTTGATGTAGGTATTGTCGATAATGACATATTTCAAATCCGGCGGCACATTGTGTGCCCTCAGAGACGGATGCGGACTTCTGGACGGGATGGTGCCTTCATCCATCATATCTTGCAAAACCTGGTCGAAATAATCATTGATTCTTCGGTCCACCTTAAAACCCAGTAGGAAATTCACCCGATAAATTGTTCCGGGCATAATCTCGTCGATATTGTACTTAAAGGTATATGGATCTTCCTGGTTGATGATGTTCAGGATGAAATAGTGATCCGCCCTTTTCGGCTGCTTCCGTAGGATGGAATAGATGATCTTGGTTTCGATTTCGTCTTCTTTCTTGGCCCTGCTCAAAAAAGCGAGATTCGTGGCGTATTTGGGAATGGTTTCATCCAGTTTCAGCTCCTTGATAATGGAAACATAATCATCCAGTTTTGCAAACTTGATGAACTTGGCTTTGATCAATCTTCCGTTGTACCAAGCATACATGCACACTGCGATGAATCCGCCCAGAACCAAAGTCAGCCAACCTCCATCGAAAATCTTCTGCACATTTGCATAGAAAAATCCGAATTCAATGGAAAGTTGAATGATAATGAAAAGAATCGCAAAATATTTGAACCGTTTGATTCTGCCCAACCAGAAAAACAGCAGAATTGTGGTCATTAACATCGTTATGGTAATCGTCAAGCCATACGCTGCTTCCATTGCCTCTGATTTTTTAAAGAAAATCACCACCATAAAACACATCAACATCAATCCCCAGTTGATTCTGGGAATATACATTTGTCCTTTAATCCCGGATGGATAATCGATTTGCTGATTCGGCCAGAAAGTAACCGACATGGCTTCAGAAAACATGGTGAATGCACCTGTAATCACAGATTGACTGGCAATAATTGCGGCTGCGGTTGCCAGAATTACTGCCGGTAAGATTGCCCATTCCGGCATGATTCCAAAAATGGGGTTGATTCCTTCCGCCACTTTGTTTGGATTGTCCAGGAGCCATGCTCCCTGTCCCAGATAATTAAGAATCAGCATTACTTTGACATAAATCCAACTTACGCGGATATTTTGCTTACCGCAGTGACCTAAATCTGAATACAAAGCTTCAGCACCTGTCACACATAGAAAAACCGCGCCCATAATCACTATCGCGCTTGGCGAATGGCTAATCAGGTTGTAAGCATAATAAGGATTGAAGGCCTTTAAAATTTCTACATGGTCAAAGATATGCATCGCTCCAAAACCACCGATTACCATAAACCAGACCACCATCACCGGTCCGAAAAACTTCCCTATAGAGGATGTTCCGAATTGTTGAACGATGAAGATTATGGCTAAAATCACCAAAGTAATCGCAACCACAGGAGTTTTGGGGCTGAAAATCTTGAGTCCTTCCACCGCGGACATCACGGTAAGAGAAGGCGTGATCACACTGTCCGCAACCAGGGTTGCTGCACCAAGAATCGCAATTAAATAGAGCCATCTCCGTTTCAGCCTTTTCACTAAGGAGTAAAGCGAAAGAATTCCACCTTCGCCTTTGTTATCGGCTCTTAATGCGATGATCACGTATTTGATCGTGGTCTGCATCGTCAATGTCCAGATGATGCAAGAGAGTGCTCCTTCGATATATTCGTCGAAAGGCATTGCGGTGCCTCCTTTGAATGCGTTCACAATCGCCTTCATCACATAGAGTGGGGATGTTCCGATATCCCCAAAAACTACTCCCAGAGAAACCAGCACACCTATTGCAGTGAGCTTCTTGGTATCAAAATGATGACCACCTTCTACAACTTCAGTCATTGACAGTGTATTTAAAGGTGCAAATTTAGATTAAAAAAAATTGTGGACGATTTTTGATCCGGAAAATTTCAGGCTGGAAACAAAAAAAAAAACTCCTTTTCAGGAGTTTTCGATTTATGCTTTGATGTACATGGCTTTCTTCAGTTCCGCTTTTACTTTTTCCAGTTTTGGGAACCATTCTGCAAAAAGTGCTGCGGAGTACGGAGCGGGTGCGTCCGGAGTGGTAATTCTCTTGATCGGCGCATCCAGATAATCGAACGCTTTTTGCTGCACCATATAAGTGATTTCCGAAGCGACACTTGCAAAAGGCCAGGCTTCTTCCAAAATCACCAAACGGTTTGTTTTTTTCACGGAGTTCAGAATCGTGTCATAATCCAATGGACGGACCGTTCTTAAATCCACAACTTCTACTGAAATGCCTTCTTTTTCCAAATCTTCAGCGGCCTGAATGGCCAGTTTCATGATTTTTCCGAAAGAAACCAAAGTCACGTCTTTTCCTTCTTTTTTAATGTCAGCTTTTCCGAGTGGGATATAATATTCTTCCTCTGGAATTTCCATTTTGTCGCCATACATTTGCTCGGACTCCATGAAGATCACAGGATCATTATCTTGAATCGCTGTTTTCAACAATCCTTTTGCATCATAAGGATTTGATGGAACCACTACTTTCAATCCCGGGCAGTTGGCATACCAGGATTCCAAAGCTTGGGAGTGCGTTGCACCCAGTTGACCTGCAGAAGCAGTTGGTCCACGGAAAACGATCGGGCAGTTCCACTGACCGCCGCTCATTTGGCGGATTTTTGCAGCATTGTTGATGATTTGATCAATTCCTACCAGTGAAAAATTGAAAGTCATGAATTCCACAATAGGCCGGTTCCCATTCATTGCGGAACCCACTGCGATCCCGGAGAAACCTAGCTCCGCAATGGGAGTATCGATTACCCTTTTTGGGCCGAATTCGTCCAACATTCCTTTGGACGCTTTATAAGCGCCGTTGTATTCGGCAACTTCCTCGCCCATTAGATAAATTGATCCGTCTTTACGCATTTCCTCGCTCATTGCCTGCGCAATCACTTCTCGAAAAGTATATTCTGCCATAATCAGTTGAAAAAATTAAAGTACAAAAGTACGGCTTTTTTCGGGATTATTCGAGTTTAGAATCACAAAAAAGCAACCCGAAAGAGTTGCTTTTTGTCATATTTACTGATGAACTGTTAATCCACTTTGTGCCAAGTCTGAGTGCGACCGATCAGCGAGAATCCGATGTAACCTCTCACATCCAGTTTATCACCATCTCTTTTGATGATGCATTTGTAAGTCTTTCCTGTTTTAGGATCTGTGATAGTGCCACCACTGAATTCGCTGCCATCTTTCTTCAGGTCGCGGATGATTTCCATTCCCAATACCGGCTTACCTTTGCGGTCATCTTTGCAGAGAGAGCAGTTTGGATCTGCCGGCTTGATAAGCAGCTGCACTACTTTTCCGTAATACTGGCCATTAGCTCTTTTCTGGATTTCCACTATCGATTTTGCCTGTCCGGTTTCATCGTCGATGGTTTTCCATTTACCTTCAATTTGTGCATACGATAATGTTGCGAAAAACAAGGCAACAAAAGCGAAAATTATTTTTTTCATTTCAATATTATTTTAAATCTTTGATTGGATAAAAGTAAATAAAAAAAGTTAAACAGCAAATTTTTCGTTATTCGCATCATAACTTATCAATGAGTTATGGAATTTTCTGAGGATTAATCATCAGTTTGCAAATATCATTAACCTAATCCAATTTCCTGTTGATCACCCGGTCCATATAATCCTGATACCAAGCTTTGCAGAGTAGAATTCCCTTTTTTATTTCGGGACTGTTTACTTTTTCCATAAGGTTCTTCTCCAGATTCCTGTCGGCAATATCATAAATTCCGCTCACTTCTTTACCATCAAAACGATAGATATAGTTTCCTATCATAAACTGATTCTGAATGGAATCGGAATTAACTACCATATAATTTTTATCTGCTGAAACCAAACTTCTGCCCCAGCTGCGGATGGGTTTGTTGTATCCGATCAAGTCTGCCAATGTGGGATAAATATCCATTTGCTGGGCTGGTTCGGTGATTTCGCCATGCAGGTTGTATTTCGGATTGGGCGAGAAGAACAAAATTGGAACCGCGTAACGATTCATGGCCTTTTCGTATTCGGGGTAGGCGACCTGATTGGTGTGATCCGCCACAAAAACAAAAATCGTATTGCTGTACCACGGCATTTTTTCGGCAGTTTCAAAAAATTTCTTTAATGAATAATCGGTATAACCAATCGGTTCGTGGATTTCAAGCGGTCCTTTCCGGAATTTTCCCCTGTATTTTTCAGGTATTTTAAACGGATGGTGAGAGGAGACAGAGAACATGGTTGCCATGAAAGGTGACTTTTTCCGGTCCAAAGTTCTGGCGAAATACTGGAAAAACGGTTCGTCCCAAATTCCCCAGATCCCGTCGAAATCCGCATCATTATTATATTCTGTTTTTCCGTAGTAATGTTTGAACCCCAAAATATTTCCAAATCCTAAAAAACCCATCGAGCCATTCGGAGCACCATGAAAAAATGAGGTGTCATAACCCAGTTCATTGGTCACTGAAACGATGGACTGAATTTTCTGGTTGGCGTAGGGTGAACCGGTAAAAGCATCGGTCAAACTCGGTATTCCCGCCAAAACAGAACTCATTCCGTGAATCGACTGCCTTCCGTTGGCAAAAGCGTTGGTCGCGATCAGACTCTTGGTCGCCAAGCTGTCAAAAAACGGAGTATAGGAAACGAAGTCCTTAATTTTAGTGTTTTTATTAAATGCACCGGAATATTCTTTCGCAAAACTTTCAAGAATGAAAATCACAATATTTGGTTTCGGCTCCACATTTTCCCTTAGATAAATTTTATAGGGATGGATGTTGTCATGGATAAATTGATCATCCACAAAATGAACCTCCTCAAAATTATTGGTGTCAATGGTTCTGAAGAACGAGAATGTACTGTTCAAAACCACATTGGCCTGCATAGGATTTTTCACAAATCTGTTGGCGTCCACCAAATTGATGGGGCGTGTTGAATGTTTGAAATCACCACGAATTCCACCCACCACCAAAACCGCAGTAATACACAAAGTGACGATGGAGGAGCTGAAATATATCCACCTGTTTTGCGGCTTCATCTCCCGAACCTTCACCTTTTTATATAAATAAGTCCAGGAAAACATTAAAACAACAAACCAAAAAATCACGAAAGGATGCTCAAAAACAGAGGCAATAAATACCTTCCCTAAATTATTTTCATGCTTTGCCACATGCAGCGCGGCGGTAGTGAGACGGGCCTGTGAAAATTTGTAATACACAAAGTCCCCGAAATTCATTCCATAAGCAATTCCGTTCATGATAAAATACAGCCAGAACAGAAATTTCTGGTAATATTTTTTCGTGTTGATCAGGATCGGCAGCAAACTCAGCAGAATAAACAATGAGTTCACATAAAGAATCCCAGTGGAATCAAATGCCGTCCCGTGGTATGCCAAGCTAAGATAATCTGAGAAAGAATCTATTTTTATCAGATCTTTATTAAAGAACCAGAATAAAAAGCGAACGATCTGATAAAAAAAGAACGCCAAAAAAATCCGGTAAGCAAGTGTGATAATTTCCTGTAATCTAATATCCTTCATTAATTTTTTTTCAAAAAGAATTTTGCAAATTTACATTAATTTCAGATTTATCAGGTATTGGTGTACATTGATGCAATTGGGGTAGGTTGCAATGGTTTGCAGCTTGATCATTTTTCCTTTTTTTATCGCTGAAAGCTAATTACAGAAAGCAGATCGCATCTAAAAAATGATTACTTTTGCCTTCATGAACTTCATTAAGAACAATTTGGCAAATGCCTTTACCTTAGCAAATCTTTTTTCGGGCAGCATTGGGGTCATCCACTTAATTAACGGGGACTATCAGGTTACTGCACTCTGCATTCTCCTGTCGCTCATCCTGGATTTTTTTGACGGATTTGTAGCGAGAGCAATGAAATCCAATTCAGAACTTGGGGTACAGCTGGATTCATTGGCGGATATGGTGAGTTTTGGACTTCTCCCGGGAATTGCCATGTTTAAGGCGCTGGAAATGTTCGGAAGTGAAATTTTAGGAATCAATCTGCCTTTTGAACTAAAATATCTGGGACTGTTCATCACTCTTTTTTCGTGTTTGAGATTGGCCATTTTCAATTTGGATGAAGAGCAAAAGTATTATTTTAAAGGTCTGAATACCCCTTCCAACACTATTTTGATTTTTGGACTGTATTACGCTTTCATGGAACATAAAAGTTTTTCCATTTTGTTTGAAAGTCCCGGATTTCTGCTAATTCTGACAATTCTTTTGTGCTGGTTGCTCATTTCGCCTATCAAGATGATTTCCATGAAATTCAAATCGATGAAGCTGGAAGACAATTATCCGAAAATCGCTTTGGTCATCGGTGGAGTATTGATTTTGAGTTTCTTCGGAATCTCCGGAATTCCACTGACGATGATCTTCTATATTTTGATCTCACTGGTTTTCCAAAAGCAATTGAAATAAATATTTCGTTTCCTCCATCATTCTTATTTTATGAATCTAAAACTACATAAGCCACTCTGCATCTTCGATCTGGAAACCACCGGAATCACTGTCGGAAAAGACCGCATTGTGGAAATCTGCATCCTAAAAGTGAATCCGGATGCGTCGCGTGAAAGCAGGACCTGGCTCGTGAATCCTGAAAGGTCTATTCCAGCAGACGCGAGTGCCATCCACGGAATTTATGATGAAGATGTGAAAGAGGCCCCGAAATTCAAGGAAATTGCGTCCAAAATCATGGAGATGCTTTCTGGGGCTGATTTGGGGGGATTCAATTCCAACCGGTTTGATGTGCCTCTTTTGGTGGAAGAACTTTTGCGCGCGGGAATCGATTTTGATTTAAGCAAATTCAAATTGGTGGATGCACAAACGATTTTCCACAAAATGGAACCTAGAAATCTGAGCGCTGCCTATCAGTTTTATTGCGGCAAAACGCTGGAAAACGCCCATTCAGCAGAAGCAGATGTGATGGCAACGTTTGAAGTTCTGGATGCGCAGGTTGCTCATTATGAAGATTTGCCGAATGAAATAGCAGGTTTGAGTGAGATTTCACAGCAGAATAAATTCGCGGATCTGGCCGGATTTATCGGTTTTGATGGGGATGGCAAAGAAATCTTCAATTT
This sequence comes from Chryseobacterium sp. R2A-55, assembly GCF_021401085.1. GTDB lineage: Bacteria > Bacteroidota > Bacteroidia > Flavobacteriales > Weeksellaceae > Kaistella. The sequence goes on from NZ_JACBFP010000001.1 coordinate 359,769, forward strand.
TGGAAAATATAAAGGACAACGGGTAAAAGACGTGTTCCAAAAGGATTTGGGATATTATGGCTGGATTCAGGCGGCGGACTTTCCACTCTATACTAAAAAAGTGTTGACCGGAATACAATTGAGGAGTAAATTCTGAGTGGTTGCAATGGATGCAAACGTGCGCAGCAACTGCATTTGCGTTTGAAGTATCTCAACATATTGCTGCATTTTTACCTTGTTAAATTATTAGATTATAAAATGAAAATTATCTGCATCGGCCGGAATTACGCCGAACATGCCAAAGAACTCGGAAACGAAATTCCGGAAAATCCGGTCATCTTCATGAAACCTGATACTGCGGTTCTGAAGAAAGGTTCTGATTTTTATATTCCTGAATTTTCTGACGATATTCATTATGAATTGGAAGTGGTCGTAAAAATTTCAAAAGGCGGGAAATACATCCAGGAAGAAAATGCAGGAAAACACTATGAAGAAATCGGTTTGGGAATTGATTTCACGGCGCGCGATGTACAATCGAAATTAAAAGAGAAAGGACTTCCGTGGGAACTGGCAAAAGGTTTCGATGGTTCTGCAGTGATTTCGGAATTCTTTAAAAAGGAAGATTTTGATCTGAAAAACCTCCACTTTTCCTTACTTAAAAATAAAGAGCGCGTACAGGATGGCAACACTTCGATGATGCTCTTCCGGCCTGAAAAAATCATCGCTTTCGTTTCACAGTATTTTACCTTGAGAACAGGTGACCTAATTTTCACCGGAACACCGAAAGGTGTGGGAAAAGTCTCTGAAAACGATATTTTAGAGGCTTATCTGGAAGACCGCAAAATATTGGATTTAAGGATTCAGTAATCACCAAATATTTTCCCATATCCCAAAATATTTGTAACTTTAAGCAACAAAAATTAAAGTCATGCTCAATATTATTTTGCCCATAGATTTTTCAGACGCTACTGACAAACTGATTGAAGGTGCACTGAAATTTGCGAAGGAAACCAACGGAAAAATCTGCCTGATTCATGTTGCTCCGGCCGATATCGGTTTTGCGATCGGTGATATGGGTTTCCAGTATTTCCCCGAAGTGGAACAAAACGAAATCAAGGAAGAGCTTCTTCGCTTAAACAACATCGAACAAAAAATCCTGGCGCATGGTGTGGAATGTGAACACCTCTTGAAACAGGGCATTGCGGGCGACATTATTTTGGAATACGCCAAGGCGAAAAATGCCGGCTACATCGTGATGGGTTCACACGGAAGAAGCAATATGTATGATGTTTTCGTGGGAAGTCTGACCAAGGAATTAACGAAAAGATCCCCGATTCCGGTGTTGGTGGTTCCGATTTTTTAAACGGTCAGCTGAAATATTGCCCGGCAAACAGGAAAGTAAAAACATACAAAATCCCGAAACCTCATGCGTTTCGGGATTTTTATAATAAATATAGGTATCAATTATTTATTCTCCTTTTTTCATAATGTTTGGATCGTAATAAGGATGCTTTCCCTCCGTTGGTGAGTGATATGCTTTGTCCTTGTCACCGCCTAAGGTAGCTACCAATACATAGCACCAATAACAGAACATTACAGATGCGATGATGAACAGAATCCAGTTCATGAAGTTTCCCGCAAAATCAAAAAAACGGTACGACCATTTAAACAAATCACTTAAGTGGAGCCAGAAAGACGTCATTATTTTCCTTTTTTAAATTAACTTTGCACAAATTTATAAAAAATGTTCCGATTACTTTCAAAGGAAAGCAATATTTTTTCAGTTCCAGTTTACATTGGGATTTTACTTTTGATCGTGATCAGCTTTAATATTCTGAATTTCAGCACCTTCTATTTTATTTCTGCGGTAATTACTTTTGCAGGCGTTGCATTGGGATATTTTTGTTTTAATACAATCGCGCTCAACTATCAAAGCCATCTCCCACTTTTTCTATATACGGCATTTGTTTTTGCATTTTATCCGGGAGATCTGGACATTGGGATTTCAGTGGCACTTTTCACCAACTCGATCATTCTTCTGCTTTTGACCAATACCGAAATGTCTGTGCGGAAAAATGCGTATCTATTGGTGGGCGCTTTCCTTGCCATCAATTTCATCTTTCTTCCTACAACCTGGCCGATGGTACTTTTCGTGATTCTGCACATTATCGGAACTTCGGACCGGATTGGTCTTCATTTTTTCAGACTGCTTTTTGGGATGTTCTTAATTGCAGGTTCCTACTTTTCGATCGCCTATTTTTTAGGATTAAACTCCTGGAATCCCGCCTATTTTCCCTTCTATGACTTTAAACCGACTCAAGATTTCTCTAAGCTGCTTTGGCTTTCACCCATCGCTTTGATGATGATCTATGCCGTCATAGACCATTTCAACCACTTTAACCTGAAAAGTCCAAGCAGCAAATTCAAATATTCCTTTCTCTTGGTTTTCACACTGGCCCAATTGGCCACGATTGTTCTTTATATGGGAAAGCATTATGAATATCTGCTCTTACTGGCGCTTCCAGCTTCCATCATGCTCAGCAGAATGTTGAGATTTTTACCTAAATATTGGATGCGTGAATTGGGACTCTGGGTGATTATTTTTTGCTTGGTGATTTTCAAACTCACCAATTATTTCTAACTATAAATTATAAACGGTAATGATTCAATTGGATAATAAATTAATTTCAGAAGATATTTTTTCAGAAGAATTCGTGTGCAACCTCAGCAAATGCAAGGGAGCATGTTGTGTAGAAGGCGATGTGGGTGCACCGCTGGATAAATCCGAAACCGAAATTCTTGATCGGATTTTCCAGAAAGTGAAACCTTATCTCCGCCCGGAAGGGGTTAAAGCCATTGAAGAGCAGGGAACCTGGACGATTGATCCACTAGACGGAGATTACGTGACGCCGATGGTGAATGGAAACGAATGTGCCTATGTGATTTTCGATGAAAAAGGCATTACCAAATGCGGCATTGAAAAAGCTTACGAAGACGGTGCAGTGGATTGGCAAAAACCGATATCCTGTCACCTCTATCCGATCCGGGTGAACGAATATTCCACTTTCACGGCTTTGAATTACCACGAATGGTCCATTTGCAGCGATGCTTGCGCTCTGGGAAAAGAGTTGGAGGTTCCGGTCTATAAATTCCTGAAAACACCATTAATCAGAAAATATGGCGAAGAATTCTACCAAGATTTGTGCAACGCCGCAGAAGAATGGAAAAAAGAATTTGGTTCGTAAAAGCACTTGAACCATCCCAGAATAAAAAAAGCCGACTCGCATGAATCGGCTTTGTCATTTAAGTTCGTAAAAGTTAATCGTTTTCGACAATTTCATACTCAACCGGCATTACTCCACGGACGTGGTTCCCAATTGAATTGAACGCTGCTTTGGAAAGGTCTAGTGCTCTGGAAGAATTGAAAGGACCGCGGTCGTTAATTTCTACTATTACACTTTTTCCGTTTCTCAGGTTGGTAACTTTAATTTCCGTACCAAAAGGAAGCGTTCTGTGAGCGGCGGTAAGTTTCGAGTTGCTGAAAATCTCTCCGCTTGCTGTTTTTCTACCATTAAACTTATCGTGGTAGTACGATGCAAAACTTGTTTTTTTAGCATCTGTGGCATTATTCTTGAAAGAGAATAAACCAAGTGTTGAAATCATCATTATGATTACGAGAGTTACTCTTTTCACCATTTTGAATTATTTTATGGGTTTTGACTCTGCAAATTTATCCTGAATTTAAAACCCGCAACAGTCCGCCGGTTAAAGTCTCTTAACAAATTCTTAAAATTTTGTTAACAATCTTTCTCGTTCCTTTATTCATGGGAATTCACAAGGTTTGTTAAAAAACGTTAAAAAGCATTGATAAACGTTAATGATTTTAACTAATTAACCCCTAATAATCACCCGAAACAAACGATAACATATTGATCAACAAATCATTAGTAAAAAATAAAACCCTCAAAAATATTGAAGGTTCTATTGTTCTTTTCGGATAAGTTTTTGATAAAAATTCGTCCTGTTTTTGCTGATTTGCTAAACCAATTCTCCGTATAAATCAAATTCTTCGGCGGAGGTAATTTTCACATCTGCAAAATCTCCCACGGAAATATAGGTGTTTTCCGCCGAGACCAAAACAGTATTATCCACATCCGGTGAATCAAATTCTGTTCTTCCCACGAAATAATTTCCTTCTTTTCTGTCGAAAATGCATCGGAACACTTTGCCGATTTTTTCCTGGTTTTTCTCCCAAGAAATCTGGGACTGCAATTCCATGATTTCCTCTACCCTTTTCTCTTTTATTTCCTGTGGAACATCGTCATGCAGTTCGTAAGCAGTGGTGTTTTCCTCATGTGAATACGTGAAACAGCCCAACCTGTCAAATCTCTGCACTCGAACCCAGTCCTTCATTTCCTGGAAATCCTCTTCCGATTCTCCCGGAAAACCGCAAATCAGAGTTGTTCTGATCGCCATGTCCGGAACCATTTCCCGGAACTTAGTAAGAAGTGCATTGGTTTTTTCATGTGAAGTTCCGCGCTTCATGGCCTTCAAAATATTGGAGTTGATATGCTGCAAAGGAATATCAATATAGTTGCAGACTTTCTTTTCATTTTTAATGATTTCTAAAACGTCTTCGGGAAATCCGGTTGGGAAAGCATAATGCAGTCTGATCCACTCAATTCCTTCCACTTTTACCAATTCCTTCAACAAATCAGCGAGCGCCCTCTTTTTATAGAGATCAAGTCCGTAATAAGTCAGATCCTGAGCGATAAGAATCAGTTCTTTCACGCCTTTGCGGGCTAATTTTTGAGTTTCAATCACTAATTCTTCAATCGGTTTCGAGATATTTCCTCCCCTCATTAAAGGAATGGCGCAAAAAGAACAGGGTCGGTCACAACCTTCCGAGATTTTCAAATACGCATAATGTTGCGGAGTGGTTGTCAACCTTTCCCCTACCAGTTCGTGTTTGTAATCTGCTCCAAGCTGTTTGAGCAAAAGCGGCAAATCCCGGGTTCCGAAATATTGATCCACATCGGGGATCTCTCTTTCCAAATCGGGTTTATATCTTTCAGAAAGACATCCTGTAACAAAGACTTTCTCTACTTCGCCGCGATTTTTTGCCTCTACAAAATCCAGGATCGTATCAATACTTTCCTGTTTGGCATTGTCGATAAATCCGCAGGTGTTGATCACCACGACATCGCCGCGCTCTTCGTGTACGACTTCTTTGCCGTTGGCTTTCAACTGCCCCATCAATACTTCTGAATCCACTACATTTTTAGAGCATCCCAAAGTGACAATATTGATTTTTTTTCTTCCGGTGGATTTTGTTCTCATAATCTTTGTTCAATTAGTTCAGTTGGTTTAAAACAATTCAAAACCAATAACTTTTAAGGGTGCAAATTTAGCAATAAAAAAAGACTTCAATTCCTGGTTTGAAGTCTTTTTACTGGAGTGAAAACTACTTAAATAAGCGATTTCAGATATTCACCATAGCCAGATTTTCCGTATTTTTCAGCGGATTTCAGTAACTGTTCCTTATTGATGAATCCTTTTTTATAGGCGATTTCTTCGATGCAGGAAATCTTAAAACCCTGTCTTTTTTCCAAAACACTTACAAACTGAGACGCTTCATGCAGCGAGTCAAACGTTCCGGTATCCAGCCAGGCTGTTCCGCGTGACATCACGCCAACTTCCAATTTTCCTTTTTCCAAATAAATTCGGTTGACATCCGTGATCTCCAGCTCGCCTCTTGGTGAAGGTTCCAGATTTTTCGCGATTTCCACCACGGAATTATCATAGAAATAAAGTCCGGGAACCGCATAGTTTGATTTCGGATGCTCCGGTTTTTCCTCAATAGAAATTGCTTTATTGTTTTCATCGAATGCCACCACTCCATATCGTTCCGGATCAGTTACGGAATAGGCAAAAACGCAGCCTCCTTCCACATTGGTCTTACTTTCCAGCAATTTTGCCAGTCCGGTTCCGTAGAAAATATTGTCACCCAAAACCAAGGCCACGGAATCATCCCCGATGAATTCTTCGCCCAAAATAAAAGCCTGAGCCAATCCATCCGGACTTGGCTGTACTTTATATTCGAATCTGCAGCCGATTTGCGAACCGTCTCCCAAAAGCTTTTTAAACGCCTCCTGATCGTGCGGCGTGGTAATGATCAAAATTTCATTAATTCCCGCCAAAAGCAGCGTGGAAAGTGGATAATAAATCATGGGTTTGTCATAAACCGGCATGAGTTGTTTGCTGACAGCGATGGTGAGTGGATAAAGTCTGGTTCCGGAGCCGCCGGCTAATATTATACCCTTCATAATTAGTATTTGAGTGATTTAGTGAGGAGTTTTTGAATTATTGAGTAATTGAGTTATTGAGTAATTGAGTAATTGAGTGGGGTAATTTTGAATTAAAGTTTTGGATTGAAAGTCCATTTCTTAGAATCATTAACCATTGATACTAAAATGGCGAGTATTTCATCATATTCTTTATATAATTTGGCATAAGTTTGTTCATCAATATATTCGCAAGCAAAAGCAAAATCTAACCAGTTTTGAGTTTCACCAGCTTCACCATCCGAATCAGTTAATTTATTGACAAATAATTTTTCATATCTTCTTTTTCGCCATGCTTCAGTCAAATTGGCACAAACCGACCTAGAAGATCTGCGAATTTGATCTGTTAGCGAATATGTTTCTTCTTTAGGGAATTTTCTTGAGAGATAATAAATCTCCATCGCAGCATTAAATGACTTTTGATAAACTATCAAATCTTTGTGAAATCTGACATAACCCATGGTATATAATTTTATTCTCAAAAATACTTAAAATAAAACTATTTCTTAAGTTTTTTAAACCCACCAACTGATTCCCTCCCAACTCATTCCCTCCAGACTCAATTACTCCCTGCTCAATTCCTTAATTATACTGTTTATTGTAATACTTTTGATAATCGCCCGAAGTTACATGTTCCAGCCATTCTTTGTTTTCCAAGAACCAATCGATTGTTTTTCCTAGTCCTTCCTCGAAAGTGACTGAAGGTTTCCAACCTAAATCGTTTGCCAGTTTTGTAGCGTCGATGGCGTAGCGTTTGTCGTGTCCCGGTCTGTCTTTCACGAAAGTGATCAGTTTTTCAGAATATCCTGCAGGTTTTCCGGTTTTTTCATCCACTTGCCTGATGAGTTCTTTCACCAAGTTGATGTTCTGCCATTCGTTCCAGCCGCCGATATTGTAGGTTTCGCCGGTTTTTGCTTCATGGAAAATCTGGAAGATTGCTTTTGCATGGTCGATGACATAAAGCCAATCTCTCGTATATTTTCCGTCGCCATAGATTGGAAGCGGTTTTTCGTTCAAGATATTGTGGATGCAAAGCGGAATCAATTTTTCCGGAAAATGGTTCGGACCGTAATTGTTGGAGCAGTTTGAAATGATAAAAGGCATTCCATACGTATTCCCATACGCTCTTACCAAATGATCAGAAGCCGCTTTTGAAGCGGAATATGGTGATTTTGGGTCATAAGGAGTTTCTTCGGTGAAGAATCCGGTTTCTCCCAATGCACCATAAACTTCGTCAGTAGAAACATGGTAGAAAAGATTTTTTCTTTTTTCATCCGGAAAATTCCCATGCTGATGATCGGGATTCAAAGTCCAGAATTCTTTTGCCAAATTCAACAAATTGGCGGTTCCGTTTACATTGGTATTGATAAATGCATTGGGATCGGTGATGCTTCGGTCCACATGAGATTCTGCAGCTAAATGGACAATTGCATCAGGGTTGTATTTTTCAAAGACCTTTCTGAGCTCTTCCGTTTTTGTGATATCTGCTTTCTCGAAAACGTAATTTGACTCGTTTTCGATATCTTTCAAATTTTCTAGATTTCCGGCGTAGGTCAACGCATCCAAATTGATGATTTTGGTATGCGGAAGGTTCTTCACAAATTCGCGAACGACGTGAGATCCGATGAATCCGGCGCCGCCGGTTATGATGATTGAGTTCATTTTGAGTGGTTGATTATTGAAATGAATGAGTGGTTTAGTCAGATTAGCACTAAAAGTTTCTTTCGCTGAATTTCGGGAGGTTTTTATCTTTTTCGGAAAGGATAACTGCTTCTGCGGGTAGTTTCCAGTCGATTTGGAGTTCCGGATCGTTCCATAACACTCCGCCTTCTGATTCTTGATTGTAATAATTGTCGCATTTATAGGCGAAAACCGCAGTTTCTGATAAGACAGAAAATCCGTGTCCAAAGCCTCTGGGAATGTAAAACTGAAATTTATTTTCGCTTGAAAGCTCAGCTCCGAACCATTTGCCGAAAGTTGGTGAATCTTTTCTTAAATCTACTGCAACATCAAAAACCTTCCCCTCCAAACAAGAAACCAGTTTTGCCTGTGCGTGGTCGCCTTTCTGTAAATGGATGCCCCGCAAAACTCCGTATGAAGATTTAGAGATATTATCCTGAACGAAATGACCATTCAATCCGGTGAGTTCTTCGAATTTTTTTTCGTTAAATTTTTCGTAGAAATATCCGCGCTCGTCTTCGAACAGGGTGGGTTCTATGATATAGCAGTCTTTGAGAGGAGTTGGTTTGATTATCATGCTCAGTGTTTGATTATGGTATAAAAAGTGTCAAAAATAATCTTGATGTCCTTGAAGACATTATGATCGCCAATATATTTCAGGTTCAACTCAAGCTTTTCAGGCATTATTTCCTCGATGTATAATTTTTCGGGATTCTCACTTGCGGAGAGCAAATCATTTTCATTTCGAAATTTGATCGAGGCATAATCGGTAATTCCCGGAACTACAGATAAGACTTTTTTCTGCTCTTCATTATACAGATCGGTATATTTCTTGACTTCCGGCCGAGGTCCCACAAATGACATCTCACCAAATAATACGTTGAATAGCTGTGGAAGTTCATCAAGCTTATATTTCCTTAAGTAATATCCAACGTTGGTAATTCTGGGATCCCGACTCCCAACAGTGAGTGCTCCTTTGGCAAAGGAATCCGGTCGCATGGTCCGGAATTTTAAGACCCTGAAAATTTGACCTCCTTTTCCAGTACGCTCCTGTTTGTAAAGAATTCCCCCTTTGCTGTCCAGCAAAATCATGATGGAAATAATGATGAAAAATGGCGAAAGGATCAGGATGCCAAAACAAGAAAAAACAATATCAAACAGCCGCTTCATTGACCAAAATTTTCTCGTAGGCGCTCTCAATGGTTTGACAGATGAAATCAATTTGCTCGTCCGTTAACTGCGGATAGATCGGCAGTGAAATTTCGCGCGAAAAATTATCATATGCTACCGGATAATCCGCAATTTTATAACCTAAATCCTTAAATAAAGTCAGCATCGGCATTGGAATAAAGTGCACGTTCACAGAAACCCCATCTTCAGCAATCGAAACCATCATCGCATCTCTCTGCCCCTCAGTAATTCCATTGATTCTCAGCGCATAAAGATGATCACATGCTTTTCTTTTAGCATCTTCAATGACCGGCAACTGCGCCCATTTCTTTTTGCTGAAGAATTCATGATATCGTTCGGCAACCCTTTTTCTTTCTGGAAGCAGTTCCGTTTTATAATTTCTGATTTGAGCTAAAGCAATTGCCGCGCAAACATCGGGCATATTCACTTTCAGGCCTTGAAAGACAATATCGTATTTCCAGCTGCTTCCTCCGCCCTGCGATTTGGTGAAGGCATCTTTAGTCTGACCATTCAAAGTCCAAAGACGCATCGTTTTGTATTCTTCGGCATTGTCAAAAGGTTCTGGAAGATTGATGCAGATCGCGCCACCTTCTGCAGAAGTGATGTTTTTTACGGCGTGGAAAGAGAAAATGGTGATATCCGTTAAAACTCCGGTTGGTTTTCCGCCATAAGTTGCACCGATAGAGTGTGCCGCATCTGAAAGCACCAGAATCCGCCCCAATTTTTTCTGATTTTCAGAAGTAGGATGAAATAATTTCCTGATCTCTTCCGCATGAATAAGTTCATTGATTGGGTCGTAATCACAAGGAAGCCCTGCGATATCTACCGGCATGATCACCTTTGTTTTGTCGGTGATTGCCGCCCTTATTTTTTCCGGATCCACGGTGAAGTCGTCTTTCACATCTACCATCACGGGCGTTCCGCCACAATGAAGAACGGCCAAAGCGGTTGCGCTGTAGGTATATGCCGGAATAATCACCTCATCCCCTTCCTTGATTCCAAACCACTTCATGATCAGGATCGCTCCGGAAGTCCACGAGTTGACACACAATGCATTGGAAATGCCAGTCAGTTCGCATACTTCTCCTTCCAGCGCCTTTACTTTCGGGCCGGTTGTGATCCATCCAGACTGAAGCGTGTCCACCACTTCGGAGATCACATCATCGTCAATGTAAGGAGGTGAGAAAGGGATTTTCATATTTTAGTTCTTTTTTGATATCCATAAATCCATAAATTTAAACAACTTACGTTTATTTGCAATTAACATTTTTTCAAAATTCTTATCAGGCCATGAAAAATAAGATTCAAAATTTATTTCTTTGGGCTTTTGTAAAGTAGGTTCATTGATTAATTCAGAAAAACTTTGCTCCAATTCTTTTCCACTGATTTGACAAACTCTTTCATAAAGGGAAAAAGCACTGTCATTTTCCTGTACATCAATTCTGAACTGTCTGAAAATATCACCTGTGTCGATGCCCTTATCAATCTTATAAATGGTGGACCAAATTTCCTTATCTCCCCTCGCAAATGCCCATAAAACAGGCGAGATGCCCTTATCTAGAGGTAATTTAGATGCATGAATATTAAAAACACCTTTCTTAATTTTCCTCAAAAACCCTTCATTAATAATGATATCAAAATTAAAAGCGAAGCCAATATCGTACATTTTTCCTTCAAAATCAAAATCTTTAAGCTTCTCGATATTTGTAACGCAGATTTTATATTTTTTTGCCAAATATCCTACGGTATGTTTTCGGTAAAAAAAATTCGTTAGAAAAAAAACGAACACACGATACACAAAAAAACGCAGGGACGCTTTCTTGAAAATATCAAAAATTTTTTCTCTTGAATTCTTAATAGCTTTTGAAAAAACAATTTTATCAATTTCCGAATGATGCTTATCAATTAAATCTTTCGCCAATAAATAAGAAAAGTAACTATCATTTACCAATAAAACAATTTTTTTCGGAGTTCCTTGCATCTTCATTAAATTCTATATGAGCAATAATTATTATTCATTCATTCGAAGTTCCTTATTCCAACTCGAATGATGTAGAATGTAGGCCACAACAATATTTTCTAAAATTAAAAATCCTTTTTTATGGCTTTGCAAAAATAAGATTATTTTTTTCAGATTTACCTGCATTTGACGCCATTCTTTTCAAAGCTGCCGGATTGGTCAACAATATTTTCATTCCGGCCTGCGCAAACTCCACCCAATTATTTTTCAAAAGTTTAGGGAAGAATGAACGGTTGTCTCTGCTTCCCGCCGCGAAACCTTTAACGGTGCCTTCATCTTCCAAGACCAGCAGAATTGCCGGATTCTTTAGAAATGCCTTGTAAAAGGTCTTAAAAAAAGGTTTCCCTAAACTCGTCAGAAAAAAAGAAGGGAAGCTTTCCAAATGCACTTCAACAATGGAATCGATATCTTTTTTGGTGGCAACACTAACATTCATTAGCTATGTTTTCTGATGAATTGATCAACGCGGTCAGCACCCGCCTGGCGTGAAAACTGACTCTGATACAAAATTAAACTTCTTTGGCAAATTTCGGTGATTTCCTCTTGTGAATAGTCAATTATCCGTAATACCGCTTTCTCAAAATCCTCCTGGTCTTCCGAGTTAAATGCTTCACCAATTTGGTGATCGGTAATAAAAGCTCTCGGCTCACCTTCAATGCCCGCCAAAATTGGTTTTCCCACTTCGATATAGGTCTGCAATTTTGACGGAATAATGCATTCATAAATAGGATCTTTGATGAGGTGCAAAAACAAAATATCCGCACCATCCAAATATTTGCAAATTTCAGTGCTTGACACCCGGCCATGCAAAATCACATTTGAGTTTCCAGCCGTCGCTGCTTTCAATTTTTCAAAATCAGTCCCGTCGCCAAAAAAATGAAAGAAGATATTGGGATTTTTTTGCACAATAGAGCTCATTCCCACTGCTAATTTTGACAAACCCTGATGCACCCCAATATTTCCGGCGTACACAATATTAAAACCATCGGTTTGAAATCGGTACTCTTCTTTTTGCTGATCTGGAGCTTTTTCCACCATTGACCAATTATAAAGGGTCAGTATCCGGTCGGGCGAAATATTCTTATGGGTCACGATTTTTCTAAAACTTTCTGAAACCGTAACAAACAGATCAAACGCTTTGTAATAGAAGCGATCCAGCAAAAAATCCAACAAATGAATGATCCTTTTCGACTTGATGAATCCGGAAACCCTAATGTTTTCAGGGAAAACGTCCTGAATATCCAAAAGCGTTTTGGAGTTTGGCTTGAATAAATTCACCATCCATGCACAAAAGACCACAAAAGGTGAAGACTGCAAAATGTAGTAAAAGCTGTCTCTTCGGCCATATTTTAGAATTGCGAATGAAGCGAAAATTCCGAACACAAAATAATTCAGAGTCCTCTTGATGCTGCTCAAACTATGATCTGCGTAAGTAAAAACCCGAATCACCTGAATGCCATCCATCCTTTCTTCGGAAAAAAGCCGGTTTTGATATCCTTCATAGATTTTACCTTTGGGATAATTGGGAAAACCGGTGATGACAATGGGGTTCCAACCTTTGTCCTTAATTTTTTTAATAAATGTAATATCTTTTAGGTAAGGTTCCGGTGTAAAAAACTGGGCGATATAGAAAAAATTATTGCTCATAAATTTTTACTCCAAACCACACGGTTCACATAATCTGTATAACTCAAAATGATCCGTACAACTTTTTCCGAAACATTCGGCATGGAATAGTCGGAAACTCTTCTGTAGTTTCTTTCAGCGCCGGTTTTTTGTTGCTGAAGCTGTGCAAGTCCCTGTAAGATTCTTTCCGACGAAAGTCCCACCATCATTACGCTTGCTTCTTCCATTGCTTCAGGTCTTTCATGGGCTTCGCGAATATTCAATGCTCTAAAGTTGAGGATCGATGATTCCTCTGAAATCGTTCCGGAATCTGAAAGAACTGCGAAGCTCCTCATTTGAAGCGCGTTGTAATCCAAAAACCCGAGCGGTTTTAGAAATTGGATTTCAGGACGCATCTGGATTTGCTTTTTGTCAATCATATTACGTGTCCGCGGATGCGTGGAAACGATGATCTGGTAACCATATTTTTCGGCAATCGTATTTAAACTTTTCATCAAACCGTAAAAATTCTTTTCGGAATTGATGTTTTCTTCACGATGTGAACTGATGACGAAATATTTTCCTTCTTCTAAATTCAATCGTGAAAGGACATCGGACTTTTCAATTCCCGGTAGATAATGATTCAGCACCTCAAACATTGGCGAACCGGTTTTGATGATTCTGTCTGCCGGAAGTCCTTCCCTTAAAAGATATTCTCTGGCGATATCGCTGTACGTCAAATTAATATCTGCGGTGTGATCTACAATTTTACGGTTGGTTTCTTCGGGAACTCTTTGATCGAAGCAGCGGTTTCCGGCCTCCATGTGGAAAATGGGGATTTGTCTTTTCTTGGCGGGAATCGCGCAAAGACAAGAGTTGGTGTCGCCTAAAACCAAAAATGCATCCGGTTTTAATTCTTCCAAAAGCGGATCGATTTTAATTAAAATATTTCCAACGGTTTCTGTTGCGGTTTTTCCTGCAGCGTCCAAAAAATAGTCCGGTTTTCTCAGACCTAAATCTTCAAAAAAAATTTGGTTGAGCTCATAATCATAATTTTGGCCGGTATGAACAATGACATGTTCCACGGCTTCGGAATGATCGAGTGCGGTAAGAACGCGCGCTAATCTAATAATTTCGGGACGGGTTCCGACGACCGTCATCACTTTGAGTTTTTTCATTTTTTCTCTAAGATTTAAACTTCTACAAAATAAGTATCTGCATCTTCAGGATTGTAGGGCTCATTGATCCAAAAAATGGTGTACAGATCCTCTTCGCCGATATTTTTGATATTGTGGGTGTACCAGATTGGCATATCTACATAAGCCGGTTCGGCTCCATCAAGATAATAATCAAGAACTTCATCGGTATCTATTTTTCTGAGCTGAATCAGCGCTTTTCCTTTGATTACTGCAAATCTTTCAATTTTTCTGGTATGGAAATGATTTCCCCGGGTAATTCCCGGAACGGTGGTGGAGAAAGAACATTGCCCGCCAATTCCCAAACGGATCACTTCCACAAAAGCTCCACGCGGATCGGTGTGCTGGGTGAATTTAACGGGATAATGATTTTTTAAGTCAAAATAACATCTGAACGTGTTGAACAGCTGGTAATCAAAATCAGTTTTCAGTTCCGGGATTTCGCCTCCATCGAAATAGAGTTTTTTGAAGTTCTCCAGTTTTGAAAGGACTTCGGATACTTTTATGGTTATTTTGTGAGGAACCGAATATTCTTCATTGGTTTCGCCAGTTCTGATTTGCCTGATTATTTCCTGAACCAGGTCTCCCACATAAATCAGCTTCACTTCTCCATCATGGTCAATCACAGGATTTTCTCCGTGAGTCAGTTTATGGCAAAAAGTAGCGATGAAAGAATTATAATTGGGTTGCCCGAATGGACCGAAAACATTGGGAATAATCATTCCGCCAAATTTTCCGCCATTGCTTTTTGCCCATTTTGCCAATAATTCCCTGCCTTCTTTCTTGGATTTTCCATAAAGGTTATCCCGTTCTTCCTGTGAAGAGGAAGAGAAAAGAACATGTGCCGTTGAACCGGTTCTTTCCAATGAATCGGTCAATTTTTTAACCAGACCCATATTGTTTTCATAAATCACTTCGGGATCCGGATGACGGTTCATGGCAGCCAGGTGTACAATGACATCACACTGCTTCACGAAATCATCCATTTGACCGGAATTTTCAAAAAATTCTTTATGGAAATCAATCCTTTGAAATTCCTCTGGAAACAGACCCAAGGTGTTATACAGACTTGAGCCAACAAATCCATTCTGCCCGGTAATTCCTATTTTTATCATAAGTTATTTTTAAAGTAATCCAATGGGAAACGGTATTCATCCTGAATTTCTCCGAAACCATAATCTGCTAAAACCAAAAGTTTGCTGTCGTCTTTCTTTGCCTGGATTGCGGTGACGCAACCAGCAGGAACATGCAGGAAAGTTAGCGCTTTATCCTGCAAAATATATTTCAAGATCATTAAATCTTTTGAAGGATTCTCAAAATCATCGATCTTTATCACAGAAATCTCAAATTCACCGGCAACACATGCGAACCAACGCTGCTCTATCTGATGTCCTTGCCAACCCCGGACGAAATCTGTTGAAAAGTTTTCAATCGTATAAATCCTTTTGACCTCCGAAGGATTAAAATCATTATTAAAAGTAATAATGCCTCTTTCGTCCTGGTGGAAACTGCCATTCAGCAACATACCCATAGTTTTTATGCTCGACTATCTTAATATGGATATTGCAACACGTCTTCCCCAAAAATTTCTTTTCTGATCAGAGGCAGTTTGGAAATAAGTTTTTTCAGGCCTTCCACTCCCTGCTGATGCGTGTTGTGTGAATGATAATCTTCCACTTTGGAGATATCCTCGGTTCCTTCTGAAAAATATTTGGCATAATTTAAATCACGGTTATCCGCCGGAATTCTGTAGAATTGGCCCATATCTTCTGCATTCAGCATTTCCTCCCTTGTACAAAGAGTTTCATATAATTTTTCACCATGGCGGGTTCCAATAATCTTGATCGGAACTTCTTTGCCGGTCAGCTCAATTAAAGCCTGCGCCAAATCCCCTATACTTCCTGCGGGAGCTTTGTTCACGAATAAGTCCCCCGGATTTCCATTTTCAAATGCAAATAAAACCAAATCTACCGCATCTTCCAAAGACATAAAAAATCTCGACATCTGAGGATCGGTGATGGTAATGGGTTCTCCTTTTTGGATTTGACTTAAAAACAAAGGAATTACAGAACCGCGAGATGCCATTACATTTCCGTAACGAGTTAAACAAACCACGGTATCAGTAAGATTTCGGGATTCTGCAACCGCTACTTTTTCCATCATTGCTTTAGAGATTCCCATGGCATTGATCGGATAAGCTGCTTTATCTGTGCTCAGGCAGATCACTTTTTTCACTTTGTTGGTTCCTGCTGCACGGATGACGTTTGAGGTTCCCTCCACATTGGTTTTCACGGCCTGCATTGGAAAAAATTCACATGACGGCACCTGTTTTAAAGCTGCTGCATGAAAAATATAATCTACTCCTCTTGTGGCGGGTTCCACTCCGTTGTAATCCCGCACATCGCCAATATAGTATTTTATTTTATCATTTTTGTAGAGGTTTCTCATGTCATCCTGTTTCTTTTCATCCCGGGAAAAGATTCGGATTTCCCTGAAATGGTCTGTATGTAAGAAACGGTTGAGCACAGCAGTACCGAAAGATCCGGTTCCACCGGTGATGAGGAGGGTTTTATCTTTTATTTGCATATTATTGTAATAACGCTATTAATTCATCTATTTGATTTGGAACCTTATTTACGGCAGGTTTCACGTCTTTGTGCAAAGATAATAATAATGCCTCAACGATGGATTCCACTTGGAGCGGATTAAAGGTTAAGCTTGGTTCACAAACTGCATGGGTATAAGGAAGATCGGCCGCGATCACCCTACAGCCAAGGTTTATTGCTTCTACTAAACCCAAACCGAAGCTTTCTGCCAAGGAAGGAAAGATCAAAAATTCAGCACTCCGATAAACTTTTGCCAGTTGATCTCTATTTACAAAACCAATATTTTCAATGGGATATCCCTGCCCGATTTTCTGGTTAATGAGTTCCACAGTTTCAGGATAATTTTCAGAAACCGTCAAGATCAGCTTTCCTGTTTGTTTTTGGTCGAAAAATTGACAGAATGCGTCGATCAGGTTTTTATGGTTTTTGTGAGGTGTTGCATTGCTTACGTAGAGATAGGCGTTTTTAATTCTTATTGTTTCTCCCTCATTTTTTAAAGGAGGATAAAATGGCAACACCTTCACATTTGAAACTTTGTATTTCTTTTGAAACTGGCTCTTTATCAAATCAGATTGAACTAGCCAGAAATCGGTATTCTTCCTCAAAGTCCTTAAAATCAAAGCCTTTAAATTATAGAGAAATTTGTTTTTCAGTGAAAAATTTTCCGGTATTTTCAAATAAAGCAGCTGATGAAAATAAGTATAAACTTTAGCATTCATCTTCCGTAAAGGCGGCAGATTGCCGAAACAAAGAACAGCATTAAACTCATTTTCACGGGCTTTATAAAATTCTTTCCTATTTCTCAAACCCGCTTCCATGAAGATCACTCTATTTTTCAACCCGGCATAAAATGGGTCGCTCTCTATTCTTTTATCCATAAGAATCAGAACCTCAACATCCCGACTTCCCAACTCGGTAATCAAATAATCGAGCAGTACTTTTCCTCCGCCACCATTGACATATAGCGCGTCAATTAGGATCATTTTCTTTCACTATTTTATGGTATAATTGGATATATTGCTTGGTAATATTTTCCATACTGTATTTTTTAATATTTTCTCTACCTTGCAAAATCAATTTCTTTTTCAATTCAGGATTTTTAATAATTTTTTCAACAGCTTCCTTGATTTGGGCAGAAGATTCTGGATTTACCAGCAGAGCAGAATCAGAAGCCAGTTCCCTCATTGGGGAAATATTGGAAGTGATTACTGCGCAATTATGTGCTTGCGCTTCGAGAATTGGCAATCCAAATCCTTCATATAATGATGGAAAGCATAAAATATCCGCCTGATCATAGCATTCATTCAGAACTTGATCGGAAATTTGGACTTGGTTCTCGTATCTTATTTTTCTTCTGGCCAATTCGTTCTTTTGATTATCTGAAAGTTCACCCACGATGGTCAGAGAAATATCTAGGTTGGCAATCGCCTCAATAATTCTGTCCACATTCTTGTTTGCTCTTGTACCCACAACTAATACATGGGGTTTAAGGTTGTCTTTTTCAAGGATTAACGGAGCCACTTCGCTGGTCAGTGGATTAGGAATCACGGTGATTTTCTGTGCGGCATCCGGAAGCAATTCAATAATTTCATTTTTGGTTTTTTCAGAAACCACGGTGATATACCTTGATTTTTTGACAGGAAAATAAAACCATAGAAAATAATAAATTTTCTTTCTGATACCGCTCAAATAGCGCAATCCAACCAAATCGTGGATAGTCAGCACCGTTCTTTTAGGATCTAGACCCAAAACTGACCAGTGAATATCTCCAGTGACATGATTGATATCTGCTTGATTCTTCCTAAAAAAAAGAATTGCACAGAGTAATCCGAAAATTGTAAATGGGTAGGGATTTGCTATTTTCCTACCCTCTATTCCCTCTATTTTCATCTGCTGCGAAATGGTATCGAAAACTTTTTCGATACTGATTTGATGTGCATGAAACTGTCTGAAAAGATAGTGAATCTTCATTAAAAAGTAAAATAAAGTGTTCTAAATGGAAAGAAAAGTTCAGGGAAATAATGGGTGTTTTTATAAATAAGAAAACCACAAAAAAATAAATAGAGAGAAATCAATAAATATTTCTTTTTGTGGCGCATGATGATCGGAACAAACCAGGAATAAAGCACCGCCTCAAACACGAGATAATACACGCCAATCCTGGAGGCGATGTACTCCAGGTCCTGATACATCAGAATGTAGGTGAACAACGACAAGAAAAGAACATTGAACACGAAATCAAACTTTAGATTTGACCTCAATTCTTTTTCAAAAACCAACATCAAGATGAGCGGAAGTAATCTTCTGACCACACCGAGCGAAAACCCAACGACTGAAAATTCGCTGCTAGGAATTGCATCGTAAATGATGGCTTTCTTTGTTGTGATGTTCGGGGCAAAATTGAATATAAGAAAATTGAGCACCGGTTTGCTGAAATGGAAAATTTGCATGAAAAATGCAAAAACCAATAAATAACTATAAATTTTGAGGTCAACCCGTTTGTTCAATAATATAAATGGCAGAAGAAAAAATGCAGACTGATGGATGAAAATGGCCAGTAGAATAGACAGAGCAAAATAGATTTTTTGCCGCGGAAGAAAATAGGCAGATGCGAACATTCCAATCGAGAGTGCCAAAATTTGTCTATTGCTGCCCATCAGTCCGATCGTGATGCAGAATAAGAATAAAAGCGCGGTATTTTTGTATTCGGTGAATTTGGACAAAGCCAGATAATAAAGCAGATAAACCAGTGAAAAATAAATCAGCAAAAATCCGGGATAAGGCAATTTCAAAGCAGAAAAAAAATTCACCATTAATTTATAGACATACTCGTAACTGCTGTCGGTATCGCCCTGCATTGCGGCGTAATAATGATCGTATCCGTACGTGAAATCAATTCCACTATGGTTTTTAATAGCTTCAACGGTGATAAGCAAGATCAGCAAAAACGCAAAGCACCAATTTTTAAACTTAAAATTGAATGCTTCCAAAAGAAAAGAAAATGCCAATAAGGCAAAAAGAAGAATAATCATTACTTGATTGGCAGAAATGTAGATTTGTAATTAAAGTCCTTCATCCACTGGTGTACATGATTGCCCATCTTCATTCCACCATCCGCAGTCTCATTGCTTCCTATAACATTTACAGAGGCGCGAGCCCATAAATCGACAATAAAGAGATTTTCGAATTTCTCCGGAATATTGCTACCAATAATATTTAAGGCATTGTGAAAATTATTGTTCATGGCACCGGAAAGCTTAATCCGCATTTTCTTATCTTTAGGAAAATAGGTAAAGGTACTTCCGATGATGTTTAAAGTACCGCCGCCATGAAAAATCAAGATTCCATCTGCAGCTGAATCGAAATAATCATATTGGGAACCCGATGCAGAATACCATAGGTTTTGGAATGTCACATTATCCGGATATTCATGAATTCCATTGAGATACCCCTCGTTTCGATAAATCCTGCTTGTTCCTTCCAATCTGACCCCGGAAACGAGCAATGTTTCATTCGGATTATTTCGAACAATATAGGTATCAACATTTGATGCGCCACCTCCTGTAATTGAGCCGCCTACTCCTCCGAAAATAAACGCATTCTTTACACCAACGATGTAGGAATTTTGAAAATTGTGAATCAGGTTGTTTCCAGCTTTTCCATCTCCAAGATTAAATGCTGACCGAAAAAAATCCGTTTCCTTAGGAGTCCAGTTACCGTTAAACGAGCAGTTGTACCACATTGACATATCATTTTGATTATGTCCGTCAATTCGGACTGCATCTTTAAATCGACCAGAAATATTGCGAATATTGGTAAAAGAATTTTGTGTTGAACTTCTTTTCGGATAACCCACCGGTTGCACATCGCTTTTCTTATCTCCCCAATAAATGTAAATAAAATTATCACAGGAAGAACCTGGTGCACCACCGAAATAGAAGTTTTCATAAACCCCATATGCTGTACCATTTAGCTCAAAAACCGACGAAATCTTTGTATTTTCTTTGATTTCCAACAAAGTCCCAATACCTCCACCGTAGATGTGTATTCCTTCTACATTCGTGATTTTTATAGGTTTATCGATGACATAAGTTCCCTCGGGAAGGTAAATTGAATATTTTGCCCTTCTCCATGGCCCAAGGTTAACTGAAGCAAAATCTACTGCCTTTTGAATGGCGTCTGAAGTATTACCAAACCAAGTCACGTTAATAATATTTTGTGGGATAACCCGCTTATAAAAATTGTTATTGATTTTTTTATAGATTACATCGTCCACCTGCTGATCATCAATCATTTTGCCTTCATCAGAAGTAGTTACCTTTCGAAAGCTTACAGATTCTTTTGAATTTCGGTCTGTGACGCTTATTACATCTGAATTTTGTGCTAGTCCTACAAAAGGTATCGCAATGAACAATAATAGTATTGATTTCATAATTTTAGGTATTCACTTTTGGCTTTTCCCGGAACAGCAATTTATAAAAAAAATAATAAACGACCAGGTTCTGCAAAATTTTGCTTATTATAAAATAAATATCATGTTCCACGACAAACAAAGTAATAATCAAACTGATATATATTAATAGTCCTAAAAGGCTATCTGACCCAATTTTGAATTCAAGAAAGCAAATGAAGAGCGAGAAAATAAGAAAAGAGAGAACAACATACGTGTACCCGCCTTCCAGATAAGCCCATCCAAAAGTTGTTGGAGTTTGAGAGCTACCCGTTAATCCTGAAATCATATAATTTAACTTCTCTCCGGTATCTGCTATTGGTTTGCCAGGAATTATGACCCTGGGAAAAAAAGATACTGGAATGTAGATATATCTGGTCATATCTTTATATTCCTTCCATTTGGGTTCTAGCTCAATGGAGGTAAGTAATGCGGGAAACATTTCCATTCTACTGGAGTATTTATCTCCGCCGGCAGAAATATTACTTGTAAGCTCCGTTCCGAAAGTTTTTCCAAGTGCCAATCCAAATGATTTTTCTTTGGACAGCTTTGGAAAATCTCGCAAGGTATCCCTGTAATTATCCATCAAAGGATAAAGTAAAAGCGCAGGAATAATTGCCATGATAACATATTTTTTGGGAACAATTCTTCCGCTAAAGAGAAAAGGAATTAGTACTATAACAAAGGTATAAATAACATTCCCTTTCATTCCCGACAGTAAACCAAGTATAATTTGACACGCAAAATAGAAATAAAAAGTAAAGTTCAACGTCCTATTTTTTTCATTCATAGAATATTTATAAATGGTCAATGCAGAAAAAATAAACGTCGACAAACTCAAGAATATCTGTTGTACAAATGAAAAAGCTCCGGTAGCATCTTCGGCTTCTGCACCGTAACCGACCTTTCCAGAAATTAATAAATAAGCCTGAATCCCAAGAACAATAAATACGATCGGGTAAAAAACTGTTTTGCTCCTAATTTCGTATGTTGTATTAGAAAAATTCCTAATACTTTCTCGCTTTTTTATGATAAATCGAAGAATATTCTCGGAAATAAAAAGAGTTGACAAACCACATAAAACCACCAATAGCGAAGGCAAAATATAAAACCTGTCGAAATATTGGCTTCCGTATGCCCACTCAATCTTGCCATCAAACTTGTCAATTAATTTAAAATATGAATAAACCACCGCCAGGAACGTGGATAGACGAAACCAATCGAGCAATGTTGGCCGCTGCCTCTTATACCAATTCCGGATGAAGTTCATCACCGATAACTGAACTAGAAATGCACTGACGATTAATTCCGGAATAATGGGACGGGTTTTCACTTCGTCAATCTTCCAAATCGCGAATCCTATAAATATGAACCAACCGCCAATTGTCAGCAACAGATATGACTTTCTTCCTAATTTAAATTTCATATTTCAACATATACAACAAAAACAGATTTCTTCAAAAACTAATCAAATGCTTCAAATATCGCCATGAACCTGTTCTCCAAAATTTCAAAATCAAAATGGGGAAATTTATCAACATAAAAATCATTCTAAAGAGAAAATAACCAAATTTTCCGGAGGTTTTCTTCACATAAATAAACATACTTTTTTCAACCATAATCCTTTTCGTGAGATTTGGCGTCTTAAAGCTTTCTCCTTCCAGATGCACAATTTGCGAGCAATTGCAGATATAATTCTTTTTGCCAATTTGTCTTAATCGGTGACCGACTAAAGCGTCTTCGTAATACATGAAAAAATCTGGATCAAAATTTTCAATGGATTCAAAGACCTCTTTTCGCACCATTAAATCTGCTCCGGTCACATAACCTACTTCTGCTATTTCGGATCGATATTCAGACACTTCTTTTACGTTTTTTCTCTTGTGAAAATCCTTTATAAAAAAGTTTTGAAAGTACGAACTTAGCAAATTTACTGCAGTTGGCAAATCTCCGGCGGAATGAATCATTTCTTTATTACGGTCAATGAGCGTTAATCCTAAACTCCCAATTCCTAACTTATCTTCATGATGCCGAAAAAAATCAAACATTTTCTTTACAGAGTTCTCCAAGAGTACCGTGTCCGAATTCAGGAATAATATTAACTCGCCGGCGGCTGATTTCAATCCCAAATTATTAGCTCTGCCAAAACCTAAATTTTCAGTCGCCTGTATATAGGTTATGTCTTCGATTTTCTTAAAAATTTCTTCAGAGCCATCTCCTGAATTATTATCGACCAAAATAATCTCATAATCAATTCCGCTGGTAAACTTCTTTATGGAATCAATACAATTCTTTGTGAGCTGTGGAGTTTTGAAATTAACGATAATAATTGAAACTTCCATCTATTTTTTCTTTTTTGCCACCACTGCAAACTGCATGAATTTCCAATCATTAAAATAACCGAATGTAGCAAGATTCAGAAGCAGGAATTTCTTACTGCGCGTTTTATTGATACCAACCAGTTTAATGATTTCATAGCCTGTTTCTTCAAACAATCTTTGGATACTTTTCCTAGTGAAAAACCGTACGTGGGTCTCATCCAAAGTTCCTCCGTCGGTATATTGCCATTCCTTTTTCAGAATAATCTGTTCAAAAAAAACATGGAAAAACAAAACACTTGGGATGGATGCTACCACAACACCATCGTCGGAGAGAAAATTCTTAGATATTTCTAAGGCTTGTTTAGGATCAAAAAGGTGTTCCAGTACATCATTGAATGAAATGCAGTCGAAAGTTTTATTCTGAATTTCCGGCAATTCCGCAGTGTAGAAACTGTTAATTGACCTGTCAAGAACAGATTCCGCTTTTTTTGCAAAGCGTTCATGCGGTTCTATTCCCCAAACCACTGCATCATGTCGCTTAGATTTCAAATGCGCCCCAAATGATCCGTCACTACAGCCTACATCTAGAAAAGTTTTACAGTGAACAGGGATGAGCTCCTCCACTTCAGGCCGTGTGTTACCATAGTAGACATCAGGTTTATCCTCATAATTCTTACTGAAAATCTCGAAAGTGTTTTCCATATTTAAAATCTTTTAATTTTATGATTTTTGATTTTTTTTTATATATGATATCCCCTGAACAAGCACTTTTCTTTCTTCAATTTTAAAAATAAATAACTCCCCGATCAAAACCGTAATAAAGATTAAATATAGCAAAATTGAATTAAGCAATTTATTTTCTAATAAAAACATTTTGCTACCGATGAAATACGCCACAGCAACATTAAGCAGAAAAAATAAAGAGTATTTCAGGAATGATTTTCCAATCAAAATCTTTTCAAACTTTATGATTCTATAAATTACTATCCCAATGATCAAATTGATGACAAAAAGCGAAGCGGGAAAAACATAGATCTCTAAATGGTTCAGGAAAACAAAATTCACCACAATCATCAGAACTTGACCACCTGCAACAATAATTCCCATTAACTTATTTTGATCAGTGGCGATCAGGGAGATTCCGAAAATAATCTGAACAAAAGAACCCAATAAAGCTACGACATAAAACTGGGACAAATTCAGGATTTGTCCAAGCATTTGATCAGAAATTTGTCCTTTATCATACAAAAAACGAATGATCACATCTCCTCCCACAAACATGGTTCCCATCAGCAAAGTCATGAATAAAATTCCGATATTAAAAATATGGGTAAAAGAGATTTGAAATTCCTCCATCTCTCCTCGGATGTAATGCCTGGAAAGTGATGGCAAAAGAAGTGCAGTAATTATACTCACAAAAACAGTAAGAAACAGCTCTGGTATTTTTCTCCCATAATCCAAAACAGAGACGAGCCCAACTCCTAAGGTCGATGAAAGGGCTTTTTCGATAAATGTATTGATCTGGTATAGAAATAAAGGAGCAAACATTGGTAAAGAAAAAAGAAAAAACTCCTCAAAATCTTTGAATCTGAAATTGAAGAAATCATCAAAAATGGCAACTCCCTGCTTTCTTAAATGCAATACTAAAAACAAAATCAAAATAATAGCTCCAATAAGATAAGCGATTAATAGAGAATAAATACCGATAATTGGAGCTAGCCAAATAATCAGTACCAAAGTAAGTAGCGATGTGATAAAGCCTGAAATTTCTGGAATGTAGAAAGAATCATAGGCATTGAGCACGCTGATTCCGATTTGCATCAATTGGTTTACCAGCAATACACTGGTGGTATAAACGATGATTTCATTGAGGACTGATAGCTCATCTGCTGAATATTTTGGGGCAATAACCACAGAAAGAAGCTCCGGAAACTTCATCATAACAAAAGAAATCAGAAATGAAAAAAGAATAACGAAGAAAAGGAGTGACCGCGTTTTCCGCAGTGCAATCTTTTCACCCTCTTTTTCTTTGATGAAGATAAATTTCGCACGGAATGTTTCGTTGATTGGTCCCCATAATGCAGTGTCTATCAAAATCATTGCGCTAAAGGCCAAAATCCATGAATCCCGCTCAATAGAAACCCCGAAATACTTTGCAGTTAAGGATAGATTTACTATATAAACAGGTATTTTGAGCGATTTCAAAAGAAATAATATGCTCGCTTTTTTTCTCAAAATTAACTTCAGTTAAAATCATAACACATCCTTAACACATCGTTCTCATCATAATCTGCAAGTATTTGAAAAAGAATACAAGCCTTTACCTTTCCGAATGCAAAGCTTTTGTCAGGATTTATCCAGGTGGTTTCCGCTGGATCAAAATTCATCACTACTCCTCCCAAAACAACAAGCATTCTTCGTATTTTAATTCAGTTTTCTCCGTTGCATTTATGCCCTAAATAAAATCTTGTCGCGCATTTTTTGCAAAAAGTTACGGTCATCTGCTGCATAACCATACCCGTATTTATTTCCATAGCCGAAATACTCTTTGCTCACATCATTCAAAACGAAACCTGGATTTTTGATTTTCTCTTCCTCCATTTGGTGGTTGCCAAATTCGATTAAGGAATTTTCTGTGTACCCAGATCTTACCACATACACCGTTGCATCCGCTAACTCTGAAGTGAGGAACGTATCGGTAACCAACATCAATGGAGCCGTATCCACCACAATATAGTCATACTTTTCCCTTAGTGTATTGATGAGTAACTCGTACCTCCCGTTGGAAAGCAATTCCGTTGGATTTGGCGGGATACTTCCAGAATAAAGCACATCAAGATGCGGATTAAAGATGGACTGCTGAATGTATTTTTCTGCTGTGGAACTTTCATCGTGGAGGAATTCAGATAGTCCCGCAATACCTTTTCTGGCTGGATTGAATCTTTGAAGCTGTGGATTTCTGATATCAGCACCAATAATGATGACTTTTATTTTACTTGTAGCCATCGTCAAAGCAAGGTTAACCGAAACGAAAGTTTTCCCTTCGCCTTTCGTAGTGGAAGTCACGAAAATCACTTTTCCTCCGTTCTTTTTCGGTAACATATAGGCTATATTGGTATTGAGAATTCTAAATGCTTCGGCCATCGGCGATAGGTCATTCAATTCCACCACCTCATTTGACCCTCTTTGCAATGAAGGAATTTCTCCTAAGATTGGAGCATGGGTATATTTTTGCAGGTCATCTTTTGATCGAACTTTATTGTTAAATAATTCTTTGACATAAATCAACCCCATAGGGATCAGAAGGCCAATTAAAAATGCTACGCCCATAATAAGTGATTTCTTTGGGGCAACCGGTGCTGGTGATGAAAACGCATAATCAATAATTCTGGCTTTCGGTGAGGTGATTGCCAATGAGATGGCGGCCTCTTCCCTTTTTTGTAATAATAAAAGATATAAACTTTCTTTGATCTGTTGCTGTCTTTCGATACTGCGAAACAATTTTTCCTGCGCCGGAATTTTGCTCACCCGCGTAGTAAAAACATTTTGCTGTCCTTGAATTTGATTTGCCATAGCTTGAAGAGAGACGCGCTGTTTTTGGATCGCATCTGCCACTGAAGCGCGCATCACTTGAATTTGTTTGCTAAGATCACTGACAATTGGGTTTTGTGGAGTAGCACTTTCTAGTAATCGATTTCTTTGAAGTACAAGTTCGTTATAACCATTTATGCTGGCAGCTGCAAGAGGGTTTCCTAATCCTACAGAAGCAGGCATGGTTTGGTTATTACCCAATTTGTTCACATAATTAAGCAAATCTTCTGTCAAAGCTATTTGAGTTTCTGTTTCCAATAACCTGCCTCTTGTTTGCTCGGAACCCGTATAGCTTACCTGTGCCTCAGTTGGAATATCAGTAATTTTATTTGCTCTTTTAAATTGCTCTTTTTGATCTTCCACTGCACCCAGCTCAGTTGCGATAATTCCTACTCTTTCTTCAATAAAATCTCTAGTCTTCTTGGACTCGGCGTTTTTGTCTGTGATAGCATCGCTATTGTAAACCTCTACTAATTTGTTGATAATGTCCTTCGCTTTTGCAACATTAGGGTAGTTCATTGATAAGGCCACCACGGTTCCGTCTTTATCCACCAAACTTACATTGGTTCCGAATTGAAAAGCATTGATAGCATCAGATTTTGACATATAATCTATTTCCAACTCGCCGATTTCCCTGTCTTTAGGTGGGTCAAACTCAGGATTTTTTAAAAAGATCAAATTTGCATAGGGTAAGCTTACTGTCTTAGTAAAAGTCGAAATAATAGGTTTTGATAGACCTTCTCCTGTAAATTCCAGTTTATCACCAGAAACTTTCAAAATGATCGGGCCTTTGAAGTTTTTTGGGGCGATTTTTTCATTGATGACCTTTATTAATACTGGCGAACTTTTGCCGTAGAGAATGTTTTTTCGCAGACCCACTTTCTCCACGAGGTTTGCCTGCAATCCAAGCTCGTCCACCACATCCGCCATTAATTTTTTTGACTTCAGGATTTCAATTTCATTTTCAACGCTATTTGCACCGGAATTCCCGAATCCACCTAACTGAGATAGTGCGCCCATTTCTACAGACGGTGCTTTTCTGGCATCTTTGATCAAAATAGTGGATTGTACATTATAGATCTCCGGAGATTTCTTAAGGATGTAATAACCATAAGCAACACAAAGCAAAACACTTAGGATAAACCACCACCATTTTTTCAAATAAGGCTTGATTATTTCATTGATATCAACATCATTCCTGTTGTCTTCTTTTTTCGAGAAACTCTTATCCATTTATATATTCGCTTATTTTTTGAAAATCGTAATAAAAATCCCTGCTAAACCTATTATAGTACCTGCGATCGCAATATAGGTACTGGTATTGGGATCAAGTCTTGCAGTCTTTTCTTTGGTTTCATTGGATGAAATATAAATCACATCGTTTTGCTTCAATTCATAGTAAGGAGAATTGATAAAATTAGCGTCAAGCAAATTAATCCTGGTTTTAGTGGTTTCTCCATTGACATTTCTGACCAATAGAATATCATCTCTTTTTCCGTACATCGTCAAATCACCAGCTAATCCGAGAGCATTGAGCAAAGTAGCCTTTCCATCAGGAATTACGTATTGTCCAGGCTTATTCACTTCACCTAGAACAGTTATTTTATAATTGGTTAGTCGTATGCTCACAGTGGGATTAATAATGTAATTTTTCAAGCGATCGCTCAGTTCTTCTTTGAAGACCGAGATAGTCTTTCCTGTAGTATTTAGTTTACCCAAAACCGGAAAGTCAATATCGCCAGATGCGTCCACTATATAGGTTGGTCCAGAAACCTGGGTTTGTCCTTGTTGAGGGGTATTGTTATTACCGGCAGAATAATTAGCCTGATCACCAGAAGAAAAATTTTGATTAAAAGGTTTCACCACTGCCATATCCTTTGCCGTGACCATAATCACCAGCTGGTCACCAATTTGAATTGTAGAAACCTTGTTTTGAGAGGCAACTTCTGTGGCGATCTGCTCAGCATTCTGCATGTAATTGAGATTGCTGGCTTTCTCCTTCGTTTTGCAGGCAGCCAATAAAAAAAGTGAGCAAAATGTGATTAATAGTAAGTTTTTATTCATTTTTTATTTTAAAAAAATTCTTGCAAATATACAATTCTACACGGCTAGTCCAAAACTTCATAGATAGAATTGTTGCTCTTGAATTCCGGAACAATGGTTTTCAAAAGCTGCACCACCTCGATTTTTTCCCGTCTTAACGAGGCTCGGGTAATCCCTCTCGTGAATTGGTCTATTTCTTCAAAATCCATAATCGGGTCTTTCGAGACCATGATCTTTTCATTCGGCGTAGGCATGGTCTTCGCACCATCACTCAGAAGTTCCTCATAGAGTTTTTCACCCGGCCGAAGTCCTGTATAAATGATTTTGATATCGGTGTGGGGTTCCAGTCCCGAAAGTTTGATCATTCTGACGGCTAAATCCAAAATCTTCACCGGTTCACCCATATCAAATACGAAGATCTCGCCGCCATTCCCCATGGTTCCAGCCTGAAGCACCAGATCGCATGCTTCGGGAATCGTCATGAAATACCTCACAATTTCCGGATGCGTGATGGTGAGCGGTCCTCCCGCCTCAATCTGTTTTTTGAAGTGCGGAATGACCGAACCGTTTGAACCCAGCACATTTCCAAAACGGGTAGTTATGAATTTTGTTGTGTTGCCCTCTTTATTTTGTAGTGCCTGCACGAAAAGTTCTGCCACCCGCTTGGATGCACCCATCACATTGGTAGGGTTTACCGCCTTGTCGGTGGAGATCATCACAAAACGGTTGACTTTGTACTGGCTGGCAAGCGTAGCCAAATTTCTGGTGCCTAAAATGTTGACCAGCACTGCTTCCCTAGGATTTTCCTCAATAAGGGGCACATGTTTGTAGGCAGCAGCGTGATATACCATGGAGAACTCGTATTTTTTAAAAATAGGTTCAATGGCGTGTTTGTTGCTGATGTCGCCCAGAATAAATTTGAAGGGAATTCCCGGGAATTTGCTCCTCAGTTCCAGCTCCACTTCATAGAGGGGAGTTTCTGCCTGGTCCACAACCACGATCAGGGCGGGTGAAAACTGTGCCACCTGTCTCATGATTTCGCTCCCGATAGAGCCTGCTCCCCCAGTGATCAGAATATTCTTGCCGTAATGGCGTTTTCTCACCTCTTCATTTTCAATCCGGATCGGTTTGCGGTTAAGCAGGTCCTCGATCTGCAGATTCTGAATACTGCCCCCCATGTCAGCACTGCGGACTTTTTGGAGTAAGGGCGCTTTAAAAACCTGAAGATCCTTTTCCAGAAACAAATTGACCCAGGAGTTCATTTCCTCTTTGGTCATGATTTCTTTAACCAACAAGACGCCATCTATGATCAGATCTTCCTTGGTATTATTCTCGATTTTTTCTTTGCTGTAAATAGGTTTACCAAGCAAATTGGCACGCCGGGAGTCATGGCGCTGCGTGAGAAATCCCACCACATGATATGGCAGTGTCGGATTCTCCACTATGGCACGGGCCACCGCAACAGACTGCTCATCAATTCCAAGTACCAAAATCCTTTTCCTCAATGTGCTCCTTCGGAATTCCCTCACAATCTGAAAAAATTCTTTCACAAAAAGCCGGAAAAGGAAAAGCATCATAAATGAGGTGGCAAAGAAAATGGCCAAAAACGGAATGGACATGTAAATCATCCTTTTCCCGGTGAGCAGATAGTAAGAAAAGCTGACCGCGCCCAAAACCACAGTAGTGCAAAACGTGGAAAGGAAAAGCTTGAAAAGGTCAATGAATGTGGAATGTCTGATGATTCCCGCATAGGTTTTGAAAACAAACATAAAAAAAACACTCACTGAGGCAATAATCAGGTACATCTGTGTATCGTCATAGAAAATCTTTTCAGTCCCAAAACTGAGTTTTTCAATGAGGTATTTGCCAAAAGTGATTGCTGCACAGACAAACAAGATGTCGATCAACAGAATGACCCATCTCGGAAGGTAGCGGATGTCTGATATATTCATGAAATTATCGCCGCCATACATTTTTTTTCTGATACTTCTGCGGAGACTCATTTCAGTTTAATTTTTAGGTTCAGATCTGCCAGGTAATAAAATTTAATCATGCGCTTTGTGAATTTCGAAGGATGACAAAAATACAAATTATTAACAACGAAGTTCAATAATTTATGAAATCTGGAAAAGTTTGTGAATTACCTTTCCGATTTCGGCACGGTCTTCTTCAGTCAAATTGGATCCGGAAGGAAGACAAAGCCCTTGCTCAAATAACTCCTGCGCCACTTTGCCCCCGAAGTAAGGCAAATCTCTGAAAACGGGTTGTAGATGCATGGGTTTCCAGATGGGTCTTGTTTCGATATTCTGTTCCAAAAAATTCATACGGATTGTTTCGGTGCTCACTTTTGAATTGGGTTTTAAGCAAATAGCAGTGAGCCAGTGGTTTGAAAAGTAATCGGAATGGGGTTCGGTATGTACTTCGATTTCCGGCAGTTCACTGAAAATATCCACGTAAAACCGGTGGTTTGCCCTCCTTTTTGCAATGCGGTCTTCCAAGACTTCCATCTGTCCTCTGCCGATTCCTGCACACACATTGCTCATGCGATAATTGTAGCCAATATGGGTATGTTCGTAATGTGGGGCATCATCTTTTGCCTGCGTGGAAAGAAATACCGCCTTCTTCTTAAATGCTATATCTTTTGTGATGAGGGCGCCTCCACCGGAGGTGGTGATGATTTTATTTCCGTTAAAACTGATCACTGCCATATCTCCGAAAGTTCCGCATTTCTGATCTTTGTATGCACTTCCCAACGATTCGGCGCTGTCTTCAATGATGGGAATATCGTATTTTTTGGAAATTGCTCTGATCTCTTCCACTTTATAAGGCATCCCATAGAGCGAAACTGCGATGATGGCTTTGGGTTTTTTACCTCGGGAGATTCCAAATTCAATAGCTTCTTCCACAGCAACAGGACAAAGATTCCAGGTCTCTCTTTCACTGTCCACAAAAAGCGGGATAGCCCCGGTGTAGACGATGGGATTGGCGGATGCCGAAAAGGTAAGGGACTGGCAGACCACATAATCGCCTTTTTCCACGCCCATCATGATCAGTGCGAGGTGTAGCGCTGCAGTACCGGAACTCAGTACGGCCACATGACAGTCTGACTGTAAAAAATCCTCCAGATCCTGTTCAAATCCATGGACATTGGGTCCCAGGGGTGCGATCCAGTTTTCGTCAAACGCCTGCTGAATGTATTTTAACTCCGATCCACCCATATGCGGGGACGAAAGCCAGATTTTTTTATCGTTGTTCAGCATCATTAATTCTAATAATTTTTGCGGGATTACCCACTACTACTGCATGATCCGGCACATCACCCAGGACCACTGCACCTGCTCCTATCACTGCATGTTCCCCGATCGTGACACCTTGGATAATATTCGCTCCCAAACCTACGTGTGCCCCTTTTTTGACCAAAATATTCCCCGCAAGCGATGCTTTTGGAGAAATATGAACAAAATCTTCAATAACACATTCATGTTCAATCACCGATGCCGTATTGATGATGCAGTGTTTCCCAATCTTCACTTCCGCATTGATGCACACCATCGGCATGATGACCGTTCCTTCGCCCAGTTCCGTGAACCTCGATACATAGGCACTGTGGTGTCGCAGGGTCTTGAAACGGCAAAGTCCGCTGATCTGATGGTAGATTCTTTCCCTGATCTTATTATCGCCAATGGCAATAATCACATCCTGATTCTGGAGCAGCTCTTTGGAGGGTTGATACACCGGAAGATGGTGAGGGAAATCTTCAGGCGGATGGTCATCTACCAAATATTCCAACAGATGATTGTTTGATAAGATGAGGTCATAGATTACTTTTGCCTGACCTCTTGCTCCATATAGTATCATGCTACATTTCCTTTAAACGCTTCCATCGTCATATAATTATTGGCGTTTACTCCATGTCTTTTCACTACCTTTTCCAAAGTCACCAACACAATTTTCGCATCCATTCGGGGTGAAATTTTATCCACATATTCCAGGTCATACCGGAATTTTTCTTCCCAGGAAAGGGCATTCCGGCCATTGATCTGTGCCCATCCAGTAATGCCGGGTTTCACATCATGTCTTCTGCGCTGCTCTTCGCTGTACAGCGTCCAATATTCCGGCAGCAGTGGTCTGGGTCCTACCAGGCTCATTTCACCCTTCAGCACATTGAGCAATTGCGGTATTTCATCCAGTGATGTTTTTCTTACTATCTTTCCCATAAGGGTCAGTCTTTCATAATCAGAGAGCTGTTTGCCGTTGACATCAGTCAGATCCCGCATGGTTTTGAACTTGATGATCTGAAATATTTTGCCGTCTTTTCCAGGTCTTTCCTGCAGGAAAAAAGGGTTGCCTCTATGACTTATTGCCAACAAAATACTAACCAGCAGGATCACCGGGCTAAGCAAAAGAAACATTACTAATGCAATGCTGTAATCCAGTATCGGTTTGGTAAACTGTTCGTACATCTAAAGAAAAGCTGATTTATTTTAAATGAGTCGCTTTTAAACGCTTGTTATAAGAAACATAGGCAATGATTCCAACGCCAGCCAAAACAAGAAGCGGAACATAATCATCAATCGGCTGTGGACCTCCCGGATTCCCCTCGTTATTTGCAGTTTCCGGTCCGGTATATTCATTTTCGTTGCCTGTCCCCGCTTTCCCGGCTACACCGGTGGAGCCGTTTTCTGATTGCTTAAAGGGATTGTCGGCATCCAATTGTGCAAAAGCACTCAGCCCGAAAACTAAGCAAATTAATAAAAGCAGTCTTTTCATTCAAAAAAAAATTTTTACAAATATATGTTAAAACAAACGGTTTAGAAAATTATTTATTGTTAAATAATTTTTAGCAACCCATGAAATTCAGAGAATATAAACGGTCTGGTCAAACGCACGCTCGAATTAATAAAGCCTTAAGCAAGATTGTGATATCCGAAATAAATATCTGAAAAAGGCCGGGAAACTTATCAATTTGGTAAAAAAAACAGGACTTTGAACGGTACCGGCAGACACAAATCGCTCCAGATTCACCATAAAATGTTAAAGAAAAAGCGCCCCCAAAATCTTTGCCTTTCCTATTCCGGCAAAAATCATGGAGACGCCCTTTGATTGTGTAATTTTACTTGATTACCTTCCTGGTGGTGATTTTTCCACCCTGATCAATTCTAAAAATATAGACTCCTGTGGTCATCACTGAGGAATCAATGATTGCCTTGGTTTTCTGAGGGGCATCCTTATAAATCATCCTTCCCAGAAGGTCATACACTTCCAGACCGGTGATCTTATTGGCTTTTGCTGCCACCACAAAGTCCTGCCCATCTTTGTACACCATCAGTTCATCTTTGACAGCGCCTTCAGTTGCCAAGACCGCTCCCGGTTCATACATCAACTCAAATCTGCCCGTACTCTGACCTGCAGTGATGGAAAAGGTATAGCTGCCCTCACTCAGATTGGTGACGATGCCGGTGAGGTGGTCTTTCAGGTAAACATTTTGACCGCTTGCAAAAACTCCTTCCTGATCACCCAGTGAAATGGTATAATTTCCGGATGTAAAGCTATTCACTCCTACCATCACACGGTCTGACTGCGAAAACGGCGCCCGCCCGTTAATAGCCACCGCGGTTTGGACTGCGAAGGTGTAAATATCATCGGAACTGTTGGATGTTACACTGTCATCCAGCGAAAAATCATTATTACCGGTTGGAAAATACACTACTGCCGTCATGAGTTGAATTCCGCCAGGCGTATTGAGTTTAAGCCAGTAACGGTCTTTGGTGCTGCTCTTTCCAAAAAATCCGGGACCTGAATTGTTATCCGAACGGTAGGCATTTTTGAAATCCAAAGTCGCCCCGTTGGCCGTACTTTTTGCACGGATCATAAATCCGGAACCCACTTTTACGAACTGATTAGGAACACGTACCGGAATATAGCCATTTGATGTTGCGGCACCCACTCCTGTACCGCTCACCGCATTATATCTCGCATAACTGACTCCAAGATAAGCTGATCCCTGTTGGACAAATATGGTATTCCCCCTATTGTCCCAGAAAGAATAAGTAGGGTCTATTTTGGAGTTATTGTCGTCATAAAGCGCATCAATATCAAGATCCGAGGGATAGGGATTCCCGACCAAATTGTAACCATGATTTACGGTAGGATTGGCGGTAGTGTACGCAAGCGGATACTTGAGAATTCCGTTAAACGGAACACCTACAAAACTGGCAGTCACCGTCGGACCAGACACCGCTGCGGTAGAAGGTTCTTTCAGCGCAAGCGCACGACCCTGGATATTGGCTCCGCTTGAGGCATAAAACATATTGGTCGCTTCCGAGTGGTAAACAGCTTCTGGTGATCCCGCATAAATAGTTTTGAGATTACCTCCGGCAACCGGTGAGGAAACGTAATTGTACTGCTTTCTTTCCGGCGAAAAAGTAAACGCCCTTTTCACTATTACATTCCCTTGGTTTACCGCATTGTCATTCACCTGGATCAGGTTACCGTCAGACTCTATGGTAAGGTCACCGTTATTCGTAACGCCATTTTCGACTTCCAGAAAATGATTGGCACTTACTGTCAGGGAACCGCCACTCAGCACAGTACAGCTGCATGCTTTGATATTCCCGTCAGACGTGTTGTAATTTCCTGCAATCACTGCATTTAGACCGTTTCCGTCGGGACGACCTTTAGTCCACGAACCGGTGGGAACAGTTCCGGTATATACAGAATCCTCCCCTACCGCTACCGTTGCCGAGGAGCCCGCTGAATTAGTACAGGTTCCGTTGGAGACGGATACAATATTCAGTGTTTGATTTACGGCAGCCGACAAAACTGTTACCGTTGCTTTGCCGCTACTGTCCAATACCACCGTAGTTTGATTGATGCCATTGATATTGTAAGTGACCGTTGCGCCTGCTGTTCCTGTCAGTATAAATACCGCATCGGCATTTTTGCAGATTTGGTTATTGCCTGTCACGGAAGCGGTGGGTAAAGCGCTGACCGTAACAGTAACTGAATTACTGATGGTAGTCCCGCAACCGTTCGTCACATAATATTGAAGCTTTTTACCATGGTCTGCAAATGTAACAGCATAAGGAACGGTCAGATTGGCGAATACCCCGCTGCCAACTCCGGTTTCCAGTTGCCAGCCTTGAGCAGTAACTGCTGAACCGTTTGCCGTAACTGCAGGCGTGGCCGGATTCAGGGATCCTCCGGCACATAAAGCGGTTGGTGCTGCGATTGCAGAAACTGTTGGCTTGTCATTCACGGTCAGTGTAACCTGATTGCTCGTGGTAGTCCCGCAACCGTTCGTCGCATGATATTGAAGCTTTTTACCATGGTCTGCAAATGTAACAGCATAAGGAACGGTCAGGTTGGCAAATACCCCGCTGCCAACTCCGGTTTCCAGTTGCCAGCCTTGAGCAGTAACTGCTGAACCGTTTGCGGTAACTGTAGGCGTGGCCGGATTCAGGGATCCTCCGGCACATAATGCTGTTGGCACTGCGATTGCAGAAACTGTTGGCTTGTCATTCACGGTCAGTGTTATCAGGTTGCTCGTGGTAGTCCCGCAACCGTTCGTCGCATGATATTGAAGCTTTTTACCATTGTCTGCAAATGTAACAGCATAAGGAACGGTCAGATCGGCGAATACCCCGCTGCCAACTCCGGTTTCCAGTTGCCAGCCTTGAGCAGTAACTGCTGAACCGTTTGCGGTAACTGTAGGCGTGGCCGGATTCAGGGATCCTCCGGCGCATATTGCTGCTGGCGCTGCGATTACTGCAATTGCTGGCTTATCAGATAGGGTTATATTTGCACCGTTATCAGTTCCCACAACATTAGGATTACTGCTCACTACGCGGATCCGGTAACCGCTTCCTGCAGGAGTTCCGGCCGGAATAGTGGCTGAAATTGTTCCTGCGGTTGTCTGAGTTAACGAACCTATATTTGTTGGCGAAGCAAAGCTTCCTGTGGAATTAGATAATTGTGCGGTAAAAACATTTCCAGAGTTGAAAATTCCTTCAATTGTGAAAGGCACTGAAACCGATGAGCCAGCGCAATTGGGCGACACCACGGTTCCGGTTACAATTTTCTGTTTCTTTCCGGCAAAAACAAAAAAGCGGTTAGCTCCAATACTTGATGAGTTTGTTATTCCATTCGACCCCACTGTTCCAAGCAAAGAAGTATAAGCACCTGCTTTAGCCCCACTGCCTCCAATAACATCAAATGGTGCTATGTTTGTTGGTCGGGATAAAGAAACAGAGCTGTTGGTGAAAGTTCCTGTCGTAACAAGGGACCAATATTCTGTTGTGCTTAGTGTTCCGGTAGTTGAAAGATCTGCAGTCCCTCCGCAGTTAGTGTCGAATGCTTCTGCTTGCGCGGATGGAGTAGTTCCTGTTGGTGCTGACACATTCGCCAAAACAAAAGGCAAATAAGTAGTTCCTTTTCCCACCGGAAAAACGTAGGACGTATTAGCTGTACCAGACATTGACCACTTAACCGGACCGCTAACAAATGAAGTCACATTTCCCGCGTTGGCGGCAGTGTTTGAGGTATTTGTAAGACTCACAACATTGGTTCCCGTATTTAAGATCCCATTAGTCATGGAAAGTTTATTCGAAATCTCAATCGGTGAACTTAACGTAGCTCCCCCACCATCAAAAGTTAGATTGTAAAATCTCCCTGTCGTTCCTGACAGAGTTCCATTAAGTGCTTGAGCAGCAGTACCGGTAAAATTAACGGTACTGTTTGCAGCCGTAAAAGTCTTATTGTTCGTCCACGTCCCCGAAATATTGATAGTAGGCGAACCCGTACAGAGGTACGTATTTGTTGCCGTTCCGTCTATATTAAGATTGCCAATGTTTGCCGTTCCTCCGGAATGATTAAAAGTATTGATTCCTGCTTGACCAGCGACCCCGACATTTATAAAATCAGTATTTAATGTCCCTGCACTTAGCTTTGCTGTTCCGTTAACCGCGCCGTAACCCACATACAAACCATTCGTTACATTTAAGGTTCCGCCGTTAATATCCAAAGTTCCTCCGGCAGCGAGCACTGCACCCTTTGCATTTACCGTGTTGCCTGCTGTCTGGAATGTTCCGGCCTGATTATAGGGTGCCCAAAAGTTATCGTTTACCGTTAAGGTACCGTTTGCTGATATAATACCGCTGGCATTGGCAATTGTTAAGATACTTAATGCCGTGCTTCCTGTTCTGATCGTCGTGCCGGGTCCATTCATCTGTAAATGGGCACGTGGACCTTCCGCACCGGTATAGGCTCCGCTGTAAGAATAAGCGCCGGAAATATCCACATTTCCACTCACCAGCAATAATTTTGAGTAAGCATTCCATGCAACGTTATGAGTCAGCGTCCCCGCAGCAGCCACGGTAAGGTTTTTTCCGACGGTGTAATCCGTATCCGTTGCTGCTAAAATTAAATTCCCTTGAGTAACGGTAAGGTTACCATTTACTGCAAAAGTTTTAGCACTGCTGGTTACCGATGATGCTGTTTTGTTAATGGCAAGGTTACCAAAACTACTCTTCGAAGAACCTCCAATCAAAGAAGCAATATTTCCATCGAAGGTCACTAAAGACGCAGCACCTGCGTTCAGCGTACCGTTATTTGTAAAATTTCCTTTTATATTCAATAAGCTGGTACTGCTATCAGCAGTGGTTAAAGTTGCACCCGCATTGATGGTTAGGTTATTTGCAACTGCACTTGTGTTGGCGGCAATACTTGGCATATTGGCAACACCCCCCGGTATTACAACGTCTGTTGTTGCAGTGGGAAGCTTATTCAAACTCCAGTTTGCCGGTCTATTCCAATCATTTTTTTGGGTTCCGTTTCCGGAACCTCCTTTCCAAGTATTGGTTTGCCCGATAGCAAAAGAAGAAATCAAGACAAACAGCACAAGGCAGTACTTTTCTAATCCAGTGTGAAAATTTTTCATATTTGTGTTTTTCAAAAGAAGGAATGTAGGTTTTGAAGTGACCCATACCACTAAACACCTTCCGTATCATCTGTTAAGGAAAGCATTTTTAATAATTTCGGCGTTAAAAGTCGGTGCAGTCTGTAAACCACATGACAGTCATAATGCAGTTTAGTGAACTGCATACCGTAAACTGGTGATAAGAAAAAAGGGAAAGGAGCCAGTGCAGACAGCATGCCGTGCAAATACAGCAGAATACCCGCCACTTTGGTAAGCGTAAATTTTTTTCATTTTGTGTTTCGGTATTTTTTTTTGCTGCAAATATAACCCGCTGACAAACACGATGCAAACTTTTTTTGTACAGAAGCAGAAAAAAGGTGATTACACCTTTTTTTAATCAAATCAAAAAATATTCCTCTATTAATATATATTTAATTAAAATAAATCAAATACGTTACATTATCTTTTACCATATTTTTTTACAGATAAAAAGTTGTATATCTCTGCTTCCCAAAATAAAATCACAAAAATGTCAGTAATATGTTAAATCAATCGAAAATAGGCTCAAAAAATGCGCCTTTTTGCCCGATATTTTTCTCTTTCCTCCTTGATCTTCCCAAAAAAAGGCTGCCCTTTTTCCGGACAGCCTCTGTTCATTTGATTGAAATTTCAGTTTATTTCAGCACTTTCCTCATGGTCATCGCGCCTCCTTCCTGCACAATCTTTAAGAAATAAACCCCATTGGTTAATGATGAGGCATCGATAGTAGCCTTGATACTGTTGGGCAGGATCCTGAAGACCATTCTTCCCACCCCATCATATACTTGCAGCTCGGTCATTTTTTGCGCCGGAGTCTGCACCACAAAATCATTTCCTTCGCGGTAAACCATCACATCACTCTGCTGTACGGCATGGGTCGCCAATATTATTTTTGGCACATATACCAACTCGAAACGGTTGGTAAATTCTCCCGGCCTGCTTGAAAACGCATAGCTGCCCTGAGAAAGGTCGGTCTGAATTCCGGTTTGCTTATCGATGAGATAGATGTTTTGCCCGTTGGCAAAAACCCCTTCTGAATCCTGAAGTGATAAGGTGTAGTTTCCGGCAGCAGACGCACTGTACCCCAATGGAAGAACATCCTTACTGTCAAATAACGGACGGCCATGAATGGCGATTTTTTCTGCTCCGGCCATGGTATAAACATTCTCTGAACTGTCAACCGCTTTGGAATCGTCCTGACCCACCTGCAGTGAACCACCCTGATAATAAACCACCGCCGCCGAATATTGCACGCCCGAAGGAGTCGTTAATCCAAGCCAATAGCGATCCATGGCGCCATTTACAATTTTTCCGCCTTTTCCGAAGTATTGAGGAGTGGCAGGATTATCCACCCGCATGGATTCATTACGGAATATCACGGTGCCCGTGCTCAAAGCTTTTATCATAAATCCCTGCGCGGGTCTTACAAATCGTGATGGCGGTCTTGAAGGATATCCCGGTGTATGTGCTGCTGTGGAAGTCCCGTTGCTTGCATTGAAAAGGGCATAGTGTTCGCCGTTGTATTGGGAACCTTGTTGTTCGAAAAGGGTATTTCCCCTGTTGTCCCAAAAACTGAAGGTGGAACTGATCAAATCGACATTGGTCTTGTAGAAGGCCAGCAGATCTATGTTGGAAGGGTATGGATTACCTATTAAATTATAACCGCGCTGGGCATTGCTGTACGATATAGGAAAATTTAAAGTCCCGTTAAAAGGCACCCCCACAAATGAAGCAGCTACTGTTCCGGCAGGCACTGCAGAAGCAGAAGGTTCTTTTAGCGCCAATCCTCTTCCCTGAATATTTACCCCTGTTGAATTATAGAAAAAATCCGTGGCTTCATTGAAATAAGCCGCGATGGGGTTTCCGGGATAAATGCTTTTCAGATTACCCCCGATCACCGGTGAGGAAACCAAATTATACTGCTGTCTTCCGGCGGAAAAAATAAACCCCTTCTCTACTTTTATGTTTCCGATATTGAGTACCTTGTCATAAACCTGAATAAGGTTCGCACTGTCTTTTACCACCACCGTTCCGCCATGGCTATTATCTATTCTGCCAAGCAATTTCACATAAGTACCC
Source organism: Chryseobacterium sp. R2A-55 (assembly GCF_021401085.1). GTDB lineage: Bacteria > Bacteroidota > Bacteroidia > Flavobacteriales > Weeksellaceae > Kaistella. The sequence continues at coordinate 400,829 of NZ_JACBFP010000001.1, forward strand.
GGAGCCACGGTAAGGGTTTTTCCCGAAGTCACCGTGCAGGCACACGCATCAATCGAACCGAAAACACCGGTATTGTAGTTATCATTGATCACCGCAGAGAGTCCGTTGAATAAGCTGGGTACTCCTTTATTGACATCCCAGGAACCGGCAGAAAATATACTTTCGTCTCCTTTTTTGATGGTAACATAGCCCGTATTGGTTTTTGTCGGATCATTGATCAAAGTCACTTTCAGGGTGAAAACATAGTCACCCGGTTTATCCAAAATCTGATTTAAAGAAATCGTTCGTTGCAGGGAAGAAAACTTCACATCGCCGGTACTCAAAGCTACAGTACTTAAAGGAGGCTTGCTCGTTAACTGTAAATTATATTTCACATTGGCGAAGCCACCCGTGTAATTCATATAGCTCACTACAATTTCAGGGATCGTTTCACTGTCATAATAGCACACGATGGATGGAACTGCGCCTGCCAATGCACCGATGGCAGTACCCCCATTAGCGTTAATGACCGGAAAATCTCTACATTTGTACACAATATCACCTATTAATAAGGTGGTATTTCCGTTTCCCTGGCAGTTTCCGTTGAATCCCAGATTATAGGATCCCCGGCATGAACTGCCGCCCGCACTCTCAGTAATTGAAATAATGGTATTGGTGGGCAGCTTTAAGGTCAATTTATCTGCAATAAACAATGCTCCACCATCAATCAACAGTAAAAAATTACCGGCAGATCTAAATTCCGTAGTGGGCAGGTTCCCCTGATTCGTCAGACTCAAAACCCCTTGCACCGTTAAATTTTCAATGGTAAAATACTTAGTTCCTTTATTTAGGGCAGACTTAATCTCAACCGTATGTCCACACTGTATTTCCACGGAAACACCAGTGTGACCGGATGCACCCGGAATTTCAGTGGAAACCTGCGGTACACCCGCATCGTAACTCACCATCCAGCTTGCAGGATTTTCCCAATTGCCGGAACCGCTGGAAGTAAATTTGGCAATGGTATAAGCGGGAACTGCAGCGAAACAGTTGATCCCGATTAAGAACGAAATAAAAAGCAGAATTGTTTTCATTATTTTGTGTTTTTAGATAATTATAATGGACAGGTATTTATTGGTGAAAAATCCCCACCGAAACGATAAGGCAGATCACCGCTGTTTCAAATCCCTTTTTCAGCAGGGACTGTGAAACCTAAAATTAATGCACTGAACTTGGTTTAGGAAAATGGAAGGTTCAACTTCACCACCGTAGATCCGGCAAACTTCTGATGTTGTTGATGTATTTTTTTCTTCATAAGCTATTTTATTTAAACTTAAAAATAATCTTATTTCATTTGTATCAATACAAATTTACGCTAATATTCTGCACCTTTCATTAATTATTTAAGCCGATTCATTAAAAAGGGTGAAAACACCCTTTCCAAAAACAAAAAAAAATTTATGCTTCCTACAAAACTTAGAGAAAAATATCAACTTCTGCATGCTGTGCATTGAGAACTCTGTCTGGAAACAATAAGCGGAAGCGCCCTTGTCTGGTCTGCAACAGGTGCTTTTAAGTATCATAAAATTTATATAAATTGTTTGTCCCTGCGTTTTTTTCCACGCAAGGACAGACTAATCCCCCGTGTTTTTGAAATCAACTAAGGCGCTTTCGCCGGTTGATGATATACAAAGGTTAAAAAAAATCAAAGCGTTATGAATTATCGCTAAATGCACAACAGGTTGTGCACATGCAAACCGGCTTTGAAGCCTGTTTCAACTGGCGGTGAAAACTTTAGAAATTTGGTTGTTCCAAAGACATTTGGTGCCCATGATCATTTTCGCAGCCCCGTTTTGCGGGGTTTTCGCAAAGTATTGGCGGGATCGTAAGTACCTGAAGCGGGCAATGTCTCATAGGGGTTTACCGAATAACCGGCGGGTAAAGTCGGCATAAACTGCAAGGGGCTATTCTTAGGGGTGGGAGGAGCCAGCCTTGAAACCCCAATGTCTTGAACCTTTTTCTTCCCACTGACATTTACGGATTATGGCGATTCATCCGCCGATACGTCCGTGTTCTAAAAGCGGTTAACACACTGAAAAAGCGGTGCTTATTTGTGATCCGGTTCCGGGGTTCATCATTAATATCTTGATTTTATCCCTATTTTCCAGGATTGACAATACGGAATGTTTTCTGGTGCTCAAGTGGACAATTTTCCGGTGAACTCTGTGAACAGCAAGAACGCATATATTGTACCTTTTCAACTTAAACACTTTTTAAGACGCCATAGTTTCTTCCCTCTATAAAATTAATCGGGTCTGATTTAAAGGACTTTCCTGTATAGAACAATATGAATTTCCCAAAAGCTCATGACTTTGAATGGCACATTAACCTACCCACTGATCAACAACAAATCAAAATCTCCAATCACCGGAAAAACTTGGGACGCCACAGCAAATCACCATGTGGAACAGAAGAAACTGACCAGAATGCTCCATCCCCTTTCTACGCAGACTGAAGTCCATCGACAAAAGAAAAAAGACCCGGGGAAAAATTTCCCGGGTCTTTAAAGAATAGGATTTTAATGATCTATTTGATCACTTTTTTGGTTGTGACTTGTCCGTGCCGGTCAATCTTCAGCACATAAACCCCGTTTACCATGACCGATGAATCGATGGTGGCTTTCATAGAATTTGGTGCTGTTTTCAGAATCATTCTTCCGGCACTGTCATATACCTCCAGACCTGTGATTTCCTGACTTTGGGATTTCACCACAAAGTCGGTACCGTCCCTATATACCTGCAGGCTTTCTTTCACTTTTCCATCGGTTGCCAGAATAGTCTGAGGTTCATAGATGATCTCAAACCTTCCCGTGGTTTCGCCCGCACCGGCCGAGAAGGTATAGCTGCCCTCGCTCAGGTTGACCACCGTGCCGGTCTGGTTGTCTTTCAGGTAAATGTTCTGGCCGTTGGCGAATATGCCTTCCGCCTGGTCGATGGCAATCGTGTAGCTTCCGGACTCGTAATGCCTGCTTCCCAGCGGAACCCTGTCGCTCACCGCAAATGGACTCCTGCCGTTGATGCCGATTTTCAGGCCATCAGTCACACTGTACAGCTCATCAGATCCGCCCGAGGAAAAGGAGTCATCCGGACCGAACCCGTTGCTGCCGCCCGCGAAATACACCACCGCCATCTGTACCGCCAGCTGCCCCGGAGTAACCATCTTCAGCCAGTACCGATCCATTGCCGAACCTCCCCTGCCGAAGAACGGGTTATTTTCAAATTCTTTCACACGCAGATTATTTTTGAAAGTCAGTGTTTTAGAAGAAGTATTGATTATTGTTGCTACAAATGACTGTCCCACGGAAACATATTGTCCCGGAATTTTTCCACTTGGGGCAGTATCAGAAGTTGCAGCTGCTGTCCCTGTAGCGTTGACTGCATTATAGGTCGCGTAGGCATTACCTGAATAATTCGATCCCATTTGGGCATAGGTGGTGTTTCCGATGTTGTCCCAGAAACGGAAGGTGGAGCTCAAATGGCCATCAGCGGCATTGCCGGTGTAGAAGGCCTTAAGATCGAGATTCGAGGGATAAGGGTTTCCGATCAGGTTGTGTCCGCGCATCGTGGTTCCCGGAGTGGTGACTCCCGGTGCAGAGTTGACCGCATTGATGGAAACCTGCCCATTCACCGGAGGCCCTTCAAAGACCGCGTAGAAAGGACCATTGCCCGTAAGCGGCTCTTTCACTGCCAATCCTCTTCCCGCAATGTATGCGCCGGAAGATTCCCCGAAATAGTTAGTACTCTCTATATAGTATTGCACGCTCGGCGAACTCACCGGGTTGCCGGAGCCGTCCCGGTAAATAGTGGTCTTCAGGTTGGCTCCCACCACAGGCGAGATCAGAAAATTGTACTGCTTCCGGCCGGAAGAGACATTGATGTTTCTTTTCACCGTGATGCTGCCGGAGTTCGCTGCGTTATCATTGATCTGGATTAAGTTTCCTCCGCTGTTCACATTTACTGCAGTGGCCGGTCCCCTGTTGGTCAACTCCTCCTGTATTCTCAGTGATGCGGTTTTGGTGGGATCGTCATTGATATTTAAGATACCGCTGGGCAGGACAAGCACATTAAATGCCTCAAAATGAGCATTCCCTTTAATGGTTACCGGTGTTTTCACGATCACGCATTTGGTGATGTCCGGCAGCGTTTTGCCTGGCAGCCATGCGGTAGCCGTAGCCCAGTCTGCAGAGGCAACACTGGAGATGTTGTTATTGTTGTTGACCGTAATATTTCCTACCGCCGAACATCCGTTGACCAAAGTGGCGGTTGCGGACAGCACAAAAGACTTATTGGCTTCCAGCTGTGCCAGACTTGGCTTGATGTAGATTCTGGAGATCGGCTGGTTGGCATAGGGGATGGTAGCTGCCGCATCAGAGTAGATATCCACCGGCGTACCCGTCCAGACAAAGGAAGGCTGAAGCGGTCTTTCGCCAAAAAACTCCACATCGTCCACAGCGACTCCATCCCCCCAATTACATTTGTATCTGATCCGGATCCTTACTGAAGGTTTATTTTCATAAGCCGCCAGTTCTGCCGGAGGAATGGTGACCGTAGCAAAATCATTCCCCTGCCCAATACTTTCATATATTCTTTTTATTTCAGTATAGCTGGCGCCCCCGTCGGTAGAAGCTTCTATGCTCACAAAATCGTCGTCAAGAGTATTTCTATATTTGGAAAAATACACCCTGAATCTGAAGGTCAGGTTACTGTAGTTGGTCGTATTGATCACGGGCGAAACCAGGGCATTTTCCACATTTACGTCCTTCAAATCTGAAGTAGCCATCACAAATTTACTGCCTGCAACCCCGGATGCAATCGCAGGAAACCATACTGACCCGCCAGGAACAAACACACTGGTCCTGTTCTGCCACATGGTAAAGGCATTATTAGCAGTACTCAAAATATTTTGATTGGTAAACACGCCCAGTCCGCCGCCTTCAAATTTTTCGTCGATAAAATAGTCCACTTCCTTATCTCCTGCGGCACTGATGGCGATGATGGAGGAATCACCGCATGCCACTGCAGACCCCGGCGTAAAAGTAATATCCGGCGTCTGTTTGATGATGGCTTTCACCGGGATCCTCACCAATGATTCGCAGCCATTGAATGCGGCTACATAATAAGTAGTGGTGGAAGTTATGGAAGGAGTGCTCCAGGTTCCGGTAGCGGTGGTGCCAATGGGACTGCCCCCGATTGGTGCGGCATACCACCTGAACTCAGTGGGACTTCCGACGGCCACTGCACTTACCGTCACCGGTCCGGTTCCGCATCGTGAACCATCCGTGGTGGAGGTGACAATGGCAGAGCAATTGGCAATCACGGTGAAAATATAATCCTCAGTTTCCCCAAAATTATTGATGGTTTTACAAGGATTAATAGTCGCATCTGCATCTTTGATCCTGATCCTCATCCGGTAATTGCCCGGGGGAGTAGTTGGGGGAATCGCAATACCGATGGTGGTGGAAACAAATCCCGTGGTTACATTAAAAATATTTTCACCGGTATCCGTGAAATCCCCGTTTCTGTTCCAGTCCACCCATACTTTTACAAAGGAAGCTTTTTTATCACTATTACTATTATAGGTATCAATAAAAACATTCAAACCATTTCCCTGTGCCTGCACCGGGCGTGGTGTCAGGTTGGAAAAATCCTGATAACCGGGAGTTACAGTAGAATATGTAGAAGGATTATCGATTACGGCCTGATTGAGGGCACCGCGGAAACTCACCATTTTTATATAAGCTATTGAGGGATCAGCAGTACCAATATCCGCAGTACAGACACACGGAATATCCGAAGTGGTAAAGGTGAAGGTGGCTGAACCGGCTGTTCCACAGCCATTCTTGGCAACCACCCGCCAATAGTACGTAGTGTTGGGAAGCAGTGCTCCGGTAGCGTAACTGTTGGCAGTCACATTAGTAGCGGTCACCGTTGCGGGCAGACTTCCTGCCCCGAAATACACGTCGTAGGAAGTAGCACCCGCTACCGCACCCCAGGAAATAGCGTTAACCGCACCAGTTCCCGCATAACAAACCCCAAATGCTCCGTTAGCCGGCACCGGCGAAACCGCTGGCACCGGAACCGGGATTACGGTTAAAACCGCCGAGGAAGAACTAGTGGAACAGGTTCCGTTCCCCACTGCCACAGAAAAATTACCGGCAATTGCGGCAGCAGGGTATGTGATCGTGAGCGTTGGCGTATTTACCCCGCTATAGGTTGCATCATTGGATAAATTCACCCCGTTTCTCATCCACTGGTACGTGGTGGCACCCGTAGCAGTGACTTTGAAGGTCCCGGTTGCGTTCGTACAGATGGAAACTGCGGTCGGTTGCAAAGTAATCGACGGCGCAGGATTTATCGTAATGCTGTGGCCATTATTCCTTCTTAAGTTATTATTGATTTCCACCACTCCGGATGTAGTTCCTGCGGCAACTACGGCAGTAATGGTTGTTGCATTGACTACCGTTACTGAAGTACAGGCAGTACCATTGATGGTGACGGTTGGAGTTCCCGAAGCAGAGAAGTAATTGCCGGTAATGGTAATGGTGGAACCCACACAGACGGATGAAGGAGTTACGGATGAAACGGAAATAAAATCAAACATGACCCGACCGTTTGCACCGGCACCACCTGGCATATTATTATTGTTATTTCGATAACCACCGCTACCACCGCCACCTGGCACTAGGCCGGGATTGCCTGAGCTTTCACTTGATACCGCTACACCACCCGTACCCAATTGCGAAAATCCTGTACCGGAATTTCCACCTGCACCAGAAGGACCATTATTACCGGCCCTTAAACCATTAGATCCAGCAGCATTAGTTGTACCGCCAGATGCAGAACCACCTGTGCTACTGACTCCACTTACTATTGTCCCCCTATTTCCTAAACCACCCAAACCTGGATTTCCAATAAGGCTTAAGACCGGTAAAGAAGAAGTTATTGAAGACAAAGATCCATTACCACCTTTACCACCATTTGCAGCACCTCCTGCACCTCCGGATCCAACATCGTAGGTGAAAGTATTTCCGGCAGAAACCGCATACTGGCCGGAAGCGGCACCACCGCCGCCGCCGCCATTCCCACCTGTCCTGTTGTTACTTGCTCCACCTCCGCCTCCACCTCCGCCCCAAGCGGCTATATTGATGTGGGTGACACCAGCCGGTACGGTAAAGGTTTTATCAGATCCAGACGTGTTGTCAGTGACTGGAGCTTGCCCAAAGCCCCATCCACATGCGCAGAAAAGCAAAATCGAAAAAACTAAAGCGCTAAACTTTGAACAGATAAATTTTTTTGCCACGTATTATAGTTTTAGTAATTGTACTTTTTTAAAAAATTAATCTCCTTTCTTGAAAATTTCATAATTTGAAAAACAGCTGCCAAAACCAGGAATCAAACTTAACATAATGATTAACAATAGGTAAAAATAGAATAATTAGTTTAATATCCAAAAAAGCTTAACGAAACCAGCAATAAATTAATAAAATTTTAACAAAAACAGCAACAAAAAAAAACAATCAAGGTTACCTTGACTGCACCATGACCCTGCAAAAATTATGCAAAAATCATCAATTCATGAAATTATGATAGAAAATCGATAAACATAACGGACTTCAGTCATCACAATACTAATCTGCTGATCACCCCAAAATTAAATCTGATCAGGATACGCCGCAAAAGGACTCCCGGCTTTTCCCGGAGAAATATTGGCCGGGGCAGCCTCAGAAAAATAGAAAAGTCATTCAGTGCAGACCGATCAGTGATCTATCGGTACCCCATTTGGACTCATCATTTACTTTTAAGAATAATTGGGAGAAACCTGGAATTGGTTAAAAATTCACTATTCCGGATTGCATATGTTTGAAGTCAGAGTCAAAAATGAAACAGGCGGTCGGGAGCCTACAGTTTACCAGCCGGCTAAATCTGATGAGCATCAGGAAAAATTTTCACCCGCATCTGGTGATCCGCTGAAGTAAAAATCTGTTATGAGCCGCCCGAAAGCAGGGTCCGTTCAGAGCAAATTTCGACTCTTTGGTGAGCCCCTTTCAGTCCTGTTTATAGGGACGGCGTATGACAGTATTCAAATTCCAAATCGATCCCTGTCGCCGGATTCAGCAGTTAAAAAAAGATCCGGTGAAACAGGATGGCGTATTCCAGCATTGCCAAACCATAACCAGCATGTTCTTCCGCCGGTTATCCTCTGATGGACCGGAGTACGGAAAAAGTTCAGAACAGGAAGGGAGCCGGGAGGAATAAGGTACGGAACGAAACGGCAAAGTGGAACGGAAGTGAGCAGTGAACCGGCTTCAGGAGTTCAAACCTCATTTCGTGGTCCGTGGGTGTAAAAAAAGATATCGCCGGTCTCTTTCATGTATTGGAAAATACGGATCAAACAGTCAACTGAACAATGAAAGAACAGAAAAAATTCGTTTTCAGCAGAAAATTCGGCGCAATGATAAGCAGCGGATTGACCTGATTTTGGAGACGCAGCCACCCGGAACGTTCCAAAGAACATTTTCCAAGCGGCTGCTGTATTAACTCCCGGGGAATTACCAGCGGTCTTTTTGACCTAAGGCACCCCCTTTTCTGCCCTGAAGAGATTAGAAAAAACAGTAACAAAAACGGGCATCAAAAATTCTGTTAAAGTCTTCAAACCATTTCTCTGACGCGAGAAAAGTTCGTGTACTGCAATGAAGAATCGCAATAATTTTTCATCATTTGTGCTTTTCGCTTCAAAAATACATTAAATATCCCGGTTTTCATTGTTTATTTTTGTCCAAAATGAAAAAAACAGTGAAAACACCTATTTTGAAACCTCAGCATTTTCACCTTTAAATACCCCTTCTTACCCGATGAAATCTAAATAGTATCCCTGTAACACCCAGGTTTTACCGCCTTCCGCCGGATGATACAGGAATACTGATTTTCCGGAACACCCAGAAAACAATCATCACAAGAACGGTCCCATTCCAGCTTCAGGTGAAGGAGGATTTAAAAACTCCCGGAAGCGCATGACCTCTAAAGAACCGGTTCACAAAAAAAAGCCGGACATTCATCCGGCTAATTTATAGGTGTTGATTTCAGGTTTCTCACTTCAGGATTTTCCTGGTGGTGACCTGTTCGCCGTGGTGAATCTTCAGCAGGTACATGCCGTTGCTCAGAGGGTTTCCGTCGATAACAGCTTTGGTACTGTTCGGACGGAGGTTCAGGATCAGCCTTCCCGCACCGTCAAACACCTCGATCATGGTGATCTTTGTGTCCGATGCCTTCACCACAAAGTCGGTGCCGTCCCTATACACCTGCAGGTTTTCTTTCACTTTTCCGTCGGTTGCCAGAATAGTCTGAGGTTCATAGATGATTTCAAACCTTCCCGTGGTTTCGCCCGCACCGGCCGAGAAGTTGTAGCTTCCCTCGCTCAGGTTGGCCACCGTGCCGGTCTGGTTGTCTTTCAGGTAGATGTTCTGGCCGTTGGCGAAGATGCCCTCCGCCTGGTCGATGGCTATTGTGTAGCTTCCGGACTCGTAATGCCTGCTTCCCAGCGGAACCCTGTCGCTCACCGCAAATGGACTCCTGCCGTTGATGCCGATTTTCAGTCCATCAGTCACACTGTACAGCTCATCAGATCCGCCCGAGGAAAAGGAGTCATCCGGACCGAACCCGTTGCTGCCGCCCCCGAAATACACCACCGCCATCTGTACCGCCAGTTGCCCCGGAGTAACCATCTTCAGCCAGTACCGGTCCATTGCCGAACCTCCCCTGCCGAAGAATGCGTCATCCTCAAATTCTTTGGAGCGCGAATTATTATAGAATTTCAGGGTTTTGGAAGGCACGCCGACAATCCGGGCAAAAAAGCCCTGTCCTACTTTAACATATCTTCCCGGAATCTTTTTGCTCGCCCCGGAAGCACCCGCGTCCGATGTTGCCGCGGTGCCGGTGGCGGACTTCACATTATAGCTCGCATAGGAGTTTCCGCTGTAATTAGATCCCATCTGGCTGTAGGTCGTATTTTTATAATTGTCCCAGAACCGGAAGGTGGAGTTCAGGTTGCCGGCTTCACCACCGTTCGTGTTATAGAAGGTCAGAAGGTCGAGGTTTGAAGGATACGGATTCCCGATCAGGTTGTGGCCGCGCATCGTGGTTCCCGGAGTAGTGACTCCCGGTGCGGAGTTGACCGCATTGATGGAAATCTCTCCATTGGCCGGAGGTCCGGCAAAGACCGCGTAGAAAGGGCCATTGCCCGTCAGCGGCTCTTTCACCGCCAATCCCCTTCCCGCAATGTATGCGCCGGAAGATTCACCGAAATAGTTAGTACTCTCTATATAGTATTGCACACTCGGCGAACTCACCGGGTTGCCGGAACCGTCCCGGTAAATATTGGTCTTCAGGTTGGCTCCCACCACAGGCGAGATCAGAAAGTTATACTGTTTCCGGTCGGAAGAGACATTGATGTTTCTTTTTACCGTGATGCTGCCGGAGTTTTCCGGATTCGGATCATCGTTGATCTGGATCAGATTGGCATCGCTTTCCACCACGATATCGCTTCCCGGATCCACCTTGATTTGGTTCCGCACCGTCACAGGACTTCCTGCCTTGATGTTCAGCACCGAATGATTGGTAACCGAAAGAGCACACACATTTAAACCTGCTCCGGAAGTGGAGTAATTCCCCTGTATTTCAGCTGAGAGATAATCAGCAGAACCAGGCACTATACTCCAGCTGCTTCCGTTCCAAACGGTATTTTGTCCCACAATTAATTCGCCGCTCCGGTGAAGGATTCCATCCCAGATGCCACCGTGATTAACATTTGAATCATTGGCGAAACCCCCGTAAACATAATCGCATGTGCCGTTTTTATAGCGGAAGGTGTAGTAATAAGTTCCGCTGGAAGGAGGCATAAAGTCAAACTTATATTCTTCATTATGCAGTTGCCCGTCGCCAGCATCCACTTTCCCGTTGTACAGTGCCGGCTGCCAGTTCACCCAGGATTCAGGATGGGAATTGACGGTGCTCCAGCCAAACTCTGCAGAAAGTCCCGATGACTGCGCAGCCTGATCTGTTTTTCCCCCAATAAATACCCTGCCATAGACCGTGTAAAGCATATTTGCGCAGGAGCTTGCGCTTCCTGGCCATTGGAGGTTGGCAAATGAAGCGGGCAGATCAATATCAAAACTGAGTACATTGGAATACTGATCTTCACAAGCACCACTCTTCACTCTTGCGCGGAAAAATGTTTTGCTCAGCAGGTTCTCCGTCGTATAGCCGGCAGACTCAGCTCCTGCAATATCCGTAAAAGCGACCCCGTCTGAAGAGCTTTGCCAATGAACATTTCCTGTGTAATCTTCCAGCGAAAGGGTGACAGAATTTCCCTTGCAAATGCTTCCGGTTACCGCGGAAGCAGCAGTTCCTGCCACAGCAGCCACATCCACCGTAAGCAGTCCGCTGACGTTAACGGTGTCGTCCCAGAATCCGCCGCCTCCGGAATGATAACCACCGTAAGACCACGGACAGGTCGGTCCACTGCGGTAGCGGAAAGTATAATAATAAGTTCCCGCCACGGATGGCGTAAAATCGTATTTGAATTCATCATTATTTCCCTGCTGACTGCTGAATGAAGCATTTTGCCAGGTCCACCCCGCTCCCGAAGGATTGCTGTCGGAGGTGCTGTAACCGAACTGAGCCTCGATTCCTGCTCCCGCGCCAGCCGCTTCGGTAACACCGGCAATATAAATCTGACCATAGGCGGTAAACGGACTCCCCAGACACAGATTGCCGTTTTGGGGATTATGGAGATTGGCCCAACCTACTGTGGTGCATGTAACCAACACATTAAGCGTATAATCTTCCGTTTCTCCATATTCAAAAGTCTTATCATAATCAGAGTCATTTAACTGATCATCCCATAATACAGAGCGAATTCTTAATCTTTTTGGACCAGAATTTGTTGAACTGGGCACCGAAACAGTAAAATTTAGAATCTGATTTCCAGAAGTCGCATTAGGAGATATGCCAATGAACTCGTCAGCATCTGCAAAGTCGCCATCATCATTCCAATCAACCCATGCAGCAATTTTTCCTGAATTGTACGGGGAACCTAAATCTCGATAGGTGACTTTTAATGCATAGGAATTGCCCGGAGTCACATCTGTGCTCAGGTTATATTTATTGTAACCTGTGGGAGTATTCCGAAAAATAACGGAAGCATTCGACGCGTAGTTTGTTATGGCAGTAGTATTATTAATGCTTCCTATATTAACATTACCAATTTGAACATAACCAACATCACCAATCGCTGCAGCGTTCGCATATTGGTATGCTGCATGCTTATACTTGTCTTCTGCTGTATATGTGATCGTTAAATAGGGCTTATTCACCTCTGTATATCCTGCTATAACATAATATCTCTGAGTAGTACCTGTACCCCAGGAAGGACTAAAACTGACAGCAAAGAAAGCTGTATCATTTCCCGATTTCTTTTCAATTTCATCCAAAGCCAAAGTATTTGATCCAGGCTTTAAATCCACAGTAGTGTAAGCGCCGGCATTTACGTTTGGAATATAATTGTATGCACCCGTACTGTTAGTACTGGCGGTAATTGCATTATAAAGAGTTGTATAATTATTGACCCAAATTAATCGGGAAAGATCAAATGCAGTATGGCCGATGTTGATGTTAGATGTTCCATTACTGCCGTGGGTCCCCCCTTTGCTATTTATGTACAAAGAAATTCTTGCATCGGTGACACCTGATAACGAAGGCAACGAGGTTAAATTAAAAGTTGCCCAGCCTCTGTACCAACCACCAGAATAACCAGCTGCCATATTCCCGCTGCCTCCACCCGTACTGTATGTCTGTCCTGAGGAAAAGTTAGTATTGAATGGATATGCCGACACAGTAGGATCAATTGCTATAGGATAGACTCTACTTTCGCTGTTTAACCATGAAACCTTCACTTTCGTATAGAAAGTGACGGAGTTTCCTTCTTGACTGAAACTTATTTCTGGATTCATTCGTGCTGGCAGACCAATTACATTTGGATTATAACCTTCAATAATTGCAGGCGCACTGTAACTGTATATGACCTGACCTTTCCTGTCAACTACAAAAATTCCAGAAATTTTTTCATATTCTTTTTTCAGTTTGTTATATTGTTGCAATCCTTCAACAATTTTGAAATTTTCAGATATTTCAAATTCCTCAGCAAAAACCAGGTACTCAGCATTATGGACAATTTCACCCAAAGAGTTCTTATCAGGAATAATATAATTCAGTTTTCTTTGTCCTGATTTTACGGTAAACTCCGCAGAAATCTTTCCAAACAAATGATCATAGTACACCTTGTCGCCCTCTATTCTCGCCGCCACATCAGCCGAGGTTACCGGTTGAACTTCCGCGCCGTTGACTTCCCAATACATTCTCGTATTCAGAAATTCCCGGATTTCACCTTCCTTGGTTTTAGACATGATCCCCTTAGAAGAAGTGGCTCCGAAATAGGATTCCATCAGGTTTGCTTTGTTGGAATAGCCGTAACCGCCATAGGAATCTTTCTGCACCTTGGTATCAATATCTTCCCATCTTCCGTCTTTTTTGTAGTGGATGGGACCTGAACCGATAACCGCAGTGTAGCTTCCATCAGCATTTTTAAAATGTTTTGCGAAAGCGTCGCGTTTGGACAGTTCCTCAGGTTTCCCACGCATCTCCTCCAGTGGTGAACGCTCATCCTGAGACCCGGCATGGATGGACGCCGCTTCGGGGACCTCATTTACTTTTCCAGCCTGTACCAGGGACGGTTTGCCGGGGGTATTCTGATTATTTCTTCTGAGCTGTGCATGCGAAAAGAAAGCGAAGAGCAGCAGGAACAGCAGGAGGTAGCGCCAAGGTAAGGTGACCTCTTTCCTGCGAAATGGGTGTACTATTTTTTTTTTCATCATTCTAAAAAATTTGGGGCATTAAAAAATGCAAATGCCAGTGCGGTCAAAAAGAAGCATATCTTCTCCCGCCTACTTTTACGGAGCAAAAAAGGCTAAAAGTTTAAAACAACTGGCTGATTTCTTTGTGAAAAAAACCAGACAATATGCTGAAAATGAATTGAACTTATTTCAAAATCCTGCGCACTTCCACCCCATTCCGGGTATAGATTCTCAGGATATAGGCACCTTTTGCAAGGGAATCTGCAGCAATACGGACTTCTTTGGACTTTGAATTCCTGGTGCTTACCATTCTTCCGCTCATGTCATAAACTTCAACTGAAGTAATATCTGTGCTGTTCGAAGAAACTACGAATTCAGAATGATCTTGATAAACTTTAATTGAGTTTTTATCCTGCTCTGAAGTCGCCATGGAAAGCGCGGTACCACGAACAATGATATCATCAATGATGAATCCACCTCCTGTACCGTATCCTTCATCTACAACCATGCGGAAAGCCAGTCGAAAATTCGCCTGGTTACTTCGGCTTGCCGGCAAAGTCAGAGTCGCTGTTTGCACCCCTGCATTTCCAAAATAAAGTCCTCCCGAAAAGGTACCGCTTTGACTGGTTGTCCCGGCTTGCCCCGCACTCTGATCCATTGCCCAGGTTGCTCCACCATCAATCGAAGTATTCACAGTTCCATAGTCATACACGGTACCGTTAAAAACTTCGCCAGTACATCTCCACTTAAACTCCACGGTAATATTTTCATACCCCACCGTAGAAATACCTACATGCGCCCATCTTGTGGTGAAAAAGGTCTGGTCTGTGGGAGGCGTTCCATCCCAAGTCCGGAAATGCTGATTGGCAACATTGGGACTATTTCCATTGTAAAAGCCCATTCCTAAAGACCTGCCGGAGATAGGAAGCACATTAGCGTTACCACCGCTCGCTACATCTGAAAAATTCCACAAATGCCTGTACACACCGCCATACTGCGCCGCGGTAGAACTGGTTAACCAACCGTTGACCGGGGTGGTTTGAGAAACAATGGTATTGGTGAAAACGCCGTTATTTCCATCAAAATTCTGCTGATAAATAATCTGCTGCTGAGCAACCAACGAAGTGGAAGCCAGGATGGAAAAATAAACGGTGACTTTTTTGAGCGTAGATAGTTGAATCATATTTTAAGTAATTTTTAGTAATGGAGTTATGTTCAGACATCTCCCGATCAACAAAAAAATGTCGGTTCAGAGATCTTCATCTAAAAATTTCTTACTTCGGAATATTGAACTCGCACCATGATTTGGAGTAAAATTTTAAAAGCTGGCCAATAATAAGCTCGGTAAAAAATTCATCGCAAATAAATCAAGATTTAACGATATGTTAAAGATAATGTCTATCCATTTTCGGTAATATAGAAAGAAAGGAAAGAGTATGTCTTTCATAATCAGTGTTTTAAATTTTTCTTTTAGCACCCTTCTGCGACCGCATATATCGCCCTACATATCCATCCGACCCCAATGATCAGGTTCTTTCTCCGGGAAAACTGAGCCAAAAAATTCTATAAATTTGATTTATCTGCTGTTTTTTTGTATCCCCATCACTTGGTTAACAATAAAAGTTTATATTTGAATTATTGATAATTTTAAAAACATTGCATTGAATATTCAAAATATAGTTCATCAATCATATAGAAGAAATTCACCTTTTTCCGGTAAAACCATTCTTTTCCGAAAAATGAATGGATGGGGATTTCTGTGTGTTTTGTGGAGCAGCATTTTTTTTGCGCAGCAAAGCATCACGAAGGAAACGATCAACAGACAGTTTGATACGGCACTGCATTATGTGACCTCTGACCATCCTGAAAAAGCGATTCCTATATTAAATGAAATCGGCATCAACAGCAAAAAAATCGGATACAGTTCTGCCATCGCAAGGGTAGGAAACGCTTTGGCCATTGTTTATTTCAACAGTTCAGATTACAATAAAGTCATCAATCTCAGTGAAGATTACCTGAAGGCAGCAGAAGAAGTAAAGGATTATGGCAAAATGTCTCAGATATACCGGATGAAGGGTTGCGCCTATTCCGAACTTGGATTAATGAAAAAAGCAGACGAGGAATATGAACTGGCATTAAAATGTGCCGAAAAGATTGCACCGGGAGACGGAAAGCATTATGCGTTGAGCGTTATCTACGGTAACCTTGCAACCCATGCCATCAAGAGCGAAGCCCAATGGGATTCGGTGTATGCCACCCTCAGCAAAAGTATAAAGGAAGCCAAAAAAATCAACGAGTACGAAAAGGACTATATTTCCAAAAAATACAGCCTGATCGCCTATGCTTATATTATCCTTGCCAACGAATATTTCAAGGCAGATGACCAAAAGAAAGCAGGCGATTATTACTTGAGGGCGCTGCATATCCATCAGGAAAAACCCGTGCCGCTCGTGGAAAAGGTGGTACTGATCAACGAACTTGGCTCTTTTTATTACAGTCTTAAAGAGTACCGTAAAGCAGTGAAATATGCAGAGTACGGACTGAGCATGGAGAAAAAAGCAAGTTTTCCCCAGTTGAGGAAAGGGCTCTTTGAAACACTTTCCAAATCTTACCTGGAGCTTCAGGACACCGAAAAATCAAGAAAATACTTTGATCTATTCACGTCGCTCAATGACAGCATTTCTAAAATTGACCGAAAGGTTTTGAGCAGTACCGTTTCTAAACAGGAACAGGAATTCCTACACCTTATCGAAAGGCGAAATTTTACCTACTTGCTGCTTAGTCTGGTACTCGTGGTAGGTGGCATTTCCTACTTTCTTTACTATAAAAGAAAAAAGCAGCTGCAGATCCAAAAAATTGAAAAACTCCTGAAAAACCTGAAAGACAGGCAGAGCCAAACCAAGGCAGATCCGGTACTTGAACACCAGCTCGATAAAGCAATTCACAAAGAGGAAGATATTGCAATAATGCCACGCGATGCGGAAGAAAAACTACTGGAGAAACTGCATACCTTCGAAGAGGAGCAGCTCTATTTGGAACGCAAAGTCTCACTCTCCTATGTGGCCACAATCATTGAAACCAACACCAAGTACCTGTCTTACCTTATTAAAAAGCACAAGCAGAAAGACTTCAACAGATATATCAACGACCTGAGAATTGAATACATTGTTCAGAAAATAAGTGAAGATCCCACTTACCGACAATATAAGATTAATGTACTGGCAGAAGAAAGCGGTTTTTCTTCACATTCGAAATTTGCAACAGTTTTTAAAGCCAATGTGGGAGTATCCCCGTCTGAATTCATTAAATATTTCAGCAAAAAAAACAGTTCGCAGTAAGGTGGACAGTACCGACCTATTTACTGTATTCTGCAAATTTACCGCAAATGAGGCAATGAACTTCTGCCGACTTTCCAAAATAACCCAGAGAAAGCCCCTCATCAGTACGGTTGAGCGCCTGATATTTTGATGTTCACTTCACAGCTTCGGTCAGACGACCATGAAAAAATCACAAAAAAAAACCGGACTTTCATCCGGCTAATTTATAGTTGTTGATTTCAGGTTTCTCACTTCAGGATTTTCCTGGTGTTGACCTGTTCGCCGTGGTGAATCTTCAGCATGTACATGCCGTTGCTCAGAAGGTTTCCGTCGATAACAGCTTTGGTACTGTTCGGACGGAGGTTCAGGATCAGCCTTCCCGCACCGTCAAACACCTCGATCATGGTGATCTTTGTGTCCGATGCCTTCACCACAAAGTCGGTGCCGTCCCTATACACCTGCAGGTTTTCTTTCACTTTTCCGTCGGTTGCCAGAATAGTCTGAGGTTCATAGATGATTTCAAACCTTCCCGTGGTTTCGCCCGCACCGGCCGAGAAGTTGTAGCTTCCCTCGCTCAGGTTGGCCACCGTGCCGGTCTGGTTGTCTTTCAGGTAGATGTTCTGGCCGTTGGCGAAGATGCCTTCCGCCTGGTCGATGGCGATCGTGTAGCTTCCGGACTCGTAATGCCTGCTTCCCAGCGGAACCCTGTCGCTCACCGCAAATGGACTCCTGCCGTTGATGCCGATTTTCAGTCCATCAGTCACACTGTACAGCTCATCAGATCCGCCCGAGGAAAAGGAGTCATCCTGACCGAACCCGTTGCTGCCCCCCCCGAAATACACCACCGCCATCTGTACCGCCAGCTGCCCCGGAGTAATCATCTTCAGCCAGTACCGGTCCATTGCCGAACCTCCCCTGCCGAAGAACGCATCATCCTCAAATTCTTTGGAGCGCGAATTATTATAGAATTTCAGGGTTTTGGAAGGCACGCCGACAATCCGGGCAAAAAAGCCCTGTCCTACCTTAACATATCTTCCCGGAATCTTTTTGCTCGCCCCGGAAGCACCCGCGTCCGATGTTGCCGCGGTGCCGGTGGCGGACTTCACATTATAGCTCGCATAGGAGTTTCCGCTGTAATTAGATCCCATCTGGCTGTAGGTCGTATTTTTATAATTGTCCCAGAACCGGAAGGTGGAGCTCAGGTTGCCGGCTTCACCACCGTTCGTGTTATAGAAGGTCAGAAGGTCGAGGTTTGAAGGATACGGATTCCCGATCAGGTTGTGGCCGCGCATCGTAGTTCCCGGAGTGGTGACTCCCGGTGCGGAGTTGACCGCATTGATGGAAATCTCTCCATTGGCCGGAGGTCCGGCAAAGACCGCGTAGAAAGGACCATTGCCCGTCAGCGGCTCTTTCACCGCCAATCCCCTTCCCGCAATGTATGCGCCGGAAGATTCACCGAAATAGTTAGTACTCTCCATATAGTATTGCACACTCGGCGAACTCACCGGGTTGCCGGAACCGTCCCGGTAAATATTGGTCTTCAGGTTGGCTCCCACCACAGGCGAGATCAGAAAGTTGTACTGTTTCCGGTCGGAAGAGACATTGATGTTTCTTTTCACCGTGATGCTGCCGGAGTTCGCGGCGTTATCATTCACCTGGATTAAGTTCCCTTCAGACTGTACCACGAAATGATCCTGACTGCCGAGATTAATCACCTCATAATTTGATGCAACATAGTCATTGGCTCTGATATTCAGATTATAATTTGCATTCAAAGTCACCGTGCAGGCTTCGAAGCTTCCGTGAAGTGCCGTATCATAATCCGCGGCGATAATCACCCTGGATTTCTGATTAGGTGCACCCTTGGTCCAGAAAGTCCCGTTCCAGGTAGTGTCCACATCTTTAAACTGAATTGAATTGGATGCCGTGTAACAGGTTGCTCCATCTTCGCGAACCTGACAATAAAATTGATAGTCATTCAGTCCGGCTCCGGACAAGATAGACAATTCGGAAGTATTTGCACCCTGGATTTGGGCATTGTCGGTTACCGGATTCCATACATTGGTTCCCGGAGAGAGCATATACCATCGATAAGCAAGCATTTTCCCTCCCGGAAACCCTTCGGTCGCCGTAACCGAGAACTTCGCTTTGCAGGACAGTGGCGGTTGTGGCTGCGCAGTAATCTGTGGCGGATTCCCGGCAGGCAGAGCCGGCGCCACTCCTCCCGGCAGGCAATCCGTTGACGATACCGGCGTTACGGTCCAGGAAGAAGCGGTGTAAGTGGGATGATTACCCAGTTTACCCGCCCCTCTTTTCAGATAATAACCCACATAATTTGGAGCTTGCACTTCATCATAAACCGTAGTGCCGCTCGCATTGGTCAACTGAAATTTGTCATCGTCGTTAAATCCTGACATGATCGTCCCATTTCCTGTTGATGCCGGTGATGAACACTTATTGGCTCCGGCAACACGAATGATTTTCAGTTCACCCGGCAAAATATTTCCGGAAAGCCCATTAGTGTATTTTGCCAATAGTTCCGTGGAAGACGGTGCCCGGTAAATCTCATAATTGGCAAGATTTTTCGCGGAAGCTGTTCCGTTAAATATGGAGATATAACCTCCACTTCCAACTTTTTCATCATAAACTTCGTAAAGGATCAGGTCGGTCGCCAATGTTCCGGAAGCCGCTTCACACCCGAAGAATTCTTTAGTAATCACAGTGAAAGGCTGGGTAAAAATACATCCCGTAGCCAAACGAACGACCAGGTTTCCGTTTTCGGCACCGGCCGGAATGGTCACTTCCATTTGAGTCGGCGAAATGGGATTGGTATTAAGCGCCACGCCATTGTATTTTACCGTGGCGCCGGTAAGATCATCCGTAGGAGTCGAAGTAATGCTCACTACGGTATTGGCCGGTCCGGATGTTGGAAACAGCGTAAGCGAAGGGACCGAAGAACAGGTTCCTGTTCCCTGAATGACAAAGGTATAAGGGTTTTCGTTCCCGGTGACGTCATTATTGCTGATGCTTACGGTTGCCCTTAAAACGCCGGCTGTGGTAGGATTAAATTTGATCTTAAATCCGGAACTGCCGTTAGCCGCAACAGATGCAGCCGGCTGCAGCGTCACTGTGAAATCCGAAGGATTGTCCCCTTCCAGCTTCACTGCAGGAGTTCCGGTAAGCAGAAGTGGTGAAAGCCCGAGGTTTTCAACAGTAAAATCCTTTTCGGCTGTACTTTCCCCCAAGGAAGTGTTGAGAAAAAGCGTATTATTTAATCCCATCACACTGGTAGATCCGGACGGGATACTGAGCAAGTTTCCTTTTACATTAATTTCCGGACCGGCGGCACGAATGATATTGAGCGTATAATCCTCCACTTCACCGTATTCATATCCGGTTTGACATGGGGTTAATATAATATCGGTATCATCATAAAAATACTGCGTAGCAATCCTCATTCTGGTTAGTCCCACGGCAGCGTTAATTGGAATGGTAATTGCCAGCGGCGAGAATGCCGTAGCTTGATCAAGTCCTTCATAGGCATCACCCAAATCATAAACTTCACCACTTTCAAACGACCCGTTGCGGTTCCAATCTATCCAAGCCTTGGTATAGGTTTGATATCCCAAAGTATTTACTTTTACACTGAGGTCATATACCTCCCCGATAATAACATCGGTGGAAATCGCTGTGAAATCCGTGTACGCAGGATTTCCTGAGGATGTATTGTCAATCGTATTGAATTTAACGTTGGTAATACCTGTTTCATCATCGGTCGCAACATTGGCTGTTGAGGAACAATAGGACAACCCTGTAGTTTTACAGACTTGCACTCCTGAACTCCACTGGTTACTGTTGACCTCCCTTACAAATATTTTGTAGCAGTACTGGATTCCTTCTGTCAGTCCGGTGACCGTCACTGTATTCCCTGTTCCTTTATAGACCACCTGATTATTTCCTGCAAAAGCAGTTAAGGCATTATAAGCGGAGCCATCTCCTGAAGGAACAAGGGTTACAGAACCCTGGCTTGCCACCACCATGTATTCATAGCAGCCGACCGATGCAGGGACCACATTCCACGAAACCACCGAAGAAGTGGGCGCCACCGATGCTGCAGGATTAGCAACTTCCGGTACTTTTACCGTATATTGCTGATTCCATGATCCCGGGATATTGATTCCATTCGCCCATCCGGTTTGGGTTTCCCCATTATAAGCCACCACTTTGAACGTATATTGCTGACCTGTCGTCAATCCGGTAACCGTGGCGGAAGTTCCGCTACCTTTGTAAACGGCTTTGCCTAAATTTCCTGAAGTACCGTAAGTAGTAGCTAAATTATAAGCTGAATCAGCAATATAACCTGAAGCATTTCCCGCAGAAGTGTCTGGTTCCGATGGAACCACCGCCCCTGGAAGGGCAAAAACGATATAGCCGGTAACAGTAGCTCCAGTCGTTGGTGCCGTCCAGGAAAGAGTGAGCTGATTGTTTCCGATACAGCTCTTCAAAGTTGATGCATTATTGGGTCTTTTATTGATAACGTGCAATGTTACGGTATTAGAAATCACCTGGCACGTTCCATTGTAAACTATTACCCGGTATTGTTTTCCTTCGTCCGCAAGCGTTGTTGCAGGGGTCGTCAAATTAACGGAATTCGTACCTACATTTACCCACGTTGAACTTGCAGTGTCGTAGGCTTGCCACTGTTTATTCGGAATAGGCGAGCTGGAAGTACCCACATTAAATGTTGCGGTACTTCCGTCCTGAACGGTTTGATCACTTGGCTGTGTAGTAATTGAAGGCATGGTATCCACAGTAATAGGCGAAGAAATCTGTGTTCCCCAGCAGTTGCCATCATAACCCCGGATATAATAATTTTGAGCAGTCGTCACCACATAAGGATTAGATTTTAATGGGTCGGCGATGGATGGAATCACAGGATTCGTCATCGAAGTCCCATTAGTCGTGGTTTGCCAATAGTAGATAACTCCCGCAGCAGGTTCGCCGGCAGCAAAATTATAAACCAGAGCAGTGCTTCCACAGCTTTTAGCAGCAGTGACAGATCCGGACGGGGTGGGCGTCCCACATAAAGTGACAAAATTCTGAACCGCACCATAAAAATAGTTGGCGCCATCATATGCATAGGACTTGTAGGAATAGGTGGTACTGGAAGACAGTCCCGAAAGAGGAGCGTTATAGGCACCTGTAGTGATCGCAGGAGGCGCGGTGGCCACTGCAACTTTTGTGACCCCGGTTCCGCCGACGGTTGGATTAGCGTTCACCGCATTTAAAGCATATACAAAACCTTTCTCCTGGGCAAGGGCTGAACAGCTTCCCAACCCGGTCACATTACCATTAAGAGTTGCTGAACTGGACGTAATTAGTGAAGCTGCAGCACTAGTGACTGTGGGTGAAGTGGAAACATTTACTGTCAAATTTGCTCCGTTGTTGCTTCCAATGACGGTAGGATCACTTGCTGTCACCCGGATTCGGTAACCGTTTCCTGCGGCAGTTCCTATTGGAATTGCGGCGTTAATCGTTCCGGAATTTGCAGCGGATGAAAGGGTTCCAATATTCACAGGAGCGGCAAAACTACCGGTCGCGTTGGAAAGCTCAGCAGCATACACATTTCCGGAATTGAATGTTCCGCTGCTGGTAAAAGGGACGGAAACTGAATCACCTGCACAGAATGTTGAACCTGTGATGGTTCCGGTTGAGATGGTGTGAGCTGGCAGCGTTCCAATATCCATAGGTACCGGAAAATAAACTTCCACATCATCATTATAAAGATAGGATTCATTGTTTGTACTTGAATTTCCAATAAAAGTAGTACTGACTATATTGCTGTTATTAGCAAGTTCAGCTTTTGCCAAATCATCACCAACTAACACCCCATTTATATACAAATCAAATGAATTAATTGCAACAGTGCTTGAAAGACCATTATAATTATAATTTAGTATTCCTACATTTCTATTATTACCGACTATCTCGATCGTATAAACCATGCCTTGACTAAATGTCGTTTCAGACAATCCATTAGTATTCCAATTTTTCCCGTTCCGATTCTGTAGGGTAACCGTACCCATATTAGTAAAAGTAAATCTAAGGCCCGTAAATACCATACTACCTGTAAAGTCTGCATTATCTGAATACATGGTACCATTTCCTTGATAAAAGGACCAAACTCCAGATTTAGCAGAATTAGTAGAATTTGAATCCCCAAAAAGGACTTTGAATTTTGTATAAAACTCAGTCCCTCCACCATATCCCACAATTGGTGAAAATTTAGTGACACTTGCAGTTGAAGATGCTGCAGCTTTCACAAAAGCTCCGGAAGTGCCTAAAGGATTTGAAGTAATACTTAAATTAACAGGAGCATTTGGCGCAGTAGCTCCACCTCTTGCTAAAGTAGTACCTGAGCTTGGATTCGGAATAAATGTTGTCGAAGATGTTTGAGAAGTATGGGTTCCTCCTACTGTTCCATAATTTTGAAAACTAATTTGTCCACAAACGATATCACTAAAAAAGCATATCAATAAAAATGTGATTTTATAAAACGAAAATAATTTTGTCTTCATAACCAAATATTTAGGCAACAAATCTACATTTTTTTTCCATCCATTATAAAAACAGATTACTTATTTTATAATCATTTAATGAAAATTTAATATTTATTTAACCAAATGCCCTTGCATGTTAAGGAATTCAATAACCAATATTCATTTAATTTGCTTTATTTACATTATGTTAAATTGATGGTTTTTACCAAAAACAACCAATTTCAGTTCTTTGCAATTGGAACATCGATCGCTTCATCCACCAACAAAGCATTTCCCAAAAATTGACCCCATCAGAAAAAAGTGCTCCAGGTTTTTCGAAAAAAATCCGTTTTTAATAAAAAGTTAATACTGCTATCCTCTTTTTTCCGGGCGTTATGGCAAGATTTTGCCCCAAAATGTGGAACGCCATAGAAGGCATCACTTTGTGGATTTGTAGATAAGTAAGATAAAACCCCTGATAATGAGATTTTTAATCCGCATGCACTCTTTAAAACCCATTTGGAAACAGTTGATAAAATAATCGCAAATGATTTGCTTTTTTGATGGGATCTCCCCAATTTTACTTCACAATCAAGTCAACGTTGCAGAGGTACAAACCGGCAGCCGAAAGGTGAAAAGTTTTAACTCAAATGGAGGCCGGGTTCCAAAACCGGATCACAGACTTTCAGAATGGAGGCGAATTTCGAAAGAAGGTCGCCGAAAAACCGGAACGAAACGAAGGAAGACCAAACCCAGCCAAAAAAAATGCACAGACTAAAAGTATCCCAACTTTCAGACTGATTTTCAGAGATGGAGACCGCATGGTGAAATCCCGAAAAAAAGGAAGAAAGCGAAGATTTAAAAGTTCTTATACAGAGATCGGAAACAAAAGTCTTTAAACGGTCCGGAAACAGCAAAGAAACCGCAAAGTGGAACTCTGAAATCCGGAAAAGAAAGGAAAGGAAACAAAAAATCGCGTTGGAGCAGAAAGTGTTCACCGATTTGTCGAAGAAGTAAGATGAAACCGAAAGGTGCCATTTTTCGACTTTAACTTAAAAATCGGTACTGGAAGCGAAAACAGAAGTAGAAACTTTAACTGATGATTCAGCAACAGAATTTGCAAAAGTTCAACAGCAGAATCATCAGTTTTTTATTCCGGATAATCGCAAATTCACAAAGCTTCGTCAGCGGAACTGATTTTTTT
The DNA here is from genome assembly GCF_021401085.1 of Chryseobacterium sp. R2A-55. Lineage (GTDB taxonomy): Bacteria > Bacteroidota > Bacteroidia > Flavobacteriales > Weeksellaceae > Kaistella. The sequence continues at coordinate 425,834 of NZ_JACBFP010000001.1, forward strand.
TTGGCACATAGATAAGGATGTGATGGTCAGAAACAACGGAATCCGTGCATTCGCAGCATCTCCCTTTCCCGATATTTTTCCGAAATTTGCCCCATGCAATCAACCCGCAAAATCATCCACGTGGACATGGACGCCTTCTACGCCTCCGTGGAGCAGCACGACAATCCAGAGCTGCGCGGGAAACCAGTCTGTGTGGGAGGCGGGAAATATGGCGTGGTGGCAGCAGCAAGTTATGAAGCAAGGAAATACGGAATACGCTCTGCAATGCCCGGAAGATTGGCCCTGGAAAAATGCCCGCACCTGATCGTGGTGAAACCAAGATTTCAGCGGTACAAGGAAATCTCCCAACAAATCCGGAATATATTTTACGAATACACGGACTTGGTGGAACCGCTCTCTCTGGACGAAGCTTATCTGGACGTGACGGAAAACAAAAAACAGATGGAATCGGCCAATGAAATCGCCCGGGAAATCCGCAAAAGAATCTTCGAGGAGACCGGATTGACCGCTTCGGCGGGAATTTCCGTGAACAAATTTTTGGCGAAAGTCGCCTCCGATTACCACAAACCCAACGGTCAGAAAACCATCCATCCCACCCAGATTCCGCAATTTATGGAAGAACACCCCATTGAAAAATTCTACGGAATCGGGAAAGTGACCGCCAACAAAATGCACGAACTGCATATTTTCACAGGAAAAGACCTGAAACAGAAAACCCTGGAACAGCTCACCACACTGTTCGGAAAATCAGGAATTTATTATTACAACGTGGTGCGCGGAATCCACCACAGCGAAGTAAAACCGCACCGAATCCAGAAAAGCGTGGCGGTGGAAGAAACGTATTGGGAAAACCTTCTGGACGAGGAATCAGTTTTCAGGCAGTTACTTGCCATCAGTGAAGATTTGGAAGGCCGCCTGAACCGGAAAGAAATCAAGGGGAAATCATTGACCCTAAAAATCCGGTACAAGGACTTCTCGCTGTTCACCCGCAGCAAAACCCAGGACGTCTATTACGAAAACGCCCAGGATTTCTTTGAAACCGCCCAAAAACTCTGGGAACTCCGCCCATTCGACAAACCGGTGCGTTTACTGGGTTTGTCGCTTTCCAACCTCAACACCGGCGAAACCAAACAGGTTTCGGTGCAGCTGCGGATCCCCTTTGAAGATTTTTATTGATCGGAAAGACTGTTTTGTGTACATATTCCTGGAAATGAAAATTTCGCCAACCTTTTTCCCCTGGTCGATCTTCTTCAAACTCATGACCCATCAAAATCTTTTTAGCTAAGATAAAACTCAAACAAAGTCAACCTTATTCCCTCAGTAAGAAATATGGAAGGACACCTAATGGATGCTTCATGGATGCTTCATGGATACTTCATGGATAGTTCATGAGTAGTTCATGAAATCAAGATCACTAAAGTGTCTTCATTTTTATCAGAACTGAACCGCGCACTTCATCAAAAACATTCCAAAAGTTATCTACCCTCTTTTCTTATCATACATCAATTTGCACTCCAAACATTGCCCCTATTTTTGCGCCATAAAATTTTTAAAAAAAAATCAGCAATGAAAAAATTATCAGTTCTGGCGCTTGCAGCCGTAATGTTTGCAGTATCTTGTAAAGAATCAAAAACCGACACCGCAACTACTACCGAAGTACAGGAAGTAGCCTCTCAACAAGGTGAAAACTTTATAGTAAATTCCGAAAGCAGCACCATCAAATGGACAGGATACCACAAAGGTGGACTCAACCCAAGATTCGGTATTGCACTCACCACCGGTGAACTGAGTGCAGAAAACGGAAACCTCATCGCAGGAACGCTTACTTCTGAAGTACAGTCTATCAAAACAGACCTTGCTTCGGTAGATCCAAAAACCACAGAAGGAAAAACAGCAGCCGATCTGGATGCACACTTGAAAAGTGCAGACTTCTTTGATGCAGAAAAATACCCTACCGTGAAATTCGACATCACTAAAGTAGAAGATTTGGCAGCAGATGCTCCGAAAAGCAACGTGGAAGGTGCCAACAAATTGGTAAGCGGAAACCTGACCATCAAAGACAAAACCGTAAACGTGACTTTCCCTGCGAAAGTGGAAGTAACCGACAGCCAAATCAGCCTGGTTTCCAAATTCACCATCAACAGACAAGATTGGGGATTGGCTTACGGAACTGAAGGTGACCCAAAAGACTGGATGATTTCACAGGATGTAGATATGGATCTGAACATCGTGGCAAAGAAATAATCCGCTCCGTCACCTCAAATAAAAATCACCTCAAAATTCAGTTTTTGGGGTGATTTTTTTGATTCACTTTTAAGATCAAACGGTGGCCGACTCCCGTTTAAAAATCTGCTTTCCCCATTCTGAAACCCGTACCGGTTTTAACAAATTGTTTTCATCCTACCCAAAACCGCAGTTTCGCCATCTTAAAATTAAAGTCTAAAACAAAGGCGTTTTCGGAAAGGTTCATTTTTTGCATCCAGAAAAGCATGAATCCAACTTTACTTCAAAGTTTCCACTGGTACTCCGAAGGAAACGGCAGTCTCTACAATCACATTAAAGCCAGTTCCGAATGGCTCAGAGAACTGGGAATCAGCGCGGTTTGGTTTCCGCCCGCATATAAGGGTGCAGGTGGAGGTTATTCGGTGGGTTATGACCCGTATGACCTGTTCGACTTAGGGGAATTTGACCAAAAAGGAACCATTCCCACCAAATATGGTACAAAAGAGCAATATCTCGACGTTATTCAAACTTTAAGGCAGAAAGGCATCCAGACTGTTGTGGATATCGTGCTGAATCACAAAGCTGGAGGCGACGAAAAAGAAACTTTCCAGGTCAAAAAAGTGGATGAGCATGATCGAAACGAAGTGGTTTCCGATGTTTTTGAAATAGAGAGCTACACCAAATTTACTTTTCCGGGCCGCGGAAAACACTATTCGGATTTTGAATGGAACTTCACCTGCTTTTCGGCGGTAGATTTTGCCGAAGGTGAGGAAAAAGGCATCTACAAAATCATCAATGATTACGGTGACGACTGGGAAGAACTGATTTCTGATGAAAAAGGAAATTATGCCTATTTGATGTACAATGACATTGACCACAGAAATCCCTCTGTGCGGGAAGAACTTAATTACTGGGGGAAATGGTACCATGAACAGGTCGGTTTTGATGGTGTTCGCCTGGATGCCGTGAAACATCAGTCGCCGGAATTTTACAAAGAATGGCTCCAGCTTTTACGTGCCAATACCGGGACAAATATTTTTGCGGTTGGCGAATATTGGGCACCTGGACATCTCCATCTGCTTCAAAAATACATAGAAGAAACGGAAGGAACCATGTCGCTTTTCGATGCCTCACTCCAGCAGAATTTTCATTTTGCCTCCAAACAGGGTGCAGCATATGATTTGAGGAAAATCTTTGACCAAACCCTCACCGGGGCAGATCCTGAACATTCCGTAACCGTGGTGGCCAATCATGACACACAGCCTTTGCAGCAGTTGGAATCCGTGGTGGAACCATGGTTCAAACCGATTGCTTATGCCCTGATTTTGCTGAGAGAAAGCGGTTATCCCTGCATTTTTTATCCCGATTTGTTCGGCGCAAGCTACCGCGACAAAGGCAAAGATGGCAATGACCACGAAATCATCATGGATAAAGTGGACGGAATAGAGCAATTATTAAAGGCAAGGAAAGAAAACGCCTATGGAGTTCAGCGGGATTATTTCGAAGACGCCAACTGTCTCGGCTGGATCCGCGAAGGCGACGGCACTAACAAAGGCTGCGCCGTGGTCATCAGCAACAGAGACTCCTATGAAAAACCCATGGAAATGGGCAGACCCTATTCCGGGCAAACCTTCTACGACCTCCTCGGAAGATTTGAAGAAAAAGTCACCATCGATGAAAATGGATGGGGAAATTTCCCGGTTCCGGCAGGGAATGTGAGCGTTTGGATTCCCGAATAAAAAATTACCGTACTGAGTACAATCCAGGTATAACCATAAGCTTTAGCCTGTGGCAAACCACTGAGATACGCACCTTTGTGAGGCCGACAAAACCAAGTTGGTCCTTACCCAAACGATAACAGCGGTACCTGATTTTCATGAGGGTCTCCGCATATAAATCCAAACTTTAACTTTCCTTTAAAACACTTTCAGCAACGGTTTCAGTAAATTTGTATTATGGAATTTTTCGGAAGGAACTTATTACAGAACATACAGCAGGCAAAATTGGAGGGCGAAAATGCACACGCCGTTTATTCGCCGCCTTATCGACCGCTGTACAGCTACGAAGAGATTTTGACCAGAAATCCGAAATTTGCCGCAGTGAATATTTTGCTTTATTTAAAAGACAATGAATGGTGGTTTCCGCTCATCGTGCGAAGCACCAATGAAAACGACCGGCACAGCGGACAAATCTCGCTGCCCGGAGGAAAAAAAGAAGAACACGACCTGGATTTCGCTGCGACTGCAAAAAGGGAAACCTCAGAAGAAATGGGAATCGAGGAACATTACGTGAGGATCATCCGTGAATTGTCGCCCATTTATATTCCGCCCAGTAATTTTTACGTGAGACCTTTCATTTCCTACACCAAAAAAAATCCGCAATTTATTTTGCAGGAAACCGAAGCGGTGGAACTGATCGAACTGCCGGTTTCTTCGCTTCTGAATTTAATTGAAAAACCAGAAATGATGGTACTTCCCAGCTCCAGAGGAGTGAAAGTTCCGGTCATCAATTTCAACAATTATTTGATCTGGGGAGCCACCTCCATGATTTTGAGCGAGTTCAGCACATTGCTGAAAAATTTGTAATTTCGCAGATTATGTTTCACAGATAATGGCGAAGAAAAACATTTTCACAGACGCTTTTGGGCATCTTTATTTCCTAAAAAGAGCCATCATTTTCATTTTGGGAATCATTTCATACCGCAGATTCAACGGCTTCAACAAATTAAAAATCAGCGGAACAGAATATCTGGTGGATTTGCCGGATTCGAACGTGCTTTTCGTGTCCAACCACCAAACTTACTTCGCCGATGTAGCCGCAATGTACCACGCTTTTTGCGCCGTGAATAATGGCTACCTGAACACCATCAAAAATCCGGTTTACCTGCTCAATCCGAAAGTTGACTTCTATTATGTGGCAGCGGAAGAGACCATGAACAAAGGACTCATGACCAAAATCTTCAAATTGGCGGGAGCAGTGACGGTGAAGCGAACCTGGCGCGCAGAAGGAAAAAACGTGAACCGAATGGTGGATCTGAATGAGGTGGAAAACATCATGAAAGCGCTGGACAATGGCTGGGTGATTACTTTTCCGCAGGGAACCACTGCCGCTTTTGCCCAGGGAAGAAAAGGAACCGCCAAACTGGTGAAAAATCAAAGACCAATCGTGGTCCCCATTAAAATAAACGGTTTTAGAAGAGCTTTTGACAAGAAAGGTTTGAGGGTAAAAGTGACCGGAGTGTGTCCAACCATGGAATTCAAAAAACCCCTGGAAATTGACTACGATCATGACGATGCGCAAACCATCCTCCACAAGATCATGGTCGCCATAGAGCAAACTGAGGAATTCAACGTATTACACGTTTACGAACAGGAACTGAAGGCACAAAAATCAGGAGAAAAAACAACTTAACGAACTAAAAAAATAGGATATGAAAAAATTATCGCTGGTATGGGTTTCCGTCTGGGTTTTTGCACTGTTTTTTTCTTGTAATTCCCAAAAAAATTATTCCGATTTTGATTACAGCTACGCCCGAAGTGGCGGCTATGCACCGATTTACGAAAATTTTCTGATCAAAGGAAACAATGGTTTTTATTCATTTGAAGGTCAGGGAAAAAACATCAGGAAAGAATTCAAGGTTTCTGATGATGAGATCAAAGCCATAGAAACTGCGCTTACCGAAAATGATTTCCGGAGGATCCGGGAGGATTTGAAAAAAATCTACGACCATATCTCAGTCAGTATCAGCGTGAAAAAAGGAAACAACGCCGGCCGAAAAACCGACGCCTCACTCATCGTGGAAGGCGATCAGAAAAAATGGGACCACATCAACAGTGCTTTTAGAAAACTCATTGACTCCAAGGTAAATATACCGGAAACAAAATAAAATCTGATGATTACCGAACTTACAGAACTGATCAATTACTCAGAAAACAAAACCCGGGTTCTGGTGTACAGCACCTTACCCGAAATTTCAAAGTTTTTGTTAGAAATTCTTGATTTTAATGGGAAAAAAGCAGATTATTTTTCGGCGGAGGAAAGCCGGACCCACGACCAGGATTTTATCTTGTTTCAAACTTCAGATTTACAGGAAGCTTCCCTGTTTCAGCCCAATATCGCATTAATTACCGACGAAATCTCAAAAGAGGACGTTCGCGAATTGATGAAAAATATCGTGGCAGGAGGAGTCTTAATTTTCCCGCAGTTCATGGCAGACACCGTTGGTTCAGCACTTCATTATTTCCGAAAACTTCCTTTCGAAAAAGCAGATTTCAAATCCGAAAACGGCACAGCTCTCCTCGATACGGAAATTGGTCCGATTCCCATCAACACAAGCAGTGAAAACCTCATCAACCAACTGAACGGGCTCAAACTTCTCGTCCAGCAATTCGGGGTGATGGAGGAAGGATTCTATGAGCCGGTGATGGGGATTTTCGGATAAATCTCATCAGAGTTCTGTTCCCTAACCTAAGATAAATCTTATGGTTACGCACATTTGGCAATACAGTCAAAGCGTTTTCCAGCTTACAAGTGCGCGGTGCAGTTTTCTGCATCGAGTTCTGACCTATCCGTGATAATAAAATCCTAAAAAAAAACACATTTTTTAACTCAATTGGTCACAGTGATTTTGGTTTCGTTTTAAAAATTGTACATTTACCTTTAAGAAAAAAGCAAAGATGACTTACCACAAATTGGGGAAAATCCCGCCAAAAAGACACACTATTTTTAAATCCGAAGCAGGCAGGTTCTATTACGAACAGCTTTTTGGGACCGAAGGTTTTCACGGAATTTCATCACTGCTCTACCACATCCACCGACCCACACAGATCAAATCGGTGAGTGAACCCAGAGATGTGGCCCCAAAAATTGCCATTCAAAAAAATGTAAAACCGAGGATGTTCAAAGGAATGAACGTGACGCCGGAAGACGACTATATTGACAGCAGAAAAATCCTGATGGTGAATGGCGACCTAAAAATGGGAATTTCAAAACCGAGAAAGTCAACCGAATATTTTTATAAAAACGGCGACTGCGACGAACTTCTTTTTGTACACGAAGGCAGCGGAACCCTGAAAACATTCCTTGGAAACCTTGAATTTTCCAAAGGGGATTACCTGATTATTCCACGGGGAACGATTTATCAGATGCAACTGGATCAGGAAAATAACGTTTTTCTGGTACTGGAATCCCATTCTCCCATCTACACCCCGAAAAGATACCGCAACGAATTCGGTCAACTTCTGGAACATTCCCCTTTCTGCGAAAGAGATATGGTGGCACCAACCTTTGTGGAACCAAAAGACGAAACCGGTGATTTCCTGATAAAGGTGAAAAAAGAAGACCAAATCTGGGATTTTGTTTATGCAACACATCCTTTCGATGTGGTGGGTTGGGATGGATTCTTTTACCCCTACAAATTCAACATCAAAAACTATGAACCGATTACGGGCAGAGTTCATCTTCCGCCGCCAATTCACCAGAATTTCGAAGGACACAACTTCGTGGTCTGTTCATTTGTGGCCAGAATGTATGATTATCATCCGCTTGCTGTTCCGGCTCCATATAACCACTCAAACATTGATTCCGACGAAGTTTTATTCTATACCGAAGGGGACTTCATGAGCAGGAACCATATCGACTTGATGGATTTCACACTTCACCCGAGAGGAATTGTCCACGGACCGCATCCCGGTGCGATGGAAAGAAGTATCGGTAAAAAATTCACCGATGAATACGCTGTGATGGTGGATCCGTTCCGGCCATTCCAGATTACAGAGGAAGCCATGAAGGTGGAAGATGACTCCTATTACCTTTCCTGGCTGGAAGCTCCGGAAAACCACCTGGATGACCGAAGCCAGGAATAAGCGGAAGTGCGAACTGCGAAGCCCGAAACTGGAAGGTTAAATTTCTTTAAGGTGTTATTGTTGCACAGTAAATTACGTTTGAGTGTAATTAATATTAAGTGGTGAATCAGATATTCATCAATGCCATTTCGAATCCAGTATCTCTTATTTCCCGATTCAATTCCTTTTTTCATTGATAAAATTCATCTTTCAGATTGTGCCGGAAAAATGTATTTTTGAAAAGAAATAGTAACAGATCTTAACTCACAAAAAAATTAAGGATGATCAATTATGTAAGTGCCGAAGAAGCCGTTTCAGTGATTAAAAGCGGTGACCGGATTTTTGGACATGGAAGTGCCTGTACCCCGAATCTTTTTTATGATGAATTGGCAAAAAGGGCTCCGGAACTGCGAAATGTAGAACTGGTCTCCATCACCCAGCAAGGAAATGTAGCCATTGCAAAACCCGAATATAAAGACAGCTTTTTCATTAAATCCCTCTTTACTTCCACACCGGTCCGCGAAGCAGTGAATTCTGAACGGGGAGATTTTGTGCCGATTTTCTTAAGTGAAATCCCCACACTGTTCAAGAACGGAATGCTTCCATTGGATGTGGCGATGGTGACGGTTTCGCCACCGGATAATCACGGTTACTGTACTTTGGGAACTTCAGTGGATGTAGCCAGAGCAGCGGTGGATCACGCCAAGAAAATCATCGCAATCGTCAATCCAAAAATGCCGCGGGTACATGGCGACGGAATGATCCACTACAGCCGCATCGATAAAATGGTGTGGAATGATGAAGAACTGATGACCCTGGATTACGGTGCAAAAGTAACCGACATCGAAATGCAGATTGGAAAAAATGTTGCAGAAATCGTGGATGACGAAGCCACCCTGCAAATGGGAATCGGGACCATTCCCGATGCGGTTTTGAAATGTTTGGGCAATCACAAAAACCTGGGTGTACATACCGAAATGCTGAGCGACGGAATCGTGGATTTGATCCTGAACGACGTGGTGAACAACAAATTTAAAGGAACCCACCTCAACAGAACAATCACCAGTTTCTGTTTCGGAACCAAAAAACTGTATGATTTCGTGGACAATAATCCTTCGATCGCATTCATGGATGTGCAGCATGTGAACTTCCCGATCAATATTATGAAAAACAAAAAAATGCACGCCATCAATTCCGCCATCGAAATTGATTTGACGGGACAGGTCTGTGCAGATTCCATCGGAACGTACCAGTTTTCCGGAATTGGCGGACAAATGGATTTCATGCGTGGTGCGGCACTTTCAGAAGGAGGAAAACCCATTATGGCCATCTCTTCCCGAACCAATAAAGGCATTCCGAGAATCGTTCCCTACCTGAAACAGGGAGCCGGAGTGGTGACCACCAGAGGTCACATTCACTACGTCTGCACCGAGTATGGAACCACAAACCTCTACGGAAAAAGTCTCCGCGAAAGAGCGAAAGCACTCATCGAAATTTCACATCCTGATGACCGCGAAATGCTGGATATTGCAGCTTTCGAAAGATTCAAATGCGCGCTTTAAATATAGAATTAATTGATCCTGAAATCGGTAGAAACTCAGTCAACACTGAAAATCCTGATTAGGGAAGTAAGGCATTAAAAGCAGGATACGCCAATAATGCCTTATTTTTTCTCATAAAAACCTGTACCATTCACTTCATCAATTGAATGATGGCAGAAAGTGGACATTTTTTAATGCTTAATCAACCTAAAAGCTGCATGAAAAAAATAATCTCTGCCGGCAGCTGCGGAGGATAAAAGATCTCCATATTCTGAACAACAGTGCGGTCAAAGAGTTGGGATGCTATATAATCACTGTAATAAACGGCATTTAATTCTGGATGAATTGAACTTTCAGTTAAATCCAGCCCATACTTCGCCAATACTTTTTCGTAAACGGCAAGCAAAAACAACACGTGCGTTGAAAAACAAATGTACACGTATCAAAAAAAACTTCTTAACTTTGCACGTGTAAGTTTAACCTAAAAAGCCCGTGCATTATGAATACAAAGCTAACATTAACAATCGAAAAATCTGTTATTGAAAAGGCAAAAAAATATGCCAAGGAAAAGGAACGCAGTTTGTCTGATTTAATTGAAAATTATTTAAAAGCATTGGCAAAAGACAATGCAGAAAATGATATTCAATTGACTCCTATCGTAAAATCATTAAAAGGATCATTCAATGCTCCAAAAAACAGTGATTACAAAAAGGATTTAGTAAAAAGATTATCTGAAAAATATTTATAATCCATGGCTAAAATTCTAATTGATACAGATGTAATTCTTGATTTCTTTTTTGACAGAGAGCCATTTTCAGAAAACGCAGCAAAAATTTTATCTCTTTGCGAGTCTAAAGAAATTATAGGATTTGTCACTCCGGTAATTATTAGCAATGTCTATTATTTGCTAAGACAGACTGCAAAACACGAAAAAGTAATAGAGAAATTAAGAATGCTGGTTTCGATTACAGAAATTCTAGCAATCAATAAAGATTCAATATTACAAGCATTAAACTCCGAGTTCAAAGATTTTGAAGATGCTTTACAAAATTATTCAGCGGAACTAAATAAAGAAATTGATATTATAATCACGCGAAATACAAAAGATTACAAGAACAGTTCTTTAGGAGTTATGACGCCTGATCATTATTTAATAATGAGGAATGCCAGCCGTTAATTACTAAGTTTCAGCTTCGCTCTGTTCGGCTGCGCCTCGGGTCGTTTTGTCTGAAAGGCAAAAAAAATGAAAGCCGAAGGTGCTTTTGCTCCTGCCCAGAATGGAAATATTTCTTTCGAAGCGTTGCAGGAGTTCGGCAAAACTTTTAACTTCGCTTGAAGCACGATTGAGAAATTTGTCCGTTCTTAAATCCTCAGTAGATTTTTTTTGTAGCCATTTTATGGGTTTTTAATGGTTAATATAAACAAAGTTAATGAAATGGTGAATGGGAAAAGCTACCGGAAGTTTAGTTCAACAAGATATTTCTATTAGCGGGGTTGAAGTTTACACCATGAAGATTTTCGCTAGTTGTTCTTTTTGTTATATTTACAAAATCTAGTTATCATAATCCCCACCTGCATAAATATCCAACCGTTAGCACCAATTCCCCTGCTCGAAAACGGAGTTGTTTTTAGCCGCTAACGAAGAAATTTTTACTATTTTGGATAATCAAATAATCAAAACATATAACTATTTTGATTATCAATATTTAAATTTAAAGTTAGTCAGAATGCTAAACCAACATCCCATCAAATTACTTTTTTATGAAAAATTGTTTACTAATTCTATTCTTATTATTCTTTTCAATTAGTTGTACTCAAAACTCTAAAATTAAAGATAAACAGAACAAAAATGAAGACGAAGAGTTTACTGAAATAGTAAAATTTGAAGATTACGACATTTCAATGTTAAGATTAATTGTAACTCCTGAAAAGTATCATAACAAAACCGTACAAATTATTGGATATTTAAACCTAGAATTTGAAGGAAATGCAATATATTTTCACAAAGAAGACTATGAAAATGGATCATCAAGAAATGGAATGTGGGTTTCATTCAATGACGAACTTGAAAAAAAGAAAGACTTGAAAAAGTATAACAAAAAATATGTAATCATTGTTGGAAAATTTAATATGAATTCAAAAGGACATATGGGAATGTTTGGTGGTTCACTAAAAAACATTACCCGACTTGATGAATGGAAATAAAATAGCACTTCTGCTAATAACTAAACTTTCGTTTTGTCTGAAAGGAAAAAAATTAAAGCCCGTTGAACGGAACCTCCGGTAGCTTCCCCCCCTGCCTCAAGAAATCAAAGATTCGGTGCAGCAGCGCGGGTTTCAGGAGTTTGGCCATCCATTGCTCAATCTGTTGCATGCTGATTTTTAGTGGTGTTTTCATATTATTCGTTTTATGACCAAAAATAGCCACTCCCCGAAAAATAACCCACCGCCTTTTCACCCATTTTTAATGCGTTTTTGCACCTTTTTTGCATCCACCTCAAAAAAGCCCTCCCACAGGCGTTTTATTGCCCGTTAGGTGCTGTAGTGGCACTGAATAGGCACTCCAAAGGATATACAAAGGATATAGAAAGGATATAGAAAAATACATTTTCAGTACCCCAAACGGAAAATTGCGGAAAATAAAAAGGATCCTTTCCTGTTCTTCCGTACCTTCATACTGCTAAAAATTTCAAAAAATTAACATGATGGGAAAATCAGACAACTCCTTATTAGCAGGCTCCTTCGCTGCCGAAATCAAAGATTCGCGCAGCAGCCGGGGATCTTTTTTCGGGATTTTTCATGTTCTTGATTCCAGTCAAGATTTATCTGGGTTTTTAACTTTAGTTTTGTAGAAAATGTAAATATGAAAACAATCCTGCTTATTTTTCTGTTGCCGGTTTCTGGAATATTTGCTGGCCAGGAATCAAATAATACCCAAACCCCCAACCAATATCTGGAAAAATCAATCCGCCAGAAAAAAACGGCAAATGTAATTTCAATTACCGGCGGCACTCTGTTGGTCACAGGATTGATTATTGCCTTCAGTGACGACCAAAAAGGATGGCTGCCATCATCAACCACTTTGACTGGCATTGGAATTGCCACATTGGGAACAGCAACAGCTCTGGCTTCAGTTCCTTTTTATATTTCATCGCATAGCAATAAACGGAAATCGGTTACCCTTTCACCTCAAATGGGAAATGCCGTCATCGGCCAAAAGTACTATCCTACTGCCGGAATCGGTATTTCTTTTTAGTAATCCAGAATTTTACTTTAACTTTATTCACCAATTTCTGATGAATGAACCACTTTGAATCGCTGGAAGATTTTGCCGAAAAAAACTTTAACTGGTTAAAGGAACAGCACCCGCTTCTTGAAAAATATTTCCAAAAGGAAAGCTTTAAGAAAAATGAAATCCTGCTCCATGCCGGAGAAATTTGCCAGAAATTGTACTTCATTCACCAAGGGATTCTTCGTACGTTCCACATCAATTCCAATGGCTCGGAATTTACCCGGCTCATCGTCAAAGAAAATGAGTTCTGCACCATTCTGGTGAGTTTTTCCGGAAAAATAGCGAGTCCGGCAAACATACAGGCGCTGGAAAATACCGAAACTTATAGCATCACCTATGAAAATTTCCAGAAATTGATGGCCGGATCAGACCATGCAAAAAACATCTACACCCAAATCCTGGAGCATTTCCAGAATTTCCAGATCAAAAGGATTGAATTTTTGACTTCCTATTCGCCGCAGCAAAAAGTGGAGATTTTTCTTGCGGAAAATCCCGGATTAGCATCCAGATTGACTGATAAAGTGATCGCTTCTTATCTCCAAATTACGCCGGAAACCTATTCCCGCTGTAAAAAAATCCTGAAGGATTAAATACAGACAGTCCCATTTCGGCTTCAGTCCGGAAACTTGTGCGTACGTGATTCCTATCACTTTTAAGCAAAAATTCGTATATTGGCACATCAAAAATTTAACCCAAAAAAAGAAAAATGTCAACACTTACTTTTGCTGAAAAAATCGCTCAGGCAGAGAATTTCTTACCGATCAACGGCACAGACTATATCGAATTTTATGTGGGAAATGCAAAGCAAGCCGCCCATTTTTACAAAACCGCTTTTGGCTTCCAGTCGGTAGCTTATGCAGGTCCTGAAACAGGAGTTAGAGATCGTGCATCTTATGTGGTACAGCAGGGAAAAATCCGTTTGGTCCTCACTTCAGGGTTAAAATCGGATTCCCCCATTTGTGAGCACCAGAAAAAACATGGTGACGGAGTAAAAGTGCTCGCTCTTTGGGTTGATGACGCCTATTCTGCATTTGAAGAAACCGTGAAACGGGGCGGAAAACCTTATATGGAACCCAAAACCATCAGCGATGAATTTGGCGAAGTGCGGATGTCCGGAATTTATACCTATGGTGAAACGGTGCACATGTTCATCGAAAGAAAAAATTACACCGGAGCATTTATGCCGGGCTATGAAAAATGGGAAAGCGACTATAATCCGTCTGATGTCGGACTTTTATATGTGGATCACTGTGTAGGAAATGTAGGTTGGGACAGAATGTTGCCGGTCGTGAAATGGTATGAAGAGGTCATGGGATTCGTCAATATTTTAAGTTTTGATGACAAACAGATCAACACCGAATATTCTGCCTTAATGTCAAAAGTAATGAGTAACGGAAACGGATATGCCAAATTCCCGATCAACGAACCAGCCGAAGGAAAGAAAAAATCCCAGGTGGAAGAATATCTGGATTTCTATGAAGAAGAGGGCGTTCAGCATATCGCGGTCGCAACCAAAGACATCATCAGGACTGTCACTGAGCTGAAAGCGAGAGGTGTGGAATTTTTGTCCGCTCCGCCTGAAGCTTATTATGAAATGGTTCCTGAAAGAGTGGGCCACATCGATGAAGATCTGAAAAAACTTCAGGATCTGGGAATCCTCATCGATCATGATGAAGAGGGCTATCTGCTTCAAATCTTCACCAAACCGGTTGAAGACCGACCTACCCTTTTCTATGAAATCATTGAAAGACACGGCGCACAAAGTTTCGGGGCAGGAAATTTCAAGGCACTTTTCGAGGCTTTGGAAAGAGAGCAGGCGAAGAGAGGAAACCTTTAACAGTTCAAAAAAAGAAGTTCAAAAAAAAGAGAAACTAGGAAAACAAACCAATTTGTCTAAAGAAGAAAAATAGTGATAAAAAGGGAAATTCTTGCATTAATTCTATTGGTGGCCTTTATCGGTATAAAGGCACAATATGGGAATTTGAACGCAATACTTGACCGGCTTGAAGAAAAACATGGCATTAACAGGAATCTTCAAAATGTGAATATCGATGATTCGAAATTTGTGCTGATCAAAGATTTCCCGGATCATACCGAAAGGAACTTCATCATCATCAAAGGAAACAAATCCACCTTTGTGGAAATGTTTGATGACAAATCCAATGGCGAAAGCACTTCCAACGTTTTTTCCGGCGATGTGGTGCGCTCAAAACACAATGTTATTTCCTTGAGATCCGATCAATTGGAAGGTGAGAAAATCCCGATTCCGATTACCAAAACCTTGCTTCTAACCCAACAGAAAAAAATACTCTATCTGATCGATGTCAATTCCAAAGAACGATGGATCGAGGAAAGTGCCTTTAACAAAAAATAAATTTTTCAATAACCCGGGTCTCCGGCTTATGCGATAAGCGATGGAAGACCTGGAACCCATCCTATGAAATCATTTGTAGATTATCCCCAAAATTCTGATTTTTCAATCCATAATATTCCCTTTGGTGTAGCGGTTTTTAACAAAGACTACATTGCGTGCTGCACCAGAATCGGCGATTTGGTCATTGATTTGGCCACGCTGTACGATTACGGATTTTTCGATGACATTGAAGGTCTGGACGAAAACGTGTTTGAAGCATACACCCTAAACGAATTCATCGAACTCGGAAAACCGGTCACAAACGCTGTGCGGCTGAAGCTGCAGCAGATTTTAGGTGAAGATTCCAAACTGGCCAATGACGAAAAAACGATGTCAGATTGTTTCTTTGAACTAGAACAGGTCAAAATGATGATGCCGGTGCATGTGCCGAATTACACCGATTTTTACAGCAGCATCGAGCATGCAACCAATGTGGGAAAAATGTTCCGTGACCCAGAAAATGCGCTCCTTCCAAACTGGCGGCATCTTCCGGTGGGTTATCACGGAAGGGCTTCTTCCATCGTGATTTCCGGGACAGATATTATTCGGCCGAAAGGTCAGATGAAACCACCAGGAGCTGATTCACCGGTTTTCGGCCCGTCAAAGCAGCTGGATTTCGAACTGGAAATGGCGTTCATCGTCAACAAAAATACCGAAATGGGCGAAACCATTTCCACTGCAGATGCAGAAGATGCCATTTTCGGAATGGTTTTGTTTAATGACTGGTCTGCAAGAGATATCCAAAGCTGGGAATATGTTCCGCTCGGACCATTTTTAGGCAAAAACTTTGGCAGTTCGGTTTCTCCTTGGGTAGTGACTTTGGAAGCATTAAACCCTTTCAGAACCGCATCACCAAAGCAGGAACCGGAAGTCTTGGACTACCTTAAATTTAACGGCGACCAAAATTTCGACATCAGTTTGGAGGTTTCCATTCAACCCGAAAACGGCGAAGAAAACCTCATCTGCAAATCCAATTTCAGGGAAATGTATTGGAATATGACTCAGCAATTGGCGCATCATACCGTGAATGGCTGCAATGTGGAAGTGGGCGACATGTACGCTTCGGGGACCATTTCCGGGAAAGATCCAAATTCTTTCGGATCGATGCTCGAACTCACCTGGCGCGGACAAAATCCTTTGAAACTGAGCGATGGTTCCGAACGAAAATTCATTGAAGACAACGATACGGTGATCATGCGTGGTTTCGCTGAAAAAGACGGAATCCGTGTTGGTTTCGGCGAAGTGAGGGGTAAAATCTTGCCGGCCAATTAATCGGCTTTACCCCTTAATAAAAATCGCAACCTTTCTCCAAGATTGCGGTTTTTTCAGTCATAATGATTGGGATGGTTTTTCCTGATTTCATCTACCGTTCCCAAAACTTTCTCCTTTAATGAGTTTTGATAAATATCCAACTTTTTGGAAATCCCTTCATCTGAAGTTCCGAGAATTTTGGCCGCTAAAATTCCGGCATTGGCAGCACCGTTCAACGCTACAGTTGCTACCGGAATTCCGGAAGGCATCTGCAAAATCGACAGCACAGAATCCCATCCGTCAATAGAATTTGAGGAAAGGATCGGAACGCCAATTACCGGCAAAGTGGTGCAGCTCGCCACCATTCCCGGGAGATGTGCCGCTCCTCCTGCGCCTGCAATGATGACTTTCAAACCACGGTTTTTTGCGGATTTCGCATAATCGAACATCCTTTCCGGAGTGCGGTGTGCGGAAACAACCGTCAGTTCATAAGGAATTTCCAGAGCGTTCAAAAAATCCGCTGCCTGTTGCATGATTGCCAAATCACTTTGGCTGCCCATAATTATTCCGACCATAGTTTTAGTTTAAAGCCTGTCCGTGGACTGTTGTACTTAAAATTTCAAGGTTTAAAGTTAATGAAATTTTGGGGTATTGCATTTTATTTTGCAAATCAGCCTTGACCATCGAAATTATTTAGGGCACATCATTGTCCAATCCTCCCATAAAATCTACATTTGCAAATATTTTCTGAACCTCCACGACTCGTTTATGCTCCATAAAATTCTCAAAACTTACCACACTGCTTTCAGCGGATTGAGCAGGGAAAGCTGGATGCTTTCTTTGGTGATGCTCATCAACAGAATGGGAACCATGGCAGCGGTTTTCATGAGTGTTTACGTGACCAAAATCTTCGGGCGAAGTCTTGCTGATGCAGGTTTGGTGATTACGCTTTTCGGAGTGGGGGCAGTTTTGGGTTCTTTGTCGAGTGCTTTTATGATGAAGAAAATGGGATTTCGATCCGTGCAGATTCTCATGAGTCTATCCACCGGAATTCTGTTTATTTTCTTCGGACAGATCACGAATTTCAATTTGCTCTGCGTTTTTGCAGTGCTCATAGGATTGGTCAGTGAAGCGTTTCGGCCGGCAAACTTCACGGCAATTGCCTATTATGCAAAACCCGAAATGATTACCAAGTCTTATTCGCTGAACCGTTTTGCGGTCAATCTTGGAATGGGATTGGGAACTGCGGTGGGCGGAATTCTGGCGGCAATGGATTACCATCTTTTATTTTTCGTGGAGGGAGTTACCAATATCATGGTGGGGATTTTGATCCTGTTCCTCCTTCCAAAAATCAATTTCCATAAAAAAAGTGTCACTGAAAAACTCACCCAAAAAGCAAAATCCCCATGGAAAGACACCCTTTATATAAAGTTTTTGTTCCTGATTTTGATCTACATATCGTGTTTTTTGGTGGTTTTCAAACTGGTACCGGTTTTCTGGAAAGACATTCAGCATATTGACGAATCCTTGGCAGGAAGTATTTTGGGGCTGAACGGCATCCTGATTGCGATTTTCGAAATGGTTTTGGTACAGCACCTGCAAACCCGGAAAAAGGAAATTATCTACATTTATGCGGGAATCTTCATTGCCGCAATCGGATTTGCCTTATTCCTGTTTCCACTGGTTTCCGTGGTGGTTTCAGCAGTGGTTGCCATTATTTTCATTACCTTGAGCGAAATGCTTGCTTTGCCGTTTATCAACACCTTTGTTGTATTGAGAGCCGGTGAAGAAAATCGTGCGAGTTACGCATCGGCTTATACTTTTACCTGGTCGCTTTCGGGCATTATTGCTCCTGCAGGAGGCGCTTTCGTGGCGGATCATTTTGGATATAACACCTTATGGATCGTCTTAATTTTGCTGTGTATTATTTCGGCGATTGGAATCAAATCCCTTTCAAACCGACAAAAATTGGATTTCTAAAATGTTTAAGGATTTAAAGCTCATTTTCGCAATACTCACGGTAGGGATTGTTTGGGGAACCACATTTTTGGGAATCCGAATCGCGGTGGAGAGCATTCCGCCCTGGTTTGTTGCCGGAATCCGGCAGTTGGTAGCAGCGGTTTTATTATTGCTGATTCTTCTCTACAACAAGGAATTAAAGTGGATCGGCTGGAAAAATTTTAGAATTCAGATTCTTTTTTCAATGCTGATGCTCATTGTGGCCAATGGAATGACCACCGTTGCTGAGGAACATATCAGCAGCAGTTTGGCTTCGCTGATTACGGCGTCGTCACCCATCATGATTTTTATCGGAAGCATATTTATCGGTCTCGAAAAATTTACGTTCCGCTCGCTTTTGGGGATTATTTTAGGTTTCGGCGGAATTGTCTTAATCTTTAAAGACGGACTTCATGATTTGGCAAACCCGAATTACCTTTGGGGACTGGTTGCCATTTTCATTGGAGTGGTGGGTTGGTCTTTAGGTTCCATTTTCACCAAGAAACTCAACCTTCAACATCAGAACATCTCCCTGAATTTATTTTACCAGTTTTCAGTGGCCGCAATAATCCAAATTATTTTCGGCTTTTTATTTTCAAAGGAAATCATCGTTTCTCAGTGGACTTTGAAAAGTTTTGCCGCAATGGTCTATCTCGGAATTTTTGGCTCGGTTGCCGCCTATTTTGCATTTCACTATGCCTTGAAAAAAGTCTCGCCGACGCAAATATCATTGCTTTCATATATAAATACGATTATTGCAATTTTCCTGGGATGGCTTGTTCTGAACGAGAAAATTTCCGCAGAATTCCTCGCTTCCACGGTGATGATTATTTTAGGCGTTTTTATGACGAACTATAAAAAAGAGATGTTCAGGAAAGGGTGAAGATTGGCGAGCTGACCGACAGACGGGCTTTCCAAATCAAAACTATCCTTGGATATAATTCTGCAAATACTTCACCAAATCCTTCTGCTGATGAACTTGCTCGCGAATCAGGTCTTTGATGGAAATCACTCCGAGCATTTTTCCCTCATCTGTAACGGGAAGATATTGCACATTGCAATCGGACATTGTTTTCATGCAGAACTCCAGAGAATCCAGCAATTTGAGTTGCGGTAAATCGGTGGTCATCACGTCCTTTACTTTCGTGTCATGGGAATGGCGGTTTTTAAGGATGACGTTTCGGGAATAATTTCTCTCGGTAAAAATTCCAAGGTAACCCGTGGAATCCTGCACCACGATGGAGCCCACATTTTTGTCGGCCATCATCCGAAGTGCTTCTAAAACAGTTTGTTCCGGCTCAATCGTGAGGTGATTGAAGCCTCCTTTTCGGGCGAAAATTGTAGCAACGTTACTCATGGCAAAAATATTTGTACGTTAAAGTTACTACAAATTTTTAAATGAAAAAATCCAGGAACAATCCTACGAAATCACCTTCACCAAAGATTTTATGTGGATAAGCTTCTCCAAAAGTGCTTCCCGGGAATCCGCCAAAACATTGATGTGTCCCATTTTTCGGCCAGGTTTGGTCTCGGTTTTTCCGTAAAGGTGGACATAGGTTTTCGGGAGTTTTAAGACTTCGTCTATTCCTTCATACTTCACCTTCCCGCGAAAATTCTCTTCGCCCACCAGATTCAACATTCCGGAAAAACACGTTGCTTCTGTATCTGCAAGCGGAAGATTTTTCAGCACCCGATAAAACTGTTCAAACTGCGAATTGGCGTTTCCTTCCTGGGTTTGGTGTCCGGAATTGTGGAGTCGCGGTGCGGTTTCATTCACCCAAACTTTTCCCGCTTTGTCCAGGAATAATTCTATTGCGAAAAGTCCCGGAGAATCTGCGGCTTGGATGAACTGACCGGCAATTTTGTGGATTTGATCCTGAACATCATTCGAAATATCTGCCGGACAGATATTAAAATCGAGTAAATTCAGTTTCGGATCAGCAACCATTTCGGTGACGGGAAAGGTTTTGGTTTCTCCGTTTTCATTTTTAGCCACGATGATTGAGAGTTCCTTTTCAATATCCACCAAATTCTCCAAAACCGACGGAACGTTCCATAATTTTGCCAAATCTTCTTTGGTTTTAATCACCTGCACTCCTTTTCCATCATACCCACCTGTATTCATTTTCTGCACGAAAGGCAAAGGAAAACTGCACTCTGATTTGTTTTGAATAATTTGAAAGTCAGGACTTGGAATCCCGTGTTTTTTGTAGAATTCCTTCTGAAGGATTTTTTGCTGGATGGTTTCAATAATTTCAGGACTTGGGATGACCTTGATGCCACATTTCTGCAATTCCAAAAGCGCATCCACATTCACATGCTCAATCTCGATGGACACCACATCCTTGCCTTTTCCGAAATCGAAAACCTGATCATATTCATTGAAATTTCCCTGGGTGAAATCTGAGATTCCGGCACACGGTGCATCTTCTGACGGATCTATGGTAAACCATTCGTCGTCATAGTTCAATGCGTTTTGAATGAGCATTCTTCCGAGCTGTCCGCCGCCGAGGATTCCGATTTTCATGTATTTTTTGTTTTGATTATTTTGATTTGAACAGGTTATGACCTCTCCCTTTGCTATTGTTCATAAAATTCCAAAGGCAAATCATCCGGATCATTGGTGAAGAAAAATTTCTTGCCGGTGAATTCATCTGTCCGGATTTCTTCACACTCCAAACCTTTTTGCATGAATTCGCTTCTCTTTTCTTCCACACTTTCCACTGAAAAAGCCAAATGTCTTAAACCGCAACTTTCTGGTCCGGATGGTCTTTTCGGAGGATTTGGAAAGGAAAAAAGTTCAATCACATAGTGTTCGCCAATTCCCAAATCGAGTTTCCAGGAATCCCTTTCATTCCGGTACACTTCACGTAGAATTTTTAAGCCTAAAATATCGGTGTAGAATTTTTTCGACACTTCGTACCGGGAGCAGATGATTGCGATATGATGAATCTTCAATTCCATTTATTAATAAAGAAGAATTAAGAACTAATAATGGCTTCATAACTCATTCCAAATAAGGAATCAGTCATTCCGCTGCTCGCACCGGAGATTTTTCAGAATCGCTTCGGACTTCAGTTCGGTTTCACGCCACTCTTTTTCCGGTGAACTTTCTGCCGTGATTCCGCCACCGACATAAATCAGAGCCGCATTTGAAAAAAACTCAGCACAGCGCAAATTTACGAAATATTGCACGTTTTCGGGGGTTTCCACCTTGATATGACCTGCATAAAAATTCCTCGGGTGTTGCTCAAAACGCTCAATTGCCATTTTGCAGAAATCCTTGGGAATTCCGCAAACGGCGGGAGTTGGATGAAGTTCAGAGATGATTTCGTCAAGATTTTCGGGTTTTATTTTTGCCTTAAAATCTGTTCGAAGATGTTTGATATTCCCGGAAACATGGTCATAAGTGGCTGATTGTTCCACATTTTCGGAATACCTTCCAACAATATTTTTAATGAAATCGGTGACCGGTTTTTGTTCTTCGATTTCTTTTTCAGTCCAGGTTTCTTCGTTGGGAAGGGTTCCCGCCAAACTCATGGTTTCAAATTCAGAAGTGGATGGCTGGAATTTACCTAAAAGCTCAGAGAAAGCTCCCATCCAGCATTTTGTATCCTTGACAAAAAAATAGACGAAGGCGTTTGGATAAGAGGCACACAAGTTGAGAAAAGTTTCGGAAAGGTTTATTTTTTCCACTTCAAAACTGATCAGTTTCCGCCTTGAAATCACCAGTTTTGAAAGTTGGTGTTCTTTGATAAACCGGATGACCTGTTCCAATTTTTCTTGATATTCGGATGAACTTTCTTCCTTAAAATCCAAAAGTTCCGCTTTCAGGGAATCTGAAAAAACAGGTTTTTCCCTGAAAGCTTCCAGTGAAATGTTCTCTATTTTTCCCTTGAATTCAAGCGTATCACTTTCGTCAAAAGAAACGAAAGAAACGGATTCTTGCCCGGATTTTTCGTTCAGGGTACAAATGGATTCTGAAAATGGAAACCGGAAATAAATCATTTTGATTTTATACTTGCTTTTCTTAGGATAACTGCACTACACGGTAAACCTCCGTCACCTTTACTCGGGTTTCGGTATGATATTGTTCGTCATCGTGGTGTGATTGATGAGCTTTCCCTTCTCGTCACGAATCTCGATTTCCGAAACATGCATTGTGTTGCCTTTGCGGATGAAACGTGCGGTTCCCGTCACAGTTCCTTCCTTCTTACTCCGAAGGTGATTGGAGTTAATATTGGTTCCTACCGGGACCACTTTTTCGGTATCCACATGCAGAACCGAAAGACAGGAACCCAAAGTTTCCGCCAAAACGCAGCTTGCACCGCCGTGCAGAATTCCGTAGGGTTGGTGAACTTTGGGAGTTACAGGCATGGTCGCGGTTAAAGATTCTTCCGTAACATCCGTGAAAATGATGTCCAGAAATTTCGCCATGTTTTCTTTCCCCCAATTATTGAGTCGATCTAAAATCTGTTCTTTATTGTTAAAATTCATTGGTTTTTGTATGATTTGTGGACAAATTCGTGACTAGTCCTTAGACGATCGTGTTGGTTGACTGATCACTTCAATCCCTGTTCAAGAAAATAAGCGATGCGAGTTTCATAATTAATTATCAATAGATCGAAGGATTCCAGTTTTCAGGAATTTTCGGCTGAACATCGAATTTCACGTAATAATCTTGGATTTCCTTCATTAATTCCTCATAAGTTTCGGATGCGATTTTTTCATAAGGGATGAGGTAACCAAGATTGATGACTTTTCGTTTGAAATCACCAGCTGCAAGCACAATCGGCACTTTAGCTGCTAAAGCCATGTGATAAAATCCTTTTCGCCATTTTGGGACCCAGCTTCTGGTTCCTTCCGGCGTGATGACCAAGCTAAAATCTTCTTTTTCGAATTGCTTTGCCACGAAATTCACAAGGTCATTTTTCTGGGAGCGGTCAATTCCAATGCCGCCAATTGCTTTCACAATGCCACCGTACCAAGCTTTGGTATGGGCATCTTTAATGATCACTTTTAAGGGTTTTCCCAACGACCAATAGGCAAGATTCCCCAAAAGGTATTCGCTATTGTGTGTATGCGGCGCTACAACAAGGATACACCGGTTCAGATTATCTACATCGCCCTGTAGAACCACTTTCCATCCGATAATTTTCAGGATGAGTTTTGCAAGTATTTTTTTCATAGTCCATAAAAAAGGCATAACCAAACCGAATTGATTATACCCTACAAATATATTGAATTAATATGCTAACTAAAATAAACTGCTGATGAAATCTATGATTTTCACTGCGATTTCTATGACAAACTGTACCATGACTATAAAGTTTTAAGACAAAAAAAATGATCTGATAAAACTGCAACACGAAATTATACTTTTTAAGACAGGAGACCGAATTTTGAATGTTAAATTTTCTTTAAAGTTTTCCGGAAATCACCTTAAAAAATCACCCACACCTTCCATAGCTTGAAAAAAAGACCAAGACCAAAACCAGAAAAAACGTGGAACCATGATTAAATCGCGGTTTAGCCACTAATTACTACATGACAATAAATTGTTAATATTCTTTACGATTTATCAATAAAATATTACATTTGTGAAGAATTTTAATATCAGAATGAAAAAACTACTACTCCTTTTATTTTCTCTGTTTTACTTTTTCTCAAACGCACAGCTTGACCGCGAGCACTGGTTTGCGCCGATGGTGGACCGAGTGGGTAATGGCTCACAGAACCAATCCATTTACATGTCAACCAGTGAAACTACTCCATTCAAAGTAGATGTTTACTTCAATAATGCTGTGATCGCAAGTTATATGATCAGTAAAAACAATCCAGCAAGACACATCATTTCAAATGCACAGAGAAGTCAAATCATTACCACCAGTCAGTCGAGTTTGTTCAAACCGGTGGCGATGGGTTATTATTTAAATGGCGACAAGCCATTTTTCGCGAGTTTCAGATTTTCGGTTAACAATCACGGCGAAATTCAAACATCAAAAGGGACAGCAGGAAAAGGCACAGAATTCAGGGCAGTAATGGCTCCAATAACGGTGTACAACAGCATTCTTAATTTCATGACGAGCGTAATGGCAACCGAGGACGGTACTTCTGTTACGGTGACAGGTTTCCAGCCCAGTGTCGTTTTTTCTGATAATGTGCCGAGAACCCAAATCACTTTTACATTAAACAAGGGGCAATCCTATATTATCGACGGCCTTGGAACATACAGTCAAAATTACCAGGGATTCATCGGAGCCAAGATTACAGCTTCCAAACCCGTGGTTATTGCCAACGGAAATTTTAACGGACAATATGCCGGAAACTACAGCAGTTCTTCTGACATTTTGATGGACCAGGGCGTGCCAGTGGACCGTTTGGGAACTGACTTTGTGCTCATGAAAGGTAATGGAAATATTAACAACAATATGGAAAAGGCAATGGTGGTGGCACATGAAGATGGAACACAGGTTTTCGTCAACGGAAATCCAATTGCGGTTGCCACTTTGAATGCCGGTCAATTTTATTTGACGGACAACACAGCCTACATCCTACAAGGTGGGACTCATTATAATATGTATGTCCGCACCAGCAAAAACGCATACGTATATCAGCTGTTGGCTGGCGACGGAGGCACTTCTGAGGTTGCTACCGGTGGATTTAACTACATTCCGCCATTAAGCTGCTATCTCCCGAAAAAAATTGATGAAATAGGGAAAATCGACGAAAATTACTTTGTCTCAAACGGTAATCCAGGCGGAGTACTTAATGTTCCCACAAAATTGAATATCATTACCGAAAAAGGAGCCACCATTGATGTTAAGCGGAATGGCGTTTCACTCCCCATTACTGCAGCAAATGGTCCGTATAATATATCCGGAAACAGCAATTGGGTGACCTACTCGTTTCCAGGCATTTCTGGTAATGTTGCTATTTTCTCTACTCGTGCAGTCACCGCAGGAATCTCAGCAGGAAATGACGCTGTTGGTTATGGCGGTTATTTCGCAGGATTTTCTTTTATTCCGGCCATTATCAAAACTAGTGGGAATTGCTTACCGGGAGTAACACTTTCGGTAACGGAAGGATTCAGTTCTTACCTTTGGCTCATCAAAAATGCAGACGGCACCTACAGCCCAGCTCCGGGAATTAACAATACCTTTAATTACAGCCCAACGCAGGCGGGAATATATGCGGTGAAAATTCAGGAAGGTTCTTGTCCGGAAATACAAACCGCAGATTTCAAATTCTACAACTGTACCTCCTATACCAATTATGAATACGATATTTGCGACACCACGGTAATCAATCCAGGTTTTGCATTAAGCACCCAAGCTTTAATTCCGGCTTCGGTAAAGATCGAAACGCCGCCTAGCAAAGGAACTGCCACGGTAAATAACACGACTGGGGCAATTACCTACGTCGCCAACGTCAACGCCACCGGAACTGACACCTTTCAATATTCATTTAAGGGGAACGGAACGTTTCCGGATACAGAAGTAGCGCAAGCGACTGTCAATCTGCACCAGATTGAGCATTACGACCAGGTTCTCAACGCATGCTCTGCAACCGGCACAGCCGTTTTCAACCTGACTTCGGCAGCGGTGACTCCGGATACTTCTGCAACTAAGGCATATTTCACCGATGCGGCATTGACGAACCCTATTCCGGCAGCACAATGGACAAGCTACACCTCCGCACCGGGATTTGTATATGTAAAACTGACCAATGCTTTTGGCTGCACAAACACCGCTAAAATTGAACTCAAAATCACGGCCCCTCCCTTAGTGAATCCATCGCTTTACACCAAAATCCATTGCGACGAAGACCTTGACGGAATCATTGATGGGGTATACAAAGTGGATTTAAGCACAGTCACGCCGGTCATCGTGCAAAATGCAACCGCATTCAATACTTTATATTACACCACGCAGGCTTTTGCAAATGCAGGCGGCACCAATAACATCACAGGGATTCACAGTTTCTCGCCAACAACCAATTCGGTTTGGGTAAGAGTGGTCTCTCCGAGTGTTTGTGGACCGGTAGTCATGCAGGTCATGCTCAACATCGGACCCAAAGTGAGCATTACCAATCCTGTGAATGAAGGCGTATGCGACGTTGGTTTGGATAATACCGAAAACATTAACCTCAACAATTATATCACCAATTTCACCACAGATACTTCAGTTTCCGTGAAATTCTTCGCCTCGCTTGCAGATGCGCAAAACAATACCGCGGTAATTTCTGCTGCACAAACAATTACCGGCAATACTACTTTTTATTACCGGTTTTCTAAAGCAGGGTTCTGTGATGAAATCGGAGTGCTGAATATTTCATTCAAGACGGGTACACCTTCGCCAACACTTCCACCCACTGTTACAGTTTGTCAGGGAGGAACAACCGTTCTAAATATAGGACCAGGATATACCGGAATTCTATGGAGTACCGGTGCCACATCCCAAACCATTACTGCTGGTGCAGGAACCTATACCGTGAACTTTACCAATTCGGAAGGATGTACCTATCAACAGACAGTGACCGTAACTGAAACCCCGAAACCGGTTTGGAATCTTCCGGCGTTTAACGGGGCGAATTGTGATGACAATTTTGATGGAGTTATTCCGGTGAATCTGAATTTGATTACGCCGCAAATTATTACCAACGCGCCTTTGTTCACGGTTCGATATTATTTGAATGCAGCAGATGCCGCTGCAGGAAACAACAACTTTATCCCAAATCCTGCCACCTGGAGCTACAATTCAAATATCACTATTTATGTGAGGGCAGAATCCCAATATTGTCCAGGAGAATGGTATCCACTGAATTTCACTTTTGGAACCGATCTTACTTTGCTGACCAATGCCGATTCAGTCATTGTTTGCGATAATGATTTAAACAATTCCGAAAACATCAACCTCGGAAATTACAGAAATCTCTTTACCACGGATGCTTCAGCTACGGTGAGGTTTTTCACCACTTTGGCCAATGCACAGGCAAACACCCCGAATATCTCCGCAACACAGACCATCACCGGAAATACCACTTTCTACTACAGATTTAAGAAAGTCGGATTCTGTGACGCCATCGGAAAACTGGATGTCATCTTCAAACAGTCCACACCTACAGCTTTACTTGATGCCTACACCATTTGTCAGGGAAGTTCCATCACATTAAATGCGGAAACAACTTACACCGCTTGGTCTTGGAAAAAAGGAACAACTGTAATTTCTACGACCAATACTGCAACGCTGACCGGCGGAGTTTACACCATTGCATTTACGAATGCTTCCGGATGTATTTTCACCAAAACGATTACCATCACTGAATCGCCGAAACCGGTTTGGAATCTTCCGGCGTTTAACGGGGTGAATTGTGATGACAATTTCGATGGAATTATTCCGGTGAATCTGAATTTGATTACGCCGCAAATTATTACCAACGCGCCTTTGTTCACGGTTCGATATTATTTGAATGCAGCAGATGCCGCTGCAGGAAACAACAACTTTATCCCAAATCCTGCCACCTGGAGCTACAATTCAAATATCACGATTTATGTGAGGGCAGAATCCCAATATTGTCCAGGAGAATGGTATCCACTGAATTTCACTTTTGGAACCGATCTTACTTTGCTGACCAATGCCGATTCAGTCATTGTTTGCGATAATGATTTAAACAATTCCGAAAACATCAACCTCGGAAATTACAGAAATCTCTTTACCACGGATGCTTCAGCTACGGTGAGGTTTTTCACCACTTTGGCCAATGCACAGGCAAACACCCCGAATATCTCCGCAACACAGACCATCACCGGAAATACCACTTTCTACTACAGATTTAAGAAAACCGGATTCTGTGACGCCATCGGAAAACTGGATGTCATCTTCAAACAGTCCACACCTACAGCTTTACTTAATGCATACACCATTTGTCAGGGAAGTTCCATCACATTAAATGCGGAAACAACTTACACCGCTTGGTCTTGGAAAAAAGGAACAACTGTAATTTCTACGACCAATACTGCAACCTTGAACGCCGGTGTTTATACCATTTCATTCACCAATGCTTCCGGATGCGTATTCACGAAAACCATTACCATTACAGAATCTCCGAAACCGGTTTGGAAACTGAACGGATACAATTTTACCAGTTGTGACGATAACTTCGATGGAGTGATTCCAGTGAATTTAGATACGGTAACGAATTCGATTATCACCAATGCTTCGCTGTTTACGGTTCATTATTACTTAAGTTTGCCAGATGCAGTTGCGGGAAACAGCAATTACATTCCAAATCCATCAACATGGAGTTATTCCACGGATACCACCATTTGGGTAAGGGCAAATTCACCGTACTGTCCACCGGAATGGAAACAGCTGGATTTTAAATTTGGACCAAATATTCCTTTGATTACCACCGCATATACGGTTACGGTTTGCGACAATGATTTGAACGGTTCCGAAAATGTTAATCTCGCATCATACAAATCAGAGTTCACCACAGATGCAGCGGTTACCGCAAAATATTATGCCACGCTGCAAGACGCGCAAAACGAAACCAATCCGGTTACTGCAACGCAAACGATCAGTGGCGACAAGACCTTCTATTTAAGATTCTCGAAAACAGGATTCTGCGATATGATCGGCACTTTACACCTCTTGTTTAAATCACCGAATGTTTCCACCACACTGCAAGACGCAAAGATTTGCCCCGAAGCAACTACGGTACTCGACGCGGGTCCAGGTTTCGACGGTTATTTGTGGAGTACCGGCGAAACTTCTTCATCCATCACTGTTCCGGTTGGAAATTACTGGGTAGATCTGAAAACGGGAACCTGTGTGTACCGACAACACGTGAAGGTAACTGCGGTTGCACTTCCGGTAATCACGGGAGTTGAAATCAAGGGAAGTACGGTCACTGTGCAGGTTACCGGCGGAAACCCTCCATATCAGTATGCGATTGATGGTGGAAACTATCAGTCATCAAATGTCTTCTACAACGTGAAAGGTGGCGACCACACCATCTTTGTAATCTCCGCAGATAATTGTGCTCCGGTCACTGCAGACATCTATGTATTCGAGCCTTACAACGTGATCACACCGAATGGCGATGGATTCAATGACTTTTTGAATTATTCCGGCATGTTGAAAAAAGAAGAACCTTTCATGCAGATTTATGACCGATACGGAAAACTGATTTTTGCAGGTGACAAAACAAACCGATTCACGTGGAACGGAACCGCAAACGGCAAACCTGTTCCTACCGGAAGTTATTGGGTAGTGATGCACTGGATTGAACCGGGCATGAACTCACTTTCCGAATACACAGGTTGGGTTCTGGTGAAAAACCGGGAATAACCTGTTCACAAAAACCCCTGAACTCTAATCGGAGTTCAGGGGTCTTTTTTATTTTTTCAAGGGGTTTTAAGATTTGCCCAATGCCAATAATTCGTGGATTATATTTTCCGTTTCTGTCTTCAGTTCGGTAATTCCCTCATTATTAAAAATCACAAAATCGGCTTTTTTGATCTTGTCTTTTTCCGGCATTTGGTGATGCATCACGTTTTTGACCTCACGGTAGGTTTTTCCGTCGCGATCCATTACCCTTTTGATACGGCAATTGTCATCAGCTGTGACCAGAATCGATTTGAAACAACTTTCATTTAAATTCAGTTCGAAAAGCAGCGCCGTTTCCTTAAAAACAAATTCTGTAGCTTGTCTAGCTACCCATTTCTCGAAATCAAATTTCACTGCGGGATGAATCATTCCGTTTAATTTCAATAAAAGTTCTTCATTATTGAAAACGATTTCGGAAACATACTTCCGGTCATACAGACCGTTTTCATCGTATGCTTTTTCGCCTAAAAGTTCAATGATTCCCTTCATTAAAAGTTCATCTTCATTCACGATTTCTTTTGCGCGCACATCAGAGGAATACACGGGAAAACCCATTTCCCCGATGAATTTCGCCACTGTGGATTTTCCCGAACCAATTCCGCCGGTCAATCCGATCACTTTATGGGTCGGCAAGGGTTCGGCATTTTCCGCCGGCTGCTGGTTAATATCCGAAAACATCGTTCATGGTATAAGCTTCATCCAACCGAACTCCCTTTTCGGTCATTTTTAATGAGCAAAGTTCGTGGTGTGCATCATGTTCGAAGAAAAGCAGGTATTCGTTATCAATACACTGTTTCAGGAATTTCGCTTTTTCGTCCATGGTCAAAAGTGGTCGGGTATCATAACCCATCACGTAAACCTGCGGAATATGTCCCACGGTGGGAATCAAATCCGCTGCAAAGACAACTGTTTTTTCCTGATATTGGATTACCGGAAGCATTTGTTTCTCGGTGTGTCCGTCCACGAAAATCACATCCATTTTCAAATCCGGCGCAAAGCCGTAATTACCATTTTGGGGAATGGGCAAAAAATTGAGTTGTCCACTTTCCTGCATCGGCAGAATATTTTCCTTCAGAAAACTGGCTTTCTCTCTTGCATTCGGTTCAGTGGCCCATTTCCAGTGGTTTTCATTCGTCCAGAAATGTGCATTCTTAAAGGCAGATCTGTAACCGGTTCGGTCATCATTCCACTCAATTGCTCCACCGCAGTGGTCGAAATGAAGATGCGTGAGGAAAACATCGGTAATATCCTCCCGCACAAAACCATATTTCTTCAGATTTTTATCCAGCGAATCATCGCCCCAAAGCGAATAGTGGCCAAAGAATTTCTCGTCCTGCTTGTTTCCCAATCCACAATCGATGAGGATGAGTTTTTTGCCGTCTTCCACCAAAAGCGAGCGGGTTCCGAGTTCTATAAGGTTATTTGCATCTGCGGGATTGGTCTTTTGCCATAGTGATTTCGGCACTACACCGAACATGGCGCCACCGTCGAGTTTAAATTTTCCACATTGTATGGGATAGAGTTTCATATGATATTTATTTTGTCAGCATTGTTAGCGTTGTCAGCGATTTAAGCACTGACAACGCTGAAAAACACTATTTAAGGTTGAGCATTTTTTCAGCAATCTGCAGCGAACCGGCATCGCCAATCTCCTGAAGATTTTCGATAATCCGCTTCTTATCTTCCGCGTTCCGGTTCTGTGAGAGTTTGTTTGCTATGGAGATCTCGGTTGGAATTATCTTGATTCCAAATGCGCCCTTCATTTCATTTTTCACAAAATTTTCACCCATATTTTCCACGAAAAACGGACATTTTTGCGGCTTTTCATATTTAAAGGTCATCCGTGTCAGGTGGTCATAAAGTTCGTCATCCGTCATTATTTTTATTTTCCCGGTAACTTGAACCGCCTCATAATTCCAGGTCGAAACATTTTTATGGTTGTACCAACTGGAAGAAATATAGCAATTCGATCCCAGAAAATCACACAGAACCTCATCGCCATCTTGCAAAACTTTTGCCTGAAAATTGGCTTTTGAAATATGGGTTTCCAGGAAAAAGCCATTTTCATTTTTGTTGGGCAAAAATACGGAGTGGGTTGCAAACAGTTTTTCCTTGTTCGAGATCAACAATGCAAAACCGTTCTCATCAATGATTTTCTTCATCAATGATTCATCTTCGCTTCTGTATATTTTGGGTATAAACATTTTTATGCTTAATAATAAAGATTAAGAACGGTTGAAATTTTAGAGATATTGCTAAAAAAGTTCCCCCGGATTTTTCGCTCTGGAAATCCCCAAATGTCGGTACGCTTTCTCCGTCACTTCTCTTCCTCTCGGCGTTCTGATGATGAATCCTTCCTGAATCAAAAACGGTTCATAAACTTCCTCCAGCGTTTCCGGATTTTCACCAATCGAAGTGGCGAGTGCCGAAATCCCGACCGGTTTTCCCCGGAAGTTTTCGATCATCACCCGCATTATTTTATTATCCATGTCGTCCAAACCAAATTCATCTACATTTAAAGAGTTCAGGGCAAATTTGGTGATTCCGATTTCAATCTCGCCGTTTCCTTTAATCTCCGCAAAATCACGGACTCTTCTTAGTAAAGCATTGGCAATTCTCGGCGTTCCGCGACTTCTTCTGGCAATTTCCAGGGCAGCGTCTTCGTAGATTTTCACGCCCAAAACTCTTGCACTTCTTTCGATAATCATTCCCAAAAGTTCCACCGTGTAATACTCTAAACGACTTTGAATTCCGAATCGTGCAAGCATCGGTTTGGTCAACATTCCGCTTCTGGTGGTTGCTCCCACTAAAGTAAAAGGATTTAAACCAATCTGAACACTGCGCGCATTCGGACCGGTTTCCAGCATGATGTCGATTTTGTAATCCTCCATTGCCGAATACAGATATTCTTCCACAATCGGTGACAAACGGTGGATTTCATCGATAAAAAGCACATCATTTTCTTCTAAATTCGTGAGCAATCCGGCCAAACTTCCGGGTTTGTCCAAAACGGGACCCGAAGTAATCTTGCAGTTCACGCCGAGTTCGTTTGCGATGATATGCGCCAGAGTCGTTTTTCCCAGTCCGGGAGGACCGTGCAACAGGACGTGATCCAAAGCTCCGCCACGATTTTTCGCCGCTGCGACGAAAACTTCCAGATTGTCCAAAGTTTTCCTTTGTCCGGCAAAATCCGCAAAACTCTGCGGACGGATTTTCTCTTCCTGCATTAATTCCTCATGGGAATAGTTCTCCTTATCGGCATGTAAAAAATCGGGCATCAAGTATGATTTTGAATAGTCTCAAAGGTAATGAATTTTTTACGGAATGGTGAAAAATCCGGCTTCATTTCTAAAGAAAAATCGGTGACGAAACCCTTTTGCACTGATTATGTTGCATCAGTAAAATCTGGAACCGGTAGATTGGAATAAAAGTTTGTTCCTGCCACACAACTATATTTCCGGATTAGAGAAAACCGACATCAACAACCATTCCGGCTCACTTTTCGGGGCGTTGCTTTTCCTTAATCAAAACAATGGATCAGAAAATAACGAATGGTTTTAATTCCTTATTTTTACACTCATGAAACTCACAGGACCTTTTGCACAAATCGTCACTTTAGCCCAACTTCCATTAAGAGGAAAACTTACAGACGACCAGTTAGAAATCATCAAAAATGGAGGGATTTTAACTGAAGACGGGAAAATCGTGGAGGTGGGAAATTATGAAGAATTGAAAACCAAACTTTTGGAAAATGGCAATGCGCCGAATGAGGAATCTCGATTAGAGTTCATCAGTGATACCCAAATCGCTGTTCCCGCTTTCACCGATTCGCACACCCACATCGTTTTTGGTGGAAACCGTGCGAATGATTTTGCCATGCGAAACTCCGGCAAAACCTATCTCGAAATAGCAGAAAGTGGCGGCGGAATTTGGAGCTCGGTTCAACATACCCGAAATGCTTCCGTGGAAGAGTTATTGAAAACGACTTTGGAAAGAATTAATTTCCTGCTTTCCCAAGGAATTACCACGATTGAAATAAAATCCGGTTACGGTCTGGATCTTGAAAACGAACTGAAAATGCTTCGCACCATCCAAAAAGCGCAATCGCTAACAAAAGCGACTTTGGTTGCAACCTGTCTTTCCGCACATTTGAAACCAAGAGATTTTGAAGGAACTTCGAAGGAATATCTGGATTATATCTTAACAGAAATATTACCCAAAGTCAAAGAAGAAAACCTGGCCAAACGAGTAGATATCTTCATTGAAAAATCTGCATTTCAGCCGGAAGAAAGTAAAGCGTTTTTGTTCAAGGCAAGAAATCTGGGATTTGAAATCACCGTTCACGCCGATCAATTCACGCCCGGAAGTTCGAGAATTGCCGTGGAGGTGGGTGCAAAATCCGCTGACCATTTGGAAGCAACTATTGATGAAGACATTGAATATTTAGCGAAATCGGAAACGGTTGCAACTGCACTTCCGGGAGCAAGTTTAGGTTTGGGCGAAAAGTTTACTCCGGCTAGAAAAATCCTGGACAAAGGCGGTATTTTAGCCATCGCTTCTGACTGGAATCCCGGTTCTGCACCGATGGGAAATCTCATTACGCAGGCTTCTATTTTGGCTACTTTTGAGAAACTTTCCACGGCGGAAGTTTTGGCCGGAATTACATTCCGTTCGGCTTTTGCACTCAATTTAGAAGACCGCGGAAAATTGGAAAAAGGCAAGAGAGCAGATTTTGTGACTTTTAAAACCGATAATTTCCAAAACATTCTTTATCAGCAGGGAAGCTTAAAAGCCGAATCAGTTTATATTGAAGGAGAAAAAATTTAAAAAAAAGATTTATCTTTAAAACCATAAAAATTAGCACAATGAGCAACTTAGAGATGTGGGAAGTTTTCATCCAAACAAAGCCGGGACTTTCACACAAACACGCAGGAACAGTGCAGGCAGCAACCGCAGAAATGGCGCTGCAAAACGCAAGAGACGTTTATACCAGAAGAATGGAAGGAACCTCAATCTGGGTAGTTCCGAGTAAATATGTGGTGACTTCTGAAGGTGTGGATAAAGAAGCGTTCTTTGATCCAGCCGACGATAAACTATACCGCCATCCGACTTTCTATGAGATTCCGAATGATGTGAAAAACATGTAGAACAGACCCGAGACGATGAGACAAGAAACCCGAGAAGGTCTCTATGCTCCACGCTCCTAATCTCTTATCTCAAATCAATGAACCCATTATACAACTACCTTTTAAAACTCGCCGATGACACTTTGATTTTTGGTCAAAGGTTGGGCGAACTCTGCGGAAAAGGACCTTATCTGGAAGAAGACATCGCATTAACGAATATCGCGCTGGATTATTTGGGACAAAGCAACAACCTTTTCAAATACGCCGCCAAAGTACAGAATCTGGGAAAAACCGAAGACGATTTGGCCTTCCTGCGATTGGAAAAAGAATATCTGAATTGCCAACTTTCCGAACTTCCGAACGGCGATTATGCGAACACCATTCTGAAAGTTTATTTCTTCGCTGTTTACCAAAAAATTCTTTATACCGAATTAATGAAAAGCAGCGATGAGCAAATTGCTGCCATCGCCGAAAAATCGTTGAAAGAAGTAAAATACCATTATACCCATGCTTCGACTTGGGTTAAAATGTTTGCGGGCGGAACCGAAGAAAGTGAAACCCGGCTCCAAAATGCAGTGGAAAATCTTTGGGAATACACCGCTGGAATTTTCGCGGAAACCGCCGGTGAAGAAGATTTGGTGAAACTTGACATTGCTCCTGACTCCAAAATTTTGTACGAAGATTGGAAAAAAGTAGTTGCCAAAGATTTCGCCGATTTCGGAATTGCCATTCCCGAAAGCGAGTTTATGCAGAAAGGCTCCCGAACCGGTTACCACACGGAATATTTCGGATATATCCTTTGCGAATTGCAGTATATGCAGCGGACTTATCCGGATTGTGTTTGGTAAAAAGTAATTGAACAATGTGCTGATTTGAAAATGAAAATGCTCAAATGGATCCATTTTCAAATCAGCACATAAACACATTCTCAATTTAACCCAGTTTCCCTATCATTTTGAATCATCTCTTAGAACTCCTTTCCCAAATTCCTGATCCCGAAATTCCCGTTATCAATATTGTGGAATTGGGAATTGTGCGGGACGCGAAAATGATTTCGGAAAATGAGGCGGAAATCGTGATCACGCCTACTTATTCGGCTTGTCCGGCTATGTTTAATATTGAGGAAGACATCATTAAGCTTTTTAGAGAAAATGGAATTTCCGCAAAAGTGATCACGAAAATTTCCCCGGTTTGGACCACCGATTGGATGAACGATGAAGCACGGGAAAAACTTCGGGACTATGGCATCACACCACCAGAAAAAGGTGCGAATGAAAACCATTTGAACGTGCCGAAAAAATGTCCGAGATGCGGATCAGAAAACACCCGCGAAATCAGCAGGTTTGGTTCCACTTTATGCAAAGCAACTTATCAGTGCAACAACTGTTTGGAGCCTTTTGATTATTTTAAATGTCACTAAGGTGATGAGATGATTTGAAGATGGGAACCAACACTATTCTGAACATAACAGTTTTTATTTTAAATAGCATTAAAACTTTATATTTGTTAAAGTCCGCATTAACACAGTATCAAACTACCACATCAATATTATGTACACCCAACTCGAGATAGAATCCCATTTTGACGGGAAATTGCAAATCGCTTATCTGAATGACGAAAAAACGTATAACAGTTTAAATAAAACTTTACTTTCCGAACTTCGAAGCTTTGTTCATGATGGAAGCAGAAACGAGAACATCCGAAGTCTTGCGATTTCCGGTCGTGGAAAAGCTTTCTGCTCTGGACAGAATTTAAAAGATGCCATGTCTTTCAGCGATCCTGATGAGGAGCGCGTGATCCAGAGGATGGTGATCGATTATTATAATCCTTTGGTAAAGGAAATTGCAAATTGCAGAAAACCGGTTGTTTCATTAGTCAATGGTCCTGCAGTGGGAGCAGGCGCAATGTTGGCGCTGATCTGTGATCTTGCATTGGCCAAGGAATCCTCTTATTTTTCGCAGGCATTTGTAAATATTGGCTTAATTCCAGACACCGGCGGAACCTATTGGCTGCCGAAGCTTTTGGGAAGACAGCAGGCGAATTATCTGGCGTTTACCGGAAAAAAAATATCAGCGGTAGAAGCTAAAAATTTGGGATTAATTGCCGATGTTTTTGAAGATGAAAATTTCATGGTGAATGCCATGGGAATTTTGGAACAAATCTCTAATTTGCCCACAAAAGCAATTGCGCTTACCAAAAAAGCATTCAACGAATCTTATGAAAACAGTTTAAGTAAACAGCTTGATATCGAAGGAATATTGCAGCAGGAAGCTGCAGAATCAGAAGATTTCATGGAGGGAGTAACTGCATTTTTGGAAAAGAGGAAGCCCGAATATAAAGGAAGATAAAATTAATGTGACCATGAACCAATGTATTGATTGATCCATAATTTATGCATTGAAATGGTTACTTTGACATAAAATATAGTGTTAAATTATGGTAGTAGGAATCATCGGCTCCGGAACGATGGGCATCGGAATTGCGCAAGTTGCGGCAACTTCCGGTTGCGATGTTTTTTTGTTTGACGCCAATTCAACTCAAACTGAAAAAGCGTTGCTGAATTTGCAAAAAACTTTAGATCAATTGGTCGGAAAACAGAAAATTTCCCTTGAGAAAAGTAGAATGATTTTCAGCAGAATAAAATGCTGCACCGAACTTTCTGATTTTATAGATTGTGATTTGGTGATTGAAGCCATCATTGAAAACAAAGAAATCAAAACAAAAGTTTTTCAGAATCTGGAAGAAATCGTTTCTGACCAATGTATTATTTCCAGCAATACTTCTTCTATTTCGATTACTTCCCTTTCTTCGGAACTGAAGAATCCGGAACGTTTTATTGGAATCCACTTTTTCAATCCGGCTCCACTGATGCCTTTGGTGGAGATCATTCCAGGACTTTTAACCGAAAAAAAACTGGCGAGGAAAATTTATTCTTTAATGGAAAGTTGGGGAAAAATTCCCGTGATTGCCAAAGATGTTCCCGGATTTATCGTGAACCGAATTGCGCGACCATTTTATGGCGAAGCTTTGAGAATCGCCGAAGAAAACATAGCCACTCCGGAACAGATCGACGATGCGATGCGGACTTTGGGAAATTTCAGGATGGGACCTTTTGAACTGATGGATTTGATTGGAATTGATGTGAATTTTTCCGTTACGAAAACCGTTTACACCGATTATTTCTACGACCCGAAATACAAACCTTCCCTACTCCAACAAAGAATGGCGGAAGCAAAACTCCTGGGAAGAAAAACCGGAAAAGGGTTTTATGATTATTCCGAAAATGCTGAAAAACCAACTCCCGAAAAAGACGGCGAACTGTACCAAACCATTTTTGACC
This sequence comes from Chryseobacterium sp. R2A-55, assembly GCF_021401085.1. Lineage (GTDB taxonomy): Bacteria > Bacteroidota > Bacteroidia > Flavobacteriales > Weeksellaceae > Kaistella. The sequence continues at coordinate 464,254 of NZ_JACBFP010000001.1, forward strand.
GGATTATTTCCATGCTCATCAACGAAGCGGTGGAAGCAAAAAGGTTGGGAATCGCGAATGACGAAGACCTCGAACTGGCGATGCAAAAAGGCGTGAATTATCCGAAAGGATTATTGGCGTGGGGATTTGAAATCGGCTACGGAAAAATTTCGGAAACGCTGCAGAAATTGTACGAGGAATATCAGGAGGAAAGGTATCGCCAAAGTCCGCTGCTTAGAGGAATGGAGAATTAATAAATCGAATTCTCTGAAAGTTTACACTCAAAAAAACTCCCAACACAATTACTAAACCACTCATGAAGACCCCCTTCGAACTCGCCCAATACATGCTCAATCAAGACCATTTCTCGCAATGGATGGGAATCAAACTCATCGAAGTACGCGAAAAATACTGCCTCATCGAAATGCCGGTGAAAAAAGAAATGATCAACGGACTGAAAACCGTTCACGGCGGCGTTACTTTTTCGCTCGCCGATTCGGCGTTGGCTTTTTCGAGCAATAACACGAATGACGCTTCCGTGGCGCTGAACTGCATCATGAATTTCACGAAAGCGGTGAGATTAGGCGACACTTTGACCGCTGAAAGCATTCTGATTTCCGATACCCGGAAAACCGGCGTTTATGACATTTCCATCACCAACCAACACAAAGTTCTGGTAGCGACTTTTCGGGGAACGGTGTATAAGATCGATAAGAAAGTGACGGAGTTGTAAAGTAATTCTTAATTTAATATTTTTTGAAAAATTTTTTGTACCAGATTATGAAGGAGAAATATACATTGATTTTCTTTTTAGTTTTCATTAGCATTAAATCCCAGATCACTTCGCAGGAAATTGTTGGAGATTGGACGAAAGTGAAAATGAGAACGCTTGACGGAAGCAAAGATTTGAATGAAGGGTACGTCAGAGAGAAATATTATGGTTGGAAGATCACAAGCTCAAAATTATGTTTTCGAAATTATCCCTTGAGTTCAGAACCAAATAATTGTGTAGATTATACGTTGAACAATAATCTTTTGGTGAATTCTCCTGATTCGGGCTATATGATCGATAAAATTACCAGTGATTCCTTAATTGTTTATGAAAGCATTAAAGGTAAAACCGAAAAAGATAAAATACAAAAAATTTGGTTTGTAAAATCATCAAAAATACTGAAAGACAATATCGAAAAACATCAGAATGATTCAGTTTTGATTGCAACCCCGAACTTCACTCCAACTGTAAGAAGATCTTATAATTCCGAAATCGAAAAAAAATTATTAACATCATCATTTCCAAGATTTACTGCTAAAGGAAACATACTAATAAGTCCAAAGTTGAAAAAAGTTGAATTCCAAATCGACAACAAAAAATTCGAAAATGACAAAAAGTTCCTCATACTCAAAAACGCTGTAGAAAACAGTTTTGATAATTGGGATCTCACTAATTTTAATTCTTTTAGCAAAATAATAATTCCATTAGTCTTTGAAAGCATGGAAGAAAAATCTGCAACTGGGATCTTTTCAAGGGTGGAGATGTATTATTTCATGGATGACGTGAGTGATATTCCAAAAGTTTACGGTCCAAAATTAGAAGACCTTGAAAAAGCGCGAGAAAAATTTGAAAAAGCGATTGCATATCTTAAAGACAAAAAATATCCGCAGGCGATTGAAAACTTCAATAAAGGGTTCGAACTTAATCCAGCAAAAGTCGATGCATTATATAATATTGTCTCGATTTATTCTTTCTTGAAGGATAAAGAAAATATGTGTTCCACATTGAAAAGACTAAAAGATTTAGAACAAACTGCTGGCACCAAACTATATGACGCTTATTGTATAAAATAAGATCCGATATAAATTTCTCTTTTACAGACACAAAAACTTCAACCCCAATTGAAGTTTTTTTTATTTCCATGTAATAAATTTCCGACCTTCGTTGTCTTACTATCAGAAACGAAACTATGACTCACGAAACATTCAAAGACACGGTATTTTGCCTCAAGGATGAGATGTACCGTTTTGCGAAAAGATTCGTGATGAGCAGTGACGAAGCGGAAGATGTAGTGCAGGATCTGATGATGAAGTTTTGGCAGAAAAAAGAAGAACTGGCCCAATTCGGAAACCTTAAATCCTATGCACTGAAATCGGTGAAAAACGAGTGCCTGAACCGGCTGAAGCACCACGACGTGAAAATGGGTTTTGCAGATTTCCAATTGCACCGAAGTGAGCTTTACCAGATTGAGACCAACAATCTGAAGGAACAGATTATCAGCTTCATCAACGGGCTTCCCGAAAAACAGAAAGCCGTGATTCACCTGAAAGATGTGGAGGAATATGAAGTTGCTGAAATTGCTGAAATCCTGGAAATGGAGCAGAATGCAGTGCGGGTTAACCTGATGAGGGCGAGAACCAAAATTAAGGAACAAATCCAGAACCTCATGGATTTTGAAAACAGAATGATCGATAATTTATAAATGCATGGCCATGAAAAATGAAAAATCCAATGAAAAATACAGTGAAATTTTCAAGGAATTGAAAACCGAGAAAATGAACTGGGATTTCGGGGATTTCTTGAGAGAGACTGAAAAAGAAATACCGATCCAGATCATTTCAGAGAAGAAAAGCGCGTCTTTTCCGAAACTGTACATGGTGGCGGCAAGTGTAGTACTGCTTGCTTCGCTGGGAGTTTTCTTTAATGAATTCCATAAAAAATCGATCACTGAACAAGACGAAATTGTGAAAAATGAAATCCTGAAACAGAAACCGGATTTCGGAAACGGCGAAGAAATCGTGGCAGTGCACACCACGGATTCGCTGAAAATCGATCGAGACAGCATCATCACAGATTCGGCAACAGTAACCAGCGATGATGAAATCATGGACAAAATCCTGCCTAGAAGAGGCCGGCTGAAAAAACAGGTTCGGCAGCATTATGTTTCCACACCCCAAAAATCTGCACCCAAAAAATCTGCAACACCAGAATATCAATCCAATTACGTGATCATCAACGGACAAAGGATTGAAAGTGAAAAAGAAGCCATCGATCTGACCAAATATTCATTCAGGATCCTGTCTGAAAACGTTTCAAAAACGGTGGCGAAAACGGAAGCGATTCCGAATTTCATGAATGAATAAAAATAAATGATATAACAAAAATCGGAGTTGATTGCCGCTTCGGCTCTATTCGACTCTAAAAAAATAGAAAACCAAACATCATGCAAAAAATCCTAATCATATTCGCCATTTTCTTTTCGCATTTCTTCATTGTGAATGCGCAGAAAGATAAACTAGACCAATTGTTCGAGAAATACCAGGAATCTGCCGGTGTTACTTCCATCAAGATTGCAAAACCGATGTTCAGCATGCTCGGTAAACTGAATATCGACGATGCCGAACTTCAGCAGATCAAACCACTTTTGGCAAAAATCAACGGGTTAAAAATCCTGATCGTGGAAAAACCGACTTCCCCAAAAGGTCTGGAAGGAGACAACCAAAAGCCTTTGATGAACTTCCAAAACCTGAAAAACGATATTACCAATTCCATTAAAAATCTGAAATATGAGGAGTTGATCACCGTCAACAGCAAAGACAGCAAAATAAAATTCCTCTCTTCTGATGCGACCAACGGAAACCTGGACGACCTGATCTTGAGCATCAATTCCGAAGACAACACAGTTCTGATGATGCTCGATGGAAAAATCTCAATGGATGATGTGAACAAACTGATCAGCGAAACTGAAAAATTCTCACAAAGAACCACAGTTACTACCGAAAGCATTAGTCCTGCCGGAATAACACAGGTGAGAAATGTAGGAAAGTTCAGCGGAATTGAAGTTTCTTCAGGAATTAAGGTGAACTTTACCCAATCAAACAACCAATCCGTGACGGTGGATGTGGATTCCGATAAGGCGCAATACCTCATAACCAATGTAGAAAACGGGATTTTAAAGATTTATCTAAAAACAGACGGAAACAGAAACATCCGCTTCAAAAAGCTTTTCGTGAATGTGGAAGCGCCGAACCTGAAAAGCATATCCACCAAATCCGGCGCATCACTTTCAACTTTAAATGGGATTAATGAAGATGCTTTCACCGTGAATGCCGAATCGGGAAGTGCGATCAACGCAGAATTAAACGGGAATAAAATCACGACCAATGTGGAATCCGGTGCAACCCTGAAACTGAAGGTGGAAACCAAAGCATTTTCCTTCACCGGAACAAGTGGTTCATCGTCCTCAATTACCGGAAAAAGCGACTCCGCTACCTTTCAGGTTTCGAGTGCGGCAAGCTGCAATGCGCAAAACCTCGCGTCGAAAACCGTTTCTGCAAATGCGTCTTCCGCAGGAAATGTAAAAGTGAATGCTACAGAAAACCTTTCCTCCACAACCTCTTCCGGCGGAAGTGTGCGATACGCAGGGAAACCGAATAACTTTTCGTCATCCAACAACAGCGGTGGCTCCACAAAACCAATTAATTAAAACAGACTTGTTCACGCATTAGTCATACGGGTAATACGCCTGATTCTAAAAAGGACGGAAGGATAAATATCAAGACGCTTCCAACAATAGGTTTTAAATACGACAAAATTTGAGCAGTGAAAACCGATATGACTAATGTGCTAAAAATAAAATCTTAGCAAAACTATGAAAAGAATTATATCATTCTGTCTGCCTCTAATCCTGATTTTCAGCCTGCAATCCTGCATCGTTTCCAAAAGTCCGAATATAGGATTCTTTGACAATCCTTATTATGATTACAAAGACGCCAGGTTTGTGAGCATTAATGTTCCGCTCTGGCTTGCGAAACCCTTTGTGAAGAAAGCCTTGCGTGAAGATGGCGAAAGCGAAGAAATCATCGCGATCGTCAAGAAAATCAGTAAACTCAAAGTAATGACCGTGGAAAACGGAAATAACGAAATGGTCTCAGATTTTGCGAAATACCTCACCAAAAATAATTATGAGGAATGGATGACCATTAAGAAAGAAAAGGAAACCATCAATTTCCAGGCGAAACAGAAAGGTGAGGAAATCCGTAACCTATTGATCACCGTGGCTTCCGGATCTAAACTGGTTTACGTGGATGTGCGCGGCAAATTCACCGCGGAAGACCTCTCACGGGTGATTAATTTCTCTGAAAAGAATGACATGAAAAAACTTGTTTCGAAATAACACTCCAATTAATTTAATTGTTTTGATGACCGCAGTACAAGGCGGTCATTTTTTTGGGGTTCACTTCGAAAAATTATGATCTAAAACCTGCATATTATTAGACTTTTGGCTCATTACAAATCAAATAACAGTAGGGTTATTTGCAAGGAAACACCTTAAAAGTGGAAAAGTTGGTCCGCATGTTTTCTATCCGTTCTTCAAGGGATTTGATTCCTATCCTTAAATAGTGTTCTTTTTCAGCTTCGGTCAAAGTATAAAAAATATCAAATCCCGGAGTTGGCTGCGGAATGGGAATGGATCATTCAAGGGTATCCTCTGCCTCATAATTGTAATAATGCCTGTCTTTTCCAGCAACTTTATTTATTTAAGGTTTTAATCGATTTCAGGGAATGATTTATACGATTTTGAGTTGTCTGAATAGTATTCTTATTGTTTAATATTTTATCCCAAAATCTGCCAAATCAGGTTCTAAATGCGGGAAAATGACCGGAAAAAATCGCCGCATCAGTTCCTGGTTCGGCACTTTGTCTTTCAGGCAATAAATGAGATTCCAATAGTCAAAACATTTGGCTTTGTAGGCCAGTTCTAAATACTGCTCAAAGGTTACGTTCATATTGTGCAATGCTTCCGGCAACCCTCCGAATCCTGTGTACAGATAAATGTTGTCGATGAGCTTTCCATCTTCTACTTTCATACAGGCAACGGCATATTCGTTGAAATCTATCGGGCGCAGATCACCGCCTTTCATTCCGAGTTTTTCTGCAACCTGATAGATTCCCGTAGCTTTCAAATCGTCAATATCGAGTATGTTTTTGAGTTCGGAAATATTCAGGTTTCCGCTTAGTAAAATTTTTACAGCTTCCCAGCTATAGCCTTTGTCTAAATAATTTTCTTTTATCCAAGAATCTTCTTTGAAAACAGCTTCCCGTTCTTTCCCGTTTCTTGATTTTTCATCTACAATTCTCCAATTTAGACGTGCATATTTTGCCTGTGTATAAAATTCTATTAAGGCAGGGAAAAGTGATATTTTATGTTGCTCTGCTTCGTTTAAAAATAGTTGCTTTTCGTCTTTTCCCCCGGTAACTAATCCTCCGCATTTTAAAGAATCACTATGAAATATTTGCTCATAGCACATTTTCTCATAAAATAAGTTATAGATATCTGTCATTTTAATTTTGCTTTTATTACTTAATATTTTATTCCGAATGCCTCCAAATCAGGCTCTAAATGTGGTTTCAAATTTTATTCTTATAAAAATCGTAGAAAGCCAGTTGGTCAGTCAGGATTTCGTGAATTGCTGTCCAGTTGTGTTTTTTTGCTAAATCAATAGCGGCTTGCCACGCTTCCATATTGGGTTCTTTATAGTTAACTCCGCTCCAGTAACCTGCTGTTACCAACGCATTCCATGCCAAAACCGGATTGTTCAGTTCTTCGTCTATTATTTTCGCTGCTTTGATGTGTTCGGTTCCGTCGTAGGTCTTTTTGTTTATTCGGAGATGTTCTGTTGCGCTGAACAAAGGATGTTTTGCTATTTGTGGTGAATAATTAAAATTCAAATCAGGATTGGAGTCAAAAAGTGCAATGATTCCGCTTAAAGCATTTGTAGCCATTATGGCACTTGGCAAGATATCGAAAGAATATGCTACAGAATCGAAGCCATGTGGTTGTATGATGCTTTCAAAATTGTAATTTTCAAATTGAACCACCTTATCGACATCTATTTTGGAATAGGCTCTTTGCGCCATTGCATGGTAAGCACGTGTATTCCAGGTTCCGTAATCTTTGGCTTCGAATTCAGGTAAATATGATGGGTCCGCTTCCATTTTTTGCATTAGGGTTGAAAATGCGTGCTGCTCGGGTGTATTGTTGTAGTGATTCCAGAAATCAAGATACACTTTACTGTACTTTTCAGAAGGATTTTTGAGCAGGGCTATTTTTTCAGGATGGCGCAGGTATTCTTTTAAGAAATTCAGTGAATCTAAATTGTCTGTGTATTCTCTGAATGCCAATGAAAGTTCCTCCAATAAGTTACAGTCATCCAAAATGTATTTAATAAATTTTGGATTTCTTAGCATTTCCAACTGTCCAAATGGAATAAACCCCGAAAGGTTATTGGAAGTCGTCATAAAACCATTCTCATCTCCTAAAACTGCGTTGGATTCTTTCAGCGATTTATTGGGTTGAAGCTGGATTCCATACGTTTCATAAGTCTCAAATGCAAACGGAGCAACTGACCAAAATCCTGAACGGAAGATGTTCATACAACGCTTGATTTCATCTTCATGCTCGAATACGGCTCCGAATATGGACTTTACCGAAGCTTTTGCTTTATACAATTCTTTCAGGTCTTGGTGTATGTTGTTTATTTTCATTTGTTTATGATTTGAAATTATTGTTTTAAAGCATTTTCCAATGCATCACATTTTTCTTTGAAATAGGTTAAATCCATATCAGGGAAAAGTTTCGGAAAACGCTTGATGATGTTTTTCATTTGGTGCAACACTCCTTCTGCGGAATAGGTAAAAGTTCCGTCACGGAATTTATCTCCAAACGGATGCGGACCTTCTAAATACTTTTCATCATATTCTATAAATACTGGTTTGAAATTGCCCAATTTTTGTACAATTTCTTCGGTTGCTACATAAAAATATTGCCAGTAATAAACCGCTTTGCATTCAAGCATTTTTTCGTAGTATTCTTTCATTTCCAAGTTCATTTTAAACCAAATTCCTGAATCGTAGAAATAAACAGGACAAGGATAAATGCCCTCTTCTCTCAAAATGCAACCAAATGTTCCATCGCTGCCGTGACCAGAACCATTGATGTAATTGAGTTTGGGTAAAAATGTTTCCCAAATGGCTTCTGCTTCGGGTTGTGGATTGTTTTTCCAAAAACGCTGGCTGTTATAACGATTCCAAAAATTGGAACGTGACGATAATGCAGCTGAAAAATTTTGCAACTGAAAACCTCCCCAAAAATATTCTTCATCTGGTTCGTTGGTAGTAGCATCCCAATCAAGAGATAAAGCTCCTAAATCTTCATATTTCCAATCTTCTTCGGACACACGTATTTTTGTTTTTTCAAAAACCTTTTCAAAGTTTTTCTTTTTGTTACAGTATTCCAATAATTCCCTGTTATCAGCTACACTTTCCTCATTTACAGAAATATGAGGATTGTTTTTTAATTCATTAATGAATTGCTCAATTTTTTCTAATAGTTCCATTTGTTATTGTTTCAATGCTTTTTCCAGCGCATCACATTTTTCTTTGAAATAGGTTAAATCCATATCAGGGAAAAGTTTCGGCAAACGCTTGATGATGTTTTTCATTTGGTGCAAAACACCTTCTGCAGAATAGGTAAATATTCCGTCACGGAATTTATCTCCAAACGGATGCGGACCTTCTAAATACTTTTCATCATATTCTATAAATACCGGTTTGAAATTGCCCAATTTTTGTACAATTTCTTCGGTGGCGATATAAAAATACTGCCAATAATATACGGCTTTGCAGTCAATCATTGTATTGTAATATTCTTCCAAACTCAAATCCATTTTAAACCAAATGCCTGAATCGTAGAAGTAAACAGGACAAGGATAAATGCCTTCTTCTCTCAAAATACAACCAAATGTTCCATCATCGCCGTGCCCTGATTTTTGAAAATAATTAAGCTTTGGTAAAAAATCTTTCCACACAGCTTCAGCTTCGGGTTGCGGGTTGTTGCTCCAAAAGCGATTGTCGTTGTTGTAGATATCCCAAAAATGGGAATGCAATCCAAGGGATTCCAAAAGACCCAATATTTTAAAACCTCCCCAAAGATATTCTTCATCGGGTTGGTCAGTAACCGCATCCCAATCTAAACTTAACGCTCCTAAATCTTCGTATTGATAATCTGCTTCGGGAACATTTACTTTTAGTGCTGCATACACTTCATCAAAATTCTCCTTGTAATCACGAAATGGAAGTAATCTCCTGTTCTTTGCCGTATTTTCTTCCCTTACATTTACCAGCGCATTTTCCTTTAATTCATTGATGCATTGTTCAAATTTTTCTAACATAATTTTTGCTTCTAAAATTTATTTCATTTTCTCCACTACTTCATCATATCGTTGTTGACGATACGCTTATTTTTCAAAACCTTCTCGCACACTATCAAAAAAATCAACTATTTCGCTTACGCCAATGTGTTTTGCGCCATCATAAATGCTCCATCCGTCTTTTACTTCTTTAAACGGATCTGCTCCTGCGTTTACCAATAGCTTTACGATTTCTAAATTATTCCAGAATACGGCTTTCCACAATGCTCCATTGCCATGTTTATCTACAAGACGAACATTGGCACCATGCTCCAGAAATAATTTTACCATTTCATTATTTTTTCTATCAATAGCAGACATTAACGGAGTATAATCGCCTTCATAAAGTGCATTTACATTTGCACCATTATGAATCAGATATGTAACAACTACATTTTTATTATTAATAATGGCATGATGTAAAGGTGTTCCTCCATCAAGATCAATTTCGATATCATAATTTTTCAAAATTTCGATTGTACTTTGTTGATCCTCTTGGTCTTGAATTGTATATTTTAATTTTTTTAGTTCTTGATTCATAGCGATTAATTCTTATTTAATTTTATAATGCCTCTATTTTTTATTTCATTTTCTCCACTACTTCATCATATCGTTGTTGATGATACGACCAATCTTTATCGGGAAATAATAAGGGTAAGGTTTTTACCGCTACACGCATATCGTCTAACACCTCATCCAGATTGGGGATTTCTTTTACAATATCCATATAGAAATACTGCCATCCTTTGAAACCGTAGTTTTGAAATAACAACTCCATATAGTTGTAGTAATCAAACTCCAGTTTGATGTACCAATCTGCTCCTGCATTACAAAAAGCAATTGGTGGTGGAAAATCTCCTGCTTCTGTGATAAAACAACCACGCATACTGTCATCTACTCCTATCGGTAAACGGTCGAACCATCTTAATTTTTCGGAACGATCTTCATTCGGGTTTATATTTTTAGCATTATCAAAATAATCAATTGGAAAAAGCATTGCATCGGTAATACCATTAAATACAAAACCGCCTTTTAAGATAATTCCTGGTTTTCCCAACAAACTTTTCCAGCTAATTGATATGGATGCAAATTTGAAGTATTCCATATCATCATCACTGAGTTTTACTTCACCCATTTCAAGAATGTCTTCTTGATTAAATCTCAGCATTTCTTCAGAAAAGTTAGCAAGCTCTTTAGTCGTTTGAAAATCTACGAATTCTATATTCGGATTGCTTTCCAATTCCTTTAAACACTGTAAATATTGTTCTGTTATCATTGTTTTATTTTTTTAATTGTTTTTGTCTACTCCATCTCATCAGTATAATCAATCAAACCGGATACAAACGCGGTAAAAGAGGGAGCCAGCCAAGTGAGTTCTCCTTCTGAATAATAGACATAAATATGTCCGTAGTCCTCGTCATTAAGCGACATAGCGAGGTTCCCGGTTTGGGTACATCCTATGAAAAGGTGTTTTTCCGGTAAATAATCTACTATTTCTACATGCAAGGAATCGCCATACTTCAAGGGAAGAAAGTAGAAGAAGTTGATGCCATCGTCCGGCTCACCAAAATACATATAGATACTTTCCGTTGTGGCTCCGTTATACTTCAGCAGATGGGATTTGTAATCTTCGGGCAGGGATAATCTTATAGCGGTCTCAAATTCCTGTATGTCGCTGAGTGTGATGGGCGGGTTTTCGGTGACAAATAGTTCCATTGTATGTTTATTTTTTAGAAATTCTTAAACTTTCAAATTTTGCTATGAAATCTTCCCAACTCCAATCCGGGAAGATCTGCGGCATTTCAGCTTTGAAGGTTTCTGTAATTGCTGAACTGCTTCCGTTCATATATTCCAATAAAACACGTTGCCAATAGTTGAATACACGTGCTTCAAAAGCCATTTCGGTATAGCCTTGGAAATCCAAATCGAGGTTGCTCAATTCGTTATCTCCCGACAGATAATAAACTGATTTGTAAATTGTATCGGGCTTGATGATAAAACCGACATAGGTTTCAGGAGTAGGGAAATCCAATGGATGAAAGAAACGAATGTCTGCATCTTGCGGTAAATCTTCATTGAAGTAAATACCATTTCCGTTTGCTCCCGTTAGTAAATGTCGAAGTTCAGCTAATTGAATATTCCCTCCAATATTGCCATTTTTCTCTTTTTTCCAGCTTTTAGACCAACCGTTGTTGAGTTTTCTAAAATAATGTTCGATGCCCGGATGAACGGAATCCAAACGACTTAATTCCGGTGATTCCTCTTTGAAAGTGGGATTGCCATTGCTTTGAAGCTCTTCAATGGTTTTAAACTCCTCGTTTGCGATGATGAGTGCTTCGTATATCGAATCTGTAAATGGTTGTGCCATACTATTGTTTTTTAACGGTAAATTATTTTTGCGGTTTTGAAAAACCGTATCAGTTCTTCTTTTTTCTTTTCTGTGAGTACATTATTTTGAACGGAAATCACACAAGAATGCAGGCAATTTTCGCCTTGAATTAAAAGCCGAACCTGTGTTTCTTTACGATTATCTGTTTCGTTTATCATATTTTCTATGGAATACATCATCCAAGGTTCTTTTGCATGTAGGTCTTTTTCGAATAAACTTATTTTGGTTTCTTCCGATTTGCCTTTTAAATTACTATAGATATTGTTCATCATTTGTTCCAAATCGTTGTTTTTTGTGTCTAAGGTTGAAATAAGCTTTAAAAGTTCCTCTGTTTTTTCGTTAATCAGCAAAATGAGATATTGGTTATCTTCAACCGAAAAAGACTGTTCCTTTATTTTCCAGTTTTTTTTATCCGGTAAATCCACGTAAACGGCTTCTTTTTTTATCCGGTGATATCCACAAGATTCCAGATACTCATCATCTATATCTCCGCCTAATTTACTGGCTTGAATAAAATCTCGACAGGCATTTTCCTTGTCATTTATTTTCAGATAAATTTCTCCCCGCAACTCAACCAATGCGAGATGAAATTCGGGAACCGGCTGTAACGAAATGGCTTTATCCAAATCCGCTAATGCCGATTGATATTGATTGGTGTCATAATACAATTTTGCCCGAAGATAATAAGCATCTGTATATGCAGCATCGATTTCGATTGCTTTGCTGTATTCTTTTATAGCAGCTTCAAAATTGCTTTTTGCTTCTTCTGATGTTCCTCGTTCATAATATTCCGTTGCTGTTTGTCCAAAAGTGACACAACAGCTTTGCAGTGCTATCCATAAAATTATATACTTCATTTTGAGGTAACTTATAAAGGCTTATTTTTAAATATTATTCTTTATTATAATCTGCTAAACTTGTTTCTTCTTCGGGAGCCTTGTATTTTTCAACTTCAATCAGTTTCCCTTCGTTGAAGACTGTTACCGTGTCCAAATCCACCGGATGATACCAAATTCCTGTATCGGAATTAAAGCCTTTATAATAAATGATTTTTTGTCCTTCGTTGGTTTGGGCTACATAAAAAATAGAAGAGAAATACAAATCCCGTCCGCCTTTTGAAGGATAGCTCAAATAGCAAGCATATATATCTGTCCCTGTAACGATACGCTTCAAGGCATCTCCCAAAACAGAATTTTCGTAATGTTTGATTTGGAAAAAGCTGCGGGGAATTGCACGTTCTTTGTTGGTAATGGAAAATGCCTTTTTTTCTTCATTCTTAAATTCTCTACCTGTTCTTCTATCGTTGGGAGCATTATTGGAATGGAAAAAACTGTTGTATTTTTCTGCCTGAGCCTGACAATCGTCATCACTTACAAGAATATCATATTTCATTTTTGTGAATTGATTTTCAGCCTGAATAAACTGCTCTATAAATTGTTTGATGTCTTTCATGGTTTTTATTTTTTTGATTAAATATCCATTTCGTAATGTTCCATTGCATCATCGTCATCTTCGGGTTTTTGATAACGTTCGATAGCGACAGGCTTTTTTAAAGTTTCAAAAGAAATATCGGGTAATCCTTGTGGTGTTTCAAATTTCTTTTTAAGAAGCATATCATCTCCAAATGTGTAGTTTTTTACGATTTTCAGTTCTCTGTTTATTGTGTTTATAAACACACATTCTCCATACAGAAAAAACATTTCGTTTGGATTCTTCCCTGAAATATAGGCTATATAAACATCTCCATAATTTTCATCCTCATACTGCGAAATTTTATAGATGAGTCTTGGATTTCTTGACTTTTTATTTTTATAACGTTCGTAGAATTCATCGCTTTCTAAATCTGTAAGTGGTATCATTCCAAACTTATTGTGTAGTTCAGACACACAAAAGCTGTTCATCATTTCAAGTTTGTTGTTGTAGTCTTCTAAATCTGGTTTTACAGATGCTTCTGTTGCTATCACTTCTGCTTGTAGAAATTGGATGATAAAATTTTTTATTGCCTCCATAATTTTTTTTGATTAAATATCCTTTTCGTAATGCTCCATTCCGTCTTTGTCGTGTGTAGGTGGCATATAGCGTTCTATTGCGATTGGATTTTGCAGGGTTTTGAAAGAAATATCTGCAAGACCTAAACCATTTTCAAAGTTTCTTTTTTTCAGCGTTTCATCTCCAAAAACATACCTCTTGATGATTTTAAATTCATTGTTGATGTTGGCAATAAACAAACATTCTCCATATAGGAAAATAATGCCGTCCGGATTACTTAAGGAAGTATAAACCACATATACATCACCATATTTTTCATCCGCATAATGACTTATTTTATAAATATCTCTCGGATTTATAGCAGGCGCATCTTGCCATTCTTCGTATAAATCAGCATCCCATAATTCTGTGAGTGGAATCATTCCGAAATTGTTTTGCAATTCAGTTACACAAAAGCTGTTCATCTGTTCCAACTTTTGGTTGTAATCCTCCAGATTTGGCTTTACGAATGCTTCACTTGCTGTAGCTTCTGCTTGTAGAAAGTTTTCTACGAATATTTTTATTATTTCCATATTTTTATTAATTGTAATTTTATTTTTTTCAGTCTTCGTAATATTCATATATCATGAAGGTTACGTTTTGTAACTGTTGTTTGTCGGGACGACTGTAGATATAAATCAAAGTAGGATTCCCTTGTTGGTCAAATTCCTGCGATACAATTACTTGATTTATAATCCGCTTGTTATCGCCCTCATCCACCATTCTTTTATGTATTGTTTCTTGCACTTTATTGTTCTTTATGACATATTCAAATTCATCGGTTAATCGGATTGTATCTCTCATCTTATAAATAGATTTGATTATTCTGAAATCTTTGTCTAATCTGGATTCTATTACAAAACCTGAAGTATTGCCGGTATCAGAAGGAACAACTTTAAAATGGTAATCATCCAACCAAACGTATTTGTAACTGCCATCTGCAACCAAATCCCCTTGTATGGATTTTTGAACATAGGTTCGGTTTTTCCCTTTTCCGGAATAAGTGGTTAAGTATTCCGTAATTTTAGGTTCTAAATTGTAAAAATTATTTTCTGTTAGAAAATTGCCTTCTCTATCATAGGTTGTGGTTATTCTTGCGGTGTAATGCGTGGTATCTGTGGGAATTTTGTCGTTTTTTACCGGACAGATGTATTTGGTTACTCTCTTTACAGAGCCATTCAGCCCGGATTCTGATTTCTGGGAATAGACCGATTTATTATTCAGTCCGTTGCAGGAAACAAACAGTTGAAGGAGAAGAAATAGGGATATAATTCTTTTCATAATTTTTTTATTAAACGTCCATTTCATAATGTTCCATGGCATCATCGTCATCTTCTGGTTTCTGATAGCGTTCGATAGAAATTGGCTTCTTCAACGTTTTGAATGAAATATCCGTTACACCCTGCCCTACTTCAAACTTATCTTTTACACGCATGGCATCTCCTAAAGAATAATTGCGAATGATTTTTAATTCATCTTTTAGCGAAGTAACGAAAAGACTCCATCCATATTGAAAAATCTCATCATCAGGATTCTTTTCTGAAACATAAACCACATAAACATCGTTATATGTTTCGTTTTGATACTGAGAAATTTTATAGATATGCCTTGGATTTGGGTGTTTTTTCGCACTCCATTTTTCATAATATTCAGGTTCATCCAATTCAGTAAGTGGAATTAGCCCAAATTTATTCTGTAAAGATTCCACACAATAAGCATTCATTTTTTCAAGCGCATTGTTATAATTTTCAAGATTGGGTTGTCTCATCAAAAATGTTGTTTCGGCTTCTGCTTGTAGAAAGTTTTCTATGAATGTTTTTATAGTTTTCATTTATTTAACTGATTTGTATTATTGAATTATTCTTTGTTTTCTCTCGGTATTGGGTCTCCTGTTTTAGGATCGATGGTATACTTTTTTTCAAAACTTTCAATAGTTTCCGGCTCACGCGTTATGGGATTAAAACCATATTTTAAAATATAACCGGTAACAGTATCGGGTTCTCCCATGTTCCCGAAAAAACGTGGGGTGGGATCCGCATTATAATTATCCCACCATTCCTGTTCTTTTCTTTTTTCCTCGTCTGTCATTAAGGCACGACTTCTGGCCTTTTCTTCTTCACGTATCTTTGCGTCAAATCGCGCCATCTGACCTTTGTGATCTTCTGATAAGGCATCATAAACCGCCCTTCTTACTGCTCCGTCTTTTTGATATACCATGATTTTTTGTAATAAATCATCGTCAAAAGTCTCGGGCAAACTACTAAAATCGACATAAGGTAGTTCTGCGTTTCGCTTTTCTCTGTATTCTTTGGCTTCTTCAGATGCTTTAAAAAGAATATATTGCTCTTGCTGCGGTGGTGTAAGTACAGCAAACACTTCGTCAAAAATAGTATTGTTTAAATCCTCGATATTTAATAATAATCTTAAATTAAAATCGGGTAATTCGTTTTTAAAACGTGTAAAATCGTATATGGCAAAAATCATGATGCATTTTGAGTTTTCTATTTTGTTATCATTTTCTTATCTCCAGGAATTCATTTTATAATTTGAAAAGTTTATTTTCATATCTTCTATCCTGTTTTCAAGGGCTTCAATTCCTATCCTTAAATAGTTTTCTTTTTCAGCTTCGGTCAAAGTATAAAGAACATCAAAACCTGGTGCCGGTTTCGGAATGGGGACAGATAATAGAATTATATTACCATCTTGATAAACATAATAATTCCAGTCCTTTTTTTCTACTAGTTTTTTGGCATTCATTTTAAAATAACTGTTTTCTATTCGTAGTATTGATATTCTTTGTAAAGAACTTCTGTTATTTTTTGTTTGTCCATGTCGCTGTATCCATAAATCAGCGTTGGATTTCCATATTGATCCGATTGCTGTACTACCTGAATTCTATAAGACACTTCCGTTTTTCCATCTTTGTTTTCCGTTATTTTGCTTTTTCTTTCTTGTAGCTTATTGTTTTTGTAAATAAATTCGAGTTCTTCAATGGTCTGGAGACTGTCATTTTCCATAAAAGCAGTATTGAGCAGTCTGTACTCTTTGTCGAGGGCAACAACATTTCTGTAAGAACTTTCTCTTGAGGGCACAATGGTATAGTGATAATCGTCTGACCAAACATAAGTGCCGCCGCCGGTTTCCTCCAGGTCGCCATCTTCCAAACGATAGGAATCTTTAAAAGAAATATCTTTTCCTTGTCCTGAAAACTGCATGGTAAACTCGGTTTTTCTTCTTTTGCTTTTTCCGGTGGTGTCAGCTTTCCAGAGGCGATGCATCACCAACATATTACCCAATCGGTCAAAAGTCATCGATGTTTTTCCTGCATAATTAATGGTATCTGTGGGGATTTTTCCATTTTCTGCTGACTGAATACAGGTTGTTACCTTTTTTACAGGTCCTTTCAATGCATATTCTAATTTCTGGGTATAGGTGTTTTTGTTCTTTTGCCCGATGCAGGAAAGAAATAATAATTGCAGAAGAAAGAGTAAAAATGTTGTTGTTTTCATTTTTAAATATCCATTTCGTAATGTTTCATTCCGTCTTTGTCGTGCATAGGTGGCATAAAGCGTTCATTATTTCGAGTTTCTTGTTGTAGTCTTCTAAATTCGGTTTTACCAAAGCGTCGCTTGCCTTGGCTTCTGCTTGCAGAAATTGGGTGATGAAATTTTTTATTGTTTCCATATTTTTAATGCAGTTTCTATTTCAATATGCGGGATCTTTCACTACTCGTAATAGGCGGATATTCTAAAATGAACTTCGCGAGATATTTTTTACTTTTCCGATGCTTTAACGACTACTGGATTCAATGGTTTGCGCATGGGCAAATAGGATGCTCAACAAAGCGATGATGATCAATGCTGATTTTTTCATGACATAAAAGTGCTGTTATTTTCTAATGTTCCTTTTTATCAAATTTTCAATATAAAATACATAATTACCTCAACCCTAGTCCAAAAATAGAGTTGAATGACAAAAATAAAGAACAGGAACAAAAAATTGTTGTAAAAATGTAAACCAGCTAAATAAAAAGCCAGACATTTTCTTTTTGGGTATCTACATTTTTAAAAAAGGAAGATGGCGAACTTTTGGTGAACCCTTTAAAGTCTTTGTTGAAGTGGGATTGGTCGTAAAAAAGATTATCGAGCGTGACTTCTTTCAGATTTTTAACCTCGCTTATCTGTTTGATGACATTCCTAAAACGATGTATTTTGCGATATTCAGTAGGCGACTTCCCTATGTGTTTCAGAAATAATCTATTGATATACTGGCGGGAAAATTGAAATTTTCGGGCTATTTCGTCGATTTTTAAATCACTGGTCTCTATTTCAAATAGAAGTTTTTCCATCAAACGAAAATCCTTTTCCTTTAATTTTGACAACCAATAATTCTCCATAGCTTCAATCTGCTCTTCCCGATCATTCAAATCAAATATTTCAAACATTTTTTTATTGAAATCTGGAAAGATGGAAAAGTTCATCAACCTTTTTTGAACCAAGCTAAAATTGGACTCGGATATGAAATGATGTAAGCCAAGAGGTTTAAAATAGAAGGTAATTTCATCAATTGCTTTTTCGTAAACTACTTCGATGGGTTCTGTATATCTTAGGAAAATATCGGTGTTCATCCTTTGAACAGCAGAAGCAGTGATAATTATTTTCCCGCGGTCATAATATGCCTCTGCATTGCGCGAAACCGACACTATGCTGTAATTGTTTGGAAAGGTTTTGTATCGAATGGTGTTTAAATTCGCATCTTCATCCAAAAAATAGTATCCTTCCAGGTATTTTTGCAGGATTTTGTTTCGGGTTCTATAAAATACCATGTGCATAGGCGAGATTCGAAATAGATGTTTTGAAAATCAGAATGGTCAAATTTCAGTATTTATTTCGGAAAAAACAATGGGGACCGGAAGTACCATATAGGCATTTAAAAAAAAATAAAAACCCATCAAAACCGAAACGGAAAAAAAATACCAAAAATAAAAAATCGCTGTAAACTAATTATTTACAGCGATTTGATAATATCACTTACAGATGAAAATCAATGATTACTTCACTTCTTCGAAATCTGCATCCTGCACATCTTCTGCACCTGCATTTCCACCTGGATTTTGCTGACCTGCATCAGCACCTTGGGCTTGCTGTCCGGCTGCATAAAGCTCTTCGGAAGCCGCCATCCAAGCTGCGTCTAATGCTTCTGTTTTGGTTTTCACAGATTCGGAATCTTTAGCTTCGAAAGCGGTTTTCAATTCTGCAACAGCAGATTCAATCGCTGCTTTTTTGTCAGCAGAAAGTTTGTCGCCGAACTCTTTCAGCTGTTTTTCAGTCTGGAAAATCAAGCCGTCAGCTTTGTTGAATAATTCAACTTCTTCTTTTTTCTTGGCATCTGCGGAAGCATTCTCTTCAGCTTCACGTTTCATTCTTTCGATTTCGGCGTCAGAAAGCCCGGAACTTGCCTGGATCTTGATCGATTGCTCTTTTCCGGTTCCTTTATCTTTAGCGGAAACGCTCAGGATACCGTTTGCATCTATGTCAAAGGTCACCTCAATTTGTGGAACGCCTCTCGGTGCGGGTGGAATATCGGTCAAATCAAATCTTCCGATTTCCTTGTTGTCGTTAAACATCGGTCTTTCACCTTGCCCGACTCTGATGGAAACTGCAGGCTGATTGTCACTTGCGGTAGAGAACACCTCAGATTTTTTGGTTGGAATGGTGGTATTTGCATCAATAAGTTTGGTGAAAACCGAACCCATGGTTTCAATACCCAGTGAAAGCGGAGTCACATCTAAAAGAAGTACATCTTTTACATCACCGGTCAACACTCCTCCTTGGATTGCAGCACCCACCGCTACCACCTCATCTGGATTTACTCCTTTTGATGGTTTTTTGCCGAAGAATTTTTCCACCTGTTCCTGGATGATCGGAATTCTGGTAGAACCTCCAACCAAAATTACCTCATCAATATCAGAAGTTTGCAATCCTGCATCAGATAACGCTTTTTTACAAGGCTCCATGGATCTTTTTACCAGATCTTCGGCGAGCTGTTCAAATTTTGCTCTGGTCAAAGTTTTCACCAGGTGTTTTGGACCTGTTGCGGTTGCGGTGATATATGGAAGGTTGATTTCAGTCTGTGACGCAGCAGAAAGCTCGATTTTTGCTTTTTCAGCGGCTTCTTTCAATCTTTGAAGTGCGATCGGGTCCACTTTCAGGTCAACTCCTTCTTCCGTTTTGAATTCGTCAACCAACCAGTTGATGATGACGTCGTCAAAATCGTCACCTCCCAAATGGGTGTCTCCGTTTGTAGATAATACCTCAAAAACTCCGTCTCCCAAATCCAGGATAGAGATATCGAAAGTACCACCACCTAAATCGTAAACAGCAATCTTTTGGTCTTTGTGATTTTTATCCAAACCATAAGCCAAAGCAGCTGCAGTAGGCTCGTTGATGATTCTTTCCACTTTCAGGCCGGCAATTTCGCCTGCTTCTTTTGTAGATTGTCTCTGTGAATCGTTGAAGTATGCCGGAACGGTGATTACCGCTCTGGTAACTTCCTGACCCAAATAATCTTCCGCAGTCTTCTTCATCTTCTGAAGAATCATCGCTGAAATTTCCTGCGGAGTATATTCTCGGTCTTCAATTTTTACCTTTACCGTATCGTTTGGTCCAGAAACCACAGTATATGGAACTCTTGACACTTCTTTTGCATCATCCTTAAAATGGGTACCGATAAATCTCTTGATAGAATATACGGTATTGTGCGGGTTGGTTACCGCTTGTCTTTTAGCCGGATCCCCCACCAGTCTTTCACCGTCTTTCGTGAAAGCTACAACAGAGGGCGTGGTTCTTTTCCCTTCAGCGTTAGGAATTACAACAGGGTCTTTTCCCTCCATCACGGCAACGCAAGAGTTGGTTGTACCTAAGTCAATTCCAATTATTTTGCTCATATTGTCTATATTTTTTAATTATTAATATTTGCAATGGCTTTCTCCAATTTTATGCCGACTGAATTTTTGTGACAAATTGACATAAGAAAACAAAAAAAAACGCCAAACAAGAATGTATGGCGTTGGTATCTAAAAAAGGAAAATTTATTTCTTCAAGGTAAGAATGTATTCAACCATTTTTTTTGCAGTCTCTTTGCTCATGCCTGCGTGCGGAGTCATTGGGATTTCGCCCCAGTTTCCTTTTCCACCGTCGATGATTTTTTGTGCGAGCATATCAATATCCGCATCCGTATATTTGTTCGCAACATCTTGATAAGAAGGACCAACCACTTTGGTATCTATTTTATGGCAAGTCAAGCAGTCTGCACCTTCGATCAGCGCCAAACCTTCATGCTTTCCAGAAGCGGCATCTCCCGTAGTGGGAGAAGGTTCTTCCATCATTACATTGCTTTCTTTTTCAGTATCAACGTTCTTGGTGCAAGAAACAATCATAAAAAGTCCCCCTAGAATCAAAAATTTATTCATATCTTTATCAATATTTATACTCCGCAAATTTATTAAAAATAATCGAATATAAAATGCACGACAAAAGTCATACTCTTTATATGACCGCAATCATATTAGCCTAGAACCAAAACTTGTATTTTTGAACCATTAAATTATTAAAATATGAAATCTTTAAAAACACTTGCATTAGCTGCATTCGCATTCGCACTCTTCTCTTGCGGAGGGGACAAAAAAAGTGATTCCATCCCAACTGCTTCTTCTGAGGGCGCTGCTGCCACAGAAGCACCTGCAACTCAAGCTGCAGTTGATCCCGCAACTTATGATCCAAAAAGAGGACTCGGCCCACACGAAAACGTGGACGTGAGTAAATTTGATCCAGCGATGGCTGCTGCAGGAAAGAAGATCGCAGAAGTTAAATGTACATCTTGCCACAAACCAACCGAAGAAAAATTGGTAGGACCAGGTTGGAAAGGAGTTACCAAAAGACAAACTCCTGAGTGGATTATGAACTTCATCTCCAATCCAGATCCAATGATCGACGTGGATCCAGAATTACAAAAACAACTAGAACTTTGTTTGGTGAGAATGCCGAACCAAGGTTTGAATGAAAAAGATGCCAGAGAAGTTCTCGAATACATGAGAGAAATCGACGGAGCGAAGTAATTCTTTTCTTACGCAGAAAAAAGAAAAAATCCAGTAAATCAATTTCATATGAAAAGTCTAAAATTTTTTGGATGGTCTGCCCTTATGTCAATTTTGATGATGACAGGCTGTAAACCAAAGGGAACGGAGAACGCTGTAAGTGGCGATGCTGCCGAGAAAGTTTATGTTGCTCCCGGAAAATATGACGAGTTTTACAACTTCGTCAGCGGTGGCTTCAATGGACAGGTAAACGTTTACGGTTTGCCAAGCGGAAGATTGCTAAAAGTACTTCCTGTCTTTTCGCAGAACCCGGAAAACGGTTATGGTTACAGTGAAGAAACCAAGCCGATGCTACAAACCTCTCATGGATTCATTCCCTGGGATGACCAACACCACCTTTCACTGTCTCAAACCAATGGCGAAGTGGATGGAAGATGGCTGTTTGCAAACGCCAACAACACGCCCAGAGTGGCAAGATTGGATCTGAAAACATTCAAGACTGTTGAAATATTGGAATTGCCCAACTCTGCAGGGAACCACTCCTCACCATTCTTGACAGAAAACACGGAATATGTGGTGGCAGGAACCCGTTTCGCGGTGCCAACCGATGACAAAAACGGAGACGTTCCGATTAATACCATGAAAGAAAACTTCAAAGGAGTTTTGTCGTTCATTGGAATTAACAAAGACAGTGGAGATATGGATCTCTCTTTCCAGATTGAAGCTCCAGGAATTAACTTCGACCTTTCTCACGCAGGTAAAGGTAAATCCCACGATTGGTTCTTTTTCTCTTGCTATAACTCTGAAAAAGCCAACACCCTTCTTGAAGTAAACGCGTCCCAAAATGACAAAGATTTCATTTTGGCAGTGAATTGGGTGAAAGCAGCCGAGTTGGTGAAAGCTGGAAAAGGCAGAAAAGTGCAAACCGAATATGCCCACAACAAATTCGATGAAAGCACCCACACTGCAACTTCAACGATGAAGAAAGAAGTTACCGTACTTTCTATTGATGACATGAAAGAAGCCATGTACCTGATTCCTTGCCCGAAATCCCCACACGGATGCGACGTGGATCCAACCGGTGAATACATTGTGGCTTCCGGAAAACTGGCAGCTCTGATTCCAGTATTCAGCTTCGACAAAATCCAAAAAGCAATCGCGGATAAAGCTTTCGCATCTGATTATGACGGAGTTCATGTAATTAAATATGAAGCAGCTCTTCACGGCGAGGTTCAAAAACCAGGTTTAGGTCCACTTCACACAGAATTTGACGGAAAAGGAAACGGTTACACTTCCATGTTCGTTTCATCTGAAGTGGTAAAATGGGACATTAAATCTCTGAAAGTTTTGGATAGACAGCCAACTTTCTACTCAGTGGGTCACTTGATGATTCCTGGTGGAGACAGTAAAAAACCTTTCGGGAAATATTTGGTTGCATACAACAAAATTACCAAAGACAGGTATTTGCCAACAGGTCCAGAATTGGCTCAGTCTGCACAGCTTTTTGACATCAGTGGTGATAAAATGAAACTGCTGCTGGATTTTCCAACTTTTGGTGAACCGCATTACGCACAAGCTTGTCCTGGAGAATTATTATCAAAAAATCAGGTGAAGTTCTTCAAAATTGCAGACAATAAAAACCCATATGTGACCAAAGGTGAAGCAGAAAGCAAAGTAGTGAGAGAAGGAAACAAAGTTCATGTTTACATGACCTCCATCCGCTCGCACTTCGCACCGGATAACATCGAGGGAATCCGGGTTGGAGACGAAGTTTACTTCCACGTCACCAATTTGGAGCAAGACTGGGATGTTCCACACGGATTTGCCATCAAAGGAAATGAAAACGCTGAACTCTTAATCATGCCGGGTGAAACCTGTACGCTGAAATGGGTTCCTAAGAAGCCGGGAATGTACCCAATGTACTGTACAGACTTCTGCTCCGCGCTGCACCAGGAAATGCAGGGTTATGTGAGAGTATCACCTGCAGGAAGCAACACTCCGCTCATTTATTCCCTGAATAATAAGAAGGACAATGCTGTAGGTCCTGTGAAAGAAGGTGAAACCAAATAACACAGATCAATTTAAAGGGCGGTTTTCACTGCCCTTTTTTCTTTTGCTGATAGTTATCATGTTGTGATTCAAGTCACATTAAAACGATTCAAAAATCACGAAATTTACTATCCTTTATCCAATATCATTATCAAATGAAAAATCCCTCATTATCCAAATGGTCACGCATCTTTTTAATCATTTGCGGACTAGGTCTGTTCGTTTCCATATTTGTCCCATTATGGGCGATTTATCTGCAAGCACCGCAATATCCTGAAGGACTGGCAATGTTTTTATGGTCCCACAAAATCACCGGTGATTATCAAATCATCAATGGTCTGAATCACTACATCGGCATGAAGACCATTCATCAGAAAGATTTTTGGGAATTTAAAGTTTTACCCTATGCATTGGGATTTTTTGGCGTGCTTTGCTTCATCGCCGCTTTTCTCAATAAAAAGATTTGGCTTTATCTGACTACTCTCTTTTTTCTGATTTTTGGGCTTGCATTTATGGTAGATTTCTGGGCTTGGGAATACAATTACGGACACAATTTGGATCCCAACGCGGCAATCGTGGTTCCAGGAATGTCTTACCAACCTCCATTAATCGGATTTAAACAACTTCTGAACTTTGGCGCCTATTCCTTCCCCGATATAGGCGGAATCATTATGTTCGCCGTTGCAGGAATTTTGGTTATCTTAGCATATTTAGAATTCAGAAAAAGGAAAAATGCATGATTTGCAAAAGTCTAACTAACCGAAGTTTTACCATTATTTAAATACCTAAAATTAAAAACTTATGAAAGCAAAACCATTTCTAATTGCCGCAGGATCTATACTGGCATTTATGTCCTGCCAACAGTCTGGACCGAAAGATTTCCTTTTGGGAAGCGACCAGTGTGATAACTGCAAAATGACGATTACCGAGATTAAGTATGCCACCGAACTGATCACCGAGAAAGGAAAAGTCTATAAATTTGACGACATCAACTGCATGAATATGTATGAAGGTTCCAATCCAGACAAAGCTAAAAATGCTAAAACCTACGTCATAGATTTTCCCACTGATCAGTTTTTGGAAAAAAAACATGCAACACTCATCAAAGGCGGAACCATCAAATCGCCGATGGGTGGCAACACACAGGCTTTCAAAAATAAAGCAGATGCTGAAAAGGCAGCCGCAAAACTCGGTGCAAGTTTAACGAAATAGCAAAAAATGTTTAGATTTCTGTTTCTGTTTTTTCCGGTATTTCTGTTTTCAAACGTGCTGAAAGTCGGGAAAAATGAAACCTACAAAACCATTAAAAGCGCTGTCGCCTCATCAAAAAGTGGCGACAGTATTTTGGTGGAAAGCGGCATCTACAAAGAAGGCAACATCAGCATCACCAAACCTTTGACCCTCATCGGTTTCGGAAGACCGGTACTGGATGGCGAATTCAAGTATGAAATCCTCTCCTTTCGCTCGAACCACATCGTTCTAAAAGGCTTCAAAATCATTAATTCCGGGGAAGACGAAGTGGAGAATATTGGCGCAATCCGTTTGTACGACAGTCATTTTTCCACGATTGAAAATAATATTTTTGAGAATAATTATTTCGGAATATATATTCAGCGAGGTTACCGATGCCTGATCCAGAATAATAGAATCACCACCAGTCGTTCCAAATCCCAGGAAGGAGTCGGTGACGGAATCCATGCGTGGGTGAGCAAAGAACTTTGGATTAAGAACAACTATATTTCCGGACATAAAGATGGGATCTACCTGGAAAAAGTAGTGCAATCATACATTTACCGCAATGATTCGGTCAAGAATCTGCGTTATGGACTTCATTTCATGTTTTCTAATGACAATGTTTATGTTTCCAATATTTTCGACAATAATAATGCGGGAGTTGCCGTGATGTACAGCAATAACGTAGGAATGATGGGAAACAAATTCATCAACAACTGGGGCGATGGAAGTTATGGTTTATTACTGAAGGATATCTCATTCAGCAAAATCAAACACAATGTTTTCCAAAGCAATACCGTGGCGATATTTTTAGACGGTGCCACAAAAATCGACTTTTACCAAAACGATTTCCAAAACAATGGGTGGGGAATG
Source organism: Chryseobacterium sp. R2A-55 (assembly GCF_021401085.1). GTDB lineage: Bacteria > Bacteroidota > Bacteroidia > Flavobacteriales > Weeksellaceae > Kaistella. The sequence continues at coordinate 490,143 of NZ_JACBFP010000001.1, forward strand.
AAAATCAACGCCAACTGCATGGAAAACCGGGTGCGAAGAAATAATTTCATCAACAACACTTTTGACGTGAGCACCAACGGAACGATGGTAATGAATGATTTCAGAAATAATTATTGGGACAAGTATGAAGGTTATGATTTAAACAGGGACGGAATCGGCGACATTGCGTTTCATCCGTTGAGTCTCTATTCTTATTTGGTTGAAAAAAATCCGTCCGTGATGCTTTTGTTCAAAACATTCATCGTGGATTTATTAGACAAGACTGAAAAAGTGATTCCCAGTCTTACTCCGGAAACCTTCGTGGATGAGCAACCTTTAATGAGAAAAGTAAAATTTTAATCCGGAGAAATTTTTATAGAAAAAAAATAAAGAGAATACGCACAATTGATTTTTGAAGATCGCCCTTCAGATATAAACGGAAACAGCAAATCCGAAGTTTTAAGGAGCTATTTCACAAAAATAAAATAATGCGAAGTCGGAAGAAAGTAGTCCGAAATTTGTGCTGCTAAATAATAATTATGATTACAATACAGGCTCTCACCAAAAAATTCGGGAAATTCACCGCGGTGAAGGATGTGACCCTTGATTTGCAGGACGGTCATTCCATTGCGCTCATCGGTCCGAACGGTTGCGGAAAAACGACGATGATCAAATGCATTCTAGGTTTAAACGTGGTGGAAGAAGGCGATATTCTGGTGAATGAAAAAAGTGTGAAGGACCATTATCTGTACCGAAAAGATATCGGTTATATGCCGCAAATCGGGCGGTATCCGGAAAATATGACCATCGGACACACCATCCAAATGATTAAAGATACCCGAAAACTCGCGGAAGAACATTTGGACAACGAACTTCTGGAAGCTTTCGAGCTGGAAAAAATATTCGACAAGAAAATGGGAAACCTTTCCGGCGGAACCACCCAAAAAGTGAGCGCGGTTTTGGCGTTTATGTTTGACCCGAAAATCATCATCTTGGATGAACCTACCGCTGGACTTGATCCGCTCGCTTCAGAAATCCTGAAAAAGAAAATAATCAAAGAAAAAAATAGGGGCAAATTAATTCTGATCACTTCACATCTATTAAGTGAATTAGACGAAATCGTGAGCGAAGTCATCTTCATGAACGAGGGAAAAGTTTTGGTGCACCAATCCGTGGAAGATCTCCTGAAACAGACCAATTCCGGGAAAATCTCAGAATCGATTGTAAGTATTTTAAAAGAAATGAAGAAATGAACAAGATAGCGCGCTTTATCCTTTTTGATATTTTGAAAAACAAAATCATCCTGTTTTACACGGTTCTGCTGTTCATCCTTTCATGGTCGGTTCTTGGGCTGGAAAGCAATTACACCAAAGCGACTTTGAGTTTGCTGAATGTGGTTTTGCTCGTGGTTCCATTGGTAAGTATCATATTTTCTACGATTTACGTGTACAACAGCAGTCAGTTTGTGGAGTTGCTTTTGAGCCAGCCGGTTCCCAGAACCAAAGTCTGGTTCAATATTTTCCTGGGACTTTCCACAGCACTGGTTTTTGCTTTTCTGATCGGCTGCGGAATTCCTATTGTTCTGTATTCATCGATTGAGACAGGATTTTCCTTAATTATTATCGGTATTTTTCTGTCCATTATTTTCACTTCTTTTGCCATGCTTTCCGCGATTTCAAGTCGGGACAAGGCGAAAGGAATCGGAATCTCCATTTTTCTATGGATTTTCTTTGCGATAATTTATGACGGTATTCTGTTGGTTCTCATGTTCCAGTTTGCAGATTACCCAATTGAAGGAATTATGGCGACATTGGCGGGACTAAACCCGATTGGTTTGGCCAGGATCTTCGTGTTGCTTCAGCTTGATGTTTCGGCGATGCTCGGTGCTTCCGGGGCAATATTTAAACAGGTTTTCGGATCCGGCGGCGGAATGGGAATTTCATTGGTCGTGATGGCGGTTTGGGCGATTATTCCTTTTTTACTCTCCTTGATTAAATTCAACAAAAAGGATTTATAGCGATTGTTATGAAATTTGAAGAGCATCTTTACCGGATGATCTAACCTCTTGTGCGCTTTTTTCTGACTTATGTCACCGGTCGATGTTTATTTTTTTTCCTATATTTGATCAAATTAAAAAATATGTTTTCTCGAGAGATTCTGTTGAAAAATAAGATTCCGCGAATGCTTTTGAAAAGGAAAGACACCCTTTTCCGCGAAGATGAAAAAGCTTTGAATCTATATTTTTTAACGAACGGAGAGATCAAGATTTACAATACCGATTCTGAAGGTAAAGAGTTCCTTATTGAAAAGGTTTCTAATTTCAAATTCCTGGGTGAACCCCCGTTTTTATTAGGCGAAAGGTATCCCGCCAATTCTGTAATCATCAGTGACACCGCGGAGATTTTCAGATTCAGCACTGAACATTTTAATCAATTTATGTCCGAAAATCCAGATATGATGTTCAAATTCACGATGGAGATAGCGAGAAAAGCCTACAACAAAACCATGAAACTGAAATCTATCGTGCATCAAAACCCCAACGAAAGAATTCTGAATTTCCTGAAAAACTACAAAAGAAGCCACAACCTGGAACTCACCGAAAAAAGCATCATCGAGGTGACCCGAAAGGAAATGGCAAACTCTACCGGTTTAGCGATTGAAACCGTGATCCGTACTGTGAAAAAAATGGAACGGGAGAATAAAATCGAACTTATCAATCATAAAATCTTATTCTGATGAACAAAGCTTTCTGGCTAAAATTTTCGGTATTCAATTTTTTCTTGGCAGCAGTTTTGGGCGTGATTATGCGCTATAAAATTGTTTATTCATTTCCATTCTTAGACCAGAAGCATTTACAGGAAGCGCATTCCCACTTTGCATTTTATGCCTGGATTACCAATGCGATTTATGTTTTGGTGGTCATTTATCTGAGTAAGATGAATCCTGATCTGAAACTGACCAAATACAAAGCGCTCCTCACCGCCAATATTATTTCCTCTTTCGGAATGTTGGCCGCTTTCATTTATGGCGGATACTTTTCGGTATCGGTGTTTTTTTCCACCACTGCGCTGCTCGTCAGTTTTGTTTTTGCCTTTCTTTTTTATGCAGATTCCCTAAAGATTCAAGACCAGTCAAAACCGTGGTTTCTGGCGGGCTTATTTTTTGCGGTGATTTCTTCGCTCGGTGTATTCAATTTAGGCTATATGAGTGCAACAAATAGCACGACCCAGAATATGTTTTTGGCTTCGGAATATTATTATCTGCATTTCCAATACAATGGATTCTTTATTTTTTCCTGCATTGGATTGCTGCTCTATTCGCTGAAGGAAATCGGTTCCTCCATCTCTGAAAAGAAGAATAAATTGCTGTTTTGGTTAATGTTTATGGGCTGTCTAATTGGTTTTGGGCTTTCTATTCTTTGGTTCAAAATGCCAATTTATGTTTTCACATTAATCGCTATTGCCACTATCGGGCAAACAATTGGCGCGATCATGCTATTTGCCTTTGTCAAGAAAAGCTGGACCCAAATCTCAGCAAACTGGTTACCCATGCAGCGCTTTATCCTGCTTTTTGCGGGATTCGCATTCGCAGTGAAGATTGCATTGCAGCTCGGTTCCAATATTCCTGCAGTGAATCAGTTCGCTTTCGGATTCAGAAATATTGTCATCGCATATCTGCACTTGGTTTTACTCATGTGCATTGCCATGTTCTTGATCAATCAAATCTTGGCGACCCGTCTTTTCAGCAATACCAAACCTCTTTCATTGGGACTTAAACTACTGCTTCTTGGTATATTTTTAAACGAGGCGGTACTTGGCTTAATGGGTGTTTTTTCAATCACTTATAATGCGGTTCCTTACGCCAATCATGCCTTGTTTTATATTTCGCTACTGATGATGGTTGCTTTGTTGGTGATTTTTGTGAATCTAAGATTCAAATCCGAAAATCAGATCTAAAGCGACCCACACTTTTTGAAAGTGGCAGTTGAGTCCAGCAGGCTTTTCAGTAATCCACAAAAAAGCAGTTTCAGGAAAACCCGAAACCGCTTTCAATCATTAAATTTAATAAACTATTACATTCTTTATTCCGGAACTACCACTTCGTCAATTGCGTAAACGATACCGTTAGAAGCTGGAACAGTTGCCAAAATATGTGCTTTTCCGTTGATGGTAGGTTTGCCGTCAACCATTTTAATGGTGATATTTTTACCGTCAACCATTCCCAGATTTTGTCCGTCACTCATTTGATCTTCCTTGATCACTCCTACATAAGTATGATGCCCCAAAATATCGGTGAGTTTGCCATTGTTTTCAGGTTTCAGCAAGTCTTCCACCGTACCTTTCGGTAATTTGTCGAAAGCCGCATTAACTGGTGCGAACACCGTGAAAGGACCCGCGTTGCTCAAAGACGTAGTTAATCCTGCAGTTTGAACCGCTTTCACCAAAGTGGAAAGATCGGGATTTTTTGCTGCAAGCTGCACGATGTTTGGATTGGATTCCTCGTCCTGCACTCCTTCCTGTCCGTGTCCCACGGTTTCAGTAGTTGCAGATGCTGAGTTTTCAGTTGCCGCTGATTCATTTTTCTTGCAGGAAAGCAAAGCAAATCCTACTACACTTAAAATTAGAATTGACCTTTTCATCTGTTTAATTTTTTGTTAAAATTAGTCACAATTAACGATTAGCCAATATGACCATGGTCATATAATAAGGGATTGATTACGTGATATTTATCACCAATACCAACAAAGATATGGTCTTCATGAAATTTCCGATATTAAATTTCCTCCTTACACATTGACATTTTCGCTGAAATCTCTATTTTTGAGAAATCATATTCATCCCGAAAATGCCGAATCAATATAATCCGAGAGATATCACGTGGCTTGCCTTTAATGAAAGAGTTTTGCAGGAAGCAATGGACGAAAACGTGCCGCTCCACCTCAGAATCCGCTTTTTGGGCATCTTCTCCAATAATTTGGATGAGTTTTTCAGGGTACGTGTAGCCGGATTGAAACGCGCGATGGACTTCAAGGATAAATTCATCACCGAATCTTTTTACCAGCCGCCGTCAAAAATTCTGCAAAACATCAACGAAATCGTCATCAAACAGCAGCAGGATTTTGACAAAACATGGAAGAAAATCCAGCTGGAGATGGCGGAACAGAAAATCTTTATTAAAAGTGCAAAAAACCTAAGTCCGGAACAAAAAATATTCGTCAGGAAATATTTCGATGAAGTGGTAGAAAGCAACGTGATTCCAATTTTGCTTCACAATAACGTTCCGATGCCTTATTTACGTGACAAATCACTCTACTTGGGAATCGCAATGCGGAAAAAAGAATGGCAGTACGAAAGCAAATTCGCCATCATTGAGATTCCATCACGGATTATCGGCAGATTTGTGCTGCTTCCGTCTGAAGATAAAGATGAAAAAAACGTGATGCTTCTGGAAGACGTCATCACGTTCAATTTACCCCATATTTTCTCGTATTTTGGATATGATGATTTTGAAGCCAACTGTTTCAAAGTAACTAAAGATGCGGAATTCGATTTAGACAATGACATCAAGACGACTTTGGCCGAAAAAATTGAAAAAGGCATCAAATCCCGAAGAAAAGGAAAACCAACCCGTTTTGTTTTCGACAAGGAAATGGACAAAGCATTGCTGGAATTCCTGATCCGGAAATTAAATCTCAGCAAAAAAGACAGCATCATTCCCGGAGGAAAAATCCATAATTTCAGGCATTTCATGGACTTTCCGGATGTATTCAAAGCTTACAAAAAACCGGAGGAAAGAAACTCCTTCGACCACCCGGAATTTGTAGGAAAAAGAGTAACCGATGTGATCCAGAAAAAAGATGTACTGCTTACTTTTCCTTATCACACTTACACTCCCGTCATTGACCTGATGCGGGAAGCGGCGATGGATCCGGATGTGAAGTCTATTCAAATCACAGCATACCGATTGGCAAGTAATTCCAAGATCGTGAATGCTTTGATTAATGCGGTTCGAAACGGAAAAGAAGTGACGGTGATGCTCGAACTTCGGGCAAGATTTGATGAAGAAAGCAACCTGGAATGGAAAGAAATTCTGGAACAGGAAGGGGTGAAAGTACTGGTGGGAATTCCAAACAGAAAAGTTCATGCGAAACTCTGCGTCATTAAGAAAAGAGTCCACAGCAAAACGATTCAGTACGGATTTGTAAGCACCGGAAACTTCAACGAAAAAACAGCCAAAATTTACGGCGACCATTTGCTGATGACCGCAGACAGAGGAATCATGGCGGATATCAATAAAGTTTTCCATGTGTTGAGAAAGCCCAAAGACGATATTATTCCTGTTTTGAAAACCTGTAAAAATCTTTTGATTTGTCCGCAATTTATGAGGGAAAAAATCCTGTGGCACATCGACAAAGAAATAGAGGAAGCCAAAGCAGGGAGGAAAGCGGAAATGATTATCAAAGTCAATTCAGTAAGCGATCGGAATCTGATTACCAAACTTTACGATGCCGCAAAAGCCGGAGTAGTGGTGAAAATGATTGTTCGAGGAATTTATTGCGCCGTGAACCAAAAGGAATTTAAACAAAAAATCCAGGCAATCAGCATTGTGGATGAATATTTGGAACACGCGAGAGTGATGTATTTCTACAACAAAGGCAGTGAAGACATCTACATTTCATCCGCCGACTGGATGACCAGAAATCTCGATTACCGAATTGAAGCCGCCGCAAAAATCAATCAGAAAAATTTGAAAAAAGAAATCAAGGACATTCTGGAAATCCAGTTAAATGACAACGTAAAAGCCAGAATTCTGGACAAAAAGATGAGCAACAAATATGTGGATAACGGAAAAACCGAAGTGCGGTCGCAGATTGAGACGTATAAGTATTTGAAATCAAAGTAGAGACATGACTTATTGCTTGTCCAAGAATATTGAGAAAAAAAACGAAAAACGAGGAAATTAATGAACTTTTTAAGGACAAAATCTCAAAAGTAAAACATAGATTTGCGAACAGAATTTAAAATGAACTGCTGCTAAAATTATGCTTTAAAAAATCTGCTGAAGGCACCCAATAAGAAAGACCAGTTTCATTTGCAAAAACTAAATTACCCAAATTTGCCCACCTCCCCAAAATTCCCTAACTTCGCCCTACTTTCAGAAAAGGGAATCGCGTGAAATCCGCGAACTGTCCCCGCAACTGTAAATCACGGAGGATTAAGTAATCATTAACAGTGCCTTAATTCCGCAAAAAGTTTCTGCAAAGAAGCCATTTTCAAGATCATGAAGAGAAGGCGCAGAAATGTGAAAGTCAGGAGACCTTACTGAAAGCTCAACCCAAAAAACTGCTTTCGGAGGAAAAGCCCTGAAAATGTTCAAAAACTTACCTTTTTTTTCAGCATTATTTCTGCTGTTTTCGTTTCCGATTTCCGCACAGGAAAAAATCATCGATACCGTTTTTATCTTTGATAACCAAATCGGTAATGCAAAAAAAATCCAGAAAATTTCGACTTTAAAAGAAGAAGATTTACTGAAGAATTCTACTAATCTCTCCGAAGTACTCCGGTTTCAATCGCCGGTTTATATCAAAGAAAATGGCCGCGGAATGGTTTCTGCGCCGTCTTTTCGCGGAACCACGGCACAGCAAACCGCGTTCGTTTGGAACGGGATCAATGTGAATTCACAGTTTCTTGGACAAGGCGATATCAATAATCTCAACCTTCTCGGCTATGACCATCTCGAAATAAAATCCGGCGGCGGAAGTGTGATTTACGGCAGTTCGGCTATTGGAGGAACGATTCACTTGAACAACGAATTAAGTTTTAACCGTGGTTTGAAGAATTCCGTTTTTTTTGAATATGGTTCGTTTGAAACGTACAATACCTTTGTAAAATCATCTTTCAGCAATGAAAAACTGAGTGTGAAATTGACCGCCAATTATTCCGAAAGCGAAAATAATTATGAGGTCCCCGAAAAGAATTATCTGAATCAAAACGGACAATACCACAACGAAAATTTCAATTTAGGTATCGGTTATAAAATCGATGAGCAAAATACGGTTTTTTGGCAAAGTCAGTTATACGGAGGAAATCAGCACTACCCGATTTTCTCGGAATTTTCCACGAAAACGAAATATCTTTCCAACAATTTCAGAAGTTTGGTGAGTTGGAATTTTAAAGGCGAAAAAATCCAGAATATCTTGAGGCTGGCTTATTTGGAAGAAGAATTCGGCTATTTCCAAAATATAGACCTACCCAAAAGCAGCGGTGGAATGGGGAAAAACTACATCGCCAAAAATGATTTGAATTATTCCCTCAACGAAAAATTCAATTTCAACATCATCACCGAATATCAACTGAACAAAGCGGAAGGTTTTCTTTCCGGAATTCAGAATATTTCCCGAAATGCTGGTTCTGTCGCGGCTTTGCTTCGTTGGAATCCTGCGGAAAAATGGTATTTTGAAGCCGGTACGAAAAAGGAATTCGTGGAGAAAATTGAAGCGCCGTTTTTGTTTTCTTTTTCGGGAAAGATTCAGTTTGCCGATTGGTATGCGCTGACTTTCAACACTTCCAGAAATTTCAGATACCCTACTTTCAACGACCTTTATTGGAAACCGGGCGGAAATTTGGACTTAAAACCTGAAATTTCTCATCAGGCAGAACTGGGAAACCGTTTCCAATACAAAAATTTCAAACTGAACATTACACCTTATTATATACGGATCGAAAATATGATTCGCTGGTTGCCGACATCTTCGGGAATTTGGTCGCCCATTAACACCGAAAAAGTGGAATCTTACGGTTTGGAATCGCAGCTGGATTTCGAGAAAAGTTTTGGGAAAAACCATGCGACTCTTTCCGCAGGTTATGTTTTCACCCATTCAAAGGATTTGGAAACTGACCGTTTCCTGATGTACGTTCCGAAACATAAATTCTTTGCCAATGCAAGTTACCGCTACGATTTCTCGGAAATTTTCGTGCAGGGAATGTACAATGGAATGACTTTCACCACTTCCGATGAAAGTGTTTTAGCTGCTTTAAAACCTTATTTCGTAGCCAATGCCGGATTGAATCTGACTTTTTTCAAACATTATCAGTTCGGTTTTAAAGTCAACAATATCTTTGACCAAATTTATGAAACAACCGCTTTTTATCCTTTGCCAAAAAGGAATTACAGCGCCAATTTATTAATCAACTTTTAAACCCTAAAAATGAAATTTTCAAAACTCTCAACGCTGTTTCTTGCAGGAACCTTATTGTTCAACCTTTCATGCAGAAAAGACGACCCAATTCCACCACCGGTTTCACTGGGGAAATATGAAAACGGAATCCTGATCACCAATGAAGGCGGTTTTTCTACGCCGACTTCCACGGTGACTTATCTTTCCAATGACTTAGGCATACAGGAAGAAAATATTTTCGGGACCAACAACTCCAATGCAATTTTAGGAAATGTTCTTCAATCGGTTGGCTTCAAAGGCGATTTGGCCTATTTGGTGCTGAATGTGCCAAATAAAATTGAGATCGTGAACAGACATACCTTCAAGAAAACCGGATCGATCACCAGCAATCTGGAACAGGCAAGATACATGGCATTCTCCGCGAACAACACATATGTGACCAACAACAATTTCAGCACCGTGAAAAAGGTGAATATTTATGACCATGCAAATGCATTTGTAAAAAGTATAGATTTCCCAAATTATGCCGAGAAAATCACCTCATCTGATGGATTTATCTATGTGCAGACCGATGGTTTGACCTATGACAGCAACTATAATGAAATTGCGACCGGACACACGATTTCCAGAATCAATCCGGCAACCAACACGGTGGACAAAACCATTATGCTGAACGATACCGCAATCATCAGAGATCTGGTTTCTGATCAGACTTCAACGTATGTTCTAAGTTCGGATGCCGTTTATACTTACCTTTACAAAATCAATTCAAAAACCGGTGCATTTACCCAACAGGAAGTGTTTGACATTCCGAATGGAGAAAAATTAGCGGTAGATGGAGGTCAGGTTTATTTCGTGACGGCCGGGAAGAAAGTTTACCGACTTGATGGCAGCAACGCTACTCCTCTTTTTGATGTTGACACAAGTTTTATTTACGGATTCAATATCATTGATTCTAAAGTATTTGTCTCTGACCCGAATTTCAGTGGGAATAGCAAAGTGAGAATCTACAATCTTTCCGGAACTTTAATGAAAACGATCACTACAGGGATTTCAACCAACGGTTTCTACAAAAACTAAAATCAAAATATTTCATGAAAAAACCCTTCCGAACCATTGGTTTGAAAGGGTTTTTGCTATATGTGCCGTTTAAGGATTTTCTTGGCTTCCTATTAATGCCGGATTTTCAGTCCGAGCGTTTCCGCTTCTTTAATCACAAACATTCTAGCATCATCTTTGTCATTGGCGATTTCACCCTCCAAAATAGCTTCCTTCACTTTTTCCTTCAGGATGCCGATTTCTCGACCAGGCCTGATTTTGAACATTTCCATGATTTCCTCTCCAGAAATGGGCGGCTGAAAATTCCGGACCTGATCCTTTTCTTCCACCTCCTTTATCTTTTGGGCAACATATTCAAAATTTTTCCTGAATTTCTCCTGTTTGGAGGAATTCTTAGTCGTGATATCTGCTTTGCATAAGGTGAACAAATCTTCCAAATCTTCTCCGGAATCAAACAGAAGCCTTCGCAATGCGGAATCCGAGGTACCATCATCAATCAGCGCAATGGGTCTGGATGAAAGTTTCACCAATTTCTGGACATATTTCATATCCGTTCCGAGTGGGAGTTTTAAACGCTGAAAAAGATTCTTCACCATTTTCGAGCCTAAAAACTCGTGTCCGTGGAAAGTCCAGCCGTTTTTTTGGTCGAACTTTTTTGTGGGTGCTTTTCCGATGTCGTGAAGCAATGCCGCCCAGCGAAGCCACAGTTTATCGGTATTTTTGGCAATATTATCCACCACTTCCAAGGTGTGCCAAAAATTGTCTTTGTGTGTTTGACCTTCCACTTCCTCGATTCCTTTCAAGGCCGTCAGTTCGGGGATGATTAAAGGTAAAAGTCCGGTTTGCTCCATCAGCTTCAACCCCACTGATGGTTTTTCCGATAGCATAATCTTGTTGAATTCCACCATGATTCTTTCCATCGAAACAATTCTGATCCTTTCAGATTCATTTTTAATGGCGTTTAAAGAATTTTCTTCAATCTTGAAATTCAAGGTCGAGGCAAAACGAATCGCACGCATCATCCGCAAAGGATCATCTGAGTAAGTTTGCGAAGGTTCCATCGGAGTCCGGATGATTTCATTCTGAATATCTATCAGTCCGCCAAAAGGATCAATCAACGCACCGAAATCTTTCTTATTCAGAGAAATCGCCATCGCGTTGATGGTGAAATCCCTGCGTTTTTGGTCATCTTCCAGAGTTCCGGTTTCCACAGAAGGTTTTCGGGAATCTTCAGAATAACTTTCTTTTCTTGCTCCGACAAATTCCAAATCGAGTCCGCTGTGCTTAAACATTGCAGTTCCGTAGGTTTTAAAAATGGAAACTTTCAGCTGGGGATCGATTTCTGCAGCAGTTTTTTTTGCGAGATCCATTCCGTTTCCTTCGGTCACGAAATCGATATCGGTAGGTGCTTTACGCTTCATCAGCAAATCCCGGACATAACCGCCGACAATAAAAACCGACTGATTATTCACTTCTGCCACCTGGGAAATGAGTTTGAAAAGCTTAAGGTTTTTATTCTGTTTAAGATTGATTTGCATCGTGATAAAAGCTGATTTTAAGAATGTGCAAAGATAGCCAAAAAAGAAAAACCCATATTGCTATGAGTTTTTGAGATTTGGTTTTCGGCAGTTAATTTGATGCCGGATGATCATCTAGCAACCAATCATGGATTTCGTCTTCCAGATATTCGGTCTGTAACTTCACCGCCTCCAGGAAATCGTCCGGAATATTTGAGGCATCACTGTTTTCCAGATTCCATAATTCTTCAGACATCAGTTCGTATTCGGAATAGATTCGTTTGAAACGCGGGCTGTTTTTTTCTAGTTCTTCGATTTTTTTTTGATCTGGTCTGAACTTTCGGTAAGCGTTTGGGGTTTTCATGGTATTTTTTTTCACCGTTGTGGACAAATGTTATCAACTTAAAAGTAGGTCTTCAAGATAAAAGTCAATCTCACAACACATTGAAAATGAAAATTTATCAGGTAAAATTTCCTCGTTTGAAAGAATAAATTTAGATATTAAATCGAAACAAAAAAATATTTTAACAATAGTTTTAATTGTTTAACAATAGTTTTAAATTTGCATTCAGTAACAAAATATGAGAACACTTCTCCTCAGACAGCGACAGATCTTGCTATTCATCATTGCCGGCGGTTTAAGCGCGATTGTGGAGATAGGCTCATTTAAGATTTTCAGCGTTTACCTTCCCCAAATTATTACATCAGAAACCAATTTTCATGGGATTCACTTTCCATTAAGTAATGTTTTTTCGACGACTTGCGGCATTTTAACCAATTATTTTCTAAGCATCTGGTTTGTGTTCGAGCGTGGCAAACATTCCAAAAAGAAAGAATTCGCTTATTTCATGTTTGTCTCATTTTTTTCCACGATCCTCAGTTTGTCTTTCTTCCAAATTTTCTTTAGGTTTGTATTCACAGATCATTTTGATGCCGGTTTCTTTGTCTTCAGCCAGGAGATACTGAGTAAAATTTCTGCCATCCTTTTGGTTTCTATTTTAAATTATTCTGTAAAAAAGAGAGTGATCTTTAATGGATAAAAAGGTCAACTCATTATCTGTGATAATTGGACTTCTCAGGTACTGAAAAGGATTGCAATCAATAAAAAATTATGACAAGACTCCTCAATTACCTTTGGCGCGGCTGGATGATTCTGCTGGGAACAGTTCTTACGCTTACTCTGGGAATTCCCGTGCTGATTTTATCGGTTCGAAAGGAACATTATAAATATGCCTATAAATTCATCCGAGTCTGGTGTTTTGGGATGTTTTTTGGAATGGGTTTTCGTTATGAATTGATTAAGCTGACCACAAAAAAAATCGAAAAAGACCGCCAGTATGTTTTTATTTCCAACCATACTTCGCTGATGGATGTGATGCTGCCCTGCCTTTTGATGCCAAATCACCCTCTTTGCTATGTGGGGAAGAAAGAACTGGTAAAAATTCCTATTTTTGGAACAATCTATAAGAGAATTTGCGTGATGGTGGACCGAAGTTCTGCAAAAAGCCGGGCAGAAGTGTACCGCAGATGTGCAGAAAGAATGAAGGAAGGACAGAGCATCGTGATTTTTCCGGAAGGAGGAGTTCCGGACGACACCACGATTCTTCTGGACAGTTTCAAAGACGGCGCATTTATCCTTTCCTCGAAACATAAGGTCCCAGTTGCAATTTTCACATTTGTGGGTTTAAAAGAAATGTTCCCATTTGACAATTCCAAAGGACACCCCGGAAAAGTGCGGGTTTACTTCAGTGATATTTTAGAACCAACCAATTCAGCACCGGAATTGAAAACAGTGGCTTACCAGGAAATAAAAAAAGTCTTGGAAAACCCGGTTTGAGAACTTAAATTAATTATATTTGTTTTTAACAAATTTTAATAGATGTCTACAAATTATTCTAAGCAGACCAATTGGGGGCAGTTCGTGCCATTGGTAACTGTGTTTTTCTTTTGGGGTTTTGTTGCTGCGAGTAACGACATTTTGATCCCGGTTTTCAAGAAAGCTTTCAATCTGACCCAAAGTCAGAGCCAGTATGTAGCGGTTGCTTTCTATGTGGCCTACACAGTTGGTTCACTGATTTATATGTTTATTTCGAAAGCAATCAAACAGGACCTGATCAACAAAATCGGTTATAAAAACGGTTTGATAACTGGACTTCTGATTTCCGCAGCGGGAACACTTTTATTTTATCCGGCTGCAAATATGGGTTCATTTACTTTAATGATTTCAGGTCTTTTCACTGTGGGACTAGGGTTTTCTTTGCAGCAAATCGTTGCAAATCCCTTGGCTATTGAAATTGGTCCAACTGAAACTGGCTCACAACGTTTGACGATGGCGGGAGGAATCAATAATTTGGGAACAACGATAGGTCCATTAATAGTAGCTTTTGCTATTTTCGGTTCTGCAACCGCTTCCAATACTGAAGCCAGCATTGAATCCGTGAAAATTCCCTACCTGGTTCTGGGAGGCGCTTTTATTTTGGTGGCCATACTATTAAAATTTTCATCACTTCCACAAATCACACCAACAATTACTGAAAATACAGACGATGATATTCCCGGTGAACACCGTACTTCTGCGCTACAATATCCGCAGCTTGTCATGGGGATGATCGCTATTTTTGTGTATGTAGGTGTAGAGGTTTCCACCGCAAGTAATCTTCCAGCCTATATGGAAAAATCATTAGGTTTTCAAACCAAGGATATTGCGCCCTATATTTCGCTATACTGGGCATCACTAATGATTGGTCGATGGACCGGTGCAGTGGAAGCATTCGATTTCAATGCAGGAATTAAAAAAGTCCTCAGGTTTTTGGCACCTTACCTTGCATTTGGAGTTTTCCTTTTGGTCAATGCTATTGCACAACATGATCTGTCCCATTTTTACATTTATGGAACGATCATTTTCGTGATGATTATCTGTGACATTTTGAGCAAAGGAAATCCGGCGAGAATGCTTTTGATCTTTTCCATGATGGGAATTATAGCATTGGGGATAGGAATGTTGACCACCGGCATGACATCGGTTTATGCCTTTACCAGTGTCGGCTTATTCTGTTCCACTTTGTGGCCCTGTATTTTTGCTTTGGCGATCAACGGCTTGGGGAAGCACACCAACCAAGGTTCTGGATTTTTAATTATGATGATTATGGGAGGAGGCATTATTTCTTGGATCCAAGGAGCTCTTGCCGATGCCACAAATATTCATTTAAGCTATATCGTGGGTGTTCTCTGCTTTGCCTATCTTGCTTTCTATGCTATTCGGGTAAGTGGGATTCTAAAAGCTCAGGGAATTGATTTGGACAAACTTCAAAAAGAAGGTGAACACTAAGAAAAATAAATATCAAACAAAGCGTTTTTGGGCAGGTTTTTTACTTGCCCAAATTCTTTTGTTTTTCATGCTTTCCAAAATAGGTTTTGCGGTAGAGCTTTTCGCAAGATTCTTTGAACTTAAGAAAAGATTTCATCAGCAGCTATTCGCGCGGATACCTTTCTCTGTGGGAGATGTTTTTTACATCGTGGTCTTCATTTTTCTAGGCTTCATATTGATTAACACGATTCGCAAAGTGTCCCGAAACAAATCTTTGATTTGGCTTTTTGTGGCCATAAATTCCTTCTATTTCATCTACCAGCTTTTTTGGGGAATGATGTACTTTCAGCACCCGATCCGCGAAAAACTTCCCAAAGGAGTAGTCACCGCAAAACAGACGAAGGAATTAGCTTTGATTTACTTGGATCGTTGCCGGAAAACCAGAGAATTGGTCAGCGAGGATGGGAGAGGAGTATTTGAAATTGAAAATTTTAAAGAAGTAGAAACCGAAATCCTGAGAAGGCAAAAACATCTGCCCAAAATAATCGGTTCCCAAAAATCGACCGCCATCAATTCCTTTAAACCAAGCTTGTTTAGAGGAATCATGAGCTATACTGGGATCTTCGGATATTATAATCCATTTTCTGCGGAAGCGCAGATTAATGCGGAACTTCCCTCCATATTTCTCCCTTTTACATTGGCTCATGAAAGTTCCCACCAACTGGGTTTTGCCCGGGAACAGGAAGCAAATTTTGTAGGATACCTCATCGGGAAAGAGTCGGGGAATTCGGACTTAAGATACAGCACTGAGTATTTTGTTCTCAAATCACTTTTGAATGCTTTGGCAGAAAAGAATCCTGCATTTGTGAAGCAGGTCTTGAGCGCTTATTCTCCTGGCATGAAACGGGACCGGAACGCCGAGAAAGCGTTTATCAAAAATCATGCAGGAATTCTGGATTCTTTATTTGGGATCACTAACGATCTGTTTCTCAAATCCAATCAGCAAGACGGAAGTGTCACCTATTCCTATTTCGTAAACCTTCTGATTCAGTACGAATACTCTCCCGATCAGCAATAAAAAAGAACCGTACTTTGCAGTACGATTCTAAAAACACAAATGATGAAAAAAAATTTATTGCCCCAAAACAGACGAGTGTCATATTTAAGGCGCGGTAAAATTACTACAAAATTTTCAAATAGCAAAATATTTATTTTAAAAATATCCACATCCCTACTCAATTTAATGGATTTGTTGTGAATTTACAGCATAATCCCTATATTTTTTTGAATTTTTACTAATGTTTGTTCGGCAATGAAATTCATGCAAATGAAAAATCCCAACTGTTGTTGGGATTTGTAGCGAAGACGGGAATTGAACCCGTGACCTCAGGGTTATGAATCCTGCGCTCTAACCATCTGAGCTACCTCGCCTGGTTTTGAGTGGTGCAAAGATAAAAATATTTTGTGATGTGGCAAAAATTAATTCAAGTTTAAAAACTTTAGCAAATCTGCCACATGATCAGGTTTTGCTATGATCTTATTGTTCGAATCCAGCACGAAATAGGTTGGTGTTGCATGAACATTATAGGTATCTACAAAACTGCTGTACCAGCCACGGAGTTCCGTATCATTAACCCATGGTAAATTCTTTACCTTATTTTCATAAGCTTCCTTTTCAACGTCTAATGAAAATGCGATCACTTCGGCTTTTTGACCTTTTATCTGATTATATTTTTCGATAATTTTTGGCAGTTCAGCTTCGCAATGAGAACATGTCGATGACCAAAATACGATGATCTTCTTTTCTGCCTTTAAGTCGTAAACCGATTTTGCGGTGCTATTCGTTGCGCGGTTAAACTTATAATCTGGAAATTTTGCACCCACCTCTGTATTGACATTCGCTGAAATGGTTCCTGACAACCTTTGGTTAATGGTACATTTAAGATTTTTGGCTTCGGTAAGATATTTGGTCTTCAGATCCTGCATATCGTAGGCATCAAACAATTCAATCAGTTCAGACAAAATGGTTTGTCCGCGCGGTGTCTCGGTGTTGACTGCGGTTAAAAGCTTATCAATGTCATTGGTGATATTGGTATTGGGTCCGATATTTAAATAAGCCACAAGGACAGGGCGTAATAAAGAGGAGGACTCCAGCTTTTCATCTGAGTTGGCTAAAAAGTGCACAATTTCTTCGTGTGTCAGAGGTTTTTTGGTCGCAGATTTTTCTACAAATCGGTTGTAATTCGTATTGTAGTACTGCACGAAAGGAAATTTGCTTAAATCTCCGTTACTAGTCGAGAGTCTTTGGATTTCTTCGTCAAGCGATTTTCCAAATGGTTGTCCGTCTTTGTAATACTCTTTGATTTGATAAAGTGCCGGTAGAATGTATTCTTTTTTTTGCTGGATATCTTGCAATTTATTCATCAGCGAATTGCTTTCATCGAGATATTCAATCTTTGAAATTTTGTTCTTGGCGGCTTCAAATTTTAGCATGACATCCTTGTTTTCTGAAATAAAATTGAGCGACGTGCCATTTTCAGGAAAATACAGCTTCATCATTCCCTGATAGGATTTCGGATATGCAATCTGCCAGATGTTTCCTTTTCGCAATTCTTTTGTGCTCAATATATCTTTAGATCCATTTAAAGTATAAAGATAAACTTCCCTAGGCGCAAAATCACCAGGCACCTCAATAGATATCTTAAACTGCGCCTGCACCGAACAAATGGCTGCTAAGCTCAATATTCCAAATATTTTTTTCATGGAGTAAATATAAAAAAACTCACTGAGATTTCAGTGAGTATATTTTGATTATAGATAATCTCAAGCGATTTGTCTCTTTGACTTCCTAATAAAATAGAAAGTTAAGATTATTGCTGCGATGACTAAGACATATAGATAAAGATCTATTGGAGATGCAGGAACACCAGGCGTTCCCGTGTCGCCTCCATCTGGTGGTGGTGGATCTTCTGCATACAGTGAAAAATTAATTACTGAGCAAGCTAATAATATCAGTTTATTTGATAGTTTCATAATTCGAGTTTTTTATTTGATAATCTTACCCTGTACAATTTCTCCTTTGTCAGAAATTATTTTCACCAGATACACATTATTCAGACTCTTCACAAGGTTAATCGTGTAATTCATGGATGTTGAAATTCCACGCTCAGAAAGCATAAGCTTGCCGCTCATATCAAAAACCTGGATATCTGCTTTCTTCCAGTTCGGATCAAAAATCACTACATAATGATCTATACCAGGATTATAAGCAATTACAGTCCTCGAAGGAACCGTTGCCTGACCATTGGCCAGAACACCTGAAGGAAGTCCGTAATAAACGTCATAAGCCTGTGTAGAAGCACCTCCCGCAGCCAAAATCATATTCTGATTTACCGGCTGCGTCACCCCATCAACACCTTTAAAATAGAAACCGTCATTAGTCGACAACAAATGCTCACCATCAGGAATCAATTCCCCATTTTCCTTAATCTGCATTTTGTATGAAACAATATCACCGGAATATTTCACCAGTTTAATGTTTTTTCCTTTGAAATTGTCCTCATTAGCTTCATTGATATAAAGCCAGTAAGATGAGGTGTAATTATTATCATAACCACCATTTATAGGATCCTCTTCGTAAGTACCCAACAAATTGGTGGAACCCGCAGTAACCTGCGCCTTCGTGTTGCTGGAATGTCCGGTAACTCCGTTCGGATATACTACATAGTAAGTTCTTGCAACTTCTCCTCCGTTTGCGTTCAGACCAATTATTGCCAATTCTTTCACTGTTCCATTAACGGCTCCTCGATTGGCAATTACGGAATAAGGCGTTCCGGTATTCCTGGAATAATAATTAAATCTTCTGAGATTAGAGAGATTGATAGTGGGAGTAACGGAGTTATTCAAAAGCTTGATCATGAACGTGCCCATTGGACGAATCATCAAGTAATCTGTATCGCCCGTCCAAACACCATTTACATTAGTCACAAACTTAAACCCAACGATGCTTCCGCCAACATTTGGATGATACTGAACATTGGTGGGTTCAAGACGAATACCATTGATATTGGGAACATAATCCGGATCCGTATTAACGTTCAGATTAGATAAATCTAAATTTGTGAGGTACTGATTAGCGAAAAAATACATGTTTTTTCCATAATCGGTACCATCCCATACGTTACCCCTAGAATATGCAAAAGAATCTCCGAGGTAAGTGTTATATTTTTCGTTGTATTGGTTGATTGCGTTTCCGTTTGCTCCATAATTCACGCCCGCACCTGCACCTGACAGTGTACGTGAAAAATAAGTAACATCTGATACTGGAACTCCTTTGACTGTTCTGGTTTGGGAAGCAACATCTAAATTCTTACCGCCCAAGATATAGTAAGAGTACGGAACATAGGTCGCACTACCTAAAACGGTGGAAATACTCGGAAGGTTATCGAATACAATATTGTCGTTATTCCAAACCAGAATTTCATTCTGCGACCATCTTTGGGTATTAAACACTTTTCCAAGTTCAGCGCTCAAAGTGGACGCGGTTTTTCCATAAAACGGTACCGAAAATTGCTGATAAGCTCCATGATTTGGAGAGCGAAATTGCTGATCAACGATGCCCTTGATATTGGCCTGATTGATTCCCTTAATATAGAATTGCCCGTAAGTATAAGCTGGTGTTGCGGCTGAACTATTGGCATTCCAAGTGGAGTAAGCGGCCGGTTCATTTAAGGCATTCATAATTGTTCCTCCGGAAGTGGATCCTTCAAGTTTATCACTAGTCCCGTCCAAAGTTCGTAATACATCGTTTATAGCATCTGATGCTACAACCATTACATTTCCATGGTTTTCTAAGACACCTGTGTCTTTCACCTGCAATCCTCCACCATTATAAAGCAATGCATTTTTGCCTACATATAGTACAGCCCCTCCATCAACATGGCTAAGAACTTTCGGTGTGGTGGTCATCTGCGCAGGAAGCGTAAAATACGCAACCAGCATACCCCCGATTAATAAATTTCTTTTCATTATGTTTTGTTTTTGTGTTTTTTGAGGTCAGAATCATACGCAAAGATATTCAATATTTTTTGAATTAATTATATATTTGAGTGAAATCTCACAATTTAATATTGTCGTCAGACAGCACAATTTCTTTCCTTGCAGCGATGTCAAACATGTAGTCTTCCAACACCTTCTCCGTGGTGCCACGTAGCCCCCTCGCTCCAAGTCCTTTTTCCATAGTTTCCTCCACGATCTTCTCAATTGATTGATCCGTAAACTTCAACTTCACTCCATCCATTTTGAATAATTCCACAAATTGGTTGACGATAGAGTTTTTAGGCTCCTTCATAATCCGGATCATGGTTTCCTTGGTAAGCCTGTCCAAATACGTCACAATTGGGAATCTACCCAAAAGCTCAGGGATGAGACCGAATTTCCGTAAATCAATTGCATTGATCTGACTCAAAATATAGTCTTCCTCTTCAGCTTTATTAAGTTTCTCCGAACTAAAGCCAATTGCCTGCTTATTCAATCTTCTTTCAATGATTTCTTTGATGCCGTCAAATGCGCCTCCAGCAATAAAAAGTATATTTTTCGTGTCTACCTGGATGTATTTTTGATCCGGATGCTTCCTTCCTCCTTGCGGCGGAACATTCACTATGCTTCCTTCCAGCAGCTTCAATAGACCTTGTTGCACCCCTTCTCCGGAGACATCCCGAGTAATGCTCGGATTATCTGATTTTCTGGCAATTTTGTCTATTTCATCAATAAATACGATTCCCTTTTCGGCTTTTTCCACATCATAATCGGCAACCATCAAAAGCCGAGAAAGAATACTTTCCACATCTTCACCCACGTATCCGGCCTCCGTTAAAATGGTGGCATCCACTATACAGAAAGGCACGTTTAATTCCTTGGCAATGGTTTTTGCAAGAAGCGTTTTCCCGGTTCCAGTCTCCCCA
This sequence comes from Chryseobacterium sp. R2A-55, assembly GCF_021401085.1. Classification (GTDB taxonomy): domain Bacteria; phylum Bacteroidota; class Bacteroidia; order Flavobacteriales; family Weeksellaceae; genus Kaistella. Next base: position 511,146 of record NZ_JACBFP010000001.1, read on the forward strand.
ATCATGATGATGTTGGACTTCTCTATTTCCACTTCCTTATTTTCATTTTTCGCGTGGAGCAATCTTTTGTAATGATTATAAACGGCGATAGAAAGCTGCTTTTTCGCCTGGTCCTGTCCGATCACGTACTGATCAAGGAATTTTTTGATTTCTTTTGGTTTTTTAAGGTCTTCGATTTTATCGGCAGGCGAAAAACCATTCTTTGTCATACTGTCTTTCACGATAACGTGCGCCTGCTCAATGCAGTTCTCGCAAATAAACCCGTTATTTCCGGAAACCAGCATTTTCACTTCATTTCTTTTCCTTCCGCAGAAAGAGCATTGGTTTGAATTCATAAATTGTACAATTATAGAACAATGAGGATTAAAGATCACTCATCGATAGATTCCAGTTCATTTCGAAAACTGGCAAAAGTCATATTAAAGTTAAGCGTTCCTGATCGCATCTCGAATTTCAAGGTATTCATCCTCCGTTAGTTTCAAGCGGACATTTTTGAAATTCATGTCTTCCATCTTGTTAATCGGAATCAGATGGATATGGGCATGCGGAACCTCCAGTCCCACTACCGCCGAAGCGATCCTCTGTTGGGGATATGTTTTACCCAATTTCTTCGCCACACTTTGGGCAAACCCCCAAAGTTCCTTGAAATCCTCACTTTCCATATCGAATATGAGGTCAACTTCTTTTTTGGGAATTACCAGAGTGTGTCCTTTGGCAATGGGCATGATGTCTAAAAAAGCAAGGAAATTGTCATCCTCAGCAATTTTGTACGAAGGAATTTCGCCGCTGATTATTTTCGTAAAAATGGAACTCATGATTTAATTTTTTTTGAATGAGATAATTCGCAAATTTAATCAGCAAAAACAGTTCCACAGAAGATGGCTTCCCACAAAATTTTCATTAAAGGGAGATCTCCAAGACTTCAAAGGAAAGTTGGTTCCCATTTGGCAAAAGTACTTCTGCCGTTTCGCCTACTGCTTTTCCAAGTAATCCTTTTGCTATGGGCGTATTCACTGATATTTTCCCTGATTTCAAATCACTTTCATTATCAGGAACCAAAGTAAAAACCTGTTCCTTTTTGGTGCCGTTATTCTTTAATCTTACGGTGGTTAATATAGACACTTTTGAAGTATCTAGCAGGCTTTCATTGATCACTTTTGAATTCACGATCATGTCTTTCAGTTTAGAAATCTTCATTTCCAACATTCCTTGAGCCTCCTTCGCCGCATCATATTCCGCATTTTCAGACAGGTCTCCTTTATCTCTTGCTTCTGCGATTTGCTGAGTAATTCTTGGTCTTTCAATGGTTTCCAGTTGCTCCAATTCAACTTTCATTTTATTCAAACCTTCCTGGGTTACATAACTTGCCATAATTTTTCTACTTTATCGTTAGTATAAAAAAATAATCCGACATTTGCCGGACAATGTTTTCTATGTGGTTTTGTTTTACAAAGATATAAATTATTTTAAAATGAAAAGAAGAACGCTGTATTTTTTTTTGCCAATAATATTCATTTTCAGCATATTAATCATCAATTCCTGCAGCGAGCGCAATGAGACGGTGAACTGTTTTCCAAACGCTCCTATCAACGTGGTTTTAAATCTGAATTATCCTGCATACTTTGACCTGCAAAATGTAGGAGGCTGGATCTATGTGAACGAGCAGCAATGTGGAACGCGCGGATTAATCGTAGTGCGAACCACAAATGGCTTTAAAATTTACGACCGGAATGCTCCACATATTTGTCCGGAACAGAACACCACACTGAATGTGCAGAACAGCATAAAAGTCATTTGCCCGAAAGATGGTGCAGAATGGATTCTGATCACCGGCGAACCCACCAAAATTGCGCAAATACCGCCAAAAACCTACCGGTATAATTTTGATTCTAATTCCGGGATCTTATCTATATTCAATTAAAATCTTATTTGGTGAAAACTGTAATTCAAAGAGTTTCTAAAGCTCATGTGAAAGTGGACTGCAAAATAGTTGGCGAAATCGACCACGGTTTTTTGCTCCTCATCGGAATTGATGAGGAAGATGATAAAGCAGACGCCGATTGGCTGGTCCAAAAAATTTTGAACTTAAGAGTTTTTGGTGATGACGAAGGCAAACTCAACCGCTCCATTCAGGATATTTCCGGAGCAATCCTTTGCATCAGTCAGTTCACGTTGATCGCGGATTACAAAAAAGGAAACCGTCCATCTTTCATCAAAGCCGCAAAACCGGAAAAAGCAATTCCGCTTTTTGAATATTTTAAAACTGAAATTTCTAAATCCGGACTCAAAACCGAAAGCGGCATTTTCGGTGCTGACATGAAAGTTTCTCTGGTGAATGACGGTCCCGTCACCATCATCATGGATTCCAAGACAAAACTTTAAACAAATGGTTTCTCACCGGAAATTGTTTTTTTTTAATTTTATTCTTAATTTTATTTTTAATTTTGAAAAAAAACAGCTCCTATGAATAGAAATTTCCTTCTCATTTCTCTACTGCTTGCGGTTTCCTGTTCAGAGAGTGCCACCGGAATTTCCTCGGAAAACATTAAAAACACCAAGATTAGAGATTCCATCAATGTGGCGAGAACCAGATACAACGACAGCATAAGCATCGCCAATCAAAAAAATATTTTCGGAGATCTAACCGGAAAAAAAACCTTGAAGTTTACGGATGATTTCGTGACTTTTAATGGAAACGTCAATTTCATAAAAGTGGGACGGGACCAATACGATGTAGTGGGAAAAGCGGTTGCAGGAAAGAACAAGGTCTCTCTATCCGGAGTGATCAACAGGGTTTCAGAGAAACATTTGAATTTTGAAGGCAGGATCTCCCAAGTCATCAATGGAAAAAAATTTGTCCGGGCAAGAAGAACCACCTTTATGGATGAAGGAAAAGGAAATTTCTGGAGGCTGCAAAACAAGGTAAATGGGGAAGGATTTGTGGAGTATATTGACATTTATTTTTAACTTCCTAATTTTGAAAACATGCTGAACTATGTAATTTCCGGAAACGGACATGAAAAGCTCGTTTTACTCCATGGTTTTATGGAAAATATTATGGTGTGGGAAGAGATGGAGCAAAGGCTTTCCAAGGATTTCACCATCATCAGGATTGATTTGCCGGGACACGGCCTGTCGAAAATTTATGGAGAAATTCACACCATGGAACTGAACGCCGATGAAATCACAAAAGTTACCGACAAATTAAAACTAGAGAAATTCCATATACTGGGACATTCCATGGGAGGTTACACTGCCCTTGCTTTTGCCGATAAATTTCCTGAAACCTTAAAATCTCTGACCTTATTTTTCTCCACCTATTTTGCGGATGATGACGAAAAAAAAGAGCAGCGGCGAAAGAGTTTCAAAGTGATCAAAGATGCTTTTCCACATTATGTCAATGCTGCAATCCCAAATCTCTTTAACGAAAATGAAAAAGATATTTTGGAGGGGAAGATAGAATTGGCCAAAGAAATCGCACTTTCCACAAAACCAGAAGGTGTTTTGGCAGCTGTGAAAGGAATGATCGAGCGAACCGACAAATCCCATGTATTGAGCAATTTTGAAGGCAAAATCCTGGTGATTGCAGGAAAACATGACCATGCCGTGAAAACAGAAGTGACCATCAAAAATCTTCCGGATAAAACCAATATTAAATCCTACCTCTTAGATTGCGGCCATAATGGACAGCTGGAAAAACCTACAATTTGCGCAGAAATCATCAACACCGAGTTATTGCATAATCTGCCGAAGAATTTGGTTTTCTGATGAACGCCTACAAATCTTCTGCCTCAATTTTTTCTTTAAAATCCTCGATGGTAGCTTCAATGGTTTTGAAGTATTTTCCCCCCGCAGCATTGATGTGCCCCCCTCCATTGAAGTATTTTCTGGAAAACTGGTTCACATCCACATCTGCTTTTGAGCGGAAAGAAATCTTGATAAAATCCTCGTACAAATCCTCCATGAAAAATGCGGAAACCTGTGTTCCCATGATACTTAGACCATAATTCACGAAACCTTCAGTATCACCTTTTTGGAAACCGAATTCCTTTAACTCTTCCCTTTTTAGCCATAAAATAGCGACTTTGCCCTCTTTCACCACCTCGATTCGGCTTAGAATCAAAGACAACAAATGAAGCCTGGAAACGGTGTTGGTATCCCATGTGTTAGAAGTAATCATCGCCGGATCTGCACCTTTTTCTATTAATTTAGCGATAATTCTGTGCGTGGTGGCAGAAGTGGAACGAAAGCGGAAACCTCCGGTATCGGTCATAATTCCCGTGTAAAGACATTCTGCAATATCCTGATTGACGAGGTTTTCCTCACCCAATGCCTCGGCGAAGTGATAAATCATCTGCGAAGTTGCCGGAAGCGCCGTGTCTGAATAAACAAAATCAAAATCTTCCGGTTGTTGGTGATGGTCGATCAGTATTTTCTTTGCCTTTGCTTTCTCAATCCACGGTCCAACCAAATTTCCACTGCGGTGAGACGCATTAAAATCAAGAATAAAAATAACATCAGCATAGTAAATTAATTCCCCCGCCTGTTTTCTCTTATATTCTGCGATGGTGATTTTTTTGGCTTCCGGCATCCATTTTAGAAATTTCGGAAAATCATTGGGAACAACCACATCGGCTTCAAGCCCTTTTTGTTTTAAGAAATGTTTCAGACCCAAACTCGAACCAATCGCATCTCCATCAGGATTATAATGGGTGATAATCACAATTTTGTGAGAGGGGCTTAAAAGTTTTTTTATTTCTGAAATTTCTGAAGAGTGGAACATGCAAAATATTTTGAATGGCAAATATACTATTTGTTTTATACCAATAGGCTTTCTCTTAGGATAATCTTCTTCGCAAAAACTCATGATCGCATCAATCCGAATTGATTGAAATAATTCAAATTTTTGCATAATTTCAACCTAAATATACAGGAAAAAGTTATTTAACTTTTTCGAAGGAATAAGATGATGAACTTCTTTCAGCGTCTGTTGAAATTTTGTAATATAAATTTGCAATAGCGAATTATTTTATCTTTTTTTCCTGAATACTTCCAGAGTCATTCTTAATGGCTGCATCAACTTCTTTCTTGATCAAACCGGCCAAAAGTACTTTCAAGAATCCCGCTTTTGGAAAAAGGCTTAAAATCTGATTTCTTTTTCATCATCTTTTTAAACCGACTCAATTCACTTCCACCACAAAATTCCAAAATTTAATTTGCAGAAAATAAAAACTTTACTATCTTTGCAATCTGAAAAATAAGAAATAGTTTTTACTAAAAATATTAGCAATGAGCAAGAGAACATTCCAACCATCAGAACGAAAAAGAAGAAACAAGCACGGTTTCCGTGAAAGAATGTCCACGCCGAACGGAAGGAGAGTTTTGGCTGCAAGAAGAGCAAAAGGCAGAAAGAGTTTAACTGTAAGTGCAGCACGCGCTAAGAGATAATCTCCGGAATTATCATACAAAAACATGCTTGGAAAGTACATTTCCAAGCATTTTTTGTTGTTAAAATTTGCTAAAGTTTAGCTAAAAATGAAAGTTTTTGCTACTTTTGAATGAAGTTTACTTATTACTTATCAACCATTAATCCCAAGAATTAGGGAATCATTCATAAAGATATGCCACATTCCTCACAGGACGGTTTGAACGTCATTCACCTTAAAAACGCGAAAATCGCCCAGAAAAATTTCACGGTTCTCAACGAAGTTAATCTCAACATCAAACGGGGAAGGTTTTGCTACCTGATCGGAAAAACCGGTTCCGGAAAAAGCTCCCTATTGAAAACACTTTACGGACACATTCCGCTCAGTGCGGGTCAAGGAAATGTGGCAGGATTTGATCTGGAAAAACTGAGACCCTCAGATATTCCCAATCTAAGAAGGAAACTGGGAATCGTTTTCCAGGATTTTCAACTTCTGACTGACCGCACCGTTGAAAAAAACCTGAAATTCGTCCTGGCTGCAACAGGTTGGACTGACAAAGGAAAAATGGAAGAACGCATCAACGAGGTTCTAGGAAGTGTAGGAATGAAATCCAAAAAGCATAAAATGCCTCACGAACTTTCGGGCGGCGAACAACAAAGGGTTGCCATTGCACGGGCTCTTCTCAATCATCCAGAATTAATTTTGGCGGATGAACCCACAGGAAACCTAGATCCTGAAACCTCCAATGAGATCATGACCTTGCTGAAACAAGTTGCTTTTGAAAATAACTCAGCGGTAGTGATGGCTACACACGATTACCACATGATTCAGAATTTCCCGGGCGAAGCCATTCGCTGTGAGGATGGAAAAGTTTCCGTCTTGGATACCGCTGAACTCTTTGAATAATTACTCGGTTTACTGGACGTACCGACTGGTCATCACACCCAAACTGAAGCTTTTAGTCAACCGTATTTTTTGATTCGTCTTCACGAAAACCCGCTATTTGAAAAAGATCCAACAAAATCATCACTTCTTTTTTTGTTGACCTAAGTTTACAAAATTTGGAAATTGATTGTGTTGGATCTTATTTTTAATCATGATCCGGAAATTATCGGGTAATTCCCCCGAGTAAATTTTATCCTTTGAATTGACCCATGGCGATAAACTTATCCTGTCTCTGTGTTTCCAGTTCTTTTCCTGTGAATTTAGAGAACGCCTTGATGTTTTGAAGGATAGAAGTTTTCAGGTGATCATAAGCAACTTGTGGTTCATAATGCGCTCCGCCAAGTGGTTCCTCGATGATTCCATCGATGAATTTTTCCTTTAATGCATCTTGTGGAGTTAATTTCAATGCGTTTGCCGCATCTTCCTTATGATCCCAGTTTCTCCAAAGGATTGATGAACAACTTTCCGGTGCGATTACAGTGTACCAAGTGTTTTCAAGCATATAAACTTTGTTTCCCACGCCGATTCCCAATGCACCTCCACTCGCACCTTCACCAATGATATACACAAAAATAGGAGTTTTAAGCATCGTCATTTCAAAGATATTTCTTGCGATGGCTTCACCTTGACCTCTCTCTTCTGCTTCCAATCCAGGATATGCTCCCGGAGTATCGATCAATGAGATGACCGGAATACCGAATTTCTCAGCAAGCTTCATCAAACGAAGTGCTTTTCTATATCCTTCGGGATTGCTCATCCCAAATCTTCGGAGTTGTCTTTCCTTGGTTGTTCTCCCTTTTTGAGTCCCGATAATCATCACGGATTTGCCGTCAATCTTTGCCAAACCTCCGACCATTGCCGGATCATCAGCAAAATTTCGGTCGCCATGGAGTTCCAGGAAACTGTCTTTATCTGTAATTCCTTTGATGAAATCCAATGCATATGGACGGTCTGGATGACGCGAGAGCTGCACCCTTTGCCAAGGCGAAAGATTTCCGTAGATTTCTTTCTTTTTCTCAATGATTTTATCCTCAATTTGCGAACAGGCGAGCTTCACATCTACCCCACTTTCTTCACCTACCAGCGAACAGGTTTGGTATTGATCCATCAGCTCTTTTATCGGAAGTTCAAAACTTAAATATTCCATATTTTGGTTTAAAATAATCTGTCAAATTTAGTGAAAATAATAGAAAATCAATTGATGTTATTTACCGCATTATTTATTCTCGCGATGCTTTCCTCTTTTCCAAGAATTTCTAGAATATCGGGAACATCGGGACCCTTCAGTTCTCCGACTAGACTTAATCTCAAAGGCATCATCACCTTTCCCATACCGAGCGATTTGGATTCGGCGAAATCTTGGATGTGCTGTTTCAAGACCTCATGTCCCAGATCCCAAGATGGCATTTGGATGGCCAGTTCTTTCAATATTTCGGCAATTTCCGCATTCCACGCTTTCTTCACTGCCTTTTCATCGTAGGAAGTTGGTTGCTCGAAGAAGAATTTCCCATCGTTATAAATGTCTTTTACGAAAGTTGCCCGTTCTTTCATTAATGAAATGATTTTCAACAACTTAGCATCATCTGAATTTCCAAGGTTAATTCCTTTCACATTTTTTAATAATGTTAAAACCTCCTCGTTGGATTTCAATTTCAGGTATTCATGGTTAAACCACTCTGCTTTTTCTTTGCTGAATCTTGCACCGGCTTTGTGGACCTTGTGCAAATCAAATTCTTTCGCCATTTCCTCCAATGTCAGAATTTCGCGGTCATCTGCGGGGCTCCAACCCAGAAGTGCAACCATGTTGATGAATGCATCAGGAAGATATCCTTCTTCACGATAACCTTTTGAAATATGACCCGTTTCCGGATCTTTAAAATTTAATGGGAAAACCGGGAATCCGAATTTGTCACCATCTCTTTTTGAAAGTTTTCCTTTCCCTTCCGGTTTTAGAATTAAGGACAAATGGGCAAATTGCGGTCTTTCCCAACCCATCGCTTCATACAGCAAATAATGGAGACCAAGCGAAGGCAGCCATTCCTCGCCGCGGATCACGTGCGAGATTTCCATTTCATGGTCATCGATGATATTGGCGAAATGGTAAGTCGGCATCCCGTCGTTTTTCACCAGAACTTTATCGTCTAAAGTGTTCGTATTTACGGAGAATTTTCCGCGGATAATGTCTTCCAGGTTCAAAATCCGGTCAATGGGCATTTTGAAGCGCACCACATAGGGAACTTTGTCATCAATCAACTTTTGAACTTCTTTTTCAGATAAAGTCAAAGAGTTTTTCAGCCGGTTTCTTGTGATATAATTATAGGCGAAAACGTCACCGTTTTGTTCAAACTCTTTTCGGATTTCATCCAACTCTTCAGGAGTATCGAACGCAAGATAAGCAAAATCGGTTTTCAGGATTTCCGCCAAATATTGATCATAGATGGCTCTTCTTTCAGATTGCCGGTAAGGACCGTATTTTCCGCCATGTTTCGGACTTTCATCAGGGATGATTCCGCACCATTCCAATGCTTCCATGATGTAATCTTCTGCACCTTCCACATATCTCGCCGTGTCGGTATCCTCAATCCTTAGTATGAAATCTCCGCCCTGATTCTTGGCGAAAAGGTAATCATACAAGGCTGTTCTTACTCCCCCCAAATGCAGTGGTCCGGTTGGACTCGGTGCAAAACGCACTCTTACTTTGCTCATTTTTTCCGTAAATATTAAGCTGCAAATTTAGGGAAAAACTTTGCTTTTCTGGTGCAAATGGGTGTAGTTTCTTCGCTGGTGCACCATCGTCTTTTCTTTAATTATCATTGTTTAAGATCGCAGAAAACAAATAAATTTATTTTCGAAACTGCATATATTAAAATTATCATTAGTTTTGCACAAAATAATCATTTTTATGTTAGAAGTTGGCGAAAGACCATGGGGAAAGTACTTTGTTTTGGCGGATGAACCGCATTACAAGCTAAAGAGGATTGAGGTAAATCCCGGTCAACGACTTTCTTACCAATATCACCACCAAAGGCAGGAGCAGTGGACCATCATTGAAGGAAACGCCACCGTTGTTTTGGATGATGAGGAAATTGCATTGACCTATGGCGAAAGCATTTTCATTCCACAGGGAGCGAAACACCGGATTATGAATCTCACAGAAAAACCGGTAGTGTTCATCGAGGTTCAGACCGGAACTTATTTTGGCGAGGATGACATTGTGCGGTTGGAGGATGATTATTCGAGATAGAATATGATTCTTTCGGTGCAAAAACGCGCATGCCATCTGCATTTTAGGATCTCTTTTGGAATCTTCAATTTATTTGAACAGCATTGCGTGCCAAGTTCAAAATAAACTTTTAAGGAATAATTTGAGTCTTTTAGTTCTGCTCCATGGATTAAATATTTCCATTTGTGGATGTTCTTCTTGAAACACCTCGATAAATTCTTGAATATTACTAGACCCTACAAACTCTATTCTACTCCAACTTTTTCCATCGAGGGGGTGAAAATCGGAATAAAGATGAAAGTTCTCCTTACTTAGATTTTTCCATTTCTCAAAGAAATCATCCACCTTGAAGTCATCTTTATGTCCCCAATTTTTGATTTTCTGTAAAATTTCCTCTTCGCTTCTAGCCCACGATTGATGGATGAGATTATAATTGAGAAAGTAATTTTTGTCAGAATTGGTCACTCTGGCTTTCACGTACTCAGGAGTATTCGTCACGAGGTAACATGCTTCGCGATAGGGTGTGATCACGTAAAACCCATCATTGTCCCTTTTAAATTGTGTAACAAAATTCACAAGAAAAGTTGCAGGTGTTTTAGTGGGGTTGCGCAATAAAAAAGAGTTTTTACGAAGAAAATAAACCAACTTCTTAAAATCGTAAGCATACTCATCGCTATCGATTTGAATGTGCCATCCGCCTTTCCCCATCACTTTCGCCATCATGTTTCTCTGCCTTGTTTCCAGTTCCATCGCGGTATGGCCTGGAACAAAAAAATGGTCGCCATAAAACTTAATCTTATTTGCAACATCATATTTCCTTACCTCATCAAAAAAACTTTCTGGAATTTCCACATAATTTCCTGCCCATGTTTTACGGTCAACATCATAAGACATTACTATCAAATCTGCTTCTTGATAAATTTCGTCGAGTGCAGTGAAAATATATTGGTAATCGTAGGATAGCAAGAAACCGACTTTAATCATTGCTTTAGATGTTCAATTAATTCAATTTTTTGTTCAAGCATTTCCAGTGAAAAAAGAGAAAGGCTTCTTTCTGAATTTGCCTGGATTTCCTTCCAGAGCTCCCTATTTTGGTAAAGTTCCATAATCTTACCCGCAAAATCGTGCTTTTCATCTGCAATTAATGCATTCACTCCATTTTCGAGACCCATTCCTTCCGCACCAATCGATGTGGTAACCACAGGCAAAAAATATTCGAAAGCCTGTCCAATTTTTCCCTTTACTCCTGCTCCATATCGAAGTGGCGCTACCATTAATCGACTTTCTAAAAGAAAAGGATCCATATCCGAAATAAAACCGTGAAAAAAGACGTTTGGATGGCTGATTTCTGACATAACCTGATTCACATTTCCCACAATATGAACTTTAATGGTATCATCAATCTGCCAAACCAGTGGCATAATTTCATTAACCAAAAAATTGACCGCATCTATATTTGGCGGATGAACAGAGCCCACGAAAAGAATTCCATTTCTACCGTCAAATGACGGCACTTCTTGTAAATTCTTCTTGATGTAGTGAATATTCGAAATCGTAATCATTTGGTCACCGCCCACAAAATTCCGCATATATGCTTTTTCGTCATCAGAAATCGTTACAACAAGGTTGGCTTTTTTCGCTGCAAATTTTTCTTGCCGGAGATACTTCCGATAATTTTTTTTATGAGAAAAGCGTTTGGGTTCCAATTTAATTGCACGCTGATATCGTAAATGGTGAATATCCACCATGTCATAAATAAGCTTTGAATCAGGATTTGCGGAAAGTGCCCTTTGATAATTTTTCAAAAACATTTTTACCGCATAGAACCAGCTGATTGGGCTCTGAAGACGGAGTCTTTTTAGGAATTTTTTTCTATCATCGGTTTTCTGATGTTCATAGTAAACGCAGACTCCTAATCGCTGAAAATACTCGTTATATGGGTTGTCGATTTTGTTTTTTGGGGCAATAATACAAACGAAATAATTTTTTCTTTTGTAAGCTTTCACGATTTCAGTTAAACGCAGTTCGCCAGAATTGGTGTCATGCTCGGGAACCACGCCATTATAGAAAACAATGCTTTTATTTTCATTAATTTCCAGAATTCTGGATTGTGTTTTCTCAGCTTTAATTGCATCAATCTGCTTTTGCCATTTTCTTTTGAAAATAGTCAAATTTCTTTCAAAAAGTTCCTGTTTTTTCGCTGTGAAGGCAATATTTGAATTGTACGACACCCCATTGAAATGGATCACTTTTGAAAATGGAGTAAAATAAACATCCTTTCCTTGCTCATATTTTAACCGGAAACAAAGATCCGTTTCTTCAAAATAGGCGGGTGCAAATTCTTCGTCGAAGAGATTAAGTTTGCCATTATCGCTGTATTTTCGGAACATCAAACTGCATCCGGAACAATAATCTACCTTATAAATGTAATTGAATTCTGGATAGTAGGATTTCTTTTTCCCAACGACTTGCCAAATTCTGCAGTCCTTCATAAAAACAGAGCCAGCTTCCTGCAAACTTCCATCCGCATTGAGGAGCATGGAACCTACAGCACCCACATTTTCAAAGTTATCAAAAACGAAAAGCAGTTCATCCAAAAATCCTTTTCGTACAACGGTATCATTATTGAGCAAATAAACGAATTGACCTTTTGCCTGCTGTATTGCCACATTAACGCTTCGCAGAAAACCCAAATTTTCTTCATTATTGATAATTCTGACGTTGCTCGCCATTGAAAAATCAGGCTGTTCCGTACTATTATCATTGACCAGAATAATCTCGAAACTTGCGTTTGGAAGATTTTCGTGAATGGACTTCAAGCAATTCCATGTGTAATTCTCCTGATTAAAATAAGGAATAATGATACTAATCAAAGGATTGTTGAAAACAGGGAATGACAATTCATTCTTTGCGGAATCCACTGAAGTAGAAATCTCAAAGGATTTTTCCAGTTTTTTGATTCGGGCAAATCTTCGAAAAAAATATTTGGTTTCCCGCCAAAGTTCCATAATTACAAATCAAAAACGGTTTTTACCCAATTTTCTAGGGTATATTTTTTATAAATACCGGCATCCAATTCTTCGTAATCACCTTCAAAAAAAGATTTTTCCACGTTGGATAGGTCGTCATTCAACACTAAGATGTTGTTTGGATTATAAAAATCGTATTCTTTCACCGTTTCGTTATCTGTTATGATTTTTTTCTTAAGAGCCATCGCTTCAAAAAACCTGAAACTTAATCCAGATTGATTATCGCGGATGAGGTCGAGCAAAACCTTACCTCCCTCATAAAAGCCTGGAACGTCGCGATGAGCGAGTCGTCGTCTGGTAAAGAAAACCGTTCTCCGGCTATCAACATTTAAATGTTCTTTCCATGCTTTTTTGCCGACAATTTTGGCATAATAACTCAAACCTAATTCTTCCAAAATCTTTGTGAGTTTGAATAAGGTCTGAATCCTTTTGTCGTACGATGCAACATAAACCATATCGAACATTGGATTCTTATTCAGCTCGGCTTCCGGAAGATAATTATAATTGGTAATCTGCTGAAAATGATACCGTTCCGCATCATTTTTGTCAAAGCTGAAAATCTCGTCAAATAAATCGAAAAGATGCTCCGCGGGGCAGCGAGCCAGACTGTCATAAAGGTAAGCGATGTATTTCCTGCTGTATTCCTTGATGACTTCGTGGTATTTCCTTTCGATGAGTTCGGGATTGATCACCAGAATCTGATCCTGTTTTCCTAATTTTTTCAGTTGATCCAGAATCATTTCCTGCCGATATTCATTCTTGAGGTTGCGTTTCAAAACAATCTTAGAAATCGTGTTCTGAACTCTCGCAGGGAAATTCTTGTGCTGATACGCACCGATGTTGATATGATTTGCATCAATACCTTTCCGCCTCAATTCCGCGACAATATGTTCATCGTAATTCCAAAAATCAAAACTAATGACGCAAATCTTCATGTACTAATATAATTATTCAGATCTTTTTCCTACAACCTTTGAACCATATCTTTTCCCTTATTCAAAAAAAGCAAGGTTTTCTGCATTGATATCGCAAAATTACAGTTTTTTTTCTGCTTTTTTCAAAGAATTATAGGTTTCGAACACACTTAAAGTCTGTAAAATGGCAAGTTGAAATCCCTCTTTTCCATCCAAAATCCCCAACCGCAAAATATAGGTCTTCAAAAACTTAAAAGCGGTCTTCAAATATTGTGTTAAAGTACTGAATTTTTTTCCTTTTTCAAAGAGTTCAATTCCTTTCAGCTCGCCATAGTGCAGCATTTTCTCCCGATAGGAATCGTAACTTGAAACCGAGTAATGAAGGAGTCTGTTCTTTAAGATGCCTATACTTCCCTTTACCTCCAAGGTTTCATGAACCTTCTTCTCGCCCATGTATCTGCATTTGCTTTTTCTAAACAATCTGAAATTTTTGTCGGTTTGAGTTCCTGAAAAATGAATTGGCTTTCCCGCAAAAAAGAATTTTCGGTAAAAATAGTAAGCATCTTTCTGGTCTGATGAATTGAGCTCGGAAATAATTTCCTCCCGAAGTTTGGGGGTAATCCGTTCATCACCATCCAAAAAAAGAATCCAGTCGTTTTTCGTGGAATCAATCGCTAGATTTCTCTGTTTGGTGAAATCTTCAAATTTGTTTTGAATGACTTTCACTTTAGGATTTTGTAATGCCAACTCAATGGTTTGATCCGTACTGAAAGAATCTACCACGATTATTTCATCACAAAAGTCAAAACATCCAAGAACTTCCTGAATGTTTTTTCCTTCATTAAAGGTAATGATCGCGCCGCTTACTTTTTCTTTCAGTTCCAAAATTTATCCTTTCTTAAATTCCAAAACCGTTTTCTCGATCATCGCTACACATTCCATCAGCTGCTCTTCGGTAATCACCAAAGGCGGCGCAAGACGAATGATGTTTCCGTGGGTTGGTTTGGCGAGCAATCCGTTTTTCATTAAATCTAAACAAAGATTCCATGCAGTTGGTGAATGTTGGGAATCGTTGATGATGATTGCGTTTAACAATCCTTTTCCACGAACATTTGCTATTAAGTCTGTCTTTTCAATCAATTTCTTCATTTCATTTCTGAAAATCTGACCTAATTTTTCGGCTCTTTCCGAAAGATTTTCTTCCTCAACAACATCCAAAGCAGCCATTGCAACGGCACAAGCTAAAGGATTTCCACCAAAAGTTGAACCGTGTTGTCCGGGATGAATCACGTTCATGATATGATTATTGGCAAAAACCGCTGAAACAGGATACATTCCTCCGGAAAGTGCTTTTCCCAAAATCAAAATATCGGGTTGCACGTCTTCATGATGACACGCGATGAGTTTCCCGGTTCTTGCAATCCCAGTCTGAACTTCATCTGCGATGAAAAGAACATTGTATTTTTTGCACAGTTCCGAAGCTCCTTTGAGGAAACCTTCATCCGGAACGTAAACTCCGGCTTCTCCCTGGATCGGCTCCACCAAAAATGCAGCAATATCTGATGCATCTTCTTTCAGAACCTGTTCCAAAGCCGCCAAATCATTATAAGGAATCTTTATAAATCCCGGAGTGAAAGGTCCGTAATTATTGTGCGCATCGGGGTCGTTGGAAAAAGAAACAATGGTGGTGGTTCTTCCGTGGAAGTTGTTTTCACAAACAATGATTTTTGCGTTTCCCCCTTTGATTCCTTTTACTTCGTAACTCCATTTTCTGGCGAGCTTTACTGCGGTTTCCACAGCTTCTGCTCCGGAGTTCATGGGCAAAACTTTATCGAAACCGAAAAGTTGGGTGACCTTCTTTTCGTACTCCCCTAATTTCGAATTGTAAAATGCACGGGAGGTAAGCGCTAATTTTTGGGCCTGATTCATCAACGCATCCACAATCTTCGGATGTGAATGACCTTGGTTTACTGCAGAATAAGCCGAAAGAAAATCATAATATTTTTTTCCTTCCACATCCCAAACATAAACACCTTCACCTTTATCCAAAACCACCGGAAGTGGATGATAATTGTGGGCACCGTGCTCGTTTTCCAGGTCAATAAAGTATTGTGAATTTTTTGTTTGAGTTGCTGTTGACATATTTTTTCTTTTTACAAATTTAAAGATAATTATTGAATTCCATTAAAACAAGAAACTGCCCAAAATAGGCAGTTTCAGTGATACTTTTAAAGAAATTTAATTCTCATATTTCTTATCCATCACAAAATCATCCATAAATTTCGTGGTGTAGTTTCCTGCGAGGTAATCCTCATTGTCCATCAATTGTCGGTGAAACGGAATCGTGGTTTTCACACCCTCTACATAGAATTCTTCCAGAGCACGTCTCATTTTTGCGATGGCCTCTTCTCTGGTTTGCGCAGTGGTAATGAGTTTTGCAATCATCGAGTCATAATTGGATGGAATAGTGTATCCAGAATACACATGGGTATCCACACGGATTCCGTGACCGCCCGGAATATTAAGCTCAGTAATTTTCCCCGGACTTGGGCGGAAATCATTGAAAGGATCCTCGGCATTAATCCTACATTCAATTGAATGAAGTTTCGGATAATGATTTACTCCCGAAATCGGTGTTCCTGCTGCCAGAAGAATCTGCTCTCTGATCAGATCATAATCAATTACTTGCTCTGTAATTGGGTGCTCCACCTGGATTCTTGTGTTCATTTCCATAAAATAAAAATCACGGTTTTTATCCACTAAAAACTCTATGGTTCCAACACCTTCATAACCGATATATTCAGCGGCTCTCACTGCAGCATTTCCCATTTTCTCCCTTAGTTCGTTGGTCATAAACGGTGAAGGGGTTTCTTCGGTAAGCTTTTGATTTCTTCTTTGCACGGAGCAATCTCTTTCGGAGAGGTGGCAAGCTTTTCCATATTGGTCACCGGCAATTTGAATTTCAATATGCCGCGGTTCCAAAATGAGTTTTTCCATATACATTCCACCATTACCAAATGCGGCAACCGCTTCCTGAATTGCAGATTCCCAGTGCTCCTTGAGTTCCGTTTCGTTCCAGACTCGGCGCATCCCTTTTCCACCACCACCTGCAGTAGCTTTGATCATTACGGGATAACCGATTTCAGCCGCAATTCGCACAGCGTCTTCATAGGAATCAATCAGACCTTCGGAACCGGGAACACAAGGAACTCCCGCTTCCTTCATCGTGGCTTTCGCATTGGCTTTATCACCCATCCTGTCGATTTGTTCGGGGGTTGCACCAATGAATTTGATATTATTTTTCTGGCAGATTCGCGAGAAATTGGAATTTTCGGACAAAAATCCGTAACCAGGATGTATCGCGTCTGCGTTGGTAATTTCCGCCGCGGCTATGATGTTTGGAATTTTGAGATAGGAATCTTTACTTGGGGCAGGTCCAATGCAAACCGCTTCATCCGCAAAACGCACATGAAGGCTGTCTTTGTCCGCAGTGGAATAAACTGCAACGGTCTTGATTCCCATTTCCTTGCAGGTACGGAGAATCCGCATTGCAATTTCGCCACGGTTGGCTATTAATATTTTTTTAAACATCTTCATTTTTTGTTTGAAGCCTGTCTGCCGACAGGTAGATTTGACGTTTAAGGTTTGAAGTTGATGAAAACATTCAACACTTATATTTAATAAACTTTATATGCAAGATAATTGACTGGATTTTCATACGCAAATACGCAAATTTTTTTTGAAAAATATGCTGCTTTCCTTCGGACTAATTCATAAGCAAAGGCATTTCACTTTGCAAGGAAGAAAATCATGGTCAAATACAAATTGATTGGTGATTGTGAGCGAAATCAGATCACTCATCAATCATCATTCATCAATCATAATTAAGATGGATCCACTAAAAATAGCGGTTGGTCATATTCCACAGGAGTCGCGTCATCCACCAGGATTTTCACGATTTTTCCGGAGACTTCTGACTCAATTTGGTTGAAAAGTTTCATTGCTTCGATGACGCAGACCACTTTTCCTGCAGAAACTTCATCGCCCACGTTTACGAAAACGTCTTTGTCCGGAGCAGGTTTTCTGTAGAAAGTTCCGATCATTGGTGATTTGATGGTAACGAACTTGCTGTCATCAGATGAAGACTCAGCAGCTGGTACAGCAGCTGGAGCAGCAGCTGGAGCGGCGGCAACTGGCATTGGCTGTGGCGCAGCATGAAACATTTGCGGTTGTTGCATGTAACTTACTTCACTACCTGCAAGTGGGGTTTTGATGGTAATTTCAAAATCTTTTGTTTTGTACTTTACTTCTGAAACTTCTGCTTTAGAAACAAATTTAATGAGATTTTGGATGTCTTTGATGTCCATTATTTTGGGTGTTTATTTTATATGCCAAAGATACTAAAAAACAACAAAAAACAACAAAAAACCACTCGAAATTGAAAAAATCGAGTGGTTTTTGTATGAAAATAGAGGTTTTCGGAGTTTTCCGATTAGTTCTCTTCTGTAGATTCTACTGCTTTTTCCATTACTACTTTTCCTCTGTAGTATAGTTTTCCTTCGCTCCAGTGAGCTCTGTGATAAAGGTGCATTTCGCCAGAAGTTGCATCTTTTGCCAATTGAGGAACCTCCGCTTTGTAGTGGGTTCTTCTCTTATCTCTTCTTGTTGACGATTGTCTTCTCTTTGGATGTGCCATTTTCTTATACTTTTAATTTGATGCCTTCCTGTCTGCAGACAGGAGCGATGAGTTTTTGATTGCTCAATTCTCATCATTTTAAATTATGTTAATTTTTATCTTTCAATTTTTTTAAAGCATCCCATCTCGGATCGCTTTCGGGTTCTTCTTCTTTTTTTTCAGGAGTGCTGAACTTTTTCAAGACTTCCAGATCTTGCTCTGAAAGGTTGGGAGAAATTTTCTTCATCGGAATGCTCAACATTACATCTTCATAAATCAGCTGTGCCACGTTGAATGAATGATCGGAAGTTGGAATGGTAATCACATCTTCTTCGCTGTCATCATATTCTTCTCCGAATTTGACCAGAACCTTGATTTCGTTTTCAAACGGATACTCAAAATTTTCATTAGAAATATCGCAAACCAATTTCACCGTTCCGGAAGTTTTAATCCAAAATTCCAAAAATGTGCTATGTTTATCCATCAAAACATCTGCGGTAATTTTGGGTTCTGTAAATTCCTGTTCAGTATCGAAAAGTTGAAAGAACTCTTTATCTATCTCAAATCTGAACTCGTGTTTCCCGTTTTTCAGTCCCGAAAACACTACGTCGTAGTTTCTAAACTTGTCCATAAAATGAGTGTGCAAAAATATGCATTTTTTTTGAAACTCCAAATATATTATTAAACAATATTTTGAATCTTTGCGCTAATGAAGGGGTCAACTGTTCTCCTCCTGCGGCAAATCCTCATCGACTCCGTTTCCGGCAACCGACTTTCTTGGTTTCATGCGGTTTTCCATTAAATCTCGGTACTCTGATCGGTTTTTAAAGATTTTTATGGCCGCAAAAATGGCTTCGGAGAAACTCCGCTCGTCTGCAATTCCCTGTCCCGCAATATCATAGGCAACACCATGATCGGGAGAAGTTCTGATGAACGGAAGTCCCGCCGTGTAATTCACGCCTTCTTCATAAGCCAAAGTTTTAAACGGCGCCAATCCCTGGTCGTGGTACATCGCCAAAACCGCATCGAAATTTTTGTATTTTTCTGGTTGAAAAAAACTATCCGCAGGAAACGGCCCGAAAGCCAAAATTCCGTTATCAAAGAGTTCGCGGATTGCGGGTTCGATGATCTCTATTTCCTCATTTCCGATTGCGCCACCGTCTCCGGCATGCGGATTTAATCCGAGAACTGCGATTTTCGGTCTTTGAATACAAAAATCTTCAATGAGGGTTTGATTCAATAATTTGATCTGCTTCTTGATTTTCTCTTTAGAAATATTTTCTGAAATTTGAGAAACAGGGATATGGTGCGTGGAAACAGCCACTTTCAAATCATTGGTCACCAAAAACATCAACCCTTTTTTGCCGAATTTTTCTTCAAGAAATCCGGTGTGACCGGCATGTCTGAAACCCTGCTTCATCATTTCTTCCTTATTGATCGGTGCGGTGACCAGAACATCCACCTCGCCTTTCATCAATGCATCGGTTGCTGCTTCCAGGGAGTCGATTGCCATTTTGGTAGATTCCTCCGTGGGTTTTCCCAAGTCCACGTTCACATTATCTTTCCACAGATTCACCATGTTGATTTTATCGCCTTGCGCAAAAGACGGTTCGGTGATATAATTAAACGTGTGCTGAAATTTGAAAATATTTTTTTGGTAGGTAAACAACTTCCCAGAACCAAAAATAACCGGAGTAAAAAAATCGGTGACGGACTTTTCTTTTAAGGCTTTCATAATGATTTCAGGACCAATTCCATTGAAGTCACCTACCGAAATTCCGACTTTTATTTTATGTTGCTTTGCGCTCATTATTGTATCTTTGATCATTAATTGAATTTTACAAATGTAGAAAAAATTAAGGGATAAGGAATTAGGAAATTAAGGAATTTGATGATGTTGTGATTTGGCGATGTGGTGATTGGGGGATTTATTGATTCGGGAAACCATTTCGTGAAACGTACTTTATTTTCGTTCTTTACCCCCACTTTTAAAATTTGGCACTGTTAACCTTTAATTTGGCTTTTGAAAAATATGTTTACAGGAATTATAGAATCTACCGGAACTGTTGAAAAAATTGTGCGAAATGAATCCAATATCGATTTCATTTTGTCTTGTGGATTTACCCACGAACTGAAAATTGACCAAAGTCTGGCCCACAATGGATGTTGCCTCACTGTGGTGGAAGTTTCCGGCGACCAGTACAAAGTCACCGCCATCAATGAAACTTTAGAAAAAACGAATCTGGGAAAATGGGAATTGGGAACCGAAGTGAATTTGGAACGATGTTTGAAATTTGATGGAAGACTTGATGGCCACATTGTTCAGGGACATGTGGATAAAACGGGAACTGTAGAAAACATTAAAAATTTGGATGGAAGTTTTTTCATCACCATTAAATATGATGAAACCGATGAATTTGTGACCGTTCCCCAAGGTTCGATTACGGTGAATGGAATTTCTCTGACCGTTGCCGAAAGCAGTTCGGGACGTTTTTCGGTGGCGATCATTCCCTACACCTGGGAATTCACCAATATGAAAACGCTGAAAAAAGGGGACACGGTGAATCTGGAATTCGACATTATTGGTAAATACGTATCAAAACTGATGAAAATAAATGCCGTTCACTAAATACAAAGGATACAGTTTAAGGAACAAGGTTTTCTGGGGATTTCTGTTAATCTGCGTGATGAGCATCACCGGGTCTTCATTATTGTCCTACTATATTATTAAAAGTAACACTGCGGAACAAAGCAGAACAGATCTGCAAAAAAAAGCAGAATCACTAATGTCGGCTCTGGATTACGCAGTCTCTCACACTTCTGTGGGAACCAATGATTTGCCAAAGATTTTATCCAGCGCCATTTTTGAGATTGCGGATATCAATAATCAAGACATCATCATTTACGATCTCAACGGAAATTTTCTTATTTCAAACAAAGATATCAACCTGATCCAACAAAAAAAGATCAACCTGAATATCGTGAATATGGTGTTGAAAAACGATAAACGCGTAGATTTTCAGCATTATGACCCAAAAACCGAGGCCAATGTTACTTCATCCTACATGATCCTGAAAAACAATATGCTGGAACCCATTGCCATTGTCTATTTCCCCTATTACCACAATGAAGGAGTTTACTCCACGGTGTTCAACAAGTATTTGAACTACATTATATTGGTGAATCTTTTCATCGTGGCTTTTGGGATTTGGCTCAGTTGGATCATTTCAAACAACTTGACAAAGGCGATCACCAAGTTTTCAGAAATGCTGAACCGGGTAAATCTTTTGGAAGATGATACACCACCGATAAGATATTACCAAAACGACGAGCTGAACCAATTGGTAAAAGCTTATAACAAACTGATTCTGCAAATCAAGGAGCAAAAAGAACGGCTGAGTTTCAAGGAAAAAGAGGAAGCATGGCGCGAAATGGCAAAACAGGTTGCGCATGAAGTGAAAAATCCGCTAACCCCAATGAAACTCACGATCCAAAACTTCGAAAGAAAATTTGACCCCACAGATCCGAACATTCAGGAAAAAGTGAAAAAAATGAGCAAAACCATCGTGGAACAAATTGATTTGGTAGCTACAGTGGCAAACGCCTTTTCACAATTTGCACAACTGCCGCAGAAACACAATGAAATCTTCGACATCAACGAAGAAATCAAGAGAAATCTGAATATTTTTAGTGATGAAAAAATCTACTTTCACACCAACAAAGAATCAATCTTGGTTGAAATGGACAAAATCTACCTTTCAAGAATCATCACAAACCTTGTCGCAAACGCAAGTCAGGCGAAGGATGATCACCGGGAAAACATCATCAATGTGGATGTGGAGCAAAGACAGAAACGGGTTTTCATCACCGTGCAGGATAAAGGAAAAGGAATCCCAGAAGATATGTACGACCGGATTTTCGAACCGAATTTCACCTCGAAATCCAGCGGTACCGGACTCGGTTTGACCATGGTGAGGAAAATGGTGGAAGATTACAAAGGAGTCATTACGGTGAATTCCGAAATTGGAAAAGGCTCGTATTTCACGATTTCTTTGCCAAACAACCTTCCATGAAACCTTTTCGTTTCCAAAAATTTACTGTAAACCAAAGCAAGGCCGTTTTCAGGGTGGGAACAGACGGCGTTTTGCTGGGCGCATTTTGTGCTGTGGGAAATGCAGATTCTGTTTTGGAAGTAGGGACAGGAACCGGACTGATTTCGATGATGATGGCGCAAAGAAATCCCACCGCAAAAATTTCAGCGATCGATATCGATGAAAATGCGGCAAGACTTGCGGGAGAGAATTTTCAGAACTGTCCATTTTCCAAACGACTTGAAGTTTTTCATGAAAATTTTAAGGAATGGCAAACTGAACAAAAATTTGATTTAATTGTTTCAAATCCGCCCTATTTTGCTGAAAATGATTCAGTAAAAGATATTTTGGCGAGACAAAAGAAAACACTCGATTTCAACAGTCTGATTGAAAAATCGAAAAATTTACTTTCAAAGAATGGCATTTTAAGCGTGATTATTCCATTTCAAGAATCTGCACATTTTCAGAAGATTTGTCATGAAAACAACCTCTTTCTTCAGCGAAAAATAAACATTGCAGGAATAAAGGACGCTCCACCTAAAAGGGTGATACTGGAATTTGCCCTTGTTCCAGTTAAAGTGATTGAAACAGACTTTATTATTGAAAAATTTCCGAGAGTTTATAGCGAAGAATACCTGGAACTCACCAGAGCATTTCATCTTTTCAAAACGACCGATTAACAGAAACCAAGTTATTATTTATTTTACTTCGGAGCATTCAAAGTGATTACCACATCTTTAGAAATATTTTTAACAGAGGTGTATTTCGCGTCACAAACCATGGTGGTGATGGTGTAATTCCCTTTATCGACCAGAATATAATTTTGATTATTGGCCGGAACATCAAGGTTGTAGAATTGCTTCCCGCTGATCTTTACAATCAGGTTGCAGTTTGATTTATTGGTGATCGAAACATAGGCCGTTTTACTATTCGGATCAGAATTGAAGAGGTGGTTCAGCAATTCGGCAGTTTTTTTGTGTTTCGCGCTCACCTCGCCGGTTTTCGCAACATCACGGTTTACAACGTTTTCCAATTTTTTCGTGTTAATCGGCGCCACCGTGGGTTTTGCCGCATTTGAAGCTTGGGTGGGCGTTTTTTCATTGTTGATCAATGCAAAAAGTTTCTGCTTAAATGCCGGAGTTCTTGGATGATCGGGATTGTATTTAATGAAATTGGCAATTACCTGTGGATCACTGCTTTTTTCTACCTGCGCTTCGGTATATTTCGACTGCGAATACACGAAAAAAGACATAAAACACAGCAATAGATAAACAATTTTCTTCATTAAGGATATGATTTATAGGATTTTAAATTTTAATAATAACGGAGATTTCTTCTTTTTAGTTTGCATGAATTTTATTATCTTTGCAACTCGAAATTCGTCACTAAAATAAACAATTTTTTTAAAAAAAAAGGAACAATATGTATACAGTGGTTGCTGCAGATGTAGCTAAATTAAGAAACATTACCGGAGCTGGAATGATGGACTGCAAAAAAGCATTGGTTGAAGCTGAAGGAGACTTCGACAAAGCCATCGAAATCCTTAGAAAAAAAGGTCAGAAAGTTGCCGCAAACAGAGCAGACAGAGAATCTCACGAAGGCGCAGTAATCGCGAAAGTGAACGAAGACAGAACCATCGGTGGAATCATCGCCTTGAACTGTGAAACTGACTTTGTGGCGAAAAATGACGCTTTTGTGGAATTGGCACACGAACTTGCAGAACAAGCTATGATGTATGCATCAAAAGACGAATTCCTGGCTTCTGATTTCCACGGAATGACTGTTGCTGACAAATTGATCGAGCAAACCGGAGTAATCGGTGAGAAAATTGAAATCGGTTCTTTCGAAAGAATCGAAGGACCTTTCTTAGGAGCTTACATCCACGCTGGAAACAAAATTGCTGCCATCGCTTCTTTATCTGCAAACGTGGAGGGAGCTTCTGATGCTGCACACGCAGTAGCAATGCAGATTGCCGCTATGAACCCAATCGCTTTGGATGAAACTCAAGTTTCCCAAGAAACCATTGACAGAGAATTGGATATCGAAAGAGAATTGTTGACCAAAGAAGGAAAACCTGCAAACATCATCGAGAACATCTTGAAAGGAAAAATGCAGCGATTCTACAAAGACAACACTTTGGTTCACCAACAGTTCATCAAAGACCACAACATCTCTGTAGCAGACTATGTGAAATCAGTGAACAGCGAATTGAAAGTGGTAGGATTTGTGAGAACAAGTCTGGCTTAATTCACTTTAAAATATGATTAAAATCTCTTCTATTTATTGGGGGAGATTTTTTTTGTGTCTATATTTTAAAGTAAATTTGCAGTCCGCAAAAAAAGCATGTACGCAAAATTACCTTTTCGGCTTACCTCGATTCTCATCGTATTTCTTTCTATTTTTCATGGAAAAGCGCAACAATATATTACGGTAAGTTCAAAAACTGCAGATGATCTGGTTCGCAACGTGCTGATTGGCCCGCAAAACGCAGGCTGTATTTCGGTTTCCAATGTCACGGTGAGCGGATGGCAGGATTACGGAACCAATCCCTTCAGTTATGGCTATTTTAAAAAAGGAACTTTGCCTTTTGATATTGATGAAGGGGTAATTCTGAGCACAGGTGGCGCATTTAATTCAGTGGGTCCAAATAATGGAGTACTCTCTGACGGAAACAGTTCCTGGTTGGGTGATCAGGATCTGGAAATCGCGGTTCCGGTTGCTAAACCTTCCTGGAACGCCACTGCACTGGAGTTTGATTTTGTATCCCTGAATTCCACAGGAATCAGCTTTGAATACATGTTTCTTTCGGAGGAATACCAAAAAAGTGGATGTAATTATTCGGATGCCTTTGCATTTTTGATTAAAGAAGCTGGAACTTCTACCTACCAAAATATTGCTACCGTTTTAAATAAAACCACCGGAAATCTGGATCCCGTTTCATCACGAACCGTCCGCGACAACACCTATTGTTCGCCAAGTAATGCGGAATATTTCGGCCAATACAATTTGCCACCTATGGTGCCGGCGAATATGTCGCCCACGATTTTCGATGGGCAAACCAAAGTGCTCACTGCAAAAGCAGATGTCATTCCCGGCAAAACTTATCACATTAAACTGGTTATTGCCGACAACATCAACACCAGTCACGATTCCGCAGTATTTCTGAAAGCCGGAAGCTTCGTGGGGAAAAAAGATTTGGGACCAGATTTGCTGATCTCCACCAATAATCCGATCTGCGAGGGAACCACCAAAACGCTGGATGCAACCACAGCTGCAGCTACTTCCTACAAATGGTTTAAAGATGGAGCCATCATTCCCGGAGCAACCAACGCCAAACTAAACGTTTTTGGGGCTGCAGCAAACGCAGGAACATATCAGGTGGAAATCGATTTGGGTGGTTGCGAATTGAAAGGTTCCATAAAAGTAGAAATTTCACAAAAACCGGTAATCGTTCCGAACAAAGTATTCACATTTTGCGACAACCAATTGACGGGCGGTGCGCCAATTAATTTTTCGCAACTTTCGCCGCAATTGATTTCAAATTTCAACAGCGCATTTATCCCAAAATATTATCTCAATGCGGCCGGAACCGGAACTCCATTGGCAGATGGTTGGCTTTTGACAGGAACCACCACAGTTTATCTTTTTGTGGAAACCACTTATGGTTGTCCGGCATCGGTTGGGAATTTCACACTGAAATTGGGGAACAAAATCCCATTGCTGAAACCAATTTATTCCACAGCGCCAATCTGCGATGATAATTTTCAGGGCGTTTCCATTAATTTGAATAATTACAAAAGCGAATTTACAGCGGATTCTTCATTAAACATCACGTACTACCATTCTCTGGCGGAAGCAAAAGCTGGAGTTCCCGGAACTTCCATTTCTGCAAATCAAACTTTAAGCTCTACCACCACTTTTGGGATTAGATTTGAAGGAACGGATTGTCCAAATGTGGCAGAAATTACCATCAACATCAAGAAACCAAAAAAATCAACTGTGC
The DNA here is from genome assembly GCF_021401085.1 of Chryseobacterium sp. R2A-55. Taxonomy (GTDB): domain Bacteria; phylum Bacteroidota; class Bacteroidia; order Flavobacteriales; family Weeksellaceae; genus Kaistella. The sequence continues at coordinate 537,452 of NZ_JACBFP010000001.1, forward strand.
TTGAGGATAAATCCGTTTGTCCCAGTTCTACGACGACGCTTGATGCAGGAACAGGTTTTGACTTCTACAGTTGGAGCACCGGAATCAGCGGAACCAATGCTTCAAGTATCAATAATGTAGGAATGGGTGATTATTGGGTGGATCTTTATTTCAATGGCTGCGTTTATCGCCAAAATGTAAAAGTCACCGCATCTGAACTTCCGCAAATTACCCACATTGATGTTTTGGGAAGTACCGCAACAGTGTATGTCGTAGGAGGAGTTCCGCCTTATTCTTATTCTTTGAACAATGTGGATTTCACGTCATCCAATACTTTTTATAATGTTCCGCGCGGAAAACATACAGTTTATGTAAAAGACTCGCAAAACTGCGGAAGTGTAACGAAGGAATTTCTGGTGATCAACCTAATCAATGTCATCACACCCAATGCTGATGGCTTCAATGATGTTCTGGATTATTCAGATCTAAGTTTAAAAAAAGAGGTGAAAATCCAAATTTACAACCGATTTGGGACAACGGTTTTTTCCTCTGACGCCAACCAATTCATTTGGGATGGAAAAACCAATGGAAGAGCAGTTTCTACCGGAACTTACTGGTATATTCTGAGTTGGATAGAACCAGACACCAATGCACCGGTCACTTATCAAGGTTGGATCCTGGTGAAAAATCGGGATTAATTAATTGTATTATGCGATTGAAATATTCTCAAAATCGCGGAAACCATTTAGGAAATCTTTTATATTCATCCTTTTCTTTCCTTCCAATTGCACTTCGGTCGGCAAATAGAATCCATCCCTGGTGAAAATTTTGAACTGATTTTTATTGATTTCTAAAGTTCCCGGAGTATGTTCATGAACTGATTTTTCAAAATTTCCGCGATATATCTTCAAAGACTTCACTTCATTCCCTATGTTTAGCACCGTGAAAGAACATGGATATGGCGCCATTCCACGGATAAAATTGTGAATGTTTTCCGAATTTTGATTCCAGTCAATTTTGGTGTCTTCTTTAAATATTTTGAAAGCGTTCTTTGGATGTTCCGAGATGGGCTGCGGTTTTTCCTGAATGGAGTTTTCTGCGAGTCCATCCAAGGTTTTCACCACGAGTTTCGCACCCATTTCCATCAATCGGTCATGGAGCTCGCCTGCATTTTCATTGGGGTAAATTTCAATCTCTTCCTGAAGCAAAATATTTCCTTCATCTATTTTTTCATTAATGAAGAAAGTGGTGGCGCCGGATTTCTTTTCGCCATTAATCACCGCATAATTGATCGGTGCCGCACCGCGATAATCCGGAAGCAAAGAGGCGTGAAGATTGAAAGTTCCCAGTTTCGGCATTTCAAAAAGTACTTTAGGCATCATCCTAAAAGCAACTACCACAAAAACATCTGCGTTCAAATTGCGGATTTGTTCCAGAAACTCTGGATTTCTTAATTTCTCCGGCTGCAAAACGGGAAGGTGATGCTCCGCGGCGAAAACCTTTACCGGCGATTCGTGAATTTTTTGTCCGCGACCACTTGCTTTGTCTGCCACGGTGACCACTCCCACTACCTGATGTTGTGATTCATGAATTGCACGAAGTGAAGTTTTTGCAAACTCGGGGGTTCCGAAAAATATAACTCTTAAAGGTTTCATGTAAAAAAATTAATAAGTGCTAATTATTTAAGCCAAAGAATAAGTTCTGAAATTGAGCATTTTTACCTTTCCAGAATCCAGCAGGTAAATCAAATTTTCCAGAATATTATCTCTTTCGAAATAATTAAGTTTAATGGTGAGCTCATCAACATTGTATGGTTTTTCCTGAAGTGCGTTCAAGATTTCACTGGAAATATTCCGCCCAAAAATACTATCTTTTTGTTTTTCGCAATAGGAACATTTTCCGCAATTCTTTGGATTTTTTTCACCAAAATAGGAAAGGATCATCTTCATTTTGCAGTGGTCCGAATTGGTTACAAAAAATTTCATTTCCTCCCATTTCGTGAGCTTGTTTTTTTGAATTTGGTGAAAGAGGTTCCAATATTTTCCGGTGATTGCACGTTCATCACGACCTTGAAGGAATTTGATGCTTGACAATGCGCCGTCAATGTATTCCAGGTAATCCTTTTTTTGTAATTCCTTGATTTTTTCTTTCAACAAAAAAGGATCGGTCCCAATTTTTCTGCTCAAACCCAGTTCGCTAAACATGACCTTATGCGAGGTCAGTCCCGGCAAGTTTCGAAAGAGCAGCTCAGTGAAATACCCATCGTTTTTTGAAAGTAAATCTAATTCTTCCGCTTTCACCTTTATTTCCAGCGAAGAAAGCGCCTTATTATTATTATAGAAAATCAGCTCTTGCTGATGCATAAAGTTCAGCACATTCCGAATTTTTCCCAAAGAGGATTTCGTGAAATTCTGGATATGCTGAATGTGAAGCTGAAACGTCTTTTCCGGAAGTTCGTGATCCGCAATTTGAAATGTGGAATAAATGAAGGAAACGATCTTTACAAATTCAGATTTCGAAGGAATTAGATTTTTCAGTTGTTCATCAAAATTCATCAGCTCCTGGTCATTCCAAAAAAGAAATGCATAGGATTCCCCGCCATCTCGGCCGGCTCTTCCGATTTCCTGATAATAATTTTCCACGGATTGCGGTGGAGAGAAATGAACAATCAAACGAACATTTTCTTTGTCGATTCCCATTCCGAATGCATTAGTGCAAATCAGTACATGGTCATTTCTTTGCAGCCAATTGTTTTGCCTGGCGTTTTTCTCTTTGAATGCTAAACCAGCATGAAAATAGTCTACGTTTTGGATTTGGTTTCGCTGCAGGAATTTAGTCAGTTCTTCTGCATCTTTCCGGGTTCTAACATAGATGATTCCCGATGAGCGGTTGTACCTCATCAGTTGCAAAACCCTTTCATATTTATCCGCGATTTTCTCGCAGATGATATGGATATTTGATCTTTCAAAACTTTTCTGGAAAATTCCGGGGTTTCGGAGATTGAGTTTGTCAGTGATTTCCTTCAGAACTTTGCGGGTAGCAGTGGCAGTCAATGCAAGACACTGGATATTTTTAAACCGCTCCCTGAAGTTTTTGATTTTCTGGTAACTGGGACGAAAATCCTGCCCCCATTCCGAAATGCAGTGTGCCTCATCCACGGCGATGAAGGAGAGTTGGATCTCTTCTATGTTTTCCAGGAAAAAACGGTTGTTTAGCCTTTCGGGCGATACATAAAGTAATTTGGTAAGCCCATCCTTGCATCGGTTGAAAATGATTTCCGCATCAAACTCATCCAGTTCGGAAGAGAGATACTCTGCTTCGATTCCGCGCATTTTGAGTTGTGCAACCTGATCTTTCATCAAAGCTAAAAGTGGTGAAATTACGAGGCAGGTTCCTTCCTGGATGAGCGCCGGCAATTGGTAGCAAAGAGATTTCCCACCACCTGTGGGAAGCAATGCGAGTGCATCTTTCTGCAAGATCACGGAATCTATGATCTGTTCCTGCATATCCCGAAAAGAATCATAACCCCAAAAATGTTTCAGGGTATCGTATTTCAAATGGGCAAAATCTTCAGTCGAAATCATCAGGTAAAAATAGGAAAAGAAATTTCCAGATACAAAAAAAAGCCACGGCAAGCGTGACTTTTGAATTGAGATGGCCTGAAAATTATTTGGCCTCGAAATAAACTCTGCGGTTTGCTCTGTTTTTCCATTCAGGGCATTTGGTTGCAGGGTTACATTCCGGATATTTAAGATCTTTTTTACCGTGACCAATGGCCTCCAATTTATCGGAGTTCACACCATTTTGAATCAAGTAGTTTTTAACGCTGTTTGCTCTTCTTTCGGAAAGCTTTTGGTTATATGCTTCAGAAGCTCTGGTGTCCGTAGCACCAATTACCCGGTAGGATCCTGCGCTGGAATTGATATAATTTACAGCATTATTTAGGATAGGTGTATTGGATGGAAGAATTTTGTCTGAATCTAAATCAAACTCAATTCCTTGCAGCACTGAGGTGTTGTCCGTAACTGTGGAGGAAGTATTTCCAGAATTGGCGTTGGAGTAAGGACAACCGTTATTTTCTACCGGTCCGGGAACAGTAACGCATTTGTCATAAAGGTCAATGACACCATCCAAATCTGTGTCCAGTGCAACACCGGCACCGTCAACTCTTGCTCCAGCTGGCGTGTCGAGCTGTCTGTCCCAGTCATCGCAAACACCATCATTATCGGCATCTCCTTTTTTGCATACCTCCACATCCACATTTTTGTCGGCCAGCACATCTAATTTATAGTAGATCTCTTGCAACGGGTCATGCCAGAACAGGTGAGACTCGTGTTTGCCCAAATTTAATGTTGCTCCGAGGGTAATATTAATCAAATTATCAGAGGGGTTGTCATTAACTTTTCCATTGTAAGTAGCGCCGCCTGCTCCGTCAAAAGTATCATCGCCAGAAACCAAATACATCATTCTGGTTTCAATATCTAATGATTTGGTTGCACGGTACTTCAAACCTGCACCGGCTTGGGCAAATAAACTTCCGAGCTTAAACGGTTTGACTTCGGTGATGAGAGACTGGTTGTAAACCGGACCGGGATCTTGTCTGTACGCTCTATAAGCAAGTGAACCCACACCTGCATAACCATGCAGCGCCCAGCGGAATGGGGAATGATTATCAACTCTTCTCAATAGATTGGAGAAGTTGATATCTCCTAACAATGAGATGGCATCATATTGAGTTCTTGCACCCGCACCTTCCGTGGTGGCAACATGGTCTTTTGTATTCACAAAACCTTGTCTGCTCTCCCCTTTATCATATTGAAGTTTCAAACCAAAAGCATGGGTGATGGCTTTGTCTACACTTAAATAGGCAGACCAACCAAACAAATTTTTTCCTGCTCCAAATCCTTTAATGGAAGTAAGGTCAGACGACTGCATCAGTGGAACTCCAACTCCGGCGGAAATTGCCCAATCATTAAACCTCTTGGATTCCTGGGTAAATGGTGACACATTTGCCGAACCAGAAGTATAGGCATTCGGATATTTGCCAGAAGGAACTGAAACAGAGTCTTGTGCAAAAGCGGCGACAGGAATGACCAGTGCCAATGCTATCATTTTTAAATCTAGTTTCATATTATTTATGTTTTATTTGTTAATTAATGATGAAGTCTTCATTTTTGAGTGAAATAAACCCTCCTATTCGCTTCATTTTTCCACTCAGGACATTTTGTAGCTGGATCACATTCAGGATATTTTAGATCCGTCTTACCCCGCCCTTCAGCAGTTAAAACTGATGGGCTCACTCCTTTTGATTCAAGATATTTAACTACCGCATCAGCTCTTCTCTGAGAAAGTCTTTGATTGATCTCAGCAGAACCTCTTGCATCGGTAGCTCCAATCACCATGAATTGATTATTGCTGCCTAAACCTTTGATAATTTCTGCGGCTTGATCTAAGTTACTGAGTGACTTGGTTCTAATTTTGTCACTGTTCAACTCAAACCGGATCCCTTCAAAATGTTTGTTGATCTGGTCAATCGCTGACTGATTAGAAGCAGGAGCCGCTGCGGAAACGACTGGGCAGCCATTGTTTTCTACAGGTCCCGGAACGGTTACACACTTATCATAAAGGTCAATTACACCATCTAAATCCATGTCCAATGCTACACCTGCTCCATCAACTCTGGCTCCCAAAGGTGTATCTAGCTGCCTGTCCCAATCATCGCAAACCCCGTCATTATCTTGATCACCTTTTTCACAAACCACAAAATCTGTTTGTGTATCCTCAAGCAATTTTATCCTGCTATTTGCATTTTGCAATGGATCCCACCATGTTAAATGGGTTTCCTGTTTCCCTAATTTGAAGGTTACCCCTAAGTTTACCGTGAAAAAATTATCTGAATGACCAGTGGTAAGCTGATTATATCTTGGTATTGCATCAAAGCCGTGACCACCTCCGTCAAATGAATCATCTCCTGTGATGATATACATGGCACGCGCTTCAATGTCTACTAATTTAGATGCATTATACTTCACACCCGTTCCCACCTGATAAAAGAAACTGTCAAGTCCCAACTTTTGGTCTATTTCAATAGGAATTCTTCTGGGGTTATCATTCCATCTGGACATATCATTATCAAGCAATAACGTATTAAATCCCTGAAAACCGACCCCCGCATATCCGTGCAATGCCCATCGGTAAGGGGAGTGATTATCTACTCTTCTAAGGAGGTTAGAAAAATTAATATCACCAAGTAAAGAAATCTGGTGATATTTTGTCCACGCAGTAGCAACACCGGCCTTCACTCCTGCTTCGCCAGGAAGAAGTGCCTTTTGATTTGTTTTTCCCATTTGATACTGCAAGCTCATACCGAAAGTATGGCTGATTTGCTTGTCCAGACTGATATAGCCATTCCAACCGAAATTGACTTTGCCATCGTAGAAAGAATTCACATCAGCGGATTGCAAGAATGCTCCACCTCCACCAAGAGAAATCGCCCAATCACGAAAAAATCTGGATGAATTATTAAAGGGATGTACTTTTGCAGAACCTGAAGTAAAGGCATTCGGATAATCCGAGTTATTAGCAGCGTTCCTATTACTTTGCGCAAAGAAAGCAATGGGCAAAACTAGAGCTATTAATAAATTTAATTTCATATTATTGTTTTTAATGTTGTGTCAACTCATCTAACAACCTTCTTGAAAACTCACGTTCATGAAAATGCCTCGTATGCGGTATCTGCAATCTCTCCGAATAAAAATGGAAATTACCAAAAAGAACAATATCTATATCAATCACCCTGTCTGAGTATTCTTTAGAAATTAATGTGTCCTCTTTCCTTCCCATTAAATGTTCAATATTTTTCAGAAGATTCAAGAGCTCGACCGGTGAAAATTGTGTTTTTATATGTAATGCAATATTACAAAAAATATTGTTACTAACAAATCCAACAGGCTCAGTACTTAGAAATTCCGTTCTCTTCTCAATGGGACCGATTTCCTTCTCAATTAATTGAATGGCAGTCTCTAAGTTCTTTTTTCGGTCACCGAGGTTGCTCCCCAGTAACAAAGTTACCAAATGTTGCGACATATTGATTAAAAACCAATTAAATTTATGAAAAATTTTCTTAAATACGTACTGGCAAATATAGTGGCAATTATGGTGGTAATTGCTCTGTTTTTTATTTTTATTGCTTTTATGGTGGTTTCCAGCGCCATCGGCGATAGCAGTAAATCCTCGGTGAGGAAAAACTCAGTACTTACGCTGGACTTTAACACCAACATCATCGATAGCCCAACTGAAGACCAGGACGGCATGTTTTCACTCAATCAAAAACAGCAAAGCAATGTGTTGATTTACGATATGTTAGAAGCCATAAAAAAAGCGAAAACCGACGATAAAATCATGGGAATCAGCATTGAAACCGATGGAATCAAGGCAGGAATCACCCAGCTTGACGATGTGCGTGCTGCTTTGGAAGACTTTAAGAAAAGTGGGAAATTTGTATATGCATACGGAAATGTGGTGTCACAGGGAGCCTATTATTTGGGCTCTGTAGCCGATCAATATTTCCTGAATCCTTCCGGAGGAATTGAGCTGCGTGGCATGTCAACAGAAGTTCCGTTCTTCAAAAATTTTGCAGATAAATATGGCATTGGCATTCAGGTCATTCGACACGGAAAATTCAAGGCGGCAGTGGAACCCTACATGAGAAACGAAATCTCACCAGAGAACAGGGAGCAACTCTCTACTTTGCTGAACGACATCTGGGGACAGACTTCCACAAAAATATACCGGTCCAGAAAAATTGATTCTGCACAATTTCGCATCGCGGTGGATAGTCTCTATGCAATCATCCCTGATTTAAGCCTGAAAAACAAACTGGTTGACAAGCTCTTGCAGAAAACTGAATATGACAATTTGATCAAATCCAAATTAAAATTATCAGAAAAAGATAAACTCCACAAAATCACCTTTTCGAAATACATTGATTCTTACCACGAAGACCTGACGAAAAAAGACAATCAAGTCGCTGTCTTATATGCATCTGGTGCAATTTATAATGGAGATGGCTATGAAGATGTGCACGCGGAAAAATTCGTGAGAGATATCAAGAAACTTGCGGAAAACGACAAGGTGAAAGCCGTGGTTTTCCGCGTCAATTCTCCGGGAGGAAGCGCAAATGCATCCGATGAAATATTATTTGAACTCGAACAGCTGAAAAAGAAAAAGCCTCTGATTATTTCTTTCGGGGATTATGCAGCTTCAGGAGGTTATTATGTCGCGATGGGCGCAGATAAAATTTACTCAGAGCCGAATACCATCACCGGATCGATTGGTGTTTTCGGAGTTTTTGCCCATGTAAAAGAACTTGCAGCCAGAAATGGAATCCGGGCAGATGAAGTCTCCACCAACGCCAATTCCAACATGGTTTCGGTGCTAAACGGAATGTCCCCGGGAACAGTAAACATCATGACCAAAAGCGTAGAAGAAACCTATAAAAGATTTGTATACTTCGTGACCAAAAACCGGAAAAAATCCTTTGAACAGATTGATGAAATCGGTGGCGGAAGAGTATGGAGCGGAACCCGGGCAAAACAAATCGGTTTGGTGGACGAGCTTGGCAGTTTAAATGATGCGATCCGTTTTGCAGCACAAAAAGCAAACCTAAAGGACTATAATGTAGCTACTTATCCTAAAAAAATAAGTGCGTGGGAGCAGATTTTCAAAAATATGGAAGGCGAAGACCTCTCTGCAAGGCTGATTAAGAGTAAAATCGGCACCCAGAATTACAAGGTTTTCCAGCAGCTCACCGATCCCAAAATGCAGAATGGAGTGATGATGGAAATGCCGTACCAAGTGAAATTCTGACAGGATATACTTTAAGAGCAAAAATAATCCCGACTCCATATGAGCCGGGATTATTGATTTGTTAAGATTTTTAATTAATCACGTTTGGCGGTTGCCTTTCCGTAAATCCACAGGACAATTAATGCCCCTAAAACAGCCATTCCCATCGAATAAAAACTGAAGATTTGGTTGGACACTCCCTTTCCAAAAAGAGCATTCCCAATAAAACCGCCAATCATCGCACCAATGATTCCGAGGATGGAAGTGATTAGAAAACCGCCGCCTTGCGTACCCGGCATAATCCATTTAGCGATTGCGCCGGCAACAACTCCGAAAACAACCCATACAATAATGTCCCACATAGTTTTAAATTTTAATGTTAATATTTAGTGAATTTGGTATCTCTTTAATATTTTCATCAAACATAAGACCAAAGCGGGAATCAATTTCTTACCAATGCATTATTTTTCCCACGGATCGCAAACTTTCATCATGGTAAAAGTACAATTAAATATTTAATGGTCAAGCAATTAATTTCTCTTCTTGAAAAAAGAATCCACGAACTCGGCTCCATTGAAGAGTTGCAGGTCAGTCATTTTTTCACCAACACCGATGTATTTGACCGGAATCTGGAACTGGTCTGAAATCCCGATCACCACTCCTCCTTTTGCGGTTCCGTCTAGTTTAGTCACCGCCAAAGCATTCACTTCGGTGGCAGCCGTAAACTGTTTCGCTTGTTCGAATGCGTTTTGTCCGGTACTTCCATCCAGAACCAAAAGAATTTCGTGTGGTGCGTCTGGAATCACTTTCTGCATCACTCTTTTGATTTTGGTGAGCTCGTTCATCAGATTCACTTTGTTGTGCAGTCTTCCAGCGGTATCGATGATCACCACATCTGCATGATTGGCCACCGCACTTTGAACAGTGTCAAACGCTACAGAAGCGGGATCGCTCCCCATATTCTGCTTCACAATTGGAACGCCTACCCTTTCGCTCCAAATCACGAGCTGATCCACTGCAGCGGCTCGGAAGGTATCGGCAGCGCCTAAAACAACTGATTTTCCCTCAGATTTAAATTGGTGTGCCAGTTTACCGATCGTAGTGGTTTTTCCAACACCATTTACACCGACCACCATGATGACATAAGGCTTTTTGCTTTCATCTATATTTCCGGTTCCTGCATGTGGATTTTCCAAAAGAAGACCTGAAATTTCTTCGCGCAAGATTTGGTCCAGTTCGTCAGTTCCCACGAATTTGTCCCTCGCAACCCGGTTTTCAATCCTTTCGATGATCTTGATCGTCGTGGAAGCACCTACATCAGAAGCTATAAGGATCTCTTCCAAATCATCCAGCACATCTTCATCAACTTTTGATTTACCGACTACGGCCTTAGAAATTTTCTCGAAAAAACCCTGCCTGGATTTTTCCAAACCTTGGTCAAGCGTTTCTTTTTCCTCTTTGTTAAATATTTTTTTGAACCAGGACATATATTAATTACAGTTAAAAATTTTCAGAAAATATAATGTCAGTTTCGTCTCCAAAACTGTAAATTTTCATCAAAGGTAATAAAAAGGCACCCGTATAAAAAACTAAAAACATATAGGGGTATGCGATTGCCATAAAAAAAACTATCCCAAAAGGATAGTTTTATATCTGTCAGCGAATGGAAATTATTTCTTCAAATAAGCATCCACTTCGTCTGCGTTCATTACTTTTTCTTCAAAAACGTAGGCCCCAGATTTCTGTGACTTCACCATTTTGATCACTTTGGTCATTTTCTTAGAAGACCCGTCCTTTAGTGACGCTACTACTTTCTTTGCCATTTCTTATAACTTTAAAAAATTACTTGATTTCTTTATGAACAGTATATTTCTTCAAAACAGGGTTGAATTTTTTCAACTCCAATCTCTCAGTAGTGTTCTTCTTATTTTTTGTAGTGATGTATCTGGACATTCCTGCCATACCGGATTCCTTGTGCTCTGTGCACTCCAGGATCACCTGAACTCTATTTCCTTTTTTTGCCATGATTTCTTATTTAATAAATCCGTTTCTTGTTGCTCTTTCCAACGCTTCCTCAATCCCAATTCTATTGATGATTCTCAATCCGTGTGCAGAAACTTTCAAAGTTACAGATTTTTCCTGCTCTGGAAGGTAAAATTTCTTCTCCAATAGGTTAATCTCAAAACGACGCTTCGTCTTGTTATTAGCGTGAGAAACATTGTTTCCTACCATTGCACGCTTTCCTGTTATTTGGCAAATTCTTGACATATCCCGATGTTCTATTATTACTACTAAATATTTGAGAGTGCAAAAGTAGTTAGAAAATTTTGCATAGACAAATCTTTTTGAAATTTTTTTTTCTAAAAGTGGCACAACCGAGGTCCGAAAGCGCAAGAAAATCAAGGCCAAAAACCCGGTTATCACTAATCAATTTAGATTTTCAACGTAAAAGACTGTGAATCTCATCCGTCCTAAATTATATTCACCTCTCTTTCTAATTCGATCCCGAATTTTTCTTTCACTGATTCAATAATCATCGAAGAAAAATCAAAAATCTCTTTCCCGGTTGCATTCCCGGTCTTATTCACAATCACCAGTGCCTGAAGCTCATGCGAAGCCACGTTCCCGATCCGTCTTCCCTTCCACCCACACTGCTCGATGAGCCAACCTGCCGGAACTTTTACCAAATCGCCACTTGGATAATGCGGCATTTCTGGATATATTTTCTGCACTTCCAAAAATTGAATCAAAGGAATCGTAGGGTTTTTAAAGAAACTTCCCGCATTTCCGATGACTTTCGGGTCGGGCAATTTGCTTTCACGAATATGGATGACGGCTTGCGAAACATCCTGAATCGTGGGATTCACAATTCCCATCTTTTCCAGTTCATTTTTGATGGCGCCGTATTCGGTCTTGATGGCGTGGTTTTTTGTGGTGAGTTTAAAAGTTACGTCCAAAATCACATATTTCCCTCTTCCTTCCTGCTTAAAAATGGAGTCCCTGTATCCGAAGCTGCATTTTTCATGGTCAAATTCCTCGTTCTCCAACGTTTCCAGATTCAAAACTTTGCATGACACAAAAGTGTCTTTAATTTCAGTTCCGTACGCACCGATATTCTGCATCGGCGAAGTCCCCACATTTCCCGGAATCAGTGATAAGTTCTCCAATCCGCCATAGTCTTTATTTAGGCAAAACTGAACAAATTCATGCCAGTTTTCTCCTGCATGTGCAGTGACCAAAACTTCGTTTTCGTTTAAAACTTTTTCCGAAATCCCCTTTACATTCAATTGGATCACCAAACCATCGAAATCTTTCGTGAAAAGAACATTGCTTCCTCCACCGAGGAAAAGCTTGGAAATTGCAGAGTTCGACGTCCCGACCGATATCGGGTGGAGCGTATTATAATATTTCAAAACCTCAACAAGTTCATCATTGGAGTTAACTTCCACAAAATATTTTGCAGTAACATCAACGCCGAAAGTGTTGTGGCTTTTTAGAGAATAGTTTTCTTGGATGGTCATCTAAAATGAGAAAAGAGAGGAAAGACGTGCAATCATTATTTTTTTTAAACACACATTCATGAGGGTCAAAAAACTGCTACGAATACAAAATTAATTAGCTATTTACAGCCCTATAAAACTGGCTAGAGATTAAACTCCACCTTATATTTTTTCAGCGCATCTTCCAGCAATTCCGCACTTCGTCTCAAATCGTCTTCCTTTAAAACATATGCGATACGGACTTGTTTTTTGCCCAATTCCGGATTGCTGTAAAATCCACTCATCGGTGCCACCATAATCGTTTCACCCTTATTTGAATAACTTTCCAGAAGCCATTGCGCAAACTTATCCGAATCGTCGATCGGAAGTTCCACACCGCAATAAAAAGCTCCTTTCGGTTTCGGGCAAATCACGCCCGGAATTCCGTTCAGCAAGTCCACCAGGAGGTTTCTCCGCTTCGTATATTCCTCACGAACTTTTAAAATATATTCGGTATCGTTGTGGTGTGCTGCAGCCGCCGCAATTTGTCCTAACAAAACCGGACTCAGTCTCGCCTGTGCAAAAAGCATCGCCGCATCGTGGATTTCTTTCGAGCGCGTGATCATGAAACCGATTCTTGCACCACACATCGAATACCTTTTAGATTCAGAATCAATGATGATGCAGTGGTCTTTCAACTCGCTAAATTCAAGCATCGAAATCTGATGTTTTCCGTCGTACACATATTCGCGGTACACTTCATCTGAGATAATCACAATATCGTGTTTCAAAGCGATCTGCGCCAGTTTTCCCAGCTCTTCCCTCGTGTAAAGGTAGCCGGTCGGATTTCCCGGATTACAGATGATGATCGCCCTGGTTTTATCAGTGATTTTTTTCTCGAACTCTTCCATTGGCGGAAGTGCAAATCCCGTGTCGATTGAGGACGGAACTGCCACCACATTCACATTGAAAGTATGCGCAAAACCATTGTAGTTCGCATAATAGGGTTCCGGAATAATCACCTCGTCACCATCATCGCACAAAGTAGAAATCGCAAAATTAAGCGCTTCCGAACCTCCGTTGGTCACAATAAAATCTTTGGTCGTCAAATCCGTGAATCCCAAACGGTGGTAGTAATCCTGCAACGCTTCGCGGTACTCCAGATTTCCTTCAGAAAGCGCGTATTCGTAAATCTTTAAATGATTGTTTTTCACGGCATCCAGAGCGGTTTTCGGCGTTTCAATGTCGGGTTGACCAATATTCAGGTGATATACTTTGATCCCTTTCTGCTTTGCCTGAATGGCATACGGAACTAATTTTCGAACCGGAGAAGCCGGCATATTTTGGGCACGTTTGGATATTTTCGGCATGAATTTAAAATTTTCACAAAAATACTACTTTTTTTATGGAGCATCACCATTTCCGCTTCTCCGAAAATTCCAACCGGCTTTCACGGCTCGCTTCCCGATCTTCGATCGGGAGAGCTCAAACAGACCCGCTCAATCCGGGCTAAAAGTTCTGAGCCGCTTATTCTGAAAGAAAAAAGCCTCCTTATCCCCTCAGTAACAGGAAAATATTCGCTAAGTGTGACTCAACTAAAAAAGTCATGAAAATAGAGTTTCATCACCTCTACATCCATGATCTCCTGATCACCAAAAATCCATAACCATTCATAAAAAAGGACAACAAGGGAATATGATTCTGCAGCATCATGCAAATAAAACACCGCACAGTTTCCTGCGCGGCGTCAATAAAAGTATGTTATTTTAAAGATTCAGTGAGTGAACTTTTTACTGATGAAATATGGGAGAATTTTGTAAAAAGCCGTCCTTAAACGATCCCACTAACCAAACACATACAATTATTTGATAAATCCTTTAATCTTCAGAAGCGGATCAATACTCGGCGTTCTCCCCGTGAAATCCCTAAACGCCTGGTTCAAATCCACAGAATTCCCAACGGACAAAATATATTTTCTGAAACGGTCACCGTTTTCTCTGGTCATTCCACCATTTTTGGAAATCCAGTCCCATGCATCTGCGTTCAACATGTCGCTCCACATATAAGCGTAATAACCTGCGGAATAACCTCCGCCCCAAATGTGCGCGAAGTACGGCGAATGGTATCTCGGCGGAACCGCACCTAAAGTGAAACCATACTTATTCAGTACATTTTTCTCGAATTCCAGAGTCGGCTTAAACTGCGATGCGTCGGTTACCGAATGCCAGTTCATATCCAAAGTTGCCGCAGAAACAAGTTCCGTGGTAGAATAACCTTGGTTGAAAGTCGCCGCCTTTTTGATCTTGTCCACCAAAGTTTGCGGCATCGGTTGTTTGGTTTGGTAATGGAGTGCGTAATTTTTCAAAACTGCAGGTTCTAAGGCAAAGAACTCGTTGATCTGGGAAGGGAACTCCACGAAATCCCTCGGCGTATTGGTTCCTGAAATGGAAATATATTTTTGGTTGGCAAAAAGACCGTGCAAAGTATGCCCGAATTCGTGGAACATCGTGGAAACATCATCATAGGAAATCAGTGAAGGTTTTCCTTCAGCCGGCTTTTGGTAATTAAACACATTCACAATCACCGGTTTTTGACCCAAAAGATGAGACTGCTCCACAAAATTGCTCATCCACGCTCCACCGCTTTTGTTGCTTCGGGTATAGAAATCCAGGTAGTAAATCGCCAAAGATTTTCCATCACGATCAAAAACTTCGTAAGTCATCACATCCGGATGGTAAACAGGCAGGTCTTTTCTTTCTTTAAATGTGATTCCATAAAATTTTTCAGCCGCATAGAAAACGCCTTTCTCTAAAACGGTTTTCACTTCAAAATACGGCTTGATCTGGTTTTCGTCCAAATCATATTTTGCCTTTCTCACCTGTTCCGCGTAGAAATTCCAGTCCCAAGGTTCCACGGTGAAACCTCCTTTTTGTTGGTCAATAAGTGCCTGAATTTCATCTCTTTCTTTAGTTGCGGCTTCCACTCCCGGTTTAGCCAATTGCGCCAAAAGGTTCATTGCATTTTCGGGATTTTTCGCCATTTGGTCTTGAAGTTTCCACTCAGCGAAAGATTTTTTTCCCTGAACGTGGGCTTTTTCCATTCTCAATTTTGCCTGCTTTTCCAGGATGCTTCTGGTATCGTCTGCATTACCTTTTTCCGCACGGTACCAAGATGCCTTAAAAAGTTTTTCCCTCGTGGCTCGGTTTTTCAGGTTTTGAAGCAATGGTTGCTGGGTGGTGTTCTGCAGTGCGAGAAGATATTTTCCCTGATGTCCCGCTTTCTCCGCATCGGCGGCGGCGGCAGCGATTTCATCCGCAGAAAGTCCGTCGAGCTCAGTCGCATTATTCACAATTAAAGCGCCATTTTTTCTGGCTTCCAAAAGCTTAGCAGAATATTGAGTAGCCAAAGTTGCCAATTCCTCATTCAGCTTCTTCACTTTTTCTTTATCCTCAGCAGAAAGGTTAGCTCCCGCAATTTCAAAATTTTGCAGATAATATTCGGCGAGGCGTTTGTCTTCACCTTGCAGTTTACTGAAGTCGATAGCTTTTACGCGCTGATAGATTTTGTCATTCAGATAAATCTTATCGGATTGCGCGGCAAAAATCGGGGCATATTCCTCTTCCAGTTTCTGCAATGTAGGATTAGTATTGGAACCGGTCAAATTAAAAAACACTATTTGTGCCCTTTTTAGGACTTCGCCGCTGTTTTCAATGGCAACAATCGTATTTTCGAATGTAGCCATCGATTTGCTGTTCGCAATCTGCTCCAGCTCAGCGATTTGCTGTTTTAAACCGAAGTCGAAAGCGGGTTTGAAATGTTCGTCCCTAATTTTGTCAAATTCCGGCGCCTGGTATTGAAGCGTGCTTTTCTTCATAAACGGATTATTCGCTAAAGATGCATCCGGAACCGGGATTTCTGTGTTTGAAGTTTCTGGTTTGGTCATTGTGGTACAACTGGAATTGAAAGCCAGCGAAGAAATTAATAAAACGGATGTAATATTTTTCATTTTTGGATTGTTATTGAATGTAAAGGTATTAATTTTAACCAAATTAAAAAATGAACCCAATGAAAACACTACCTCTAATTGCTATTTGCACGCTCTCACTCTTTTCCTGCAACATCAAGTCTGATGGCGGATTTCCTTTAAACATTGTTCCAAAAGAAGGAAAAGGACCATTGACCGAAAAGGAATATAAAATGGATTTCGATGAGATCAAAGTCGCCCAGTCCATCCGTGCGGAAGTCTTCAAAGCAAATCAGGAGAAAGTCGTCATTTCTGCACCATCAGACCTTATGGAGGATATTCTTGTTGAAAATAATGGCGGAAAACTCTACATTCATTTCAAGCAGGGAATCAATATTTCAAGCAGAAATGTGACTGCCAGAATTTATGCCAAAGATTTTTCTGTTTTAAAGGCGAGTTCTTCCGCAGACATCATCGTTAAAGATAAATTTACCCAAGACAGAACCGATATTGAAGTTTCCAGTTCCGGAACCGTGAAAGGTGATCTGGAAGCCAACGAAATGTCCATCGATGTTTCAAGTTCGGGAACTTTCTCCGGTAAAATCTGGGCCGTAAATCTGAAATCGGGGGTGAGTTCTTCAGGCGAGGTGATTATTTCGGGTAAGGCTAAAAGCGCCAATCTTCGTGCATCTTCTTCCGGAACAATCAATGCGAAAAACCTCATTGCTGAAAATGCGGATACTCAGGCATCAAGCAGTGGTGATGTGAGTTTGTCTGTTTCCAACAGCTTAAAAGCTGCGGCAAGTTCATCGGGAGATATCGTGATTTTGAGAAAGGGTGCGGTGAATGTTTTGAGTAAAAGCGAGAGCAGCGGCGGAAGTGTGAGAATTAATTAGTTGGAGGATTTTTGATCCACTTTTTTTCCGTAATAACATTGATCATAAAGACGCTGATTCGGCTTGAATCAGCGTCTTTATTTATAAAAATCGTACTTTTCACCAATTACTGCACACATCACCAACCTCCAGAAGCACCGCCCCCGCCAAAACTTCCGCCGCCACCGAATCCGCCAAATCCGCCACCGCCGGAACCGCCACCAAATCCACCACCGCCAAAACTTCCCGGGAATGGAAAGAATCCGCCTGGATAGGTTCTTCGTCCCCGTCGGGAAAGCATTTCATCGTCATCATCATTATTTCCACCGCCACCACCGTGATTCCTGAAAAATATACTGATAAGGAGAAAGACAAAAAAGCAAATAATCAATATTTGAAACGCACTTAAACCCTCATCAGAATTAGTGTCTTTGACAATCGGTTTGAATTTTCCCTGTACCGCGTCCATCAATGCCGAAGTTCCGCGGTTGATTCCTTCATACCAAAGTCCCTGCTTGAAATTGGGCGTTACGATATAGTCCAGAATTTGTCCGGCAACTGATGCGGTAAGATATTGCTCCACCGCTCTTCCCTGCTGGATGGACATGGTGTGGTCTTCTGTTGCGATCAGGAAAACGATTCCATTGTCCACACCTTTTTGCCCGATTCCCCACTTTTGACCGTACATGGTAGCGAGGTAATTCACATCTTCGCCGCCGGTGGTGGGAATGATGATCACCTCGATTTCAGTGGAAGTGGAATCCGAAAACTTAATAAGCTTCTGGTTAAGAGCGGCTTTTTCTGTTTGGGATAAAAGTCCGACCTCATCGTAAACGGGATAAAGAACTGCAGGTTTCGCAGGAATTTTCTGGGCAGAAACAATGAGGTTCAGACCAAGAAACAGTAAGGCGAAAAAATTTTTATAGGTAAGGATTTGTTTCAATTTTGGTCGAAATATTTCAGTTAGTAAACGCTCGCAAGTCTATCCTCCATGAACTTTCCTCTATCATCTAAATCAGGAGAACGTAATTTCATTAGGCAATTCGTTTGGGTTTTCACCGGTAATCGGGAAATGTTTTTTGAGTTCTTCGCCGGTTTGCAGAACCGCATTTTTCAGGCCTTCGAAATATTTCTTTTTTGAAAACTGAGAAGTAACTTCGTCATGCATTCTGTCCCAGAAGTTTTGGTGGACTTTTTTGTGGATCCCCTCGTCACCTATGATGGTAAGATACTGTCTTTCAAAATTCACGTGGAAGAGCACTGCATTTTTTTCGGCAGTCTGATCTTTACAAAGTCTTTTGAAAACCGCAAAAGCTATTTCCGCATTATTTCCTTCGGTATTGGAATCAATATGGATCCGGATTTCTCCAGTGGAGCAATCTTCTGCTGTTTGAATGGCTTCCACCAGGGAAGCCATTTCAGTATCTGTGAGGAATGCATTCATTAATTGGTGAAAACTTCGGGCGCTTTCTGTGCACCTGCGTCTGCTTTGAAATAGGGTTTTTCTTTAAAGTTGGTGAAATTCGCCAGAATATTGTTTGGGAAAGTCTTGATCGCAGTATTATAATCCTGTGCGGCCTCATTGTAATAAACGGTTTCGCTTCGGATGCTGTTTTCAATCGCGGTATATTCCCTCTGGAAATTGATGTATTGCTGATCCGCCTTCAGGTTTGGGTATTGTTCCACCACTGCCATCAATCGGCTTAATGCACCACTTAACTCACCTTGTGCAGCCTGGAATTTTGCCAAATCTGCTTCGGTCATATTGGTGGGATCCACAGTAATCGAAGTAGCTTTAGACCTAGCTTCAATCACTTTGGTTAATGTTTCCTGCTCGAATTGGGAATAAGCCTTGACGGTTCTTTCCAAGTTTGGAATCAGGTTCGCACGCTTTTGGTAAACGGTTTCCACATTAGACCATTTCGTGTTCACATTTTGATCCTTGGTCACGAAATTATTGTACCCATTTTTACCCCAGAAAAATAATATAGCGGCAATCACGAGAAGAGCAATCCCAATCGTTCCGGCGCTCATGCAACCTCTGTTTCTCATAGTTTTTATCTTTAATGTTAATTATTCGACACCCAAATATACAAATTATGTGCTAAATTTGTAAAAATTTCTTAAAAAATGATAACATTAGTGGTGGCAATGGGGCTGAATCGTGAGATTGGTATTGATAATCTGTTACCGTGGCATCTCCCAAAAGACTTAAAACATTTCAAGGAAATTACTTCAAACCACCCGATCATCATGGGAAGAAAAACATTTGAAAGCATCGGAAAACCGCTTCCCAACCGGACAAACATCGTGGTCTCCAGAAAAAAGGACTGGTTCGAGGAAGGAATCCTGATCGTGGGAAGCTTGAAGGAAGCTCTGAAATTCGCCCAAAAAATTGACGAGGACATCTTCATCATTGGGGGCGGAAACATTTTTGAACAAACCATGGACATCGCAGACAAACTGGAAGTCACCGAAATAAAGACCACCATCGACGCAGATACCTTTTTCCCCGAAATTGACGAAAAAATCTGGAAAAAAACCGGTGAAGTTTGCCACGAAAAGGATGAGAAGAATAATTTTGATTTTTGTTTTCAGACTTATGAAAAAGTAAAGTAAAAGACAAAACCATCTGCAATTTTTGAATACTGTAAAGGCACCGAAGTTCAATACATAAAAGACAATTTCATTCGTTAAAAGGCACCCGGAACCAATTGCAACCATTGCACCAACCGCAATACTTTCATCAGGAGAATACGGGATTGCACCAAATCCACAATTTCCTTACTTTTGCACCATTAATTTTCAACAATGAACAAATACATAAAATTCGTGATTGCAGCGCTCATGATTGCTGCAGGAATTTACCTGATGTCTAACAGAAATATTGGCTGGGGAATCGTGGTGGTCATCCTTTCCGCAATTCCGGTCTTGCTGTTTTTTAAGAATGAATTTATCCTTTTGGCGTTTTGGTTTTTAAGGAAACAGAATGTCCCAAAAACATCAAAATGGCTTTCAAAAATCACCAATTTTGAATCCCAACTCCATAAATCGCAATACGGATATTTCCATTATCTGCAGGGTCTTACATTGGCACAGGAACATCCGCACCAGGTGGAACCCTTAATGCGAAAAGCTCTGGATTACGGACTCAACATGAAGCATGACCGCGCAATGGCCACTTTGAACATCGCAGCAGGAGCTTTGCAGAAAGGAAGAAAGCAGGAGGCCCAAAAACTTTTGGAAGAAGCCAAAAGATTAGACACCGCCGGAATGATGACCGACCAGATCAAAATGCTGAGAGACCAGCTGAAAATGCCATCCATGCAGAAACACATGCACAATCCGAATATGCGGCAGAGAGGAAAATTCTTTTAGAGCGATGTAATTAATGAATCCTATGGATCATAGGACAAATTGGATGTTTGCAAAGAAATCAAATGCTTTACATTTCCGAGCTGTTGTCAACCCCATAAAACTTAGGCATCTGCCAATGGTATTTTACGGCTAATGTTCTGATCAGCACAATCAGCAAAATAGTTGAAATCTGCACAAAAGTGTACGAAAGACGGGTATTGTACACCAAAAACAGAAATATGGTTCCACCAATAATGCTCGCGGTGGCATAAATTTCTTTCCTGAAAATCAACGGAATCCTGTTCAGCAAGATATCCCGGATAATGCCCCCGAAACAACCCGTGATCGTTCCCAAAGTAATGCAGATAACCGGGTGTAAATCGGCATTCATCCCCTTTTGGATTCCTACAATGGTGAAAAGTCCCAAACCGAAACTGTCGAACAGAAATAACGTTACTCGGAATCTGCTTTCCAGCGACTTAAAAATCATCGCGATGATGCAGGTAATAAAGATTACCGAACACATTACCATATCGCGCATCCAGAAAACGGGAACATCGAGCAGTAAATCTCTTACCGTTCCGCCGCCCACTGCAGTGACAAATGAAATAATCAAAACTCCAAACGGGTCAAAACGTTTTTGCATTGCGGCAAAAGCGCCAGACATCGCAAACGAAATCGTTCCGAGTATTTCTATAAGAAGGTTGAAGTTTTGATGAATATCCAAATTATTAAACGCGAACCGCGTCTGGTACTAAAAGTTCATAATTACCTCTGAAACTGATGATTTCCCTAACAATACTGCTGCTGATAAATGATTTTCCGGACGAAGTAAGAAGGAATATCGTTTCAATCTTGTTTTCCCTGGTCAGCTCACGATTGGTCTGCGCAATAGCTTTCTCAAACTCGAAATCTGCCGGATTTCTTAGACCCCGCAGAATGAAATTCACATTTTTGCTCCGGCAATAATCGATGGTCAATCCCTCGAAATGGTCCACTTCGATATTCGGGAAATCCTTAAAAGTTTTTCTGATGAACTCCATTCTTTGCGCCAGAGAAAACATGTACTTCTTCTGCGAATTTTGCCCGATGGCAATGATGATTTTATCAAAGAGCGGATAGGCTCTCTCCACGATATCATAATGTCCTAAAGTGATCGGATCAAATGATCCTGGAAAAACGGCGATTCTCATAAATTCTGTTTCAGGTCTGTCTGCCGACAGGTGGGTTTAAAGTCTGAAGCTTCAGGTTGGGTTCCTGAAATCATTTACTGTTAATTATTTCCGAAGGGCTTTCTCCACTTCATTTCCGCACAAATCCTTGATGGAAATCCCATAGATTTTTGCTTGCTGAGGAAGGATGGATGCCGGTGAAAATCCAGGATTGGTGTTCATTTCCAGCATGAAAGGAACGCCATTCATAATAATGAACTCACTTCGTGAAAAGCCACTCATCCCTAAGGAATCATAAGCTCTTTTAGCCATTTCTTCCACTTTGATTCGGGTTTCCTCATCGATTCTTGCCGGAGTAATTTCTTCGGAAGCACCTTCGTATTTTGCCTCGTAATCGAAGAATTCTTTATGAGGAACGATTTCGGTGATTCCCAAAACAATGGTTTCGCCATTAAAATCAACCACTCCCACTGAAACTTCCATTCCGTTCAGGAAGCTTTCGATCAGGATCTGGTCATCTTCTGCAAAAGCGAAATCCAGGGCTTTGCTTAGTTCAGCTTGCTCCTTAACTTTAGAAATTCCCAATGAAGATCCGCTCTGATTGGGTTTTACAAACAGTGGCAAACCTAATTCCTGTATGATTTGATCTTCGTCAATATTTTCTCCTTTCCTTAAATAAATGCTCTTTGCGGAAGGAATTCCATATTTCGCCAAAACAGCAAGGGTATCTTTTTTGTTGAAAGTCAAAGCACTTTGATAAAAATTGCAGCCGGTGTACTTTTGGCCGATCGTATCCCAATATGCCTGAAGCTCGCCATTCTCACCCGGTTTTCCGTGGATGATGTTGAAACAAACATCAAACTTCACATCAAATCCGCTACTCAGATGGACAGAGAAATCGGCTTTGTTGATGGGTGATTTTTCACCCCGGTCATCCAAAAAATACCACTCATCCTTCAGGATCACCACTTTATAGACATGGTACAAATCCCGGTCGAGTGAATCATAAATGAGTTGCCCGCTTTTCAGGGAAACCTTGTATTCATCGGAATAACCGCCCATCACCACGGCTACGTTTTTCTTGTTCATTGTTTTTTCTATATAGAGCAAAATTAAACAATTTGTTGTGAAACAACAGTCCGTTGCAGATTTAATTTATCCAAATACGTTGAAATCAACTTTTAATATCCACCCAAAAATGCTTATTTTTGCACCCCATGAAACCACAAGGTTGAATGTGACCTCATAAAATGCACATTTTCTGATGAAAAGATGGTATCTCTACCCTTTTTCTCTTGTTTATCATTTGGTGACGGCAATCCGGAACACCTTTTATAGCTGGGGAATTTTTAGTTCTACAAAATTCAAGACGCCGATCATCAATGTCGGGAATCTTTCCGTGGGCGGAAGCGGTAAATCCCCTATGGTGATGTACCTCGCCGACCTTCTATCCAGACATTTCCGAACCGGCGTGCTTTCCAGAGGTTACGGAAGAGTCACGAAAGGTTACGGAATCACGAATTACGACAGCAACTACAAAACCGTGGGCGACGAAGCAATGCAGCTCTTTGAAAGATTCAGAAACCGTTTCGTCATCGGCGTTTCCGAGGAAAGAGTTCCGGGAGCAAAAAAAATCATCGCCGATATGGATCTGGATGTCCTGATTTTGGATGATGCCTACCAGCACCGCGCCATCAATCCCGGTTTCAATATTCTAATGACCGATTACAACGATCCCTATTTTAGGGATTTCCTGCTTCCTGCCGGAGATTTAAGGGAAAGCCGTTCCGGCAAAAAGCGCGCACAAATCATCATGGTTTCAAAATGTCCAGATAACTTGACCGACGAAAAAAAACAATACTATATATCGAGGATTAAGCCACAACATGATCAAAAGGTCTTCTTCTCCAGCATTGGTTATGACGAGAATGTGTACTCCCATGACAAATCTTTGCCCGATAATAATCTCGGGTATTACGATATTTTGCTCATCACCGGAATTGCCAATCCGAAACCGCTGATAGATCATCTTTCCAGGTTTTCTCAGCGGGTGAAACATTTGAAATTCAAAGACCATCATAATTTCAGCGATCAGGATATCCAGAATATTTTGAAGGAATACAAAAAATTGGGCGAATACAGATTGATTTTGACGACCGAAAAAGACTATGTTCGACTGAAAACTTTTGACTACCTTCGTGATCTTGTTTATTATTGGCCGATCAATGTAAACATAGACAAAAGGGAAGAGTTCAACCAAATCGTTTTGGATTATGTTAGAAAGCATTAAGGAAACCGCCAGTTTCATCAAAAATATCATCAAAGAAACCCCCGATTTCGCCATTGTTTTAGGTTCCGGATTGGGAAAACTGAAGGACGAAGTGGAACCCCTCTGTATTTTGGACTACACCGAAATCCCTAACTTTCCGCAAACTACTGTTGTGGGACACGGCGGAAAACTGATTTACGGAATCTTGGAAGGCAAAAAAGTTTTGATGCTGAGCGGAAGATTCCACTATTATGAAGGACACGATATCCAGACTGTGGTTTTTCCATTCCGGGTATTTCATCTTTTGGGCATCAAAAACCTCATTGTTTCTAATGCATCCGGCGGCGTGAATCCAAACTTCCGGGTTGCCGATATCATGCTGATTTCCGACCATATCAATATGATGCCGGAACATCCGCTTCGGGGCAAAAACATCGACGAGTTCGGACCGAGATTTGTAGATATGAGCGAACCTTATCACAAAAAAATGCTGGAAGTTGCCGAAAATTTCGCCAAAGAAAACAATATTTCCGTTCACAAAGGCGTCTATGTCGCATTACAGGGACCTACTTTCGAAACCCCTGCCGAATACGGCATGATTCGTGCAATTGGGGGCGATGCGGTGGGAATGAGCACCGTTCCGGAAGTCATCGTGGCAAAACACCAGGGAATGAACTGTTTCGGAATCTCCATCATCACCGATGTTGGCGGGCCCGACATCGCATTCACCGTTTCTCATGACGAAGTTCTGGAGGCAGCCAATAAAGCAATGCCGAATGTAATTCGTGTGGTGAAAGGTTTGGTGAAGAATTATTCTTAGGATTTTCGGGATACGCGGTTCGCAGTTTAAACTTCGGAACTTCATTTTCCTTGAGCAGGACAGTCGCAAATTCGCAACAAAAATCCATTCTTAATTTTAAGAGTTTTATCTAAATTTCATCGGTGTCTTTTCAAAATTCACCATCAGATTTTTCAATATTAGTTTTGCCTTTAGCTCATGGAGAAAAGATTTAAATGAGCTGATAAAGAACCTTATTCCATTAGTAATTTAGCATACCCAGACTCATCTTAACCTTATTCCCTTATCGAAATGCTGGAATAAGGGAATAAGGTTCACTTTCGCTATGTTGACAGATGGTTACTAAGGGAATAAGGTTGAATTTCGCCATGCTAGTGGATGGTTACTAAGGAAATAAGGTTTTGTGCGCTTTCTGAATGCGTTTAGTTACTAACGGAATAAGGTCGATTCTTGCATCGCCACTCACTAAAAGGAAAAAGATTGACTTTCACTTTGCTAATGGATGGTTACTAAGGAAATAAGGTTTTGTGCGCTTTCTGAATGCGTTTAGTTACTAACGGAATAAGGTCGATTCTTGCATCGCCACATACTAAAAGGAAAAAGGTTGACTTTCACTTTGCTAATGGATGGTTACTAAGGGAATAAGGTTGACATTACCAATGCTGGTGGAAGGTTGACGAATTTCCCAAAAACCAAAAACCTTATTCCCTTAGTAATTTCGCAGACCCAGATGTATTTCAACCTTATTCCCTTATCAAAACCTTAAAAGGTTGCGGAATGTTTTGTTTTACACAGGTGTATATTCGCCCAACGCACTAGAGCTTCCCATTAAGAAAAACACCCAGGAATTCTCCGGGGTGTTCGCATAATCTATCAAATAGAAAGTCTAGTTCTTGATCATTTTCTGGTAAGAAGTATTACCTGATTTATCTTTCACTTCCACAAAGTAAATACCCGGCTGAAGTTTAGAAATAGCCACCTGACCATTCACCATTGCAGCTTCTGAAATCACAATCTTACCAGACTGATCCAAAATGGTAACCGATTTGATTTGTTCCCCGTTCTTAAAGTTAATCACATCTTTGGCAGGTACTGGAAAAATACTAAACGATTTTTCCACATTTCCTGATTCTCCCACTGCCAAAATAGGACTCATGACCAACGTGGCATAACCCCGGTTGTTGCTGGTGTGTTGGGCAAGGGTCAAAGTACTTCCTTTTGCGTAGAAAATTTCCAATATTCCAGCGGCATTAGGCACCAACACATCGCCGGGACCGCCTGCAAGCGTTCTTTTGGCAACCACAGTTCTCACTGAACCAGTCACCACGTCAGACATGATTGTCCAATCCTGTTGGGCATCTGCTACCGGCGTCACCCCAACTCCCTGAAAGGTATAATCTCTGCTCGCTGAAGAGTTGTAGATAAATCCATCAGCACCCAGCGCCATTCCATCTGCGCCCGCACCTATCCCCATAAAACTGCCGCTTGCACCATTGAGTGTGAGCGTTAGGAATGTAGGATCTGTGTCAATCTTTACGGTCATTCCGGTGGTTCCCAATGAAACCGTTCCAGAAGAAAATTGGCCCTTAAGCGAGATGGCAACCATCAGGACCGCTCCAAGAAATAAAGTTTTCAATTTCATATTAATAAATTTTAAATAGGTTGATGATATTTTCTTTTTGTGATTGGATGGCGTATTCAAAAGCCGTCATTCCCAATTGATCTTTGTGATTTTTATCTGCCTTGGCTTGCAGCAAAGTTTTGGTCAGCGATTCATTTCCACGCTTTACGGCCCAGATCAATGGAGTGGTTCCGTTGGCATCTGCGATGTTGGGATCAGCACCGTGCTTCAGCAGAAGCTTTAGCAAGTCTTGGTTGAAATTAATGCATATCGCGGCCAGTGCCGTGCCTTCATCACTTAAATAATTGACGTCTGCCCCATTATCCATTAAAAATCGGGCAACCTCGGAATTGCCGCGGTAACACGCTAAAATTAACGGCGAAAAAGACATCGCATCCACTGAATTGATGACCTTGGGATCTTGCTGAAAAAGTGTATTCATTTCTTCCACAGTTCCAGTTCTGGCAATCTCAAATACGGTTTTCTGCTGTGCGAAAATCAGTGTGGTAAAAACCAAGCAAAAAAGTAGTGCAAACGTCTTCATTATTGTTTAGCGAGTTCAAATTGATAATCCACATTGACTTGCTCAGCGATTTTTCTCATGACCATTTTCGGTATTTTCACCTGATAATCAGCCGGTCTTGCAATAAATTTTCCGGAAATAATGATTTTTCCATCTTTGGTGAAAATAGAAGCCACTGACGTTACATTCCTATCGGCTCCATGAAAATGGTGCACACCGCTGATGGTATAGCTTTTTGGCGTCGCCGACAAATCTTCTTTATTGAAATTTAAAATCTTTCCCACAAAGGTGGTCTTCGGGAATTTTGCCGATTCGGCGTAATTCTCATTAAAATGTTCTTCCATTAAAGCCACTTTGAACCGGAAATCCTTTACCGTGGAAATCACCGCCAGATCACCGCTGTCGGAATTCAAGACCGCTACTGTGGATCCATGTTTGGCGTCCACGTCTTCAAAAAGAGGAACATTCGCTTCAAAATGCACCGTCCCGGACTTAGTCAGATATTTCTGCGAAAAAGCAGAACCTGCCATCAAAATGCACAATAGGGTGATGATTTTCTGTTTCATTTTATTGCTCTTTTATCATGTTTTTTTATCGCTACTGTTCCAGGAGGCCATCTGCTTTCCACTTTTTCAGGATATCGATATTGGTTGTGGACAAACTTCCTCCCTGAGGCATTTTCCCAGGATCTCCGGCAGGTTTTTGAACCCGATCCAAAATATTGTCAATGGCATTTTTCACCAGGCTGTAATCGGTGAGCGGGTAGAAATTTGCAGCACCCACCGCAGAATGGCAAGTTACACAGTTGCTTATTATGATTTGTTTCACATCCTGATTATAGGTGACTTTCGGTGGGATGACCACCTTTGGTGAGATTTCATCATAAGTCCTCGTGTCACAGCTGGTCACTGAAAAAATGATGGTAACGAATATTATTTTTACGGCATTTCTCATTTTACTAGCAAAGTTTTTTAGAAGACCCTATAGAGATTAAACCCAAAAAAGAAATGTCCTTTAGCCCAATCACCTGTCGCATTGGTGAGGTATCCTGTTTCCGTATTGGGTTGTGAATTAGTAAAAACCAGTTGAAATACATGACCTCCCGTATCGATATCCATTCCTACCGACAGCGGATTTTTATAGAATTTTTTGTCATCAAAATTCAGAAAATATTCTGCATTCAGGGAAATTCTCCTGGAAACTTTGTACCTGCCACCAATTCCCGTAGAAAACAGATTTTTATTCTCAATCACCGGATCAATAAGGTTTTTATGCACAAAACTCGGCGAAAGCTGCAAGCTGAAATTCTCGGAGAACCTCCGCGAAATAAGCAATTGCGAAAAATAGGCAAGCCGGTCGTTAAAACGAAGGTCAGGATACTGATCGGTGCTGAGTTCTGAATTAATGGCGCCCACGTGGTATCCCACCACATCAAAAGGCGAGTTCCCCAGTTGTTTCAGAATCCGGTACTTCACCCCAAACTCAAAGGTTTTTTGATAAGTATGCCGCGAGGCGCTGAACGAGATCCCATCTGTCAAACCATAAACCACACCCAACTTCGTGGTGGCATGATCTAACCCGAAAAAATTTTTGAATCCTTCGCTCACGTCACCGAAACGGTGAGAAATATCAAGATAAAACTCTTTCCTGGAAGGCATTTTGGTGGACTGACCGGTCACGATTTGCAGCGCTTTGAAACTTGGCTGGTAAATTTCAGCGGCTTTGACGGTATCAATCTCTTTTAACAGGTCATTGTTCTGCGCCGTCAAAAAATGACCGAAGCAAAAAGAAAAAAACAAGATGCTGCTTTTGAAAATCATAAGTTGTGACTTTTATAAAACCACCATCATTAACGGAAAGAAGAACATTACGTCATTTCCTCCTTCAAAAACCGGGTGATTTACGCATGTGGCGAATCAAAAATAACATCTTGGAACCAAATAACCGGTGACTAAAGTCACAACCTCCTGAATTTGATCACAGAAGACGTTTGGGTAATGACGCCCTCATTCTCAAATTTTTTCAGGATTCTGCTTACCACTTCCCGGGCGGTACCCACATCATTTGCAATTTCCTTATGCGAAATTCTCAGTTCATCTTTTGCCAAAAGAGTCATCCTGTTGTTCAGATATTCCAGAATTCTTTTGTCGAGCCGGTGAAAAATGGCCTGGTTCAGCATTTCAATCAGGGCACTGTATCTTAGTTCATACTGCCGGTAAAAGAAATGGTTGAATTCCGGATATTGATTCAGCCATTTTCGAACCGAAGTCACAGGTAATAAGATAATTTCCGACGCCTCCTCGGAAACCGCAAAGACCTTGCTTTGCTGATCATCGAAAATACTTGAAAAAGTCATAATGCAGCTTTGTCCTGCACGCACATAATAATAAAGAAACTCCTTCTCATCAACGAGTCCGTAAACTTTAATGAGTCCGCTTGCCACAATCGGAATATACTTCACATTTTGCCCCACCCGCATGAGTTCAGTCTTGGCATCGACTGACTTCTGCACAGCATGAATTCCGAATTCTGATAAGAAATCAGCTCCTATGAATGCAAGCTTCTCAGAAATTTGTGCAAAACCGTCCATATAATTTTCCTGTAAAAATAAGAATTTTATAAATACAATAAAATACTGTTAAAGCAAACTAAATATTCGGACAAATTCAGCAACATTTTATCCAAATCATTGAAATAATCCAAAAAATCAATTTTGAAGAATCCAATCTGCTGTTGATGCCTATTCCGATGATAAATTCACATGGGAACTTAGTTTCCGGAAATTCAGGGCATATCGTAAACACCGGCTCAGCGTAACACTATTCCCTGATCCGAATTTTGCAGCATGAACGGGAATGAGGAAATTAGGGTGATTCTTGCGCTGCCACTTTGTTACTTGCGGAACAGGATGCGTTTTCATCCTAATTCCTGGGCGGCGTATCCTTTAAAGAAGCCGACCTCGCGTTCCTCCATATGACCTTTTTCCCTAAATTTGCAAAAAATTACGCATGCTGATAATAGATTCCCCTTCAAACAACGCCTATTTCAATATCGCTTCCGAAGAATATTTGCTCAGCAGATTCCCAACCGAAGAGATCTTTTTGCTGTATGTGAACGCGCCTTCCATCATAGTCGGGAAATTCCAGAATACCCTCGCCGAAATCAATCTGGATTACGTGAAGGAAAAAGACATCAAAGTGGTGCGCAGAATGTCTGGAGGCGGTGCCGTGTATCATGATTTGGGGAATCTGAACTTCTCTTTCCACAAAGTGCTGGGTGATGATGATTTCGGAGATTTCAGACAATTTACCCAACCCGTGCTGAACGTGCTCAACCGGCTCGGCGTTCCGGCCGTTTTGAAAGGCAGAAACGACCTGCTCGTGGAGGATAAAAAATTCAGCGGCAATGCGAAACTCGCCCGAAAAGGGAAAATGATCCAACACGGAACCATCCTTCTGAATTCAGAAATGGAAGTTTTGGCCGAAGCTCTGATCCCCAATCCCCTGAAATTCATCGATAAAGCCACCAAATCCAACCGATCGAGGGTAACCAACCTCATCAACTACCTGCCAGAAACGACCTCCACAGAAGATCTGAAAAATTACCTGACTGCAGAAATCCACCAAAACAATCCGGGTTCTGAACGATATACCCTCACCGAAGAAGACATCGTGGAAATCGAAAAACTGGCAGCGGAAAAATACCAAACCTGGGAATGGAATTTCGGATTCTCACCCAACTACAATTTCCAGAAAGCCATTAAGATTCCTGCCG
The DNA here is from genome assembly GCF_021401085.1 of Chryseobacterium sp. R2A-55. Taxonomy (GTDB): domain Bacteria; phylum Bacteroidota; class Bacteroidia; order Flavobacteriales; family Weeksellaceae; genus Kaistella. The sequence continues at coordinate 568,111 of NZ_JACBFP010000001.1, forward strand.
GATACATCGAAGTACACCTGGATGTGCACAAGGGATTCATCGAGAAGGCAAAAATCTATGGCGACTTCTTTGCCGAAAAAGCCTTGGAAGAACTGGAATCCAAACTGATCGGCCAAAAACACGAAATCGAAGACCTGAGAAACCTCCTCTCCACCATGGACCTCACCGGATATTTCGGGAAGGTGACTGTGGATGAAGTGATAGAGGTGTTTAAGTAGCTTTCGGCAATCCGTCCGGAAAACGATCGTCATAGAAATCCGCCGAAACCGTGTTAATTCAATTCAGGAAGCTTTGCATCATTGCGCTGTCAAATTGCTGCACAGTGAATGGACGACTGACCTTTTTAAAGACGTTTTTCTTAACTTGCAAAGGATCCGCGAAGAGACCTTATTTCCTTAGTAATCTGACCGCCAAAGATTCAACTTAACTTTATCCCCTTGTCGAAGTTTTGTGCAATGAATGGAAATAAAGCCCAAGACTGTCAACTCATTTTTTTCACAGTGGTAAAAAGCTCAACCGTTTGTTCACTACCTCTGACTTTGCTGCAATCACAAAATAATTGTAAAAAACAGCCCTTACTTGCCAAAACTTCTGTATTCCTCCAACAGTGCTTGCCAGACATTTTACTGGGCGAATTTGTCAGCGATTTCCGGACGCGCATGCCGCTGAAGTTCCTTCCAGATTTCACCATCCATCATCTTTACCATGGCAACTTTCAGCTGTTCCACATCTTTTGGTGGAATGATCAGACCGTTTTTTCCGTCGGTAACGATTTCACTGCAGCCATTGATATTGATGACAATGGAAGGAAGTCCCATGGCACCTGCCTGCAAAACCATTTTCGGGAAACCTTCGCGGTAGCTCGGGAAAACCAGAGCATTACATACTAAAACACCTCGATATCTCCAGTCGCATTTCATGTTTTCTCAGTTGCACAAGGCTGCCATTTTATACTTGTGGATGGGCTTTTCTCTATCAATTCCCCGACAGGGTTTTTTATGGCACTTTCAATTCACCGCTTTATCCGACCAACCAATGAGACAGGATTCAAATATTGGCATTGATATTGAATTGTTTTCCGTAGCGACTCGCCTTTGCGCCCGCCAGTATCCGCAGTGGAAGTAAGATACCCATCCCACAAATCCTTAAGTTTATTTTTCAGCCAGTTTTTGTTCAATCACCGCTAATGCAGATTTCACGTCACGCATTTTCTCCATGGATTCGTTATCGATTTCAATATCAAAAACTTCTTCCACATCCAGAATCACGTCAACCAGATTGGCCGAATTGATATTTAAGTCATTGATGAAATCCGTGTCTTCTGTCAATTGTTCTAAAGCCGGCGCATCTTTAACGTAAGGTTTTACAATCTCGGCCAGTTTTGCAAGATTTGCTTCTCTGTTCATAAGGGTCAGATAAAATATTTACTCAGTGAATTTCTTAAAAATAATACATCCGTTCACATCGCCAAAACCAAAACTTACTTTAGCGGCAATTTTGATGTTTTTCTCTAAAAGACTTTGCGGAACACATGCAGAATCAATTACCTCCACAATTTCCGGGTGCAAATCTTCGCAATTGATATTGGGCGCCACAAAATGCCCAGCCAACTGCAAAACAGTGGCAACGGACTCAATACTTCCCGCGGCCGAAAGGCAGTGTCCGGTTAAAGCTTTTAGGGAATTGATAAAAGGAAAATCTTTTCCGAAACGGTTCAGGGCCTCTGCTAAATTTTTGATTTCTGTGCCGTCTTTGGAAGTTGCAGTCAAATGTCCGCTGATGTAGTCTATCTCTTCTGCCATAATCTGTGCCTCCGCAATCGCATCCTGCACACATCTCTGAACCGCTGCAGAATTGGGTGCCGTCATGCTTCCGCCGCCGCGTTGGCCGCCGCTGTTCAGGTTTCCGCCCAGAACCTCTGCATAGATTTTTGCATTTCGGGAAAGTGCAGATTCCAGATCTTCCAGCACCAAAGCTCCGGCGCCGCTACCTGGTACGAAACCTGCAGCAGATGTACTCATGGGTCGGGAAGCTGCTTCAGGACGCTCATTGCTTTTAAAATTACAGACTTTTATCGCATCGAAGCCCGCCCAGATATAAGCGCCCGAATCACTCGTACTTCCGGCAAGCATGCGTTTTGCTTTTCCCGATTTGATGCGGTCGAAAGCCATTAAAATACTTTCTGTTCCCGTGGTACATGCAGACGAATTGGTGGTGACCTGATTTCCCAAACCCAGTTTTCCTCCTAAATAAGCACTGATGCCACTGTTCATGGTTTGCGATACCGCTGTGCTTCCTAATTTGCGCGTTTGCAAAGCGTCAATCTTGTAAATACTCTCCCTGAATTTTTCGATTCCGGAAGTTCCGGCGCCAAATACAGTGCCGCTGTCCCAATCGGGATCCTGACCTTCTGTGATTTCTAAACCGGCATCGTTCCAGGCATCCAAACCTGCAATCACCCCATACATAATTCCTGTGGATTTGAAATTACGCAGTTCTAAATCCGTAAAGTAGTGTTCCAGGTTTCCTGTCACAATGGGCGGAGTTCCCGAGACCTGACACGAAAATTGCAGGTCAGCCAATTGTTGATCAAAACGGATTCCGGAGCGGCCTTCTTTTAATGCACTTTGGAATTCGTCCTGCCCGATTCCGTTGGGAGCAACGACACCTAAACCAGTGATTACGACTCTTCTTGACATCTTAATTCGCTTTAATGATTCCGGCAATAGTACCTTCACAAACAGTTTCGCCCTTCTCATTCAGCATCTTAACTTTACATTTCAGTTTGTGAAAGCGAAAGTAGATTTTCTCAGAAATCACGGTGACTTTTTCATTTGGAAAAACCGGCTTCAGAAATTCAATGGCAGTTGACGTTAACCCAAATGATGTCTCCGGAGTAAGTTGGTCTCCACTCAAATAAATTCCCAGACAGACCAATCCAATCTGCGCCATCACCTCTGTCAAAATAACACCTGGAGTTAACGGGTGATGCTTAAAATGTCCTTCATAAAAATCTAAATTTTCTGAAAAAGTAAAAGTGCCCGCCGCACCATTTTCATCTACCCTGATCAATTCATCCACAAATAGAAATGGACGGTCATAGGGTAATTTTTGTATGATCTCTGCCGCAGTCATCACCTTAAATGTTCGCCGCCATCCACAGGAATGATACAGCCATTAATCCAGGAAGCCTCATCCTGACACAATAAACTCACTACATTCGCCACTTCTTCAGCCTGAGTTAATCTTTTGAAAGGATTGCGTTTTACGGTAAATTCTTTAAGCCTTTCACTGCCCGGAATCATCTGTAATGATCTCGTATCTGTAACTCCAGCCTGAATGCAGTTCGATCTTAACCCAAAAGGGGCAAATTCCAGCGCTATATTTCGCGAAATGACTTCCAGAGCTGCTTTGGCAGCAGAAACAGCGGCATAATGAATCATGGGTTTTGTGCTTCCTTCACTCGTAAAAGCAAGAACTCGTGCATCGTCAGCAAAAAGATCTTCATTAAAGATCAGTTTCGTCCAGACATATAAACTGGTTGCCATGGCGTGAATCGTAATACTGAAATCATCTGCCGACAGACTTTCGGTTTCAGGTCCGGTCATGGGTTTTAAATTTCCCTTGGCAATGCTGTGCAGCAGACACCGGATTTTTCCAACAGAACCTAAAGCTGTTCTCAACTCCGTGATGATTTCCTGCTGATGTTGAGGATTTAAGACATCTTTATTCAGACTTAAAAACTCCACCTTTTCATTCTTAATGAAAGAAAATTCTTTGTTGATCGTTTCCATTTCTGTGCGGGAATTACGGTGAATCACACAGATATTCATCCCTTCGGATGCCAGCTTCTTTGCAGACGCAAGGCCTAAACCCGAACTTCCGCCCAAAATCAGCGCCCAGTGATTTTTATTTTCAAACCTTCTTACCATTGCAATAAAACTCTTTGTGCAGAAAAGCCGGGACCGAAACTCAGCATCAGTCCTTTCTCGCCTTTCAGCGGTTTTTGATTCATTATTTCTTCCAGAACATAAAGTACGGTGGCACTTGACATATTCCCGTAAAGGCGCAAAATTTCTTTTGTAGCATCGATATTTTTGCCGGCCTCGGCGAAGAGCGACTCCACCATCTGCACAATCTTTTTCCCACCGGGGTGAAAAATAAAATGATTGATATCCTTGATTTCCAAATTTTGTCTGGCCAAAAAAGAATGAACCACCGCAGGGAAATGTTCTGCAATAAGATCCGGAACTTCGATATCCAGGATCATTTGAAGTCCTGAATTGGTGAGTTTAAAACCCATCATGTGTTCGTTGTTATAGAAGTGATACATTTCTCCGGCAAGAATTTCTGGGCCATCCGCATCTTCATCAGACGACAGAAGCACGCAGGCCGCACCATCGCCGAAAATAGCGGCACTTACTACATTCGCCATGGAAAAATCTTCCAGTTGAAAGGTAGCGGTCGGGCTTTCTACTGCGATGACGGCAGCGCGCTTTCCCCGATAGGACCGGAGGAAATTCCCGGCATAAATGATCGCGGAAACGCCTGCAGCACAGCCCATTTCGGTTACCGGTAAACGGACGATATCCTGCCGCAGATTCAATTCATTGATCAGATAGGCATCGAGCGAAGGAATCATGATGCCTGTGCAGCTGACAGTGATGATATAATCCAGAGATTGCGGATTCCAACCGGCCTGGTCCAGAGCTTTCTGCAAAACCTGTGCGCCAAGAAGGACCACTTCGCGGGCATACACCTCATTTTTATCTTCAAACGAAGTGGCAGTGAAAACTTCTTCCGGATCCATAATGGAATACCGCTCATCCACTTGGGCTCCTTCAAAAATCTTTTTCACTTTACGGACAAAACGGCGGTCTTGTCCGCAAAGCCACTGATCCAAAAACGGTAAGATTTCTGCAGTTGTACGGGAATATTTCGGAATTTGCCGGGCAACTGAAACTATTTTCACACTCATAGGATATGGCAGGGCACGAAGCGCCCGGTTTTGATTTTATTTTTCGATAATCCACTGGTAACGGAAGGCCCATTTCCAGGTAATCCGGTACTTTTTAAAATTTAATGCTGCAGAATATTTTACAAGTTCTGATTTTTTAAATCCTCTTAAAATTGAGACCAGTCCATCTTCTGCCGTCATTTTATCCAGCCTGCATACATAGATGATCGCCTGAAAAAGCCTGTAGGGGAGCCAGCTGCGCTGCAGATCATTGACAACAATTCCTTTCGTTGTCCAATTAAATATGGCGCGCAGTATTTTTATGATTTCATCATCTTTAAAGTGATGCAAAGTAAGCGTTATCAGGGCTATATCAACATTGTATTTCAAGAAGCCGTGCTGAAAAATATCTTCCGGCAGATAGCTGATATTCTCATAACCGGCAGAACACATTTCCGCATATCGGATGGTCGCTGGGTTGGCATCCATGCCGATCAGTTTAAAATTCAGGCCGTTCGCAACACCATATTCCGAAAGTATTCTAAGAATCTCACCATTTCCGCAGCCAAAATCCATGATGGTGATTTCAGCATCTTTTGGAACCTTTTTCAGTAAATATTTTACCCCGTTTAAAGTGACGGAGTTTCCGCCCAAAAACTGATTGACCCGGGAAATATCATCCAGTGCCTTCGTCAGTTCAGCGTTATCCATCGAAAAATCATCCATGGTTTCTGGGGTATCTGTTCTGTAGGTGGTGTCCGGAGCCATTGTTATTACATTAAAATTTCTTTCCCGTGTGTTTTTTTGATGATGAAAGGCAAAATAGAAGGAATAAATTTAATCATTTTGGTTAGAATTTCCGACAAAGAGGCATGTTCTAAGATCTTTCCCAAATACCGGCCATACAGCATCCTTTTCCTGAAGTTCTGATCCCAAAGTATCTGGTAGGTTCTTTCCATCACTGCCCTGGAGGTTTTCTTACGCAGAAAATCAGAAACGGCTTCTGAGGCCAATTTCGCACTATGAATGGCCATGGCCATTCCGTTTCCGCAGAGCGGATGAATCAGTCCCGCCGTATCGCCAATCATGAGCACATGGTTCTCAACAGTATTCTTGCCTGCAAAAGAAATTTGACTGATCGTCAAAGGTTTTTCTGAGACTGCTTCTGCATGGTTCAGAATAGCTTTTAAATGAGGGTTTTGCGACACCACTTTTTCCTGAAACTCTGCAATGTTTTTAAATTCCTTAAATGATTCAAAATTAGTAAGATAACAAATATTGATGAGGTCATGCTCTACTTTTGACACGCCGCAGTAACCTCCTTTAAAATGATGCAGCCCAACCAAATCGCTTGGGAAATCGCCTTTATAATGAGATTTCACAGCCAGCCAGGGCGACTTTTGATGGAAAAATTTTCTTTCCATTTTTTGATCTAAAGTGGATCTCTTTCCGAAAGCACCCAGAACAACGGACGAAGTAACTGTCTTTCCGGAAGCCAGATGAACGCTGAAAATATCATCTTTGAAACAAGCCTCTTTCACCTGATCTTTCAGGACAGTACAATTTTGAGAGATCGCCTTCAAATACAGCGAATAATCCAGTGCATAACGGCTTACTCCAAAACCACCAAGCGGCAGCTGAATCCTGAGCGATTCACCTGACTGTGTTGAAAAATGCAGGAAGTCAATATGCGCAGGACTTAAGTTTTCCGGGTCAAAATCCAGCCAGTTCAGATAGGGCAGAACTTCATTCGAAACATATTCGCCGCAGACTTTATGTTTTGGATAAGCATTCTTTTCAATGACGAGAACGCGAAACCCAAGTTTAGATAGATGGATTGCGCTCGTTAAACCGGCTAAACCTCCGCCAATTATGATGAGTTCCGCATTCAGGTCAGAATCTTTCACTTTTTTAATTAAAAGTACTGAAAATTTGGTGATAATTCTTTTTTTTTTTGCATTTTTTCAACCTGCTTAGCCGAAATTGGAAGATCGTGTTCAGTATTTTAATTGCTGAAGATTGTACTTTGGATTGAAAACCAACAGACTTTATATCCAAATTAAAATCATCTAAAACTACTATTTATTATAGGCTTTTTTTAACATCAACAGTTGCATTTCGTTTATTTTAACAAAAATTATAATACCCGGTGGCGCAAAATCTCCTGACTTTGTGTCCATCCGAAAAAAACTTTATCTATGATGAAAACTAAGCCATGAAAGAAGGATATGTCATTAGAAACCGGGACCTGCTCCAGTGTGACGCAAAGCCGGAAGACCATGCGCGGCGGGGACTCATTGGGAAAACCGAGCCGGATCAATTCTTTCGCATGATGTTCTCCGGGTGAAATATTTTATAAGTCGGAGGTGAAAGTAAGTTGCGTATTTTTTATAACCCAGAGATTAGGATATATATCATGCGCGAATATAGTTTTTCATTAAAAGCTTGGCAATCAATGAAAACCAAGATTTTGGGGAATTTATTAGTTGCGTATATTTGGAGTGAGCAGAAATCCTTCACCAACAGAACTTTATTAAATTATTTCATTTTTCCCAAATTAAGAATTAATTATTATATTTATAAAAATACTTATGAATTGATAGTTATTGTAAAGAACATATAGCGTGAGTTTTGGGAAAAACATTCAGATTGTGAACAACAACTAAAATCGTGGTATCAAGAAGCGGATCATGCGAAGTGGAAAAATCTGAATGAACTGAAAACTGAATATCCGAGCGCAAGTATTTTACAAGATAACAGAGTTTGTTTTAACATAAAAGGGAATAATTATAGATTAATTGTAAAGATTAATTTTCATTATCAAATGATGTGGATTAGATTTATTGCAACCCATGCTGAATATGATAAAATAGACGCAAATAGAATTTAAAAAGATGAAATTAAAACCTATAAAAACAGAACAGGATTACAATCAAGCTTTGGAAAGACTTGAAAAGATTTTTGATGCAACTCCAGGAACGAAAGATGGAGATGAATTGGAAATTTTAGGAATTTTAATTGAGAATTATGAAAATGAACACTATTCCATTGAACTTCCTGATCCAATTGAGGCAATAAAATTCAGGATGGAACAGCTCAATTATTCTCAAAATGATTTAGCCGAAGTAATTGGTTTAAAAAGTAGAGCGAGTGAAATTTTAAATCGAAAGAGAAAATTATCGCTTGAAATGATCCGCAAGTTAACTGAAAAACTACATATTCCGTCTGAAGTTTTGATTCAAGCTTATTAAATCAGGACTTCTACTACAATAACTCAGCTTTTGCATTGTCCGCTGGACACGAGATGAAAGCCCTTTGAACGGAAGCTCCGGTGGCTTTTCTCCAATATTGGTTCTTATATGGAATGGTAAAAAGCACTCAAAAACAAATCACTTAATTTGGTTGGACTAATGAGTATTCTTATTTCATAACAAGCTGATTATCAAAATTAATTGGAAGCGTTAGCAGAGCTTGATTTAAAAATATTGTGTGAATAAATTTGGATTAAATACCAAAACTTGGTACCTTTGAATTGAGAAATTAAACCAAATTGTCATGGCAAAAAACACATCAATATTATTAGGCGATTATTTTGATAATTTTATCAGTTCTCAAATAAAAAGCGGTAAATTTTCTTCTGCAAGTGAAGTTGTAAGAGCAGCTTTGCGAATGTTTGAACATGAAGAAACGAAAAAGACAGAATTAATTAAAGAGCTCAAAAAAGGTGAGAAATCCGGTTTTTCATCAAATTTCAATCGTGAAAGTTTCAAAAAGAAATTGCATGAAAAATATTCTGCTCAGTAATGAATTACAAAATCAGTAAACAAGCCGAAATTGATTTAGAAAATATTTGGCTTTATACTTTTGAAGAATGGTCGCTTAAACAAGCAGATTATTATCTGGATTTGATTTTGGATGAAATCGAATATATTTCTGAAAATCCTAAATCCGGAAAAGATTACAATGAAATTAGGAAAGGATATTTTCGTTCCCGAGTAAAATCACATTTTATATTTTACCAAGTTAATCTGAAAGAAGAAATTGTGGAAATCATTAGAATTCTTCATGATCAGATGGACATTGAAACTCACATCAATGAGTAACACCAAATAATTCTGGCTGCCGATAACAACTAAGCTCTGATCTTGTCCCAAGGACACTAGATCAAAGGTTCGCGGGAGGCAAATGAATCACTCATCACCGATTCCATAGAAAAAGTAAAAAAGAAGAGGTAAAGCCCATTGAACCTTGCAAGTACCTCAGGATAAACTACAGCTCCGGCGGCTTTTCAACAGCATAATGGTCCTCTTCTTCAACTTCCGCTCTAAAACCATCGCTTCGCCCCGAGTTCCTTTTTCAACAAAACCCAAAAGACGCCACGGAACATAAGGACTGGTGGATTTTTCCAGACGCGCATTATGGCGTGCAAGTCTCGAAACCACATCCTGAGTCTGACCGATATAATAACGGTCAAACTTTTCGGAATATAAAATGTAGATACAGTACATAAAAAAATGCTGACGGTTTGGTCAGCATTGCAGAGAGGAAGGGATTCGAACCCTCGATACAGTTACCCGTATACCAACTTTCCAGGCTGGCTCCTTCAACCACTCGGACACCTCTCTAATTGAAGACTGCAAAAATAGTCTAAAAATTCCGAATTTCAAAAAGTGTTAAAGAAATCTTTTTAGATCCACTTCGGGATGTAGTGCCTTACCGTTTTCTATTTTTTCGAAAAGTTCTTGGGAAAAAAAACAACCATTTAGGATTCCACGCGCTCCCAAACCATTAAAAACATAATAATTAGGAAAATCCGGATGGCTTCCTAGGATCGGACGGCGGTCTTTAACGGTGGGACGAAAACCAAATTCGATATGCTCGATTTCAAAATCATGTGGGTAAAATTCTGCAAGACCATTGATTAACTGTTCCCTGGCAGAAGGGTCTACCTTGAGGTGCATTTGTTCGCGGTCGTAAGTTCCGCCGTAATAATAGCTTCCATCTTCCAACGGAAACAGGAAATGCTTTTTCTTTAAGGTATATTTTCCGGAAAGAGGCTCCGATAATCTGACGGTCAGGTGATGTCCTTTATTGGGCTGAACAGGAATAAAGGAGAAAAATGGATTTTCCAGTACACCCATGCCTTCGCAAAAGACGATGTATTTGAAAGCATATTCTTTGTAGGTTTCCCCTTCCAACTGCGCATAATCAAATTTTTCCCGGATCAAATTTCCTTCTTTTTCAAAATAATTCAACAAATCATGAAAGAAACCCTTTACATTCAATCTTCCGGATTGTAGCACCACGCCGGTTTGAAAAGGATTTTTAACTCCATCTACCAATTCAAACTCTGGTGAAAGAAATGCTTTTAAATCATCATTTTCAGATTTGTTCAACCAAAGATTACATTCTTTTTCATCATGAAAAATCCGGTGGATATTTTCGTTGATGAGATAATTGACACCCGTATAACTTTCAATTTCAGAAAGAGTCTTTCTGAGGTAACCGATCTGTTCCTGCGCTTTCCAAAAAGTGGTGAATTTCTTCAACACAACAGGATTGATGATTCCTGCCGAAACCTGCGACGCACTTCTCTTTCCTTCTGAAAAGATTCTGAAGCGCTTATGATTTTTCTGAAGCCGGTGTGCGAAAAACAGCGCTGCATAGCCATCACCAACAATAATATACTCTACATTTTCCATCATGAAAAAACCTGAGCAAATTTACTCAGGTTTTCTGTATCTAACATGAAATATTATTAGTAATTCCACATATCATTTTCCATTTGAAGAATCTGAGCTTTGATTCTTTCACTTTCTTCAAGTTGTTCATCAGCATCTTTTGGAATATAGTCCTTAATGACTCCATTTCCTAATCCGTTGTCAGTTTTGTAGATTACGGTAGAAAATCTTCTTGCATTAAGCAAATCATCGAAGGAAATATCAGATGACAGGTTTTTGCTATTGAAGGCAATCGAATTTGCCAAAACTTCTCTAGCATCAGGATAATACACCCAGAATAAATCGATCAGCTCGTCTTTCGAAGCAAGTGGCTGTCCATCTGGTCCGAATTGTCCCATTGTGGAAGGATCCTGACCCATCGCAGCAATTCCAAGCAAACGGTACTTCATTTGGCTGTCTCTCTTGTCGATATACCACATGCCTTTGATTTTCAAAACCTTCACATTTTCAGTTTTGGTTTCGTACACGTTGGTAAACTCCTTCTTCTCTTCTTCAGTCAATTTCCCGGTCTCATTCAGCCTGTCGATTCCCGCGTTGCTCATCACCACGTTCTTGATTCTGGATTGGATCGCTTCCGGAGAAAGACGGGTGGTGAAAAGTTCATCATCGTAAACCTCTTTGATCTTTCCAGAATTAATGGCATCAAAAAGAACCTGATAAAGTGATTTGTTTTGGGAAACTATTCCATCCTCATTATGATAATAAGGTTGGTTGATTTTATCATTCATATCAATAATTTCCCAAACCACCATACTTTTCAGGATATCATGATCTTCGATAAAGCCATACTTCAATGGAGTTACCTTGGTGGAAACCATGGAATCTCCTCTTTTGATCATTCCCATGTCCCGATATTTCCTGAAAGATTCCGGAGATTTCGCGTTAAGGATAGACATTGAATTAATCGGTGTATCATCATACACCACAGCTCCTGCAGAAGTATCTGTAACCGAAGTATCCACTACCGGAGCAGTTTCCTGCACCGGTTTGGATGCTACTTTGGTGGTTTTTGCTTTAGCTTTCTTCTTGACGGGTTTCTTCTTCGTTTGTGCCCCTGCAGAAACAAATCCTAACGCAAGAATTACTAATATGAGTTTTTTCATTTTGAATGATTATACTAATGGTATTTTAAAATCAATAACGAAATTATTGTACATTTATTACAACCGGTGGAATTTGCTTCAAGGTCTGTCCGCCGAGTCCGGTAGCCGTTGCCTGAATATTATAAATATACGCGATGTCGCCATTTCTAAGATTTTTGGTTAATGCGGCGGTATTGCTCATTGAATTTCCGGTGATCATCATTCCCGCCTTACCTTGTACTTTAAACATAAAGCTGTTTACGGTGAAGCTTACCGGGAAATCGAAATCTGGCATCGCTACAGAAACGTGCTGGTTCGGAATGGAACTTGCCGGCATTGAAACCACACTTTGCCCCTGGATTTGTCCAACCGGTGGTGGAACGTTCTTAATTCTGAACTCAAATGCCTGAGAAATAACTGCTCCTTTTGGATCCTTACCGGAAATCGTTAACTTCACGGTATTTCCACTTCCAGGAGTTACCGTCCATTTTCCTCCGCTTCCGCTTACCGAAGCTCCGGCAGCTGAAAGTGAGATTCCGGACATGTCGGCTCCAAGAATTGATCCGGAGACTGGGTTAGGTAATCCTCTATAGAGTACGTTCATCTTGTCTGCAGTAAGGATTGCTCCCTTCTGAGCTTTCAATTCCAGAGCTCCTGCAATTACTTTGTAAGTGTGGTCATAAGGGAGTTCTATCACTTTTCCATTTACATCTGTAAATGAAATTTTACCGGAAAATTTATGATCCCCTACGGCACTGGTGTTCAGGTTGGTTACGCCTTGTCCGTTCTGAATGGTCAATCCAGGCATAGAAAGTCCGGGAACCGAGCTGGAATAGTTTCCGATTGCCACCTTTGCCTGAGCAGGTTCGCCCTGGATCACGGTAGCTGGAGCAGAAACAATCGCTTCATAGGCATCAAATTTGATATTTGCATCAATTTTTTCCTGAAGCATTCTGGATAATGCATCTCCCTGAATACCTCTCGCTGAGGACTGAATAACTTCAAGGTTAGATAGCGCTGCGATTAAAGGCTGATTGTAAAATTTGTACTGAAGCCAATTTTTTCCGTCTTTCTTTTTGGCAAATTCAGTAATCATCTGCTTGTTGGTTCTGTCCACAACCTCTTTCATCTGCTTATTGCCCCCAAAAGTCTGATTGATGTATGTTTTGAAAGCTTCAATTTTGGCTTTTAAATCTGCAGCAGTTTTTGAAGGCTTTGTTTCATCACCTTCAGCAAAGAAATTCTGAGTGGAAGGTTCCGTGTTATTCAATGATGGAAAGCTTTCCGAAATATCCAGATTACTATCGTATTCGGATTCTTTACTCAGTTTCACTTTAATCCCATCGATGAAGCTCACTAAATCGTCGGCTTTTACTTTTAGTCCTTCATAATCCTGTAAGGGTTTGGTGAAGGTTTCTGGTGTTAATTTCTGTTTTTCTTTTAAAGTTCTTTCAAAAATATCGTTGTTCGTTTGAGTAAGCGTCCTGGTTTCCTCAAGTGAACCCGTGGTATCTCTGTATGAACGGATGATTTCCTGGTCAATCTGCATCGCAAGCATTGCGATGAAGACCAAATACATCAGGTTGATCATCTTCTGACGAGGGGTCTGTTTTCCTTGTGCCATTTCTTTTTAGTAAATTTTGTTAATAATAATTAAATAAAATGGTTAGAAAACTATGATTTCATTGCGCTAAGCATTCCGCCATACACTCTGTTAAGATTATTGAGGTTAGAAGTTAATCCTGTAAGTTCTTCGTTGAATTGCTGTGAATGCGAAATAGATTTTTGGATGTCTTCCACATACTTTTTGCTGTATTCATTTTGGGTTTTCCCGTGTTCCAGTTGCAGTGCATAGAGTGCATTCATGCTTTCAAGGTGACTTGCTGCAAGTTCAAGCTGGTCGGTATATTTGTTAGTAGATGCAGAAATATCTACGGTCTGATTAATCTGATCCACGGAGCTTGAAAATTTATCAATTCCGGTTCTTAATCTTTCGAAAAGGTTCACATCCAATTTAGCTTCAGCAAGCATTTTATCCAGTTTATCTGAAAGAGAAACTTCCAGTTCTTTCACTTCTGCGGACTGGAATCCTAAAGTAGAATGTTTTGGATTTGGTTTTGCATCTTTATCCAAAAGTTCCGGATAAACGTTTTCCCAGGCATAAGACTCCTCAGATTTCGGGGCGTCAAATGCGAAAATAGTAAAGATGATAGCCTCTGTGATCAAACCTGCTGCAAGCATTACGTTTCCGGATAATGGTCCTAAATGCCAGTGAGTCATTTTGAATAATGCACCGATAATTACGATAGCCGCACCGATTGAGTACACGAAATTGTAGATTGCTTCTTTTGTCTTAAACATGTTCGTTGAATTTTTTAATAGTTAATTTTTGTTGTTGTTTTTTTCTAATATTATTTTGTTCTCTTTCTGTATTTGGCTGTGTTTTCCGGTATATCCTGCACGGTTCTGAACCCAATGTAGCTTCTTGCAGAATCTTTGTATTCATAATCCCTGGCTCCGGTCATCAACAAATAACCTACGTCCTTCCAGGATCCTCCGCGAACTGTTTTTCTCGGTTCCCGGTATGCCTGGTTGGAAAGGTAAGGATTCAGGGTTGATGCAAACTGATAAGTAGAATTATTATAAGGCGATTCTGTCCATTCTGCTGCGTTCCCTGCCATATCATAAAGTCCGAAACCGTTTTTCGGGAACTGTTTTACGGGAGCTGTATAAGTATAGGTCCCTTTTTTCTCGTCCTCAATATAGTTACCTCTTTTTGGTTTGAAATTTGCCAGATAGCAACCTCTGTCATCCTGCAAATAAGGTCCACCCCATGGATAAGTGGCGTTGGCTTTTCCTCCTCTTGCTGCATATTCCCATTCTGCTTCGGTCGGCAAACGGAAAGCCATTGCTTTTTGTTTTTTCTTTTTAAGGGATTCGTTGTAGTCTGACTTCAGTTTAGATTTAAAATTACAGTATGCTCTCGCCTGATCCCAGGTTACCCCGACAATTGGATAATTTTTGTAGGCGCTGTGCCAGAAATAGCCGTCATAAAGCGGCTCGTTGTATGCGTAATTAAAATCTTTGATCCAAACTGTGGTATCTGGATAAACCGCAATACTTTCTTTTTTCAAATACTTGGAACCTCTTGATTTGTCCTTTACCGCAGACTCAATATTCTCCCACTGGTATGCATACAGCAGCTTTCTGGTGTCCAAAATCCTTTCATTGTTGATCCTTTCATTGGCCGGAAGATACATTGATTCCAGAACTTCAGCGTACTGAACATCTGGATAATCAGAGGTTTTCCAACGCAATGGCACCGACCAGTCCAGTTTCTTGGAAGCATCGTATCCATCTCTTCCACCCTGCGATTCCATGAATTCCTGGTAGGCATTTTTCTGATCGCCCGCTTTTTTAGACGCATATGCGAAATCTCCGATTGAAGTTCCATTTCCTGTAGAACCTCCCTCTCCTGCAGCTTCAGCCAAAAGCGAACGGGCAATGGAATCACGGACATAATTAATAAAAACGCGATATTCAGCATTGGTGATCTCTGTCTCATCTATAAAGAATGAAGAAACGGTAACGGTCTTCAGATTTGCCTTTTCCGGATTATTGGTGAAGTCCTGATCAGCCATACCCATTACATATGATCCGGCTGGAATTGCAACCATACCATATGGTCTTTCCGAAGTGAAGGATTTGGCCTTGGTCCTGGGAACCAACTCCCCCTTTATCCCGGGTTTTCCTGCCGAAGTAGATCCACGCTTCGAACACGAAATAATAAAAGACGCTGATAATACTACAAGAAATATTCTTTTCATGCTACATTTAAAAATTAAGCGGTAAATATATAATTTTTTAAAAAAACAATTGCGATTTTTTTTGGAAAACGCAAAAAAGTTTAGATTATTTTATTCTGATTCACTTTTTATTCTACAGTCACCGATTTTGCGAGGTTTCTGGGCTGGTCAACGTTCGCTCCACGATACACTGCCACATAGTATGCGAGCAGTTGCAAAGGCACTGAAGCCAGAATGGGTGAAAAACATTCCGATGTTTCAGGGAATTCAATCACGAAATCAGCCATAGACGCTACCTGGGTATCGCCACTGTTCACTACCGCAATGATTTTTCCTTTTCTTGCCTTGATTTCCTGCACGTTGCTTACAATCTTGTCATAATGTCCCTGTCTGGGCGCAATGATCACAATGGGCATATTTTCGTCAATCAGTGCAATGGGTCCGTGTTTCATTTCTGCCGCAGGATAACCTTCGGCGTGGATGTATGAAATTTCTTTGAGTTTCAGTGCACCTTCCAATGCCGCCGGGAAATTATATCCTCTGCCCAAATAAAGGAAATTCTGTGCATCCACAAAATGTTTTGCAATTTTCTTCGCTATTTCGTGGGTACTTTCCAACACTTCTTCCACCTTTTTCGGGAGGGCATCGAGTTCAGTAATCAACCTCATAAATTCCTGGTTGCTCAGGTTTCCGTTGTGCTTGCCTAACTTCAGTGCAATTAATGAAAGAATAGTAAGCTGCGAAGTAAACGCTTTGGTAGATGCGACCCCGATTTCAGGACCGGCATGGGTATAGGATCCTGCATCAGTAATTCTTGCAATCGAAGAATCCACCACGTTGCAAATCCCGTAAATAAACGCACCTTTTTCTTTGGCCATCTTTATCGCGGCCATGGTATCTGCGGTTTCACCGGATTGTGAAATTGCAATTACAATATCTTTGTCGGTGATGATTGGGTTTCGGTATCTGAACTCAGAGGCATATTCCACTTCCACAGGGATTCTGGCAAATTCTTCAATCAGGTACTCCCCGATCAATCCTGCATGCCAGGAAGTTCCGCAGGCAATAATAGTGATTTTCTTAGCCTGGTTGATTCTTTCGAGGTGATCCCAGATTCCGGCCATTTTGATGATGCCTTCATTGACCAGTAGTCTTCCCCGCAAAGTGTCATGAATAGATTTGGGCTGTTCGAAGATCTCTTTGAGCATGAAATGTTCGTAACCTCCTTTTTCAATTTGCTCAAGGCTGAGTTTTAACTCCTGAATTTGCGGGGTAATTTTCTCATTTCCTTTAATGGTACGGATATCGATCCCATGTTCCAGAGAGATCGTCGCCATATGACCTTCTTCCAGATAGACCGCCTCCTTGGTAAATTCCACGAATGGCGAAGCATCCGAAGCGATAAAATACTCCTGATTTCCCAGACCGATTGCAAGAGGTGAACCCAATCTGGCCACCACCAGAACTCCTGGGTAATCTTCGTGCATCACCGTGATGGCATAAGCACCATAAACCTCATTGAGCGCAAGCCTGATAGCGGTGGGAAAGTCCAGACCCGAATCGGTATCCATAAAATACTGGATCAAATTCACCAGAACTTCGGTATCTGTTTCTGAATGAAAAGTGAACCCTTTTTCAATCAGCATTGTCTTAATGGTATCGTAATTCTCGATAATTCCATTGTGAACAAGCGCAATTTTTCCATTGTTTGAAACATGCGGGTGTGAGTTCCGATCACTTGGGACTCCATGGGTTGCCCATCTGGTATGCCCCATTCCCACGGTCGCAGTACCTTCGAGTTTCTTGGAGATCTCCACCAAATCATCAACTTTTCCTTTCGTTTTGACGACTTCGAATTTCTTATCCTTATTTTCCAGCACGATTCCCGCACTGTCATATCCTCTGTATTCCAATCTGCGAAGTCCGTTGATGACTATTTCATAAGCATCCTGAAAACCTGTGTATCCTACAATTCCACACATATCTTTTTTATAATAGAAAAGTTAATTTATTTATTTCTTGCCATAGCTAACCAACAGTTGCACCCCTTTCGGATTCTGGGCGTCCGTTCCTATGAATACTGCACGGTACGGGGTATACGATCTGGTATTAAAGTACTGTGCATAATCCTTGTATTGCCATCCAATCAACTGACCATTAGCATCCAAGGTATAGTTTCCTACATTTAATGCAAAATGTCTTGATTTTTCTTCTTTTTCAATGATATTTTTCAAGGTCTGGGTAATACCGATATCATAGAAAGCCTGTTCCTGATCCAGATTATTTCCTTTCACAAGACTGTAATTCTGGCTATAGGCCAATAAATTCATGTCTTCCAAAAACGTCAGTAAATCTGTGAAAGTATGATCAGCATTGATCTTTCTTAGATTGACATTAAAATAATCAGGTTTCTGGAACTTGTTATTCCAAACAGACGGATCAGTGTAAATCCTTATTTTTGCGGAAATAATTCCAATTTTTTCATTCTTGTACAGCTCTTTAATGCCTGCGATGGTTTCCAGCGGAATCTTTAATCCGATTCCCGGTCCGCCCATACCTTGCGCATAAACGCGGGGTGCCCCCACAATGGTATCTAAAACGGGATAAGTTTCCAGGGCGCTTCCCACTTTGTTATTGATGATTTCACTGAAATGGGCATTGCTTGTTCCCAAATCAAAAGTGAAAGTATCGCTCTCACGAACCGGAGGAGTTTCAGTGCCTGCCTTATCTTTCTTATAGTAGAGGGTCAGTTCCAGTGCATTGGGATCAATTTTGAAAATATAACCATCTTGCTCCTCAACAGAAATTTTAATTCCCCGGAAATACCTGATGAAAGAGGCTGCGTCTGCAAGTTCCGGAGCATTTCCTTTTTTGATGATATTGTCTTGAAAAAAGGTACTGTCTAATTTCACCGCAATTCCTGCTCCCCGTTCGAAGATCGTACTTTTGTCTGAATCCTTGGTAATTTTCACCGAGGAGATATCACCATTGAAGACCGTGGATCCCAAAAGTGTACCGGTTCCGGCAATTCTGTTGGAGAAGACTTTGTCAGTATTCCCTCCCAGATAATCCGTAACCCGGTGAACCTTGACATGAAATATGGTCTTGCCGTTAATTTTGGTTTTTCCATATTTGGTGACCGGATAAGTATTCTGCTCCAGCTTTGCGGGCACCGCACCGTCCGGATAAATATAGTCTTCTTTGCTGCTGGTAGTAACCGAGTCCGAAGCAAAATCCGGTTTGATGACCAACACTGCCGAATCCAGCACCGGATTTGTCCCGAAATCAGGCGCATAGCGCGATAAGCGTGCCTGAGTTACAAAAGCGGCTTTCTGCAGGCCAAACTGCGGCTCAGTAAAAGCACCAATGGAAGCACGCTGCAATCTGATGGCATCTGTCCTGATGGTATCGTTGTGATTAATGGTGTATGCGATTACGGAATAGGAAGACTGGGTTCCTTCTGCACCATTCTGAAAAAATTGCGAACCCAGTTTGTCTGCATCCGGTTCACAATTCCACAAAATTAAACTCCCTATTACCAGACTTGCAGTAATATTGAATAAATTCTTAAGATTTCTTATCATTAAAGTGAGGTTGATTTTAGTATAATTGGTCAATAGTATCCGCGTCTAAATACTCAGATTTCTTTGTTTTGGTTTTCTCGAAGGCTTTGTCCAGATCCTCCTGGAGGAATTCGTCGCCTTTAAGCACCAAATCTACCAGATCCATGCTTTCTATCACGAAATTCTGGAAACTTGGTTTCTTAAACGCCTTAAGTGCAGTAATATTGTCGAACTTCATGATCTGCTCTGTAGTTTCCGGTAAAAGCTCATCCTGCTCATTATATACAGAAAGCACTATTTTCGAATCATTAAAGTAGGAATCGGTCTTATAAAAAGTCTTGAGGTAAATCGGTATAAAGGAGGCCATCCAGCCATTGAGGTGAATCACATCCGGAACCCAGTTGAGCTTTTTAATGGTCTCTATCACTCCTCTTGCAAAGAAAATAGCACGCTCATTATTGTCATCAAAAGGAACTCCCTGTTCATCAACATAGTATTGTTTCCTTTTGAAATACTCCTCATTATCAATGAAATATACCTGAAGCCGCTCGCCGGGAAGGGAGGCCACTTTTATGATTAAGGGCTGATCCAGATCATTAATGATAATGTTCATCCCAGAGAGCCGAATTACTTCGTGCAGCTGAAACTTCCTTTCACTTATTTGACCAAATCTCGGCATAAAAACCCGCACGTCATTTCCCTCCTGATGCATTCTTAGTGCCATCTTACTGACCATTGTCGCCATATTGCTGTCTTCCTGATACGGAAACATTTCGGTGGTGACATATAAAATCTTTTGGTTCGGCATAAATACTTTCTTCTTGATTAATACACAGTATATACTGCTTTGCAAAATTACAAAATTTTATCCTAATTTCCCTTAATTAACATTTTTTAATAAACAGCAAATGGGATGAACAACCCTATTTTGTACCATAGACCGGGAGCAAAAAGTCAGTTTTGCCAACCCGGAACGCACCATCGTCAGGAATTGTTAAAGATTTCTTAAAATTTTCTTTGTGAATTCGTTAATTGGCTTTAATTTTGCATCAACATTTACAATGAAAAAAATCTATTTTCTGGCCTTTTCATTAGTTGCTCTATTTGCCCTGAAAAGCTGCGTACCGGGGAAAACCCAATCCGCGGCATCCTCCGGTGACCCTAAAATCCAGAAAATTCTTTATTTCAACCCAGAGATTTTCCCGGAAATAGAGGAAATCAAGGATCCCACCTACTCCGCTTTCTATTCCGCCGTTTCAGACAGACTGTCCCGTTTCCGCAATTACAGGATGCTGCGTGTGGATTCAAACCTGCCATTTGACTCTGCAGATTCGAAGCTGATCAAAGAGTTTTGCGAAAACAATAATGCGCAGTTTGCAGTCATTCCAAAAGTGAAATATTTCAAAGTCGGATTGGGAACATACATTTTTTCCAACCAGGTCGTGGTGAGCCTCAAGATTTACGATGCCGACGGCAATTTCATTACCGAAACCGATTACGATACCTACAAAAAGAACGCAAGACTGCTTGGTTCAGCCGAAAACTCCATAAAAATAGGTACCGTGGGAGCGATGAAGAAACTTGGCAAAAACTTGCGAACCGCCAGAAAAGACTGGCAAACTCCTGTTGAAAATTAACGAAACTTTACATTCAATCTTACACCGATTTATTCGGAAAATCTAAGTTTTTGACTTAATTTTGCCATTCTGAAAAAAATGGAATTGTGGATAACCAGGAACTCATCTTTAATCCAGCCGATATTGCCGAAACCCTCAGCGAACTTCACGCTGATGAAAGGCTGTTGGCATTCCTGAAAGTCCCGAAACAATACAAAGCTGAAGTTTTTTCGCATCTGGATCCGGATTTCCAGGAAGAAACCATTCGAAGCATAGGCAGTGAAGAGGTTTCAGAAATCCTGAACGCAATGACGCCTGACGACCGAACTGCACTGTTCGAAGATTTCCCCGATGAACTCATCAAATATTCCATCAACCACCTAAATCCACAGGAAAGAAGGATCGCACTGAAACTCCTGGGATACCGCGAAGATTCCATCGCCCGTCTGATGACGCCTTATTACATCCAGATCCGTAAAGAATGGACGGTAAAAAGATGTTTCGAACAGATAAAACGGGTAGGGAAAAAGGTGGAAACCATGAACCATCTTTATGTGGTGGACGAAAGGAACCGATTGATAGACGACATCGCAATCGGTTCACTGCTTCTGGCCGAAGAAGACACACTGGTCTCGGAGATTACCGACAACCATTTTGTGGCCATCACCACCACTACTTCCAAAGAAGATGCGGTACCCTATTTTGAGAAATATGACCGCGCCGCTTTACCGATCGTTACAGAAAACGGGGTTTTGGTAGGCATTGTAACGGTGGATGATATCATTGACCAAATTGAAGAGCAAAACACCGAAGACATCCAAAAGTTCGGGGGTTTGGAAGCTCTCGATTTACCTTATACCCAAACTTCCTGGACGGAGATGATCCGAAAAAGGGCAACCTGGCTGATCATTCTTTTTATTTCTGAAATGCTCACCGCTTCCGCGATGGGTTATTTCGAGCACGAAATTGAAAAAGCAGTGGTTCTGGCACTTTTCGTGCCGTTAATTATTTCAAGCGGGGGAAATTCCGGTTCCCAGGCAGCTACCCTCATTATCCGTGCTATGGCGCTTCAGGAAATCACCCTGAAAGACTGGTGGTATGTGATGCGGAAAGAAATCATTTCCGGACTTTGCCTTGGCGGAATTCTTGGATTGATCGGTTTTTTCCGGATCATGCTCTGGCAAAAAGCGGGATTCTTCCATTATGGCGACCACTGGGTTTTCATCGGTTTGAGTGTGGGCGTTTCCCTGGTAGCGATTGTTTTGTGGGGAACTTTAACCGGATCCATGATCCCATTTATCTTAAAAAGAATGAAACTCGATCCGGCCACCTCCTCCGCGCCATTTGTGGCTACTCTGGTAGATGTTACCGGTTTGATCATCTATTTCACCGTTGCCGGACTTTTCCTCACCGGAAGATTGCTATAAAATTAATGGGGAAAATGTTGCAGCTGTTTCGCATCGGTGTATTTCTTTTGCATCGGATAGTGATCATGCAGTTGTCCAGCTTGAAGTTCTGCCAGAATTCGCAAGCTTTACCTGCCAATAGCGCATCATTGAGGCCCCTCATGAGCTTTCTGTAGCATCCCGAGTTTCCGGCGGCAGAAACCGCATCCGCGGGTGTGGCTTCCCTTGCGGTTTTCAATATTTTATTTCCAGTTATATTCAACAGGGAAACCCATTAAAGATTTTAGAAACTCAACAGGATCTTTGAGATTCTCTTTGATCATAACATATTTAAATTTATATGGAATTTTATTACTGAGAGGCTCAAAATCCTTTAAGGTCTTCGCTTTACCTTCAAAATAATAACTTATGCCCATTCTTTTATATATTTCTGGTTGATCCTTATATGGGTCAAGATTGCTCAACAAAACACTAATCTTCGGTTCTTTTTTTTGCAGATCTTTATAATATTCTGAAATTTCCTTTTTATATAAAATTGAATCTTTTACTGCCATGCAAAAAAATCTTCCAAATTTTAGATCCTGCTTTTGTGCCAAATTCAAGGAGTCATTTTTAATCAATTTATTATAAGTGTCTATCATGCCCTTTAAGTCATTATCTATCTGCAACAATGCTAATTTCTGTCTTAACAAAGTAATATTATTAGGTTTGTTTATCAATAGGCTATCCAAATATATCTTTGCTGAATCATAGTTTATTTTAAAGTTTTCAGCATTCTTATCTTCGATTGCAGCAAGTGTTTTATCGTAATAAGCAAAGTATTTTTCATGATAAGCAGATAGTTTCTTATTATCATTTTGCCCTTTGCAGGAGAAGAATAAAATTAATATTATTAATGATAATTTATTCATTGCTATTCTTAATCTGTAACGTATAATATCCCCTATTTTCAGTCCCTACAACTTTTATCTAAATACCAATTGTCTTTATACTTTTTAAAATATTCTTTCTTTAAGTCTTTAAGATTATTAGATGATCAGAGTTTTAAAAATGAATACTGACATTTGCGCGAAAGGCTTTTATTGAGTAATGATAAAGAAAGTGTTTTAGCGGTGGCTAAAAATGAGAGGCAACATTCTGATGCTACAGAAATTATTTGAGACCCAATGTATTTGGAATTTTTAGGTTTAAAACGTGAAAAAAGGCGGGAAGTTCTAGTTTTATAAATAAGGATTGATATTTTTATTGAAAATAAATTTTTTGAAATGAAAACCCAACAGTACAGCTGTAAATTTTCATTCAGTTAACATATCCTTACAACGCATTCCCTTATTTTCCGGAAGCGTATTCCGAAATAAAGAAGGTTACGGATTCGTGGAGAAAATAGAACCGTTGGCGATCAGCGCTCTTCTGTTCATTTTCAGGATGTCCCTGACCCATTCTGCAAAATCTTCTGGCTGCAGTACTTTGTCCGGGTTGCCATCGGTAAGACCACCCTGAATGGACATGTCTGAAGCAATCGTACTTGGAGTAAGCGTAATCACACGGATGTTCTGTTTTCTCCATTCTGCCATCATCGACTGCGATAAAGAAACAACGGCCGCTTTTGACGCAGCGTATGCCGACATGTTCGGTCCGCCTTTTAAACCTGCTGTTGATGCTACATTCACGATATCGCCCTGCCCTTTTTTTTCAGGAAAGGATATACAGCTTTGGATGCATAATACACCCCAAAAAGATTGGTTTTAATCACCTGCTCCCAGGTTTCTGAAGGCATTTCCTCAAGAGTTCCGAAGTTTCCGATTCCCGCATTGTTGATTAAGATATCTACTCCGCCAAGCTCTTTTACCAAAGCTTCAATGCCGGTTTTCACCGCAGACTCGTCATCAATACTGAACACTGCCAAAGAAGCTTTAACGCCCAGATTCTTAATTTCTTCAACTGTATTTCTTAAATTTCCCTCATTCCTTCCGGTAATCCCAATATTGACTCCTTCATTTGCTAAAGCTAAAGCCACGGCTTTTCCCAGACCTCTTCCTCCACCTGTAATGATGGCATTTTTTCCTTTTAAATTCATATCAGTTCTTTTTATTAAGATACAAATTTACGAAATACATTTTTTGAAAGCGGCTGTTACAACATAAATCCTGATGTGATTTAAAAGCATAAGTACCTGCAGTATTTACGATGCATCGATTATTTAATTTCTGTGAGTTCGTAAACACTTAAGAAATAAAAGATCGGATTATGGGAAACCGTAAGGTCATGCGGCTTAAGTTTTCTATTTTTGACCAATGATTTTTTAGAAGTTCATTAACGCAGCGCTGAGATGAACGGATGAATGCCCCACATCTTTGCCGGGCATTTTTCAATTGGTTTTCATTCACTCTTGAAGAAGATTGCCGGAAGTTTCAAGAATCACAAATACCCATCTTACATCAGAGCACCGGAACTAAAAAAAACATTCTGAAAAATTCAGAATGTTTTTAAATGAAAAAGCTTACATGGTTACTCTCTTGATTCGTAATATTCAATGCTGGGTTTACTGATGACTCCGGCTTCTTTCATCCTTTCTTTCAATACCAAAGAATTCATAAAGGCTTTCGCTTTCTCCATATCCGTAATATCGCAGACAACCTGTACCATTGAAGGATCATCAATATTCCTTGCTAAAACCACATCGATTAATCCGGCGCTGTCGCGCATTGGTTTCCCTTTGTCGAACCCAACAATCCAGGCATCAAAATCTTTAACTTTATGGGTCATAACTACCCATTTTGTTTCTTTAGAATTGGGATTAAACCGCACTACCTGATAAAATTCAGCCTTCGGATTAGTGACACCTCTCATTTTAATTCTTTCCAGAAATGCAGGATCTTTCATGGATGCTCTGGCTTTTTCTACATCGCTCACAGTAGCCACATTCATCATTTTATGAGGTTGCCCCACCTGTGAACTAATTACAATGTTTTGAATTCCATTTTGTTTGCGTAATAAGGAATCCTTCATGAAAAGTGGTTTCCAGACATTAAAATCTTTAACATGAAATGTAGTTTCTACAATTTTGTCCAGCGACATATTCATCTCTTGGTTCTGTGCAAAACTGTTGCTGAAGGGAATCATCAAAAACAGCAGAAAGGCGTGTCTCAACGGATTGAGCATGGTTTTTAAAATTTTCATGGTTGCGTTTTTTAGTTTTATTAATTGATTACATCATCGAATTCATAAAGTAAAGCTACAACATTTTACATCATTAATTAAAAATTAAATAATAAATTTTAGTTAAAATGAATGCTAAATTAATAATAATCTCATAAAAACAGCATTGACGAAATGTGACATAAATATTAAAAACAGGAAGTAATTAAAAAAAGAAGCCTGCGTCTTGAAAACAGACTTCTTCATTTTTTACTGTCTGATGAATTCGCCATCCATCTTAATCATCCCCCGCTGCCGCACGAATCCTTTCGTGTGGTCACATTAAAAATCAAACATTCCAAATACTTCAATATCATCTAAAAGTCCTTTTTCATCAGCATCATCTCTTGCACTGCTGTAAACATATTCTTCTGCTTTGTACACCAAACCAGCTTCCACAGGGTTTTGGTGCACGTAATCTATTTTTTGTTTAATTACCTTGTTGCTCCACAGTTCGATCGGTTTATTATCATGTCGCCAAAACTGATAATGGGTTACGTTTGAACTTTTTGCTGCTTCTTTTCGAAAGAAATCCAATAGAAACTCTTTCCTGCTTTCTCTCGGATTTTCTTCAATGGCTTTAACAATAGCTCTACTGGTAAATCTTTTCAAATCACCAATTAGCAATTCAGGTTTTTGTCCTTTTATACTTCTAAAAACCAAATGAATATGGCTCGTCATGATGCACCATGCATGAATTTCTAAACCTTTTTCTTTCTGGCAAAACCTCACACTTTCCAAAAATAAATCTTTATATTCATTCCGTGTAAACACATCAAGCCATCCCACCACAGCAAAACTGATAAAATATAAACCTTCAGGGTTTAGAAATTTTTAATTTCTGCTCATAAAAAGATCCAGTCTTGATCTATATCTTGCATTTTACATCAAATCAAAACCCCATGTCACCTATCGAACCATAAGCGAACAAAACCCCCGACCTAGGAGATTTTTGCGTAAAAAAAAATTTCAATTATTTCCATCATGAATCGTCAACTAATAACTAATAAAAATCCTCCCCGTTTGAGTGATAGCTTACGAGAACTTGAACAAAACCCCTGACCTAGGAGATTTTTGCGTAAAAAAAAATTTCAATTATTTCCATCATGAATCGTCAACTAATAACTAATAAAA
The DNA here is from genome assembly GCF_021401085.1 of Chryseobacterium sp. R2A-55. Classification (GTDB taxonomy): domain Bacteria; phylum Bacteroidota; class Bacteroidia; order Flavobacteriales; family Weeksellaceae; genus Kaistella. Next base: position 594,614 of record NZ_JACBFP010000001.1, read on the forward strand.
ATCCCCCCTGTTTGAGTGGTGGCAACAAATCCAAAATAGCACGATAATCTTCCGATCCACCCGAGTTTGGGGGATTTTCTTAGAAATAATTGAAATTTTTTAGCAAACCGACGAAGGAGGTTCGCCGATTCCAATAAAAATATAACAAGGATGAGGCAAAAAGATCCAGTCTTGACTTTTTTGTTACTTTTTGTGTCAAGACAAAAAGTATTAGAATCATCCAGTCTTGAATTTTTGGTTCTTTTGGTTCAAGCCAAAAGAACTAAGAAAAAAAAAATAAACAACTAACTAAACAACTTTTTTACCCTAAACAACCTAACCCTTAAAAATCAAAAAAATGCCAAAAATCACAAACCTCACCAACTTTACCGGAACAATAAACGGACTCGTTTACTACACAGTCAACGGCCAACAATTCATCCGCGCTGAAAAAGCAAAAACAAACAAGACGAAATCAAAAGAACTCCCCAAAAAACTCCTTCCGGGTATTGAGGCTTTACAGATAAGCAATGCACTCCATTCCATGAACCATCTTGTAAACGCCATGGAAAAAGAATTCCAGACTTTAAAAACACCTACACGGCCTCAACGCAAAAATGATCCGGCGATCAAAGAATTTCATGGAGCATCCTCAGGATCCGGCAGCACAGCAGCGACAACCGCTGAACTTGAAGAAAAGGAATCAGTGCGAGCTGACTTTCATACCGACAATGGGAAAAGCCCTGTCTTAGAAAATGCGATAAGAGATCATACTGAAATAAAATTCACAGTCAGGGGAGCAAAACCCGGACTGCACCTCATCATCTTACAGATCAATTACGAAACCGGAGACTTCCGGCGTAAAAAAAAACCGCGCTTGACGCAGCGCAGCGGATCAGGAAAAACACCTGTACGGCCGAACAGGATATCCGGCCGGAAAAGGATTTACAGATCTACTGTTCCTGTATGGCGGGTATTTCCTGAAGGCGTTCCCTGTCAGTGAAAAAAAAAGACCAGGAATTCTGAGCTGAGATCGTAATTTAAAAAAATAGCACCGTTCAAGAAAGTGGAAAGTTTTCCACTTTATTTTTTCGGAGGAATGACTCCCTTTTATTAGGCTTGTCGACTTGCGGACAGCGCCGCGACACTCGCCCGATACTCTTCCAGAAGCGCCTTCCAGACCACTTCCTGCCGGTAACGGCTTTCAATCATGGGTCTTCCATTTTCTTTCATAGTATGATAAAGGTTGGTATCGCATACCATATTTTCCATGGCCTGCTGCAGCGCAGCGGAGTCTTTCACGGGAATAATGATTCCGTTTTTGCCCCCTTCAATAATCTCGTTACAGCCGTTAATGTCCGTCACAATGGAAGGCAAATCCATCGCACCGGCCTGCAACACCACGTTAGGGAAACCTTCGCGGTAGCTCGGGAAAACCAGCGCATCGCTTACTGCAAAATAGGGACGGACATCCTCCTGAAACCCCACGCAGATGATGTTTGCATTAGATCTGATCTCTTCCATCGTCTCCGGAAGAAGCGGATCGAGGTCTTCCTCAAAAGGCCCCACCAGCAAAAGTTTAGGTGAAGTGGTCCATTTTTTCTGCATTTCTCCTTCAGCAGCTGTCGTTTTAATTTGTCCTAAAGCCCAGAAGGCTTTGACCAGCTCGTTGATGCCTTTATCCTTCACCAGCCGGCCCACGAAAATGAAAACAAAATCCTGCTCTGAAATCCCGAGCTTGCTTTGAAGACTCCGCTTTGCAGCTTGTGAAATCTGTACTTCATCAAAATAGTGGATGTTGATTCCATTAGAACTTCCATTGCCAATCACCTTCAGTTTTTTCGGATGGCCCAGTTTTTCTTTGATGATGATGTCTTTTAACCCAAATGAATTGGGATAAACCTTCGTTGCAAGTCGGTAGGTAAACCACTCCACGAGGTTCAGCAGCTTTCGCGTATAGCCAGTGGTCTCCAGCAAGGGCAGCCCAGCCACCGTATGCATCCGCACCGGAACCTGAGCCAGAAAACCTGCCGTCAATCCCACCAAACCTGCTTTTGGGGTGTGGGTATGGATCATTTCCGGTTTCTCCCTTCTCAGAAATCGGTACAGTTTCCAAATAGCTGCCAAATCCTTAAACGGCGTTATTTTCCGGGTCATCTCCACATGAAAATTTTTCACCCCATACTTTTCAGCCACCCTTTTCAGCTCCAGCTCATCGGCAGACACCGCCGTGATCTCGTAATACTGATTGATGAAGCGAAGCTGTTCACCGAGCAACTTGTCTAGGGAAATGGGCACCGTAGTGATGCGGACGAGTTTTTTCACAAATTTTTTTTACAGATGCAAATATACACTCAAAATCCAGTTAATAAGATGCAGGAAAGAAACGGGAAGACCAAAGCGCTAGTTCCAATACTGCGCGATTACAATCCTGGGTAATAAAAAGCTTCCCAAACCTTATTACCTTGGCTGCAGAATTCCAATCTATCTGTCGCTTGATAGGCCCTCCACTCACCCCTCCTCCTCAAAACGAGCCTCCAAATTTTCCTTCAGCTGATCCAGAAATTTCGTGTGACCGGTTTTCCTACTTTTGATCTCGTGGAGAATCTTGTAGAAATTCCCCAACTCTATATTCAGCGTTTTTGCAGTAAACCGAATGAGCTCACTCAGTTCGATATTCCCGCCATTGATGCTGCGCGAAAGATAAATCGCATAGATTAACTCGACCAATGCCGTTTTGGGTCCAGTCCACTGGAATGGAGATTGCTTTGACAGTCGGTCGTTAATATATCCATCGATTTCATAAATGCAGCGCAAAAGATAGCTTTCTATACGATCATTACAGAGGATCACTGCAATATGGTGATCAAAGGCAGTCGCAAAACCTTCGTCGCAATCATAAAGAAGTAAGTTCCGTTTCATCTTGATGTCAAATTGCCCTCTTACGAAATATTTCTCATCCAGGTAACTGGCGCCACGACGGTAATAATCATAAAATTCTTGATACTGATTATTGAAATTCTTTAAACTTTTCATTTCCAGCTCGTAGTATTCCTTTAAGACATATTGCCCCGCGGCGGGCTTGGACACCTCTATATCGAGGACTTTGGAAAAATAAAGATACTGTGCTACAAATGCCGGTTTATGTTCCTTGAAAAAATGAACCTCATCTGCAATCGAACCAAAATGATGACCCGCCACAGCGCTTTTTAGCTTCCTCAGCTTGTTGTCGATTTCCATCAGGCTTTTTTCATATTGCTGTATTTTATTCAGATGACTCTCAGACTCTACTGATTCCAGATTGTGCAGAAGCTCACGATACATATGCCGTACCTGCTCAAAAAAAAGGGCATTATTCATGTGATGGTTTTACTAATACTGGCTAACTGGCACAATCTGTATCTTGAAGAGGATGTCTCTCCACAAAATCCATTGGATTCATGCCATTATGATCTACAAACAGCTGTGTAAACTTAGACCGGTTGCTGAAGCCACTCTCTGCGACGAGTGTATCTAAGGAATACTTGCGCCAGGCACGGTTTTCAGTGAGCATTTTGGTCACATGTCGAATACGCAGACCATTGATATAGGAATTAAAATTGCACCCTTTCCTTTCATTGATGACCCCTGAAAGATAAGTCGTATTCGTTTTCAGTTTTATCGCCAGCTGGTTCAGCGTTAAGCCCTTCTTCAAAAAAAAGCATTCATTTTCCAATCGTTCAAGCCGTATTAGAAGTTTTTCCGTTTTATCGCTGGCGAGCCTAGTGGGTTTATGCAAATTCTCATGCGTCTCTTCAGCACCTTTCATCGAATGAGCCAATCTCATCATCCTGCTAAGAAAAGTTATTTTCTTGCTTCCGAACACTAAAATTGCAGCACCGAGAAAACTAACAGTTACAGTTGCCAGAAGAACTTGATCCCTTGCTATTTTACGCTCCATTTTTTCCTTGGAGGCGATCAATTCGTAGGTGTCATACTCTTTGCTGATCCTGGTGGACAAAAGCTGAAAATCAGAAACCAGAATCCGATCCGCTTTCAACAGTTGGGTCGTGTAATACAATTGCTGGTCGACATTATTATGATCACGGTAATAATCAATCAGCATTTCATAGCCCTTGCGCACCTGTGGCAGAATAAAAGTATGGCTCCGGAAAATGGAGTCGTTCTTTTGAAAGGATTTGACGGCCAGATGCTTATTTCCCAACATCCAATAACTCATTCCCAGGTAATAATTGAGCACGGCCTCCTGTGCGAAATCCTCTTTCTTCAAAATGCTGGGCAATGCATTGTGAAAATCCGTGATGGCATTATTATATTTTTTTTGTAGAAAGTTGAGTATTCCCAACTGCTTCAGAAAGTAACTTTTTTCCACAAGGTAATCAGAACTCATCGAAGACAATCGCAGACCGGTCCCTATGGTTTCTTTCGCCTCTGCATAACGTTGCAGCGCGATCAGGCAGATCGAATATTGATGCAGACTGTTCAAATAACCTTTTTGATTGTTATAATGAATATTGGGCAGATTAGGATCTGCAATCTGTCCGGAAAAAAAGCGATTGCACTTTTCAAATATTGGGGCGGCTGCTTCATATTCACCCAGATGACTCCGAACTACCCCGATATGGTAAAGGTTTTTATGATAGAGATATTGATCTGGTGAAGTCTTGGAATAGGCCCACGCCTTTAGGTACTCGTCAAGCGCGGGTTTGAACTTTCTGTAATGGAAATAATAAACAGTACCCTTTGTGAGATAGGCAGATGCTAATAGATCGTGATTTTTAGCCTGGGATGCCGCAATAATCGAACTGTCGGCATAACGAATCTTCTCCCGTCTTGAGAAACTTACAGCGTCTTTGTATGCCTGTGTAAGTTCGATAAAGTTGCGTTCCGCCTTTGCCTTCTGGATAGAAACGTTGACATAAACGAAGGCCCGCTCGTCATTTTCCTCAAAATGGCCGTATCGGGTGCGAAGATCTTCAAAACTTTGACCTTGTACGTACCCAAACACCAAAAAAGCAATTAGCAATCTCATACACATAATAACTAAGCTTTCGTTGGGCTTGAAAAGCCAACAATGAAAGCCCGTTGAACGGAAGCTCCGGTAGCTTTTCGACAGTATTTTGGTTCTCTTATGGGGATTTCGTTTTTAGCATTCAGAGCTACAAAGCAGTTTTTTAGAATTACTGCTTTTTTT
>NZ_JACBFP010000020.1 GCF_021401085.1 Chryseobacterium sp. R2A-55
CCTTTGTCCTGCAGCGAAGAAAACCCGCAGAACCTGCCTGTCGGCAGACAGGACCCCCTTCCAAAGGCTATCAAACGCCACAAAAAAAAGCAGTAATTCTAAAAAACTGCTTTGTAGCTCTAAATTCTAAAAACGGTAACTCCATAGAAGAACAAATATTGAAGAAAAGCCACCGGAGCTTCCGTTCAACGGGCTTTCATTTCTTGTCTTGCAGACAAAACGAAAGCTTAGTTATTGTCTGCAGTTTTTTTATTGAACCAAGGAGTTTTCGCACCAATCAACAACATTTCCATTAGTTACAATAATATCAAAATTTTGTCCGTATTCATAATCTTGTTTATTCAAAAATATTCTGGTCAAGAATGAATTTTGGGAAATTTGAATTGATGGTGATATTTTCAAATTGAATTTGTTGATTAATATTTTGTTGATTTTATATCTCAATTTTCCGGATTTTCGTTTTACTGTTTTTAATTCTTTTATAAATTTTATATTTTTTGGTATAGTAAGATTTTTTGAAGTTGAATTTTTGAGATTTGCAAACTCTCTCATTTTCTTTAACTCAAAATTATTATTGAAACTAAATTCTGTATTGCTAATTCCTCTTGGATCTCTTTTACAATTTGAATAATCCCATAAAATCATTTCAACAATGGTTTCATCATCTATTTTTACTTCTGGATTTTCAAAATCAGTTTTATCGATAATTTTTCCATCATAAAATACTTTTGCATTCTTTATTTTAGGGAGTAAATTTTCAGAAAAAAAATCTAAACTTATTTGTTCTGTTTGAGCAAATAAAAGATTTGAAAATAAAACCAGAAAAATCGAAAATTTCATTTTGTAGACGGCTTTTTGGGAAAATTCTGACTAACGTTAAATGTAAATATTGATAATCAGATAGTTATATGTTTTGATTTTTTGACCATTTGATTTTCCAAAATAGTAAAAATTAGAAGAGAACCTAGTGCGCTGCTTCAAAGTCTCCTGACTTTGAGCATTTAAAAACCTACTCTCCATAATTATTATATTTCCAAAACGCATTCTTTCCCCCGCTGGCAAAGTCTCCTGACTTTGAGCCTATTTCCCCACATTCAACAACGTCCCACTCCCGCTCCCCAACACCGTGCTCGGCATCACACCATCCCATTTCAGCACACGCTGATATTCCACATAAGTAGGCGTAATTTCCTGCTGTTTCAGGCTGATGGCTTTAGCTTCCGCCTGTGCCCTGATCACCATGGAAGCCGAATCTCCTTTTGCCAACTGTATCTTCCGCTGCGCATCGGCTTGCGCAACACGCGCCTGCGCTTCCGCTTTAATCGCATCAGCATCTGCCGTCGCCTTGTCTTCAATCGACTGGCGGATGGCTTTCGGAGGCTGGATATTGGTTTTCAGCTGGGAAACCATAAACCATTTCCCGATTCTTTTATTCACTTCCGACAGAATTTCTGCCTCATAGGTTTCCCGGTTGTTGAACAGGTAATCAATCGAATGTCGGTTCGCCACATCATTGATGGCCCCAATGATGGCATTGTTCAGCCAGCCTTCCTGTATCGCTTCCAGCCCGCCCTTTTTATAGGTGGATCTCAGATTGGTAAACATATCAGACGCGGTAGATTCCTTCACCGAATAGTTGAACGAAGGCTTGATCGGACAGGGAAACCCGCCTTTGGCCACGATAATGGATTCGGGATATTCAATATGCCTCTGGTCGAGCGGAACTTCCTGGATTTCCTGGGTGTATTTGTTATAGAACACCACACCCGAAACTTCTTCGGTATTGGAAGCGCCCCGCTTATCACCGAGTAAATTGATGAGAAGCCCTTTGTGACCTACGCTGATCACTTCGTAATTCATAGGCTGAAACAGGGCTGCAAGAACCGTTAACAGAATAAAAGTAACCGGTTTCCACTGAATGCCGACAGGCTTTTGATTCCCGTTTTTATCCGGTGCAGAAAGTTTCAGGATGTTGAGTTTTTTTGTGATGATTCCAATGGTAACAAGCACTGCGATCATCACCAGGAGTAGAAATGTTAGAGACATAAATAGTATTTAGTTGTTAATTCTTAAAAGTACTCATTTTAGCGAATCCCACAAAAAGGAAAACCGCAAAACAGCAAATATTTTCCGATCCCGGAAATAAATAAACCGGAAAAATCACTTAAATAACTCCTCTGAGCCCCCCGTAAAATCCTGACAACAAAGGAAAAAACTCCGTCAGGAATATAGCCGGTATTTTTCATGACCTTACAGTGTATATTGTTACCGTGAAAAAAACCCGAAGTTGCCTCTTTTACAGAGCAGATATTGTATCGAGCGGAGCACCCATAGACACTTTATCCACTGGTTAAACCAAAAAATCCGGTACAGTTACCCGGCTCCCCTATCGATGCTTCATGGATGCTTCATGGATACTCCATAGATACTCCATAGATACTTCATGGATAGTTCATGACATCCCCGGAGGAAAAACCGGAATAAACGGCACTTTTCGGCAGACACTCCCAAGTTGGTAATTCACGCTCCGCTCCTGCCTCAGTTAGAAAAATACATCCGGCTTCAGGGTCTTATTCATTTTTCACTTCTTCTACAGATCATTGTTTGCCAACATCATGAACAAAAAAAGTCCGGCACAATACCGGACTTCATTTATTAAAGATAATCTGCTATTTCTTGATCACTTTTATCTGGTGCACATTTTCCCCTGCTTTTACAGAGATAATGTAAATACCGGAAGTCATTTTACTCATATCGATTTGACCCGAGTTTGCATTCAAAGTTTTCGCTGCCACTTTTTGGCCGGAAACACTATAAACTTCCACTGAATCAATCCTTGATGAATTGTTGATATTCACAAAATCAACTACTGGATTCGGATAAATGTTCACTACATTCTTATGGACAGTTTGAGTTGCCAATACTATTCCTTCAAACTCATCAGCCCCGATATCAGGGGTCGTAGCACTTCTTGCGTCCCCATCAATATCTATGGTAACTGTAGCTATCGGCGTGCCTGTATTGCTGAGCGCATTATTACCTGTCGTAGTCAAATGTAAATCTGATGAAGAAACAAATGAAGGCAATGCATTTTTAGAATTTTCATCTCTCGTACCGATTGCGGCGCGCCAGTCATCAAAGGTTGAATAATAGTTCGTACCTTCTCTACCTACATAGTTCTTAGCATCTCCGGCAGCATAAACATCGTTGTAATCAGAAGTCAGTGTTCCCGTAGTTCTGTGATTGGCATAAGCTACTTTAACTCCGGTTCCTGCACCTGTTCTTGTATTTACAAAAATATTGTTTTTCACCCAAGAGCTGTTTTGGTAAGCACCTCTGTATGCGTAAGATTCAATCGTTCCGTTAGCTGTTCCGCTTAATACTACGGTATTGTAGTAGATATACATATCTGAACCCGGGTCTAACTGATCATAAATACCTACAATAGCATTCGTAGTACCGGGATTGGCATTGGTATTATTGAGATTCCAAATCATATTATTGGAAATTTCCATAGTAGATGGAGTTGCAATCGTGTAACCATTGATTCCTACTGCCCCTCCTGTAGCCAAAGAAGTGGTAAGGTCATGAATCTTATTACCTGTATATTTAGGTGATTTTATCGTTGTTCCATTTGGCCAGATTCCGCATATAGAAGCAGTAGATACTGAAGTGGCAAATATATCGTTATTGGAAATGGTGAAACCATCGGAATTCCCGGCATCGCTTACTCCAATCGCTGCAAAATCAAATATTCTGTTTCTGGTAACCAGGTTATTGGTATTGTGCTTAGCGGCGGTACCTGAATTAAATATTGCAATATTAGGTTTAGAAGTACCCTGGGTAATATCGTTATTAGATATCACATTATTATTATTTCCTGATGCAGCGGTTGAGGTAGAGAATACCAGAACGCCACTTGTAGTTCCTGTAGCCCGACCTGTTATGATGCTGTTTTTAACGGTATTATTTGACGCACCATTGATAAACCTTATGGCACTTGCGCCTGAGCCGGTACTCAGATTAGAAATGGTAAGGTCTTTTGTGGTTCCACCCGCAGTTAATGAGCCGTCAATAGTGACATTATTTGCACCATTGAGGTTGATTAAAGCAGCAGTGCTTGTACCCGAAATTGTTCTTGCCGCTCCGGTTGGTTTGATGGTGATGCTGTATCCACCTGTGAACGCATTAAGCGAATTTGTTCCCGTTTCAGCAGTTAGGTTATTTGCGATGTTAATGGTAACGTCTCCTGCAATACCCACTGCGTTGATGGCAGCAAAAATACCACCTGCGTTAGTCAGCGTAGGATAATCTCCCGGTACATTGTAAGTACCGCCGCTAAGTGGCGGAGGAACATCTGTAATGGTAAGTGTGGCAGGATTGGTTGCGCCAAGAGTTGCCCCTCCTGTAGCATTAGAAAGTGTTAAAATAACAGTTTCACCCGGGTCAGCCACTGCATCCGTCAAAAGAGCCACGTTAAAGGTTTTGGGGGTACTATCGCCACTTGCCCAGCTCAGGGTTCCGGATGTGGCAGTATAATCACTGCCTGCTGTTGCAGTGCCGTCGCTGGTTGCATAATCAACAGAAACAGCACCATCACCTCCTCCCGTTCTCATTACCGTAACAGTAGCACTTGTTCCTTCAGTTCCCGCATAATTCAACGAGCTGAATTGAAGCACACCCGGACCTGATGGAGTGGAGTAAACCAATTGCAAATTTGGTCGGTTGCTGTTGATTGTCCCGGTTCCGCTAGGAGGATTAGTATCTGTTTCCCAATATTGATGACCGCTTGTGGAGGTGGAATATCTCATTGCCCGTGAGGTGGAAGTTTCAAGACCCGATCCACCTGAGTTTGTCTGTACAATTACTTCAAGATTGTTACCGGTATAGGGGAACGGAGTCGTTAATGGATAACATTTCCATTCGCCTGCAGTAACTGCACCTATCTCACCGGAATAAACTTCAACAGCCCCGGTTAATTCCGTTGCAACAGTTGTTGCTGCAGCAAAATTAGTGGCAGTAGTAGTTTTCATACTGATCTTTAACGGAACGGTTGGAACAGCAGTGCCTACCGTGTTCGCATACCAGCAAACCTGACTGACTTCATTACCGGCAACCATACCATGTTCTGCCGCACTGTATATTGCCGCTGAACGCTGATAACCAAAAAATCCTGTAAGCGGATATCGCTGTCCACCCGTATTGGTATTGGCCGCCGGAATAGTCACTGTCTGTCCAAATCCGAAGACAGAGAGCAACAGAAAAAATAAAAGCCGAAGCTTTCCATTAGATGGGATCCGGTTTCCACGCAACCCAAATAATTCAAAAGTTGATTTCTCTTTCATATTAATTGTAATTTTAGTTAATAATCTTCCAAAGTTATAAATATTTCTCAAAGTCACATGAGATTTGTAATAAAATTAATAAAATTTACTGATCCGCTTTATTGATTCATGGAAAGCCTGTTCTGTGACAAGTTTTTATCACAAATAGTACTCCCGCTGATTCCGCACTTTCCGCTGATCACCATGGAAGCCGAATCTCCTTTTGCCAACTGTATCTTCCGCTGCGCATCGGCTTGCGCAACACGCGCCTGCGCTTCCGCTTTAATCGCATCAGCATCTGCCGTCGCCTTGTCTTCAATCGACTGGCGGATGGCTTTCGGAGGCTGGATATTGGTTTTCAGCTGGGATACCAGAAACCATTTCCCAATTCTTTTATTCACTTCCGACAGAATTTCTGCCTCATAGGTTTCCCGGTTGTTGAACAGGTAATCAATCGAATGTCGGTTCGCCACATCATTGATGGCCCCAATGATGGCATTGTTCAGCCAGCCTTCCTGTATCGCTTCCAGCCCGCCCTTTTTATAGGTGGATCTCAGATTGGTAAACATATCAGACGCGGTAGATTCCTTCACCGAATAGTTGAACGAAGGCTTGATCGGACAGGGAAACCCGCCTTTGGCCACGATAATGGATTCGGGATATTCAATATGCCTCTGGTCGAGCGGAACTTCCTGGATTTCCTGGGTGTATTTGTTATAGAACACCACACCCGAAACTTCTTCGGTATTCGAAGCGCCCCGCTTATCACCGAGTAAATTGATGAGAAGCCCTTTGTGACCTACGCTGATCACTTCGTAATTCATAGGCTGAAACAGGGCTGCAAGAACCGTTAACAGAATAAAAGTAACCGGTTTCCACTGAATGCCGACAGGCTTTTGATTCCCGTTTTTATCCGGTGCAGAAAGTTTCAGGATGTTGAGTTTTTTTGTGATGATTCCAATGGTAACAAGCACCGCGATCATCACCAGGAGTAGAAATGTTAGAGACATAAATAGTATTTAGTCTCTCCTTAAAACGCCATCAACATATTGACAATCAATAAATTAATTGTAATTTTTCTTGTTTTTCTTTGCAGGATTTTGTATATTTGAGCATTAAAACCTTGCAAATATGTTGGGG
>NZ_JACBFP010000021.1 GCF_021401085.1 Chryseobacterium sp. R2A-55
AAAATATTTTGCCAGATGGAAAAAAGTTTCTACTTTTGCAACCGCAAATCGGAACAAGGGGCGTCTTTCCCCGGTCCGGCTAAGCGGAAAGAATAAAGATCATTGACATCACAAATAACAACCAAAAAAAGTAAGGAAAAAACTAAGGCGTAATAACTTTGAGCGGGCCCGGACAAACATACAATGGAGAGTTTGATCCTGGCTCAGGATGAACGCTAGCGGGAGGCCTAACACATGCAAGCCGAGCGGTATTTCTTCTTCGGGAGAGAGAGAGCGGCGTACGGGTGCGTAACACGTGTGCAACCTGCCCCAATCCGGGGGATAGCCCTTCGAAAGGAGGATTAATACCCCATAACATATTTAATGGCATCATTGGATATTGAAAGCTTCGGCGGATCGGGATGGGCACGCGCGAGATTAGATAGTTGGCGGGGTAACGGCCCACCAAGTCTATGATCTCTAGGGGTCCTGAGAGGGAGATCCCCCACACTGGTACTGAGACACGGACCAGACTCCTACGGGAGGCAGCAGTGAGGAATATTGGACAATGGGTGAAAGCCTGATCCAGCCATCCCGCGTGAAGGATTAAGGACCTATGGTCTGTAAACTTCTTTTGTACAGGGATAAACCTGTCCTCGTGAGGGCAGCTGAAGGTACTGTACGAATAAGCACCGGCTAACTCCGTGCCAGCAGCCGCGGTAATACGGAGGGTGCAAGCGTTATCCGGATTTATTGGGTTTAAAGGGTCCGTAGGCGGACCCGTAAGTCAGTGGTGAAATCTCGCAGCTTAACTGTGAAACTGCCATTGATACTGCGGGTCTTGAGTGAATTTGAAGTGGCTGGAATAAGTAGTGTAGCGGTGAAATGCATAGATATTACTTAGAACACCGATTGCGAAGGCAGGTCACTAAGATTCAACTGACGCTGAGGGACGAAAGCGTGGGGAGCGAACAGGATTAGATACCCTGGTAGTCCACGCCGTAAACGATGCTAACTCGTTTTCGAGGCGCAAGCCTCGGAGACCAAGCGAAAGTGATAAGTTAGCCACCTGGGGAGTACGTCCGCAAGGATGAAACTCAAAGGAATTGACGGGGGCCCGCACAAGCGGTGGATTATGTGGTTTAATTCGATGATACGCGAGGAACCTTACCAAGACTTAAATGGGAATTGACAGATTTAGAAATAGATCCTCCTTCGGGCAATTTTCAAGGTGCTGCATGGTTGTCGTCAGCTCGTGCCGTGAGGTGTTAGGTTAAGTCCTGCAACGAGCGCAACCCCTGCCAACAGTTGCCATCATTCAGTTGGGGACTCTGTTGGGACTGCCTACGCAAGTAGCGAGGAAGGTGGGGATGACGTCAAATCATCACGGCCCTTACGTCTTGGGCCACACACGTAATACAATGGCCGGTACAGAGGGCAGCTACCTGGTGACAGGATGCGAATCTCGAAAGCCGGTCTCAGTTCGGATTGGAGTCTGCAACTCGACTCTATGAAGCTGGAATCGCTAGTAATCGCGCATCAGCCATGGCGCGGTGAATACGTTCCCGGGCCTTGTACACACCGCCCGTCAAGCCATGGAAGTCTGGGGTACCTGAAGTCGGTGACCGTAAAAGGAGCTGCCTAGGGTAAAACAGGTAACTAGGGCTAAGTCGTAACAAGGTAGCCGTACCGGAAGGTGCGGCTGGAACATCTCATTTTAGAGACTATACGTCAAAAAAAAACAAAGTCGCATTAATGCGCATGGGACCCGCTCGGAGTTCTGCCTTAGTTTTTTCTTCTTTTGGTTGATATTTAGAAACATAAACCCACTAGGATTGGTAACAGGGAAGGGGCTGGGTATAAGCAGTCTCGTAGCTCAGCTGGTTAGAGCGCTACACTGATAATGTAGAGGTCGGCAGTTCGAGCCTGCCCGAGACTACTAATTTTGAGTAAAAGAGTAGGGAGTAATGAGTGTTTGGTAAAAAACTAAGCCACTCAATCACTAAACCGCTCAATGGCTCAGACTAGAGGGGGAATTAGCTCAGCTGGCTAGAGCGCCTGCCTTGCACGCAGGAGGTCAAGGGTTCGACTCCCTTATTCTCCACAGTTTTGGAGGCCTGGTTTAAAGGTTGCGGATGGAGCCAAAAACAACATCTGCTCATCAGGTTGAAGAGAAGATACAAAGATCATTGACATCGACGGTAAAGACATCACAAAGAGAAAACCGAGCGCCTTTTGGCGCCGAGTATAAAAATATACTAATATAATAATTAGGAAAGAAATCGTTAAGGGCGTATGGCGGATGCCTAGGCTTTCAGAGGCGAAGAAGGACGCGGTAAGCTGCGAAAAGCTGCGGGGATCGGCACACACGAATTGATCCGCAGATGTCCGAATGGGGCAACCCGGCTGGTTGAAGACCAGTCATCCCGATTTTTCGGGAAGCAAACCCGGAGAACTGAAACATCTAAGTACCCGGAGGAAAAGAAATCGAAGAGATTCCGTAAGTAGTGGCGAGCGAAAGCGGATTAGCCCAAAAGCTTTTATATGTTTAATAGAATGTTCTGGAAAGAACAGCCATAGAGGGTGATAGCCCCGTATATGAAAGGCATACATAAGTGATAAATGAGTAGGGCGGGACACGTGAAATCCTGTCTGAATATGGGGGGACCATCCTCCAAGGCTAAATACTCCTGAAAGACCGATAGTGAACAAGTACTGTGAAGGAAAGGTGAAAAGCACTCCGAATAGGAGGGTGAAAGAGAACCTGAAACCGTACGCCTACAAGCGGTCGGAGCCCCGAGTTTTCGGGGTGACGGCGTGCCTTTTGCATAATGAGCCTACGAGTTAATTTTACTGGCGAGCTTAAGCACTTCAGGTGCGGAGGCGGAGCGAAAGCGAGTCTGAATAGGGCGCATAGTCAGTAGGATTAGACGCGAAACCTTGTGATCTACCCATGGGCAGGTTGAAGCTTTGGTAACACAAAGTGGAGGACCGAACCGGTTGACGTTGAAAAGTCTTCGGATGACTTGTGGGTAGGGGTGAAAGGCCAATCAAACTGGGAGATAGCTCGTACTCCCCGAAATGCATTTAGGTGCAGCGTCGCGATAAGTTTATTAGAGGTAGAGCTACTGATTGGATGCGGGGGTTTCATCGCCTACCAATTCCTGACAAACTCCGAATGCTAATAAATGTTGCGCGGCAGTGAGGGCATGGGTGCTAAGGTCCATGTCCGAGAGGGAAAGAACCCGGACCAACAGCTAAGGTCCCCAAATATATGCTAAGTTGAAACAACGCGGTTGGACTGCATTGACAGCTAGGATGTTGGCTTGGAAGCAGCCATTCATTTAAAGAGTGCGTAACAGCTCACTAGTCGAGCGGTCCGGCATGGATAATAATCGGGCATAAGCATATTACCGAAGCTATGGATTCCCCGCGTATGCGGGGTCTGGTAGGGGAGCATTCTATCGGCGCAGAAGCCCGGCCGCGAGGCCGGGTGGAGCTTATAGAAAAGAAAATGTAGGCATAAGTAACGATAAAGGGGGCGAGAAACCCCCTCACCGAAAGACCAAGGCTTCCCCAGCCATGCTAATCAGCTGGGGGTTAGTCGGGACCTAACGCGAACCCGAGAGGGGAAGTGGATGGACAACGGGTTAATATTCCCGTACTTGCTCACACTAAAAAGGGGACGGATCGCCGTACCTGCTGGAGACTGACGGAATAGTCAAGGCCTAGCCTTCGGGCGAAGCTGCTGCAGGGAAAGTGGTTCCAAGAAAAGCCGAAGTGAAGCAACCCGTACCAAAACCGACACAGGTGGTCGAGGAGAGAATCCTAAGGTGCTCGAGTGAGTCGTGGCTAAGGAACTAGGCAAAATAGTCTCGTAACTTCGGAAGAAGGGACGCCTCCCGCAAGGGAGGCCTCAGTAAAGAGGCCCAGGCGACTGTTTATCAAAAACACAGGACTCTGCTAAATCGAAAGATGCTGTATAGGGTCTGACACCTGCCCGGTGCTGGAAGGTTAAGGAAGGAAGTTAGCGTAAGCGAAGCTTTTGACTGAAGCCCCAGTAAACGGCGGCCGTAACTATAACGGTCCTAAGGTAGCGAAATTCCTTGTCGGGTAAGTTCCGACCTGCACGAATGGTGTAACGATCTGGGCACTGTCTCAGCCACGAGCTCGGTGAAATTGTAGTATCGGTGAAGATGCCGATTACCCGCAATGGGACGAAAAGACCCTGTGAACCTTTACTATAACTTCGTGTTGACTCTGAGTAAGCAATGTGTAGGATAGGTGGGAGGCTTCGAAGCGTGTACGCCAGTATGCGTGGAGCCGTCGTTGAAATACCACCCTTTGCTTACTTGGAGCCTAACCCCGAATAATCGGGGGACACCGCGTGGTGGGTAGTTTGACTGGGGTGGTCGCCTCCAAAAGAGTAACGGAGGCTTTCAAAGGTACCCTCAGCACGCTTGGTAACCGTGCGCAGAGTGTAATGGCATAAGGGTGCTTGACTGCGAGACCAACAAGTCGACCAGGTGCGAAAGCAGGACATAGTGATCCGGTGGTTCCGCATGGAAGGGCCATCGCTCATAGGATAAAAGGTACTCCGGGGATAACAGGCTAGTCTCCCCCAAGAGCTCACATCGACGGGGAGGTTCGGCACCTCGATGTCGGCTCGTCACATCCTGGGGCTGGAGAAGGTCCCAAGGGTTGGGCTGTTCGCCCATTAAAGTGGCACGCGAGCTGGGTTCAGAACGTCGTGAGACAGTTCGGTCTCTATCTATTGCGGGCGTTAGATGTTTGGGAGGGCTTGAATCTAGTACGAGAGGACCGATTTGAACGAACCTCTGGTGTATCTGTTGTGCCGCCAGGCGCACCGCAGAGTAGCTACGTTCGGTATGGATAAGCACTGAAGGCATATAAGTGCGAAACCTGCCTCGAGATGAGACATCTTTTAAGGGTCGTGGGAGATGACCACGTTGATAGGCTGCAGGTGTAAAGCCGGCAACGGCATAGCCGAGCAGTACTAATTACCCGTAGATTTATTGCCTGATTGGGCGCCG
>NZ_JACBFP010000022.1 GCF_021401085.1 Chryseobacterium sp. R2A-55
GGGAGTGCAGGTGTATCTTTTATCGGAGAAATCCATGGGTAAACTTCGTTTTTTTGATATGTTAAAAATTCATCATTACACGTTTATCTGGAGCGATCGGGGTGGTTATTTATCCGTAATACGCTACACAAAAGTAGTGATAAAATCCTAATATCCAATACTTTGTCAGTTTGTTTGGTTTTGTGAATAAAAAAATTTAGTGCTTCAGATAATATACGTATATTTACGTGTTGGCAGCAAGTGTAGGAAGACAGTACTAACTAACAATACTTTCGATAACTATTGCCTTAGGTAAGTTAAACGACTAAATGAAAATAAATAAGTTACTTTGCAATTGAAATAAATAATATGCCAACAACATCACAAATAGAAGTCAGCAAGTTAAAACTTGACCTGAAAAACTTTAGAACTGTTCCTCAAAAAAAGGAATCTGACGCAATTAAGGCAATGATTTCAATAAAGCCAGATAGATTTTTTGCGGTAATGGAAAGCATCATTCAGGATGGATATTTACCCACGGAAAATATTATCATATTAAATAATGGTACTGATAACATTGTAAAGGAAGGAAATAGGCGTATTGCAGCTCTTAAACTAATCCACGGACATTACAAACTTTCGGATTTTGGATTACCTGCGTCAATAATTGAAAGTATCAATAAACTTGACTCAACATGGAAAGCTGAAAATCTTGAAGTTCCTTGCACCGTTTTTACTTTAGAAGAAGAAGATAAAGTTGATAAAGTAGTTACACTTGCTCATGGTAAAGGAGAAAAGGCAAGTCGTGACCCATGGAACTCAGTTGCCCGAGCAAGACACAATAGAGATGTAAAAGGCGGTTCAGAACATGGGCTTGATTTATTAGAAAAATACCTAAAAAAAGGTAACAACTTAAATGGCCAACAAAAAGAAAGGTGGGGCGGTGAATATCCTTTGACTGTTCTAGATGAAGCTTTAAGAAAATCATTTTCAAGACTTGGTTTTACAAGTATTGCAGAATTAGTTAAAAAGTACCCTCAGATACCTCAATTGGCCGAATTAGAGAGTATTTTACTTGATATTGGTCTTGAACAAATTAAGTTTGAAACACTTAGAAATGTGCATTTAGACTTCCCATCAAATTATGGTATTGCTCCAGTTGTAATAACACCGCCACAACCACCTTCAAATAATCCGCAAACACCCACAACAGCAGGTTCAGGTGGTTCAACAGGTTCTACGCCACAAAGTAACACCACTCCAAATTCGAATCAAAATACTAATCCTACTACAAGTAATAATTCAACTCCTACACCAGTAGCACCGACAACTCCCACTCCACCAGCTCCACCGAAAGCAGTAGCAGTGAATGACCCTAAACATGTCGCACAGCTTTTAAAGAAATTTTCGCCTCGGGGTGCCAACAGACAAAAAGTTGTTACCCTTAGGGACGAGATTAAGAAGTTAAAAATTGCAGACAATCCTATTGCATTTTGTTTTTTACTTAGAAGTATGTTCGAAATTTCTGGTAAAGCATATTCTGCCGACCATGGCTTAAGTATGACGAAAGCGGGAGGAAAAGATAAAACGCTTGTTGAAGTATTGAGAGGCATCACTGCTCATTTGACAAATAATAATTCAAATACTCAAATGGTAAAAGTACTGCATGGAGCTATGACCGAGCTTGGGAAACCAGATGGCTTACTTTCCGTGACTTCAATGAATAATTTGGTTCACAGCCCAGTTTTTACTATTTCCCAATCTGATTTATGCACTGTTTTTAGCAATATTTATCCACTTTTAGAAGCGATGAACTAATGGGAGATTTTAAAACACCTTTACGTTATCCAGGTGGAAAGCAACGACTTTCCCCATTTATTGAGGAAATAATTCAGGAAAACGGCATAAATGAATGTCATTATGTCGAACCGTTTGCAGGTGGTGCGGGAGTTGGAATTCAGTTGCTACTTACTAAAAAGGTAAAAGACATTCACCTTAATGATTCAGACTTTGGTATATATTCTTTTTGGCACTCAGTAATTAATAAACCAGAAGAACTTTGTAAAATGATTTCATCAGCATCAATGACAGTAGATGAATGGCGAAAGAGGAAAGAAATTGTCAAAAAATGTGATAAGAGAAGGATTCTAGAAACAGGGTTTAGTGTATTTTTTTTAAATCGGTGTAATCGGTCAGGTGTTTTGTCTGCAGGTGTGATTGGAGGTTTAGACCAGTCAGGGAATTATAAAATGGATGCAAGATTTAATCGCAATGACTTGATTAGAAGAATAGAAGCAATTGCGAGATTTAAAGAAAATATCCACCTAACAAATTTAGACGCAGAATATTATATCCAAAACTACATACCTAATTTACCCAAAAACACCCTAATTTATCTTGACCCTCCCTATTATGAAAAAGGAAGTGAACTTTATTTAAATGCCTATAAAAAAACAGACCATGCAAGAATTTCGCAAGTTATTCAGTCTGAAATCAAACACAATTGGGTTCTTTCCTATGACGGTGTTCCTGACATTGTGAATCTGTATAAAAAAAGACGACATTTCCTTTACGACTTGCAGTATTCAGCCGCAAAAGTGTATAAAGGAAAAGAAATTTTTGTTTTCGCAGACCAATTAAAGCTACCAAAACAATGTAGTTTAAAACATATTGACATTGGACTAAATAATCTTGTAAACGTATGATAATCGCTTTGAAATCAAGAACACCAGCTGCCAACATCACCTATACGCAAGCAGGGGTTTTGTGCTTCGTAGGACAGGAAAGTGGTAATTTTGAAGTTCAGTTCTTCGTAGGATGTTCAGTGGTAAAAATCCCTGCCTGCGTATAGCTGAGAACCGTTGTACGACATTCTAAACCAACACCACAAAACAAATTAGATTTGAAAAAATTTTTGATTTTTAGTTTCTTCGCTTTGACTTTGACTCAATTATTAAGTTTAACACTTCCACCTCTAGGATTTATGCTTGGAACGACTGTTATTTTACCTTTGGCTGTATGGTTTATTGGCGAAAAAAATAAAATTGAATATGAAAAAATTATTTGGGCAGTTTTAATTTTCTATTTAATTAGTAGAACTTTGGATTGGTATTTTGCACCTGGAAATCTAGATTCTGACGGAATTGCTTGGATGATTATGATGTCAATTTTTGCGACTGTTCTAATGATTGGAGTATGGATAGTATTTTTAAAACACAAAAATCTGAATTATAAAAACCGTAAAACGTATATAATATTGGTTTGTTTGCTAATAATTCCGTTTATACATATTATGTTTTTAAATGAATTTTGTAAACAAAATCTAAATGTTACAAATAAAACACTTTATGAATATTTAAAAAACTTATAAAAAGAACGTCGTACAATAACTAAGCTTTCGTTTTGTCTGCAAGACAAGAAATGAAAGCCCGTTGAACGGAAGCTCCGGTGGCTTTTCTCCAATATTGGTTCTTCTATGGAGTTATCGTTTTTAGAATTTAGAGCTACAAAGCAGTTTTTTAGAATTACTGCTTTTTTTTGTGTCGTTTGCTAGCCTTTGGAAGGGGGTCCTGTCTGCCGACAGGCAGGTTCTGCGGGTTTTCTTCGCTGCAGGACAAAGGTTCCCTTATCCGCAAAGGTTATTTCGCAGGCAAAGGTTGGGTGACGAAAAGAAAGTCCTGCGGCGGACCGCGATGCATGAAAATGCGCGGTCATCATTTGGAATATGCGATTTGGCGCTTCCGGTGGGAGGAGCCGTCCTTCAAGGGTGTATTTTCCGATTCCTTCTGCCCGGTTTTGCAGGGCTTTCGCAAAGTATTGGCGGGA
>NZ_JACBFP010000023.1 GCF_021401085.1 Chryseobacterium sp. R2A-55
TCTGAATGCTAAAAACGAAATCCCCATAATAGGACCATCATACTGCTGAAAAGCCACCGGAGCTTCCGTTCAACGGGCTTTCATTTCTTGTCTTGCAGACAAAACGAAAGCTTAGTTATTAGCTGAAGTCTTTTTACATTATTTTTTGTCTTGAAATGGAAAGATTTTTAAAATTTCATTATGCTCAATTAATTTTTTAGCTTTCCAATAATCTGAAATAAATGATAATAATTCTTCCTGTTTTTTGAATAATATTTTTCTAAAATCAGAATTTTCAATTCGATTCTGCAATTCAAATTTAGAAGCCAAATCAAAAGTGATTAATTCAAATATCCAATAAAGTAAATCATCCAAATTAATGGTAATTCTTTTCTCCAATTCTTGTCCTCGTTCTACAACTATAAAATTATAAAATAGAGAATTGTCAATTTCTATATTTGGTTTTGCAAAATCTTCTTGATTTCCAAAAGTTATGTATGAGTTTATGTCAATTTTTTGAGGAAGTTTTAAAGATATTTCTTCTACTTTTTTTCGGATTTCCTCAAGATTTGATATTTGCATTTTCCCCTTTTAAAATTATATATGTTAAACCCCAAATTAAGAATGCAATTATAATAATGAACAAATCATAATTCCAAGATTTGAATTTGTAAAGTTCCCTTAAATTTAATCCTTGTGAAATCAATAATCCAAAGTAAATTAAGTGATAAACAAAAATTGAGTTAATGAGATTTAATTCTTTAAAAAACTTACTTAGCAAATAAATTATTATTGTAATTAAAGCAGAAATTCCAGATTCAATTAATATTGCAAAAGGCATCATTCCAACTTCTCCGCCTGGAAGTTTTGCAATACTAATATAAGGAATAAATAAAGTAGCATTTGCAAAACCAATTAAAATCAAAATTCCTATTAATGTTCCTAATTTTTTCAATTTGACACAGGTTTTTGTAAGATTCTGACTAACGTTAAATTTAAATAGTGATAATCAAACAGTTATATGTTTTCATTTTTTGACTATTTGATTATCCAAAATAGTAAAAATTTCTTCGTTAGCAGCTAAAAACAACTCCGTTTTCGAGTAGGGGAATTCTGACTAACGCTTTAAATTTGTAATGATAATCAGCTTGTTGTAAAATTAAAAAAATACTCATTAGTCAAACCAAATTTAGTGATTTGTTTTTGAATTCTTTTTACCATTCCCAACTTTCTTATTTCGTCACCCAACCTTCGTCTGCGAAATAACCTTTGTGGATAAGGGAACTTGTATTCTGCAGCGAAGAAAACCCGCAGAACCTGCCTGTCGGCAGACAGAACCCCCTTCCAAAGGCTAGCAAACGCCACAAAAAAAAGCAGTAATTCTAAAAAACTGCTTTGTAGCTCTGAATGCTAAAAACGAAATCCCCATAAGAGAACCAAAATACTGTCGAAAAGCTACCGGAGCTTCCGTTCAACGGGCTTTCATTTCTTGTCTTGCAGACAAAACGAAAGCTTAGTTATTATACGATGTTTTTTTTAGAACCAATTTTTTTGTTGCCCATTAAATTTTATTAAAAATTCATTGCCTTCATACTCAAGACCTTTATGTATTTTATTAAATTTGAAGGAATTAGGATTGATTGAGATTTCAGCATTATTTATTTTTAATGTTTTCTTAATTCTATACATTCCAATTCCCTGTCCATTAATATTTATTTTTTTTGCTATGTCTGACCTATATCCACGTAATGAAAGAGAATCAATTTCACTCGGATTTATCTTAATAGAAACCATTTTAATACTAACATTAAATGAGCTTTTTTCTTCATCAAAGTGAATTTTTAGTGTTGTATTTGGGTGGCAATATTTTACTGCATTATCAAATATATAATATAATGAAACGAACAACGAATCATAATCAATTTCTAAAACTCTTTCGCAAGCTGCTAATGAAATTTCAATTCTATTAGATTCAAAATCTTCAGCAAACAATTGTAATATTGATATAAAAACACTTCTTATATCGTGTTGTTCTTTGAAATGAGATGTTCTCTTGTGTAAAACATTTTCAAAAACTGAAAATTCAACTTTTGTGGCGATACTATATTTTAATTCCTTAAGTAATGTGTCTACAGTTACATAAGGTTGTTCTTTAATAATTTTTTTTAGCTGCTCTTTCTGAATATTAACGTTGTCAGAAAGTGATTTTTGTGGAATTAGGGTAAATAAATTTTGAATACTATAAGAATTTATTGATTTGACATTATGAATAAATTCTTCCAAAATGTTATTATTGTTCTCTTTAATAAGCACTTCCAAATTTAGAATTGGTCTGATAAAAAGTACACAATTATCTAGTAATTCATTGAAGAATTTTAATCTTTCAATACACTTTTTATTAATTGTAAGTATTGTCACAATTAAGTCGTCACTTGAAACAGTTCCTATCCTCGCTGTATAATTTTTCTCATTGAAATTTATCGTAATCTTATTTCTTTTGTCTGTATTTTCTCTTAAAAGGTAATCTAAGTTTTGAGGAAAAGTGTTTAATAAATAGTCTCCCGTTCTTGATTTAACAAAGTAAAAATTTTCTTCCATTAATTATTATAAAATTCTAAACTAAATTTTTCCACTAAATGCTGAAATTGATAGGGTAGTGCATTTTTAGCTAAACGAGAATCTGTAAGACTCCACGCTTCATGAAAAGCATTGTTCATACTATTTGCAGAATAAATTATTACCTTCTTTTCATTATATTTTTGCTTAATCATTAATGCTAAATCTAAACCTTCATTTGGTAAACTTAATAATTTTCCAACTCCATTTATATCGACAAAGATTATTTCTGAATTCTTAATATTCTGGTCATCCAATGTCTTCACATCAACAATGGTTTTAGTATTTTTCCAACCACTATCTTTCAAAATTTTTACAATGTTGAAATTTTTATCATCATCAATAAATAAAATTGAGATTTTATTCTTTTTTGAATCAATTATTAAGTTTTTATCTTCTGTAGATTTCTGCATTTCTCTATTGACAATTTCTTTTTGATTACTTATACTATTGATTTGTAAGTTTCCATTATTTGTTATAGTACTTACTCCGCTACTGTTTGAAATATTGTTTACTGAAGCAAAAGATTGTTTCAAATTTTTTGAGCTGTCTTCATTAGGATTATCTTTAGGAATGGTAAAATATAATATTAATTGTGAAGCTGATACTAGAATAAGAATTAAGGGTTCATATTCCCAATTTGATTGAATGCACCAAAAAAGTCCACCGATCAAACCAATTAAAGATATTATTAAAGTGAAAATGTTATGAATAAATGATTTCATTAAAACTACTTTTTACAATTAACTGTAAATATAAAAAAATGTACAATATTTTCTTAAAATATCGTATAACACGTAAATATACGTATATTATCTGAAGTACTAAATTTTTTTATTCATAAAACCAAACAAACTGACAAAGTATTGGATATTAGGGTTTTATCACTACTTTTGTGTAGCGTATTACGGATAAATAACCACCCCGATCGCTCCAGATAAACGTGTAATGATGAATTTTTAACATATCAAAAAAACGAAGTTTACCCATGGATTTCTCC
>NZ_JACBFP010000024.1 GCF_021401085.1 Chryseobacterium sp. R2A-55
AAACTTTCAAGGGTAATCAATTTACAAGTTTGCGAGGACTTTCTCTTTGGGGACTTATCGGATTTTTCACTTTTATGTTGTTTAGTAAATGGCAAAATCCACCACTAGGACTGTTGATTTTCTTTGGTGCATTTGGGACTTTTTGGTTCGTATTACACTCTTGGCTAATGCACTACTTTGGACTGACTACGGACTACTTAATCGTAAGAAATCATAATTTCTTTTGGAAGGTAAAAATTTATCGTTTGGCAGACATAAAAGAAGTTGTTTATGAAACACAAGAGAAACAGCCAAATTGCATGAGGATAATAACGAGTGACTTTAGAAATAAACTCTATCCCGCAGGGACATTGAGAGATAAAACGTGGCTTGACTTGAAGGACAAACTTGAAAAAAAAGGCGTAACAGTTAGAAACGAATGTATATAGAAAGATGAGAAAAACGAGGCATAATAACTAAGCTTTCGTCTTGTCCGCAGGACAAGAGATGAAAGCCCGTTGAACCGAACCTCCGGCAGTTTTTCAACAGCATAATAATCCTCTTATAGGGATTTCATTTCTAGAATTTAGAGCAACAAAGCAGTTTCTCAAAAGGACTGCTTTTTTTTGTGACGTTTGATAGCCTTTGGAAGGGCTTCCTGTCTGCCGACAGGCAGGTTCTGCTGGCTGATTATCGAAGGTGCGTTTGCTTCTGCCCAGAATGGAAATATTTCTTTCAAAGCGTTGCAGGAGTTCGGCAAAACCGTTAACTTCGCTCGAAGCACGATTGAGAAATTTGTTCGTCCTTAAATCCTCAGTAGATTTTTTTTTGTAGCCATAGTAATGTTTTGATTGTTAAAAAAAACAAAATTACTAAAACGGCGAATGGGAAAAGCTACCGGAGGTTTAGTTCAACAGCACATTTGCAATAGGCGGGGTTTCGTGCTACGCTGACCTTTTAGTGGTAGCCGAAAGTTTTGTGCTCCACATAAACATTTGTGGTGAAAATCCCGCCCATCGCAAATCTGCAAAACGTTGCCTGCAAGCTTAAAGGACAGTTACTAATAATTTCAAAATGGAAATAGGACGAAAATTTAACACACTGACTTCGGACGAATATTTCTTTTACATTGACAACTATAAGAAGTATTCAGACTTCAACACGCTTGGACTTTATCGCTCAATTGTAGAGAACGAAAAGTTGACACTTGACGATAAAATCGCTGTTAGAGATTATGCACATAAAACTTTTAAAAAGACGTTTGACTTTCTTCAACTTAAAGACCCAAAAACATTTGTTGAAGTTGAATATTTAGGACAAGAGCTAACAAAAGGTGACGAACAGAAAATCTGGGACGACATAAGAAAAAATCAACAAAGAATTTTAGCAGACAAAAAAATCAAGCATAGAAATTTTGGAGAATACTCAAAACACAATTGCGGCTATGACAATTGCATTTGGAATGGACTAATGATTAGACAAGGTTCTTGGCTTGCAGAAAGTAATATGCACTTTGACAGTGACAAAAACAAGTATCAACAAAAACTTAAGTCAGACAGACGAAAGGCGGACAGAAAAAAGGAGCGACAAATTATTAGAAAGGAAATAGACAATGAATGACAGAAATGCCAGCAGGCAACAAGTGCATTGCTAAAAGCGTGGCTGACATTTCGCAACATCAGCATTTGTAATTCTAATCGGCAGCATATCCATCGTGACGGAACGCTATTGAGCATTTATTTTTAAACTCATCTTTTGTTTGTTAATTTAGCTTCAGCATCGGCTGACAGGAATGCTAATGCCACGCCTTCAGCAATGCTTCAACGTTAGCCGTAATTTTAACCAATTGCCGTGGTGAAAGAAAAAATTGAAAATATAAGAAATATCAAGTCTGATTTTTTTCTTGCAACAAATTCGTTTTGTTTTAATTTAAAAACTGAAAATGAAACTGAAATCCTGTGGATTGATCCTGTCTGGAGATTAATTCAAAATGGAATCTTTCTAAACTCTTCCTTTGACTGTCCAGTTTATCAAGATTATGAAGATGAAGAAAAATATAATTCTGATTTTAAGAATTGGTGCAAAAAGCTAGAGTATCTTAAAGAACAGCAAATACTTGGTTTTCAAGTAACTGAAACCGATGATATAAGAGTTAAGTTTGAGGATGGAAGTTTGCTTGAAACTTTTAAATATGATGAAAATGAAACTTGGTATTTACAAGACAAAGAAAATGATTAATGTGGATATTTGACTTTTATGATTATTAAGTCGAAGAAAACTACGGCTAATAACTAAGCTTTCGTTTTGTCTGCAAGACAAGAAATGAAAGCCCGTTGAACGGAAGCTCCGGTGGCTTTTCAGCAGTATGATGGTCCTATTATGGGGATTTCGTTTTTAGAATTTAGATACACAAAGCAGTTTTTTAGAATTACTGCTTTTTTTTGTGGCGTTTGATAGCCTTTGGAAGGGGGTTCTGTCTGCCGACAGGCAGGTTCTGCGGGTTGATTATCAAAGGTTCGTTTGTTTCTGCCCAGGATGGAAATATTTCTTTCGAAGCGTTGCAGGAGTTCGGCAAAACCGTTAACTTCGCTAGAGGCACGGTTGAGAAATTTGTTTGATCTTAAATCCTCAGTAGATTTTTTTTTGTAGCCATTTTATGGGTTTTTAAAAGGTTAATGAAAACAAAGTTAATGAAACGGCGAATGGGAAAAGCTACCGGAGGTTTGGTTCAACAGGCGTTTGGCAAAAAAGCGGGTTCAGTGCTTAAATCAAGCTTTGTGCTTCGTATCAAGTTCAGTGCTAGCAGTCAGTTCATTGGTTCGAAATCCGGTTCTTCGCCAAGCGCCGGAACGTTTTGCCTCATTTTAAAAACGACAATACCGAATGACGACAATTACGACAAAAAGACATCCATTTAAATTTTATGGTTCTATAGCTTTTGGGACATTATTTCTCTGTGGTTTAGGAACACTGTTACTTTTTGCAAGTATTGACATTTTACAAAAAGAGAATCCTGCGACAAAGGAATATTCTATGCCAGTCTTTAGTCTTGCTCTTTATCTACTTGCGTTTTCGCTGCTTTATTCTTATTGGAAAAACTCGCCTATAATCACTCTTGACAAACACTCAATTAAAATTGGTAATGAAACATTCTATTTAAAAGACATAAAAGACATTGCATTGACTGGAAAAATGCCTTTTAAATGCATTATCACTTTTCCAATGGAAGGAACTACTATATTGTTCAATGATGGAACAGAAAAAATTCTATTTGACGATATGTATTCAAACAGTTCTGAGATAAAATTATTTCTTGAACATGTTGTTATCAAAAAACAAGACTACAATCACGACTCAATAAAAGAAATAAGTAAAGACAATATTCGCTTTGAAAATGAAGAAACTTTCAAGGGTAATCAATTTACAAGTTTGCGAGGACTTTCTCTTTGGGGACTTATCGGATTTTTCACTTTTATGTTGTTTAGTAAATGGCAAAATCCACCACTAGGACTGTTGATTTT
>NZ_JACBFP010000025.1 GCF_021401085.1 Chryseobacterium sp. R2A-55
ATTACACGTTTATCTGGAGCGATCGGGGTGGTTATTTATCCGTAATACGCTACACAAAAGTAGTGATAAAACCCTAATATCCAATACTTTGTCAGTTTGTTTGGTTTTATGAATAAAAAAAATTAGTACTTCAGATAATATACGTATATTTACGCGTTGGCAGCAATTTTATAAAATGCACCTAAAAATCAACACAAGTATGAAAAAGAAGATTTATTTTTTTATTCTCATTTTAACTTTTTCAAAAATATTCTCCCAAACTCAAAATATTAATTATGGCGAAATTAACTTTGAAATATCATCAAATTACCAAATATTAAATAAGGAATTACTTGATGAAGCAAAAAAAAATATCAGAGATGAAAATCAAAAGTTAAATGAAACTTTTAAACAGATTGAATTAGACTATAATGAAAGAACAACTTTTACTTTTAAAAATAAAACTTGTAATTGCTTAAATAATCTTGTTCTTTCCCAAACCAAAATTGGATTTTCATTTTCAAATAATTATTATTCTTCTAATTCTGAACTACAGAACGAAATAAAAGAAATGTATGATGAAAATATTAAAGCAAACAAAGAGCATATCAGTAATACAGGGATTGCAAAAATCACAAAAATAAACCCAACTTCATTTAAAAAAACAAAAAATATTAATTACTTTCACATAAGTTCAGAAATGGTCATGCTCAAAAACAATAAGACTATAGTTGCTGATATTTTCACAATTCCTGTTGAAAATTTTTTTTATCAACTAGAATTTTCTACCGATAAAGTTAATTATGACACAGTGCTTCCATTAATTAAAGAAATGTTAAACTCAATAAAAATAAATGAATGAAAAAAATATTTACACTTTTCTCACTTTTGTTTTTTTGTATCTATTTTTCTCAAATTGCTAATGAATTAAAGAAAGAGGAAATACAAAAAATCTCGACAAAAAATCATGAAAAATCGTTAGGACTTGACATTAATATTAGTTATCCTGCGGATTGGACAAAAACAGAGGGTAAAAGACCTCATATGTTATACAATTTTGCCAATCCTGACAAATCAATTAGATCAACTTTCGGAATAACTGATATTATTGAAAAATCTTCACCTGAAGAAAAAAAAGCATTTAGACTATTGTCAGATAAGGATATTAAAGATATAATGTTGCAAAGTTTTCCTACCGCAAAAAATTGTTCTAATTACTTTAATGAAATAGGAATTGAAAATCCAAAAAACTCTACATGCAGAATAACAAAAGTTGAGGGTATTGAAAGTTCAGTCGGGTCAACTTTTGGAACATTGCGAAGAGCAGAGTTTACAATGGATTTTTATATGGTTTATTATCAAATTCCCTATAAGACTAAAATAATCAATATAAGTTTTAATTTTCAGAATATTAAAGATGAACAAGACCGATTCTTAGCAGATAATCTATCAAATAAAATCATAAATACTATTGTAATTAACAATCTTTGGAAATAATAAATTTTAAAAACCATGGAACAAAATAACGGGCTTTTATTTCTTTCATTTGCTTTTCGTGTTGTAGGAGCAATTGTATGTTATAGTCAAGCAAAATCATTAAATCGTGAAGCAGGAGGTTGGTCTGTTTTCGGATTTTTCTTTCCTTTAATAGCGATGATTTGGGTTTTTTGCTTAAAACCTAAACCATATAAAAATGTGATTTCAAACAATGAACCGAAACCATTTACCAAATATTATACAGATAATGGCGTAATAGAAGTTGAAAATTCAGGCGAAAGAAGAGTTACAATTGATGGAAAACCTGCACCAAATGGCACATATCAACTTAATAGAATGGAAAAAATTGAAGTTGTTGATGGAAAAATTATATAAAAAAAACTGCTGCCAATAACTAAGCTTTCGTTTTGTCTGAAAGACAAGAAATGAAAGCCCGTTGAACGGAAGCTCAGGTAGCTTTTCAGCAGTATGATGGTCCTATTATGGGGATTTCGTTTTTAGCATTCAGAGCTACAAAGCAGTTTTTTTAGAAGTACTGCTTTTTTTGTGGCGTTTGATAGCCGTTGTGAGTGGTTCCTGTCTGCCGACAGGCAGGTTCTGCGGGTTTTCTTCGCTGCAGGACAAAGGTTCCCTTACCCGCAAAGGTTATTTCGCAGACGAAGGTTGGGTGACGAAAAGAAAATCCTGCGGCGGACCGCGCTGCCCGAAAGCTGCAATAGTCACCAGGTTTCCTTCTTTGCAACACCGGCATTTTCTGAGCATAGTCTGGGGAACAAAAACGCTTCGGTCCACTTTTAAACTTTCTTGCAAACCCTGAAGTTTTCCACGCTTCCAGCTGCTGCTTAAAATACCGTAATGGCGGATCCGCACAAATCTTTTCGGCAGAATGTGCAGACTGAAGCGCCTGATAAACTCCACATTCGATAAAGTCATTTCTTTTTTCTCGCCGCCTTTGCGGTAATCTTTGTAGGTAAAACGAACTTCTTTATCTGTGACTTCCTTGATCCGGTGATTGCTGATGGCCACTTTGTGGGTGTATCTTCCCAGATATTCAATTACCTGTTTCGGGCCGCCAAAAGGCCGCTTGGCATAGACGACCCAGCTTTTGGCGAAGAGTTTCTCCA
>NZ_JACBFP010000026.1 GCF_021401085.1 Chryseobacterium sp. R2A-55
GTTCGGCGGTTTGAAGCATGCGCCAGATCTCTTCGCGGCTCAGGATCACAGGAAGTTTGTTCACTTTAGCAATGGAGGGAAGATGCAGAAAACTATAGGGCAGACCTTCTGTTTTCAGCAGGAAGCGGAGTCCGTAAACGGTATGTTTGAAGTACGACTGGGAAGGTGTTTTGGAGCGCTGCTGGAGTTCAAAAAGGTAATCTTTGACCTGTTCGGGATCCAGTTCGGTGGGCAGTGTTTTGAAGTGCAGCGCTATGGCGGCGACATGCCGCGAATAATTATCAAAGGTGCGTTTGCTTCTGCCCAGGATGGAAATATTTCTTTCAAAGCGTTGCAGGAGTTCGGCAAAACCGTTAACTTCGCTAGAGGCACGGTTGAGGAATTTGTTCGTTCTTAACTCCTCAGGAGATTTTTTTTTGTAGCCATTTTATATGTTTTTTAGGGTTTAATAAAAACAAAGTTAATGAAACGGCGAATGGGAAAAGCTACCGGAGGTTTAGTTCAACAAGGTATTGCCAAAAGCGGGGCTGAGCGGCTTCGATTGGGCATTTGTGCAAGGTTCAACTCTCGTTCTTCGATTGAACTTTAGTGATAAAATCCCCGCCTTCGGCAATACCCAAACCGTTATCGGCAATTACAGAACAGCAGTATGTTAAAGAAAATTTTCTATGTAGCGTCAATCTTATTATTTAATTCTTGCATAGGAGATATTGAAAAATTAAAATTGGATAAATATTCCGAAAAGAATAAATCTTATGAAATTAAAGTTTTCGAAAAACATTTTGATGAAAAAGATTCACTTCTATCTCAAAAGATAAAATTAATGGTTTTTGACAGGAAAAATAGACTAATTAATGAAAACAATTCTATTTTTTACTTTTATAATTCTAAAAACAAAATTACTGAAGTAAAATCAATTTATAGAAGAGGACTTAAAACAAGCATTTTGGAGTATGATTATCTATATGACAAAAATGGAAATTTAAAATTCATAATCTATAATAATGACACCATTCAATATTTTTTATATGACAAGTATAATCAATTGATTGAAAAAGGAAATCGAGTTTCAAAATTCAAAACTACTTTTAAACGAAATGATAAAAATATTATTGAAGAAACTGAATATGAAAATGGTGGAATTGCTAAACATTCAAAATTCAAATACGATTCAAAACAAAATAAAATTATTAATAATTGGGTTTTTAATCGTGATCAACAAATGAAAACCTACTACAAGTACAATACAAAAAACAAATTAATTAGTGAAAGGGATAGTTGTATTACCACTTTTGGAAATCCAAATGAATTTGTTGAATTTCTAACCGAATATTATTATGATAAAAAAGACTCTATTTCTGAAAAAAGAGAATTAGGCAGAGTTTTGAGTGAAAAAGAAATGAAACTACGAGGAAGCACTAAATTTGAATATAAAAAATTGTAACTGCCGATAATAACTAAGCTTTCGTTTTGTCTGCAAGACAAGAAATGAAAGCCCGTTGAACGGAAGCTCCGGTGGCTTTTCAACAGCATTATGGTCCTCTTATGGGGATTTCGTTTTTAGAATTTAGAGCTACAAAGTAGTTTTTCAGAAGGACTGCTTTTTTTGTGACGTTTGATAGCCTTTGGAAGGGGTTCCTTTCTGCCGACAGGCAGGTTCTGCGGGTTGATTACCGAAGGTGCGTTTGCTTCTGCCCAGGATTGAAATATTTCTTTCAAAGCGTTGCAGGAGTTCGGCAAAACCGTTAACTTCGCTCGAGGCACGATTGAGGAATTTGTTTGATCTTAAATCCTCAGTAGATTTTTTTTTGTAGCCATTTTATGGGTTTTTAAAAGGTTAATAAAAACAAAGTTAATGAAACGGTGAATCAGAAAAGCTACCGGAGGTTTAGTTCAACAGGCGTTTGGCAAAAAAGCGGGTTCAGTGCTTAAATCAAGCTTTGTGCTTCGTATCAAGTTCAGTGCTAGCAGTCAGTTCATTGGTTCGAAATCCGGTTCTTCGCCAAGCGCCG
>NZ_JACBFP010000027.1 GCF_021401085.1 Chryseobacterium sp. R2A-55
TTGATAATCAAATAGTTATATGTTTTCATTTTTTGACTATTTGATTATCCAAAATAGTAAAAATTTCTTCGTTAGCAGCTAAAAACAACTCCGTTTTCGAGTAGGGGAATTCTGACTAACGTTAAATTTAAATATTGATAATCAAATAGTTATATGTTTTCATTTTTTGACTATTTTATTATCCAAAGTAGTAAAAATTTCTTCGTTAGCGGCTAAAAACAACTCCGTTTTCGAGTAGGGGAATTCTGACTAATGTCAAATTTTCTTATTGATAATCAAAATTTTGTGATTTCAAAATCCTTGTCAATCAATGCAAATTTAGTGATTTGTTTTTGAATTCTTTTTACCATTCCTTAGAAGAACCAATATGGGAGAAAAGCCACCAGTGCTGCCGTTCAACGGGCTTTCAGCTTGTTTCCTTCGGACAAGACGAAAGCTTAGTTATTAGCGGTAGTCTTTCTTTCCATCAGTCAAATAGTTTTGTGTCAAGCAATGATAATGATTGTTGAATGCCTTCGTCAAACAATCGTCCGCTTAATTTTAGTATGTCTTTCGTCTTAACTTTTTGTTCGTCTGATTTGTCACCGAAGTAAATAACTAATTTTCTATGTTGTCCTTTATAGCTAATTTCTGTTGTTAAGTATATGTGTCCACTATCCGCACCATTCGACAGAATTTTGAAGTTCGCTATCTCTATTTCAAAGTTTGATAGTTTGTCGAATAAGTCCCAGCTTTGTTCAAAACTGTCCTTGCTAATTTCGGAAACAACAAAATGTTCTTTGAAGTCATTGAGCAATAAATTGTTGTCTGTCCAGTAGCCATAATTGTCTTTGTATGGCATTTTCAATATTACTCGTCCTTCCTTGTCTAACCCAATTTCACGTTCAGGAATACCGCTTTCATAGTCGCACTCAACAAGCCAATATTTTACTTCGTCTATTTTCTCATCAAAGTCAGGATTTACTTTTGGAATGAATGTTGTCAGAATACCTTTTAACGCTTTTTTCAATGAGCTTTTTATCAGTCCTTCCTTTACAGTTTGCTTGTCGTTTTTCGGTGCGTCAAATTGTATGTAGGTTGTCGTCATAAAATCCTGATTAACGTTAAATTTAGACATTGATAATCAAATAGTTATATGCTTTCATTTTTTTGACTATTTAATTATCCAACATAGTAAAAATTTCTTCGTTAGCGGCTAAAAACAACTCCGTTTTCGAGTAGGGGAATTCTGACTAACGTTAAATTTAAATATTGATAATCAAATAGTTATATGTTTTCATTTTTTGACTATTTGATTATCCAAAATAGTAAAAATTTCTTCGTTAGCAGCTAAAAACAACTCCGTTTTCGAGTAGGG
>NZ_JACBFP010000028.1 GCF_021401085.1 Chryseobacterium sp. R2A-55
TGAATGCTAAAAACGAAATCCCCATAAGAGAACCAAAATACTGTCGAAAAGCTACCGGAGCTTCCGTTCAACGGGCTTTCATTGTTGGCTTTTCAAGCCCAACGAAAGCTTAGTTATTATAGCCAGTGGTTCTTGTCATTCTTCGTCTGTTGGTATATGTTTATCTCTACAATAGTTTTCAACTTCCGTGTCGTTAGCGAAATAGTCATCACAGAATTCGTCAAGTTCCTTTTCTGCACCAGAAGCATATTTTTCGCTTGCTGTCATTAACTTCTCTGTCTGCTCAATGAATTTCTCAAACTCTTTATTCATTTTGCAAAGTTTGTCAATCGTTTTAAAATCTAAATCTCTATAAACTGCTGGAAATAGCACTTTACTTTGATAAGGATTTGCATTTAGTTCAACAATTCCAATTCCGAAAGATTGATTTAGTCTTGCCATTTCTTCATTCAAACTATCGCTAAACTCAAAGGCAACCAAATATCCATAATTTGCCCAACTCGAATTCGAAACAGCTTGAAAAAAAGCTTTCTTAAGTTCGCTGTCGCTGTTAATTTCTCTTTTAAGTTCGTATGAGCTTAATTTAAAAGTGTCAACTCGATTTATTGATTTTAAAAAATTTTGACTTGCTTTTGTCTGTAAATTCAAGAACTTAATTCCAATCATATCTGGATGTGTCCAAATTTGATTATTATCTTTTCCGTTAGATTGTTCGTGAAAAATTGTCTTAGAGTATGTGTCTGTATTTTTTAAGTAACTACTCAAAAGTTTGTGTAAATCTCTTTCTTCGTAAGTTTTTGATTTATTTATTTTGATTGGTTTAGTAATTTGAGTTTCAGTATCGCCACTCAAAATATCAATTCCAATATTTTGTTCGTTTTTGGTCAGGTAATAGGAATAAGTCCCGTTGCTTTGCTTTATTCGCTTTACTCTCGTATCTCCGTTTCGAATGAAGTCACCTAATTGAGCTGAAACTGTTGCAGGTGGAGTTTTTCCAGCAAATTCATAATAATTATTTGCCAATATATGGTCGCATATTTCAATGGAATTAGCCAGTCTGTCTAAATCTTCAAGGCTTTTAATAATCGCTTCTTTTATTGTCATTTTATTTTCTGCTTTTGTTTCGGAGGTTCGGTTTCCCTACCATTGGCTATAACGCGTAAATATACGTATATTATCTGAAGTACTAATTTTTTTTATTCATA
This sequence comes from Chryseobacterium sp. R2A-55, assembly GCF_021401085.1. Taxonomy (GTDB): domain Bacteria; phylum Bacteroidota; class Bacteroidia; order Flavobacteriales; family Weeksellaceae; genus Kaistella. Next base: position 1,206 of record NZ_JACBFP010000028.1, read on the forward strand.
AAACCAAACAAAATGACAAAGTATTGGATATTAGGGTTTTATCACTACTTTTGTGTAGCGTATTACGGATAAATAACCACCCCGATCGCTCCAGATAAACGTGTAATGATGAATTTTTAACATATCAAAAAAAC
>NZ_JACBFP010000029.1 GCF_021401085.1 Chryseobacterium sp. R2A-55
AAGAATCCGTCTCACAACAAAAATTGAGGCGGATTTTTTATTGCAGTACCAATCTTCATTGTTTTGGAAAAAGAAAAAGTTGTCCTCTTTAGGCAACTTTCTTTCTTAGATTGTGTGCTAATGCGTGCAATCCGAACTCCAATTCTACTTTTTTCAGTCCTTTCATGGTAAACCGCTTAAAATTGTTGCAATGTTTCAGATGTGCAAACACGGGTTCTACTTCAACCGAGCGTTGTCTGCGTTTTCTGATGCCTCTTTCGCTGTTTAAGAGTTCCCTGATTTTCTCTTTATACTGCTCCAGATGATGGTTTCGCTCTACACTGCGGTTTTCTTTGGAACTATGACAAACGCCTCGCAATGGACATCGTTCACAGTTTTTTGCCTGATAATGCGAGAGTTTTTGTGGGTAACCCGTTTTGGTTTTTCGAATGCTTTCGTGCGTTTTCTCCATCTTCTGGCCCATCGGACAGACGTAATAATCTTCTTCTTGGTTGTAGTGCAGGTTTTCTTTGCTGAATGCCTTGTGTTTCGCCTGATAATGGGCATCCTGCTCTTTGTCGAAGGTATTGTATTTTACAAATGGTGTGATCTGGTTTCGTTCCAGTAACTCATAGTTCTGCTCGCTTCCATAACCTGCATCAGCAGTGAGTTCTTCTAATTCAGCCAACCTTTTTTCGCCATACAGTTTCTCAAAATTTTCCAGATGATGTTCCAGCGTGTTGAAGTCGTTGGTTTGCTGATGAATCGTGTAGTTTACAATAATTTGGTTCTCGGTAGAAATCTGCGCATTGTAAGCGGGCTTAAGCTGTCCGTTCATCATATGATCATCCTTCATCCGCATAAAAGTGGCGTCCTGATCGGTCTTGCTGTAAGAATTCCTTTCTTTTAATATCGCTTCCTGAGCTTCGTATTTATCGAGGTTTTTTTCAAAATTGTTTTTAATGTAGTTCAGTTTGGCTTTGGCTTTCTTATCGGAATCGGTCTTGTTCTCGCTGCCTTTCAGTTTGGCATTGATATTTTCCACGGTCTGCCGGATTTTTTCTTTGCTGATCTCTTTAAACTCCGGCGGTTCCGGGTCTTTGTCTTCTTCTCTGGCAACACTTTGGGCATATTTCCAAAGGTCCTCCAATTGTCGGAGCATTTTTTCTTTGTTGGTTTTGATGGCGTTCGCCCAAACAAAAGTGTAGCGGTTTGCTTGCGCTTCGATTTTGGTTCCATCCACAAATACCTGTCTCAAACTCACCAAGCCTTCCTCTGCCAAAAGCAAAACTACTTGCGAGAAAATATCCTTGAAGGCTGCTTCCAGCTTATTGCTCCGAAATCGGTTCACGGT
>NZ_JACBFP010000002.1 GCF_021401085.1 Chryseobacterium sp. R2A-55
TCCCCAACATATTTGCAAGGTTTTAATGCTCAAATATACAAAATCCTGCAAAGAAAAACAAGAAAAATTACAATTAATTTATTGATTGTCAATATGTTGATGGCGTTTTAAGGAGAGACTATATAAAATGTTGATTTTTTGTGTGACAGCCCAAGATCTAATAAGGAATGGTGAATATGGTTCCTGTCGGCTATGAATGGCGATTTGCCGAGGATCAGACGAATGATGATGACATTCAAAGTATCAGTGATCGGCAGGATCAATATTGCCATGGCAATTGCGGGCGCACTCTGAAGATAATATCTTGGTACTTGGGGAAGTTTTTTGTCGATAAAAATATCGATAAAGTTGATTGCAGTAAACGCGAGCAGAAATCCCAAAATCATGGAACCTGTGTCACCCATGAAAATCTTTTTCGCATTATTACCCGAGAGATTATAAACCAAAAAACCTGCTACCGAACCTATGATCACGCCCGAAAGCACCACCAAAGGGTAATTATATTCTCCCAGCCGGAAATAGCTAATTCCGAACATTGCGCTGCAAAGGATAGAACAGGTTCCAGCCAAACCGTCTATCCCATCAATTAAATTAAACGCATTGATCAATATGATGAAAGTGAATATACTTATGAAAACACTTACATAATAATTAAGCTCATAGATAGCAAATAGACCGAAGAAATTCCTGATCCTCACATCAGAACCAATCACAATCAAGGAGGTCACTACAATTTGGGCGATGAGCTTTTTGTAGGCACGCATCACCACGATGTCGTCCATCACCCCAATATAGAGCAAAATGACCAGTGAGGCAAAAAGAAATTTATAGATTTCAAAAAGCTCGAATGCAAAAATCGACGCACAAACTGAAAGTGAAAAAAACATGGCAATCCCTCCGAGATTAGGGATCTTTCGTAAATGAGAGCTTCTGACACCCGGCTCATCTATCAAATTCTTTTGCAGCGAAATCTTTAAGATGGGTGGAATGGAATAAAAGGTAATTAAAAACGAAAACAGGATCCCCAATACCAACTTTGCATAAAAAAGTGGAATCCCTAAATCCTGGAGTAAAAATTTGATCTGCTGCATAAAATTACCAGAGTGCATTGGTGTATCTGTCTGAAGTAAAACCAGCACGATGTCCATTTCCTCTCCCAAAGTAAAAGAACATCATCACAAAATAGGTCATAAAACCCACATACAAAGTTTTCTTTGCACGGTCTCTCACCGCGTAAACCAGATTCGGCATACAAAACATGGTGACAAAGAACATATAGGCTCCCGGAAGTCGAACCGCAAAAATCTCATTTGACCTGAAAAAATAAAACAGAGCCATCCCAAAAACTGCCAGGTTGCGCATATACTCATACCACCATACCTCTTCGCAGCCTTTCTTGTCGTATCGAATTAATATCGTGATAAATGCCAGTTTCACCAAATCATTTAATCCGGTTTCTACTTGCGTTCCGTAATACCTATCATCTAAATATCCTGTATATGCACCGGAAATATCTTGCGGCGTCATCGAGCTAAAAAACCCTCCTGCAAACCTGTAAAGTTCGAAAGGTGATGAAAGCAGAGCCACCACCAAAACCCAAAAAATCCTGCCACTGTTCATAGGGACCTTCACAATCCAGTAGGCAGGTAAGAACACAATCGAAGTCTTGTGAAAACCCAGCGCAATGTACATGCAGAGCAAAAACATCATCAGGTTTCTCTCCTTGATAAATCTAAAAGAAGCCACGCAAACCGCAATTCCCAAACCCTGCCGCATCTGCCCAGAATCCTCAAAAAACATAATCGGCATAAAATAAAAAAGCAAAGCCAAAGAAGGGAAAGCCACATTTTTGTAGATGGAAGTAAATTTGAGGCTGACTGCAATTAATGCCATGATCAGCGTAACCCAATAAAATGGAAGTCCAAAATCAAAAACCAGCTTGTTGATCAGCACAAAAATCCACTCTATCTCTTCGGTATTGGGGCGAAGCAGTGCCTTGTCCCACACATCGCCATAGGTGGTGTACAGCGAGAAGCCACTAAAAAGCATTTTGTAAACCGGGTAGTCTGCCCCTACATTAATCCGAAAACCCACGGCGACCACAATCAAAACCCCACTGATCCAAACAAAAACACTTTGTTTTTTTTTCAATCTGAAAATCTCAAAATAACTTGCAAACGCAAGAAATAAAAAGATCAAGATGAAAATTGGGTGTAAAATTGGCATCTAAAGTGGTCGTGTTTTTATAAAAGCATTCGCAATAATTTTTGTTGACCCAAAAAATAAAGCAAATAATAAATTTTTTTTCTTAAAGACAAATATAAGAGATAATTTCTTCCAAATCGTTCATATTGAAAGATTTCTGATATAGAAATCCCGTTTTCTTTAATGAATTTCTTTTGGGCCAATGACATTTTCCTGTAAACAGACTCTTCTTTTACCAATGCCAAATAAGCCAAATAAGTATAAACACCTTGCAAAATCTGAAAATTTTTAAGCTCCTCGGTTCTTTCAGAATATTTGGAATTCCTATACACGGCGCTCACTTCACGAACCGCTTCCAAAATATCAAGTCCTTTTTCGGTATGCGTTTTTGTGATTGATTGTGATCTTTCCAAATATTGATAGTGATAATTCTGCGTTTGGGACAAAGTAGTACATTGCAGCAAAAGTTGCGGAATCAGCTGAATATCCTCAAATTGCACTCCTTTTTTGAATCGCCTGCCTTCAAATAATTCCTTTCTGAATAGCTTATTGCAGGCAAAATAGCTCAGGTCAGAAAAAACGGATAAGTTCTCCTCCAAAATTAATTTTTCGGGCAGATGTGGAATTTGGGTGAGTTTTTGCGTTACCGCTCCCTTTTCATTTACTTTCTGCACATTGCAGATCACCAACTCTGCCGAATTTTTTTTCGCCAATTCATACATTTCCAGAAACATATTTTGGGAAACGTAATCGTCGCTATCCACAAATCCAATGAACTCGCCTTTTGCCCTATCAAGTCCGAAATTTCTGGCATCACTTAAACCACCATTTTCTTTGGTGAAAGATTTTATTTGTGCAGGATATTTTTCTTGAAAACCGTTAATGATCATTTGTGAACCATCCGTGCTTCCATCATTCACCACGATGATTTCCAAATCTTCCAAAGTCTGATTCACCAGCGAATCCAGGCATTTTTTCAGATACCTTTCGGTGTTGTACACGGGAACGATGATTGAAACCTTTGCCATCATTATCTTTTTTGATAGAGAAAATAGTCTTTCCCGATGGGTCGGATTTTGTAAATCCATTTCAGAATTTCGGGGGCATTCTGGTGTATTTCTGCAATGGGATATTGTTTCACAAACTGGTAATGGGCATCGAAATACTTGAAGTCTGCCGGTTTCATGTGGTAATAATTTCCACCGGGTTTCTTACCCACCGTTAAGATGTAGTCTGGCTGAAAATCCCTCACAGAATTCATCCACCAAAATTTTTCATCCTTTACCATTTCTTCATTAATCCGTTTGTTGACAAGTCCGACCTCATCATAGGTATAAAGCCCGGTATAAAAAGGAATCTTTCCGGCGGGTTCCAGAATAATTGAATGGTTCATGCCAAAATTTTCTGCCTTGATGTCTTCTGCAATCTGGACACGCTGTGTTTCCTCCATATAACCAATGGCAAAAGACTGCCACAACTGAAAAAGATACAATCCGAAAAAGAGGACACCTAAATACGGAATCAATACTCTTTTCCGCAATTGGAAAATATTTAGGAAATAATAGAGTACCGGAATAAAAAGGAAAAGCCGAGGAAGCCAGTAATACCAATCGAAATAGGCTTTCAATAAAGAAAAAACGGCAATCTTTAGCAGAGCAAAAACTACCATGGCCACCAAAATGATCTTTATTCGGAATGAAATTTTACTTTTTTCTTTGATGATTTTTGAAAATGCAAATGCCAAGAAACCTAAGAACCCAAGGAAAACCGCCACTGTCCACCATGCGTATATTTTGATCAGCCCGCCGTAGTAAGCCCATTGGTAAATGAAATATTCCGGTCCGTAATTTTGTGTCAGGTTTTTATAGGCTAGTTTTTTGGCATAAATCGTGTGATTTACCAACGCTCCGAAATAGAGAAAATTAAAGGCTAAGACGCTGACCAAGCCCAAAATTCCACCAAGAATGAATACAAAATTGATTTTTCTACGAATCACCACATCCACCAAAAAGAAAACCCCCAGGAAAATTGCGGTATCTATTCTGGTCCAAAGCATCAAGATCGGGAACAGCACAAAAGCCCATCTTCGGTCTTTGAAAATACCGTAATAAATTAGACCCGAATAAAGAAAAAATAAAATCCCGTACTCCATCCCCAAACAGGAAGCGGTGAGCGCAGGCGGAGTCATATTGAGAAAAACAACAAAGAATCCCCTTTTCAAAACATCCTGGCTGAAAAGGATTTTGCCTATCCAAATCGATCCCAGTGCAAATAAAATGCTGCTCAATATCAAGACCGGATAAATAAAGTTTTCGCCAAAAACCAACTGAAAAATTGCAGAAACCACCACGTAAAGATGGGTGGTGGAAGCGGAAATCCTTTCGTCTCCATTAAAGCCAATCACGCGGTAATGCAGGAGATTTCTTGCGACACGCCAAGTGATGAATGAATCTTCCTGCAAATGCTTGCTGAGATAAACAGGAACTTTGGTCATTAAAGTAACCAGAATCAACAAAATTGAACTAGAGAAAACTTTAAGCAAGAATCTACTCATCATGTTAAGTTTAAAGATAATGGTCAAAATATCCGTGGATTTTCGCATTGTAACTGCTGCGACTTCGCCTGAAGAAAACAGCAGCGAACCCGCTTTTCAGGAAGCCTGGAATTTATCATTTGTGAGTTTCAGCCTCAAAAATAGGAATTTTAACCTAAACTTGTCCACTTAATCCCTAAAGAGCCGCGGATCGAGAATTCCCCTTTTCGCATTTTCATATTCTATCCTTGAACAGGGAACCAGCTCCTCACTTTTCTCGCTCTCACCAAAATACCACAAGTCGGTGAAGGTCTCTCTCTTGAAAGAAAACTGCTGATCATCGACCATCACCCAAAACGTTTCGAAGTTTTTCTCCTTCGGGTGACTATTTTGGATGTTAATTCCTTCTACCAAATGCCAAATCATCTGCGCCAAAAGTTGGTGATTCAAAAACGCTGCGGAGTCTGCATTAAAGTTAAAAATTCCGGCTGATTTCAGATTTTCACTCAATCCGATCTCTTTCATATAGGCGCATATTTCCCGTCTGTTCAAGCCATTTACCTGAGGATTTACAGAAAAACCATCGCCCAGACTTTCCACCGCATCACAATTCACCGTGACCAAATCGGCTCTTCTGAAAAATGGTTCGGTTTTCTCTGTGGAATTCATCATTTCTGCCAAGCGGATGATTTCAAACTCCACTTCCTTCATGAGTTTTACGGAATCAATCTCATTCAGATGTTTTTGATAACCGAGGTGGTGATAATTTTTAATGCTAAAGCTTTTGGAGCTGAAAATCTTGGCCAGAAAATTCTTCTCATTGATCTCCTCACCTTCATTGGAAAGTGAAATGATATTGGAGATCTGGGTATAGTTGATGTTTTTCTGATGAAAGTTTAATGCAGAAAAAAGCGAAAAAGCCAGATCATTGCTTCCACCCACAATGATGGGGATGGTATTTTTGTAATGGCACATGGAAAGTACTTCCTGCAAAATATAGTGTGAATCCTGGTGCGTCCGTCCCGAAATCAAATCCCCCAAATCGCAGATGGGCACTTCAAAATCAAGCTTCGAAAGACCATATAATTCCCGGCGAACATTGGCGAAATCATTGATTTCTGCATCACCAAATTTAATCCCGCGGTAATCCGAACAAAAAACAAGTGCAATCCCATTTTCTTGAATTTCACCGGAAATCAAGTTTCCAAGCTGCCAACTTTCGGTTTTAAACTCTTTTGGCGGAATAAGGATGTCTTCAAGATTCATGGGGAAAATTGCTATTTGGGTTTTAGGTAAATTCTTTGCTTTTGCACAAATTTAAGTAAAAGAAGCCTGCAAAAAAAACCCAAAATAGAATTTCCATATTCAAAGTCTAACTGTTTAATTCCTGATGATTTTTCGGCTTACAGATTTTCCATTTTTAAGTTGAATCTTCACTAAATAAACGCCCTTCTGCAAAACCGAAGCGTTCACCATTCCCTGTTTCACCATTCCTGTCAATAGAAGTTTTCCAGAGAAATCATAGATTTCAAAGCTTTTTGCATCAGCATTAGCGATATGGAATTCGTCCATGAAAGGATTAGGATAGATTTGGATTTCCAGTTTTGACTGGTTTGCCTGGGTAACGGAAATCACATCCAGAGTTGGTGAGCTTCCCAATGGAAGTCCAAGAAGGCGTTTTTCATCTTTTGCACATCTCACAGACATACCAGCTTGTGGATAGGCTCCAGCGCCGGTCTGCATTTTATTTCCCTGAAATTGCATAGACAATGCATAACCGGTATAAAAATCCGCTAAAGAAGCAGTCCAAACACCGGATCTTTCATAAGAAATATTTTTGTCACCCAGCTCGCCACGCATTCCATCTTTGGGGAAATTACCAATTTGAAAAGTCGTACTAGGGAATTTCCAACCTTGACTCACTGTTTGCCCTTCGTAATAATTGATGATATCATGCCATTGATCCTGGATGACACCCAGTTTTCCATATGCATCATTCTTATAACCATTATACCAAGGTGAACTTCCTTTGGAACCAGAATACAGGTTGGCAAAGTTCACGTCGGGAACCCTCCATCCACTTGGGCAAGGATCAAAAGGTGATTTTCTATCCGCGTGTCCCCATCTGTCATCCGCTTGGGAACGCTCATCAGAAACCCAATCCTTAATCTTTGACAAATCATTTGCGAAATGATTGCCACCATCGTAAATCGCCCCTAATCCCTGCTGATATAGAAATATCAATGGATTTTCGGCAGCAAACTTCATATTTTGTTCCAATTTTATTGCCTTCTTAGGGTTTTGGGAACCGTACTGGTCATAGGATTTGGTGAATTGTTGAGCATATTGAGTCGCATTTACTGCAATTGAGTTTGGAATATACGCACCTCCATTATTAAATTCTGGAAGATAAATGATTTGCGATTTTTGATTGGCAAAGGATGGGATTGGATCTTTCCTTCCCCATTGATAATGTAAACCATTTGAAATTCCCGACTCTAATGACGCATCTTCTGCGCCAAGATTCCGATCCATGAATACAGTCTGCAACGGCGGAAGTTTACTTTGGGTGGGGTTGACAAAATTATAAGAAACCGAAATTGGAGTTTCTGTGCTGTAAGTGAAAGTGTTTTCTCTTGGATCACTTGCGGTTTTCCAAATATGCCAACTCCAGTAAGCGGGATTCGTATTATTGCCTGAATGTAGAGAGACTACAGCGTTCCCGGTTTCTCCTTGTGCAAATTGCACAATGATTACGGATTCCCTAGGATCTTGGGCATTAAGCTGCAGTTTTACATTCGTGATCATGGCAGGATTGGTGGTCCACAAAAGATTCGCGATCAGATTCGAGGTACTTCTGGACTCATGATCCGTAAGCAGCTGATTGTAAACCGAGAAAGCTTTATTGACTGGAATTTCTATGGATGATTCATTGACAATCACATAGGAGTTCGGATTTCCTAAACCGTTTCGGTAGTCTTCTTTTTCGCGAACGAAATATTCTGTAACAAAGTTGCCAATTTGCGCCAAATTAGGATCTTTAATGCATTTCACCGCATTACCGGATCTTGTGGGGTGAGTCTGGTTATTATAGATTGCATGCATCCCAACATTAGTTGTTGTACGATTTGGATCAGAAACCAACGAAAATACGCGGCCCCCGTCAAAACCAAAAGTCGCGCTCCAGAAGGCTCCATTGGCATTGGAATCCTGAAACATGATCCCGACCGGAGCATTTGGTGCAGCATCATTCGGGTAATAAACATACCCCCCCGGATTAGAGATGACGCCCAGATTGCGGGCACCACCTTGCGCATAAGTAAAATCCATACCTAATCCAGGATAAATCTTGATGCCATCTAAACTGGGGTTGGTTTGATTGGGAAAAATCTGTCTGAGATTAACATTAAGATCATCATTGTTCCAATCATGCTTTCCAAAAAAAGACAAGTTGTTGTTTTGTGTTTCCCGACCATAATAAGAAGGAATACGCCATCCATTCGGGCAGGGATCCAATTCGGATTTCAGTTCATAGGAACGGCTCTCATTCTTCAGCGCAGTATTGGAACTATTTGCATTGCTGTTTCCACCTTTGGCATTATCTGCCCACAAATCCCAGGTGAAATAATCTGGGCTTGCTCCGGCAACTCTGTATCTGCTATTTGAAAACCAATTACCGGTAGCGTCAGTATTGATGATATATTTGATGGGATTCTTTACCGAGAACTGAATATTTTTTTCAATCTCATCAAAAGGCCGGATCACAACAGGAATCGTATTGGTCTGGTCAATCTGCTTATGCTTCAAAACGCCCACTTCTCCCGTGATCTCATAAAAATATCCGTCTTTATTAACCAGCGGTGGAAAAGGATCTTTTCGGCCCCATTCATACATCAATCCGCCAGATTTTTGCCACTGGTCATTGAGAAAACTGTTGCTTACTGCTCCCAAATTCCGATCCATATATTCTATTTGGACCGGCGTCATGTTGGCGTCAGTTTCAAAACCATGTGAATAAGTAATTCCGTTGCCGGGATTATCGGTCACCCAAATATGCCAACTCCAATAAATAACTCCAGCCACTTTGAAAGCAACAACGGCGTTGCCTTTTCCTTTGGCAGGGTTTATTTCCACTTTCATTTTGGCATCTTCTGGTGTGGCGCCGCTTACCATGGAAACTTTTGAGATCAGTCCCGGTACATCCTCCCAATACAGACTTGCCTGTTGTTCTCCATCTGGAATTGGGGTATTGGCACCGTCGGTTTTCAAATATGGGTAGTTTGCCCACATCTTGTAGGCTTTTTTCACAGGAATCATGATTCCGCCATAATGATTGGCAGAAGCTTGATCTATATCGAAAATGTAGCTGTTGGGAGCTTTAGAATAATTTGGGGTTTGAGCCGTCACGAGATTTGCCGCCAAGCAAATCACGAACAAATAAAGTCTTATCATGGGGTTAAAAAATATTACATTTCGGTTGTAAACTTTTTAACATCTTTTGTGTGATGATTCTAAAAAATCATTTTGTGGTTATTTTTAACTTCATTTGTGATGGGTCAAATGTATAAAATAAAATCTTACGTAAACCATCATTTTCCATATTATTTTTATTTTTTTTAAGTGGAATCGCAAAATTATACTAGAAACCATCGGTTTTTCGCGATCTGTAGCACTTTAAAATATTCACAAAACCTTCGGAAAATAAAGTATTCACAGTTCGAAAAATAGTTTTGGAGCAAAAGTAGGACACGCAAAACGAGAGAAGTTTCGGTTCTTAACAAAATTCTCATGGTTCATCGAAATAAACCAACAGAAACGCACCAAAAAAAAACCCGCAACTAAGCAGCCGCAGGTTTTGTCCTATTATATATACCGGAAATTTTACTTTTTCTTGACTGCCGTTTTCTTTGCAGCTGCTTTTTTTACCGGCGCTTTTTTGGGTTTTTCTTTGAAGGCATTTTTATCCTGCGCGGTAATCCACTTCTTTACCTCATCCAAAGAAACCTCCTTTAACTCCTCGGCGGTGTATTTTTCGTCTTTTTTGTTTTTAGGAATTTTAAACATCCCTTTTCCGAACTTGATGAATGGTCCCCATCTTCCGTTCTCAATGGAGATTTTCTCTTTTTCCCATTGTTGGATGTAGCGGTTTGCTTCCTTCTCTAACTTCGCGTCAATCAGCTCGTTGATATCGCTTTGCGATAGGTTCTCGAAATCATACTTCTTCGGAACATTCACAAAAATCGACTGGTATTTAATGAAAGGGCCAAATCTACCGGTTCCTTTCGTCACTGGTTCGCCCTTATAAGTAGCGATCGGTGCATCTGCGATTTTCTTTTCCTTAATGATTTCTTCCGCTCTTTCCTGATTTACTGAAAGGGGATCTTCACCTCTTGGAATGGAGATGAATGTTTCTCCCCATTTCACATAAGGTCCAAATCTGCCCATTCCCACGGTTACAGATTTTCCTTCAAAATCTTTCAGATCGAAAGGAATTTTGAATAATTCCAATGCCTCTTCTAAAGTGATTGTCGCTATATTTTGGCTCGCCATCAAACTGGCGAAGATGGGTTTTTCGTCATCATTCTGTTCACCGATCTGCACCATCGGTCCAAATCTTCCAATTCTGGCAATCACATTTTTCCCGGATTTGGGGTCTTTTCCCAGATGCCGTTCTCCGGTTGCTCGTTCTGCGGTTTCCTCCACGTTGGAAATCTTGGGATGGAATTCTTTGTAGAATCCACCCAGAACTTTCTTCCATTCTTCAGAACCATTGGCAATATCATCAAAATTCTGTTCCACTTTTGCCGTGAAACCATAATCCAAAATTTCCGCGAAATTGTTGGTCAGGAAATCATTCACTACTTCACCGATATCGGTTGGGACGAACTTATTTTTATCGCCGCCATACTTTTCTACCAAGACCTGTTTCTTAATCTCTTTGGTCAAGGTCATTTTCACGATTTCTCTTTCGTGCGGAAAAACTTCACGTTTGTCCACATATTCGCGGTTTTGAATCGTTTGAATAGTCGGTGCATAAGTGGAAGGACGACCAATTCCCAACTCCTCTAATTTTTTCACGAGAGCCGCTTCGGTATATCTTCCGGTAGGTTTTGTGAATTTTTCGGTGGCTTCGATTTTTTTATAGGTCAAGACTTCGCCTACCGACACTTTTGGCAGCAGTTTCTCAGTGTTTTCCTCATCGTCGTCATCCGCTTTTGTAATTCCATAAACCCTCAAGAAACCGTCGAAGATAATGACCTCTCCGTTGGCCTCAAAATGTTGTGGAAGTTTTGGATTCCCAATCTCGATGATGGTTTTTTCAATTTTCGCATTGGCCATTTGTGATGCCATTGCTCTTTTGTAGATGAGTTGATAGAGCTTATTCAACTGGGCATCTCCCACAGATTTCACTGAAAAATCCGTAGGGCGAATTGCTTCGTGCGCTTCCTGTGCAGATGCCGATTTTGTGGTGTAATTTCTTGGATTGGAATACTGTTCGCCAAACTCTGAAATGATTTGCGCTTTCGCTGCATTGATGGCTTCTTGCGAAAGATTTACGGAGTCGGTTCTCATATAGGTAATGTAACCTTCTTCGTAAAGTCGTTGCGCAACACGCATCGTAGCAGTAACTCCGTATCCTAATCGGTTACTTGCTTCCTGCTGTAATGTGGAGGTGGTAAATGGTGCCGAAGCAGAGCGGCTCCCAGGTTTCTTTTCCACGTTCAAAACTTTGAACTCCGTATTCTTTGCCTGGTTTAAGAAATCTTCAGCTTCATCTACTTTGGCGAAATCTTTTTTCAGTTTGGCAGAAATATCCTGCTTTTCTCCATTCTGGAAAACCCCATCCACCTTAAATGAAGATTTTGGAACAAACTCACGGATTTCATTTTCCCTATCGACCACTAATCTCACCGCTACGGATTGAACTCGCCCGGCAGAAAGTCCTGTTTTCACCTTTTTCCAAAGAACCGGCGACATTTCAAAACCCACGATCCGGTCCAAAACCCTTCGCGCCTGTTGTGCATTAACCAAATTCTGGTCTATTTTCCGAGGGTTTTCAATCGCCCTTAAGATGGCGTTCTTGGTAATTTCGTGGAAGACGATTCGTTTGGTGTTGTCTTCATTCAGTTTAAGTTCCTGAGCCAAATGCCATGCAATAGCCTCTCCTTCGCGGTCCTCATCGGAAGCGAGCCAAATGGTTTCGGCATTTTTCACCGATGCTTTGAGTTCGCTTACAATTTTCTTTTTCTCCGCTGAAACTTCGTACTCAGGTGTGAAAGTATCCAGGTCAATTCCCATTCCCTTTTTGGGTAAATCACGGATATGCCCGAAACTGGATTTCACTTCGAAATCCTTTCCCAAGTACTTTTGAATGGTCTTCGCTTTCGCAGGCGACTCAACTATGACGAGATTTTTTGACATCCTGAAAATTTTTGCAAAAGTAGAGGATTTTTTTTTAGTGCAAATTTTTCTGCGAAACCCACCATAAAACCGCAAGGTTTTTGCATTCATTTGCATGAAATCATGTTCATGACTTCACTTGAAAAAAACTCTTGTTAAAATTCAATATATATTAAGGTATTACCTTTGTAAAAAGATTGTAAGCATTGCAAAACTTCATCAAAAACAGCATCCAAAGCCAAAAGGTTTTTTACAGATATTTTCGGAGAAAGGGATTCCGAAGATTTCTGAAAGAGAATGTGCTGGAAAGTGAGGGAAGCAATGAAACCAAGGCAAAATCAATTGCACTTGGCATTTTCATTGGGATTTCTCCGTTTTGGGGGCTGCATTCTTTTTTGGCGATTTCGCTGTCGGTTTATTTCAAGCTGAATAAAGTACTGACTTTCATGGCATCGCAAATTACTTTTCCACCCCTGATTCCATTCATCATTTTCCTTTCGGTATTGGTGGGTGCGCCATTCGTGGGTGGTGAAACTTCATTTGAAAACATCACTTTCGACATGGAATTCGTGAAGAGCAATTTGCTCCAATACGTCATCGGAAGCCTAATTTTGGCATTTTTTGCCGGCGTTTTTTTTGGAATTCTTTCATATCTTGTTTTGCGTTTGTTTTCGAAAAATTGAACATCAAACCGTTTTTGCACCGTTTTGGAGCAGATAATGCGATGAAATCTTCATTTTCATCCACACAAATTCATTTATAAAATGAGATATTGATTATTTACCATAAAATTTCTTACTTTCGTCCAATTACCTTAATATGATTGACCTAAAGCAAAATACCTTAAAAAAAAATTGACCAAAAACCATTTAAGTCGTCACGAAGAAATTCCAGAATTCAGGGTCCACTAACAAAACATGAGTCCTTTTGAAACCATCATTGAAAACGAAACCTACGGAAGCATTTTATATTTTGCGCTGGGTGGTCTTATCCTGCTTTCAGCGTCCCACATGATGATGTTCTTAAAGAACCGGAGCAATTCCTACCTGCTGTACAGCTTGTATGTTTTCACTTCATTTCTGGCGTATCTTCCGGTTGCAGAAAGCGGCTTCATTCTGAACCTTCAGGAATTCCTTCAGCTTGATTACCGCTCCAAGCAATTCTTTACTTTTACTTTCAATTGCATTTATTTTTTCTTTTTTACCACATTCTTGAACATTAAAAAAATGAATAAAAAGTGGTACAAAATAATCACCATTCCCGTTATTATCCTTTTGTTGCTCAATATTTTAAGCTATGTGATGGTTTTGATTTTTAAGAATGAGCAGCAATTTTACTTTCTTCAAAAAACCTTCATCATTCTCATTACCATACAAACCATCATTTCTTTTGTGATCTTAATGAAAGTAAAAAACAACCTGAAATACTACATTCTTTTTGGGGGCATTTTTTTATTTCTGTCTTCCATGATCGGCGAAAAATCAATTCGCAATCTTCCATTCATCAACATTTCTAAAAAAATGGGCGATTTCATATTTTATATGGGACTGTTCGTGGAAAATGTTGCATTTTCAGTTGCATTGGGACATCGGCAACGGATCATCACCAATGAGAAAAAAATATTCCATGAAAACTTTGTTAGTGAACTCAAGAAAAACGAACTGCTGAAAAACCAGATTCATACGGAAAGCCAAAAAAGAATGCTTGTGGAAAACCAACAGATCAATTATCTTCAGGAAATTTCAGACTTAAAACTTTCCATATTGCAAAGCCAGATGAATCCGCATTTTATTTTCAATGCACTGAACTCAGTAAAATACTATATTCTGGAGCACGACACCGAGAATGCGGCAGCATATCTCACCAAATTCTCCAGAATCATCCGCACCATTCTGCACGCATCCACGGTGAAATATTTCACTCTGGAACAAGAACTGGAAACGATCAAGATTTATGCGGAAATAGAAAATCTTCGATTTGCCGAACCCATCGATTTCAGCATTAAGGTTTCCCCTGAAATCGATTGCACTGCAGTGACACTTCCACCCATGGTTTTGCAGCCGTTTATAGAAAACGCCATTGTCCATGGAGTTTCCACCGTTTCCTATAAAAAGATTCACACTGAAATCAGCAAAAAAAATGGCTTCATTGAAATCACCATTTCTGATAACGGCATCGGTCGAAAAGAAGCCGCTAAAAAAACAAAAGCCACTTCCCAGCAAAATCGCAAATCAATGGGAATCCAGATCGCGAATGAAATGATGGGCACTTATTTTGAAGACCAGAAACATCGGATCACCTATATCGACCTGGAAGAAAACGGCACCGCCAAAGGAACGAAGGTAATCATTGAAATCCCGTGCCGCAACGAATTGAACTGAAAGGAAAACTAGATTTCCGCTAAAAATTCCGTATATTCGCAGCCTTAATTTTCCGAACAGAATTTGCTGACAATGAAGAAGTTTAACGAATATAAAAACCTTGACTTAACCGCAGTTTCAGATCATATCATAAAATTCTGGAACCAACATGAAACCTTTAAGAAATCCGTTGAAATCCGAGAAGGACAACCGGAGTTCGTTTTCTATGAAGGGCCCCCTTCGGCAAACGGAATGCCGGGAATTCACCACGTGATGGCCCGTGCAATTAAAGATATTTTCTGCCGTTTCCAAACCCAGAACGGGAAAAAAGTTTTCCGAAAAGCAGGATGGGATACCCATGGTTTACCTATAGAATTGGGTGTGGAGAAAGAATTGGGAATCACCAAAGAAGATATCGGCATAAAAATTTCGGTGGAGGATTACAACAAAGCTTGTCGAGAAGCGGTAATGCGCTATACGGACGTTTGGAATGACCTTACCGAAAAAATCGGTTACTGGGTGGACCTGGAAAATCCATACATCACCTACGAACCGAAATATATGGAAACCGTTTGGTGGCTTTTGAAGCAGCTTTACAACAAAAATTTGCTGTACAAAGGTTACACCATTCAACCCTATTCACCAAAAGCAGGAACGGGGCTTTCTTCCCATGAATTGAATCAGCCGGGAACTTACCGGGATGTTTCGGATACCACAATTGTGGCCCAGTTTTCGGTTAAGAAATTTTCGGAAAATCTGGCTTCCAGACTTTCCATGCTCCAACTTTCCAACACTCCAACCCGAATTCTGGCCTGGACAACAACTCCGTGGACTTTGCCCTCAAACACGGCACTTGCGGTGGGAAAAGACATTGAGTATGTTTTGGTGAAAACCTTCAACCAATATACTCTTGAGCCGATCAATGTGATTTTGGCGAGAGTGCTTCTGGAGAAAAACTTCGGCAAAAAATATGCAGAAGGAAATGATGAGGATTTCGCCAATTATAATGCTGAAAGCAAAACTATTCCCTATCAAATCCTTGCAGAATTTAACGGTTCGGATTTGGCTGGAAGTGAATACGAACAATTGATCCCATGGTTTTTGCCGGCCGAAAATCCGGAAAAAGCATTCCGGGTGATTGTAGGAGATTTTGTAACCACGGAAGACGGAACCGGAATTGTGCATATCGCGCCGACTTTTGGTGCAGACGACAACCGCGTTGCACAGGAAAACGGAATACCGCCCATGTTGGTGAAAGATTCCCATGATAACCTGGTTCCACTGGTGGACTTGACCGGAAAATTTTTGAAAGGCGATCGGGTTCCTGAAATTTTCGGGGGGAAATACATTAAAAACGAATATTATGACGATGGAACCGCACCCGAAAAATCTTGGGATGTGGAATTGGCAATCCTCTTAAAAACAGAAAACAAAGCCTTTAAGGTAGAGAAATACGTCCACTCCTATCCGCATTGTTGGCGAACGGATAAACCGGTTTTGTATTATCCTTTGGATTCTTGGTTTGTGAAAATGACTTCAGTTAGAGACCGCTTGGTGGAACTGAACGAAACCATCAACTGGAAACCAAAATCCACCGGAGAAGGTCGCTTTGCCAATTGGCTGGAAAACGTCAACGACTGGAATCTTTCCCGTTCAAGATATTGGGGAATTCCTTTACCCATCTGGAGAAGCGAAGATTTGAAAGAAGAAAAAATCATCGGTTCCGTGGAAGAACTGATGATCGAAATTCAGAAATCCATCGACGCAGGATTAATGGCGAAAAATCCTTTTGAAGGATTTGAAATCGGAAATATGTCTCAAGAAAATTATGCTAAGATCGATTTGCATAAAAATTATGTGGATGAAATCATCCTGGTTGCGGATTCAGGTAAGCCGATGAAGCGCGAAAGCGATTTGATTGATGTTTGGTTTGATTCCGGTTCAATGCCTTATGCACAATTGCATTATCCTTTTGAAAACAAAGAATTGATCGATGACAGAAAGGCGTTTCCTGCAGATTTCATCGCAGAAGGTGTTGACCAAACGCGTGGTTGGTTTTATACCCTTCATGCCATTGCGACGAGCGTTTTTGATTCGGTAGCCTATAAAAATGTAGTTTCAAATGGTTTGGTTTTGGACAAGAACGGCCAGAAAATGTCTAAACGACTTGGAAATGCGGTGGACCCATTTGAGACTTTGAAAAAATACGGTCCTGATGCCACGAGATGGTACATGATTTCCAATGCAAATCCGTGGGAAAACCTGAAATTCGATGTGGAAGGAATCGATGAAGTTCGCCGAAAATTTTTCGGAACCCTTTATAATACGTACTCGTTTTTTGCGCTTTACGCAAATGTTGACGGATTTAGTTATGCAGAAAAAGAGATCGAAAACCGCCCGGAAATTGATCGGTGGATTTTATCAGAACTACATATTTTGGTGAAAGAAGTCACCGAATTTTACCAAGACTATGAACCTACAAAAGTAGCAAGAGCGATCAACACTTTTGTAAATGACAACTTAAGCAACTGGTATGTAAGACTTTGCAGAAGACGTTTTTGGAAAGGCGATTACACCGATGATAAGATTTCGGCATACCAAACTTTGTACACCTGTCTGGAAACTGTGGCGAAAATTTCCGCACCCATTGCGCCATTCTTTATGGACCAATTGTTCCAGGATTTGAATTCCGTCACCGGAAAAGATAGTGCCGAAAGTGTGCATTTAACGGAATTTCCAAAAGTAGAAGAGCAACTGATCGACCTTAATCTGGTAGAGAAAACCCATTTGGCCCAAACTATTACTTCGATGGTGTTTTCATTAAGGAAAAAAGAAAATATCAAAGTTCGTCAACCGCTTCAAAAAGTGATGATTCCCGTTTTAGACCAAAAAACGGAAGAACAGATTTTGGCTGTTTCGGAGCTCATCAAGCAGGAAGTGAATGTGAAAGAGTTGCAGCTGATCAATGCGGAAGAAGCATCTCATCTGATTGTGAAACAAATCAAGCCGAACTTCAAAACTTTGGGTGTGAAGCTTGGAAAAGACATGAAAACCGTTGCCGCAGAAATCAACGCGATGAATTCTGACCAAATTGCTAATTTGGAAAAAGAAGGCTCCATGACGATTTCTGGACACGAAATCGAATTGGCAGATGTGGAAATTTTAACCAAAGACATTCCGGGATGGACCGTGACCAGTGAAGGAAAAATCACTGTGGCATTGGATTTGACGATCACCGATGAATTAAGATCTGAAGGAATTGCCCGGGAATTCATCAACCGGATTCAGAATTTGCGTAAAGACAAGGATTTTGATCTAACCGACCGAATCTCAATCACTTTGGAAGAAAATTCGGCATTCAGGAAAGAAATTATCAACAATACGCCATATATTTCAGCAGAAGTATTGTGCAATCAAATAGAATTTGTAAATTCACTGTCAATTTTTGACGAAATCGAGATTGAGGATCTGAAATTTAAAGTAAACGTAGAAAAAGTTTAACATTGTTCGATCTTATTGAATTTTTTTTACCCATTTGAACCCATTGAACCAAATTATTATGACGGAAGACAGACAAAGATACAGCGATGCAGATTTACAGGAATTTAAGAAAGTGATTCTGGAAAAAATAGCCAAGGCTGAAAGAGATTTGATGCTCATCAACGAAAGTTTCCTGAATGACCAAAATAATGGAACCGACGATACTTCGCCGACTTTCAAAGCATTCGAGGAAGGCGCGGAAACGCTGAGTAAGGAACAGAACGCCATTCTGGCAGGAAGACAGGAAAAATTCCTGCGTGACTTGAAAAACGCATTAATCCGCATCGAAAATAAAACTTACGGAATCTGCAGGGTAACCGGAAAACTCATCCCGAAAGAAAGACTCATGGCTGTTCCGCACGCTACGCTGAGCATTGAGGCAAAGAATATGCAGCGGTAAACTCGTCTAAATGTACTAACTAAAATGTGCATTGTATAAGGTGTTCCAAAAAATACGTTATGCATTGTACATTTTATATTTTAGCCATTTTACTCATGAATACAGTATTAATTATTTTGGCCGTCGCCATTATTTTCGCCTATTTTTTCCGCAAAGAAATTAAGGAGAAAGTTTTGCCAGATGAAGAAAAAAATTATACCATTGACGACAAATTCAATTCTGAAAAGATTTCCAGAAAAAAGGAAATTGACCAGCTGCTGAGTAAAATGGGCGAAAACGGAATAGATGATTTGTCTGAAAAAGATCGAAAAAGGTTGGACGAATTATCGAAAAAATAAGAATAAAGCATTGTTAAGTCTCAAAGCCTTAACAACGCCCCCACCAAAAAATAAGAAAATGGAATCAATCATCGTTCACCCCAAAAACCAAATGGAACTCAATGCGCTGAAAAGCACCTTGAAGGAAATGGGTATCAAATTTGAAAAATTTCACACCCGGAATCCCAGAACTGAAAACAGACCATCTGTAAAAAAAGAAACCAAACCAAGAAAATAGACACAGGACGAAGAGAACTGAGAATAGGATGAAAAACCCGAGCTCTCATCTCCAAATCTAACCTCTCATCATGAAGAAAATAGCACTCATCACCTTACTCATCCTTTTTATTGATCAGGCATCCAAATTCTACATCAAAACCCATTTCCAGTTGGGAGAAAGTATTCCCGTTTTGGGACAGGATTGGTTTCGGCTCACTTTTGTAGAAAATCCGGGAATGGCGTATGGATTTCATTTCGGCGGATTAATCGGGAAGTATTTTTTGGTCATCGTGCGGCTTTGTCTGATTGGCGGAATGATTTATCTTTTCAGAAAGTGGCTTAAAGAGGGAATTCACAGCAATTATCTTTTGCTTCCGATGGCGATGATTTTTGCAGGAGCTATCGGAAATCTGATCGACGGGATGTTTTATGGATTAATTTTTGACAGCGGAAGTGTTTACGAAGAAAACATCCAAAGATGGATTGATTACGGCGGAGTTTCCAAAATCGTTCCTATTGGCGAGGGATATTCGTCTTTTATGAAAGGCTGCGTGGTGGACATGCTCCACTTCCCACTGGTGGACTGGAATGTTCCTGAAAACTTTCCGTTGATTGGCGGAAAACACATCGAGTTCTTTAAATATATTTTCAATGTTGCGGATTCCGCGATTACCGTTGGAGCGGCTTTGTTGTTGATTTTCAGGAAAAAGGCTTTCCCGAATGGATTGGAATTTTAATCCTTAGAAAAAAGAACATAGACGAAATTAGTAAGTTCTGATGAAAGTTTTAAAAAAAATAACCTCCCTGTTCCTGATACTTTTTGTGTTGGGAATTTTTTCTGTTTGGCTAGCCAACTTGACGGTTACCAAAAGCAGCGCAAAATATGTCACTTCTGACCTCTCCAAACTTGGCAATCAAAAAGTGGGTCTGGTTTTGGGAACCAGCGAAAAAACCGGAAGAGGATACCCGAATTACTATTTCAGATACCGCATCGATGCCGCCGAAAAACTCTATAAATCCGGAAAAGTACAATACCTGATCGTAAGCGGCGACAATTCCCAAAAGGATTATAACGAGCCGGAAGATATGATGAACGCGCTCATTGCCCGCGGAATTCCGAAGGATAAAATCTACCAGGATTTTGCCGGTTTCCGTACGTTGGATTCGGTACTTCGGGCCGAAAGTATTTTTGGACAAAAATCCTTCATCATCGTTTCGCAAAAATTCCATAATGAAAGAGCAGTTTATCTTGCACGAAAAAACAATATCCAAGCTTTTGGCTTCAATGCTACAGACGTGAGAGAAATGGGCGGGCTGAAAACCAAAAACCGTGAATATTTTGCCAGGGCAAAGGTTTTTGTGGATTTGCTTTTCGGGGTGGATTCCAAGTTTGGTGGGGAGAGGGTCATCATTCCGTAGTACAAATCCGAACTTTTTCCCATTTCACTCACACGCCTTCCAAACCGAATCATTTTCGGGAACCGGAGCGATGATTTCAAGATGTTCCTTTGTTACCGGATGAACGAACTCCAATTTTCTGGCATGAAGATGAATTCCGCCATCCGGATTTGAGCGTGCGGATCCGTATTTTAAATCGCCTTTGATTGGAACTCTGATTTTAGACAGCTGAGCACGAATCTGATGATGACGACCGGTTTCCAAATCGATTTCCAACAATTGAAAATTATCCAACACTTTAATTACCTGATAATTAAGGATAGATTCTTTCGCTCCGGGAGTCGGTTTTGGGAAAACAGTGGCTTTGTTGGTTTTTTCGTTTTTTTGCAAGAAATGGATCAGCCGCTGACTTTGCGGAATCATTTCTTTTGGAACCACCGCCCAATACGTTTTCTTGATTTCACGGTTTTTCACCATTTGGGTCAATCTCGAAAGGGCTTTTGATGTTTTCGCATAAATGACCAATCCGGAAGTTGGCCGATCGATTCTGTGCACCAAACCCAAAAAAACATTTCCCGGTTTTTGATCCCGTTTTTTAATGAAATCCTTGATCAGTTCCAGCAGTGAAAAATCACCGGTTTTATCGCCTTGAACGAGCTGCCCCACCTTTTTGTTGATGACCATCAGGTGATTGTCTTCAAAAATAATTTGCGAGGCACTGAAGTTTTGACTTTCGTTCATGGATAAAATTTATGGCTCCAAAATTAAGGTAAAATCTGCACTTCCAAAGAATGTGATTTTGACCTTTTAATGTAAAGAACACCTGTCAATACAAATTTTCAAAGAAGTGCTTTTGCGAATCGAAAGCGATTTCATCCACATTGATTTCAGATTTCTTAATCCATACTACCTCGCTAATTTCTGATAACTCCATATTAACCTCGAACTTTTCGTCAACCACGTATTCGTAAAAAAGATCTAAAGTATTGTACCAGATGTTTTTGTAAAGATAAACATTCGGTAAGCTCGCCAGATAGCGGAGTCTTGAAATAGACACCTTAAGTTTCAATTCCTCAAGAAGCTCGCGGCTGCACGTTTGCTCGGCACCTTCTTTGGGATCCACAAACCCTCCCGCCAGATCTAATTTTCCTTTTTGGGGTTCTTGGTTTCTGCGGGTGAACAGAATTTCATCGGCGCAACGAATGACCAGGGCAACTGCAGCCGCAACATTGTGAAACAAAACGTAATCGCAATTTGAACAGCTCCATTTTTTTTCACCATCCCAGATCAGGGTTTCATGGCCACATTTTGGACAAAACTTTAATTTATCCATTGACAACCCGGTTTCTTGGATGGTAATTGATAATGACGTCCCGAAGTTCTTCATTTTTCAGATGGGTATAAATTTCGGTGGTAGTAATGCTGGAATGTCCCAACATTTCCTGAATATACCTCAGATCTGCCCCGTTTTGCAAAAGATGCGTGGCAAACGAGTGCCGGAAAGTGTGCGGCGAAATTTTCTTACTGATCCCTGCTTTTTCGGCCAACTCTTTGATGATGATGAAGACAATTACCCTGGACATGGCAGATCCGCGGCTATTCAAGAAAAGGATGTCTTCACATCTTTTGTTGATTTTGCTTTTCACCCGAACATCTCGCATATAATCTTTGATCAGTTTTGCGGTAAACTCTGCCAACGGAACAAACCTGGTTTTATCTCCCTTTCCCTGAATTTTTACGTAGAGTTCTTTAAAATTGATGTTGGAAATCCTCATATCAATCAATTCCGAAACCCGTAAACCGCAACCGTACAGGACCTCAATCATGCAGTGGTTCCTTTGTCCCAGATCCGTGGAAACATCAATGGCATTAATGATCCGTTCCACATCTTGCAGACTCAGCGTGTCCGGAAGATAAAGCCCCAATTTGGGACCTTCCAGCAAAATGGAAGGATTATCATCCCGAACTTCGTCTTCGGAAAGATAATTAAAAAATGCTTTGATGGACGAAATCCATCTCGCCTGAGTGCGCTCGCTGAATTTTTGTTTGGAAAATTGAAACAGGTATTCCTGTATATTTTCATGAGAAATCTCGAGAGGACCGGTATTTTCAAGTTCCTGTTCCGAGTAATCGCGGAGTTTTCGAATATCCCGCAAGTAAGCATCAAGTGTGTTTTCAGAAAAGTTTCGCTCGAATCTTAGAAAATTTTCGAAGTCTGTAATTTTTTCATCCCATGTCATTTTTTTGTGTTTTTAATTGTGTTATTATTGGTTTCTAGGTTAAGTCTTCATCACATATTTTCAATATTTCTATTCCATGATTTCTGAGAAATTCTATTCCGTCGTTGTCAGAATAATCATCCACATAAACTATTTTTTTTATTCCTGCCTGCAGAACGAGTTTGCTGCATTCCTTACACGGGGATAGGGTCAGATATAGTGTTGCATCTCTTGCAGATTGGGTGGATCCGGCCAGTTTCAAAATTGCGTTGGCTTCAGCGTGTAGAACGAACCAATGGGTTTTTCCTGCACCGTCTTCGCAACAATTTTCGAAGCCGGAAGGCGTTCCATTGTATCCGTCAGAAATAATCATCCGGTCTTTTACGATCAGTGCTCCGACTTGTCTTCTTTTGCAGTAAGAAAGTTTTGCCCATTCTTTGGCCATTTTCAGATACGCTATGTCAAACTTAGTGACGATCATTTATCTTTGGTACTATTATAAATATCAAGGCTACAATTCTTTAACTATGGTTTAGAAAGTCGGTTTTCTCTTTTCAATAAAAGCTGCAATGCCTTCTTTTTTGTCTTCCAGCTCGAATAGCTCACCGAAAGATTTGATTTCTTTTTCAAAACCAGCATCGGTCTCAGAAAGGTTTACCGCTTCTATCGCCTTTGAAATAGCTATCGGAGAGTTTCTGGAAATCGTGATTGCCAATTCCTTCGCTTTTGGTAAAAGTTCTTCCAGGCTGAAAACATCATTCACCAATCCAATTTCCTTCGCCCTTTGAGCGGAAATCATTTTTGCCGAGAAAATCATTTCACTGGCTAAACCTTTTCCAACCAATTTTGGCAATCTTTGGGTTCCTCCATACCCTGGAATTAATCCTAAAGTCACTTCAGGCAGTCCGAGTCTGGCATTTTCAGAAGCATAGCGGATATGGCAACTCATAGCCAGTTCCAATCCTCCACCTAATGCAAAGCCATTGATTGCAGCAATAACGGGTTTGTTCAAGTTTTCAATCTTATCGGTCATGCTTTGGTGACCTTTTCTGGAAAGCTCCTCGGCTTCTGCGCTGCTAAAATCTGAAAACTCCTTGATATCCGCACCTGCAACGAATGCTTTCTCCCCACTTCCGGTGATAATCGCCACGCGGATACGCTGATCTTTGGCGATATGATCCAATGCTTCACTGAGTTCGGAAATGGTTTTCACATTTAGCGCATTCAGACTTTGAGGTCGATCGATGGTGATCGTGGCGATTGATCCCTCTGTTTCGAAAATGATATTCTCGTATGACATATTTGTTTTTTGTTATTGAATCATTTAAGATAATGCAAATTACTACTTTTTCTTGATAAGATAAAACCTTTTGAATTATTTTATGAATACTTGGATTCTAAACATCAAAATTTGGATATTTGCGGAAAGTGGCGAATTTCTTTCCAGAGAAAAAATGCAGAATCTTGCTTAATGGCAAGTTTCGTGATTTCCCTGCTGATGCTCGATGGAAGTATTGTGAATGACTTTCAGCGCTTCTTTTTTAGGGGAAATTAAGGGAATCCCTAATTCCATTCCGCGTAGGATGAATAATCCACCCAGGATGATCATCATCACAGGAACTATTTTCAAGACTTTGATTCGAAATGCGTTGGTCATTAAACTTCCGAGCAGAACCACCGAAAACATGAAAGGGAGCGTTCCCAAACCAAAAAGAGCCATGAAACCTGCACCCTCCAGGATTCCTCCTGCCGCTAAACTCGCGGTCAATCCCATGTAAACCATTCCGCAAGGAAGAAATCCATTAAGAATCCCGGTGGTGAATCTGGAACGGTAATCGGCTTTCTGCAGCAATTTTCCCAGATTCATTTTTACTTGGTAGAGCAATTTGGAGAGAAAAGGGATTTTGGATGCGAAATCTTTACCACCAAATGAGAAAACCGCCATCACAATCAAGATGATTCCCACTGCAACCGTTAAGTATTTTTGTATTCCGGCCATTTCGAAACCTTGTCCGACGATGCCTAGAATTGCTCCCAAAAATGAATAAGTGAAGATTCTTCCGAACTGGTAGATTAGGTTTTGAAGGTAAAAATTGGTGGATTGCTTTTTAGTCAAACCCATTGACAAAGCTATGGGTCCGCACATTCCAATGCAGTGGAATCCGGATGCGAAACCAAGTCCTATTGCAGAGATGATGAGCGCTATTTCCATAGAACGTCGTAATCCAACTGGTATGGTTTATTGTTCCTCTTCCACTTTAGCATCAAAGTATAAGACCCTTTTCTGAGCACTTTGGCTGGAATCAGGACCGAGTTGCTGCCATCAAGCGATGCATCCTTTTTCACATCCAGATTCTTGTCATCTGTCCTGAAAAGCACGAAGCTGATGTTCTTTCCATCTGGATTTCCGGAAGCGGGAAAAGTAAGGTTTATTCCGTCTTTTGTTTGTTGATAAACAGGTTTTTCTGCGAGTTGCTCGGCATTCTTCTTGGCGTCAATGACTTTTTGGTAAGCCAGTTCGTCTTCGTAATAGTTATCGGAAATTAGTTCGGAATTCTGCTTACCATTCGGAAAAACCAGAACCATAAACATGATAAATCCTATAAAGGCCGCCAACGCGATGGCAACGCCGTGTCCCCAATGAAAGTTCTTTAACATTAATAATTAAAATTGAATTTTAAATGGTCCCTCAAAATAAGTATCGAAAGAGTCTAAAAGTTTACCTGATTCATCATAAACGCCGATTTTCACGTTTTGTTTTGAAAGTTTGATTTCTTTTTCCGGGAACGAAATATTTACCGTCCCTCTGATCATGTCATCCTTCTTCATCAAAATGGTTCCGGATTCGCTGAGTGAAATTTCGCCGTGTTGCGGCTCAATGACTTTTATGGTCACTTTTTGGTCTTTATTTGATTTATTCAGGAAAGTATAATTGTAGGTATTGGTAATCTTGCCGTCTCTCACAAAATAAGACGCACCTGCCGGTTTGATGAATTTAGCTTCCATAGAACCTCTGTTTCCAAGCAAGAATCCGAGGAATGCCACCAGTAAAATCAGTACTGCAGTGTATGCTTTCATTCTGGAGGTAAACTTGAATGGTACTTCTTTTTCAATTTCATCTTCGGTTGCATATCGGATCAATCCTTTTGGCAATCCAACTTTCACCATTACCTCGTCACAGGCATCGATACAGGCGGTACAATTAACACATTCCAACTGTTGGCCATCTCGGATGTCGATTCCCGTGGGACAAACCACTACGCATTGGTTACAGTCAATACAGTCTCCTTTTCCGGCGGTTGCTCGATCTTCGCCTTTTCGCCATTTTGCCCGGTTTTCTCCTCGTTTAAAATCATAGTAAACATTGATGGTCTGTTTATCAATCAATACCCCCTGTAATCGGCCGTAAGGACAGACCAAGGTACAAACCTGTTCGCGGAACCAGGCAAATGTGAAGTAAAATGCAGCGGTAAAAAGAATCATGACCATGAAGTTGGTTAAATTCACGAAAGGTCCTTCCCGCATGATTCTAAATACTTCATGATAGCCAACAATGTACATGAACATCCAGTGAGTGATGACCATAGAAATCATGATGAAAACCCCCCATTTCAGCAGTCTCTTCCAGATTTTCTCTGCATTCCATTCCTGTCGGTCCAGTTTCATCTGCTTGTTTCGGTCGCCTTCAATGGCATATTCTATTTTTCTAAAAACCATTTCCAGGAAAATGGTTTGCGGACAGATCCAGCCACAAAAAATCCTTCCGAAAACCACCGTGAACAAAATAATGAAAACAATGGAGGTAATCGCGCCCAATGCGAGGATAAAGAAATCCTGCGGATAAAATGGCTGTCCTAAAATAAAGAATTGCCGATCCAAAATATTGATTAACAATAGTGGGTTTCCGTGGATTTTGATGAAGGGGAGGGTAAAAAACACCGCAAGTAAAAGAATTGCGACAAGCGTACGGTAATTCGTATACCTTCCACTTGGCTTTCTAGGGAAAACCCACTTTCTCTTTCCGGTTTGATCCATGGTTCCCACGGAATCCCTAAAAGTTTCTGCTTCGATTACCTGGCCTTCGCCGCCCATTAATTCATCGCGGTAAATTTGCTGATCGTCTGCCATTTGTTCATTTGCCTTTAAAAAAGAAAACACGTTCCATATCCCTTGATTTAAAGATACCGAAACGTGCTTCCCTATATGTATTAATTTAAATTTTATTTCTCCCAGTGAGCGACTGTACCTTGCGGAGCAGCACCACCTTGAGCAGGAGTAATTGGTTGTACTTCTTGGTTAATGTGATAAACATAAGCAGCCACATTTTGGATATCAAATCCGGTTAGCACCCCATTTTTTCCCCATGCCTGCATTGCAGGGTTGTTTGGCGAACCATTTTCCACAACGTGGAAAACATTTTTAAATAGTGTTTTTTCCGGTTGGTTGATCCAGGAATTATCTGTCAGGTTTGGTCCGATTCCACCTTTTCCACCGTCACCATGACATGATACGCAATTGGTCTTGAAAACCTCTTCACCGGCGGCAATATTGTCTGGCGAATAAACTGCATTATCAATTGTAGGCGGCGGCGTATTCTTAATGTATTCGGCAATACTCGCAGTTTGTGCTTTGTATTCCGCATCATATTCGGTTGTCTGGTGCGCGAAATCGGTGAAGGAGTAGGCAAGGATATAAACGATGCAATAGGCCACCCCAAACCAGAAAAGTCCAAGCCACCATTTCGGCAACTGATTATCCAACTCCATGATTCCATCAAAACCGTGGTCAATGAGGATGTCTTTTTCTTCGGTGCTTGATTGTTTTTGGAATGCACTCTGATAAAGTCCTTTGAAATAAGGAGTTTTCTTTAGTTCAAGATATTGGTCTTTCTCTGCTTGGGACAATTTGGAGAATTTTTGGTTCTCAATCAGGTCGCCAATTGCATGATGAATTAAAGCCAATACCCCACTGATAACCACAGTTCCCCAGAAGTACGGAGAAGTGAGGAATGAAGTGTTCTGCACAAACATGAAGTACACAATGAATAAAATCACTAGTATTACAAGAATTGTAATATATACGGGTGTTCTCTGTTTCATAATAGTTAATTTTTAAAAAATTAAAGTTTAGCGTCTTTACCGTCATCTTCATCACGCTCATCTTCGATGTTGTTGTCGTCATCCAGAGGTGCGTTTGCAGCGTCATCATAATACTTTTTCGGGCGGGAGAATACGAAGTAAAGAATCCCCAGAAAAAATATAATGAAAAGAAGTAGGGCGATTGTCTGAAGCAGACCTGCGTTCTCACCGTTTGACAATATGTCCCTAAAACTTTGCGGTATCATTCGATTACTACTTTAATTATGAATTAGTTTGTGCTTGCTGTTTTTATTTCAGTTGTTTTAATGTCTGTTCCCAGTCTTTGCAGATAAGCAATCAAAGCAATGATTTCCTTTTTCTCCAGGGGAGTGAAATTTGCAGGATCTGCTGCTTTTTTCTCGTCATATGCTTTTTTCACGTCGGCTGCTTCAGAGTAAATCTGTTTCACGATGTGTGCTGCCTGGTTATCTGCCCATTGATTAGCTGAATCGATTTCCGCTTGTGTATATGGAACATCGAAAACATTTTTCATCAATTCGATTTTTGCTACCATTTTGCTTCTGTCCAAATCATTGGCAATTAACCAAGGATAACGTGGCATGATGGAACCTGCTGAAGTAACTCTAGGGTTCAACATGTGTTTGTAATGCCATGAACTTGGGTTTTTACCACCCTCTCTGTGTAAATCCGGGCCAGTTCTTTTGGAACCCCAAAGGAATGGACGGTCATAAATAAATTCACCAGCTTTGGAATATTGCCCGTTTTTGCCATTAAATCTTACCACTTCATCACGGAACGGACGAATAACCTGGGTGTGACAAGCATTACAGCCTTCTCTAATATAAAGGTCTCTACCCTCTAATTCAAGTGGTGAATAAGGTTTCACAGCGGCAATAGTAGGTACATTATCCTTGATCGTCAATGTTGGAACAATTTCCACAAAACCACCGATTGCTACCGCAACGAATGAAAGTACTGTCAACAAAGTCGGCATTCTTTCAATCCACAGGTGAAGTCCTTCTCCTTCTTTTCTTTGTTTGCTGATTTTAGCTAATGCAGGTGCTTCCGCCGGAACTTCTTTTTGGAATGAACCGCTTCTCACCGTTGCAATTACATTCACTGCCATTAAAATAGCACCGGTAATATATAGCAACCCTCCCACAAATCGCATTTCATAATAAGGAATAATCGCAGTCACTGTATCCAACCAGTTTTTGTAAACCAAAGTTCCGTCTGGGTTGAATTGCTTCCACATCAAACCTTGTGTAAATCCAGCGATATATAAAGGGACCGCATAGAAAATAATTCCTAAAGTTCCCAACCAAAAATGCCAGTTTGCCAGTTTAGTAGACCATAGCTTGGTTCTCCACATGATCGGCAGTAAATAATAGATCATACCGAATGTCATGAAACCATTCCAACCAAGGGCACCAATATGTACGTGACCAATTACCCAATCGGTAAAGTGGCCGATTTTATTTAAGGTTTTGGTAGCCAGAACCGGTCCTTCGAAAGTGGCCATTCCATAACAGGTTACTGCTACTACAAAGAATTTTAGCACTGGATTTTCTCGAACTTTATCCCATGCTCCTCTTAAGGTAAGGAGTCCGTTCAACATCCCACCCCAAGATGGAGCGATCAGCATGATAGAGAATCCTGTTCCCAAAGCTTGTGCCCAACCAGGAATTGCGGTGTATTGTAAATGGTGTGGACCTGCCCAAATATAAACGAAAATCAATGACCAGAAGTGGATGATCGATAATTTATAAGAGAATACCGGTCTGTCTGCAGCTTTTGGAAGAAAATAGTACATCAATCCGAGGATAGGAGTCGTCAATACGAATGCTACCGCATTGTGACCATACCACCATTGAACCAAAGCATCTTTAACTCCGGCATATGCGGAATAAGATTTCCAGCCTGTAAATGACAATGGCACCTCTAAGTTATTGAAGATGTGCAACATGGCAATCGCAACCCAAGTTCCCAAATAGAACCAGATGGCTACATACAGGTGGCGAACCCTTCTGTTCAAGATCGTCATGAACATATTGATACCAAAAATCACCCAAATTACTGTAATCAGAATATCGATTGGCCATTCGTGCTCAGCATATTCTTTTGAAGTATTGATTCCCAAAAAGAAGGTAATCACTACCGCAACGATCATCAATTGCCATCCCCAGAAGTGAATCCATGAAAGCGTATCACTCCACATTCTTGTTTTCAGAAGTCTTTGCAGCGAGTAATATGCACCGGCAAAAAAACCGTTACAAACAAATGCAAAGATTACCGCACTGGTGTGAATCATTCTGATACGGCCAAAACCGAAAGCACCATGTGAATTGATTAAACCCTGCAAATTCCCGCTCTGCAAACTTTTGATGGTTACATCATCGGTTCCAAGGAAATATTCAGGAAGTTCCGGATAGAAAAGCATCAAAGCGGCAGTAAGTCCGAATAAGAAACCGATAATCCCAAAGATTACGGTAGCATAAAGGAATGCGCGCACAATGCCGTTGTCATAACTAAACTTTTGTGTTTCCATATAAATTAATCACTTTTTTCTTCAATATCTTTTTTTAAATCCTCCTCATTTTCCTTGCCTGATTCTGTTTCTTCTTTGATAATCTCGTTATCAAGTAAAATACGTACTGCCGGCGATTCATCATCCTCAAATTGTCCCTTTTTGGCATTTACAATAAAAATGATCAAAAAGATTACAGCCAGGGTAACGCTGCACAAAATCATCAAATAGAGTATATCCACGCTGCTGCAAATTTAAAAATAATGTTGCTCAAAAATAGCCAAAAATTATGTTTTTATCTAAAGACTGTTAATTATTGTTAATTTAAAACCCTTCTAAATAAGAAAGCATATTATTAGCGATTGATTCTGAAATATTTAGTGCTTCGGTACCATGTGGCAGCCGATGTGAATGCCACCACCGTGATCGAACTAATCGGCATCAGAATCGCCGCAAAAAGTGGAGAAACATAACCCGCCACTGCAAAACTTACTCCAATCACGTTATAGAACAAACTGATCGCAAAAGTCATTTTTACAATCGTCATCGCATCCTTTGAAAATTGCAGATATTTATTCAGATCCACCACTTTCTCACCGGACATGATGACATCCGAAGAAGGAGTGAATGAATTGGTATCATCTGCCACTGCAATCCCAATATTACTTTGCTTCAGGGCACCCGCATCATTTAATCCATCCCCCAACATCGCCACTTTTTGATTCTTATCTTGTAATTCCTTGATATAGTTTAACTTATCTTCCGGACTTTGGTTGAACGCCATTCCTTCCATTTTCGGGATCATGGTTTTCAGCATGTTTTCTTCAGAAGAATTATCGCCACTCAGGATGTGGATTTTGTAACCATAAAGCTTTTTGAATAAAGACTTCAAATTTTCGCGGTATTCATTTTTAAAAATATATTTTCCCAGAAATCCGTCACTCTTTCCAATATAAACAGCAGTTTCCAAATTCTTTGACTCCTGACCAACCAATGTGGCAGACCCAATTTTGTAAACCGTTCCGCGAACAGAAGCTTCATAGCCCTTTCCTGGGATTTCTTTAAAATTTTCAACCGGAAAATACCCGTCCTCAATTTCTAAAAAGTCATATAGTGCTTTTGATAAGGGGTGATTGGAGTTTTTGATCAGACTTTTGATGTTCTTTAGATCAAAATCCTGGATTTCCGCTCCTTCAAATTTAATGTCGGCCTTCTTCTGATGCGTGATCGTACCGGTTTTATCAAAGACTAAAGTGTCAATTTTCGAGATTTTCTCAATTGTCAAAGTGTCTTTCACATAGAATTTATTCCGCCCCAAAATCCGCATCACGTGACCAAAAGTGAACGGTGCAGATAACGCCAATGCGCACGGACAGGCAATAATCAGAATCGCGGCAACTACCTGAAACATTTTCTCAAAATCTTCCTGGATCCAGTAAATACCTGAAAATAAAGTGATTCCCAAAATAACAAAAGTGAAATATTTGGAAATATGGTTCGTCAGCGTATCCAGTCCTGTTTCGTGTTTTTTAAAAGCCTCTTTGTTCCAAAGTTGGGTTAAGTAACTTTGATTCACCGTTTTAATGACCTCAAGCTCCAATGCCGAACCTACTTGTTTTCCGCCGGCAAAAATTTTGTCGCCCGCCACTTTCGGAATAGATGCACTTTCACCGGTGATAAAACTGTTGTCAATATTTCCTTCACCACTAATCAAGATCGCATCCACCGGAATGATTTCCTGGTTTCGAACCATAATTCGGTCACCAATTTTTAATTCAGACAGCAGGATATTTTCCTGTTTCCCCTTAAAATCAACTTTAGTAACAGCAATCGGATAAAACAATTTGTAATCTCTGTCGTAAGAAAGGGCGCTATAAGTTCGCTTCTGGAATAATTTCCCCATCAGCATAAAAAACAAAAGCCCACATAATGTGTCAAAATAACCCGCTCCGTAATTGGTCAAGACCTCATAAATACTTCTTCCGTAAAGCATTATGATTCCCAGAACAATGGGTACGTCTATATTGACAATCTTATTCTTTAAACCAAACCAAGCTGATTTGAAATAATCAGAGGCAGAATAGAACACCACGGGTGTTGCCAGCAAAAACATGATGAACCGGAAAAGGTTCTTATACTTGTCAAACCAAAAATCACTCGTTCCCATCACTTCCGCGGCATATTCCGGGTAGGAAAAAAACATTCCGTTTCCAAACGCAAATCCTGCAATAGCCCACTTTATGAGCAAAGTCTTGTCATAGGATTCCTCTTTTTTCTCCGCAGTCTCTAAATTAATAACCGGTTTGTAGCCTAAATTGGTGAGGAACTTTGCCAGCTCACTCAGCTTAAGCTCCTTATGGTTAAAGGAAATCTGAACCGTCTTTCTGGTAAAATTAACCTGCGAATAATTGATGTCCTTATTCAAACTCTGAAGGCTTTCAAGCAACCAAATGCATGATGAACAGTGGATTACCGGAATCTTCAGGGTCACCAAACTGGTATTTCCTTCCGAAAAATCAGTGACTTTGCCGAAAATTTCCGGGGTGTCCAGGTAATCAAACTGGGAAATATTCTCTCCATCCGGACGAATTCCCGAACGTTTATTGAGTTCATAGAAATTGCCTAAATCATTGACATTCAAAATCTCATACACAGACTTGCAACCAATGCAGCAAAAGATCTTCTCATCAAAGGAAACCCGTTCCTTTAATACATCCTGACCGCAGTGAAAACAATTTTCAGCCAATTTATATAAAATTTTAACAGGCAAAATTATGACAAATAAATTTGTGCTTCGGGTTTAATTATCCTATTTTTGCTGATAAATGTCATAATATGTCACTTGAAAAACAAACCCTTATTGAAGAGAGTCTGAAAAGCACTTTTAATGAAGAATCATTTAGAAACACGCTCTCTGCAGCTGATTTCGAAAAGTACCTGTCTTCTCGACAAACGGTGAAATTCCATAAAGGCGAAACTATTTTTGAAGACGGAGAAATTGCTAAAGGCGTTTACCTCATTAAAACCGGAACGGCAAAACTCTCCAAAATGGGTGTTTATGGCAAGGAACAGATTTTACGCTTTATCAAAGAAGGTGATTTGATTGGATACCGATCCATTCTTTGCGGCGAAGACTTCCAGGCAAAAGCTGAAGCAATGACCGAATTGGAAGCCTCTTTTCTGCCGTCTGATGTTTTCCTGCATTTACTGGAAGTGGATTCGAAACTGGCCTTCGTGATGCTGCAAAAAATCGCATTCGAACTGGGAGAATCTTCAAACACCGTGACTTTCCTGGCCCAAAAAACAGTGAGAGAAAGACTGGCAGAAATCCTTTTACTCCTTGAGCAAAAGTTGGGAACCGATCCGGAAGGATTTATCAGAATTTCATTAACCCGAGAAGAAATCGCAAACATCATCGGAACGGCCACAGAAAGTGCGATCCGCCTCATTTCCGAGTTTAAACAAGACGGATTAATCGAAGTTGAAGGCCGCCTTATCAAAATCCTGAATCACGAGAAGTTGATTAAGCTCGGTCACGTTATCATATAATTGATAAGTGGGAAATAATAGTTGCTAATGCCTCAAATTCGGGGATTGCTTTTTAGAATGCAGCCGAAATGCAGTTATTTGTGATTCCCCAATATTATTATTCCCCCTCCAATTATTCATTTTTTATTATTCATTATTAGCTACTTTAAAATGAGTGTACATTCCGAAATCAAAAAAATAACCACCGAGACTTTGCGAAAAATGAAATTCGACAAAGAAAAAATTACTATGCTTACGGCATATGATTTCACCACCGCGAAAATGGTGGACGCCGGTGGAATCGACGCGATTTTGGTGGGCGACTCCGCATCGAATTTGATGGCGGGTTATGAAACCACTTTGCCGATTACTTTGGACCAGATGATTTACCATGCCCAATGTGTGATTCGTGGTGTGGATCGAGCTTTAGTAGTGGTAGATTTGCCATTTGGAAGTTACCAGTCCAATCCCGAAAAAGCATTGGAATCCGCAGTAAGAATCATGAAGGAATCCGAAGCTCACGCAATTAAACTCGAGGGTGGAAAAGAAGTGGAAAAATCCATCAAAAAAATTGTGAACGCCGGAATTCCGGTAATGGGACATTTAGGATTGACACCGCAGTCGATTTATCAGTTCGGAACCTATAAAGTTCGGGCAAAGGAAGATGAAGAAGCAGAAAAACTGATGAGTGATGCCAAACTTTTGGAAGATCTCGGCTGTTTTGCCTTGGTTTTGGAAAAGATTCCGGCCGCTTTAGCCAAAAAAGTTTCAGAAAGCATTTCCATTCCAACCATTGGAATAGGAGCCGGACCTGATTGCGACGGACAAGTCCTTGTTTACCATGATATGGTGGGAATGAACAAGGATTTCACACCGAAATTCCTCAGAAGATATCTGGATTTATATACTGAAATCACGGGTGCTGTTTCCCAATATGTAAAAGATGTGAAAAGGGCAGATTTTCCCAACCAAGAAGAAAGTTATTAATGAAAAAGGATACCGCACTCATTCAGGGAGTTTTGTCGATTGCAGCATTAATTTGTCTGGTCATCGGATTTTTCAATCTTTTATCCCCGGAACTCAACAATTTATTTTTCCAAAAGGTTTTTTATGTTTTAATTGGTGCAAGTTTCTTTTTGCAGGCACCCATGTTGGCCAACAAAAATTTTCTGTATCCCATGTATTTGGCAGCGATCCTCTGTATTATCGGTGCATTTCTTCCAAATGGTTCATCATTTTCTTCCGTGAAAACGATTGGGCTTTTTGCAGGAGTGATTATTTCACTTTTTAACAGACCAAGAAGAGCAAATCAATAGTTTTTTCTCATGCAGGAAGTCATCATCATTATCACGGCATTTCTTGCATCGGGATTAACATTCTTTTCCGGGTTTGGTTTGGGGACAATTCTTCTTCCCGTTTTTGCTGTTTTCTTCCCAGTTGAAATTGCTGTTGCTTTGACAGCGATTGTGCATTTTTTGAACAATGTCTTCAAATTTTTCCTCGTAGGAAAAAGCATTGACAAGCGGGTTTTGCTACGTTTCGGGATACCGGCGATTGCGGCTGCCTTTTTGGGAGCTTATCTGCTGAATTATCTTTCGGAATTAAAACCGTTTTTTGAATATCAACTACTTGGAAAAATTTTTGAAATCACGGCAATCAAAGTGATCATAGCAGTTTTACTGATTTTCTTCTCCCTTTTTGACCTGCTTCCCATGTTGAAAAACCTGCAGTTCAATAAAAAATATTTGCCAATCGGTGGACTATTAAGCGGTTTTTTTGGTGGCATTTCCGGAAATCAAGGCGCTTTGCGTTCCGCATTCTTGATTCGGGTAGGTTTAACGAAAGAGTCATTTATTGCGACCGGAATTGCGATTGCATGTTTAATTGATATTTCCCGACTATCTGTTTATTTTGAAAACATCAGCAATCACCGCGAATCCCTAAATTGGAACCTCGTCATTCTAGCCACGATTTCAGCGTTTGTTGGCGCATATCTTGGCAATAAAATACTGAAGAAAATAACGATCTCTTTTTTGCAGAAGTTCGTAGCGATCGCTTTGATCATCTTCTCGGTCTTTCTGGGAATGGGGATTTTGTAAGATTTAATAGCTCCCAGACTTCAAAATCTCCTCAAAATAATTCACCAGCAAAACCCTTTCCGCTTTCGTCAAGTTGGCTTCAGGATGTTGCGCAATATATCCCGGCATCGGCATGACATAACCTTTGATGGATTTAACAGAATTATCAAGCATGCTTTTCTTCAGATCCTGGTTGTAAGTTCCCCATTCCGAGAAATTCAAATGTTCCCTTCCCTTGTTGATGTGGTGTTTGATGGACCAGGAAATTGGTGCCACATAGGCATATTTCGGATAAACTGTCTCATTGGAATGACAATCGTAACAAGCTTTCTTCAAAATTTCCTGCACATTATTGGGTGTTTGAAAAACCGTCACAAAATTTATTTTTTGGTCAACCGGCTTATTAGTTCGGTCAACCGGAATAAACTGGATCAGCGCGATTACGATCAGGAACCAATAAAATATTTTCAGGAAGGTCTTCATTTAGATTTAATAATTTTTGGAATATTAGCGTTTGGAGTTTCAGGCTTCAGCTGATTTGCAGGTGATTCCGGAATCGATTTCGGCTCCTCTTTTTTAGGACTCAGATCCCAGTTTTCCCGAATTTCCCATAATGGTCTGATATCAATTTTCTTCTCGAAAATATAGACGTCTTCCGCAAATTTATTGTTCTCAAAATCGGCAGTGTCCCAACTTCCGTTTTCATTATTGTCCACCAAGATCCTCAGCTGGTACCTTCCGGGTTTGATGGAATTAAAAATAAGTTGGGTTTCCCTTCCATATCTTGAATAAGCAACATCCCCCGTTTCGTTCAGCATCTGCACCCAAAAATTATGAGTGGGCGTATTTTTTAAGGTCACGAAAAAAATTCCATAATTTTCAGTCTTATCCACTTGAAAATCAAACCGGTAAGATTTTGCATTATTGGCAAAAAAGGACGAAACCGTTTCTTTCGGCACAGTCAGGGAATACTTTTTTCCTTCCTTAAATTGGGACGAAAGCTGAATTTCAAAAGGATTTTTCTCAGATATTTTCGCGGTAAATTCTTGTTGGATACTGTCTGAAACGAGTTTCCATTTTTCCGGCTGGATTTTATCCACCTCATAATTCGAACTGAAAACAAAATCCTGCTTTGGCGGCAGCAGGTTTCCTTTTGCATTAGAAATCGTCATCTCATTCTTTGCATTGAACCGGTAGAAGATCGAGGCTGAATCCTTCTTCACCCCATTATCATAAGCAAACTTCAAATTTTCGCTCTGTGTAATTCCTAGATTTTCCTTTTTCGCATCAAACCAAATATACACGGAATCAGATTTTGGAAGATGGGTGACTTTGTAATTTTCCGGTTTGTTTCCTTTTGCGGTCACCTTCACTTGATCGGGATTTCCTTCAAAAAACATTAGAATTCCGCCCGGAACTTCCTTCATTTCAGTGTATCTAACCGTTTTTTTGGAAGGAAAAAGATTAATTTTCAGACCTGAAATACTTTTATCCAAATTCACCTCATCCTGGATGAAACCTACGTTTTCCTTACCCGCATCAAAAACTGAATTGGAATTGGTATCATCAAATGCCAAAATCCGATATTTTCCCGGTGACAGGTAATTCAGTTCAAAATAGCCATCCGGATCCACTTTGGTAATATAATACGGTTTTTGCCGGTAATTCATGGTATCTTTTACCTGATAAAGCCCGACCACCAGATTTTTTTCGTCTGCTTTAGCATTTTTATTAGGAACTAACGTGTTTACTTCGCCACTGATATATAAATCGTCAATTTTCTTCCCGGTGGAAAACGCAAAATTATAGTATTTTAGAGCGTTCCCTTCATTATTATCCACGATTGCATTTCCGAAATTGAAGTTGTAAGTTGTATTGGCTTGCAGCGTATCGTCCCATTTGATCACCAAATACTTATTCGCCATGCCGGATGGAAGAATTTTCTTGATTTTGATGGGTGGGGAAATAATCAGGTTTTTATTGATTTCCTTAAGCGTAATGTACTCATCAAAATCAATCCGTAGTTCTCTGATGTCCACCGGAACGTTAATTCTGGCGGTGTCTATATTGCTTCCCACCACGTTTGGTGGAATCGTGTCTTTGTCGCCTCCAACCGGTGATCCGACTCTAGCACACGAAAACAAAATCAAACTGAATATTAAAAGAAGAAGAATTCTCTTCATTGATAAATTTTGAACAAAAGTAAGAAATTATTCGCTGTAAGAATCGGGATTTCCCTGTGGATTCGCTTTCTGCAAACTGTCATTTTCGTTCATTTCTTTTCGGAATTTCTGCATTTCATAAGGGAAATTTTCAAACAGACCCGAAAGTGCCAATGCAGAATAAACCCTCCTGGAATACTTGTTTCCAATGGCCACGATGGTCACCTTTGATTTTAGCAAATGTCCGAAAACAGAATTTGTTCCATGCCACCATCCATTGTGATAAGTTAATTTCTCATTGGCGTCGAAAACCTTCATCCGGAAACCGATGCCGTAATTATTCACTCCGGGTCTTTCATTGCTGTGCGGCTGGAAAACCAAATCATACAAATCATGCCGAAGGAAATTTTTGGCATACATCGCCTTTGAAAAATTCAGCAAATCCCTCGGTGTGGTATAGACATTCTTATCGCCGTAAATCAAATCCAGACGGTCATAAGGATAAACTTTCGGTCCGCGCTGGTAAAAAGATTTCGCTGCAGTCAGCGTATCCTTCTCTTCAAAAATGTGGGTGTTTTTCATTTTTAAAGGCCGAAAAACAATTTGCTGCATCGCCTCCGGAAACGGTATTGCCGTTACTTTCTCGATAATTAATGCGAGGAGCGCAAAATTCGTGTTGCAGTATTCAAACCCTGTGTCGGTATCGCGGGAAAGTTCCGGCTTATAACGAATCAGCAATTGGAGCACATCTTGATTCGTTATGAATTTCTTGGAAAGTTCTGCAGGTTTCGGCGCTATTTTTTCGATAAAATACTCATATTTCGGCAAACCACTTCTTTGAGTTAAAAGACTGTAAACCGTCACTTTAGGATAAGGAAATTTAGGGAAGAATTTGGTGACATGGTCATAAAGACCAATTCTTCCACCTTCCACAAGTTTCAGTGTCGCCATTGCGGTAATCGGCTTGGAAACGGAAGCCACATGAAGCGGCACAGTCGCTGTGATGGGTTCCTCATTTTGGTCCTGGCCGAATCCACGATAGTTTTCGTAAAGTATTTTATCACCTTTCGCTACCAGAAATCCACCCCACAAATCACCTTTCTCCCAAACATTTTCATAATATTTTTTAATGACGGAAACAATGGAATCCTGATTCTTGAGCTGATCATCCTTGCTGCTGAAAACACTGCCTAAGTCAATATTTCCAAAATTGGGCAACGCAGTATTTGAGCTCTGTCCGTCGTCATTACTTGTTGAATCTTTTTTGCAGGAAAGAAATACAAAACTTAAAAGGATGAGTATAGAAATACTTTTGAGAAACTTCATCAGAAAATTTTGGGGTCAAAAATCTCCGCAAGGTAAGAAGTTTTTCAGTGAGTTTTTTAGGACTGGAGTCATAAAGATTTGTTAAGAATTTTGAAATTCCATCAAAATCTTATCCACAATCACTTGCGCCAACTTCTCTTTGCTTTGAATCGTCCAACCCGCAATATGAGGCGTCACGATCACTTTTTCGCTCTCCAGAAGAAACTTCAAATCTTGATTTTCAATGTCACCTACCGAAGTAGAAGGATCCAGATTTTCAAAAGAGGCTTGTTCATATTCCAGAACATCCAGAGCTGCACCTTTCACTTTTCCATTTTTAATGGCTTCAACTAAATCTTTAGTTTTCACATTGTTACCTCTTGCCGCGTTCACGAAATAGAAATCCTTCTTCATTTCAGAAATGAACTTTTGGTCGATTAAATGGTAAGTTTCCGGAGTGATTGGAGTATGAAGACTTAAGATATCGGTTTCATTTTGAAGCGTTTCCAGTGAAACCTGGGTTCCAAATGCATCAGTAAGGTTTGGCAAAATATCATGAAAAATAACTTTCACACCAAATCCTGAGAGCCTTTTCGCCAAAGCTTTTCCCATGTTTCCGTACCCGATAATCCCGAAGGTTTTCCCCATCAGTTCGTCACCTCGGTTTTCCTCACGTTTCCAAATTCCATTTTTCACTTCATTTGACGCAATGAACAAACGGTTCATCAAAATCAACAACATACCCACAACATGTTCCGCAACCGAATCGCGGTTTCCTTCCGGCGAACTGATCACTTTGATGCCTGAACTTTCCGCAAAATCCACATCGATATTTTCCAGTCCCGCTCCTACTCTTGCTATAAATTTCAGATTGCTTGCGTTTTCCAGAAAGTTTCTGTCGATCGGGATCCTGCTGCGGATAATGATCCCATCATAATTTGAAATTTTTTTAAGGACTTCATCATAAGAGGAATCAAAATCTTCCTCGACCTTAAAACCTTTCGCAGAAAGCTGTTCAGTAATTAAGGGATGGTTTTTGTCTAATAACAAGACGGTCATTTTGATGCGAGTTTGAATGTTTTACCTAGATTGTATCTGATTGTTGGAACAATTTGCGCAATTCCACCGAATCCATCGGCTTCATTCTTCCAGAGAGGATTAATGAAAGTTCCTTCCGCCTCAAAGCAGCTGAAAATCTTAATTTTTCCACTTCAGTTTCCGGCTCCATCTGCGGAATCGGAATCGGCCGGTTGAATTCATCCACCGCCACGAAGGTGTA
Organism: Chryseobacterium sp. R2A-55; assembly: GCF_021401085.1. Taxonomy (GTDB): domain Bacteria; phylum Bacteroidota; class Bacteroidia; order Flavobacteriales; family Weeksellaceae; genus Kaistella. Next base: position 40,571 of record NZ_JACBFP010000002.1, read on the forward strand.
GATTCCTTCGTTGGTATGGATTTTTCTCTGATTAATCGGATCGTCTAACCAAACATCCACATAAATTTCCATGGAAGTAGAAAACGCTCTGGACACTTTGGATTCCAAAACCACGATTCCACCTTCCGGAATAGGTTCCTTGAACGAGACGTGATTCACAGACGCAGTTACCACTCTTCTTTCGCAATGTCTCGCTGCTGAGATCGACGCACAGCGGTCCATTTTTGCGAGCAGTTCGCCGCCGAAAAGATTACGAAGCGAGTTGGTTTCGTTGGGCAGCACGATATTCGTCATGATCGTCAAGGATTCTGAAGCTTTTTTTATTTTTCCCATTGAGTTCTAAAATGTTTTGGAAATTTCATTTTTTCACCTGACTTTCAGGCAGTGTTCCGTCATTCGGAAGGAAATCGGACGAAAGAGAATCGGTTTTTATTTTCGCGGAATCAACTTTCGCAGGATCTTTTACCAATTTCTTTTTGGGTTTCTGAGCCGGAATTTTATCGAAAGATTTCTTGCCAAAAATGAATTCAGGTTGAGAAATTCCAAAATAGGTAATCACGCCGATTCCGATGAGCAACGGCAAAATCCACCACCCGGAATTATGGAATTGATAAGAGCTTTTCTCAGATTTTTTTTTGGACTTTGTTTTTGGGTTCTTGATTTCAGAAATATTGATCTGTTCCAGTCCATAGAAATCCGGCGAAAGGTGCTCCGTCCTTAAGCCCGAAAATTGGATCTTTTCATCATTCAAAAAAAATGTGCCAAGATGATCCACCGAGAGTGTTTTCTCTTTATGCAAAGTCCCGTTCCAGTAATTGATCAATTTCCTGACCTCAATTTCCGCATCAATCTGTGGAATTTTCTTTTCTGCAGAAACGTAACTCGCCAAATCTATATTCTTCCCAATAAAATCTGCAGTGAAGGCAATTTCACTTCCAGGAGGCAAAATATTTTTCGCATCCTGATCCATCTTTGCATTCGCATTTTTCAAAAAAAAAGTCCCGAAACCACTAACGGAAGTGGCACCATTTTGCCGCAGCGAATCGAGAATGAGGGAAGGAAGATTCATAACATGGCAAATTTATGGTTTTTGGGGGCTTTATCAAAATAAAAAAAGACTACATTTAGGTAGCCTTTTTCAATGATTTGAAGCAAATACCTTTGCTGATTCATTATTTTTAGGAGGAATTTACATTTTTTTTATTTATTGAAACAAGATACTCATTCCGAACAAAAAATGGGTTCCGGCTTGTGCAAAATAAATCGGTCCATCATAAACATAGCCGTTGTTCACATATTTTTTGTTAAAGAGATTGTTCACCAAAAGTTTGAAATTAACCTCTGTTCTTTGCAGATTTAAGGTATATCTTGCGGTAAAATCGGTGAGGAAATAATCTTTCAGTTTCAAATCAGGATTATTGGTATTGTCTAAAAACTGGCTTCCAACATATTGATTCTGAATACCTAAACTCAAATTTTTTCCTGGACTGAAGTTCAGCAGAATATTTCCGAGGACGTCCGGAGAAAAAGAAATCGGCGTGTCTCCCAAATTTTCGATTCCGGAATCGGTTTCGTTTTTGAAATCTAAGTTTTCGTTTTTGCTTAATGTAAGGTTTCCCGAAATGTCCCATTTTTCAGTAAGTTTTGCAAGCGCTCCAAGCTCAATTCCCATTCGGTAACTTTTCCCGGAATTGACGCGGATGAATTCGCCCACATTATTGATCTGTCCGTTCAAAACCAACTGATTTACATAATTCATATAGTACAGATTCGTAGTGAACGAAAAATTTCCAAAAGATTTTTCAATTCCCGCCTCGTAATCATGGAGTTTTTCAGGTTGTGTTTCAGGGTTTGCAAAAAGATCATCACGATTCGGTTCCCTGTGCGCGTGTGCATAAGATAGGAAAATTTTTCCTTGTGAGATTTTATAGTTCACCCCGAATTTCGGATTGAAGAAAAGCCATTTCTTATCCAAATCAGCCCCTTCGCCATCTCCAGACTGTACTATTTTGGTATCATAGCTAATGTTTCTCAACTGTAAATCACCGAAAAATTCGAAATCACTGACCTTAAAAATCGCTTTTGCAAAACCAGCCATTTCATTCTTGATCGAGCGGTTCCGGTAATATTCAAACCCATTGATTTCTGGAAAATAAACTCCGGTTACATCGCCATGATGTCTTCCGTAATATTGGTTTCCAACGATTCCAAAATTGAGATCCAGGTTTTCGAACTTTCCGTAAATTGTAGAAACTCCGCCATAGAAATCATTATCCAGCCATTTTTTTCTGATGAAGTCGGAACGCGTAACAGTGCCTTGATTGGGCAGGTTATATTTTGAGAATTTCGCGTCCTGCTTGTAGTTTTCGTAGTAGCCTTTTCCTTTGGTATAATGAAAAGTGGTTTCCAAATTCCAGTGTTCATTGAAATTCTGCTCCCATAGCAATTGGTAATGATTTTGACGATAATTGTCGGTTTCATTACTGTAAAACCCAATGACATTTTCCCAGTTCGAATCATAAATCGCTCCCGAAGGATTGAATTTCGGGTTGGTTTCCCATGTCGCCTTGTCAATTCCATTCCACGCTTGGTAGGTTTTTTCCTTTCCGCCAAAAGCCATGAAACGGAGTTTCGTCTTATTTTCCTCAAAAAGAACAGTGAAATTATAGGAATCCAGATCCGAAAAAGCGCGGTCTATATAACCATCGGAATGGATTTTCGTATACCGTCCCATCACAGAAAGTCGGTTTTTCCAGAATTTCCCGGAACCAACTTCAGCAGAATACTTATAGGTGTTGAAAGAACCGTAAGAATTATCTGATCTTACATAAAATTTCCTATCGGGATTTTTAGAAATCACATTCACGCTCGCTCCAAATGCAGAAACTCCATTTGTCGAAGTTCCTACGCCACGCTGAATCACAATTTGTGATGCAGAACTCGTCAAGTCCGGAACATCCACAAAAAAAGTCCCCTGACTTTCGGAATCGTTGTATGGAACGCCGTTCATCATCACATTGATCCCGTTTCCACCCACTCCGCGGATCCTGAAACCGGTATATCCAACGCCATTTCCCGCATCGGAAGTTGAGATAACCGACATTTGGTTTTTCAACAAAATCGGCAGATCCTGCCCGAGATTCTTTTGTTCCAAATCCTTTTGAACATTGATGATTTCTTTTGCGACAGGAAGTCGTCTGGTAAAATTGATGGACTCAATTTCTGTGGTTTTAACCGAATCCTTTTGAATTTGTGCATAAAACACAGCCGGACTGAGAAGTCCTAAAAAAAATAATCCTTTCATTCTTTTAATTTTTAAGATTAATTGAATAAAAGGGGTGATTATGGAAATCAGAATTACGAAGTAGGAATTGCGAAAGCTTTCGCTCTTCATACCGATCACTATCGGGATTCGTATTTCAAAATTTGAACGTCCCTAAACAGCATTACCTGTTCCAGGTTCATTGGGTATAATCTCAGCTTTTCAAGGCACCCCTTTATTTCTACATGCGAAATTACGAAAAATAAAATGACATCCTTATAGATTTCGAAAAACAAAGTAAAGAACTATTATTCCAAGAATCAGCAACATGGTTTCCAAGCCAAATAAGAAACGGTTTATTCTTGGGAAAAGCCTTCTGTTATTTGGAAAACTGAAGAGCAATCCCATCATCACATAAGGAATAGAAACCACCATTAAAGCATTATACCCGAACGCCTTTCTGAAATTGAGATGAAGTAGTTCATGGAAAGCCCTTTGCGAACCACATCCAGGACAATCCAATCCTGTAACTGTTTTAAACGGACATGCCGGAAAAAAAAGATTAGTGGCCGGATTATATATAAAATAAACCGCCCCAAAAGCCAAAATTAAAATAATAAAAAAATACCGGCTGTTTTTTTTAAAAAACGATATCAATTTAAAGTGCAATTTGAAAATTGGTTAAAAGTAATAATTTTCGGATTCACAGCACCAATTAATTTTTCGATGGCCAAATTTCCGGTAGTTATTTGTCATAAGCATCAGTTAATGAGCCGCAAATAGATGTGTCACATTATATTTATATTCAATCTAAATGATTAAAGTCTGCTCCTTGCTGAAAATTTTCGTATTTTTGAACTTCGAAATTTTCATTAAAAACATACCGATATGACTTTTGACATTGATATGATTAAAAAGGTGTATGCACACTATCCGGAAAGAATAGAGGCAGCACGAAAAGCAGTTGGAAAGCCACTCACGCTCGCAGAAAAAATTCTTTATTCCCACCTCTGGGAAGGAAATGCAGAGCGGTCTTTTGAAAGAGGAAACTCCTATGTGGATTTCGCTCCAGACAGAGTTGCGATGCAGGATGCGACCGCGCAGATGGCGCTTCTCCAATTTATGCAGGCAGGAAAAGCAAAAGTTGCGGTCCCTTCAACCGTCCATGCAGACCACCTCATCCAAGCAAAAGTGGGCGCCGAAAAAGATTTACAGGTAGCTTTGAATAAAAACTCCGAGGTTTTTAACTTCCTAAGTTCCGTTTGCGATAAGTACGGCATCGGATTTTGGAAACCGGGAGCGGGAATTATTCACCAGGTTGTTTTAGAAAACTACGCATTTCCAGGTGGAATGATGATCGGAACCGACTCACACACTGTAAACGCAGGAGGCTTGGGAATGGTAGCCATTGGAGTAGGTGGCGCAGATGCGGTGGATGTGATGTCTGGAATGCCATGGGAACTAAAAATGCCGAAATTGATCGGGGTAAAACTCACCGGAAAATTAAACGGATGGACCGCCCCAAAAGATGTCATCCTTAAAGTTTCCGGAATTTTAACCGTGAAAGGTGGAACCGGATGCATCATCGAATATTTCGGTGAAGGTGCGAAATCCATTTCTACCACAGGAAAAGGAACGATCTGTAACATGGGTGCGGAAGTTGGAGCTACCACTTCTACCTTTGGATATGACGATTCCATGAGAAGATATCTCGCTGCAACCGGCAGACAAGACATCGTGGATGAAGCAGATAAAATCGCAGAGCACTTAACTGGTGACGACGAAGTTTATGCAAATCCTGAACTATATTTCGATCAGGTTATCGAAATTGACTTGAATACTTTAACTCCACATTTGAACGGACCTTTCACACCGGATTTGGCGACTCCGGTAGCAGAATTCCATGATAAAGCAGTTGCAAACGGTTGGCCAATCGAAGTGGAATGGGCATTAATCGGTTCATGTACCAACTCCTCTTACGAAGATTTGTCCAGGGCAGCTTCAATTGTGGAAGATGCTTTCGCGAAAGGGGTGAAACCAAAAGCAATTCTGGGAATCAACCCGGGTTCAGAGCAGGTGAAATTCACCGCGGAAAGAGACGGTTTCCTGGATTCATTCAGAAAATTTGAATCTGCAAGAATCTTTACCAATGCTTGCGGACCATGCATCGGACAATGGGACAGAGAAGGTGCCGAAAAAGAAGAGAAAAATTCCATCATTCACTCCTTCAACAGGAACTTTGCGAAAAGAGCAGATGGAAACCCAAATACACACGCTTTCGTGGCCTCTCCGGAAATGGTTGCAGCAGTGGCAATTGCAGGCCGATTAGACTTTAATCCCATCACAGATACGTTGATTAACGAAAAAGGTGAAGCCGTAAAATTGAGCGAACCCGTTGGAATGGAGCTTCCTCCAAAAGGATTTGATGTGGATGACAACGGTTATCAAGCACCCTCTGCAGACGGTTCGAAAGTGGAAGTAATTGTAAGTCCAACTTCTGACCGACTTCAGATTCTGGAGGAATTCCCAGCTTGGGACGGACAAAACATTACCGGCGCTAAAGTCTTGATCAAAGCATTTGGAAAATGTACAACCGACCATATTTCCATGGCGGGACCTTGGTTGAAATACAGAGGCCACCTCGATAATATTTCAAATAACATGTTGATTGGGGCTGTGAACGCCTACAACATGGAAACCAATAAAGTGAAAAACGAAATCTCCGGCGAATACGGTGAAGTTCCAGCCGTGGCAAGAGCTTATAAAGCAGCAAACATCCCAACCATCGTCGTTGGCGACGAAAATTACGGGGAAGGTTCTTCCAGAGAACACGCTGCAATGGAGCCGAGACATTTAGGTGTGAAAGCAGTTTTGGTGAAATCTTTCGCACGTATCCACGAAACAAACTTGAAAAAACAAGGAATGCTTGGATTAACTTTTGCGGACAAGGCGGATTACGATAAAATCCAGGAAGATGATACGGTGAACTTCTTAGATTTGGATCAATTTGCTCCAGGAAAACAGATTACTTTGGAATTCGTTCATGCGGACGGAACCAAAGATATCGTGAAAACAAACCATACGTATAACGAACCTCAAATCGAATGGTTCAAGGCAGGTTCTGCATTGAATCTGATTAAGCAGATGGAGGCGAATTAATCCTTACCCTCAATCCCTCTCCTTTGGAGACGGACTTTTGAAAACCGTTCAGTGATGAGCGGTTTTTTTTAGAAAAAGTCGGGAATTTAGAAACCTCATTTCCACCAAAATTTACTTTTCCGTATTTTTGCGGGAATTTGTTATCATTCAATACTTATTCTTAAAAAAAAATGTCAAGAATCCTCACCGGAATACAAGCTACAGGAACGCCGCACCTTGGAAATCTATTGGGGGCGATAATTCCCGCCATCGAACTTTCTAGAAACCCAAAAAACGAATCGTTTCTTTTTATTGCGAATCTGCATTCATTAACCCAGATCAAAAATGCCGAAGAATTAAGACAAAACACTTATGAAATCGCGGCGGCATGGCTTGCTTGCGGATTGGATACAGAAAAGACCTTCTTTTACAGACAAAGCGACCTCCCTGAAGTTTGCGAACTTTCATGGTATTTGTCTTGCTTTTTCCCATATCAAAGATTGACTTTAGCACATTCTTTTAAAGATAAAGCTGACCGTCTGGAAGATGTGAACGCCGGACTTTTCACCTATCCCGTTTTGATGGCCGCAGACATTTTGCTGTATGATGCCGAAATTGTTCCCGTGGGAAAAGACCAATTGCAGCATCTGGAAATGGCGAGAGACATGGGTGCTAGATTCAACCACCAAATGGGTGAAGTTTTCGTTCTGCCGCAAGCGGAGCTGCAGGAAGACACGAAATATGTTCCTGGAACCGATGGTCAAAAAATGTCGAAATCCAGAGGAAATATCATCAATATTTTTCTACCGGAAAAGCAGCTGAAAAAGCAGATCATGGCAATTGAGACCGACTCCAAATCTTTGGAAGAACCGAAAGACCCAAAAACCGACAAAGTTTTTGCCCTGTATGAATTGATCGCTACTGCCGAGCAAACGGAAGTTTTAAGGCAAAAATACCTTGCCGGAAACTTTGGTTACGGTCACGCAAAAACCGAACTCCTGAATTTGATTATGGAAAGATTCAAAACCGAAAGAGAAAAATTCGATTACTACATGAACAACCTGCCCGAACTGGAAGAAAAATTGCAGGAAGGTGCAGAAAAAACAAGAAAAATCGCGGCTCAAACTTTAGCAAAAGTGAGAAAAAGTTTGGGCGTTTGATTTAATGCTTTTTTTAACATTAAATTTGTGCAAAAGATTAATTTAATGTTCAGAAAAACCCTTCAAGGTTTTGTCGCATCCTTGGCTTTACTCATCGCACTGGCTTACAGTTTCGGCTATGATTATCTTTTTAAAGGAATTCGTGAAACCTATCTGCGGGGCGAAACCGGTTCGTCCATCAGCGACGGAACCTATTTTCCCTCCCACATCATTGCAAAAGGGGAATCTAGACCTTGGGAAAATGATTCGCTCTACAATAAAAAACCGCTACCGAAAGATTTAGTTGAAGTATTAAGTCAATCAAATACAGTTTCCTTTCTAGTTATTAAAAATGGAAAACTGCTGCACGAAGAATATTGGAATGGTCATAGCAAAACCACGAAAACCAATTCTTTCTCTATGGCAAAAGCGGTGAACGTAATGCTTCTGGGAAAAGCGATAGAGGATCAAAAAATCAAAGGTTTAAACGAAAAATATTCTGATTTCTATAAGAATTATGAGCATGTGGAATTCGGAAAAGACCTCACTCTCGGCGACTTGGCGAAAATGGAAGCCGGACTGGACTGGAAAGAAAATTACAGAAATCCATTCCTTCCGAATGCAAAAGCCTATTATGGAAGATCCTTAGCAGAAGCGGTTTTCCTGCGTGGATTCAAAGAAAAACCTGGAACCCAGTTCGAATATCAAAGCGGTGCTTCCCAGCTTCTGGGATTCGCCATAAGAAGGGCTGTTAATAAATCCATTGCAGAATATGCTTCTGAAAAACTTTGGAAACCCCTCGGAATGGAACAAAATGCCGACTGGACCGTGGATGAAAACGGAATGGAAAAAACATTTTGCTGCATCCAATCCAATTCCAGGGACTACGCAAAACTCGGACAATTATTTTTGGATGACGGAAAAGTGGGCAATCAGCAAATCATGAATCCAACTTTCTTAGAAGTAATGCGGACGCCAACCAAACTCTCGAACGGAGTGTATGGGATGGGACTTTGGATTAATAATGACGCCACCATCAAACACTACTATTTTCGAGGACTTTATGGACAGTACATCATCATTATTCCCGATAAAAAAATGGTGGTGGTGAGAACCGGAACTTATAAAGACGAACCACAGGATGAAAAAGGCCGGCCGAAACTTGTGGGTTTGATTGTGGATGAAGTGGTGAAAAATTTTTAATTTTTCACTCCAAAACTGATATTTCAATTTATTTCGATAAGCTGATTTAAAATTAAACTTTGTGGGCGATTTCCATTTAAGATTTAATATGTTTTATTTCCGTAAATTTGAACCATTCTAAATAATAAAAATGTTCGATTTACAAAATATCCGAAAACAGTTCCCAATCTTATCCCGAAAGATAAACGGCAAAGACTTGGTCTATCTCGATAATGCAGCCACCTCCCATAAACCTCTGCACGTCTTAGATTCCTGGCAAAAATATTATACTGAAATCAACGCAAATGTCCACCGCGGAATCCATACTTTGAGCCAGATTGCAACGGAGGAAATGGAACATTCGCGGCGAAAAGTTCAAAAATTCATCAATGCTAAGAATGATTTCGAGGTCATTTTTACGAAGGGAACCACTGAAGGGTTGAACCTCATCGCCTATTCACTAAATAATTTGGTAAAAGCAGACGATGAAATCATCATCTCCCATCTGGAACACCATTCGAATATCGTTCCTTGGCAAATGCTCTGCGAAAGAACCGGCGCCAAACTGAAAGTCATTCCTATGGATGAAAACGGTGTCTTGCAGCTCGATTTTCTGGATAAGAATTTAAGCGAAAAAACAAAAATTGTCTCTGTTAATCAGGTTTCCAATGCATTGGGGATCATCAATCCAATTGAAGAAATTATCTCGAAAACCCGTGCCAATTCAAACGCAATCACGGTAGTTGATGGTGCACAATCTGTTCCACACCAAAAAATTGACGTCCAGAAAATGGGTTGCGATTTCTTTGTTTTTTCCGGGCACAAAATGTATGCACCGATGGGAACCGGAATTTTGTACGGAAAAGAAGAGATTCTGCGAAAAATCAACCCTTTCCACGGTGGTGGAGAAATGATAGCGACCTGTACTTTTGAAAAGACCACTTATGCAGATTTGCCGTTCAAATTTGAGGCGGGAACACCAAATGTAGGCGGAAATATCTCATTAGGCGCAGCAATTGATTTTATGGAAAACATCGGACTAGAAAATATAAAAACTCACGAAAATGTGTTGCTCAATTATGCCCAGAAAAAACTTTTGGAGATTGACGGTTTAAAAATCTACGGCGAAAAAGCGATGAGAACCGGTGTCGTTTCGTTCAATCTGGAAGGGGTCGGAATTTCTTCTGACGTGGGAATGATTTTGGACAAGATGGGAATTGCGGTGCGAACCGGTCATCACTGCACTCAACCCATTATGAGCTTCTTCAATATTGCCGGAACCGTTCGTGCAAGTTTTGCGGTGTACAACACTTTGGAAGAAATCGATATTTTGGCAGATGGAGTTCGAAAAGCGCAACGAATGCTTTCTTAATTGCGCTCAGCGATTTTTGCCACTACTTCATGAATCATATATTAAATGCCAAAAACATTGGTGCATTCGTGGCAATTACTAAATAGTCTGTAAAATCTGTTCTGAGGCGATTTTTGACTTCACATCGGAAATAACACCAGTGCAAATCCCGTTTTCGTTGAAAAGGAAAGTGGTTCTCACAATTCCCATATAGGTTTTCCCGAAGGTGTTTTTCTCTTGCCAAACCCCGAATTTCTCAATGACTTCGTGGTTTTCATCTGAAAGCAGATCATATTTAAAACTAAACTTTTCGTGGAAGCTTTTTTGCTTTTTTACCGAATCCGCAGAAATCCCCACAATTTGAAATCCCGCCTTCTTCAGTTTTGAAATGTTGTCATTGATATTGCAGGCTTCAACAGTGCAGGTGGGAGTATTTGCTTTTGGATAAAAGAAAATCACCAACTTTTTTCCGAAGAGTTTTGAAGATTTTACCGGTTTACCATCTTGATTTTGCAGTTCAAAATCTGGAATTTTGTCGCCAATTTTAAGCATCTTTATTAATTTTGTGTAAAGTTACCTTTAAAATGACCAAAAAACAAAGAGCCGAAACCGTTTTACGGGAGCTCGAAAAATTATATCCTGAAGTTCCGATCCCACTGGATCACAAAGATCCGTTCACGCTTCTGGTGGCAGTGGCACTTTCTGCGCAAACCACCGATAAGAAAGTGAACCAGATTTCCCCAAAACTTTTTGAATCCGCCGATACTCCCGAGAAAATGGCGAAACTGGAATTTGAAGAAATCCGCGAACTGATCAAAGAAATCGGATTAACCAACCAAAAGGCAAAAAATATGAAAAGAATGTCGGAAATTCTGGTTGAAAAACATGCAGGGATTGTTCCCCAAACTTTTGAAGAGCTGGAGGAGCTTCCCGGAGTTGGGCACAAAACGGCAAGTGTAGTAATGAGTCAGGCTTTTGGATTTCCTGCATTTCCAGTGGACACCCACATTCACCGACTGATGAAACAATGGAAACTGACGGAAGGAAAAAATGTGGCGGAAACCGAAAAGGATGCGAAAAAACTTTTTCCTGAGAACAAATGGAACAAAGTGCATCTTCAGATTATTTTTTACGGAAGGGAATATTCTCCCGCCAGAGGAAACCGGGATAAAGATTTCCTGACGAAAATGTTATTTGAGAAGTAATATTTAAACAAAACAATCAAGAAAAATTAAGCGCTCAAAGTAATTCCATGAGCGCTCATTTTTTAGAGGAAAATCTGGTGATTAACTTCCGAAAACCTCATTATGCTGTTCCTGAACCCGAATAAAAGTCGTTCTTTTGGACAGTTCGCGCAGCTCAGAAGCACCCACATAAGTACACGTGGAACGAACGCCGCCCAGAATATCTTTCACGGTTTCCGAAACGGGTCCTTTGTAGGGAACTTTCACTGTCTTTCCTTCAGAAGCGCGATATTCTGCAACTCCGCCGGAATGTTTATCCATAGCGGTTTGTGAGCTCATTCCGTAAAATAATCTGAATTTTTTACCGTTTTCTTCCATGATTTCTCCTCCACTTTCATCGTGTCCGGCAAACATTCCACCAAGCATCACGAAATCTGCACCTCCACCAAATGCTTTTGCCACATCTCCGGGAATTTTGCAGCCGCCATCAGAAATAATGTGTCCACCAAGTCCGTGCGCTGCATCTGCACATTCGATGATCGCTGAAAGTTGCGGATAACCGACTCCGGTCTTAATTCTAGTGGTGCAAACCGAACCGGGACCGATTCCGACTTTGATGATATCTGCTCCAACCAAAATCAGTTCCTCCACCATTTCCCCCGTAACGACATTTCCCGCAATGATGGTTTTGGTGGGGAAATTCTTTCTGGCACTTTTTACAAAATCCACAAAATGTTCGGAATATCCGTTGGCAACATCTATGCATAGAAACTGGATTTTCGGGTGTTTTTGCATAATCAGCTTGATTTTTTCCTCATCTGCTTTTCCCGTTCCGGTGCTTAATGCGATATATTCATAAATCGAATCAGTTTGATTTTTAAGGAAATTGTCCCATTCTTCCAAAGTATAATGCTTATGGATTGCCGACATTATTTTCTCCTTCGAAAGCGCTTCTGCCATTTCAAAAGTTCCCACAGTATCCATATTTGCTGCAATAATTGGAACGCCGATCCATTTTTTCCGGGAGTTTTTAAAAGTGAATGTCCGCTCCAGACTTACCTGCGCTCTGGATTTCAAGGTAGATCTTTTTGGACGAATCATGACGTCTTTAAAACCCAGTTTTATTTCATATTCTATTCTCATTTTATTTCTTATTACATCTGTTTAAAACCAACTTTTTATTTGATATTTTATTTTTGCATGAGGCTTAAGAACTTCCAAAGAAATATTGTTGCCTTTCTCAATTCCGCTCACTTCGGCTTGACTTTCCCAATTTCCTTTTGTGAATTTGAAACTTGCCGGTGTACGTATTTTTAATGTGATGGTTCTTTCAAAATCATTTTTTTTATTCATTTTGATTTTGCTTGGACTCCAACCCCCTAATTCAAATTCAGATTTTTTACTGTTTACCATCGCAAAAAGCGAATCCGCACTCATCACACGATAAGGATATGCTTTTAATGCGACTGTGCCGTTTTTAATATAATCTTTAAATGGGTTTTCTTCGGATGTTCCCATTTTATCGAATGCAAGCCAAAAATTTATAACATCTTTTGTTTCGAACGCAGCATTTAATGGACTTTCTGAAAAGTCATTTTGAGCGAACATGCAGTTGGAGAGCATTAAAAAAAATATGCTGAGTACAAGTTTTGAATTCATTTTGAACAATTCTTCAAAAAAAGTTGAGTTCGAATCAATACCATCGATTATTTCCTATAGATCAAACTCAGCGCAAAAGCGGCTGCAGCAGCAGAGAACACTGAGTAATCCAACGGTGCCTTAATATTGAGGAAAACCGCCATACAAACTCCAAACGCCAACAGCAGAAATCCACTGATTTTTGCCATCAACACTGTCCGAAAATTGACCAAAAGAATCACCCCAAGAAAAATCTCCAGTGAAGTCGCGGTCAATGCGGCATACCAAGATTGTTTGGAGGTAAGAAACGGAAGCAACGAATGGGTATAAGTCAAAAATGCATCCCAGTTTCCCCATTTAGAAAGCCTTTTCGGCCATATTCCAAAACGGTCTGCAACAGCAGACAAAAACCCGATGCTCAGCGATATTCTCAGGAACCATTCCACCAATTTATATTGATTTTTCCCCATGGTTAAAACTGCATTATTTCTTCTAATTCTTTCAAATATTCATGTGCCGTCAAATCAAATTTTACGGGGACAATAGAAATATATCCTTCGGAAAGTGCGGTTTCATCTGCATCTTCGCTTTTGTCCATGTTGTTGAAATAGCCGGTTAACCAATAATATTTTTTTCCGTGCGGATTGATTCGTTCGTCGAAATTTTCTTCCCATTTTGCGTCGGCTTGTTTGCAGACTTTGATTCCTTTAATCTCGTCTTTGCTGAGTTTAGGAATGTTCACATTAAGTACAACTCCTTTTGGCAAAGGATTTTCCAGAACTTTTTTCACGATATTTTGGATATGTTCTTTGGCCTGAAGAAAATCCGCATCCCAGGAAAAATCAAGAAGAGAGAAACCAATCGCCTGAAGTCCTTCTACTCCTGCTTCCACCGCCGCACTCATCGTTCCGGAATAGATCACGTTGATCGAAGAATTTGCGCCGTGGTTAATTCCTGAAACCACCAAATCTGGGCGACGTGGAAGAATTTTATCTAAGGCAAACTTCACGCAGTCCACCGGAGTTCCGCTCAGCGAAAAATCATTTTGTGGCCCCTCCAAACTGATTTCTTCAAAAGTCAAAGTCTGATTGATTGTGATGGCGTGACCCTTTCCAGACTGTGGTGAATTGGGTGCAACCACCACTACTTCACCGATTTCGTTCATAAATTCCACTAAATTCCTAATTCCGGGAGCGGTAATTCCATCATCATTGGTCACCAAAATCAAAGGTCTTTGCATATATTTTTATTAAATTTTAGAGATTTTTAGTTTTTGGAAATCTTCTTTTGATTTAATTTCCATTAAAAAAAAGAGCTTCCCCACAAAAATACTTAAAAAAATAGTGTTCGAATATAAATAAGGTATTAATTTTGATACTTTGTAAAATCCTGTAACGAAACAGGGAAAAACCCAACCAATCATTTATTAGAAACAATATATGTTCAAAAAATTTAGAATCAATACGTTACTGCTTTTTATTCCGCTCACCAGTTTGGTATTTTGCTTTAATTCGCCACGAAATGACGATGAAAAGATGTCCACCATCATGGTGAGTGTGAAAAATACGCTTTCCTATCTTCATTATTCGCCTAAAGTGATTAATGATGCCTATTCACAGGAAGTTTACAAGCATTATTTCGAAATGGTGGATGCCTCGAAAAGGTATTTCATGCAGTCGGATATGGATGAATTTGCGAAACACAAGACTAAACTTGACGATTATTTGAATCAAGGCGACTTGACTTTCTACAAATTGACCATTGACAGACTTTACCAAAGAGTGGATGAAATCGATAAAATCACTCAGGATATTTTGAGCAAACCAATCAATTTGGATGAAGATGAAACGTTGACTCTTGAGCCAAAATTAAAGAAAAATGCGACCAATGCCACCGAGCTTAAGAATGAATGGAAAAAATACATCAAATACAATATCCTCCAGGAAATGGAATCCCTGAAAGCGAAGGAAGAATCCCAAAAAGAGAAAAAAGATTCTGTGCAAAAATTCAATCTGAAGGACACCATTAAGCTGGAAATTTTAACACCGGAACAAAAAAGAATAAAAGCGACAAACGAGGTGAAAGACCTTGTTACAGACACTTTCCGAAGGTTCAAGAAAAGAAATAAAATGGATTGGTTCACCGTTTACATGAACGCTTACACAGAAGTTTTTGATCCGCATACCAATTATTATTCACCAAAAAACAAGGAGGATTTTGATCTTAATTTTAAAGGAAAAGTGATTGGAATCGGCGCCATCATCCAGGAGAAAAGAGGTTATCTGTATTTAGGTCCTTTGACTATAGGTGCTCCTGCCTGGAAATCGAAACAACTTACAGAAGGCGATAAAATCCTGAAAGTGAAATCCAAACCAAATGAGGACGCCGTAAATGTAGTGGGAATGTTGTCTGACGAAGCTGTTCGGCTGATTCGTGGTGAAAAAGGAACGAAAGTAACGCTGACTGTGGAGAAAAAAGACAAATCCATCAGAGAAGTGACCATGATTCGCGAGGAGGTAGCGATTGAAGATACTTTTGCGAGAAGCATCGTCATCAACGCACCTGATGGAAAAAAATACGGATTCATCAACCTACCGAGCTTTAATGCAGATTTCGAAGATCCGAAAGGCAGAAATGCTTCCGATGACATCAAAAATGAAATCCTAAAACTGAAACCACAAGGAGTTCAGGGAATAATTCTGGACCTTAGAAATAATGGTGGTGGAAGTTTGACCGAAGTTGGTGACATCATGGGATTGTTCATGAACGCAGGTCCTTATGTTCAGGTAAAAGACGGAAATGGAAAAATCCAGACGCTGCAAAATAAAACCAATGCCCCCATTTGGACGGGTCCGGTGGTCATTATGCAGAACGAACTTTCCGCTTCGGCCTCTGAAATTTTGGCGGGTGCAATGCAGGATTATGGAAGAGGCGTGATTATCGGTTCACCACAATCTTTTGGAAAGGGTACCGTGCAATCATTCGTAGATCTAAACAGGTTCCTGAATACCAGTGACGATTTCGGATCATTAAAATTAACGATTCAAAAATTCTACAGGGTTACCGGTGAATCCACCCAGCGAAAAGGAATTCAATCAGACATTCAGATGAAGGATTTCTTTACCTATGCGGAAATCGGTGAACGATATGACGATTACGCTTTAGCTTGGGATAAAATTCCGGCAGTAGCTTATCAACCGGTGAATTATTTTTCCGTGCAGGCATTACAAAAAGGGATAGAGGCAAGGTTGCAAAACAACAAAACCTATCAACTGATGCAGGAATCCGCGCAATGGAAGGAAAAACTTGACAAAGAAGAATCCATTTCGCTCAATCAAACAAAATTTGACGAGGTGATGAAGGCAAGAAAATCCCAGATTGAAAAGTTCAAAGCACTGGAAAAATTCAATAATGGATTAAAATTTAGCTTAAATCCTGACGAAGCGCTTCGTGAGAAAAGCGATGAAGCCTTCACCAAAAAAACCCAAAACTGGACAAAAAATCTGCAAAAAGATTTGTATTTGCAGGAAGCGGTGAATGTGATAGCGGAAATGAAATAGTCTTACAAAACTTCTCAATACAGCTAAGCCATCGGAAAATTTCGATGGCTTTTTCATATCTTAAAAGTATTTTTAGAGAAACTTTTTTGTATTTTTGCAGCTTTCCGGGCAGTTAGCTCAGTTGGTTTAGAGCGTTGCGTTGACATCGCAGAGGTCGTTGGTTCGAACCCAATACTGCCCACTTTTTCCAGGCATGGTTTTTCTTTCGCCGCATTGTCGGAAACTTCCGGAAATTATTTTTTCTGCTTCAGCGCTTTACCGTGTTTTCCCCTTTTTTTGTGCCAATTGGAATGTAAACAATCCATTCCCGAAAATTTTTTATTAATTTTAGCTCAAAAGACTGAGCATGCTGACAAAAATTTACGCCAGTGCCATTCATGGGGTTTCCGCCCAAACCATTACAATCGAGGTCAATGTGGACACTTCCGGTGTTGGCTATCATGTAGTGGGACTTCCGGATAGCGCGATTAAGGAAAGCAGCTACCGAATTTCTGCAGCATTAAAGAATGTAGGCTACAAGATTCCCGGAAAGAAAATCACGATCAATTTGGCTCCTGCTGATATCAGAAAAGAAGGGACTGCTTATGATTTGAGTATTGCGCTGGGAATTTTAGTGTCATCCGACTATATTAAAGGTGAAAATATAGGCGAATACCTCATCATGGGTGAACTTTCACTGGATGGTGGTTTAATGCCAATAAAAGGCGTTTTGCCCATCGCCATAAAAGCCAGGGAAGAGGGTTTCAAAGGAATTATTTTACCGAAACAAAATGTCCGGGAAGCAGCAATTGTAGACCAGCTGGAAGTTTATGGTGTGGAAAACATCAAAGAAGTGATCGATTTTTTTAATGATGGAATTCCGCTTACCCCAACTACGATTGATATCCGAAAAGAATTCCAGGATAAGATCAATTATTTCCCTTTTGATTTCTCTGAAGTCAAAGGTCAGGAAACCGCTAAACGCGCGATGGAAGTGGCTGCAGCAGGAGGACACAATATTATATTAATCGGACCTCCCGGAAGTGGAAAAACCATGTTGGCGAAAAGGGTTCCCAGTATTTTGCCGCCTTTGACTTTAAAGGAAGCATTAGAAACCACGAAGATTCATTCTGTGGCAGGAAAAATTGGTGCTGAAACTTCTCTGATGACGGTTCGCCCGTTTCGCAGTCCTCATCACACAATTTCGGATGTGGCATTGGTCGGAGGAGGAAGCTATCTGCAACCGGGCGAGATTTCTTTGGCGCACAACGGTGTGTTGTTTTTGGATGAAATGCCAGAATTTAAGCGAACCGTTTTAGAAGTCATGCGTCAACCTTTGGAAGATCGAGAAGTGACCATTTCAAGAGCGAAATTTACCGTGAATTATCCTGCAAGTTTCATGTTGGTCGCCAGTATGAATCCAAGTCCTAGCGGATACTTTCCGGATGATCCCAATAATACTTCGAGCCTGATCGAAATGCAGCGTTATATGAATAAACTTTCGGGACCACTACTCGACCGGATTGATATACACATCGAGGTTCAAAAGGTAGAATTCGAACAGCTTTCAGACAAAAGGAAAGGCGAAACGAGTGATGAAATAAGAAACAGGGTACTGAGGGCGAGAGAAATTCAGCAACGAAGATATGCCGAATCAGAAATTCATTATAATGCGCAAATGGGCCCGAAAGACATCGAGAAACATTGCGAACTGGGTGACGATTCACAAATGCTCATCAAAAACGCAATGGAAAAACTCAACCTTTCAGCCAGAGCTTATGACCGGATCCTGAAAGTGGCCAGAACGGTTGCCGATCTGGAATCCGCTGAAAACGTAAATGCAGCGCATATTTCCGAAGCAATTCAATATCGCAGTCTGGACCGCGAATTCTGGAATCGGTAGTTCCAATTTCAGTTTAGCGCTTCCAGAAATGCAGAAAAATGAATTGGTTTTATGGTGTTCAAAATTAAAGAGAATATGATGGGAATTCCCTATTTCACGATAAGCTGCTTGATCATTTTCTTATCGCGCTCCTTATTTTCAAGACCTAATTTATAAGAGAAACCAATTCCCAAAGTCTGCTTCATTTGTAGTTTTTCAATCTGGTCATGGTCATAAAGAAGATCCAAGCTCACTACCGCAGAGATAAATTTGTTCACCCGCATATCCAAAGTGCCATTATAGCTAAAAACCACTCGATCGGGGTGTGAAACATAACTGCTGAAAAAGTTGGCCTGATTCGTGAAGGTCATATTTTCGTAAATCTTAATCCGGTAAAGCACATTCAGCAATGCACCGACATCAGATTTTACACTTTGCCCGTCATGCTCCAAACCATACCGTCCCGCCTTCTGCAAAAAAGGATCCATCACGAAAGTAAACTTCCCGTTGACCGGTCTACAAATAATCTGGAAATTTTCATTCGGATTATAAGAAACCCCCAAACCAATTGTCAAATAAGCCGGTGCGAAGAACTTAGAGATTCGGTCATCATAAGTAGGATCCGGTGTGACCGAATAATTAAAACCCGTTGCAAACTGCGACAGAAACTGAAAACCAGCGGAGAAATAATAGTTCTTGCGAAATTCATAACCATAATTTGAAACCAAATTGATGTAATCTTCGGTCTTCCTTGCGGCCTGTCCGGTTCCGGAAACAAAACCATAACCCATTTTCAGGGTGTTATCCAGAAAATGTTTACCATTCTTATACATCAGGTTATAATTGATTTTCCCGATAATCCCGATATTATTATTCCCCCCAGAATTCCAGTTAGTAAAAGTGGACTGATTAAAGACCAAATTGTTTTGCCCGAAATAAAACCACTTCACCGGAGTCGGGAGCTGCATCACCTGATATGGCGTCACCGGAAAATCGCGGGTCACATCAGAAACCGGCACCTTGTCTCTGATGACAATAGTGTCCTTGAACGGAACATTCAGCTTTACCAATTTGGGATTCGCAATGCTGTCCAGGTTAATTGACGCAGAATCCCATCTCTTTTGAGAGATGGAATCAATTTGTTTTTGAAGATTTCTTCTGATTTGTGAAAATAAGGAAACCGAAACCAAAACAAACATTAGAAGCGTGATCTTTTTCATTGGGTGCAAATTTAAGACAATTGACAAAATTGGTAAAACCCTTGAATTGTGATTTTAATACTTTTTGTCTTAAATTTTATCTGTTTTGCAAAAAAAATAGCCATATTTACTTAATTATTTATTTGGCAATGCATTTGTCAAAAAAAACCAAATGTTTAAAGACGATTCTCTGAATTACAAAGCGGTGATTTACGCAGCCATAATGGTTTCCTTGATGTGGCTCGGTTACCTGTTCCAGCATATCGGTTGGTTGGAAGGTTGCAGTGGCGCCATCATTCCGCTGGTTCCGGCAGGATTGAAAGGGGTCATTTTTTCCCCGTTTCTTCATGGGAATTTGGAGCATATTTTCGGAAATTCAGTTCCGATCTTTGTGCTCATTTTTCTTCTATTCCAATTTTACCCGATTATTGCCAAAAAAGTATTCTTCCTGGGTTGGTTACTTTCCGGGTTTCTGGTCTGGCTTTTGCCGCCCATCGATATCGCTACCGGGAATTTCAATTACGTGTGCATCATCGGAGCCAGCGGAATTGTTTATGTTCTGGCATTTTTCCTATTCTTTAGTGGTGTTTTCCGCTGGAATATGAAATTGCTTACCATTTCAATGCTGGTTGCGTTGTATTATGGCGGATTGATTTGGGGAATGATGCCGGAAGAACTTTTCTCCACATTATCTGCACCCAGCAGAATCTCATGGCAATCTCATCTTTCAGGTGGCATCATCGGTACTTTAATGGCTTTTCTTTTTAGAAATATTGGGGACAAGAAGAAAAAATTCATCTGGGAATTTCCGAATTATTACAGCGAAAAAGATGATAAACTTTGGCAGGATTACAAGGAGGCACATCCAGAAGATTTTGAGGAATTACCTTACCGAAAGAAGGAAAACATCTGGGATCACCTGGATGAACTGCGAAGAAAGGATTCCTCTGAAAATCACTAAGAACCAACTCTGGAATCTGGATTTTTTTCAATATATTTGATAAAAATAACAACCATGTTCTCGGAAGAAACCTTCTATTCGTTGGCTCTTCGCCATTGTCCATTAATCGGTGACATCATTTTTCGGAAATTGGTGGGCGAAGTAGGTTCAGCCAAAAACGTTTGGGAATTTTCAAAATCTGGCTTAAACAACATCTATGGAATTGGCAGGAAAATCTCACATGAAATCGGCAATCCCGAACATTTGAAATTTGCCGAAAAAGAACTGAAATTTTGCGAAAAACATCAGATCAAAATCAACATCAGACATCTTGGTGAATTGCCTAAATTCCTTCAGGAATGCGATGATGCGCCTGCAATTCTTTATCAGAAAGGGGATTTTAATCCAGAATTGCATTCTGTAAGCATTGTCGGAACCCGAAACATTTCATCCTACGGAAAGCATTTTATCCACGATTTCTTGGAAGCGGTAAAACATGAAAAACTGCAGACCATCAGCGGACTAGCTTTAGGTGTGGATACCGAGGTGCACGAAATGTCGGTCCAATTCAATATTCCCACGGTTGCGATTTTAGCACATGGTTTCCACACCCTTTATCCACAGAAAAACAAAAAGCTTTCAGAAAAGATTCTTGCCGAGGGAGGCGCTCTTTTCACCGAATTTAACTCCACCCAAAAACCAGATCGCGAGAATTTCATTCAGAGAAATCGGGTGATCGCAGGACTTTCGCCATCAACCATCGTTGTAGAAACCGCATTCGGAGGTGGGTCCATCAGTACGGCAACTTTTGCCAATAATTACAACCGGGATGTATTTGCACTACCTGGAAAAATCACAGACAAATATAGCCAAGGCTGCAATCAACTGATTTTTCAAAATAAAGCGACCGCCATTTCCACCATTACTTCGTTAGTGGAACAAATCGGTTTCATAAAAAATCACGCAAGAACCGGAGAACTGTTTCCAAGCTCTGAAATAAAGATCCAACTGCCTGAACACCAACAAACCATACTAAATTGCCTCCATAGGGAAAAACCATTATCACTGGATGAACTGGCTGAAAATTTAGAAATCCCCACTTTCAAGATCCTTCCCGATCTACTCCAACTTGAACTTTTGGGACTGGTCAAAGCACTTTCGGGGAGACAATATCTCGCCATGTGATTTTAAACAATTTTTAATAATTCATTGATATTTGGTTAATCTTTAAAATTCCACATTTTTAATTGCGTTATTATCACATTAATAAACATAATTATTAAAATTGTTGATATTTATTCAAATTGAAAAAAAATCTTGTACAATTCATAAAAAAATCTAAATTTGTTATTAATAATTCTCACCTTCTATGGAACAGTACAATATAGAGCAAAAAATTCAAGAATTTATCGCCAAAATTGAGGCAAAAAACCCAAATGAACCCGAATTTATTCAAGCCGTAAAAGAAGTTGCCATAACGGTAATTCCATTTATAGCAACGCGAAAGGAATACAACGGGATGAAACTTTTGGAAAGAATGTCTGAACCTGAAAGAACCATCATTTTCAGAGTTCCGTGGGTGGATGACCGTGGTGAAATCCAGGTCAACCGCGGGTTCAGGATTCAAATGAACTCGGCGATTGGTCCATACAAAGGGGGAATTCGGTTCCACCCTACCGTGAATCTTTCCGTTTTGAAATTTCTGGCATTTGAGCAGACTTTTAAAAATTCCTTGACTACGCTTCCAATGGGAGGCGGAAAAGGAGGTTCCGATTTTGATCCGCAAGGAAAATCTGATATGGAGATCATGAGGTTCTGCCAAGCTTTTATGACTGAGCTTTGCAAACATATTGGTCCAGAAACCGACGTTCCGGCAGGCGATATTGGGGTAGGTGCGCGAGAAATCGGATATTTATTCGGTCAGTATAAAAAAATCAGAAATGAATTCACCGGTGTACTTACCGGAAAAGGATTAGCCTATGGTGGTTCATTGATCCGTCCGGAAGCAACCGGTTACGGTGTGGTTTATTTCGCTGAACAAATGCTGAAAACGATTGGACATGATTTCGTGGGTAAAACAGTATGTGTTTCTGGTTTCGGAAACGTAGCTTGGGGAGTGGTGAAAAAAGCCACTGAACTTGGCGCAAAGGTGGTAACAATCTCCGGACCAGATGGTTACATTTATGATAAAGACGGAATCAAAGGCGAGAAAATCGACTATCTATTACAACTGAGAGCAAGCGGGAACAACCGTGCAGAAGATTATAAAACCAGATTCCCAGAAGCAGAATTCCATGCCGGAAAACGTCCATGGGAAGTAAAATGTGATGTGGCAATTCCTGCTGCAACTCAAAACGAACTGGATCTAAACGATGCTAAAAACCTGGTTGCAAATGGAATCATTTGTTTGACAGAAGCCGCAAACATGCCGTGTAACCTGGATGCGATCAATTATTTCCTTGATCATAAAGTACTCTTTTCTCCAGGAAAAGCTTCTAATGCAGGAGGTGTTGCAACATCAGGTCTGGAAATGACCCAGAATTCAATTCGTTTGAACTGGAGTTCTGAAGAAGTTGACGCACGGTTGAAAGAAATCATGATCGGAATCCACAAAGCTTGTAAAGACTACGGAACCGAAGAAGATGGTTACGTGAATTATGTAAAAGGCGCAAACATTGCCGGTTTCGTGAAAGTTGCCGAAGCCATGTTGGCTCAAGGAGTGGTATAAAATAAAGTCGGATTATCTTCCGACTTTTTGGTTATATTCCTGTCCCGGGAAAATGGGAAAAGTAAAATGAAAGATGAAAAGCACTGGCAAACAGTGCTTTTTATTTTTTTTTAGCACCGCAAAAGCGAAGAAGAATTGCAGTGTTTCAGGAGATTGTGTACTATCATTTGAATCTTAAATGAAATTAACAAAATAAACTTGACCTCCGGGAAATTGCTCTTAAGATCAAGGGGATTCCTATTACATTTGGTCTAAATTCTTCTGAAGTTCTTGTACAAATTCAAAAGCAGCCGGACAAATCACCGTATTTTTCAAAGTGAGATGGTTGATCTGATAGATTTTTTTCCGGTCGGTATGCGGAAATTCTCGACACGCTTTTGGGCGGACTTCATAAATAGAGCAAGTATGATCTTCATGGAGAAAATGGCAAGGAAGATTTTTTAAGACTTTGTCCCGGTCTTCGTCCACCTTTAGGAATTTATCTTCAAAATCCGAAGGTTTCATCCTCAGATGTTTGGAAATCCTTTCGATGTCTTTTTCTGTGAAAAGTGGTCCGGTTGTTTTGCAGCAATTGGCGCACTTCAGGCAATCTATTCTCTCAAAAACAGCTTCATGCGTTTCCTGAACGAGGTAATCGAGATTTTTCGGTGGTTTTTTCTTCAGGTTTTCGAGGAATTTTTTATGTTCCTTTTGTTTCAGAAGCGCCTGATTTTGATAAAATTCCAGATCCATTCTGCAAATTTAAAAGATATTTGGATGATTATGACGAAATGTGGAAAAATGACAGACTTGCGGCCGCGATAGTAGCGGTTACCCCGGAGTGAGGCGGCGGAGCGGAGTGGAGCCGCCGAATGAGGAGTATGAGCGGATAGCGCGAATTGTCCGCCCAAAATCATTGCTGAATCCCCATTGGTTTAAAATTCTGTAATTTTGAAATATGAAAAAACTGGAGACAAGGGAAGATATTGAACTTTTGGTCAACCGTTTCTATACGAAGGTGCAAAAGGATGAAACCATCGGATTTTTCTTTAATGAAGTGGCGAAGACGGATTGGAGCCATCATTTACCGAAAATGTATGCGTTTTGGGAGACTCTGCTTTTTGGACAGATTTCTTATAAGGGAAATCCGATGGCGGTGCATTTCCCGATAAACGCTCAAGTTCCTTTGGAAAAACATCATTTTGCGCACTGGGTTAAACTTTGGACGGAAGTGGTGGAAGAAATCTTTGAGGGTGAAATGGCGGAAATGGCCATCTACAAAGCCAGCAATATTGCCACTTTGATGGGACACAAAATGGAAATCGCAAGGAGGATCTGAGATATTGGTGAGAAAAATGTACTTAAGGCACAATCACTGTGAAAATATATGCCGCCAAATTCACCAGCAAAACAGTTCCGTAAAGGTGATTCGTCTTTCCACGACTGAGCGACAACATCACGATGAATACCGAAAGTGCAAGTAAAATAATGGATTTCATATCCAGTCCCAAAACAAAAGGAATATCGTAAACTACACAAACGACTGAAACGGCGGGAATCGTTAACCCCACACTGGCCAGAGCAGAACCCAGTCCGAGATTGATTGAAGTTTGAATCTGATTGTTTCTTGCAGCCCGAATTGCCGCCAAACCTTCCGGTAAAAGGACAACTGATGCAATGATTACTCCTACCAAAGCTCTTGGTGCACCCATATTTTCCACGAAGTCCTCAATGACTGGCGAAAGTCCTTTTGCCATGAAAATCACCACAGCAAGACAAATAATAAGCAGAATGAGACTGACAAATGTCCTTAGGCTAGTGGGAGGATCGGCTTCATGCGTAGTGTGATCCGCTTCTTCCACCACGAAATAATTCCGGTGACGAACCGTTTGAAACATCAGGAAACTGCCATAAATCGTGAGACAAGCTAACGAAACGAATACCAACTGTGCATTAGAATAAAACGGTCCGCGAATGCTTTGAGTATAATTCGGTAAGATCAGGGTAAGAACCAAAATGGCTACAAGACTCACCAAATAAGTGGTAGCCGAACTTGTGATAAAGAACTGCTCCTTGTATTTTCTACTCCCGAGCCAAATACAGATCCCGAGAATTCCATTGAGAATCAGCATGACGGCCGCAAAAACGGTATCACGAGCATAAGTCATCGCGCCTTCACTTCCTGAAAGCATAAACGAGATGATTAATCCTACTTCTAAAATAGTAATACAGATGGCTAAAATAATAGTTCCGAATGGCTCACCAACTTTGTGTGCCACCACTTCCGCATGGTGAACCGCAGCAAACACAGTCCCAAAAAGCAGTATCACTCCTATAATATTTCCACCAACACCACCGTTCAGAAATCCGCCAAGATAAAAAATTGCCGAAATTACGGGAAGAATAATGGTCCAGTGCAGTAGTTTTTTGAATTTCATCTTTTGTACAAAAATATATAAAATCTATTAATAATTTAGAATTAATCGATTTTCTTAATAAATATTTAACAGTTTTTTCCAAAGAAAATAGTCTTGAAAATCGGTCACCATGTGGAAGAAAAGACCGACGGCAATAATTCTGTACTTTCCATGGAGAAAGACGCAACCTAGAAAATATAGTGCAATCATCGGATAAGAGTGCATTGGATGAAAACCAATACTATTGCGATCTGGATCGAAAATAGGATTTGCAAAAAGATGATCTAAATCCACCAGCATCGTAGCAAGCATGATGAAGTAAGCTTTTCGCCAATCTGGCTTGAAGAAAACTTTCGCAATGAAAACCGGAAAGACCAAATGCAGAAAATAATGAACCGATTCCCGCAGCATAACAAGATTTTCCATTAAAATTTACCTTTTAAAAATTTTTGTCTCAAATCTTCGTCCAGTTTTTCGATAGCGTATCGAAGCGAGGTTCTGGGCATTTTGTGATAATTATCTTTTAGGAACGCCAAAAGTTCGTCTTCATTTTTTTGTCCCATTACGCGCAGAAGCCAACCGTTTGCCTTGTGCATCAAATCGTGTTCGTGAGATAAATTTTTTAAGACCAGTTCTTTCACCAGCTCAAATTTTCCTTTCTTGACATGAAACATGGTGGACACTACTGCCATTCTCTTTGACCACAAACGATCTTCATTTGCGAGCGCTCTGAGCAATTCATCCTCTTGATTTTCTAAACAATGCCTGCCCAAAATCTTGTAGCAGGAATTATCTACCAAATCCCAATTGTTGATATGTTTCCTATTCTTTAAATAAAATTTTACGATCTCTAATTTCTCGTCGGGATCTTTTGATTTTTCATACTTTGAAACGAGCATCAATAGTGCACTATGACGATATTCGTGGATTCTTGAAGAGAGGAGTTCCCGCAATTCCTCCAGCGAAATTTTTTGGAAATATGCTTTCACCACTTTCCTTTGATCAGGAACGGTTACTCCGATGAATTTGTCGCCTTCCGCATATTCGCCTTTTCCCGCTTTGAAAAATCTAGGATAAAAATCTTTCTTTTCCGGCAATGCCAGTTCTTTTAATGCATTTTGAATTTCTTCTACTAAAATCATGGAACCAAAGATTTAAAGCAAAAGTAAACATTCTGGGCAAAATCAGCTTCTTCGCAAAACTTGAATTATAAATAAAATTTTCACGATAGAAAACCGTTATTAGAATATGTATAAGATTTTAGTAATTTTGACGAGCCTTATTTTAGTTTGCTGTAACGGACAGGAAACTGAAAAGCCTATCAAAAAAAATCAAAAAATGGACAATCAAAATTTAGAATACATCACGTTTGGTGGCGGATGTTTTTGGTGTGTAGAAGGTGTTTTTGAAAACCTGAAGGGAGTGGAATCAGTCGTTTCCGGATATTCCGGCGGACACAAAGCGAATCCTACTTATCAGGAAGTGTGCACCGGCGAAACCGGACATGCCGAAGTGGTTCAGGTGGGTTATGACCCTGCTGTTATTTCTTATGAACAAATGATGGACGTGTTTTTCTTTCTGCATGATCCTACACAACTGAACAGACAGGGAGACGATATCGGGACTCAGTACCGGTCAGTGATTTTTTATAAAGACGATGCGGAAAAATCAAGAGCCGAACAAGCCCTGAAGACCTCTGAAGCAAGTGGAAGATGGCATGGAAAGTATGTTACCCAAATCGTGAAATTTGAAAAATTCTGGCCTGCCGAAGATTATCATCAAGGGTATTTTGACGCCAATCCCAACCAACCTTATTGCAGCGCCGTGGTGGCTCCGAAAGTGGCCAAGTTCAAAAAACATTATGGCGAATTGGGAATGTTGAAACCCGAAGCAGTAAAATAATTAAGTGGAGCATGAGTCTCCACTTTTTTAATGAAAAGTCTTAATTTTTTTCATTTGATTACTTGTTGCCCCGAAATTCTATTTTGAAGAACCTTCCGTTACGGAGCTGTTTCTGAAAAGCCCTATCTTTGCACTTTCAAAATCAGCAAACCAGATACTCATGGCATTAGAGCTTTACAACCCGTTCGATGAATTAATTTTTGATGAAAGTTTCTGTTTCCTCACCGGGAAGCTGAGTCTGGAATCAATATCGGTTTTCCCGGAATGGTTGCTTGAGCATTTTAGAATTGGCGACGACCCGTTTGAAATGATGGAAAAGGAGAAAATATTCCGCTACCGGGATTTAAAGCTTCCGTGCACGCCGGAAGTGAAAAGTGCTTTCGACGAATTGGAAGAAAAAATCCAGAAAGCGTACCGGCAGGGATATGAAGGAATGGCGGCTTTGGATGAAGAATTGATTTTTCAGTGGTCGGCAAAAATCGTTTACGGAATCATGCACCACGAATTTCAGCACCAAAAGAAAAGGATGGCGAAAATAGGCGAAGAATTCCAGATTTCAAAAGACTTGAAAGAACGATTCGGATTGTTTCATTTGATGATCCAGTCCGTGATAAAACCGGTAAAATTCATCGGAAGAAAACCTTGGTCTTTAGTGGTTTTTCCCTTAAAATATTCGGCAGACATTTTCAGCTACCGCGATGACATGATCAACTTACTATTCACAATGGGCGTTGATAAGTTCGGGTTCATCATCCACATGCAGGATAACGGCGCAATTGCCGAAAAGGAGCAGGAACTTCTGGCAAAAATGAACGGTCATGTTTTACATCCGGTTCAGTACGAAGAACTGTACGCAAAGTTTCACTATTCAGATTATCTTCTGCAGTACAAACCAAACTACAATATTGAATACACTGATAACGAGGCAATTATCGAGTCACTTCCTATTCTTGCTGACCAGAACCGACCTCTTTTTGGTTTTTGGGACCAAAAAGTATATGCGCAATTACTGGCCAATTATTGGGAAGTTTACGGGATTCGGCAGGAACATATCATCCGGCATCAAAGACCGATGCTCAGTTATCTCCTGGATCCTTATTCCAATGAATTTATTGATCCTGAAAAAATCGATCTACCTTTCTAGAATTTTTTTTCATTCAATTTTGTTTATCGGTGATTCTAAAACAGGATTCTAAAAACACAAAAAAGCCGCAACTCAAATTGCGGCTTTCGTATGATTTATGATAAGATTTCTATTTCACCAAAGTCATTTCACTGATTAAGTGACCTGCTTTTCCGTAAATGTCAATCGTCCAAAGTACCATTCTGACGTCCACGTTAATGGTTTTTTGCCATTTTTTGTCAAAGATAATGTCACCACTCAAAGCTTCACTGTTTCCGTCAAAAGCCAGACCCAGTAGATTTCCATGAGCATCCAGAATTGGTGATCCTGAGTTCCCACCGGTAATGTCATTATTGGAAAGGAAGTTTACAGGCATAAATCCTTTTTTGTCTTTGTATTGTCCGAAATTTTTCTTCTTCACCAGTTCCAGGAATCTTTGCGGCAAGTCGAACTCCTCATCACCTTTCTTGTATTTGGCGACCATTCCTCTGGTATCAGTGTAATAGTTATCTTTTTCACTGATTCCGTAATAATTTCTGTCTGCTCTTTCTGGCAAGGTGTTCACAGAACCGTAAGTCAATCTCATCGTAGAATTTGCATCTGGATAGAAAGAGTGATTTGGCTGTGATTTTCTAAGTCCATCCAAAAATATTCTGCTGTTTTTTGCAAATGCGTCATCAACTTTTGAATATTTTTCAGCCAATAATTTTTGGTCTTCACTAAAGCCATTGGCAATTTTCAACAATGGGTCTGAATCAAGTTTTAATTTGTCTGGGTTATTCAAAAAGTTGGTTGCAGATTCCTTAGTTGCGAAAATTGAAGAAAAAGCAACTGTGGAAAGCTTGTCTGCATCTACTGACAGCAGCGTTGGGGAAGCAACATCTTTGCTTACTTTCTGTTGATAAAGCCCAACCATTGAATTGATCATTTCACCCTCCAATTCCGTGTTCAATCCATCATACATTCTTGCAATTCCGTCGGTAACTTTTGTTTTCATCGCTGCTTTTCCGGCATCGTCCTGATCCACATAAGTTTTCAGCAAAGATCCCAACTGGTAGGCAATTCCCAGATATTTTGCATTACGCTGCAACTGAGAGGCATAGTTTCGCTCCACATTTCTGCTGGAGAACTGCTTGTAATTGGATTGGATTTCTGCTAGAACATTCCCGTAAACAGGCTCATTTTCTGGAAGCAGCGCCCAAGTCTGAAATTTTTCTTCCAGTGCTCTCTTATCGGCAACCGTTCCATTTTTTTCCACCGCATCAATTGTTCCCTGTCGGTTTTTCCAGTAGTTTGCAACTGAGGCATATTGGGAAGCGTAATGAAGTTTGGTCGCCTGATCTTTGTCCATGTACTTTTTCATCACATCCATTGCCAACTTAGATGACTGAACCCAAGCTGGATAATCTTTATTGACCATTTGCTCAATTCCAAACGAAGTCAAGTAGCGGTTTGTTCTTCCCGGATACCCCACAATCATTGTGAAATCGCCAGGTTTGTAGCCTTTAAGTGAAATTGGAAGTGCATGTTTAGGCTTCATCGGCACGTTGCTCGGCGAATATTCGGCAGGATTACCATTGGCATCCGCATAAACTCTGAAGACAGAAAAATCCACGGTATGTCTTGGCCACTCCCAGTTATCAGTGTCACCACCATATTTTCCCAATGAATTTGGTGGAGTCCCCACCAATCTTACATCCTTAAAATCTTGGTAAACGAAATAGTAAAACTCATTTCCATTAAAGAAATCTCTTACGACCACCGTATATTTTCCGTTTTGGGAATTTTCATTCTGAATGGCTTTATATTCTGCATCGATGATGTTTTTTCTTTCTTCGGCTGACAGGTTATTATTTAATTTAGAATTAATTTTTGCCGAAACATCATCCATTCTAACCAAAAACCTTACAGAAAGTCCCTTTGCAGGAATTTCCTCAGATTTTTTCATGGCCCAGAATCCATTGGTCAAATAATCTTTTTCCGGAGTTGAAAGTGCTGCAATCTGTCCATAACCACAGTGGTGATTAGTAAAAAGCAAACCTTCTTTGGAAACGATCTCAGCGGTACATCCGCCGCCAAACTGCACGATGGCATCTTTCAGGCTGGAGTTATTTACCGAATAAATTTCTTCGGGGGTTAGTTTTAGACCTTCTTTCTGCATATCAACTCCATTGAGACGCTTGATCATGGACAAAAGCCACATTCCTTCATCTGCTCTGATTTGTAAAAAGCTCAGCATAAAGGTGAGCAGTAATAATATTCGCTTCATAAGTAAAATTTTAATTGCGCTAATTTAAGCAAATCATTTCAAATTCTGAAAGGCAAAAGTCAGCCAGAAAAAGCAAAAGGGTCTGATTTCTCAGACCCTTTTGAACAATTATGATTTAGAAAAAATTATTTCTTGATCAATTTTGTGTTTTCCACTGCACCTCCGCCGTAATTCACCTGAAGGATGTATGTTCCTTTAGCTAAATTAGAAACGTTGATTTGGCTTCCTTTTGCACCATCAACTCTTTTTCCGGAAAGATCGATAATGTTCACATATTCAATTTTTTTGTTTGAAGTTACATTCACCACGTCTGTTGCTGGGTTAGGATAAACTTTCAAAGCGGATTTCACTGCGGTTTCAGAAGTAGCCAACGCTAAGTTACCGGAAAACTTCATGATACCTCTAGTTCCTGCAGGTCCATCACTGAACTGTCCAGCCCAACCAGTAGTAGGATTAAGGAATTGAACCTTTGTTCTTTGTTCATCCGTATCAATAGAAGTCCAGGTATGACCACCGTCAGTACTATATGCCGAACCCATCCATCCTGTAACCTGGAAATTAGAACCGGTTGTAACATAGGTATTCGCGGTTCCAGGCACATAGGAAATACCTGCAGAATAGAAAGTTCCCGTAGGCGTGATTAGATCCCAATTTGCACCACCATCTGAAGATTCATAAAGTGAAGCTGTTGCTGTAGCCGGTGATCCAGCTCCGTCAACTGCGATCAAAAGACCCTTTGATGCAGAACTAAACGCCATTTCTCCAGAAGAACCGGTAGTTATTACCCCACCAAAATCAAGTACCGGTGAATAAGCTGCAGTCCAAGTTGCACCACGGTCTGGTGAGTGCAGAATTCGTCCTTGGCTTGTTCCTACCCAGATATGGTCACCCAAAACTTTTTTAATTCCCACATAGGTAAATTCATCAGTACTTATCGCTGTCGGTGCTGTGGTTATCGCTGTCCAAGAAGTTCCACCGTTTGAAGTTTTGTACATTTCAAACTTTGAACCGGCGGGAGTTGGGTCCCCGGAAGTCCAACCGTTATTTGCATCCCAGAAATACACGTGGTTAGCAAAGGAAGCCGAAGTATATCCCGGTAATTGTTGGGTCCAAGAAGTCCCGCCATTTGTAGTTTTCCAAACTCTGTTTGCATTCGTTCCCGCAGCAAAAGGAGCAGTTACAATCCAAGCCGTGTTTGCATCAATCGCAGCAATATCAGAGAACAAAGCATTTGAACCTGGGCCGGAAACGGCACTTGCAGTCCAAGTGGCACCACCATTAGTAGTTCTTCCAATCATTTTAGGATAGCTATTTGCAGTTCCGCTTCCGTCATAAGGGAAAGTCCAAACGGTATTGGCGTCGATAATTACCATTTCATCGATACCGTAATTTGCAGGGAAATTAGTAGGCTGTGCTATCCAACTTTGTGCCTGAGTCATCATTGCAGACACAGCAAAAACTGAAAGTAAAAGTTTTTTCATAATCTTATAAGTTTAATGATTTTTTGTAAAAGTATATAATTCGGAATTAATATGCAAATAAAGTTGTGATAAATTTGATGTTTAGGCAAAATCCTAACAAATTTGTTGAATTGAAAAAAAACAAAAAATCAACTTTCAACCTCCAGGTAATTTTATGGATGAAATGGAATTTTTACCATTTCAGTATGGGGAATGTCATCTTCCAAATATTTCTTGCCGGTATCTCTAAATCCAAATCCAGTGTAAAATCTAAGGAGATAATCCTGCGCAGAAATCCTGATTTCGTGGGTCCGAAATCTGTTTTCAATGGCATTTATTGCGAATGTCATCACCGTTTTTCCGAGGTTCAAATTCCGATATTTTAGAGCAGTAAGCACTCTTCCAACTGATGCTTCGCGATATTTAACACCGCGGTCAAAAATCCTGCAATAGGCGACCAACTCATCTTGTAGTTCGCCCCAAATGTGAACCGCTTTCCCATCAAATCCGTCAAGTTCCGGATACGGGCAGTTTTGTTCCACCACGAAAACTTCGATCCTCGCTTTCATGATTTTATAAAGTTCTTCGGTGGTCAATTGTTCGAAGGATTTTATTTTCCAAAGAATATCCATATCTAATTAATTATCCAGAATCATGATCTAAAGAAAAAGATCAAACAAAATTGACATGATTGTTTTCCAGGAAGGCATTAGTTTTCGCGATGAAATTCAAGATTTCCTCACCGCCGGTTTTCTTTTCTGCCGAAGTGAGATAAGTCTCGGGCAAATCTTCCCAGGTTTTCAGCAGTTCAGCTTTATAATGCTCCACTTTCAATTCGGATTCCTTGGGTTTCAGTTTATCTGATTTGGTGAAAACAATGGAAAAGGGAATGGAGTTTTCTCCGCACCATTCAATGAATTCCAGATCAATTTTTTGTGGTGAATGCCTGGAGTCTACCAAGATAAAAAGATTCACCAGGTTTTTTCGGTTCAGGATATAATTAGTGATCAGCTTCTCAAAATCTTTCCGGCTGCTTTTCGAAACTTTGGCATAGCCATATCCCGGCAAGTCTGTCAAATACCAGTTGTCATTCACCAGAAAATGATTGATCAACTGGGTCTTTCCTGGAGTTTGAGAGGTCTTCGCCAAATCTTTACGGTTCATCAGCGCATTGATCAGTGATGATTTTCCCACATTTGATCTTCCAATAAAGGCATATTCCGGCAGGTTCGGTTCTGGGCAGTTTTGCCACTTCTCACTGCTTTTCACAAATTCAGCTGTCTTGATAACCATCTCTATTTTTATTCAAATTTAGTGAAATAAAAAATGGAAGTTAAACTTCCACCTCGTCTATTTTTTTCGATTTTCCAACCAGTTGAATAGGATTTCATTGAATTCATCAGGTTTTTCCATCATTGCTGCATGTCCGCACTTATCCAGCCAAAACAGGTGAGAGTCTGGAATCAGCCTATCCATTTCGATGGCTACTTCTGGCGGGGTTACATTATCCTGTTTTCCCCAAATTAGGCAGGTAGGAACCGGTATTTTATGCAACTCTTTTTCCATATTATGCTTAATGGCGCTTCTTGCAAGCATCACGGTTTTGATCCCCTTTCCCCGGTCATTCACAATTGAAAAAACCTCATCCACCAATTCTTCGGTGGCAATTTCGGGGTCATAAAAAACCTCTTCAGCCTTCTTCTTGATATAGTCTCGGTCACTTTTTCGCGGAAAACTGTCTCCAAATGAACGTTCATACAATCCCGAACTCCCTGTCAGCACCAAATGCGTCACCACATCCGGACGAGCCAAGGTCAAAATCAAACCGACATGTCCTCCCATTGAATTTCCCACTACAATTGCGGGTTCACCCACTTCTTCTTCTATAAACCTCGCCACAAACTTCGCGATGGAGGTGAGATTGGTATTGAGTACAGGCAAATCGTAAATGGGTAAATCAGGAAAATATACACGGTATCCCCTCGCCGAAAAATAAGAAATCAGTTTGGTGAAATTACTCAGACCACCCATCAATCCCTGCAAAAGAACGATCGGACGACCTTCACCTTCCGCTAGATATTTGAATTGTTTGGTTTTTTTCTTTTTAAATAACATAAATTTTCCTCAATAGGCGATTGCAAAAATACAAATTTAACCTCAAAATTAATTTTTTTCACATCAAAAGTATTGGTTAATGTGACAATATTCAACAAATATGATGTTTTTCACCTCCATTTGTTTTTCAAAAACCAGACCATCGCTAACTTATTTTTTATCAATAGATTACCCGATGATTTCAAAACTTATTAACATTAAGTCAAAAAGTGGGAAAAAGTGGGAAAATTTCAAAATTATTATATAAATTTGTCCCAAATGATTAATTTCTACGAGACATACGAGTGCAAAATCGATGATAAAGGCCGACTGAAACTGCCTTCATCAGCGGTAAAGCATCTGGAAGATCTCGGTGGGGAATTTGTAGTGAAACGTTCGGTTTTCAACAGCTGCCTTGAAGTATATCCGATGAAATCCTGGAACCAAAGGATGGAAACTATTGGAAGACTGAACCGGTTTGTGAAAAAAAACCTGGAATTCATCCGCAAATATACCGCCGGACTAAAAACTGTGGAAATTGACAGAGCCGAAAGAATCCTTATTGCCAAAGATTTAAAATCGTTTGCAAATCTCGAAAAAGAAATTGTAATCGCCGGCATGATCGATTATTTCGAAGTCTGGGATAAAACCAGCTATGAAGAAAACGTCAAAACTGATGAATACGATTTTGCCCAATTGACGGAAGACGTAATGGGAAATTTTGATGCAACCGGTGAATTTACCCCGGATTGAATGATGCGTTTTTCATCAAGAAATAATAATACTTAACTTAAAAATTGCCAATGCAGTGGATTACCGATCACTGCTAAGCAGATGAACAATGAGTTATCACAACCCCGTATTGCTGAAGAAAAGTGTTGATGATTTGGTCACAAATCCAGACGGAATCTATGTGGACGTGACTTTCGGTGGAGGTGGCCACTCAAGGGAAATCCTGAAAAGGCTTTCTGACAAGGGAAAACTCTTCAGTTTCGACCAAGATTTAGACGCTCTTGAAAACACCATCCGGGATGACCGGTTTACACTGATCAACCAAAATTTCAGGTTTCTGGAAAACTCACTGTTGATGTACGGAATTTCTGCTGTGGATGGAATTCTCGCCGATCTGGGAGTTTCTTCCCACCAATTTGATGCGGCGGAACGAGGATTTTCGACCAGAAGTAACGCTCCACTAGATATGAGGATGAACGTGATGCAGGGTTTGGATGCCAGGAAAGTGA
Source organism: Chryseobacterium sp. R2A-55 (assembly GCF_021401085.1). Classification (GTDB taxonomy): domain Bacteria; phylum Bacteroidota; class Bacteroidia; order Flavobacteriales; family Weeksellaceae; genus Kaistella. Next base: position 76,238 of record NZ_JACBFP010000002.1, read on the forward strand.
TCAATGATTATGAGGAGGAACATTTGGCTGACATTTTTTACCATTACGGCGAACTTCGCGAAGCAAGAAAATTGGCAAGAGAAATCGTTCATCACAGAAAAACAAAGGCGATTGAAACCACGGAAGATCTTAAAAAACTCTTCAGCTATATTCCACCTCACAAACAAAATAAATTTTTTGCACAGGTTTTTCAGGCCGTTAGAATTGAGGTGAATCAGGAACTGGAGGCTTTAAAAGAAATGCTGCTTCAGTCCTACAAGATCTTGAAACCGGGTGGAAGATTGGTAGTCATTTCTTATCACTCGCTCGAAGACCGTTTGGTAAAGAGATTCTTAAAAAACGGAATGTTCGAAGGTGAACCGAAAAGAGATATCTACGGCAATTATGACAAAGCATTTGAGCTTCTGCAAACCAAGGCAACCGTTCCCCATGAAGCAGAAATTGAAGAAAACTCCAGAGCCAGAAGTGCAAAACTGAGAACGGGAATAAAGTTGTGAATTGGCTTCCCCATTCATTCATCAAGGTTGAATGGTGAATTTTAATAGGAACAGAACGTGGCAATCAAAAAGAGGACATATCGCCCACAGAAAAAACTCACTTTTATTGATATCATAAAAGGGAATTTTCTGAACCGTGATGAAGTGAAAATTCATTACAAATATTTCCTGTTGGTCTTCGTGTTGCTGATGATTATGATTTACAGCAATCACTTGGTGAGCAAAAAAATCGAGCATGTCAATGATTTAAAAGAACAGACTGAAGAATATAAATCCAGAAACGCATATGCACAGAGCAGGTTGATCAAAGTGAAACTGGAATCCGAACTCGGTAAAGAAATGGTTCAGGATTCACTTTTGTCGCTAGAAAATCACCCGCATAAACTTTTAATAAAACTAGACAGTACTGATGGCGGTGCAAAATGAATTTGAAAAAAAACGCTCAAGGACATTGAGGTGGGGCTATCTTTTCGCAGGATCAGCCTTCATCCTGTTTTTAGTGTTTCTCGGCAAGATTCTCTTTCTGCAAAACACCAACGTACAAGAAATTAAAGACGACTACATCAACAAAAATTATCGAGAAGCCACCCTGAATGCCGCCCGCGGAAATCTCTTCGCAGCGGATGGATCCATTTTGGCAACCACCGTGATGCGGTATGATGTTTATCTGGATTTTAAAGTAATCAAGGACTCGGTTTACAACAATAATATAGGAGCTTTGACGGATTCTTTGTCAGCAATGTTCGGTAAACCAAGGAGTTATTTCCGGGACCGGCTCGATCAGCAGAAAAAGGCAAAAAACCAATATTACGCTTTGGTTAAAGGGCTCGATTTTGACGAGTATGACCGAATCCGGAATTTCCCCATCTTCAAGAAAGGAAAAAATAAGGGCGGTTTCATCATCGACAGAAATTTCAAAAGAGAACTGGCAACTACCCAGATCGGAGCCGGAACCATCGGAATGGACAACGGCATTACAAAATCTGGATTAGAAGGGGCATTTTCGAAATATCTGACCGGAACAAACGGAACCCGCCTGGAACAAAGAGTAAACTCAAGTCAATGGAAACCAATCGATTACTGGAAGGTAAAAGAACCGATCGACGGACAAGATGTTTACACCACAATCGATTTACGAATCCAGGATATCGCCCATTCTGCGTTGGAAAAACAACTCGTAAAATTTGATGCAGACCACGGCTGTGTGTTGGTGATGGAAGTGGAAACCGGAAAAGTGAAAGCCATGGTCAACCTCCGAAGAACCGAACCCGGAATTTATGTGGATGCCTATAATTACGCCCTGAAAGATGCTACCGAACCGGGATCCACCTTCAAAACGGTGTCACTTTTGGCGGCAATGGACGATGGATTCATTGATGAAGAAACAAAAGTGGATGTGGGAAATGGTATTTGGACTTACGCAAAACAGAGAATTACAGATGGTCATGGAGGCGGAGTTTATGAGATTTCAGACGTCTTGGCAAAATCAAGCAACGTGGGTTCCGCCAAACTGATCACCAAATTCTATGCGGATAAACCCAAAGTTTTCCTGGACCACCTGCGAAGATGGAAAATGTTCGACAAAATGGAAATCGAGATTCCTGGAATTACAAAACCCTACATTGTGACACCAAAGGATAAAAGATGGAATGCGGCTACCTTGGCTTCACTTGCTTACGGCTATTCGTCAAGGTTTAACTTACTGCAAATGACCACCTTTTACAATGGAATCGCCAATAAGGGAAAGATGCTGAAACCACTCTTCATTGAAAAAATAATGAAAGATGGAAAAGTTCTGTATGAAGCAAAACCGCAAGTGATGGTCAACAAAATGGCATCAGCCAAAGCAATTCAACTCATGACTTCATCGCTCACAAAAGCGGTAGAAAAGGGAACGGCAAAAAGCATTTTCACCCCGAATCTGAAAATGGCCGGAAAAACCGGAACCGCCAGATTTGAATACTGGAAAACTGGTCCAGCAAAATATCAAGCAAGTTTTGCAGGTTTTTATCCCAGTGACCACCCGAAATACACCTGTTTCGTGATGATCAACCAGCCGGATAATTCTAAAGGTTTTTACGGCGCCACCGTCGCCGCACCGGTCTTTAAAGAAATTGCCGGAAAAACTTTCCTGAAAACGCCACAAAACGTGGAACAGGAAATGTTGGTGGACAAAAAAGTGGACTTAAGCAAAATGATAGAACCAAATGCCACTTTGGCCATGAACGAAAACCAAATGCCTAATGTGGTAGGAATGATCGGCAAAAACATTATTCCACAATTGGAAAACGCTGGCTACCGTGTTGATTTTAAGGGCGTTGGGAGAATCAAGGAACAGTTTCCTTTAGAAGGAACCACCATTAATAAAAACCAGAGAATTTATCTGCAGTTACAATAGGACAAAACGTAATTTGTCTAAACCACATAGAAAATGAACCTAAAAGAAATACTCCACAGAATCCCCATTTTGGAACTTCACGGAAATGAAAATCCGGAAGTTTCCGAAATCGTTTCCGACAGCCGAAAAGCGGTCGAAAACTCGCTGTATGTTGCAGTGAAAGGCACGGTTTCTGATGGTCATTCCTTTATAAATTCTGCCATTGATAAAGGTTCAACGGTCATCGTTTGCGAAGATTTACCCAAAAATTTAGATGAAAAAACCACCTATTTGAAAGTGAAAAATTCGTCAAAAACTTTGGGACAAATGGCTTCCAATTTTTATGGAAATCCATCAGAAAAGCTAAACTTAATAGGAATTACGGGAACCAATGGCAAAACTTCAGTAACTACTTTGCTTTTTGATATTTTCAAACATCTTGGATTTAAAACCGCATTGATTTCTACGGTGGAATATAGAATTGATGACGAAGTTTTCCCTTCCACCCACACCACGCCAGATGTTTTGACTTTAAATAAGATTTTAAGTAAAGCGGTGGAAACCCGCTGTGAATACGTATTCATGGAAGTTTCCTCGCACGGAATCCATCAGGACAGAATTGAAGGGCTGCATTTCAAAATTGCGGGCTTTACCAATATTACCCACGATCATTTGGATTACCACAAAACTTTCGATGAGTACCTGAAAGTGAAAAAACGATTCTTTGACGAACTGAATCCGGATGCAACCGCAATTACCAACATCGATGACAAAAATGGTTTGGTGATGCTTCAAAACACGAAAGCGTTAAAGAAAACTTACGCCTTGAAAACAATGGCGGATTTCCACGGAAAGATTTTGGAAGTTGATTTTAATGGAATGTTATTGAACTTCAACGGAAGAGAATTCTGGACTACCCTGACCGGAAAATTCAACGCTTACAATTTGCTTCTGGCATTTGCGGTTGCGGTGGAAAGTGGTTTTCATGAAGATGATATCTTACAGGCGATTTCAAAACTTCAACGGGTAAAAGGAAGATTTGAAACCCTGAAATCCGATGGCGGCATTTTCTTCATCGTGGATTATGCACACACTCCAGATGCATTGGAAAAAGTATTGGATTCCATCAATGAAATCCGAACAAAAAATGAACGATTAATCACCGTTTTCGGTTGTGGCGGCGATCGGGATCATGCAAAACGCCCCGAAATGGGAAAAATTGCCACCCGGAAATCCACTTTGACCATCATTACTTCAGACAATCCGCGCACAGAAAATCCTAATGAGATCATCAAAGAAATCGAAGCTGGAATAGAACCACAGAATTTCAGCAAATACACTTCAATTCCCGACAGAAAAGAAGCGATAAAAATGGCAATCAAATTTGCTGAACCGAAAGACATCATCCTCATCGCAGGAAAAGGACACGAGAATTATCAGGAAATTAATGGGGAACGAATTCATTTTGATGATAAAGAATTGGTCATGGAACTTTCAAAGTTAATGTCGAAATAATGCAAAAAGGTAACCAGGTGAAAATCAAAAGTAATACATGAAGAACCTAAAACTTTAAACCTAAAATCCACAATAAAGATGCTATACTATCTCTATGAATATTTAACCGCAAACGGAATCCACATTCCAGGACTTCGGATGTTCAGATTTATCTCCTTCCGAGCGGGAATGGCAGTTCTATTGTCACTGGTTATCGCACTAATTTATGGCAAAACAATCATCAACTATCTCAGAAACAAACAGATGGGCGAATTGGTGAGAGATTTGGGTTTGGAAGGTCAGAAGCAGAAAGAAGGAACCCCCACGATGGGCGGCTTGATCATCATTCTCGCCACTTTGATCCCGGTTTTGCTTTTTACCAGAATCTTCAACATCTACATTGTGTTGCTGATCATTTCTGTGCTTTGGATGGGAGCTATTGGATTTCTGGACGATTACTTAAAGAAAATCAAAAAAAATAAAGAAGGTTTAAGCGGAAAATTCAAGGTCATCGGACAGGTTGGGTTGGGTTTGATCGTGGGAATCACCATGTATTTCCATTCAGATATTACCGTGAAAAGGAAATATGCGGATGCCCAAGTGGTGAACAGAAACAATGTGGAAAAAAACTTTATGCCGACCGAAAAATCAACGGTTTCCACCGTTCCATTTGTGAAAAACAATGAGTTCGATTACAGTGGAATGCTCTTTTGGATGTCGCCGGAGAAAGCTCATGAATGGTCGTGGGTTGTTTTTATCCCGATGGTTATTTTCATTGTAACCGCAGTTTCAAATGGAGCCAATATTACCGACGGAATTGATGGTCTGGCTGCTGGAACCAGTGTGGTCATTCTGCTCACTTTGGCACTTTTTGCCTACCTGTCCGGGAACATCATTTTCGCAGACTATCTGAACATCATGTTCCTCCCGAATATGGGTGAAACCACCATTTTTGCACTTGCTTTGGTGGGTGCGGTCATCGGCTTTTTCTGGTACAATACTTATCCGGCACAAGTGTTTATGGGCGATACCGGAAGTCTGATGTTGGGCGGTGTCATAGCGGTCTTGGCGATTATTTTAAGAAAAGAACTGATGATTCCTGTCCTTTGCGGAATTTTCTTGGTGGAAAACATTTCCGTGATGTTGCAGGTAGCAGTCTTTAAATATAGAAAAAGAAAATATGGGTTGGAATATGCTCAAAATAATAGGTTCTTCAAAATGTCGCCGCTTCACCATCATTATCAAAAAGTAGGTTATCACGAAAGCAAAATCGTTAACCGGATGATTATCATTGGAGTAATGCTCGCGATCATTTGTGTAATCACATTAAAAATTAGATAATTGGCACGGATAATCAACTTGTAATTTATCCTTAGCATCACCATTGGAAAAAATAATGAAAATAGTAATCTTAGGCGCCGGCGAAAGCGGAGTGGGTGCAGCCATTCTTGCGAAAAAGAAAGGGATGGAGGTTTTCCTTTCCGACAAAGGCACGATCAAAGACGAATACAGAAAGATCCTGGACGAATCCGGAATTGAATATGAAGAAGGAAAACATGACGAAGCACAAATTCTGGGTGCAGACTGGATCGTGAAATCACCGGGAGTCCCAAAAAAGGTGGAAATCATCCAAAAAATCCATCAAAAGGGAATCCGGCTCTCCTCTGAAATTGAATTTGCTTCGGAATTTACGAACGCAAAAATCATCGCAATCACCGGAAGCAATGGCAAAACCACCACCACCTCTCTGATCTACCATATCTTGAAAAATGATGGTTTCAATGTGGGTTTAGGAGGAAACATTGGAAAAAGTTTTGCAAGACAAGTTGCAGAAGAAAATTTCGATTATTATGTTTTAGAAGTGAGCTCATTCCAATTAGATGATATTCAAAATTTTAGACCTTACATTTCATTGTTGTTGAATCTGAGTAAAGACCATCTTGATCAGTACAATTACAACTACGAGGAATATGCGTTGGCAAAATTCCGGATTGCAGAAAACCAGGAAAATGACAATTTCTTCATTTACAACAAGGATGATGAAATGAGCATGAACCTGCTGGAAAAACTCGAAATCAAAGCGAAAATGATTCCATTTTCTACAAAAATAAAACTAAATGAAGGGGGTTTTGTCGAGGGTGAAAGTATCGACGTGAAATGGGAGGACGAATTCATCATGAAGATTGATGAACTTTCTCTGGTGGGAAATCATAATGTTGCAAACAGTTTGGCAGCTTCCATTGCAGGTAAACTATTGAATATCAGCAATGAAAGCATTCGACATTCACTGATGAATTTCCATGCAGTAGAACACAGACTGGAAAAGGTGGCGACCATCGGCGGGGTAAACTTCATCAATGACAGCAAGGCAACCAACGTTAATGCGTGCTACTATGCCCTGGAAAGCATGAAACAGCCAACAATTTGGATTGTGGGCGGAACTGATAAAGGAAACGATTACACAGAAATTGAAGATTTAGTTAAGAAAAAAGTAAAGGCAATTGTTTGCTTGGGTATTGATAACCAAAAGATTATCGATTTTTTCAAAGATAAAAAAGAGTTGATTTACAGCACATCCAGCATGGAACAGGCGGTGCGCGTTTCCAAATCACTGGCAGAAAGTGGCGACACCGTTTTGCTCTCCCCATGTTGTGCTAGTTTTGATCTTTTTAAAAATTATGAAGACCGGGGAAGACAATTCAAAGAAGAAGTTTTAAAGTCAGCGGACCCAAAAATTATCAATTAACCACCCCCATTTTGGGACAAAATATGAACGAAACAGAAAGCAAATTCGAACTTTTGAAAGGCGACAAAGTGCTTTGGAGCGTGATTTTATTGATCTCGTTCTTTTCCGTGTTTCCGGTGTATTCCGCCAGTTCCAACCTGGAATATATTGTGAATAACGGAACCACCACTTCGCATTTGATCAAGCATCTGTTCTTTGTGGTTCTTGGTTTGGCAATTATGCGTGGAGTCGGGGTCTTCAAATACGAGTATATCGGCAAACTCAGTGCAATTCTTCTCGGGTTCATGATTATTCTTTTAGGCTTAACCATGTTTACCGGACAAAAAATCGATGGAGCTTCCGCTTCCCGTTGGCTTAAAATTCCCGGTACACCAATCTCTTTCCAGCCGTCTTCATTCGCCTATTTGATGCTGGTCATCTATTTGTGCAGGTATTTAACCAAAAGAATCAAGCGGGAACGGCTTCCTATTGAAAACATTTTGTACATATTTGGTCCGGTTCTTTTGGTCTTTGGATTAGTTGCGAAAGACAACGGTTCCACAGCACTGATGATTCTGATGGTTTCATTGGCAGTGATGCTTGTCGGGCAATTGAATAAGAGATATATTTTCGGTTTTGTAGGACTTTCCGGTGTGGCAATCGGCATCTTCTTATTTTTAGCTTTAAAGACCGACCTGATTGGAAGCAACCGTGTCCACACTTGGATGAGCCGCATCGAAACCTTTACAAATTCCAAAAAAACAACCGATTTAGAAGACGAAAGTCTAAAGGCCAAAAACTATCAGGTAATGCAGGCAAGAGCAGCCATCGTGCACGGCGGAATTACCGGCATGGGACCTGGGAAAAGCGCACTGAAACAAATGCTGCCGCAATCTGCCTCCGATTTCATCTTTGCGATCATCGTAGAAGAGTATGGATTTATAGGAGCTGCGGTTTTGATTGCGCTGTACCTCATCATGATTATAAGGATTGTGATGATTGCCAGCAAAATGCCAGCGTTTTTCGGCAGTTTGCTCGTCATCAGTTTAGGCATCATGATTTTCGTGCAGCTCTCTGTCAATATTGCGGTCGCCGTAAATCTCATTCCGGTTACAGGGCAGCCATTGCCGTTAATCAGTTATGGCGGAACTTCCATGCTCGTTACGTATCTGCAATTAGGAATTATTCTGAATGTCAGTTCCCGAATCCAGGTTTATGATGAAGAAGGAATGGGCAAAAAACAGAGTATAGAGGAAATCAACGATATCGCATAAGCACCTAAATCCGAACAACAGAAAAATGAGTACTAACGAAAACATACAATCAAAGGCTTTCATCCCCCGTGATGAAAAGAGTGCGTTTCGCGTTCTCATGAGCGGAGGCGGAACGGGAGGACACATCTTCCCGGCAATCGCCATCGCAGATGAAATCAAAAAAAGGCTTCCCAATGCTGAATTCCTCTTCATTGGAGCATACGGAAAAATGGAAATGGAAAAGGTGCCACAAGCGGGATATCAAATCGTGGGATTAAACATTGCCGGATTTGACCGTGGAAATTTGCTGAGCAATTTCAAACTCCCCTTTAAAGTCATTTCAAGTTTGATCAAGGCCAGGAAAACCATCAGGAATTTCAAACCCGACTTTGCGGTTGGAACCGGTGGATTTGCAAGCGGACCAGCGTTATTTATGGCTTCCAGATTAGGCATTCCGATTTTTGTGCAGGAACAAAATTCCTTACCCGGAAAAACCAATATTTTCCTCTCCAAAAAAGCAAAAGCTGTTTTCACGGCGTATCCAGCAATGGATAAATTTTTCCAGGGAACCAAAACTTTGTTTTTAGGAAATCCGATTCGCCAAAATATCATCGCCGACTTAGTTGACCGCAAATTGGCTAAAGAAAAGCTAGGTTTAGATCAAAATAAGTTGACGATACTTTCCGTTGGCGGTTCTTTAGGTTCTAGAACTTTAAATAACGGCTGGAAAGAAAATCTGGACCAAATTATAGCGAAAGATTTTCAGCTGATCTGGCAAACGGGAAAAACCGATTTTAAAACCATTCAGCAGGAAACCCAAACAAAACTGCATAGAAACATCCAAATAGTGGAGTTTATCAAAAATATGGAAATGGCGTATTCCGCAGCTGATGTGATTGTTTCCAGAGCCGGTGCAATCGCAATTTCGGAATTGGCAGTAGCACAGAAACCTGTTCTGTTGGTTCCGTTTCCATTTGCCGCAGAAGACCATCAAACCAAAAACGCGATGACTTTGGTTGAAAAAAATGCAGCACGAATGGTGAAAGATTCCGAAATGAAGGAAAAATTTCTTCCTACACTGATGGAAATCTGCCAGAATGAACACTTGAGAAAAGAAATGAGCGAAAACCTGAAATTCTTTGCCAAACCAAAAGCAGCAGAGGAAATTGTGGATGAAATAATAAAGAGCATAACTATAAAAAAATAAATCAGAGCTGCGAAATCTAACAAAACGTCAGACAAGCAGGAAATAAGATAAAAAATGAAACCTTTAAATACTTATCAAAACTTCTACTTCATCGGAATCGGCGGAATTGGAATGTCGGCAATCGCCAGATATTTCAAATCCATCGGAGGAAATGTTTTGGGTTATGATAAAACCGAGACAAAACTCACTTCCGCACTGATCTCGGAAGGAATTGATATTGTTTTTAAAGACGAAATCACTCCAAAAATAAAGAGTCTAGATCCGGAAAATACGCTGGTTATTTATACACCCGCCATCAAAAAACTGGATATCCTCAACTATTTTGACGAAAATGGTTTCATGGTTTTGAAAAGAGCAAAAGTTCTCGGAATGATTACTGAAAACACCAATTGTATTGCAGTTGCAGGAACCCACGGAAAAACCACTACTTCGTCTTTGGTGGCGCATTTGTGTAAAGAGGCGAATCTTCCGTTTTCTTGCTTTTTGGGTGGGATCGCCGAAAATTTCAAATCTAATTTTCATTTCAATGGAAGTGAGATTTCCGTTGTAGAAGCCGATGAATACGACCGAAGCTTCCTAAACCTTTCACCAGATTGGGCAATCGTGACTTCGATTGATGCAGACCATCTGGATATTTATGGCGACAAGGCAACCATCGAAAAAGGATTTCGGGATTTTGCCAATCTGGTTCCTGAAAACAACCACCTTTTCATCCGAAAGGGAATTGAAATAGGACGAAATGCAAAAACCTACGCGGTGAATGAAGAAGCCGATTTCTACTCCAACAACATCCGGGAAATGGGCGATAAAATCTATTTCGATTTTCATTCAGCAAACGCAGTTGCACTGGATTTTGTGTGGGAAATTCCAGGAATCCACAATGTGGAAAACGCTACTGCAGCAATTGCACTGCTGAATTCAATGGGAGTTGGTTTTGAAACTTTGAAACGGGGAATTGCGGATTTTAAAGGCATCAAAAGAAGATATACCAAACACCATTTTGAAAACGGAAAAATATATATCGACGATTATGCACATCACCCGACAGAGTTGAACGCGGTGATAGGTTCGATCAAACATTTTTATCCGGAAAAAAAATTGCTGGTCGCTTTTCAGCCTCATCTTTTCAGCAGAACCCGGGATTTCGCTGAAGGTTTCGCAGAAAGTCTGGAACAAGCCGATGAACTGATTTTGCTCGACATCTATCCGGCAAGAGAATTACAGGAAAATTTTGAAGGAATTACCTCAAAATGGCTTTTAGATCAAGTAAAATCAGCGAAAAAGGAAGTTTCCACATTGGAAGATGCCTTTGACAAAATACAAGAAAAAGATTTTGATGTTTTATTGACGGTGGGAGCCGGAAATATTGACACTTTATATGATGAAATCGTTAAGTGGCTTTCATCTTCGATGATTAAGAAATAATAATGAGAATTAACAATTAGGGACTTTGATTAAAACCAAATGAAAAACAAATACAGAATACTGAAAATTGCCGTCACGGTAATCATCCTCGGATTTCTATTGAGCTTCTCTTTGAAAAGGTTCAATGACAAATCCATGGAGAAAGTTTCTGTAAACATGGTGAAAACGAAAACTCCTGTATATTTCGTGGATGAAAAGGACATCCTGGAAATTGTGAACAAATCAAATCCCAGTAAAAGGATCGGCGACATCAACATTCCGGAACTAGAGAAAAAACTGAACCAACTGCCTGCAGTGGACAGCGCAAACGTTTATCTGAACCTAAACGGAAATCTGAATCTGGACATCAAACAAAGAGTTCCGGCTTTCAGGTTAAATAACAACGGTAAAGACTTCTATGTGGACGAAAAAGGAACAGAATTCCCGATCTCCAGAAATTATTCTTTCCCATGCATGTTGGTCACCGGAAATGTGAAAAAATCAGAATATCCCAAACTGGCAGAATTGGTCAGTAAAATCAACAGTGACGAGTTTAGCAAAAAGTACTTCATCGGCATTGTAAAGGAAGGCGAGAATTATGAACTGTTGACCAGCGAAGGGAATTACAAGGTAGAGATTGGGGATTTAGACCATATTGACTTTAAGGTGAAAGGTTTTAAAACCTTTGTTGAAAAATACCTTGTTTACCAACAACCGGAAAAATACCGGAAAATATCGATGAAATATGACAACCAGATTGTCACCACCCTAAATCCCAACTTTAAAGAAAATGACAGTGCCATTGCAATAGGGAAAAAAGAATTGGCCAAACTGCCCGTCATTAACCAAAAAAAGGAAGAAGCCGAGAAAAAGCTGAATCTTCCGATCATCAAAAAAGAAGAAAAGTCTGCAGAAAAAAAACCAGAATTAAAAACTGCGGCAAAACCAAATAACACAGAACCAGAAAAGAAAAAAGCAGCAGTTCCTATAAAACCGGTAATTAAGAAAGAAACCGCAGCAACAAAACCAAGAAAGGAAATTACAGAAAAAGGAACTTCAAAACCGGCAGAAAAACCAAAAACCGCGGCGAAAAATTCCGAGAAAAAACCGGAAACCAAGCCGAAAGCAAAAATAAAAATAGAATAAATCAAATCGACATACAATGGAAAATCACGAGTATTCAGTAGGCCTCGACATCGGTACCACAAAGATTGTGGCGATCGTCGGCAGAAGAAACGCCCACGGAAAAATTGAAGTTCTCGGCGTTGGAAAAGCAAAAAGTTTGGGGGTTCACAAAGGGATCGTGAACAATATTTCCCAAACCATCCAGTCCATCAAATCCGCCGTGGCCGAAGCACAATCCAGTTCTGGCGTTCCCATTCACAAAGTTACGGTGGGAATCGCCGGAAAACACATCCGTTCGCTTCAACATTCGGACTATATCATGCGGGAAAATCCCGACCAATACATTACCGAAGAAGATATCGAAATTCTAAAAGAGCAGGTGAAAAAGTTGGTAATGCTTCCGGGTGAAGAAATCATCCACGTTCTTCCGCAGGAATATAAAATTGATTCTGAAGGCGAAATCCAAGAACCCATCGGAATGCACGGAAAACGATTGGAAGCCAACTTTCACGTAGTAGTGGGACAAATGGGAAGCATCCGAAATATTGCAAGATGTGTTCACGAAGCAGGTCTGGAAATGGAAGCCCTCACTTTGGAGCCACTCGCCTCTTCGGAAGCTGTTTTAACCAAAGAGGAAAAAGAAGCGGGCGTTGCAATTGTGGATATCGGAGGAGGAACCACGGATATCGCAATTTTCAAGGACAATATCATCCGTCACACTTGCGTAATTCCTTATGGAGGCGGAATCATCACCGATGACATTAAGGAAGGATGCTCCATCATTGAAAAACATGCGGAGCAGCTGAAAGTGAAATTCGGTTCAGCCGTTCCCGATCTTGAAAAAGACAGCACTTTCGTTACAATTCCTGGACTGCACGGAAGACCTGATAAAGAGATTTCCTTGAAAACTTTAGCCCAAGTTGTAAACGCAAGAGTGGAGGAAATATTAGAAATGGTCAACACCGAGTTGAAAGCATACGGAGCTTTTGAGCAAAAGAAAAAACTGATTGCCGGAATCGTTTTGACCGGTGGCGGTTCCAACCTTCGAAACCTTCGTCAGCTAGCAAATTACACCACCGGTTTCGATAGCCGAATCGGTTTTGCCAATGAATATGTGGTCAATGATAAAAACCAGTTGCTAAAAGGTCCTGAATTCGCGACCGCAATTGGTCTTTTAATGGAAAGTTTGAAAATTCGCGATAGAAAAAACGGAACAGAAAAGCCGGAAGAAATAGTGGAAATAGTGGAAACTATGCCAGAAAATGCAGTGGTAGATGAACAACCGGAATTCAGAACTGAAGAACAACCGGAAATTCAGCCGGCAAAAAGAAAACCGAACCGACTCACCATTGGCGAAAAAATCATGGCCAGCGTAAAAAAGTTTTTCGAAGAAGTAGAATAAGAATCAATGATACATGATAATTGATGATTGGTAGCTCAACCATAGATTATCATTGCAAAAGAAAATCAATTATCATTCAGCAAACAGTCAAAAAAAAACAAAGGAAATGGAAAATACTACAAACACCGGATTTCAATTTGATTTGCCAAAAGGAAATTCATCCATCATTAAAGTAATTGGTGTTGGCGGAGGCGGTAACAACGCTTTGAAGCACATGTATGAAAGGGGAATCCACGGCGTGGATTTCGTAATTTGCAATACCGATGCTCAAACACTGGACAATAACCCGGTTTCCAACAAAGTGCAGCTGGGAATGTCCACTACAGAAGGACTTGGAGCCGGAGCTGACCCGGAAGTGGGCGAAAAAGCAGCCATTGAAAGCATCGAAGAAATTAAAACCGCGATGGGACAAAACACCAAAATGGTCTTCATCACCGCGGGAATGGGAGGTGGAACCGGAACCGGAGCCGCGCCGGTCATCGCCAAAACCGCGAAGGACATGGGAATCCTTACTGTGGGAATCGTGACGGTTCCTTTTAGTTTCGAAGGAAAACGGCGTCTGGAGCAAGCAGAACTAGGACTTGAAAAACTAAGAAATAATGTGGATTCGCTCATCGTCATTAACAATGATAAACTCCGTCAACAGTTTGGAAACCTGGGTTTTAAATCCGGATTTTCAAAAGCTGATGAAGTATTGACCAATGCCGCAAAAGGAATGGCAGAAGTGATTACCGGTTATTTCGATGTCAATATCGATTTCCGGGATGCGAAAACCGTTCTGCAAAATTCCGGAACCGCTTTGATGTCCACCGGAATCGCTTCAGGCGAAAACAAAGCGGAAGACGCGGTGAGAAAAGCACTGGATTCCCCATTGCTGAATGACAACAAAATTACCGGTGCCAAAAATGTACTGCTCCTGATCAGAAGTGGTTCCGAAGAAGTGACCATGGATGAAATCGGCGTCATCATGGACCACATCCAAAAAGAAGCAGGGCACACCGCAGAAATTATTTTCGGGGTTGGTTCCGATGAGGAATTAGGCGATTCGGTGAGTGTTTTGGTGATTGCGACAGGTTTCGCAAAAGATAACATGAAACATTCCGGAACTACCGAAACCATCAAATTTTCATTATCCGACTCCTTAGAAAAACCCGTTAAAAAGGAATCTCCCTTCAAACCGAGAGCTGAAAAAGAAGAAATCACAAGAGAAGATTTCGCCACCAGAAGCTTATTTGTGCTGGATGAAGAAGATGAAATGCATACTCCTGATTTTAAGGTAAAATCGGTTGAAAAGAAGCCGGTAATCGAAAGAGAGCACCCTGCAGAAATTCGGTTTTTTGATTTGGAGGAGCCGAAAGCTCAAGAACAACCTGTTCAGCAATTCGAAATCCAAGAAGAGATCCCTTCCCAAAAATTAGTGATCAGTGAAGAAGAAACCACTGCAGAACTGGACCTGTTTTCCTACGAAGATGACCTTTATGAAGAACCCGCTTCACAATCTTTCAGTTTCGAAGTGGAAGACCGCAGAGATGAAGAAAAACCAGCAGAAAGCATAAAATCTTCTTTCACCGAAGAAAAGCCAATAGAATTCAGTTTTTTCGTAAACGAACCGATTGAGGAGCCGAAAGTTGAAACACCGCAACCAACGGCAGAAATCAAGCAGCAACCGGTTCAGCGAATTGTGGAAAAGGTGGTAGAAGATCCGGTAACAGAAACTGAAGCATTAAAGAAATTTGAGATTGAAGACGAATTCACTTTCATTACCAAGAAAACACCGAATGAAAAAGTTTTGGAACGAAGAAACAAGTTGAAAGAATTCAATTCCAGATACCAAAACCTGGACGAGGAAAGTGATTTCGAGTCGGTTCCCGCATTCCGAAGAAAAAACATATCACTCGGAAATGAAAATGCTTCCCAGCAGAGAATCAGCAATTTCCTTTCTGAAAACGACGGGAAAATGCAGGTGCGGGAAAACCGTTTTTTAAATAAGGATGTGGATTAATGGCTTTCGGCATTCCGCAATCCGTTTTCGGCAACATGCCATTAAAAAATGTTGATTACGGAAGGCTTTGAGCAAAAGAAAAAAATTATGAGTCTAGAAAATACCATCAACGAGGCGATAAAAACCGCCATGAAAGAGAAGGACAAAGTTGCTTTGGATGCTCTGAGGGCCGTGAAATCGCAGATTTTATTGTTAAAGACCGAAGCAAAAGGCGCAGAAGTTTCCGCGGAACAGGAAATCGCCATTTTGCAACGGATGATCAAGCAACGAAAAGATTCGCTTGAACAGTTCGCCGCACAGGGAAGAAATGACTTGGCAGAAGTGGAAGAAGCGCAAATGAAGGTGATCGAAAAATACCTTCCCGCACAACTTTCCAACGAAGAACTGGAAGCAGAAATCAGAAAAATCATCGCAGAAACCGGTGCGGAAACCATCAAAGATTTAGGAAAAGTGATGGGAACCGCAAGCAAACTCCTCGCTGGAAAAAGCGACGGGAAAAGCATTTCGGAAATGGCGAAGAAACTGCTTTCCTAAGTACAAATCCTGTCTGCCGACAGATAGATACGAAAGCGAAAATACGAAGGCGGAACTTATTGTTTCGCACCGCTCACCGCGCACTTCGTAGTTCAATTGGGATATCCAACCTTTGCATATCGATTTGATTGTTGAAGCCCGGAGCAAATTTGTTCCGGGCTTCTGTTTTTTGGGTTTATAATTAATTAATTTTTGACAAATATCTGCGGAAATCGCCAATAATAATGATATTGAATACATCTATTTGCCTTTATGATTTTCATTTCACGGAATATGCTTATTCATTATATTTCCGAAAGCCGGCTTGCGATTTTAAAATCTGTCAAAATGTCCATCCGGAAGATTTGGAATGATTTTAATCAAATTTATAACATCGTTTTCATTTTTATAATCATTAAATTTGCAAAACAAAAATTGAACTGATTTTTTTAACTTTAAAACAAGATAAAGATATGTACCCAGAAGATTTAGTAATGCCGATGAAGCATGAACTTACCGATAAAGGATTCCAGGATTTAACCACGCCTGAAGAAGTGGACAACGCGATTAAAAGAGAAGGAACTACCTTGGTGATGGTTAATTCTGTTTGTGGATGTGCAGCAGGAGCAGCGAGACCTGGAGTTATTTTCTCATTGACCGGCGATAAAAAGCCAGATCATTTGGTAACCGTTTTTGCAGGTTATGATAAGGAAGCGGTTGCAGAAGCAAGAAAATTTATGGCACCAATTCCCCCAAGTTCACCAAGTGTGGCACTTTTCAAAGATGGAGAGTTGGTTCACATGTTGGAAAGACACCACATTGAAGGAAATCCTGCAGGTGCAATTGCAGCGAATTTGCAAGCGGCTTATGATGAATTTTGCTAAAACTAAAATTTTAGTTGAGATAGAAATTCCGCTTTGTTGAGCGGAATTTTTTGTAATCTTACAGAGAATCTTTTAATTTTTGGATTTCCTGTTCGAGTTTTTCGATATATTTCTTTTGCGTCTCCCACATAGAAAGAGGAACATTATAATTGATTATGGAATTAACATTTCCAGTTGCGCTATCATTGAAAATAAAAACTTGTGATTCTTCTGGTTCATAGATTTCTTCTAAAGGAACCTCTAGCGCATTTGCCAATTTTTGCCATTCATCGCGAGAAATTTTAGTCTGTCCTCTTTCTCTACGATTATAGTTGGAAACGGTCACACAAAGTTTTTCGGCTAAGAAACTTTGTGACAACCCCTTCAATTTTCGAGTTTCAATTAGTTTAGTTTTCTCCAAGCGGGAATGTTTTTACGAAAATAAGAAATAATAATTTATGGCTTAAAAAAAACATCATGCATGCCAAGTAATTATTACTACACTAAAAGAATATTTATGTTTTGCAGTATTTTGCAAACAATTCGCAAAATAATTATATATTTGATATGATAATTAGCTTTAAGTTTGAAATGTTAATAATGACACAGAACAATTTAAAAATTTTTATTATGAAAAATCTTAAAAAACTTTCGAGAAAAGAAATGAAAACATTAAATGGTGGAGCAGCGGGATGTAAAGAGCCAAATTGTCATTGTGGAGGAAATGGTATTAAACCACCAGCTAGTTTTTGCGCTAGTAGTCCAGCTGCATGCGGTGGTATATGCTACCAGTATGCAGGATGTTGATTTGTTTTTTGACTAAAATTTCTTTGGTAATAAAAAAGAGGAATTACAAAATTCCCCTTTTTTATTATTGAAGAAAATTAAGAAATTAATCCATATAAAATGCACAATAATTTTTTTTTAATAATCTTATTATTTCTAGGATCTCTATTTTATTCCCAAGATTATGAAATTTTGTATAAGGTAGATTTCAGACCGCAAAAGAGCTCCTTAACTTCTTTTAAGACCGAATACATGGTTTTGCAAAGCAAACAAACAGCAAGTTTTTTTTTCAATCCTAACCTATTAAAAAAAGACAATTTTAAAAATAATGAGACTTCTGAAAAACCGTATTTAAAGTTTTCTATTTTAAAAAGCGGTCAAAGCTCAACTTATATTGGAAGTTTTAACGGCCTTAATTTCAAATTAAAAGAAACAATCCCATTAAAATGGAAAATTACGGATTATACAACAACATATAAAAATTATAAAGTACAGAAAGCTTATATAGAATTTGAAAATAGAAAATGGTATGCCTATTTTGCTCCAGAAGTTCCAATTTTTAATGGACCTTACAAATTTTATGGACTTCCTGGTTTGATTTTGCTGGTATGTTCTGATGACGGTGATTACAGTTTTGAAATGGTAGAGATTTCAAAACAAAAAAAATATGATGCTTCTAAAATTTTAAATTCTCAATCTGCATTAATCAAAAGAAATGATTTAGATAAAATGATTTCTGAATTTGTAAAAGATCCTGGTTCTCACAATTTTCGAATTATGATAAATGAAAATGATAGTTTCGATTACCAATTTGATGGTGAGAAAGGTGACGCATATAAAGATATGAATAAATATGTGAACGATTTGTTATCAAGATATGACAATCCAATCGATAAAAAAACATTTATATTAGTTTATTAAATGAAATCTTTAAACTTATTTATAGATTCAATAAATTTAGATTCTCAAGAATTCCTCTTCCAATTCCAATCCCATCCCAACTATCCTTCCGCATTGGCGTTTAGTGACACGCTTAATTTTTTGGGCGTAAAGAATGAAGCGTACAATCTGGAAAAAGAATATTGGGAGGAATTACCGGAAGAATTTATCACAATCCATAAAAATGAGTTCGCGCTGATTCATAGAATTGGCGATCAGGCAAAAATATTTAGCGATAAAGAAGAAATGGTCTCTTTTGAAGATGTGAAAAAATATTCGGAAAACTTCATACTTCTTTTCGAGAAAAAGTATATTGAAAAAACTATTACTACTAAAAACACATTTTATTATTTCGCTTTATTTTTTGGCACTGCAATTTTGCTTACAAACAACCTGATCCATTGGGATATTTGGAGTTTTGTATTTCAAATTCTTTCATTTTTAGGGGTTTATATCTTTTCGGAGATTTTCAAGGAAAAGTTTGGTTCAGAATCAGTCGTTCTGCAATCCTTCTGCGGAGCGGGAACAAAACAAAACACTTCAGAAGATGGGTGCAAAAAAATAATTCAATCCAATGATTTCGAACTTTTCGGGCTGAAGTTTTCTGACTTTGGGTTTATTTATTTTGTTGCATTAGCAATATTACCATTATTCATAGCAAAAGAAAGCCTTTTGTTTATTGGGATTACTTCTTTGTCGTTATTGGGTGTTATTTATTCCGTTTACTACCAAATAAGGCAAAATATTTTTTGCAAGGTCTGTGGTTTGGTAATCGGTATTTTGGTTTTGCAATTTGTGATTTCATTTTTCAATTTTCGAGAAAACTTCTCAATTACAGAATTGTTATTAACATTATTCATAATTTTGTGCACCTTTTTTCTTATTCATTATATTTCAAAAACAATTGAAGAAAAAGAACAATACAAAACAGAAAATATAAAGAACCTACGATTCAAAAGAAATTATGAAATCTTTAGAAGAGAACTTTTAGACACTGAACAAGTTGACTTCAAGAACCCGAAAGCAAGATTTTTCTTTGGAAATAAAAAATCAAAACTGCATATCACATTAATTTCCAATCCGTTCTGCGGATATTGTAAGGATGCCCACAAAATATTAGAGAATATCTTACAAAAATATCCCGAAGAAATTTCTGCTCAAGTTCGTTTTAATTATTTAACTGAAAATCAAGATGAAAAACTGGAAAACATCATAGGCTCATTAAATAACACTTACTCTGCTCAAGGTGAATTAGGCTTTTTAAAAGCAGTCCATTTTTGGTTTGAGAAGAAAGATGAAAACAATTTTTTAAAGAAATACCCGGTTTCTGCAACAGGAAGTCTTAAAGATTTAGAAGAAATTGGTTCAGAAAATTTGAGAAAGGGTCTAAGCTTCACGCCCATTTTTTTAATCAATGGAAACCGGTTCCCCGACAAATATGACCGTGAAGATATTTTCTATTTCCTTGATGATTTGTTGGAAGATGAAGAAATAATTAATGAAAAGCATCAAGAGTTTTCCTAATTACATCCAACCCGACTCCAAAGACTGCGGACCAACCTGCCTTAGAATAATTTCCAAATTCTATGGCAAAATCATTCCCCTACAACAAATCCGCAATCTCTCAGAAACGACAAGAGAAGGGAGCTTGTTACTAGGGCTGAGCGATGCGGCAGAAAATTTGGGCTTTAAAACTTAGGGGGTTCACATTGTTTTATCGAACATAATAAAAGCTATGAGTCTAATAAAGCTAAAACGTTAGTCCAAATGAATTCCATTTGATTGGATTTTTTTTAAATTTATAGGAAATCTTTTAGTCGCTGGATTTCTTGTTCGAGTTTTTCATTTTGTTTCTGTAGAAGCTCAATATAATTCAAAATAAAATCCGGAATCGTAATATTAATAATACCTGAATTAAAACTATTCCCTTTAATATTCGCATCAATAATGGTTGTTTTAGGTTCTTCTTCATAAATATCTTCTAGAATAACATCTAATTTTTTTGTAAGCAATTCCCATTCTGGTTTAGAAATTTTGGTGAGACCATTTTCCTTCCTACTATAATTTGGCTGGGTCATTCCAACCAAATTCGCAACATCTTCTTGAGATAAACCCTTGCTGATGCGAATTTCTTGTAATTTTGTTTTCATAGTAAAAAAAATATTGATTAACAAAAATAGATAATATAATTTTATGCACATGTTATTTGTATCAAATATGCATATTAATTATATAACACGGAGCTCATAAATTATTAATTTAGCAATTAAAAGCTGAAAAACAAAACTATTTCAAACCGTACATTCGCTTTTATTATTTGCTTGCTATCCATTATTGCATTTTATTCAAAAACAATAAAAGGAGATAATTTGAGTTTTTTAGAAATAAGAATTTTAACAAAGTAATTAAAACGTGTGACTTAAGATACTTTTGATTCGCAAAAAGTCTAAATATGGATACAGAAATTTAATTACGATAACGTCGATAAATTATTTAATATCAACCGATAAATTATTTATTATGAAAAAGTTAGAAAAATTAGAAAAGAAAAAATTTAAGAAAGAAATCATGGGAAATGTTTTTGGTGGAGCTTCGCCAGGAGACACCTACCGAAACGAGGTAACTCAAGTTGGAAATAACCTCTACAGTATAGATAGAGTGAGGTATGACTGGATTGCTCCTATGGTTTAATTAAGAGATTTTCACTAATAAAACACACAATAAATATTTGTGTGTTTTTTAATTAATCTAAACTTAATGAGTATTATTATTTTTAGTAAAGATAATGGAGAAACCACAACTGATAAAGTTATGGATTGGCTATTTACATCTGGAAAAAAAGATATTCTCAGAATTAATGGTAAAGATTTAATATCTTCAGATTTTTCTTTAGAAATAAATAGCAATTGTTTTGAGTTTAAAAGTCAAATTATAGATCACACTAAAATAAAAACTATTTGGTTTAGGAGAACCTATGATGAAAACGTTTTTGATATTTTACCTTTTTTCAAGAATTATGAAAGTGACAAAAATTTAGAACTTCACTTAATGGGAGAACTAGGCGGCATCTATCGATATTTTGAATATTTTTTCTCAAAATCGCATTGGATTAACAAATATTCACAAAGATTAGATAAACTTAATAATATTTGCATAGCAAAAAAACATGGTTTAAAAATTCCTTTCACGCTTGTAACAAATTCAAAAGAAAGTATCCAAAAAAAGTCAGGCTTTAAAAAATTAGTAACAAAAGCAATAGGAGAAGCAACAACATATTCTGATGACAAAGAAATATTTGCTTTATTTACAAGTAAAATCAAATTTTCAAATACTGACAAAAATTATTTTTTTCCTTCCAAGGTTCAAGAAGAAATAGAAAAGAAATTTGAGTTGAGAATATTTTATTGTGATGAAAAATTTTACTCAATGGCAATCTTTTCTCAAAATGATAAGCAAACACAATTAGATTTTAGAAATTATAATCATCAAAAACCAAATCGTTTCGTTCCCTACAAACTTCCAGTTAATATTGAAAAAAAATTAAGAAAAATGATTATAGAGCTAGAATTAGCTACATGTTCTATTGATATGATTGTGGATAAAGATTGGGAATATTACTTTTTGGAGATTAATCCCGTTGGTCAGTTTGGTATGGTTTCCAGTCCTTGTAATTATTTTTTAGAGAAGAAATTAGCGAAATTATTATTGAAAAACTGTCATGAAAAATAGACTAAACTTTAAAAGATCTTCTTTGCCTTTGTCTCATTGGTTTGTAAGAAGAATAAAAACATCGAAATCGGCTGTTCAAACCTTATACATCGGTAGCAATTCGAAAATTTTTCAAACAAATGGATATGAAGTACTTCCGCCAACTTCTCCAATTTCTAAAATTATTAACTTTGATGAAATTATTTAGTGTTTTGTTGGTCTTTCTGATCTTGGTAAATTGTACAAGTTTTCATAGCACAAACAATAATTTGCGTGAATATTTCAAAATAGCAGATAATTTGTTAATGAATGGTGAGAAAAAAGAGTTATCCGATTTTACTTATCAAAATTTATTTCCAAATGTAAAGCACCTCGATAAAAATAAGAAAGCAAGGGTTTTAAACTACCTGCAAATTTCTCAAGATTCTGTCTATCTATCAATTGCCAAGAGATACATTAAAAATAACACATCCAAAATCAGTAAATGTACTCTAGATTCTTCATCTATATCTTATTATAATGAATTAACTTCTTGTAAATCTTCTGATTATGATAGCCTTAGAAACAACTTTAGAGAAATAATGTATAG
The DNA here is from genome assembly GCF_021401085.1 of Chryseobacterium sp. R2A-55. Taxonomy (GTDB): domain Bacteria; phylum Bacteroidota; class Bacteroidia; order Flavobacteriales; family Weeksellaceae; genus Kaistella. The sequence continues at coordinate 99,122 of NZ_JACBFP010000002.1, forward strand.
AGATCAGTATTATAGACAATTACCTGACAAATATTTCACAGGAACAAAAGCAGCGATAGATAGTATAATGAGTGTGATAATAGATAATGATAATCAAAACAGAGAAAGCATAAAAAAAGCACTATCAAAATATAGTTTCAAAAAAATAGCAGAAAATGATTGTGATTGCTCTTTATTGAAAACTGTTTGGTTCGTTGCACAGCATAGCGACTCTGACGTGCCTTTTCAAAAAGAAATTTTAGAAATGTTTTCTCGTCCATACCCCAATATTAAACCTCAGTATTATACATATCTTACAGATAGAATAAATATGAATGAGGGAAAGAAGCAAATTTATGGGACACAAATGCGTTTGAATCCGAAAACAAAAAAAATGGAAATAAGTCCGGTGAAAAATCCTAAAAAAATTGATCAACTCCGCTTTCGAAACAATTTAATCGACTTACAAGTATATTTGAATTTTACAAATAAGCCTGACCAAAAATGAAATTTCTCAATATATTTGAATGTTGTCTATTAGTAAGTGGGGCTTATAGAAGCTTAATATGTGACACACAGAGAGGACAATATTATTACATTCCAAATGATCTTTATGAATTACTTAAAAATGATTTCAAAAGATATGATATAGAAAAGATTAGAGCAATCTTTGGTACAGAAAACCATTCTACCATTGACAAATATGTTACTTTTTTAATAAAAAATGAAATAGGCTTCTTAGATAATAAAATAATTGAAGAATTAATACCAATAGATTTAAGATATGAAGTTCCAGAAGCAATAACTAGTTGCATTATTGATTTCTCGAAAAATTCTAATTATTACACAGAAAATCTGTCTTATTATATAGATAACTTAAGAATTAAATACTTGCAAATAAGATGTTTTGACTTTTCTGCAAGTTATTTGCAAAAATTCATCAAGTCTTTGCAAGACTCGACTTTACGTAGTATTGAGTTAATAATTCCTTTTGAAGAAAAATTAAAAATCACTTTAAAGAATATGATTTTGAGTTGTCCAAAAATATTCAGAGTTAATGTTTATAATTCAAAAGAAAGTAAAATAGATAAAGTACTAAGTAGAGATATAGTTTACTTAAAACAAAATATATCATCTGAAAAACATTGTGGAATAGTTCAGAAATCTTATTTTTCCAAAAATTTAGAAACATTTACGCTTTCCAAAAATCATAATTCCTGTCTCCACAAAAAAATTGCAATAGACATCAATGGCGATATCAGGAACTGCCCCGCAATGCCGCAAAGTTTCGGCAATATTAGGGACACTACATTAGAAGAAGCACTTGGTCACAAGGATTTTAAAAAATACTGGAACCTTACCAAAGACCAAATAGAAGTCTGTAAAGATTGTGAGTTTCGCTATATCTGTACAGACTGTCGAGCATACACAGAACGCACACACTCTAGCGCAGAAGGATTAGACACATCCAAGCCACTCAAATGTGGGTATGATCCCTACACAGGAGAATGGGCAGAATGGAGCACCAATCCATTAAAAGAAAAAGCCATCAACTTTTATGGGATGCAGGATTTGGTCAAGAAAAAATGAGAATAAAAAAAGTTTTTCCTTTCTATAAACAACCCGACGCCAAAGACTGCGGACCAACCTGCCTTAGAATAATTTCCAAATTCTATGGCAAAACCATTCCCCTACAACAAATCCGCAATCTTTCAGAAACGACAAGAGAAGGGAGCTCGTTACTCGGGCTGAGCGATGCGGCAGAAAATTTGGGCTTTAAAAGTCTAGGCGTGCTAATTAATTTCAAAACTTTGATTGAGGAAGTTCCGCTTCCATGCATCGTCCATTGGAACAAGCAGCATTTTGTGGTGGTATATGAAATCAGACGTAAAAAGACAGTAGATAAGGGACATGAGACTACAATTAGAGTCAGTGATCCAAGTTATGGTTTAATCGAATATTCTCAAGAAGAATTCATCAAAATGTGGATTGGCGAAAATGCCAACGAAAACACCGAGGAAGGAATTGCTCTCATTTTAGAAACCTCTCCCGCTTTTTACCAAAACGAATTTGATGAGAAAGAAAACAAGGCGAGTTTCCGTTTCTTATCAAAATATCTGTTGAAGTACAAATCTCTTGTTTTCCAACTTGCAGTAGGTTTGTTGGCGGGGAGTTTACTCTCCTTAATTTTTCCGTTCCTTACCCAAAGTATCGTGGATGTAGGAATTCAAAATCAAGACCTGAACTTTATTTACCTTGTACTTCTCGCCCAAATCATGCTTTTCATCGGCAGAATGGGAATCGAGGTAATTAGAAGTTGGATTTTGCTCCATCTTTCTACAAGAATTAATATCTCGATTATTTCCGATTTCTTTATTAAACTGATGAAGCTTCCTATCGGTTTTTTTGATACCAGAATGACCGGCGATATTTTACAAAGAATAAACGATCATCATAGAATCGAGCAACTATTGACCAATTCCACGCTCAACACATTGTTTTCATTGGTCAACCTTATTGTTTTCAGCATCGTTTTACTATTATATGATTATCGTTTGTTTTTAGTATATTTAGTGGGCGCCATTTGTTATGTAGTATGGATTCTATTCTTCCTCAAAAAAAGAAAAGAACTGGATTATAAAAGATTTTCTCAAGTTTCTCAAGAACAGAGCAGCGTTATCGAAATCGTGAATGGGATGCAGGAAATAAAGATGCATAACGCAGAAAAACAAAAACGTTGGGGTTGGGAATTTCTACAAGTCAAGCTTTTTAAAATTCAAATCAAGTCACTTTCGTTAGAACAATGGCAATCAGTGGGTGGAAATTTCATCAATCAGATGAAAGATATTTTGGTGAGTTTTCTTTCTGCAAAATTGGTTTTGACCGGAAATTTGACTTTAGGAATGATGCTTTCAGTACAATATATTATCGGGCAATTGAATAGTCCTTTAATCCAGCTTATCGATTTTATCAAGCAAACCCAAGACGCGAGTATTTCTTTGGAAAGATTGAAAGAAATCCACGATAAAGAAGACGAAGAAAATACTGACGAACAATACGTTTCAGAAATCCCTAAAAAAGACATCCTAATAAACGGCGTTTCTTTCCGATATACAGGTTCTGACCAATTTGTATTTGAAAATCTCAATCTTGCCATTCCTCATCAGAAAACAACGGCAATCGTTGGAGCAAGCGGAAGTGGAAAAACGACCCTATTGAAGCTGCTCATGAAATTTTATGAACCCAATAAAGGAGAAATAAAACTCGGAAATTCAAATCTGAAAAATATTTCTCCCAAAATTTGGCGAGACCATTGTGGTGTCGTCATGCAGGAAGGCTATGTCTTCAACGACACCATTGCACAAAACGTTGCGATCGGCGAAGATTATATCGATAAAAAAAATTAAGAAAAGCCGTTGAAATCGCTAACATAAAGGATTTCGTAGAAGAGTTACCCCTAAGTTACAACACCAAAATCGGAAATGAGGGAATCGGAATCAGCGGTGGACAAAAACAAAGGCTGTTTATTGCGCGAGCAGTTTATAAATCGCCCGACTTTATTTTTTTCGATGAAGCCACAAGCTCTTTGGATGCAAACAATGAAAAAGTCATCATGGAAAACCTCGAACAATTTTTTGAGGGAAAAACGGCTGTCGTAATTGCCCATCGCTTATCAACTGTAAAACATGCCGATAAGATCATTGTTTTGGATAAAGGAAAAGTCGTTGAAGAAGGAAACCATGCAGAATTGGTCGCTTTAAAGGGAGAATATTACCGATTGGTGAAAAATCAATTGGAATTGGGGAATTAATTTACTTTGTCAAAGTTGAAATCTTTGACAAAGTTTTAAAAATGTAGAAAAATTGGAAGAAAGAAAGAACATTTTGGATCATATCGAACTTCGCTCCGAAAGCGTGCAAGACATTCTCACGCGACCGCCCCATTGGATGATTAGGTGGGGAAACTCCATTGTTTTTGCCATTCTACTCATGATTTTATTGATGAGCTGGTTCATCAAATATCCCGAGTTTATTCCCGCACCAATTATTGTCACCTCACAAAATCCGCCGGAGAAACTAGAAGCAAGAACCAATTCCAAAATTGAAAAAATATTGATTAAAGATCATCAAGAAGTAAAGAAAGATGATATTTTAATGGTATTACAATCTACGGCAAACTTCAAAGATGTATTGAAATTAAAGAAAATCATCGATTCCATCTCTCCGAAAATGATTTTTACTTTTCCACTCAATGAGGCTTCTAAATTCAAATTAGGTGAATTGCAGGGAGACTACAACAATTTTGCAAAGGCTTTTCAAGATGAAAAATTATTTACTAGGCTTCAACCATACGCTCCTGAAAATTTAGCGACAAGTCAAAGCTTAACAGAATATAATTCCAGAATCGCAACATTAAAACAACAACTTCACTTGGAGAATGCAAAATATGACTTAAGCAAAAAGAATTTTCAACGTTCACAAACGCTTTTTGAACAAGGCGTAATTTCTAAAATGGAGGTTGAAAATGAAAAAATTAAATTTCTTCAAGCGGAACAAAATCTAAAGAATATTAATATTTCCCTATCGCAACTGCAGGAAGGAATTTCTAATCTTCGTAAAACAAAAAGCGGTGTAGCAATTAATACAGAAAAAGATAAGATAAGTTATTCTTCACAGACTCTGCAACTTTTTGAACAGCTGCGTAAATCCTTAAAACAATGGGAGCAAAATTACCTCTTAACCTCTTCAACCAATGGAACAGTAAGTTTCACGCAATTTTGGGGTGAAAACCAATTTGTAAAAAGTGGAGAAATCATTCTTTCCGTTTTACCACAAAATAAAGAAGCAATTGTAGGAAGAATGTTGGTGCCTGCAACAAATTCCGGAAAAATTGTGACTGGACAAAAAGTATTGATCAAACTGGACAACTACCGCTATCAAGAATATGGTATCGTACAAGGAAAGGTTCAAAACATTTCGTTAACTCCGGATGAGAAAGGGAATTATTATGTGGACATCATTTTGTCGAATGGTTTAAAGACATCATATAATAAAACGCTTCCATTCGATAAAGAATTGAAAGGAAATGCAGAAATCGTCACGCAAGATTTAAGATTGATCGAAAGATTCTTCTACCAGACAAGAAAGCTATTGGGTTATCAAACCTAAAATCGTTTTGAAAGTTCGGAAAACGAAAGTTTTAGTTTAGATAAAATTCCCTTCGATTGAGCGGAATTTTTATTTAAAGTCAACTGGAAAATCTAATCAAAAAGCATTATATTTGCTAACGATGGCAACAAAGGCTCTTTTCAATACGGTGGTCAATTGGTTTATCCGGCAAAGGATCGACCAGATTCAGAACTTTATGAAACACCCGATTGAAACGCAAAACGGCGTGCTTTTTTCCCAACTCTATTTCGCCGAAAACACCGATTATGGAAAGATTTATGGATTCAGCTCCATTTCCAATTATGACGATTTTGTGCGAAATGTGCCTATCGTAACTTACGAAGATTTTGAACCATTCATCGAAAAAGCAAGACAGGGAAATCCCGACATTTTTTGGCCGGGAAATATCAGAAAGTTCGCAAAATCGTCGGGAACCACCAACGCAAAAAGCAAGTTCATTCCGATTTCTGATGAATGTTTGGAAGATTGCCATTTTAAGGCGGGAAAAGATTTGCTTTCGATTTATGCGAATAACCATCCGGAAAATAATTTATTTTCCAACAAGAACCTGAGACTTGGCGGAAGTTCAGAACTGTATGAAAACTTCAACACGAAATTTGGCGACTTGTCTGCCATCATGATTGAAAATCTGCCTTTTTGGGTAGAAATTACGACGACTCCAAGCAAGAAAGTTTCCTTAATGTCTGAATGGGAAAGCAAACTGAAAGCCATTATTTCTGAAGTAAAAAACGAAGACGTGGGAAGTTTGACCGGCGTTCCGAGTTGGATGATGGTTTTACTTCAACGAACTTTGGCTGAAACCGGTTACGCTACGATTTCGGAATTATGGCCTAATTTAGAAGTCTTTTTCCACGGCGGGATCAGTTTCAAACCCTATCGTGAACAGTACCGGAAAATTATCGGTAAAGACATCAATTATTACGAAATCTACAATGCTTCAGAAGGATTTTTTGGCATCCAGGACGTTTCCGGAAGTGATGAAATGCTCTTAATGCTCGATTACGGGATCTTCTATGAGTTTATCCCGATGGACCAATTTGAACTCAACAATCTGCATGCGATTCCTCTGGAAGAAGTGGAAGTGGGTAAAAACTACGCAATGGTGATTACCACAAACAGCGGACTTTGGCGATACCTGATCGGTGACACCGTTCGGTTTACCTCTGTTCATCCGTACCGAATCCGAATTTCTGGCCGCACCAAACATTATATCAATGCTTTCGGCGAAGAACTGATGATCGACAATGTGGAAACCGCTTTGACGAAAGCCTGTGAAGCCACTGATTCCGCAATTACCGATTTCACGGGAGCTCCCGTTTTTATGCAAAATGGCGAAAGTGGAGCCCATGAATGGATTTTTGAATTCAGTAAAAATCCCGCGGATCTGGAATATTTCACCCAGGTTTTCGATCATCACCTGAAATCGCTCAATTCCGATTACGAAGCGAAAAGATATAACAACATGACTTTAAAAAAACCGGTAGTTCACGTTGCAAAACCTCAGCTGTTCTACCAGTGGATGTCTGAACGTGGGAAACTTGGCGGTCAAAATAAAGTTCCCAGATTGAGCAATGACCGGGAATATATCGAGCCGCTGCTAAAAATGAATCAATAAAAAATCCGCTGAAAGATCAACGGAATCAAATCTATTTCTTCTTCAGGTCTTCCTTGACCTTTTCAGCGCTTTTTTCCACTTTTTCTGCCCCTTTTGCGGCGGCATCTTTCACGTCTTCGCCGGCTTTCTTCAGTTTTTCACCGGTTTTTTTAGTCGCTTCGTCGATTTTTTTTCCCGCTTCGTTCAGTTTTTCTTTTGCCTGGTCCACAGTGGCGTTGATTTTCGCGGTATCCACCATTGTGGTCTTTTCTGTTTCAATAGTTGTGGTGGTTACACTGCCATCAGGATTTTCCGTGGTCTGGATTTTAGTTTCGGATTTTTTGCAGGCGATCACGCTGAGAGCAATCAGTCCTGCTGTTAAAAAGAAAGTTTTCATAACATTGTATTTGGTGTTTCTCAATTTAAGGGTTTGTTGTGTTTTCCGGCACGCCTGCTTCAGCTTTTTGCTTTTCCTTCTTTAATCTGGCCTCTTCATCAGCTTTTTTTCTTTCTTCGTTCAATTTTTTATCTGCCTTATCTTGCTCTTCCTTCAATTTATTTGCCAGTTTTTCCTCCTCTAATTTTCTTTTATTCTCCTTTAGTGAATCCTGATATTTTTGAGATGACATTCTGATCCGTTTCGCCACATCCACGGAAACCGCACCCGCCGAAAAGGAATCTTTTGCTATAGTATCATAAGGCGGCACCGCACTTTCCTGATTAACGATCACAGCATGCTCAGAATGGTTTTTCCCGCATGAAAAAAACAATAAAAACAGGGTAAAAAATAGTAGGTTCTTCATTTTTAATCAATTTTAAATTCAGCGATGACAGGGAAATGGTCCGAAATCTTCACCGAACGGTCCACTTTGTAACTTATGGGCTTGATTTCCCTGGAACAAAAAACATAGTCAATCCGGATAGGAAATTTGTAATCATGAAAACTGGTCGAGCTACCGTTCCCAACTTCCATAAAGACATCTTTCAAACCCTTTCCCAAATGATAATATTCATAGGAATTGGGTACCGCATTGAAATCACCTGCCAAAATAACTGGATATGGCGATTCATTCAAAAACTTCTTAATGATAGCAACTTGCCCTTGATGAACTAAGAAAATATTTTCAAATGTATTCAAATGCTGACCGAAAGTGGAAATCGTAACATTCGACTTAAACATCTTTTTATTGAATCGGAATGGCTCTAGGTACACATTGACCAACCGGATTTTCCGGTCACTAATCTTAATATCCGCATAAAATGAACTGCCTTGAAGCGGATTATCCAAAATTGATCCAGCTTCTAAAATCTCAAACTTGGAATGTAATTCTACGATGAAACATTTATAACGGTATTTCAAATCTTTCAAGTTCAGGATTTCATGTTTATAAAACCTGGATTCCTGAAAGAAAACCACATCCGGATTTACACTGTTCAAGTAGCTTTGAATTGCTTTTTCACCCATAATCCCGGAATGTCCATTTAAGGTAACTATTTTAAGGTTAGCCGCATCTTTCGATTTCCCACTAAAATTCACCCACCTTCTTGCAGGGTGAATGAGGAAAAAAGTAAAAAGAATAAATATTAAAGCTGTTTTCTTTTGAACTAAAATCCAAAAAATAATCATCAAAACATGCATTATTATCAGAACTGGAAAAGCCAGAGAAAGCAGATTCAGCAAGGGAAAACTCGAGGGTTTTACATAATCATTGAGCAGTGTTCCCAACAAAAAAATGACAATGAAGAAATGGACGACCAATAATATGCGCTGAAATTTCTCCATCAAAAATGAAATTTAATTAATCCTGTATTGATTGTCCTTCCACAGTTTAGCCAAAATAAATCCCACAATTGCACCCCCGATATGCGCGAAATGCGCAATTCCGCCCATCGTTCCGCTATATCCTAAATACAGCGAAATGATGATGATTGCCGGCAAAAGGTATTTTGATTTCACCCCGAAAGGAATGAACATGAAGTACAATTTTGCATCCGGAAACATAGTGGAAAATGCGGCAACAATCCCGAAAATCGCTCCGGAAGCACCCATCATCGGTATGGAATAAATGTCCTGCAAATTGACACCCTGTGAAATCTCGAAAAAATTCCAGCCACAGTTTAAGAAATATGCTCCAATTCCACTGAGAAAATAAAGAATTACATATTTCTTTTCGCCCAAAACCTGCTCCAAAACCGGTCCGAAACTCGCCAGAGTAATCATATTGAATAGGATGTGAGTCAAGCCGATTCCATGGCCAATTGGTGCGTGCATAAACATGTGTGTGATGATTTGCCAAACCCGGAAAAATGGTGATCCAATATAATATGCGGAAAAAATATCATAAAGTTGTGGCCAAAGGAAATTGGAAACCAGGTAAAATACTACATTTAAGATGATGATATTTTTGGTAATCGGTGTCAGTCTAGGAAACATAATGTTCTAAAATTTATTTTTTAATTCTTCTAATGGAATTTCGATAAAACATCTTTTTCCATTGGGTAAATATTCCGGGAAACCCAGCTCTGTGAAGTCTTTGATGACTTGTTCGGCATCCATTTTATATAGAAAATCGAAACGGGATTTACTTTGGACTTTATTCCATTGGTTCCGATAAAAGTTCATGAACTCGTCTTCAGTTTTGTATTCCAAAATTTCAAAAAGGTTTTCCATGAATTTCATGACCTGTGTTTCTTTCAAACCTTCGGGAACCGCATCAATCCTCAAAACGTTGTCATTGGCAATCACCATTTCAAAACCCAACTCGGGCAAATATTTTTTGATGGAGCGAAACTTATTCTTTTCGATCTCATTCATATGGTATTCCAGCGAAAAAAGCAGTGTGTGCCGTTCATTGCTGATTTTTTTCTTTGCATTTCTTTCGCTCACGATCAGTCGGTGCATTCTTCCCAAATCCAGCATCAGCGTTTTTCCGCTTCTGTTGAAAAGCCAGTATCCATTGGGAAGCCGCATCAGATCTTCGTCAAAATCCTCGTCTTCGAACAAATTAATTTTTGAGGGTTCTGCTGAAATATTCTGCTGATAGATTTCGGTCATAGCGATCTTTTCGCCTGCGGAAACTTCTTCCTTAAACGGATTATAATTCCGATCCACCGAAATTTCCGGCGCCTTGAAGCTTCCGGCATTGGGTTTTTGCTGCATGAAGACATCAATACTGGAATCCCGGTCAAAATCCAAACTCGGCGCAACATTGTAAATCCCAAGGGATTTCTTTATTGTGGAACGGATCAGTGCATAAATCAGATTTTCGTCCTCAAATTTCACTTCCGTCTTTTGTGGGTGAATATTAACATCCACTTTTTCCGGATCGAGTTCCAGAAAAAGGAAAAAAGTCGGAATATATCCGGGCAAAAGCAAACCCTCAAATGCGTCCTGAACCGCTTTGTTGAAATAGGCACTTCTAAAAAACCTGCCATTGATAAAGAAAAACTGCTCACCGCGGACTTTTTTGGCTCCTTCAGGTTTGGCTACAAATCCATTGAGCTTCACCCAACCTAAATCTTCTTTGATAGGAACTAAAAGTGGCTGCAGCTTTCGCCCGAAAATCTCAATAATCCGCTGCAACAGACTGGATTTCCTTAATCGAAAGATAATGTCGTCATTATGGAAAAGTTCAAAATCCAAATTTTCGTGTGCCAATGCAACTCTTTGGAACTCATCAATAATGTGGCGGAGTTCTATATTGTTGTTTTTAAGGAATTTCCTTCTCGCCGGAACATTGTAGAATAAATTCTTCACCGAAAAGTTTGATCCTTCCGCTGTTTGAATGGGTTCCTGAAACTGAAAACCACCACCTTCGATGTAGATATTGGTTCCGGTTTTGGCGTCCTTGGTTTTGGTCTTCAACTCCACTTGTGCCACCGCAGCGATGGAAGCCAATGCTTCGCCGCGGAAACCTTTGGTCGAAATATGGAAGATGTCTTCCGTGGTGCTGATTTTCGAGGTGGCATGTCTTTCGAAAGCCATTCTCGCATCGGTTTCGCTCATTCCGATTCCATTGTCCACAACCTGGATTAGATTTCGGCCCGCTTCACGCACGATGAGTTCAATTTTTGTGGCACCCGCATCTACCGCATTTTCCATCAGTTCCTTCACGATGGACGCAGGTCTCTGAACCACTTCACCGGCGGCGATTTGGTTGGCTACATGATCCGGTAAAAGTTTGATGATATCTGACATTTCTTAAACGCACAAAAATAATCATTTTAAAACGAAAAAACTTCCCGAATTTCTCAGGAAGTTTTCAACATTTTGCACTATTTCTTCAGACTTTTTAAACCCATTTCGTATAGTGCGAAACTCAGCAAATCCGCATTTTCACCAATGACCTGATCGGTACTTCTTCCAGCGCCATGACCCGCATTGGTTTCGATTCTTACCAAAACAGGATTGTTGCAACTTTGTTTCTCCTGCAATTCCGCACCGAACTTAAATGAGTGTGCCGGAACCACCCGATCGTCGTGATCACTCGTGATAATCATGGTGGAAGGATAGCAAACTCCTTTTCGAACATTGTGAACCGGGGAATAAGATTTCAAGTATTCGAACATTTCTTTGGAATCTTCGGCAGTTCCGTAATCATAACTCCAACCTGCTCCCGCCGTGAATTTGTTGTAACGGAGCATATCTAAAACTCCCACTCCCGGAAATGCGACTTTCGCCAAATCTGGACGCATCGTCATGGTTGCACCCACCAAAAGTCCGCCGTTTGATCTTCCGGAAAGTGCCATGTAATCTTTGGAAGTATATCCTTTGTTCTGTAAATATTCGCCTGCAGCGATGAAATCATTGAATACGTTTTTCTTCTGCATTTTTGTTCCTGCATCGTGCCATTTTTTTCCGTATTCACCACCGCCCCGAATGTTCGGAACGGCATAGATTCCGCCGTTTTCCATCCAAATAGCGTTTACCACAGAAAAGGCTGGCTGCAAACTGATATTGAATCCGCCATAGGAATAAAGAATCGTGGGGTTTTTCCCGTCGAGTTGTGTTCCTTTTTTATAGTTGATCATCATCGGGATTTTTGTTCCGTCTTTCGAGGTAAAGAAAACCTGCTCCGAAACAAAATCATCCGGGTTGAATTTTACTTTCGGTTTTTGGTAAACTTCAGATTTTCCGGTATCTGCATTAAATCTATAAATGGTTCCCGGCGTAATATAATTCGTAAACGAAAAATACAGATCTTTCTCTTTTTCTTTGCCCCCAAATCCGTTTGCCGTTCCAATTCCGGGCAACTGGATTTCGCGGATCAGTTTTCCATCATAATCAAATTGTTTCACGGAAGTCACAGCGTCTTTCATGTACTTCGCAAAAATGTAACCACCTCCGGTTGAAACACTTAACACGTTTTCGGTTTCCGGAATTACGTCGGTCCAAATGCCTGGATTGTTGATGTTGAATTTCACCAAACGCATGTTTGGAGCGTTTTTATCGGTCAAAGCATAGATAAAATCGCCTTTTGAATCCACAAAATCAGTATTGAAATCATATCCATTTTGAACCGGAATAAAATCCGACTTATTCATTAAATCTTTGATGTACAGCTCATTCCCATTGGTCGCTTCTGATGCGCTCAAGATTTCAAAACGTTCGTCGTCTGAAACACCGATGCTCATATATCGCCTCTTGAAATTTTCTCCTCCAATAATCAACTGATCTTGCGACTGCTTGGTTCCCAATTTATGAAAATACACTTTGTGGGTATCTGTTTTCGCTGAGAGTTCGCTTCCTTTCGGCTTATCATAACTGGAATAGAAAAAGCCTTCGTCACCCAACCAAGATGCTCCTGAAAATTTCACATCCACTATTGTTTCATCGATCTTTTCTTTGGTTAAAGCATTGATAATGATTATTTTATTCCAGTCACTTCCACCTTCAGAAATAGAATAAGCTACTAAAGTTCCTTTTTTGTTAAATGAAACTCCGGCTAAAGAAGTGGTTCCTTTTTCAGAGAATTTATTAGGATCGAGGAAAACCTCCGTTTTTCCGTTTTTGTCGGTTCTGTATAAAACGGATTGTGCCTGAAGTCCGTCATTCTTATAAAAATAGGTAAAATCTCCTTCTTTAAAAGGTGCGCCTATTTTTTCATAATTCCAGATATCTTTCAGCTGTGAACGAATTTCTTCACGGAAGGGAATTTTAGACAGATAATCATTGGTAAAAGTCACTTCCCTTTTTACCCAGTCTTTGGTGTCTTCGGCGCGGTCGTCTTCGAGCCAGCGATAAGGATCTTCTACTTTGGTGCCGAAATATTCGTCAGTGTGGGAAACTTTCTTGGTTTCCGGATAATGAAAATTGTTGGTCATTTTTTGAGTTCCGCAAGACGCCAAAAAAACCACGCCTGCAGAAAGAATCATTGCATTAAATCTCATTTTTAACTTTTTTCAAAAATAGAGATTTTAATTGATTTTTGCCCACTCGCACAAACATTAACAAACTTTAAAACTTTCCCGAATACTTTGGGAACAAAAATTGCTTAAATTTATCAGCAAAATTTTAAATATGAGAAAAGAAACCGGAATATTGTTGGCTGGAAGCTTAGGAGTTATCTTGGGATTGGGATTTTTTGGAATCAGAAAATTTCTGCAAAAAAAGCATAAAGATTATGAGGATTACTACGCAGATTTCCACCGGCATTTCGATAAGAAGCAGCGTGAAGAAGGTAATCACGGGGTGGAATACTTAGCAATGCAGTAAAACAGTTTTAAAAATAAAGACCGTCCTGATTTCCTTGATCTCAGGATTTTTTTTGAAAATCGGTTAAAAAAAAACTCCATTTTTTACCCACAGAATTCATTTCCGGGTAATTTCTACTGAGTTCCACTTTGCGGCTTCGGACTTTTTATTACATTTACTCAAATTTTTCTCAATGGTTTTAAGCAGAATTTGGAGTGCGTTCATTATTGTCGCCATTATTGTTGCAAGTATCAAGTATCTATTTTCTCCCAATTACAAAGCGATTTATAACGATTTAGTCGTTGGAAAAAGCGGTGACACCGTGCAAATTGCCACCAAAAATTTCAACGAGCTGAATCCGGAAATTAAAAATTCCCTTTTACTAAAACCCAATTTTGAGGAAAACAGGATTCATTATAAAACCGATTCCGCAAAATCTGTGGTAAAAATCTACCGGATTCAGGAAACCGACGGAGTCATTGGAACTTCCGAAACCGCCGTGAAAATCTGTCTGGGTTTGATCGGGATCATGACGCTTTTCATGGGTTTTATGGGAATTGCCGAAAAAGCAGGCGGAATCAATTTGCTTTCGCGGTTTATCCAGCCATTTTTCTCAAAACTCTTTCCTGAAATTCCGAAAAACCACCCTTCTTTTGGACACATGCTGTTGAATTTTTCTGCCAATCTTTTGGGATTGGATAATGCCGCAACTCCTTTTGGATTAAAGGCGATGGAAAGTCTGCAAACCTTGAATCCAGACAAAGACCGGGCGAGTAATTCCCAAATCATGTTCCTCTGTCTTCATGCGGGAGGTTTGACCTTAATTCCGGTTTCCATCATCGCAATCCGTGCTTCGATGGGTTCTCACACGCCGACCGACATTTTCCTGCCATGTATGATGGCTACTTTTGCAGCCACGATGGCGGCAATGATTATCGTTTCGCTTTACCAGAAAATCAATCTTTTTCAGCCGGTTGTTTTGGCATATGTGGGGGGAATTTCTGCGATTATAGCTTTACTCGTGGTTTACCTCGTGAATTTAAGCAAGGAAGGATTAGATGATTTCAGTAAATTGCTGAGCAACGGAATTATCCTCCTGATATTTTTCGCTATTATCTCAGGAGCAATCTACAAAAAAATAAACGTCTTCGATGCCTTTATCGATGGTGCAAAAGAAGGTTTCTGGACCTGCGTGAAAATCATTCCCTATTTGGTCGGAATGCTTATTGCGATTTCATTGCTCAGAACTTCCGGTGTTTTTCAGGTGATCATTGACGGGATGAAATGGTTTGCTTCTGTTGTGGGTTTTGACACGAGATTTGTCGATGGATTACCTACTGCTTTAATCAAACCGCTTTCCGGTTCCGGCGCCAGAGGAATGATGGTGGATACGATGCAGACTTTCGGCGCGGATAGTTTCCAGGGAAGATTGGCGGCAGTTCTACAGGGCAGTTCGGACACTACTTTCTATGTGATTGCTGTTTATTTCGGTGCAGTAGCAGTAAAAAACACGAGATATACGGTTACTGCAATGCTGCTCGCTGATTTGGTGGGAATTATAACTTCCGTGGTTTTGGCTTATTTGTTTTTTGCTTAAATTTTGATGCGTGTTACGAGGTGCAAGATACATGGTGCGGTTATGTTGATATATGAATTTAATTTAAAAAGTTATGAGTTATACTAAGTTGGATATTTATCATATTTCTTTTGAGTTATTTGCTGAAATTCATCATATATCTTTTCGGTTGCCAAAGCACGAACTTTACGAATTGGGGCAGCCAAATCAGATGTTCGGCGGATTCTGTAAATTCCAATATAGTAGAAGGCTATGGCAGAAGAATGTATCAACAAGATTATTTGCGTTTTCTGAGAATTTCACACAGTAACTGCGATGAAACCTCAAACCACATCAAAAAAATTCTGAGAGTTTAACCCGAAATTAAACCTTAAAAATTCCAATATCTACTTGAAAAATATACGCAATTAGGAGCAAAAATCTACAACTACCTTGAATGGGTGAAAAACAACTGGCGAACTTAACATCCAAATAATCTCTAAACCCCGCATCAATTGCAACCTGCAACTTGCACCAAAAAATTATGATCCACGACAAAGACTACATCATCCGCATCGTCAAACAGTTCAGCGAAATGTTGGCAACATTGCTTCTGGGAAAAAACGAAGGAATGCTTCCCGAAGAACAGCAAAGAGTTTTCGAAACCAATATGAACGACACCTTCAAAATGACTTTTGAGGAACTGGCTTCAAAATCTGCTGAGGAAATCACCGGTTTGATCGATGCGAAGGACACCTCGCATCACATTCCGTATTTTGAACTGTTGGGACATCTCTTCTATTTTAAAAACAAGGAAAATCCAAGCCAAGATTTTGCGGAAAAAGCGAAAGTTTTTTACGAAACTTACCTTCAAAGAAGTGGAATTTTCTCAATGCCGGTGATGACGAGGATTGGGGAATTGAAAAATTCACTGTAACAAAATCCGGGTTTTTTCGTCTTATTCATTAAAATTCCTAATGAAGAAGTCGCTACTTTTCGTTTTAAGTTTCTTTTCCGCATTTGCTTTTTCGCAGAAAAAATGGTCATTGCAGGAATGTGTGAATTATGCGGTTGAAAATAATCTCCAAGTTATTCAGAATCAGTTTTCGAAAAAGATTTCAGACAACAATCTGGAGATTTCGAAAAAGCAATATCTTCCGTCGGTTTCCGGAAACATCAATAATAATGTGAATTTCGGGCAAGGTCGGGATGTATTCGGAAACACCAGCCGAAATGACAATTTCACGAACAGTGCGAATGTGGGAGCAGATATTTTGGTTTTTAATCACGGAAGACTTGAAAAAAATATCCGCAAATCCGAATATGATGTTCAGGCGAGTCAGTTTGATGTGGACCGTATAAAAAACGATATCTCATTGCAGATTGCCCAGCAATATTTGTCCGTTCTGCTCAATCGTGAAATTACCAAAATTTCCAACAGCGCACTGGAAAATGCCGACAAACTCTACAAAAGAGCGAAAATCACTACCGAAGTTGGAACCACCGCACAAACCGTTTTGGCAGAAGCGGAAGCAGCTCTGGCGCGAGAAAAGCAAAATGTAAAAACTGCGGAAATCAACACGAATAGAAGTCTTTTTTCATTGGCAATGCTTCTGCAGTTACCGGATTACAAAAATTTCGACATTCAGGATGTTCCTTTAAACTCAGTTTTAGACGCACCATTATATTCCGCGGAAAACATCATCAGTAAAGCGTATGAAAATCAGCCGCAAATTAAGGCCGCGGAATCCAGAATCAAATCTGCCGAAGCTCAAACGGAAATTACAAAAACAGCTTTTTGGCCCACTGTCTCTGCAACTGCGGGAATCGGAACTTCCTATTTCAACTCTTTAGTCACGAACACTGCGGGAATCGACATCAACGGAAATGCAATTAAAGAAAGTGGTTTTTTCAAGCAGTACAAAGACAATTTCGGTCAACAACTGGGTTTGTCAGCAAATATTCCGATTTTCAATAAGGGAATTACCCGGCTGAATGTGGAGCAATCGAAAATCAACGAAGAAATTGCGAAAACCACTTTGCAGCAACAGAAGAAAGAAGTTTTGCAGAATGTACAAAAGGCCCAGTTTGATGCAGAAAGTAATTATGAAGGGTATCTTGCAGCAATGGAAGCAGAACGAAGTTCAAAACTCGCTTTGGAATTTGCCGAAAAAAGTTACGAGGCAGGACGAACTACTATTTACGATCTCAATATTGCCAGAAACAATTACGCAAACGCCCAAGGATCAGTTGCACAGGCAAAATACAACTATCTCTTCAGCATGAAGCTGCTGAATTTCTATGCTGGGATTCCCTTAACTCTTTAAGGGAATTTTGTTTTGTAAGGACACCCGATGATTCGATGAAGTCAATATCCTCAGGTAAATACGGAATGTGAACTTGAAAATTATATCCCTATTTTTGTAATTCGTCCCGATTATCGAGATGGTAACTCATATTTCGCAATTCATACTTCAAATGTCTGTCTCGTCTTTAGAAAAATATCTGCCAGAAAACTCACTGCCATTTCTCAGGAAGTGGTTTGGCGAATATTATATCCACATTAAGATTACGAAAGGGAGAAATTCCAAATTGGGAGACTACCGAAAAATGCCGGACAAATCTCACCAAATAACGATTAATTCCACGCTGCAGCCAGAACTTTTCTTTTTCGTGCTTACTCATGAATTGGCTCATTTGATAGCATTTGAACAGTTTGGAGGAAGAATTTTGCCGCACGGCACGGAATGGAAGCACACGTTCCGGGAGATGCTTTTAGAAAGTATTTCGATTTATTCCGAAGACTTAAAACCCATCATCTTCAAGTTTTCCAGATCGCCGAAAGCCAACTTTATGGCAAGTCCTGATCTGGTGAAATATTTCCACATTGAAAACTTCCAGGATGAAAGTTCCTATGTCGAAGAACTGAAGATCGGCGAACGATTTCTCTACCGGAAACAACCCTACCTCATCCAAGAGAAGCGCAAAATTAACTATCTTTGTAAAAACCTTGCTTCTGGAAAAATCTATATTTTCAAACCATTGGCAAGAGTTGAAAAAATAAGCTAATTATGACATTATCAAATAATTACTGCGTCATCATGGCAGGAGGAATCGGCAGCAGATTTTGGCCGATGAGCACCCAGAAATATCCAAAACAGTTTCAGGACATTTTGGGAATCGGAAGAACGATGATTCAGCAAACCTATGACCGAATCAGCCAAGTGGTTCCAAAAGAAAACATCTTCGTCATTACCAACAGGGAATACGTTTCGCTCACCGCGAGTCAGTTGCCGGAATTAAATCCCGAAAACATTGTGGGTGAACCGATGATGAAGAATACCGCTGCCTGCAATATCTATATGGCGAAAAAAATTGCCGATCTGAATCCGAATGCGAATATGATAGTGCTTCCTGCAGACCATTTAATTTTAAAGGAAAATATATTCCTGAAAAAAGTGGAACTCGCTTTCAGTCTTGCCGAGAAAAATGATTACCTGATTACTTTGGGAATCAAACCGACGCGTCCTGATACCGGTTACGGCTATATTCAGTTTGTGGAAAAAAAGGGAGCAGAATATTATAAAGTAAAGACCTTCACCGAAAAACCGGATCTGGAAATTGCGAAAACCTTTTTGGAAAGTGGAGATTTCTTGTGGAATGCAGGGATTTTTATTTGGAATGTGACCTCCATTCTTGCGGCTTTCGATGTCTATCTGGAAGAAATGTCTCAGCATTTTCAAAGTTGCGAATACAATGCGAAAGGCGAATCTGCCTGCATCGATCTGATTTATCCGAAAGTGAACAAGATTTCGATTGACAACGGAATTCTGGAGAAAGCCCAAAATGTATACGTGATTCCTGCCGATTTGGGTTGGAGCGATTTGGGAACTTGGACTTCTGTTTATGAAAATGCAGAAAAAGATGATGCCAAAAACGCCATCAAATCAAAACATATCATGACCTATAATTCGAAGGGAAATATCATTCGGATTAAAAGTAAGAATAAGGCGGCAATCATTGATGGGTTAAAGAACTACATCATCGTGGACACCGACAAAGCGCTTTTGATTTGCCCGAGAGACAATGACCAGCTGATCAAGGAGTATGTCCAGGATTTGCGGACTTTGAAAAAAGGCGAAAAATTCATGTAAAAATCAAAAATCCATTCAAACGAGAGTGGATTTTTTTATATTTTATTGATGATCTGCTGTGCAGAAATTTCGTTTAGGCATGCCCAATCACCGCGGTAACATTCCTTGTCGCCAAAAACCGAACATGGTCTGCAAGTCAAATCTTTGATCTGAACCACATCTTTCTCACTTTGCCCATAACCGAGAAATCCAGCGAAAGGATGAGTGGAACCCCAAATTGAAACGCATCTGGTCCCCGCCAAACTCGCCAAATGCATGTTAGCGGAATCCATGGAAATCATCAGATCAAGCTCAGAAATTTTTTCCAATTCTTTATTCAGAGTAAGTTTTCCGGCAAGATTTTCGGAATTTGGGATTTGGAGCTGCCAACTGTTTAAGGCTTCCACTTCCTTTTTTCCACCCCCAAAAAAATAAATTTTATGGTTCTTTGAAAGGATTTTGGCAACTTCAAAAGTTTTTTCAATAGGCAGCATTTTTCCCTGATGTTGGGCAAAAGGTGCAATCCCAATTCCCGATTTCTGAATTTTTTTTGGCTTTAACTGATGTGAAAGTTCAACCTTGAATCCCATCTCTCGAAAAACCTCTGCATAGCGTTCAGTGGTAGGTTTCAGTTTCACTTTGTCGAGATTCCAGATATCGGTCAATTTTTCTTTTTCATTTTTGCCTTTATTGATTTTGAAGACCTTTTTTCCTTCTAACTTAAAAATCCGATCCAGAATTTTTGCCCGAATGACATCATGCAAATCCGCAACATAGTCAAACTGAAATTCCTTCTGCAACTCCTTTGAAAGTTTCCACATTCCGAAAATCCCTTTATAATCCTCCAAATCCACACCTTTGAAAATCAAATTGGGAATTCCTTCAAACAGATCCTGAAAGTTTTTTCGGGAAACCATGATGATCTGCACTTGCGGATTCTGGTTTAGAAATTCGGTAATCACGGGAACCGTCATTGCCACATCGCCGAAAGCGGAAAACCGATATGCCAAAATCTGTGTCATTTCTTTAGCTGGAATGCTACTGCGTAAAATTTGATTTGTTTGGTCATCGCCATCAAACCGTTTGCTCTGGATGGCGAAAGAAACTCCTGCAAACCAATATCCTCTATGAATTTAAAGTCGGAATCCAGAATTTCGTCGGTAGAATGTCCACTGTAAACCGATATCAAAAGCGAGACGATTCCTTTCGGCAAGATCCCGTCGGAATCGGCATTGAAAAACAATTTTCCGTCTTTGAAATCGGCATCAATCCAAACCTGCGATTGGCAACCTTTGATCAGGTTTTCCGGCGTCTTTTTTTCTTCCGGAAGTCCCTTCAGTTCTTTCCCCAAATCGATAATGTATTCGTACTTCTGCTCCCAATCCTCCAGAAAGGCAAATTCGTCAACAAGCTGCTGTTGTTTTTCTTTGATGGTCATGTTGCAAAGATAAGGAAATTTGGAGGTTTGAACCCTGAAGAAATGAGAACCTTCATTGGGTTATTTTCTTGAAAAGCGAAATGATTTTCGGTTCCTCCTTTTCCCAGCAGAGTTCCTCGGATGCTTTGTTTAAAGCATCTTCGTAGAATTTTTTGCCATTTTCCAAAACGATATTGATCTTCTCGACAAGTTCATCATGATGGTTGATTTTTTCGCCCACCTGAAACCGGTCGACAATTTTTCCCATCTGTGGGAAATTGGAAACCACTACCGGAACTCTGGACTGGATGTAATCCGAAACCTTATTCGGCATAGAATAAAAGTAGCTGAGTCCGTTGTTTTCTTCAATGCTTAAACCCACATCTGCCTTTTTTGTGATTTCACGAAGTTTTTCCGGTAAGAGCTTGCCCATGAATTTTACCTTTTCTTCCAGTCCTAAAGATTTACTTAAAGCCAAATATTCGTCTTTTCTGGGTCCATCTCCACAGATCCAAAATTCAGCATGCTCCATATCCATCATTGCCGGAATCATTTTGTCCAAACCTCGTGAAGGATTGATAACTCCTTGATAAAGAATGATTTTCTTCTGATTGATCTCGGAATAATTCTGCGGATTTTCAATTCCAGCCGGGAAATTCTGAACTACAGTGGGTCTTTTGATTCCGTACTTTCTTTCAAACCAATCGGCATAACTTTCACTGGCGGTCATCATGAAATCAAGCTTTGGAAGGATGGTTTGTTCCAATGTCCGCCAAATTCTCTGGGTGAAACGCCCATTAATTGCGGGCATTTCTGTGAAAATCTCATGGCTGTCAAAAACCAGTGGAATCCCTAATCTTTTAGAAACCAGATAATTTGCCAGAAGGGTATCCAAATCATTTGAGAGAAGGATTGTATTTTGATCCGCTTTCTGTAAAAGGATTTTGTGAAGTTTCCAGTTAAACTCAGGATAGGCGAGCTTTAATGATTGTGATTTTAGCGGAATTCTGGAGAAATGGTAAGGTCGCGTCATTTCGGGGAGTCCTCCCCAGTTGTTTCCGATCAGTTCAATCTCATAACCGTTTTCGGATAAAGTTCTGCAAACCTTTTCTACACGCTGGTCTGTAAAGAGATTATTGAAAACGCTTACCAAAACTTTCATTGTTGAAATTTAATGAAAAAAAATGAAATGAATATCAATGCAGCTCTCTACGGTCCTGTAAGGAAAAGTGATGACTTATTTAGAAACTGAGAATTCTTTCAATTCAATTATTCTGATTTTTCCTTCGCCAAATGAAAGACCTGAATCCCGCACAAAATAGCATTCGGAATGATAATTGGCCAAAGATAATTGCTGTAAATCCCATATAGGACAAACAGCATACAACCAACGAGATTCACAATTCTAATTTTTCGGAGATCTTTCAATATGAAACTCAACACCACGAAAAACGATGCGCCATAACCTACAAAATTGGTAATTTCCGGACTCATAATATCTAAAATTTTGGGGTGACAAACCTAGTCATTTCCAGTGAAATGAGAAAATATTTTCTGCCATAAAGTCATTATTTATTTTTGGTAAAGTATTTGTAACTTTGAGATAGACTTAAAGATTATTTTTTATCTTTAATAATTAGATTGAGACGATTATATTATGGATCATAAATTTTCCAGCGGTTTGGACCAAGTGTTCAAACTAAGCAAAAACGAGGCAAGACGTTTGCAGAGCGAGTTTCTGAATACGGAACACTTCCTTTTAGGAATTATCAAAACAGAAAATTCCGCGAAAGATATCTTGCAAAATTTTGGGGCGGATTTGACACAGATTAGAAGAAAAATAGAAACGATGGCCATTGCAAGCCTAAATCCTTTTTCCGTGGACAATGACAAAATTTCGTTCACCAAAATGGCGGATCAGGCGGTGAAGCGTTCAGAATTGGAATGCAGGCAATACCAGGGAACCGAAATCAATACGGTGCATCTTCTTCTAGGAATCCTGTACAAATCTGAAGACCCCACTACCAATATTTTAAGCTCTTATGATATCGACTATGAAAGAGTTTCCAGAGAATATCAAACGATGCTTAAAAACTCCGGGCAGAATCCGAAAATGAGTGCCTATGACGACGATGAAGAAAGAGAAGAATTCGGGCAAATGCGTAAACCAACCGGAAATATCGGTTCGGGAAAAAGCAAGACCCCGACTTTAGATAACTTCGGACGTGATCTTACTTCGCTCGCCAGAGACGGAAAACTTGATCCGGTAATCGGGCGTGAAAAGGAAATTGAGCGGGTTTCCCAAATTTTATCCCGAAGAAAAAAGAATAATCCACTTCTGATTGGTGAACCGGGAGTTGGTAAATCCGCTATTGCAGAAGGTTTGGCGTTAAGGATTCAGCAGAAAAAAGTTTCCCGCGTTCTTTTTGGAAAACGGGTGATTACGCTAGATTTGGCAAGTTTGGTGGCCGGAACAAAATACCGTGGCCAGTTCGAGGAAAGAATGAAAGCCATCATGACAGAATTGGAGAAAAACCGTGACGTGATCCTTTTCATCGACGAGTTACACACCATTGTCGGCGCAGGAAGTTCTACCGGTAGTTTAGATGCTTCCAATATGTTCAAACCAGCTTTGGCGAGAGGTGAAATCCAATGCATCGGTGCAACTACTTTAGATGAATACAGACAGTATATAGAAAAAGACGGTGCACTGGAAAGACGTTTCCAAAAAGTAATGGTGGAACCGACCACTATTGAGGAAACCGTGCAGATTTTAAATCAAATCAAAGACAAATACGAAGATCATCATAATGTGATTTACACGGACGAAGCGATTAATGCCTGTGTGAATTTGACCGCGAGATATATTACTGACCGATTTTTGCCGGATAAGGCGATTGATGCTTTGGATGAAGCCGGTTCCAGAGTTTATATCAAAAACATGAAAGTTCCTACCGTCATCATCGATCATGAAAAAAAGATCGAGGAAATTAAAGAACAGAAACAGAAAGCAGTAAAAGCACAGGATTATCTGGAGGCCCGTAAACTGAAAGATGAAGAGGAAAGATTGCAGATTGAACTGAATTTGGCTCAGGAAGAATGGGACAAAAACGTGAAAGAGAAAAAAGAAGTGGTCACCGAAGAAAATGTGGCAGAAGTGGTTTCCATGATGAGTGGAATCCCAGTAACAAAAGTCGGTAAAAACGAACTAGACAAACTGGCGCAAATGGACGAAATGCTGAACGGAAAAGTAATCGGACAGGAAGAAGCAGTGAAAAAAGTAGTAAAAGCCATCCAGAGAAACCGAGCCGGATTGAAAGACCCGAACCGACCAATCGGAACGTTTATTTTCCTTGGAACAACGGGTGTGGGAAAAACCGAACTGGCAAAAGTAATGGCGAGAGAACTTTTTGATTCCGATGACGCTTTAATCCGAATCGACATGAGCGAATACATGGAGAAATTCGCAGTTTCCAGACTGGTGGGAGCGCCTCCAGGATATGTGGGTTATGAAGAAGGCGGTCAACTGACGGAAGCTGTTCGCAGAAAACCTTATGCAGTAGTACTTTTAGACGAGATTGAAAAAGCACATCCCGATGTTTTCAATATCCTGTTGCAGATTTTGGATGAAGGATTTGTGACCGATTCTTTGGGAAGAAAAATCGACTTTAGAAATACGATTGTGATTCTTACTTCCAATATCGGAACCAGAGATTTGAAGGATTTCGGTGATGGGGTTGGATTTGGCACTTCTGCCAAGAAATCCACTTCTGATGCAAGAGCCAGAAGCACGATTGAAAACGCATTGAAAAAAGCATTCGCTCCTGAATTCCTGAACAGAATCGACGATATCGTGATTTTCAACAATTTGGAAAAAGAACATATTTCCAGAATCATCGATTTGGAACTGAACAAACTGTACAAACGTCTCGAAAAACTGAACTACAAAGTTGAGTTAACCGACGATGCAAAAGCATTTATCGCAGAGAAAGGTTGGGACAAAGATTTTGGAGCAAGACCTTTGAAACGTGCCATCCAAAAATATATCGAAGATTTACTGGCAGAAATGTTGGTGAACAAGCAGATTTCAGAAGGAGAAACCATCGTCCTGAAACTGAACGACACCAAGGACGCGCTAGAAGGAGAAGGCGTGAAAGAGAAGGAAACCGCGAAATAACCGTCGGGTACAAATAGAAAAACACCTTGTCAAATTTGGCAAGGTGTTTTGATTTGGTTTAAAGTGCTTTCTTAAGATTCCAAAATCTCAACCATTTCCTAAATTACTTAATCTCCACACAACCCACTCTTCCACCGGCATTTCCGGTCGGTTGGGTATGGAAATCATCTTCTTTGGCATGGATGATTAAAGTCTTACCGATGATGTTTTTGGATTCATCTTGGCAGCCGATGCACCATTTGTCAGTTTTGAAAATTTTCCTTGCGGTTCCATCTTTATCTGCATTAATATTTCCGATATCACCCATGTGAAATTCGCCTTGATCCCATCTTCCGTGTTGATGGGCGGTTGGATTCCAGTGACCACCTGCGGAACTTCCGTCCGCTGCAGAGCAGTCTCCTTTTTCGTGGATGTGGACCGCATGAATTCCCGGGGTTAATTTATAGACGTTCAAATCCATTTTCACCATTTTTCCTGTTTGTACAAACTTCACAGTTCCCTGTGTGTCGGTTCCGCTTTTTGCTTGGATGGCATAATTTTTTGTCGTAGTGCAGGATACAGCCAAAACTGAGCTGAATGCAAGCAAAGATAATTGAGTGGCGTTCATCGTATTATTTTTTTAATGTTTATAAAGTTTCCAATTTACGGAATGTTTCACAAAATAACCCTTCAGGAATCATTTTCGACGATTCAGAAAAAATTACTTTTACAAAAAAATAAATGCCGGTACTTTTGAACCGTAAATTTCAAATCCCATGAAAACCAAAAGCATCAAAAATCTTACCATCCTACTTTTCACCACATTAAGTTTTATTCTTAATGCCCAAATTACTATTTCCGGAAAAGTGAACTTTAAAAATAAAGGAGTAAAAGATATTTCCGTTACTTTAAAAGACACCTATGACGGCGCCACAACAGATGACAAGGGAAACTATTCCTTTCAAACCGCTGAAAAAGGAAATCACACCCTCATATTTTCAAACCCTAAATTTGAAGAGGTTGAAAAAGCCATTACGATTGGTGATGTTTCATTGGTTATCAATTCAGACCTGAAAGAACAGATTTCCGAAATTGCGGCAGTTACGATTACCGCGGGTTCCATAGAAGCAAGCGATAAAAAAAGGGCGACCGCATTGCTCTCTCCCATTGATATTTATACCACGGCGGGAGCAGACGGACAAATTTCAGCGGCGCTAAACTATCTTCCGGGCGTGCAAAAAGTAGGCGAAAGCGAAGGACTTTTCGTTCGCGGTGGAACCGGTGCAGAAACCAAGATCTTCATGGATGGAAGTTTAATCAATAATTATTTTTCTAATTCAGTGCCGGGAATTGCGGGTAGAGACCGTTTCAATACCTCCTTGTTCAAGGGAAATATCTTTTCCAGTGGCGGTTATTCCGCGATTTATGGACAAGCGCTTTCTGGGGTTTTGATTTTGGAAAGCGTGGATTTGCCCTCCACTACTTCTTACGATTTTGGCATTTCACCGCTTTTTGCAAGTGGAAGTTATCAGAAACTTTCCGATCGCAAAACTTATTCTTTCGGAACGAGTTTAAGTTACTTCAACCTAGATTTGGTACATAAGATGCTCAAGTACAATACCGACTTCACCAAACCCGCTCAGGGATTTGGCGGCGATGCCAATTTCAGGATAAAGACCAAATCAGGTGGAATGCTGAAGTATTATGGAAATTTTGACACCAATCAAATGGCAGTAAAATCACCCAGTCTGGAACCGGAATATGATCAAACCAAAGTTGATTTAAATGCCGCAAATATGTATCACAACCTTTCATTCAGACAAAAAATCGGCGCATATTTGCTGAGCGTCGGGACATCCTATTCATTAAACGACACCCAACTAAATTTTTCCACTTTTAAAAACGATGCAGAAACGCCACAAACGGATTTTAACAATAAGGGAAATTATTTCAATTTCAAAACGGTTTTGGAACGAAAAATCAACAGAATCAGTGCGGTTCGAGGTGGCATGGAATTCAATAACACGCACGAAACCAATAATTTAGACAAAAACTACACCGATTTGATTTCTTCGGGATTTGCAGAAACTGATTTGGGCTTCAGCAATAATCTTTCGGCAAAAATTGGTTTCAGGGCAGAAAACTCTTCCTATTTAAATAAAACCAATTTCGCTCCAAGATTTGCTTTGGCTTACCGGCTTGCAAAGGATTGGACCTCCTCTTTGGCGTACGGAATTTTCTACCAAAATCCTGAAAGTAAATACTTAAACTCCGATGTGCCCTTAACTTTCCAAAAAGCGGAACATTATATTTTGCAAATTCAAAAAACTTCGGAAGGTAGAAGTTTCCGGTTGGAGGCATTTTATAAAGATTATGAAAAACTGACCAAAACCATTGGAAATCAATATGTTCAAACCGCCATTAACAATGATGGAAACGGAAATGCAAAAGGCGCTGAAATTTTCTGGCGCGATAAAAAAACTTTCAAAAATATTGATTACTGGATTTCTTATTCATTTTTGGACACCAAAAGGGATTTCATGAATTATCCGATTTCGCTCATCCCGAGTTTTGCCGCAAAACATACGCTGTCCGTGGTGGCTAAAAAATTCGTGACTGACTGGAAAACAGGTTTCAACGTTTCCTACACTTATGCTTCCGGAAGACCATATTACGATATCGTTTCTCAAAACGGAACCAACATTCTTCGGCATGAAGGAACTGTGAAAGATTACAGCGGACTGAATTTCAGTGTGAATTACCTGCCGAATTTGGGCAAAAAAGATTCAAAAGCATTTACAGTATTGGTTTTAAGCATCTCCAATATCTTAGGAAGTAAAAATGTATATGGTTACAATTTTTCGAATGACGGATTAAGAAGTTCGGCGGTGGTTCCCCCAGTGAATACCTTTGTGTTCGTAGGTGCTTTCATCAGTTTCGGGGTGGATAAAACGAATGACGCGATTAATAATAATCTTTAAAAACACCAAGTACGAAATTAGAAGCACCAAAATGCAGTTCAGCAACTCATTCCAACCTTTCGGCAAAAAATAATTTTAAGCAGAAAATTTTTGAAATACCTTTGATTCATCACAACAAAAACAATTTAATTCAAATAAAATGAAAAAACTATTCCTCGCAATTGTGCTATTCACAGGAGTTACCGCATTTGCACAAACCGCCTACGAAAAGGCGATGACAGAAAAAGTAGCCAAAGTGGAAAACCACCTTTCTGCAGACGATTTCACAGCACTTTCCAATGATTTTATCAGAATCGGCGACAAGGAAAAAACACAGTGGCTTCCTTATTATTACGCCGCATTTGCCACCATCCAAAAAGGAAGAATCGCTATGCGTGAAGGAAATACCGCAGATTTAGACCCCATTGCAGACCAAGCCCAGAAATTCTTGGACAAAGCATCCGAAATCAGCAAGGACAATGCTGAAATCCTGATTCTGCAAAAAATGGTTCACGGTTTGAAAATGATGGTGAATCCACAACAACGGTTTATGAGTGAAGGAATGTTGGCTGCCGAAGCACTGAGCAAGGCAGAAAAACTAGATCCCGAAAACCCACGAATCACTTTGATGAAGGCGGAAGACACGTATTTTACACCCGAACAATTCGGCGGAAGCAAAACCAGAGGTTTGGATCTGTTCCAAAAATCTTTAGACCAGTTTAAAGTTTACCCCATCAAAACAAGGCTTGACCCCAATTGGGGAAAAGCGGAAGCGGATTATTTTCTGGCAAATAAACCGTAACAGCAATTTGACAAAGAGAAAATCTCCTGAAAATTCCGGGAGATTTTTTTTGTGTCTGTTCCCCGCAGCTTTTTAGGGATCACGCAAATAATTCTGAACAGCAATAATTTGCGGTATTGGCACAATCAGCGAGACAAAAAAAATTACAATCCATACACAATCCCCACCTGCGGAATAAATCCACCGCCGAAAACTGATTTGTCCTTGTTGTAAAGCACATTATACATTCCGCCGATTTGAATGTAAGTCCGGTCGCCTAACCGCTGCATGTAACCACCACCGAGATAAAGTGCTGCTTCATTTCCGGAGTACTTCTGATCCGTGACTTTATTGGTTTGGTTGATGAAATATTCCTGAAACATTCCACCCAAAAAGAAAGTTCTGGAAAAATAGTAGTTCACAAAAGGACCCACACCAATCATCGTGGAGGAATAATAGGAAGAATTGCTCCAGGAGAAGTTCCCAGCAACTCCGGTTTCGAAATTTTCTGAAACCATATAGCCTACTCTCGGAGTGATGTAAACCGTGGTTCCACTGCCACCGCTTCCAACCGAACCCCCTAAACCGGCATATCCTCCGAAAGTCCATTTTGAATCCTCATTTCCGATTTTAGTTGAACCACCGATTTGCGCATTCAAAATAAATCCTAAAACCAACAGCGAAAATAAAAGTATTTTTTTCATAATTATTGCCATTAAACAAATTTATATGACCCAAATTTATACCATTTTTCCTAAGATACAAGACAGAATGAATAAGCGCCAGGTAAAAAGTTTTGATCCAGAAAGAGTGGTGAAGAAAATGGAGAAAGTAATTATTCGTAAATTTGCACCGCAAAACTTTCCCTTGACGAAAGCGTAGCATTTTTATGAAAATAGTAGTAGGACTTTCCGGCGGTGTCGATTCTTCTGTGGCAGCTTATCTTTTACAACAGCAAGGACATGAGGTGATTGCACTTTTCATGCGGAACTGGAACGATGCATCTGTCACCTTGGAGGATGAATGTCCGTGGATCGAGGACAGCAACGATGCTTTGATGGTGGCCCAGAAATTGGGAATTCCATTTCAGGTCATCGACATGAGCGAACTCTACAAGGAAAAAATTGTGGATTATATGTTCGCCGAGTACGAAAAAGGAAGAACTCCTAATCCCGACGTTTTGTGTAACCGCGAAGTAAAATTCGATGTTTTTTTGAAAACCGCACTGTCTTTGGGTGCAGATAAAGTGGCAACCGGTCATTACGCAAGAGTTGCTTCCACCTTTGACGAAAATGGCAAAGAGGTTTTCCATTTGCTGGCCGGAAAAGACAACAATAAAGATCAGTCGTATTTTTTGTGTCAACTGGATCAGGAGCAGCTTTCGAAAGCATTGTTCCCGATTGGCGAACTGACGAAACCTGAAGTTCGCGAAATCGCAAAAGAAATCGGTTTGGTAACGGCGGAGAAAAAAGATTCGCAGGGTTTGTGCTTCATCGGAAAAGTGAGTTTGCCCACATTTCTTCAGCAACAGCTGCAACCAAAAGAAGGCGAAATTGTAGAGATTTTTGATGATTTTTTTGAATTTCACCAAGAAAAACCTCAATTTTCATCAAAATTGGAAGAATTGCAGTTTCTTTCAAAAAAGATTGAATATCGAAAAACAGACGGAAAAGTAATCGGAAAACATCAGGGTGCGCACTATTTCACAATCGGTCAAAGCAAAGGTTTGGGAATTGGCGGACACAAAGAATCGTGCTTTATCATTCATCGTGATATGCAAAACAATCTGCTTTTCGTGGGCGAAGGAAAAAATTTCCCGGGTCTTTTCCGCAAAGCATTAAAGATCGAAAACACTGAGGTTCACTGGGTTCGTGAAGATCTACGCTTAAAAAATGGCGAATCCCTAAAAGTAAAGGCCAGAATCCGATATCGGCAACCCCTTGAAAATGCAACACTTTTCCAATTTGAAGAAGCATTTTTCATGGAATTTGAAAATCCACAATCGGCAATTGCTGAAGGACAGTTTGCCGCTTGGTATTTGGAGGA
Source organism: Chryseobacterium sp. R2A-55 (assembly GCF_021401085.1). Lineage (GTDB taxonomy): Bacteria > Bacteroidota > Bacteroidia > Flavobacteriales > Weeksellaceae > Kaistella. The sequence continues at coordinate 129,626 of NZ_JACBFP010000002.1, forward strand.
TGAATTGTTAGGAAGCGGCGTGATTTCTTAAAAGATTTTAGACCGAAGTAGGGAAATCTATATTTAATGATTTTTGCTGCCTGCCGAAATTAAATTTGCTCCAGATATTAGATAATCTCCAAATATTCGCTGCAATTACCGACTCAACCAATCCTTGAAATCCTTTACCCGATCTCGGCTTACCGTGATTTCTTCCTCTGGTTGAAAATCGAGTTCAACTTTAAAAAATGGGGAGGTGTGGATATTTTTGATATGATCTGAATTGATGATAAACTGTCGGTTTACACGGAAAAATTTCTTATCATCCAAAACTTCCTGTAAATCATCCAGGGTGAAATCGGTGGGGAAAGGTCGTTCTTTTGTTTGGAGATAAACAATTTTGTTCTCGCTGAAAAAACAGGAAACCTCATCGGTCTGAACAATCTTCAAGTTATATCCGATTTTCACTAAAATCCTCGAAAGCCGCTGTCTTTCATTCTTAATTAATTCCTTGACTTGATGTGAGTTATGGGAGGATTCTATAGGCAAGAAACTTTTGTATTTATTAATGGCATTTTCCAAATCTTCTTCCATGATGGGCTTTAACAGATAATCTATAGAATTCAGTTTGAATGCCTTCAAGGTATATTGGTCAAAAGCGGTGGTGTAAATAATGAAGCTTTTGGTGGGAACTTTTTCAAAAATATCAAAAGACAGTCCGTCTCCCAAAACAATGTCGGAAAAAATCAGATCCGGATGCTGATTTTCCGCAAACCAGGCAATTCCTTCTTCCACTGAATTAACTGTTTTAACCAACTCTAAATCAGTGAATAAACCCAATAATCTCTCGAGTTTTCTTGCGGCGGGTTTTTCGTCTTCAATGATAACGGTGCGGATCATGGTTTTTTAAATGATATTGATTGTTTAAGAAATTTCAAGTAATCTAATGCGGCACTGAAATTAGCGATTCTTCTCCATAAACTGCCTAATTTTTCTTTCTTCCCAGTCTTTTCCGAAAATAAAATTCGGTAGAAAAACAGACAGCGCATGTGCAAGCAGACCTATGCCCCAAATTAAAGGGGTGAGAAAACTCCAATATGCAATCTCTGATTTTTTGGTGACGTTCAAGCCAAACAGAAGCAGGTTCACCATGGTGAAAACGGCAACATGGATATAGAATCCTTTCATTTCTTTTACCCGTTTTTTTGCCCTTTGATATTTGAGGTTATCTTCCATTTTTGTCCTTTTTGAATTTCAGGGTGAGTTTATCAATCATTGTTTCCTCCCATTTTCTAAAATTAGGCAAAAACAGGTAAATCCCGTACATCAGCAAAATAATCAATTGTGATGTCAGCAGGATATTGCGGATGTCTATACTTAATCCTTCCGTGATAAATCCAACTTTAAGGTCGTAAAAGTCAATAAATAAAAAAGCCCCCAAAACGACCAGATACAGGATGCTAAAATAGACGAAAGCGATCCTTTCTTTGATTTTTCTCTTTGCTTCTCTGTATTGAATGTTATTTTCCATTATCCGTCTCATTAATTTTTTTCATTAATTCATCCATCTTATTTTCCTCCCACTTTCGGAAGAAAAACACACTGACCAAATGAATGATGATCACCAATCCCCACAAAATCGCAGTGGAATAAGTCATCAAATCCGTGAAACCCAATTTTTTACTGTTCGCAAAAATGATTGCAGGGTTGATCACCAGGTAAACCGCCAAATGAATATAAAATCCCTTCAGTTGCTTCAATCTCCTTTGAGCACGAAGATACTTAAGGTTTTCGCTAGAATTTTCCATCTCAGAGTTATTTCCAGTGGGTTGCATTATTCTCTTTTTCCATCAGTTTCCGGATCTGCTTTTCTTCCCAGTTATTGCCAATTCCAAACGTTTTAATTGCATGAGAAATCACACCGATTCCCCATCCAAACATCGGCCAGAACGCCCACCAATAACTGGGTGAAGTTTTCCAGTTGATCAGGAACAAGAACGGGATAAAAATACAGTACGAGATCAGATTTCCGTAGAATCCTTTGAGTTCTTCCACTCTTTTTGCGGCTTTTTCATAGGCAGCCATTTCGACGGAGTTTGAGGTTTTCATTTCGGTGATTTTTTCAGTTAAAATAGGAATTTTTACTTTGAAATGGTCATCGGATTTTTCAATAAAAACATTCCTTTTGGTCATTAAAGAATAGCGCTGGACGATATTTGAAAGTCCGATTCCGGCACTTTCCTTCACCTGTTCTCTTGCCTGAAGGTTATTTTCGATAATGAGGTTTCCACTCTGTGAAAAAATCCTGATGCTTAACGGTTTTGCGGAAGTGGCATAATTGTGCTTGATACTGTTTTCCAAAAGCAGTTGCAGCGAAAGTGGAACCACGAAACTTTTCTTGACCTCATCCTTCACCTCAAACTTAAAACTCACGCTGTCTTCAAATCTGGTTTTCAGCAAATCGCAGTAGGTTTTCGCAAAATCGAGCTCCTCTTCAACCGTAACCAAATCCTTATCTTTTTGCTCCAAAACATATCTGTAAATTTTTGACATGGAGGAGGTAAACCTTTGCGCCTGATTTGGATTTTCATCAATCAAAGAACTCAAAACATTCAGCGAATTAAAAAGAAAATGCGGATCAAGCTGGTTTTTTAAAGATTCAAACTGTGCATTCGCGGATTTGGCGATGAGTTTCTGTTCCACCACTTCCTTTCGGGAGGCCTTCTTCCATTCGTTCATAAAACTTCTTGCATGTAGGAAAGTTGAAATCAGCAAGGCAATATTGATAATCAGCCAGTTGACAAATCCTATCGATCCTTTGAAAAAACCAGACGGTGACCGTCCCTGGATCAGAATAAAATTGATGTAATTACAAAACAAGACCAGCACCACATTCACCAGCAAAATAGCGATCACTCCTAAGATAGTCCGTGTTCTCGTTTGGTCGATCCATGAATATTTCTTGCTTAGAAATCTGTTTACCAAACCATTTCCCCCGCCGATCAGGAAACTGTAAAGTGATGCAACCAGGAAACTGATCGCCAGATTTTGCGGTGTTTTCTCATCTGTAAAAAACAGAAAGAAAAACAATCCGGTTACCCCGGAAATCCAAAGCAGCGTGATGATTTCTTTTCTTGACATTTTCTAAAATTATGAAATTTTAAAATTCCAACAGGAATTATTTTTCCAGATACTGTTGAATTTTTCTTTCTTCCCAACCTTTACCAAAAACCCAATCTGCCCCGAAAACGGTAAGTCCATGTGCGAGCAGTCCAATTCCCCAGAAAAAGGCGGTGGAGTAAGTATCCATCACAACCAGATTTTTTTCATTTTTGTACATTCCACCCAAAATAATAAACAAATTTACACAGACGTAAACGGTTGCATGAATGTAGAACCCTTTGATTCTTCTTTCTTTTTTCAGCGCTTCCCGGGATTTTGGGTTTTCAGTGGTTTTGGAGTAGGTTTCCATGTTTTAAGTCTTAGAATTAAACTTCCGTTTGACTGTACGAAGATAGACCGACAGAAATATGTTACAAATAATTTCTAACCGAAAGGTGGATTTTGGAAGCTGAAAGGGAATTTTTCAGAAAAGAACCGCAGAAAAACAAAAAAATCCCACATTTCTGTGAGATTTTCTTTTGAAAGTGGGTCCTGAGGGATTCGAACCCCCGACCCTCTGGGTGTAAACCAGATGCTCTGAACCAACTGAGCTAAGAACCCTTTCCGTTTTTGGTTCGGCAAATATACAAGGTTTTTTTATTTTGACAAATTTTTTTCTAAAAATTCTCCCACTACAAAGTTGCTTCCGCCGATAAAAATCATTTCGCCTTTTTTAAGGTGTTGTTTTGCAGAAAGATAAGCACTTTGCACCTCGTCAAATATTTTGTAATTAATTTTCGATTTTCGCAGCATATCTTCATAATCTAAGGGATGCCTACCTCGGTTAATCGCCGGTTTCGCAAAGTAATAAGTGGAATTTCCGGGAAGTATCCGCAAAACCTCATCGATTTTTTTATCGTTGACAAACCCTAAAACGATATGTTTGTGTTTTGGTATCTCATTTAGTTGAGCAAAAACCATCTCCAAACCCGCCTGATTGTGAGCGGTATCGCAAATGATGAGCGGATCTTTTGAAAATTCAAACCAACGACCTATGAAGTTGGTGTTTTCACGCACATGCAGCAAACCGTTTTTGAGATTTTCATCGGAGATTTTCAAACCCTGTTTTTTTAATTCTTCAACCAAAGCTAAAACTACACGGATATTGTTTTTCTGGTAATTTCCCTTCAAATCACTCTTTAAATCAGTCTTAATTAAAGTAGCGTCAATGAGTCCCGTATTTTTGTTTCTTGCGGTCTCCGAAATAATATTTTTTACAGTTTCATTCTGGTCACCGAAAATAATCGGGACATTTTCCTTGATGATTCCCGCCTTTTCTGCTGCGATTTCTTCAATGGTATTCCCTAAAATATTCTGATGATCAAGCTGAACATTGGTAATGGCGGAAACCATTGGATGGATGATATTGGTAGAATCCAGTCTTCCTCCCAAACCTACTTCTATGATGGCGTAATCCACATTCTGTTGGCAAAAAAATTCAAACGCCATAATCGTTGTAAATTCGAAAAAAGAAGGACGGATATCTTCCGGAAGATTTTTTAGTTTTTGAATAAAATCATAGACAAATTCATTGTCGCAATTTTGGCCATTTATCTTGATTCTTTCTGTAAAGTCAATTAAATGGGGCGAATTGTATAACCCAATTTTATAGCCAGATTCCTGCAAAATCGAAGCAAGCATGTTACTTGTGGAACCTTTCCCATTAGTTCCGCCAATGTGGATGCTTTTGATTTGGTCTTGTGGATTTCCAAAGTAAGCACAAAGTTTCTTGATATTGTCAAGTCCCGGCTTGTATGCTTTTTGCCCATCAATTTGGTAATTGGGCATCTGCGTGAAAAGCCATTCGATGGATTCTTGGTATTGCTCAGTGGTCATTTTAAAAAGTAATCCTGTAAGTTCCAGTGGAAGCGGTATTTGCCTTTTCAGCTTTCACGTACCGTTTCACCCAATCCACGGAGGTATTCACTACACACTGATCTGAAACCCCGCTCGAACGTCTTGCGGAAATCACATTTCCTGCTTTATCGACGGTGTAAGCAATATTGATGGTTCCGCTGGCAGAACAGTTGTGCGAAGGTTGTGCTCCGCCTCTTCCCATGGTTCCGGGAATAAATCCAATGAGTTTTCGATCCACCCCGATTTTGCTGTCGCCATTTCCGTCTCCGCCAAGAGGATCACCCGTATTTCCTGTTGTACCATCTGTTCCCTGAGTTCCGGATTTGGTTCCCCGACCTTTGATTAGGTTTCCGATTGCGGCAGTTCCCTTTCCGTCACCAGTTACGGCATTAGCATTTGCAGTAGTAGCTTTTGTTCCAGACTTTTTGGTGGAAGCTGATGGAGTGTTTGCAGATTTCGCAACTGCTTTGGTCTCCGTGGATTTTTCCATTTTCGGAGCAGAAATTTTGGGGTTGTTTCCGGTTAATATTTTTTCATTGACCGGTTTTGCAGGTTCTGCAACAACTTCTAATCTGCTATTCGGAGACTCTTCCGAAGTGGGTTCAGTAGAGGTGATTTCACTTTGTGCAGCCACACTTCCGTCTTGGGAAGCGGGTTCTTCTTCGCCGTTTCCATTTCGGTTGTCGCCGAAGTTGATCAGCATGGTGGTAACTACTTCTTTCTTTTCGGGAATATGTTGCGTAATGGTATAGGTAAACACAAAAAAGAGTATGAGCGCCCAAATAACTCCTGTGATTATAGCACTTTTCAGCCGATCCTTGCTGTCATCTTTATCGTAATAGTTGTAACTGGTCATTCCTTTTTATTCTTCCCGGGAGGTGGCAATTGCTATATTTAGCTTATGTTTTTCCGCAATTTCCATCACAAACACCACGTCCTTGTGAAGCGAATTTTTATCGGCACGAATAGTAAATGATTGGGCTTTAATATTTTGCATCTTCTTCACCACAAATGATTCCAAATCTTCTTTTTTCACGGGTTGATCATCTACAAAATAAGTACCATCTTCTTTAATGGTCACCACCAGTTCATTGGGAATATTTGGGTTTTCCACGTCGCCTTTTGGCAATTTCACGTCGATTGCGCTTTGATTCGCCACAGAAGAGGTCACCATAAAAAAGATGAGCAACAAGAGAATCACGTCCACCATTGCGGCAAGACTGAAATCAGGGTTTGCTTTATTTCTTCTTTTAAAATTCATTTTTAGGCGGGCTTATTGATAATGTCTAAGAAATCTGTGGAAAGGTGCTGGATTTTCAGGACGAACTTATCGATTTTGGTCAAGAGCAGGTTATAAAAAAAGTTCGAAGGAATCGCCACCGCCAAACCGGTCGCAGTTTGTCCTAATGCTGTGTAAATCCCTTCTGATAAGGTTTTCGGTGAAAATGAACCTTCTGCATTAGACATGGCGAAGAAAGTCATGATGATTCCGATTACCGTCCCTAAAAGTCCCAACATTGGTGCCAAACTGGGAACTGAAGCCAGTAAGTTTAGATTTTTTTCCAGTTTGGAAACTTCAATTTGTCCTTGGCTTTCCATGGCGCTCACGATATCTGAAATCGGTCTTCCGATTCTGGTAATTCCTTTTTCCAAAATTCTGGCTTCTGGCGTATTCAGTCTTTCGCAATAATCGATTGCAGCCTGGATTCTTCCCTCCTGAAGCATGTCTTCAATATTGTTCATCAAATTGATGTCATTGATCTTAAGCATCCGATTGATGTAAAAAAGTCTTTCGAAAAAGATATATAAAGCAAAAACACCTAAAGCGAGAACGGTGATCATCACCACATTGGCAAAAAGGTTTCCATGAAACATGATCTTCCAGAAAGAAAAAACGGTTTCCTGTGTTTGAGGATTCATGGGTTGAACGGCGGTTTGTAAAAACATTTAAAATTATTTTTTATTAAAAACTAACGGAATAACCGGCTTAATATTGCAAAACCTTACTTCTAAAGGCAGTTGATGAAGTGGCTTTAAAGCCCAACGCGGAAATTTTTTTCAGCATCATGCGACTGCTATCACTAAAAATGGTCTTAATGAAAGGAATCTTCGGAAAAAAGTGCTGATCCAGATGTGACCAACTAGTCCTCTTCTACCACAATTTCATCTTGTTTGAAATTGCATTTTAACTTAAAAGGAATGGGCTCATCTGAACCCGTGTAGAAATCGTCTATATTCCCTTTCCAAGAGAGCTGAAGTTCGCCATCACTATCTTTTTCAAAGGAAAGCTCGCTGTCATAAAGATAAGCGTCTTCATCATCAAAAAGATCTACATCAGTGTAGATTTCTTCATCAGAATCATGGATGGTAAAGGTTTTCCCGGCAATTTCTGAATCATCGATCGGGAAATCAAAAACATTAAGCGAAAGCTGTGGGAAATTGTACTGAAGAGAGTCGTCATCCACATGATCCAGCGAATCGTCTGTAATGATCTCCACTTCAAGAAAATGTTCCTTATTGATATAAACCGCTTTGCAGTAAGTGCTTTTGATATTGTATTTAAGGGTTTCTTCGGGGTGATAGATTTTTAAAATCCCTTTCATTTTTAGAGAAAAAATTTGTTTTATTTAATTGATCATTACACCTGTCAAGCAAAGATAGAAAATTGGTTGGTTGTACAAAAGATTTTTTTGGTCTGAAATTCGAGTTGCGGGATCCGGGTTCCATGGTGAAAGGTTTTAGGTTTAATCGGCATTATCTTTTCTTATATTCCCTTTTTCTCGGACCCATTCCGGATCAATAAGTTCAAAACAAATTTTTAAACATATAAAACACTGTAATTCAATCATTTCACTTCCAGCAAGATCAATAGAAAATCTGGTTTTTTGAAACCGAAACCCGAACTTCGTGCCATGTAGTCCGTAACCAGAATCGCATAACTCGTATCCCGCATCCCGAAACTTTTCCTAATTTAGCGTTTCAAATATTTAAAATGAAAAAACTCCTTTTAAAAAGTATTCCACTTTTAGTGCTCGTTTTAATGGTGGTAAGTTGCAAAAAGTCCGATACTCCATTAGCGGAAACCAAGCCGCTTCAGCTGGATTCGATCGCAGCGAATTATTATGAGCAATACCTGAAACTTTATCCGCTTGAAGCAACAGCGCAAGGAGATTTGCGCTACAACGACCAGTTGCCGATCAATATCGACAAAGATTTCATTTCCGGTGAAATCTCATTCTATAACTCGGTTCAAAATCAGTTAAAAAAAATAGAATATACCCAACTAAGTGATGACCAGAAAACGGTTTACGATGTTTTAGACTATACTTTAAAAGACAAAATTGAACGGTACGCTTATCATCCGGAATATATTCCTTTTACCCAATTTGGCGGATTACCGCTGGATTTTCCGTTACTTGGAAGCGGTGAGGGAAGCCAACCTTTTAAAACAGAAAAGGATTATGATGATTGGCTAAAAAGAGTTGAAAAATTCCCGATCTGGATGGATTCCGCCATTGAAAACTTCCGTGCCGGAATGAAGGCCAATTATGTTTTACCGAAAAAACTGGTGGCAAAAATGATCGTGCAGATGAAAGCTGATGAAATCACCACTTCCGACTTTGACAAAAATATTTTTTTCGGACCCGTCAAACATTTTCCGAAAAGCTTCACGGCGCAGCAAAAAGATAAATTTTCCGTTTTGTTCAAGGATATGATTGCCAAGAAAATCATTCCGAGTTATCAAAAAATGGGCGATTTCCTGGAAACCGAATACTTGCCGAAAGCTCGTGATACTGATGGAATTAACGCGTTGCCAAAAGGAAATGAAATCTATGCTTACTACGTGAAAAGTTGGACCACCACGGGAAAAACCCCTGATGAAATCAACCAGATCGGTTTGGAGCAAGTCGCGATGTTGAGAAACGAAATGGAAAAAGTGAAACAGCAAGTAGGGTTCCACGGAACCTTGGAACAATTCATCAACCATCTAAAACAAGACCCGAAAGCGATGCCATACAAAACCAACAAAGAAGTTCTGGATGCTTTCAATGCAGTATTGGCGAAAATTACACCGAAATTGAAATCGATGTTTTCCGTCACCCCGAAAACACCCTTTGAGATCAGACAAACCGAAAAGTTCAGAGAAGCTACCGCAAGTGCGGAATACATCCAGGGAACTCCCGATGGAAAAAGACCAGGGATTTTTTACATTCCACTTCCGGATCCAAAAAAATTTAACGTAACTTCCGGAATGGAATCGCTCTTTCTGCATGAGGCAATTCCGGGACATCACTACCAGATTTCTCTGCAGCAGGAAAACACCAAGCTCCCGAAATTTATGCGTTTCGGCTGGTTCGGAGCTTATGGTGAAGGTTGGGCGCATTATTGCGAAACTTTGGGACCAGAATTCGGACTTTATACGGATCCTTACCAAAAAATGGGCTATTTGAGTGACCAAATGTTGCGTGCGGTCCGATTGGTAGTAGATACTGGAATCCACACTGGAAAAATGACCCGCGAAGAAGCCACAAAATATTTTCTGAGCAATATTGCCTATGACGAAGCGGCCGCAACTGCCGAAGTAGAGCGGTATATGGCGATGCCGGGACAAGCTTTAGGCTACAAAATAGGTTCACTGAAAATCAGTGAATTGCGGTACAAATACCAACAACAACTCGGCTCCAAGTTCAGTTTGGCCAAGTTTCATGACGAAGTTCTGAACCAAGGATGTCTCCCATTGGATGTTTTGGACAGAAAAATGGAGAATTGGGCGAAAAAACAGTAAATAGCTAAATGGCTTATCCATAAAATTCCATCACGAAAAAATTACTTTTCTGTCGTGATGGATTTTTTTTTGAAATATTTTTCCAGCTGATCGTTGGTGTAAGATTTCGGTTCGCCTAGTGCTGATAATTCGTCAAAATAAAGAACTTTTGGAACAACTGAAATTTTTGGTACAACCACAGAATCTTTTGAACTTGACTGAATCCGAAAAATCCGGTCATTAACTTGGTCCTCAAATTTTGCCAAATCGGTTTTAGCCAAATCATTCCCAATATCATACAGATTGAAATTAAAGTCAAAATGGGAATATTGATCCGGGAAAATATGAATTCTTGGTACCAACAAAACCAAAGCGGAGATCCACCAAAATTTCTTAAAATCTACATGAAAGGAAACTACCAAAACGGAAGACAAAACAAAATAATAAATCATTATATTTTCAAACTGTCTTCCAATTCCATTCATAAGGAAAGCAAGGAAAACTATTGGCACAAAGGAGATTCCCCACAATAATATCAAATTTTTCCGGCAGGAATTCGCGATAATTTCCTTGAGTTCCTTTTCAAAAACCTTGACAAATAGTGGTAAAATCAAAATGGATTTTAAAGTTAAATGAAAAAGATCGACCGCAAAAAAAACAAATCTTTTCAGCCATAAAATAAATAAAGGATCAGTGTTTTCCGCCATTCTTCCAAAATTTCCCGGTGCCAGAAAACTGATCAAAATACAGATGGTGGACACTACCAAAAAAAGAAGATTGGTCTTGGTTTTTCTAAAATGGAAATTCGCCATGAGTAATCCTTCTAAAATCAGTGCGATAATTTCGTTATTTCCAATCGCTAAAACAATCAGGATCAAAGAGATATATAGCCAAACTTTTTCCCTGCCATCATGAAGTTTCTTTAAACAAAAAAGTAAAAAACCGGCAAAAATTACAGGCAAAAAATAAACAGTGGAGCCTGTAATCCAGAAATAATGTTCTGAAATATTGAGCAACAATACTGTATAAAAGAAGAAAAACAAAAACGCCTTCTTCACAGAATCCGAAAGCGAATACTTAAAAAACTCCCGAAAATTCAATGCAACCACTGCGATAAATGAAACCATCAGCAGCATTGGATAAACTTTCGGGAGCATATTTTGTGTATCAATCGCGACAGGATTAAGCAGGTTTAAGGAATAGCCGAAATATCTTCCGCCCCAATGAAGATAAAGATCAGCGACCGCACCTAAGAAACCAAATTTCCTGGTAAAAAACGAAAAAATATAATCGTCGGTTTGGTACACATTAAAAAATGAAAAATATCCAAAAACGACGAAAATCGTAATCGCCAAAGCAAGAAAAATCCTATCGAAAACCTTCATTCTAAGTGAGCATTCCGCCATCCACATTCAGAACTTGTCCGGTAATATATGCGGACATTTCAGAACCTAGGAAAACACAGGCATTTGCAACATCTTCAGGTGTTCCGCCACGTTTCAAAGGAATCGCTTCTTTCCAACCTTGAACGGTTTTTTCATCCAGAGCGGCTGTCATTTCCGTTTCAATAAAACCTGGTGCAATTGCATTGCATCGTATATTTCTCGAACCCAATTCCAACGCAATTGATTTTGAAAACCCGATTACACCGGCTTTTGACGCGGCATAATTCGCCTGACCTGCATTTCCTTTCACTCCAACCACGGAAGTCATATTGATAATGGAACCCGATTTGGCCTTCATCATCGGTTTAATCACGGCTTTCGTGAGGTTAAACACCGAATCCAGATTCACTTTGATGATGGTGTCCCAATCTTCTTTGGACATTCTGAGCATCAAATTATCGCGGGTAATTCCGGCATTGTTGATGAGAATGTCAATCTGCCCGAATTCCGCCATCACTTCATCCACCAGTTTTTGGGCTGCATCAAAATCCGACGCATCCGATTGGTAACTTCTCACGGTAGTTATTTTGGAAAGTTCTTCTTCCAATGCTTTTGCCTTATCCACGGAACCTGCGTAGGTGAATGCAACCTTAGCTCCTTCTCTTGCAAAAACCTCTGCAATACCTTTTCCGATTCCTCTTGTTGCACCTGTGATGAGGGCAACTTTTCCTTGTAATAATCCCATATTTTGTTTATTAATTCTTGTATTTGTTTTTTGATAAGGGTTTTTCTTCCTCATCAGTTTTAGCTTCAGCATTATTAATCACCAACACGATCTCGCCCTTCAAAGTCTTGCTTTTAGAAAACTCAATCAACTCGCCGATCGTTCCACGTTTGGTTTCTTCAAATTTTTTGGAGATTTCTCTGCTCAAGCTGATTTTGGTTTCACCGCCGAAAAACTCTTTGATCTGTTCTAAAGTCGTATTAATTTTATGTGGACTTTCGTACAACACAATGGTTTTCTTTTCCGCGGCCAATTGTTTCAATTTCGTTTGCCTGCCTTTTTTCGTTGGCAAAAAACCCGCAAAATAAAAATCGTGGTTCGGCAAACCGGAAACCACTAAAGCAGGAACAAAAGCCGTTGCTCCCGGCAAACAAATCATTTCGATTTTTTCATCGGCGCACGCTTTTGCCAAAAGATATCCGGGATCCGAAATTCCGGGTGTTCCAGCATCGGTGATGATGGCGATATTTTGCCCGTTTTTTAAATCCTCGATCACTTTTTGCGTACTGTGATGTTCATTATGTAAGTGATACGATTTCAGCGGTTTAGATATTTCATAATGCTTCAGCAAAACGCCTGAAGTTCTTGTGTCTTCACATAAAATATACTCCACTTCCTTCAAAACTTTGATTGCCCTGAAAGTCATATCTTCCAGATTTCCTATTGGTGTCGGCACGAAAAATAAAGTTCCGTTCATTTTTTTGAACCACAAAAATCACAACAGACATCGATCAAATCCATCTATTCTAAAGCTCAGATAAGACATAAGCTTAATGGTACTTTCAAGATTCAACCATCATCCTTCAAAAAACTTTTGTGACTTACGTGGTGAATAGTATTTGTTGTAAAAATATCACAGTTTTTCAAATAAATCTCTACAAAATTCCTCCAAACTCGGATCTCTCGCTCCCATTAAAAGCAGAACGGTTCCTTCAGTCAGTTCAGGACGAAGTTCTTCTAACAGATCATTTCGGTTTTCCACAAAGAAAGCTTTTTTTCCTTTCGCAGAAATATCCTTTACCAGATCGTTTGCAGAAATATCTTTCTCGGCGGTTCCTCCGGCGTAGAAAATTTCGCTCATCCAAATTTCGTCATTTGGTCGCAATGCATGCGAGATTTCTTCTACAAAATCGTTTCTCAAAAACTTCGTCGGTTTGTATCCGTGTGGTTGAAACCAGGCGATCAGCTTTTTCGCCAATGGTTGACAAGCTTTTATCGAAGCTGCACATTTCGCCGGATTGTGCGCATAATCGTCGATGACCCAAATTCCGTTTTTCTGTCCGAGAATTTGATGGCGACGGTAAATCCCATTATAATGTTCCAGACTGTCCGCACAAATTTCCAGATCAATTCCAATTTGATTGGCAACCGCAATTGCAGCAGCTGCATTTTCGGCGGAATGCCTTCCGATGGAGTTCATATTCACCGCTTGACCAAGAACCCGGAACGACAGATAAAAACCATTCTGGTTAAAATCGGTCACGCTGTATCGTGCATGTTCATCTTCAAAACCAAAATCCTGATCAGGATCTGCAGACAACATTTTAGCCAATGTATTTGACTGATTGACAATGAATAAACCCTTGGTTTTATTTTTAAAAATGGTAAATAAATCTATCAGTTCTTCAATTTCCTGATGATCTTTGTCGATATTTAACAGCAATCCGATTTCCGGTTCGTATTGCACCACGGAACCGTCACTTTCATCCGCTTCTATGATGAGCCAATCTCCTTTTCCTATCGCAGCATTTCCGATCTTTCCTTCTTTGATAATGGAAGTGAGACCTGCCCCGGAAATAATGCTCGGTTCATAACCTGCATCCAGCAAAATTTGGTACAGCATCGCCGAAGTGGTTGATTTACCGGAAGTTCCGGCAACTGCGATGGTTTTTTTGCTTTTCGCGATGACGGACAAAAGTTCGCTTCGTCTGATAATAGGAATTCCCAGCTCCTTGGCTTTCTGAACTTCAAAGACAGTATCTTCAATCGCTGTGGAAACTACTATTAAATCTGTATTTTCGTCAATTCCACTTCCATCCTGAAGAAAGCATTTGATTCCTTCTGCTTCGAGCTGTTCTCTGGTTTTGTTGTATTCGTTCGGGTGAAAATAGCGGTCACTGCCGGAAACATTTTTCCCGATTCCCTTTAAGTATTGCGCAATTGCGCTCATTCCAACTCCGGCAACTCCGATGAAGAAAGGGTTCTGGAACTGATTGATATTGTTGATCATGAATTTATGGGATACTGAAAAGATGTTTACAAAAATTTATTCTCTACGAGATGCCACAATCTTTGCGCGTATTCATCGGCTTTGGACCAATCGTTTTCGTAATAGATATCGCTCAGATAATGTCTCGCTTCTTCCAGATTATCAAAGGAATTCAGTTTTTCAATGGTTGTTTTCAACTTTTCATCATCGCCTTTAAACAAAATTTTAGTGAAAGCCACTTTATCATTCAAATCCAGTTTGAATTCTGGTTTCTTCTTTTCAGCCTCCATAAAATCTGTGGAAACATTGGTCTTCAAGAGGCTTCCTGATTCCTTTTGGACTTCATTTTTCGATTCTTCTTCATTAAATTTTTCGAGCGGATCTTCATCAAATAAACTCTGCACCGCCTTCAAGCCTTTGATATTTGCCAATTTAAATTTTTTCTCGGCATGGTGATGCTCTCCGGATTTGTTCTCGTGGAGCACTTCTTCCTTTTGTTCGTGCGCCACATCTTCCTTGTTGAACTCCACTATTTTTCTCCGTCTTTCCTCCAACTCATTGAATTCCTGCTCTTTCTGTGCAACACGCGATGCATAAGTGGATGAATCCGATTCCTCTGTCACCACTTGATCTTCATTTTGAATGGTTTGGAACTCTTCATTTAGATTTTCTTCAATGCCCACTTCGGAAATCGGCTCAGTTTGATAACCTACTTCGTCAATCTCATTTAACTCATTGGTGAAAAGAACTTCTTCCTCCATTTCATGCTCATCCGAAGAATAATCATCTGGAATCTCCTCCATTTTTACTGCGGGTTCATTATCGAAATTTAGGTTTAATTCTTGATTATCAATAATTTGCATTGTCTCTTCTACAGTAAGAAAATCAATGTTTTTTTCTAAAATTCTGAGAAAAGCAATTCTATCGGTAACTTCAGAAAACAAATCCTGCTTTGCCAAAAGTTCGTCTATCGAAGTAATTTTTGAAAGTGATTCAAGCGCATTTTTAGCCTCAAAAAAAATCTTATCCTGTATTTCCTGGATATTTTCCATTATAGATTCTATTAAAATTCCTTAATTTTGATATCTTAAATATTACGGCTAATTTAACAAATGTTTTTAGAAAATACAATTAATCACGCCAAACAAAGCGGCTGGATGGAAGTAATCTGCGGCTCCATGTTTTCAGGAAAAACTGAGGAATTGATCCGCCGACTTCGAAGGGCAGAAATGGCGGGACAAAATGTAGAGATATTTAAACCAAAACTGGATACCCGATACGCTGAAGAAGAGGTGGTATCGCATAATCTCAACAAAATCCGCAGCACACCGGTGGAAAGTCCCAACGAAATTTTGCTGCTCGGCTCTACCTGCGATGTGGTGGGAATTGACGAAGCCCAGTTCTTTGACGAAAGTGTGGTGGAAGTCGCCAATCAATTGGCAAACAACGGGATACGTGTAGTGATTGCGGGTTTAGATATGGACTTTTTAGGCAGACCTTTTGGCCCGATGCCGAATCTCATGGCGACCGCAGAATATGTGACGAAAGTTCACGCCATCTGCAAGCGAACCGGAAATCTTGCCAATTATTCCATGCGAACTTCTGCGAGTACCGATTTGGTGCAGCTCGGCGAAACCGAAAGTTACGAAGCCGTGAGCAGAAAAGTTTTTAATGAAGAAATGTCGAAGAAAAACTAGATGAACTACACTACAAAACAACTTGCCGAACTTACCCATTCTCAATTAATTGGTGATGAACATATCGTTGTCAAAAATATCGCCTTCGATAGCCGAAATATTTTCTCTGTTCAAAACACCGCATTTCTCGCAATCAATACCTCGAAAAACTCCGGCGAAAAATATATTAATTCTGCCGTTGAAAAAGGAATTTCTGTGATCATATCCGAACATCAACTCAAAGATATTCCGAATGTTACATGGATTATCACAGAGAATTCCGTGAGATTTCTGCAGGATTTGGCAAAATTTCACCTGATTCAATTTCATCTGAAAACCATTGGAATTACGGGAAGCAACGGAAAAACCATTGTGAAGGAATGGCTTTATCAATCGCTTTTTGACGAGTTCGATACCGTAAAAAGTCCAAAAAGTTTTAATTCCCAAATTGGACTTCCAATTTCACTATTGGAAATCAACCAAAAACATCAGCTCGGGATTTTCGAGGTTGGTATTTCTAAACCGAATGAAATGCAGATTTTGCAAGAAATATTTCCTCCTCAGATTGGAATTTTAACACATATTGGTTCGGCGCATTCCTCCAATTTCGAAAATGAATCGCAACTGATCGATGAGAAAATTTCATTATTCAAAGATGCTCAGATTATCATTTTCAATGGTGATAACGACCTGGTTCGCAATAAAATTAATGACATCTACTCAAGCAAAAAATTAATATCATTCGGTTTAAAAACCAGTAATCATATTTTCATTAAAAACGATTGGAAGAACAAGAATTCAAATCTGATCATAAAGTATTTCGATGAAGAATTTTCGGTTCCGGTTTCAAAAAGAGACGAAGCGACTTTGAGCAACGTACTTTGCGTAATTGCCGCTTTAAAGGAATTCGGTCTATCCAATTCCAAAATCATTGAGAAACTCAATTCGCTGAAATCGATCGAAATGCGTTTGGAAAGCGTGAATGGTGTTCGTAACAATCTAATCATCAATGATTCATTTAACTTGGATCTGGATTCGTTGAAAATTGCGTATCAATTCATTAACGAATACAACAAGCAGAAAAAGTCATTGGTTTTGACCGATTTTGTGGAAGGTAAAAACTCGGATCAGCTTTATGAGGAAGTGGCCCACTTAACCAATCAGCAGAACTTCAGCAAAATTTTCTTAGTTGGTGAAGAAATTTCAAAGTTTGAAAGTTTATTTACCTCTGAAACTTATACTTTCATTGATACTAAACATTTAATTGAAAATCAGCAATTTAATCTGATTGAAAATGAATTGATTCTTTTAAAAGGTGCCCGGAAATTTGAAATCGAAAAAGTAAAAAGCCATCTGGAACTTCAAAAACACGACACGGTTCTGGAAGTTAACCTCAATGCAATTCTTCACAATATCAATATCCATAAGTCGCTGCTGAAGCCGCAAACCAAAATGATGGCCATGGTGAAGGCCTATTCCTACGGATTGGGAGGATATGAAATCGCTGAATTTTTACAACATCATCACATTGATTATCTGGGAGTTGCATATGCAGACGAAGGAGTGGATTTGCGAAAAAATGGGATCACAACTCCTATTATGGTGATGAATCCCGAACAGCACAGCTACGATATCATCATTGATTATGACCTGGAACCTGAAATTTACAGTTTCCGCGTTTTAGAACTGTTCAACGAACAATTAATCCGAAAAGGAATCCAGCAAAAATACCCAATTCATATTAAACTGGAAACGGGAATGCATAGACTTGGTTTTAAAGGAAATGAGCTGGATGAGCTCATCCACAAGTTGAAATCAACGCATGTGAAAGTTAAGAGTATTTTCAGCCATCTTTCCGCTTCTGATGATCCAGCTGAAAAAGCATACACTTTGGATCAAATTAATATTTTTAAAAATAATTCAGAAAAATTAATTTCTGCATTAAATGATGAACCGATTCGGCATATTCTAAATACTTCTGGTATTGTACATTATTCAGATTATCAATTTGATATGGTTCGAATCGGCATCGGAATGGTAGGAATTTCAACAAATCCGGAAATTAAGAAGAAATTGCAAAGTGCAGTTCGATTTAAAACAGTGATTTCGCAAATTTCAGAAGTTAACGAAGGAGAGTCCGTGGGGTACAACCGCAGATTCAAGGCAGAAAATGCTACCAGAATAGCCACTATTCCAGTAGGTTACGCAGACGGAATACCTAGACTTATTGGAAATAAAAGGGGAAAAGTTGGCATTGACCATAATACCTTCCCAATTGTTGGTAATGTCTGCATGGACATGATGATGATCAACATCGGTGAATTTCCTGCTAAAGAAGGCGAAGAGGTAATCATCTTCAACTCCAATCCAAGTTTGGAAGAATTTGCAGATTACTGCCAAACCATACCTTACGAGGTTTTGACCTCGATTTCTCGGCGGGTAAAAAGAATCTATATTAAAGATTAATGAAAAAAATATTTCCTTTTTTTCTTCTATTTTTTGCAACTTTTCACTTCTCTCAAGTGAAGGAAGGTTTTAAAGTTCCAAAAAATGCCAAGATCGGTTTGTCACTTTCTGGCGGAGGAGCAAAAGGATTTGCCCACATTGGAGTTTTGAAAGTCCTTGATTCTCTTGGAGTTAAAGTGGACTACATTTCAGGAACCAGTATGGGTGCTATTATCGGCGGACTATATGCATCAGGTTATACAGGCGAAGAAATTGAAAAAATCGTAATGGATACGGATTTCTTTACGCTCATTGCCAACGAAAAAACACGCCAGGAGACTTCATTTTTCAACAAATCTGTAGACAAATACCTTCTTACGATACCCGTATCCAAAGGTAGGATAAATTTTTTGCCAAAAGCTATTTCTACGGGGCAAAAGAACATTTATCTATTGAAGGAACTCTTTAAAAACGTTTCAAATATTGACGATTTCTCAAAATTACCCATTCCTTTCATGTGTGTTGCCACCAACTTAGAAAGTGGCAAAATGGAAATTTTCGAGAAAGGTGATTTGGTAACTTCCATCATGGCAAGTTCTGCATTTCCCGGCTTGATGGATCCTGTAAAAATTGGAGACTCCATTTACATCGACGGAGCTATAACCGTTAATTTTCCTTCTAAACCATTAAAAGACAAAGGATTAGATGTGGTTATTGGAGTAGATTTGAGCCAAACTTTAGCCAATCGCGATGAATTGCAGTCTGCCATTTCTATATTGAACCAGGTGATTGATTTCGGAATAAAAAAGGAAACAAAGATCCAATCACAGTACACAGACATTACTATTCATCCGAACCTGAAAGGATTAAATGCTACAAGTTACGATGCCAAAAAAGCGATTCTGGATTCTGGATTTGTGGTCGCACAAAAGTATGTCGACGTATTGTCACTTTTGCCAAAGCGGGAAAAGCAGCTCTTACGTTCTCCGGCAAATACCATTTACTCCAATGTTTACAAAATTGATAGTCTAGAACTGGATAATGCCAATATTTTCGGAAAAAACTACATTTTAGGAAAGATGAACCTGAAATTGCCTTCCATTCAGACTTATGGAACCATCAATAAAATGGTGGACAAACTTTATGCAACCAACAATTATAAATTAATCAACTATGATCTGGTCACCAAGAATGACAAGAATTATCTGATGCTAGATGTAAGCGAAGATGACACCCGGTTTTTCTTAAAATTAGGTTTGCACTATGATGAAGTATTCAAAACGGGAATGTTACTCAATGCTACAGTCAAAAGGCTATTATTCCGAAATGCTATTATTTCGCTGGATGTGGTGGTGGGTGATAAACCAAGATATTACTTCAATTATTTCATTGACAACGGATACATTCCAGGATTTGGAATTTATGGTTCCGGGATGACCTTGGATTTGAAAGATTTCAACGGATACACCAGTGACACCTGGAACTGGTACCGTACCGAAGCATATATTCAATCGGTATGGAAAGACCGTTATGCAATTGGAGCAGGTCTTAGTCATGATTATTATGAAGCTCGCACAAACGTGGGAAAATCCATAGACAGCAAAAATTTCATCAATCCGTACTTTTTCATCAAAAGTGATACCCGCGATGAAAAAAATTTCGCAACACGTGGATTCTATCTGAACGTGGAGGGAAAAATAATTGACCTATTTGATAAGGAAAAGAAGGAAAAGCCCTTTCAAGCAAAGATAAGCACCAAAATGAACTTTCCTGTCAATTCATGGATGACCTATAAATTGGATCTTTTCGGTGGCTTCACCGTGGGTGACAACTTAAACTCTTACTATAAATATCAGATCGGCGGAATCTTTGAACAAAATGCGAATAATTTCACCCCGTTTCCAGGATATGAATTTGGTTACCTCCATGCAAACAATATACTTACTGCCACAAATGCAGTCCAGTTTAAGATTTTAAAAAACTATTTTGCGATTGCAGATCTCAATTTTGCCAATCTTTTTGATGCAATACAAGTCGATGAGATCTTCCATATCGCAGAAACTTCTGCTGGGTTGACTGCAGGTTACAGACTTCCATTCGGCCAAATTAAACTCAATTACAGCCGCTCATTTACCACAAGTAACGGAATTTTCAGTGTAATTTTGGGACACTGGTTTTAAAACTATGATACATTTTTTCTTCGAAAATATAGACAAAATTGAAATTTTACCAACCAGTATTAAATGGCTGGAAGAACTCATTATTTCTGAGAACAGAAAACTGGGTGAGATTACCTATATTTTCTGCGATGATGAGTATCTACTGAAAGTAAACCGGGATTTTCTGGATCACGATTACTACACCGACATCATTACATTCGACTATGTGAAGGGCAAAACCATTTCCGCTGATATTTTTGTATCTTTGCCGCGCATTTTAGAAAACTCCAAAACATTAGCAAAAGACTTTAACTCAGAGTTTCACAGGGTTTTGGCACATGGAATTCTTCATTTGATTGGCTACAAAGACAAAACAAAAGAAGAAATTGCAGAAATGCGAGCAAAAGAAGATTTTTATTTAAGTATTCTTTAGGAGCTATTCTCCCGCTGTATCCTCTCTGCAGACAGGCAGAACTCATCATCGCCCCTCCAATAAAATATCCAAAGATTGTTGCGGCGCATCGGCTGTAATCGGGCGAGTTTCCATGAGATATGCTAAAAAAATCTTAAAAATGTTTCACGTGAAACATTTACACATAAAAACATCATCTACCTTTAATAAAATGATTAACGAAATATATGACGTCATCGTAGTTGGAGCAGGTCATGCAGGTTGTGAAGCCGCGGCTGCAGCTGCCAACCTGGGTTCAAAAACTTTACTTGTCACCATGAACATGCAGACCATTGGTCAAATGAGCTGCAATCCGGCAATGGGCGGAATCGCAAAAGGACAAATCGTGCGAGAAATTGATGCAATGGGTGGTTACTCCGGTATTATCGCTGATCAATCTGCCATTCAGTTTAAGATGCTCAATCTATCGAAAGGTCCGGCAATGTGGTCTCCCAGAACGCAAAACGACCGAATGTTATTTGCATATGAATGGAGATTGGCATTAGAAAATACACCAAATCTGGATTTTTTTCAGGATATGGTGAAAAGTCTAATCATTGAAAATCACAAAGTCACAGGAGTTGTGACTTCATTGGGGATTCAGATCAGGGCAAAATCAGTAGTTCTGACCAATGGAACATTCCTCAATGGCCTAATTCATGTAGGAGATAAACAACTTGGTGGAGGCAGAATGGGTGAACCAAGAGCATTTGGAATAACCGAACAGCTGGTTTCATTAGGTTTTCAGGCAGGTAGAATGAAAACGGGAACACCACCACGAGTTGACGGCAGAAGCTTAGACTATACAAAGATGGAGGAACAAAAGGGAGATGAAAATCCTGGAAAATTTTCATATCTGGATGCTCCAAAACTCGAAAAACAATTAAGTTGCCACATCGTTTATACCAACGAAACCGTTCATGAGATTTTACGTGAAGGATTTGACCGAAGTCCAATGTTTAATGGTACTATCCAAAGTATTGGACCAAGATATTGCCCCAGTATTGAAGACAAAATCAACCGATTCGCAGAAAGAAACCGTCATCAACTTTTTGTGGAACCAGAAGGTTGGAGAACAGTAGAAATCTATGTGAACGGTTTCAGCTCATCTCTCCCGGAAGAAATCCAAGTAAAGGCTATGAAACACATCCCTGGATTTGAAAATGTTAAAGTTTTCCGACCTGGTTACGCCATTGAATATGACTACTTCCCCCCTACCCAATTGAATCACACTTTGGAAACCAAATTGATTCAAAACCTCTACTTTGCTGGACAAATAAACGGTACAACCGGGTACGAAGAAGCTGCAGGACAAGGATTAATAGCAGGAATCAACGCACACAACAAAGTTAACGATAAGGAAGAATTCACGCTGAACCGCGACGAAGCCTATATAGGAGTATTGATCGACGATCTGATTACCAAAGGAACAGAGGAACCATATCGAATGTTCACTTCCCGCGCAGAATACCGATTGCTTCTTAGACAGGACAATGCCGATATCCGTTTAACCGAAAAATCTCATCGTTTAGGTTTGGCCAAAGACGAAAGATTGAAAAAGGTAGAAGAAAAAATTGCAAAAAGTAATGAATTGGAAGGTTTCTTGAGAGAAACATCTCTGAAACCAGGAATCATTAATCCAATTTTAGAAAAAATAGAATCTGCTCCAGTCGATCAAGCTTACCGAGCTGCCCAAATCTTGACCCGACCGAATATGACCTTGGACAAATTAAATGAAATTGATTTCATTAAAACTGCTACTGAAAATTATAGTGAGGAAGTTCGTGAACAGGCAGAAATCAACATTAAATACCGTGGCTATATTGAAAAGGAAAAAGAAAATGTGGCAAAACTGAACCGTTTGGAAACCATCAAAATTCCAGATGATTTTGATTATTCTAAAATATTTTCTCTTTCTTCAGAAGCAAAGCAAAAATTCCAAAAAATTCAACCGAGAACCATTGCACAAGCATCCAGAATCAGCGGTGTTTCACCGGCAGATATTAATGTGCTCTTAATATACCTTGGTAGGTAATCCGAATTTGTTTCACGTGAAACATTGACAGAAAAATAATCAAATTTCCATATCTAGTCCTTAAAATAAATATTCATTAATGAAAATTAAAGATCATTTTCTAACCCAAGAAAATTTTGAAATCGTGGAAACAGAAATTCCAGGAATTTTACGGACTACTCCACTGCCCCACAACCTGGATAAATATTACGAAAGCAAGGATTATATTTCTCACCATCAGGATTCGGGAAGTTTAAAAGAAAAACTGTATAAATTTATCCAACGATTCAATCTGAATTACAAACGAAATATTCTGGCAAAGGAACTTTTCCTTCATGCAAAAGTGTTGGATTACGGATGTGGCGCAGGAGAATTTCTCAAGTTTATAGAAGATGATTTTAAGACCTATGGAATTGAACCGAATCAATTGGCACGAAATGCCGCTATTAAAAAAGTAGCAAAAACACAAATTTTATCTAATCTTGATTCGATCGCAGATGACACTTTAGATGCCATAACTTTGTGGCACGTTCTTGAACATATTGATAATCAGCAATATATATTAAATATTTTTCATAAAAAACTCAAAACCAATGGTTTACTGATAATTGCAGTTCCAAACCATACCTCCTTCGATGCCCAGCATTACGGAAAATTTTGGGCAGCATATGATGTTCCCCGCCATGTTTTCCATTTCTCAAAATCCGGAATGGAAAAATTAATGAACAACGAAAAGTGGCATTTGAAAAAAATAAAACCTTTACATTTGGACGCTTTCTATATTTCTATGCTCAGCGAAAAATATAAGAAATCACCACTATTTTGGTTCAAAGGAATGTTTTACGGAGTAATTTCAAATTTTAAGGCGGTAAAATCGGGCGAATTTTCCAGTTTGGTCTACTTAGTCGAGAAAAAATAGTTTTTGTATTTTTGAGCCGTTTCTGAACGTCAATTTTTTATTCAAATTTAAACATATTGAAGAAATTCTATTTTTTACTCACAGTAATTCCCTTACTTTTCCCCTCTCAAAATACCAGTGAAAATTTTATTGGTTACCAATTCCTCGCCGCACAAAGTGTTGGAAAAATAAAAGGCGATATCAAAAACTATATCTCCGGACATTCCCTAACTTTTGGAACCCATGTAGAAAACCGAAAAGAAGAATGGGTGAAATTTCTCTCTGCAAAAAATATTAAGTATAATCTGATCTTTTTGGACTTGGACCAAATGCAACATGATCTATGGGGAAGAAATTATGGATTTGGCAAAATTTTCGCCGCCACAGTAAATGTGGATTTTCAGCTGGCAAAATTGGGTGATTTTAATCTACTCTTCTCTCCCACTCTTGGCATTGCCTACATCACCAAAACGGTTCATACCGATCCTGATTCCTATTTTTTTGGCAGTCATCTCAATGCGTTATTTGATGCAGGTTTAGGGGTTCAGTACAATTTCGCAAGAGATTATGCACTGACTTCCCGCGTCTCGTTCCTGCACTTCTCAAACGGCGCAATTCAATTACCCAATGCCGGAGTAAACACTATTTCTGCATCCATTGGTATTCAAAGGAATATTAATCTTTCTGCGGACAAAAAAGAAGTACAAAAACCAGAATTGCAAGTGAAAAAACAGGCATTCGAAATTGGTATCGGAGTTGGCCAACGTGGGAAATATAAAATCAAGGATGCATTCTATCGTATCGCAATTTCTCCCGCTTATTCGCACTTTATCAACAATACTATTGGGTTAAAGATCGGTTTGGACGCGGTTTACTACGATCAAGTCTTTAATCCGGAAGTCTATGATGATTCTGTTCCCTATTGGGGTAAATCGTGGGAACACTGGCGAATTGGCAGCAGCGTAGGTGCTGAAATAAAAATGAACAAGATTTCCTTTAATGCCAATTATGGTTATTATCTCTATTTCAAAAGTCCATATGACCAAAAAACCTACTGGAAAGCCGGACTACGATATTATATCACACCAAAACTCGGTGCAGAATCAATGATGACGGCGCATAAGGTTCAAGCTGACTTCATCAGTTTTGGATTGTTTGCACGATTCTGAAAATAACAATGAGCAAGTTATTCTTGCTCATTATCCTTAAAACTAAAATATTAGTTCATTCAATTATTTATCGCAGAAACTCCAGGAAGCTCCTTTCCTTCCAGACTTTCCAGCATTGCTCCACCGCCCGTGGAAACATAGCTGACTTGGTCGTCATAACCGAATTGTTTCACAAACGCCACAGAATCCCCACCACCAACAAGTGAAAAAGCACCTAACCTGGTAGCTTCGGCGATACTATTTCCTAAGGCAACTGTTCCTGCAGCAAAATTCAACATCTCAAAAACACCAATTGGTCCATTCCAAAGAATAGTTCTGGAATTAAGAATCACATCATTAAAAATATCCCGACTTCTCGGACCTGCATCTAACCCCATCCATCCTTCCGGAATTTCGTAAATATTACAATCCCTTCTTGCGGAATCATTAGTAAATTCTTCAGCAATAATTGCATCTACGGGCAAATAAACCTTTACATTTTCTGCCTTTGCCTTTTCTATAATTTCAAGTGCCAGTTGCTGTTTGTCTATTTCAATCAATGAGTTTCCAATATGTCCGCCCAAAGCTTTAATAAATGTAAATGCCATTCCGCCACCAATAATCAGATGGTCCACCGCAGGCAAAATATTTTCAATTATCGTAATTTTTGTGGAAACTTTTGAACCACCCAAAATCGCCGTAATAGGCTTTTCACCTTTTTTCAATACTTTTTCAATGGCATCCAATTCCTTTGCCATCAATAAACCGAAAAACTTAGTTGAAGGAAAAAATTGTGCAATTACTGCTGTAGAAGCATGTGCTCGGTGAGCGGTTCCGAAAGCATCATTGACATACGCATCACCCAGCTTTGATAATTTCTCTGCGAATCCGCGATCTCCAAGCTCCTCTTCATTATAAAATCTCAAATTTTCCAGCAATAAAATCTCGCCGCCTTGCAAATTTTTTGCCATATTCATGGCATCTTCCCCAATGCAATCCGGACAAAACTTCACCGTTTTGCCAAAAGCTTTTTCAATATCAGGAATAATGTGCTTCAGCGAAAACTCCTCAGAAAATTTACCTTTCGGTCTTCCCAAATGCGTCATCAGTATTACTGAGCCACCATCACTCAAGATTTTCTCAACCGTTGGCTTTACCGCTTCAATTCTTGTAGAATCAGTTACTTGTAAATCTGCATTTTGCGGAACATTGAAATCCACACGCACCAAGGCTTTTTGATCTTTAAAATTATAATCTAGAATCGTCTTCATAAATGGCTTGATTTTGGTTTCACAAATTTAAGATTTAATCCCACGATTAGAAATTAATTTCTGAATAAAATTCCACAAACTAGCAAAACTCATTTCCTCAACATTAATTTCCTTTTCTATAAAAAAGAATATGAATGATGTTGTTGTAGCTGTGGAAAATGTGGATAAGATACTTTATCTTTTTTCATCACATTAAGTTGTGCTTCAATTCATATTCAATTCACAAATTAATGCATTGATTTTTAACTATTTTTAACGCTTATTAACAATTGTTGATAACTCCTGAACAGAGCTTTTCTTTGCAATAAGGATATGGAGAACATCATGATTTCGGCATCAAAATTTTGCAAACTTATCTGGAGGATACATGATCATTTTTGTGCAATATGAATTTAATATGAATTAAAAAAGTGAATCTTTCATAAAGTTATCCACATGAATTCACTGGATTTTGCACTCATTTTGGTCATAAGTTTTTGAGCTATTCCCCTCTTCTAAGTTCTGCCAAAACGTAATAAATAGCTCTGGTTTTGAATGACAAGTTATTTAAAGGTCAGTAAATCAGATAGTAACATATAAAACAAAAGATAGATTGATCACTGGTGCTATAATATAAATGCGATCAATCCTTTTTTTTATTTTAATAGTCATAAATTTGTAAGCACACCACTAAATCCATCTAAAAAATGAAAAAGATAGCTATTGCTTGCGACCATGCAGGTTTCGAATACAAGGAATACTTGAAAAATCAACTTTCTTCCCGATATGAGATACAGGATTTCGGAACTAATTCTTTAGATTCTGTGGATTACCCGGATTTTGTTCATCCCGCCGCAACCTCAGTAGAGAACGGAGAAAACGAATTGGGAATTCTGATATGCGGCAGCGGACAAGGTGTGCAATTGAGTGCCAACAAACACCAAAAAATCCGTTGCGCATTATGTTGGATGCCGGAATTGGGAGCATTGGCGAGACAGCACAACAATTGCAATATGGTGGCAATCCCTGCGAGATTTATCGCAAAAGAACTTGCTCTTGAAATTGTGGAGAGATTCTTGGAAACTCCTTTTGAAGGAGGACGGCACCAAAAAAGAGTGGAGAAGATTTCGGGTATCTGAACCCCTCCAATCCACCTCTTCATTCCATATATCGGGGAATTTTTTCACATAAGTTCCTCATTTTAACACTTAACAAAAACATAAACCATTTATGCCAAAAAAATCAAATTTCATATCCCATAAAAACAACCATAAACTTCAGGAAATCGGTCGTTTAATTATGCGTTTTATGAATGAAAAATCCAGCAAAATATATAACTACAAGCAGATTGCAGAAGGAATCGATTACCGGAATCCGCGCCAAAGAGAACAGGTCATTCAGGCTTTGCACAAGCTTCGTGCGGAGGACAAAATCAAGGAAGTGGAACAGGGAAAATACATCGTAAACCTTAAGATTGAAGGTACTTTGACCGGAGTCATCGACTTTAACCAAACCGGAAACGCCTATGTAAAAGTAGAAGGTATGGAAAACGATATCTTTATTCACGCCAAAAACGTGAAACATGCTTTGCAAGGAGATACGGTGCTGATTGTAACCTATCATTTCAAAGGAAAGAAAATGGAAGGTTCGGTTTTAGAAGTCATTGAAAGGAGTCGCGAAGAATTTGTGGGAACTTTTCAGCTTATTAAGCACAAAGATTTCGGTTTCGTGGTAAGCGACAAAAAATACCTCAATACCGATATTTTTATTCCGAAAGGCAAAATGCTCACTGCCCGAGATGGAGACAAAGTAGTGGTGAAAATGCTGAAATGGGATTCTGATTCCAAAAATCCAGAAGGAGAAATCATTAAAGTTCTGGGTGCTCCCGGTGAACACGAAACCGAAATTCACTCCATCCTTGCGGAGTATGGATTGCCTTATAGTTTCCCAGAAGAAGTGGAAAAAGAAGCAGATGAAATCGACAGGAACATTCACGATTCAGAAGTTGCTAAACGCCGCGATATGAGAAATGTACTGACCTTCACCATTGATCCTAAAGATGCCAAAGATTTCGATGATGCGCTCTCACTCCAAAAATTGCCGAATGGAAACTGGGAAATCGGAGTACATATCGCGGATGTTTCGCATTATGTGATTCCCGGAACCCTCCTTGATGACGAAGCCTACAACCGCGCAAATTCCGTTTATTTGGTGGACAGAGTGGTTCCAATGTTGCCCGAAGTTTTGAGCAATGACGTATGTTCGCTTCGTCCAAATGAAGATAAATACACTTTTTCTGCCGTTTTTGAATTAGATGACAACGCAAATGTAGTAAACCAATGGTTTGGAAGGACCGTGATCCATTCAAACAGACGTTTTTCCTATGAAGAGGCACAGGAAAGAATAGAAACCGGAACCGGGGATCTGACCGAGGAAATACTCACTTTAGACCGTTTAGCAAAGATTTTGCGCAAAGACCGGATTAACAAAGGTGCGATCACGTTTGATCGAAGTGAAGTGAGATTTAACCTCGATGAGAACAATGAGCCGATTGGAGTTTACTTTAAGATGAGCAAAGATTCCAACCATTTGATTGAGGAGTTTATGCTGTTGGCAAACCGGAAGGTTTCGGAGTATATTTCATTGAGTGGAAAAGGCGAACCCACAAACCTGACCTTTATTTACCGGATCCACGACGATCCGGATCCGCAAAAATTGGAGGCATTGCGCGATTTTGTCGGCAGTTTTGGTTATCAGCTGAATTTGGCAAATACCAAAAAAGTAGCCGAATCATTAAATAAACTGTTGAAAGACGTTCAGGGAAAAGGCGAAGAAAACATGATTGAGACTTTGGCAATGCGCTCCATGAGCAAAGCGATTTATTCCACAGAACCTATCGGACATTATGGACTTGGTTTCGAATTTTACACCCATTTTACCTCGCCGATTCGCCGGTATCCTGACCTGATTGCACACCGTCTGTTGCAACATTACCTGGATGGTGGAAAATCCGTCAATAAGCAGGAATATGAAGAAAAATGTAAACACTGCAGCAATATGGAGCGACTCGCAGCCGATGCAGAGCGGGATTCCATTAAGTTCATGCAGGTGAAGTTCATGGAAAAGCATTTGGGCCAGGAATTTACGGGTGTAATCTCCGGTGTTGCTGAATTTGGTTTCTGGGTTCAAATCCCCGAAAACGGTGCAGAAGGATTGATCAAATTACGTGATTTAATGGACGATTCCTATATGTATGATGCTAAAAATCATCTTGTTTACGGTACCAGAACGGGTAATCAATATCAATTAGGTGACGAAGTGAAAATCAAAGTCATGAAAGCAAATCTGGTTCAAAAACAGCTGGACTTTAAGATCGTGAAATAGAAGTTTTCCCAGAGCGGTACGTTCCGAAATTTCTAAATAAATCTTAAAATGTATATTTGTGCGGAGCAAAAAGAAGTCTTCGCTCAGTATACGTTAAGAATTTTTGAAATATGCTTGAACTTATATTCTCTTCGGTGGGTTTGGGAATTATGTTGAGTCTGGTTTTCATCGGACCCATTTTTTTCCTCCTGATCGAAACCAGTTTTTCTCGCGGTCCAAAACATGCATTAGCACTTGATTTAGGAGTGGTTGTAGCCGATATAATATGTATAGCCGCTTCCTATTTTGCCAGCGCTGATCTGGTGGAAATTATAGACAAACACCCCGGATTTTACCGAATAACTGCATTTATTGTCTTTATTTACGCACTTTATATGATGGTTTCTCGCACGAAAATGCACCTGCACGGTGAGGAAAAAATCATCAACCAAAATTATGGCAGAACGTTCCTGAACGGCTTTTTATTTAATATTCTGAACATTGGTGTGGTTCTTTTTTGGTTGGTGACCGTGGTCTCTGTGAGAAACGCTTATCCTGATATCAGAGATTTTCTACTCTATATGGGATTGGTTGTAGGGACTTATTTACTCATTGATTTCCTGAAAATTTCACTTGCAAAACAATTCCACGATAAACTCAACCAACGCCTTGCAAACACTATTAGAAGAGGAGTTGGGTTTATTTTGGTAGCCTTCAGCATCTTTATTTTTCTTCAAAGTTTCAAAAAATTTAACCAATTTGACAAGAAATTGGAGCAGGCCGAAAAGACCGAACAAAAACAAGTTCACAAATGATCCCTATATTTCCAAAATCATTAAAAAAAGGTGACCGGATTGCAATCATTTCTCCAGCAGGAGCAGTGGAAGAATCTCAATTGCAGAAAGGTTTGGAGATTATTAAAGCTAATGGATTTGAACCGGTGCTCGGAAAAAACCTCTATACGAAATTTGCAAACGGGTACCAGTATGCCGGAACCGAAAAAGAAAGGATTTCAGATTTGAACTGGGCTTTAAATAATGATGAAGTTTCCGCAATTTGGGCTTCGAGAGGGGGTTACGGTTGTCAGCATTTGCTCAGACATTTGAAGCTTTCAAAGTTTAAAAAAGACCCGAAATGGTATATTGGATATTCGGACAACACGGTCATTCAAAGTTTTTTGCTGAAAAATGGATTTGCCTCGATTCATGGACAAACCATTAAAACTTCAAGTTTCGGGGTATCCGATGAAAGTTATGGTTTGACTTTCGATATTCTAAAGGGAAAACTTCCGAAATATACCATTGAGAAAAACGAATTCAGCAGAAATGGAAAAGCTGAAGGTGAATTGATTGGCGGAAATCTAGCGCTGATTTATGCACTTTTGGGAACTCCCTACTCCTTTAATTTTAATGACAGAATCCTTTTTATTGAAGATATCGGTGAGCATTTTTATGCTTTAGACCGAATGTTGATGTCGCTTGATTTGGCTGGTGTTTTCCGAAAAATTAAGGGACTCATTATCGGTGGAATGACCAATATGGGCGACCAAAAAGACAACAAAAACTACGAAGACAGTTTTGATGGGTTTGCTTATAAAATTATTTTCGAGCGGATCGCGAAATATGATTTTCCAGCCGTTTTCGGGTTTCCGAATGGACATATTTATGACAACCGACCGCTGATTTTAGGTGCTCAGGTCAAGATTGAGGTGGAGAAAAAGCAAAAAATTACCTTCGGGTGAAATCGTAGAGATTTCTCCTTTTTCGGAGTAATAAAACGCTTTTTTTTAACCTTGAAATACTAAAAAGAATATAGGAAAGCAATCATTGCAACCTGCATCCATTTGCAACAAGTAATTATGGCTGAACACAACGATTTCGGGAAAT
Source organism: Chryseobacterium sp. R2A-55 (assembly GCF_021401085.1). GTDB lineage: Bacteria > Bacteroidota > Bacteroidia > Flavobacteriales > Weeksellaceae > Kaistella. The sequence continues at coordinate 161,057 of NZ_JACBFP010000002.1, forward strand.
TAGCGGAAGATTTAGCCGCAGATTTTTTAGCCAAAAAAGGACATGGAATTTTGGCGAGAAACTTCCGTTTCGAACGGTTGGAAATCGATATTGTCTCAGAGTATGAGGATTTGATCGTGGTGACAGAAGTGAAAGCAAGAAGTTATGATACCCTCATAGAACCACAGGAAGCTGTGACCAAAAAGAAAATCAAATCCATCATCACCTGCGCCGATTTTTTCATGAGCGAAAATGAAATCGACAAAGAAGTAAGGTTTGATATTATTACTGTACTTCCCGATAAATCTGGCGTTTTACAAATCATGCATATTGAAGATGCCTTCCAGGTTTTTGACGGGGGATAAATTACCAAATTAATGTATTTCTAAAATTAAAATGAAAACAGCACTCATCACCGGTGCCACTTCCGGAATCGGAAGAGCCACCGCAGAATTACTCGCAAAGCAAGGATACAGAATCATTATTTGCGGCCGAAGAAATGAAGCTTTGGAACAGCTGAAAAAAGAAACTTCACCGTTCAGCGAAACTTTCAGTTTAAACTTCGACGTCAGAAATCTTTCGGAGGTTGAAAATGCCATCAACTCCCTTCCCGAAAACTGGAAAAACATTGATGTCCTCATCAACAATGCTGGAAACGCACATGGTTTGGAACCGCTAAGCGAGGGTAAAACAGACGATTGGGACACCATGATCGATGGAAATGTAAAAGGATTGCTCTATGTTTCCAAAATGATTATACCCGGAATGAAGGAAAGAAAATCCGGACATATCGTCAATATTTCTTCAGTCGCAGCAAGACAAACCTATCCGAACGGAGTGGTTTACTGCGCTTCCAAACGTGCAGTGGATGTAATTTCTGAGGGAATGAGACTGGAACTCACAGAATTTGGAATCAAAGTCACCAACATTCAACCCGGAGCAGTGGAAACAGACTTTTCGAAAATTCGGTTTAAAGGTGATGAAGAGAAGGCTAAAACTGTTTATGCGGGTTACGAAGCCCTAAAAGCTGGAGATATCGCAGATGCAATCGCTTATTGTGTGAATGCGCCGAAACACGTCACAATTTCTGACCTCACGATTTATCCAAGTGCACAAAGCGAACCCAGAACCATTCACCGGTCCATATGATGATTATTTGGTTAGATGATGTGCTGATGTTGAAACTTTCAAAAGAGCAGATTTCTCACCACCTTTGATGACTCGAAATGATTTTCATACTATTTTCGGGTGGTTTTTTGTGGCAGCGAAGCCGCGAAAAACCCACAGAATACCGAAAAACAAAGGTCATTGTAAACGAAGAAGGTAATCTTTTTAGTTAAATCGTGATTCACGTTCAAACAGAACTTATCTTTGCAAAATCTAAATAAATCGTTCATTATCACATTTGTATAATAACCCATTATTACATCAAAAAAATGAAAATCCTCCACCTGGAAACCTCTTCAAAAAACTGTTCAGTCGCTATTTCAGACGGTGAAAAACTCCTGTGTCTTTGCGAAGAAGTTTCAGAAAATTATAAACAGAGTGAATCGCTGCACACCTTTGTGAAGTGGGCGTTGGAAGGCGCAGAAATTACATTGGGAGATTTGGATGCCGTTTCGGTCGGAAAAGGACCGGGCTCTTACACCGGACTTCGAATTGGAGCTGCTTCCGCAAAAGGGTTTTGCTATGGACTGAACATTCCGATGATAGCTGTGAATTCCTTGGAAACGATGGTTGAACCGTTTTTAAACCAAAATTATGACTTGATCATTCCATTGATTGATGCTAGAAGAATGGAGGTTTATTGTGCCGTTTTTGATGGAATTACAGGTGAAATGATCGCAGAAACCGAAGCGAAGATTTTAGATGAAAATTCGTTCCAGGAATTTGTGGATAAAAAAATCATTTTTATCGGCGATGGTGCAAAAAAAGCGAAAGATGTTTTCAATTTGGAGCGAGCCGAATTTAAAGAGGACGTTTTTCCTTCGGCAAAATATTTAATCAGGCAATCGGTGGAAAAATTTAATCAAAAGGATTTTGAAGATGTTGCGTATTTTGAGCCGTTTTATCTAAAGGATTTTCAGGGAGTTAAGAAAAAGAAAAGCGAAGAATAATCTTCGCTTTTTCATTATTGCCTTTTGGGTTCGACTTTTAGTTTTTGATTTTCAAGTTGCTGAACATTCTGTGGAATATTTGCGCCCGGAGCTCCTGGTCCTGTGGACATTTGTCCTGGGTTCTCCGCTCTTGGATTATTCCTTACCGGTTCAGATTCGGGTTTTGCTAGCGGCAATGAATTTTCTTTGATCATATTTCCTTTTTCATCTGTTTTTTGCAGTTCCAGTTCGCTTTTCAGGTATTTCAACATTTCTTTTGCTTTTTCGCCTTCGGGCGTTTTGGCGTAATTCAGGGCGATTTGTTCCAATTGCAGAATCATGATTTCCTTTCCAGCCGTTTTTCCGGTATTGAATGCATTGAGCAAAGCAAATTTTGGAACCAGCGCATCATTTGGATATTTGCCCAAAGAGTTTTCTATCGAGGCTTTACTTTCGTCATATTTTTCGGCGGCATAAAGGTCATAAGCTTCGGAATACGCTTTTTCAACTTCAGGTGCGGATGCAGAAAACTTTGTGTTTTTAGGGTTTTTTACAAATTCTGCGTAAGAAGTATAAGGAAAATCCGTCAAAATTTTCTGTTTTGCCCGTTCTGCAGCACTCGGATTTTTTTCATAATTCATCACGAAAATCTGATACAGTGCGGGAAGTTCCACCTCTTCCACAGGTTTGTTGTCCACCAAATCGTATAGCGTTTTTGTAGCGAGTGGCGTGTCGGAAAAAAAGGCATCATACATTCTTCCCAATCCCAGACTTGCCGTGTCACGTGCTTTTTTCAGAGCCAAAATTTCGTCGGCATCGGTCGGTATTTTTTCAATATAGAAACTGGGCTCAAGTCTTCGCGGATCCGGAGCAGATGCAATGCCCATCGCTTCGTTTTTTAGGTCTTCGATGGAGGTAGTTCGGGCAGAAGTTCTCCAATTATCACCTAGAGAACGATTCCCCCAGATTTGTTTAAAAGTGGATTCCCCTTTGGAGACGGTGCTCATATTTGAAAAATAAAAACCGCCCTTCCCGGAATCACCAAAATCCTGAAAACCACCATTATTTCCCGCAAAAATAGAATTTGCGCCATAATCTCCGGTGTCAAAACCCTTATTTCTTTCGGCTTGTTTTCGGATCAGTTCCTCTCTCGCCTCTTTTTCTTTGATTCGATCGATGACCTTGGTAAAATAGGCGATTCTTTCGTTCTCAGGCATTTTGGTCAATGCGATGATGCTGTCATTTTTCTTGACCAGGAAATAATTGGCAGAAACCTGCTTGATGTTCTTAGACTGCTCTTCCAACAAGATTTTAGTTGGTTCATACGTCATCACTGATAGCGCGGAATCGTAGTAAGCACCTGCTGCCAGGTAATCACTTTTTTCAAAATGGCCTTTTCCGATTTCAAAATAATCCAGCCCGCGAATTTGGGGATCAGACATTTTTTCTTTCAGTGATTGGGCAAAATATTCCTGCGCCTCCTCTTTCTTTCCGGCTTTATTCGCCATTAAACCTAAAGCATAAAGAAATTCGTTTTTGCGGGACGCATATGTTCCTTTTTTGCCAATTTTTTCCAGATATGCTTTTGCGCCTTCATAATCATCCCCTTTGCCATTGAAGGTTTTTGCAATTTCAATTTGGGATTTCACCTCGAATTCGAAATCGTTTGCGTTTTTGTATGCACTCACGAAACTTTCTCTTGCTTCTTCACTTCTTCCCAGATTATTCAGGATTTGACCTCTCAGAAATGCGATTCTGCTTCGCAATTTCCGGTTTTTATTTAAGGCATAAGCGTTTGAAAGTTCATCCACCGCCTGATCTTTTTTCCCGGACTGAAGCAGCATTTCAGAATAATAAATGCTAAGAAGTTTTTGGTAATCTTTCTTGATTTTATCTCCTTTCAATTCCGCGAAAACTTCACCGGAACGAGAAAAATCACCCATTTTGGAATAAGCGAGTCCCTGATAAATCTTTGCCAAAGGAATTCTTTTATCTTTCGGCATGTTGTTGAAGATATAATTTAATCCGTCCAGTGCTTCCAGCACTTTTCCGCGGTAAAGTCTTGATTGAGCCAACAAAATATTGGCATCAAACATGGCTTTATTTTTTTCTACCCCACCTTTCATCACAGAATATTTTGCGATGGCTTTCAAGGCTTTCGCCTCTGAAATTTCCAGAATAGTGGCTCCGGTTTTATTGCCCGGATTATCTGTCGGTCGCATTCCGCTTCCCGGAACTCCAGGACCAGACGAACCAAAACTCCCCGCACCTCCCGGACGAGCTTCACTCCCGAAACTCCCGCTAGAACCCAAATCACTTCCCAGCGGTTGATCTTCATAAGTCAACAGCGGAATATAGGGATCGTAGAAATTATCTTTATGCGATTTGTCCCGATTTTTAAATTCAGTCTGCAAGGCATCTTTGCTGTTAAAAAGCGTATTGTAATACGTGAAAAATCCTTTTAGAAATGTAGATTTATTTGCCTTTTTCCTGGAGGAACAGGAACTTAGAACAGTAAATGCCAAAAGGAAAAATATAGCTTTTTTCATTATTCAAATATAACTTTCAAATCTGCATTTTATTGTAAGACCGATTTGATTATTTTCCGTAAAAATAATGATTTTTTGAATTGGAAGCAGACTTATTCCAAATCTTTTAAAATTGCGTAAACCAGATGGGTCGGCAAACCCATGATGGTGTAAAAGCTTCCGCTGATGTTCCTGATCTTTGCCATGCCCAACCATTCCTGAATTCCGTAAGCTCCCGCTTTGTCAAATGGCTGGAAATTTTTAATATAAAATTCAGATTCCAAGATACTTATGGGTTCGAATTCCACTTTTGCCACATCTGTCTTGGTGATGGTTTTATTTAAAGTCCTGATCGTGATTCCGGTAAAAACTTCGTGCATTTTCCCCGAAAGTTTTTGCAGCATCTCGGTGGCGTCTTCTAAATTTTCGGGTTTCCCCAAAATCTTATGATCAATGGCGACTACCGTATCGGCAGTGATTAAAACTTCCCCCTCTTCCAATTTTCTAAAAGAATTTGCCTTTAATTCTGAAAGGTATTCCGCCACTTTTTCTGTGGCGAGATCATCAGGATAAACTTCGTCGCAATCCACGGACACAACTTCAAAATCAAAACCTAGACTTTGAAGCAATTCTTTTCGTCTTGGCGAATTGGAGGCAAGTAAAATTTTCATAATTGATTTAATGGATTGAGAAAAGAGCAAAGAGGATAAACCTGCTGTTTTCTGGTTGAAGGCAGGGTTTTTTGAAAAGGATTGTTTTTAAGACTGTACCCATCTGAAATATGCTATGTGCTTTTTGTGTCGTCCAGAATCCATTTTCCCTGAACTTTCATCACCTGTTCGATGACGTCGCGCACGGCGCCTTTCCCGCCTTGAATTGGCGAAATATAATCTGACAATGCTTTCACTTCAGCGACCGAATTTTCGGGACATGCTGAAATTCCGGAAATTTTCATCATTGAAATATCGGGCAAATCATCTCCCATCGTCAAAATTTCTTCGTTTTGAAGATTGTATTTTTGTTTGAATTCTTCAAATTTTTCGAGTTTGTTTGAAATTTTTGCGTGATAATCTGTGATTCCCAAATAATGGATCCGATTTCTCACCATGGGATCATCACCGCCGGTGATCACGCAGATTTTGTAATCTTCTTTAATTGCTTTTACGACTGCATAACCATCGAGCACGTTCATGACGCGGCACATGTTTTTGTCTGGCATCAGGTAAACGCTCCCATCAGTGAAAACACCGTCCACATCGAAGACAAACGCCTTTATATTTTTCAGATTTGATTTATAGCTCATACATTTTCTTTATCGATTCATTCATGGTGCGGTAGATTTTCAAATGTTCATCATCATTGATTAATGCTTCGTGAACCATTAAAACCCTTTCGTCATTTCGCACGGCAGGTCCGGTTTGTGCCAGTTTTGGTTCCATATGGTGGATTTTCGAAACTGTTTCGTCAATTAAAGGCAGGAAATAATCGAAGGGTATATTTTGCGAATCCGATATTTCTTTGGCTCTGGCAAAAAGATGATTCACGAAATTACATGAAAAAACCGCCGTCAAATGGATGTATTTTCGATTTTCATAATCAGACTCCATTACATTTTTTGAAATTTTAAGGGCGAGATTTTGCAGAAGTTCAGAATCGTCTCTATTTTCGGCTTCCACAAAGAAGGGTATTTTGGAATAATCCAGCTCTTTTGATCTTGAAAAGGTCTGCAGCGGGTAGAAACCAGCTTTTCGGTAGTTCCCTACTAAAATTTCTTTCGGCAACGATCCCGAAGTGTGCGCTGCCAAACAGTTTTCTTTAGAAATAATCTTCGATACTTCAGCCACGGAATCATCCTTCACGCTGATCAAATACAAATCTGCATCCGCTAATTTGGTGGTTGAAAACGGGATTTGAAGCTCATCGGAAATCGATTTCAAATCATTTTCATTTCGCCCAAAAATCTGTGAAACCTCAATTTTATTTTGACAAAAAGCCTTCGCTAAATGATAGGCAACATTTCCGGAACCGATGATCACGATTTTCATGTAACAAAGATAAAGATTTAGGTTTGGACTAAAAATTGAAATTGTTATTTAACTTTTTAATAAATTTACCATCAAAACAATGAGCATTCGGATGAAAATCAAGGAAACCGAAATTATCGAGTTGATGTCTGGCGAAAAATCGCGTGACAGCGGGGTTCGGTTGATGATGGATGCTTACCAGAGCCGGCTGTATTGGCATATCAGAAGGTTGATAGTAGATCATGATTTGGCGCAGGATGTTTTGCAGGATACCTTTATTAAAGCCTACCAGAACTTCCATCAGTTCAAGCAGGACAGCCAGTTATATACCTGGTTGTACCGGATTGCCACCAATGAAGCACTTCAGCAACTGAACAGGATGAAGAAAATGCAGAAAACGGATCAAGATGCCGAAATATATCTTCAGAACTTGGTAGCAGAAAATGTGGAAGCAGAAGCCGAGGAAATACAGATCCTGCTTCAAAAGGCAATTCAAACTTTGCCTGAAAAGCAAAAATTAGTGTTCACGATGAGGTATTACGAAGACCTTCCCTACGAAGAGATTTCAAAAATTCTGGATATGTCCGTCGGAACACTGAAAACAAATTACCACTACGCCAAACAAAAAGTGGAAGTTTATGTAAAGGAGAATTTTTCGGAATGAACCCCGCGAAATTAATGATTAAACTGATGAAAAATTTTGATATAGAAAATTGGGAACGAAAAAACGTCTATAAAACGCCGGAGGGGTTTTTAGACCAACTGCAGGAAAATGTCTTGCAGAATATTCGGTCATTTTCACAAGACATCGAAAATTTAGAACGAAAAAATATTTACACCACGCCAGTAGGTTTCTTTGAGGAGATGCAGCAAAATGTGATGCAGCAAGTAGCGCCTACCATTGGCAGAAAAAGTGGAAGGATTGTGAAAATGAATTGGATGTATGCGGCAGCAGCTTCCATTACCATTTTCTTCGGATTGATTTACTTTTCAGACATAGGCAATAGCAGCGGAACGCCGATCAATATAAGTGAAGTGCCGATTGCCAATGTAGAAAATCCATCTTCCAACGCCGCAATTCAAAAGGCTAAACCGGTAAAAGAGGTAGTGGTGGAAAACCCTACTTTGGAACAGGATATGAATACAATTGCTGCTGAAAAACAGATCGTGAGTGCCAAACCAATCACGGCTGCTTCACAAACCAATGCTGGAATTGCAGCACAGAAACCCGCAATGGCGGATCAAAATACTGAATCTCAGATGGATCAGATTCTGTCCGGTTTCAGCACGTCTGAATTGGCAACTGTGGGTCGAAATGCAGAGCAGGACCTTTATCTGGACTTATATAACTAAGAAAAACCGCGCATGAAAAAGATTATGATACTGCTGATAGCAATCTTTGCAGGACAAAGTGTATCTGCGCAAGAACAAAAGTACGACTGGAAAGCCATGAAGCCTGAACAGCGAAAACAAATCATTCAAAAGATGAGCCCGGAAGAAAGGATTTCACTGCTGAAACAGTTCAGAGAAAACATGATTGTTTCGCAGCTGGATGTACAAAAAAGTGATCAAACCGAGTTCAAGACACTCTACGCAGAATACCAGGACAAGCAGAATGAGATCAAGAGCAAATTCAATTCTAATCAGAATTACGAAAATATGAATGATGAGGAAGCAAAAAAACAACTCAATCTGAGTTTCGAAGTGGGGCAGCAACTTTTGGACAATCGCAAAGCATACGCAGAAAAGTTTCTGAAAGTGATCAGCCCACAACAATTGTTGCAGATGTACCAAACCGAAGGCAAGATCCGCAATAAAATTCTAGACCGAAAACAAGACGGTTCGGAGAATTCCGCACCGCAGCGCAGGCGACCATAATAGTTTATTTTTTTAATGTTTGAACGACCTCTACAGATTTTTTTGTGGAGGTCGTTCTTTTCAGAATTACTTTTATGATCTTCGCTATACTTGAAAAAAGCAATTGTATTACTCCTGTTCCCCATCTTTTTCATGGGGCAAATTAAAAACGAAATTTCCTTAAATTATCCAGTGAAGGACTATTCCGGAACCACAAATAGTCTTACTGTTATTGATGGAAGACAGGATAAAAACATCGGGAACTTCGTTTCCAGAGGACAAAATTACCAATTCCATTTTCCCACTTCCAATCCTGCGGATGACCTACAGAATTGGTTTGAAAGGTTTAATAAAAATAGAAAAAAGGGAAGCCGTGATTTGATTCTTTATCTGGAGAAACTGAAAATTAAAGATGAAGTGGAGAACAATGAGATTTTCTGTGTGCTGGATTTTCTTGCCGGCGATTACAGCTTTACAAAGTAGTGCTCAACACCACAGAAAGTCTCTTGTTTTTTTTATCTTTGCACACTATCAAGAAACTGAATGAAAAACATACGAAACTTCTGCATCATCGCACATATCGACCACGGTAAATCTACTTTGGCGGATCGGCTTTTGGAATATACCAATACCGTGACACAGAGAGAGTTACAGTCTCAAACATTGGACGATATGGACCTGGAAAAGGAACGCGGAATTACCATAAAATCTCACGCGATCCAGATGGATTACGAGCTGAACGGCGAAAAGTACATCTTAAATCTTATCGATACACCGGGACACGTAGATTTCTCTTACGAAGTTTCCCGCTCCATTGCTGCCTGCGAAGGTGCGCTTCTTATTGTAGATGCCGCTCAAAGTATTCAGGCACAAACGATAAGCAACCTTTACCTGGCTTTGGAAAACGATTTAACCATCATTCCAATCCTTAATAAAATCGACTTGCCTTCAGCAAATCCCGAGGAAGTTACAGACGAAATCATGAACCTGATTGGCTGCGAATACGAAGATGTTTTACGCGTTTCCGGAAAAACCGGCGAAGGTGTTCACGATCTTCTGGAGCAGATTGTTAAAAGAATTCCAGCTCCGGTTGGGGATCCTGAAGCGCCTTTGCAGGCTTTAGTTTTCGACTCTGTTTACAACCCATTCCGCGGAATTGAAGCCTATTTCAAGGTCGTGAACGGAAGCATTAAAAAAAGCCAGCGAATTAAATTCATGGCGACCGGGAAAATGTACGAAGCTGATGAGGTGGGAACTTTAAAGCTGAAACAGCAACCTAAAAAAGAAATTCTTACCGGAGATGTAGGCTATATTATTTCCGGGATTAAAGATGCCCGCGAAGTAAAAGTGGGAGATACCATTACGACTTTTGAAAACGGCGCTGAGGCTCCGATTGAAGGTTTCGAAGAAGTAAAGCCTATGGTTTTTGCCGGAATTTATCCTATTGAAGCTGAGGATTTCGAAGAACTTAGATTTTCACTGGAAAAACTGAGACTGAATGACGCTTCTTTGGTTTTCGAACCGGAAAGTTCTGCAGCACTAGGTTTTGGTTTCCGTTGCGGATTCCTGGGAATGCTTCACATGGAAATCGTTCAGGAAAGACTCGACAGGGAATTTAATATGGATGTGATTACCACGGTTCCCAACGTTTCTTACCACGGTTATTCCAAAAAGGATCCGGACAAGATGATCCTCATCAACAACCCGTCTGAAATGACAGATCCGGTGTTGCTCGACCGTGTGGAGGAACCTTACATCAAAGCGTCGATTATTACCAAATCCGATTTCGTGGGTCCGGTAATGACTTTATGTATCGAAAAACGCGGCGAAATCGTTAACCAAAGTTATCTTACTGCAGACCGTGTAGAACTTGTTTTCAACATGCCGCTCGCAGAAGTGGTTTTCGATTTTTACGACCGTTTGAAATCTATTTCCAAAGGTTATGCTTCTTTCGATTACCATCCGATTGGCTTCAGACCGTCCAAACTCGTTAAAATGGATATTCTGATCAACGGTGATATGGTGGATGCGCTATCTTCTTTGATTCACGACAGCAATGCCTATTATATCGGAAAAAGAATGTGCGAAAAACTTCGTGAACTGATCCCGAGACAGCAGTTTGATATCGCTGTACAGGCGGCTTTAGGAGCTAAAGTGATTGCGAGAGAAACCATCAAAGCTTTAAGAAAAGACGTTACTGCAAAATGTTATGGAGGAGATATTTCCAGAAAGCGAAAACTCCTAGAAAAGCAGAAAGAAGGTAAGAAAAAAATGAAGCAAATCGGTAGGGTAGAAGTGCCGCAATCCGCATTTATGGCAGTACTGAAGCTGAATGATTAAACAGAATATAGAGAGGCAACTTTGCACGCTGCTCTTGAAAAAAATGTAAATTCCCGAAATTTTTCGGGAATTTTTTGTTAAATACATTTTATTGAGATTATTTTACTATATTTGAATATCGGATTTCCAATAGGCTGATTTCCAATGAGTATCAAACTAGTTTTAAACTTCGAATTATGAAAAAAGTATTGCTATTAGGAACTTTGCTCATCTCTGGTCTTATTTTCAGCCAGATGATGGGTGGCTTTGATGAAGGTTATGTGAGAGGGTATTTTTCAGTGACTAAAACCAAACCAACATCCATTCCGACAAATTTGAACTGGAGTGCAAACAATTTGAGTACGGACACCAAATTTTTAGGTTATGAAAGAAGGGGCGAAACACTTACCAACCTCGACGAACTGCAAGTAAAAAAAGAATACTCTGCTGGCTATAAAAGGGGAGAAATGGACGGAAGAAATGCTTTGAGTTTATCCTCAGACACCGCTAAGAAAGGTGATCAGAAAAAATAAGACCAATTTTTTGCGTAAATTGTCGTGATTCCCGATTTTCTTTCGGGAATTTTTTATTGTCTTTTTTAAATTTTTTTTCTAATTAACATTTCCAATGCTTTGAACGACATTTTAAAAGAATGAGAAGCGATTGCTATTGGAGAGCCAAAATTTTCAGCATTATAAATCAGTGAATGACGCATTGACTTGCTTTTGACCTTTTTGATGTATTTTTCGGGATCGTCAGTTTTGCTTAATTCGATTTTAATTGGCGTAAAGTTTAGTCACATTCCAAAAAATATCCACCAACCTTTTCCCACGGAAAAATCCCCCGAAATTTGTACTTTCGCTCTCAAATTTTCCCATAGATGAAATTCATTGCAGCTGTTCTCATTTTGTTTTCTAATATTTTGCTTGCCCAAAAATTCCAAACCCCGTTCGAAAATGGCAACGGAAACCAAACGCCTACTTACGCTGAAATGCTGAGATATTACGACGAACTGGACCAGAATTTTGAAACGATTTCCATTGAAAATTTTGGGAAGGATGATCTTGGCGAACCGATTAAAGTGGTGGTTTTCAATAATACCAAAGACAAAAAAACTCCGGTAATCCTCATCAACAATGGAATTCATCCCGGTGAACCAGACGGAATTGATGCCACGATGATGCTGATGCGGGATTTGGCAACCGGAAAAATTAAAGTAAAAAATTTGAGAATCGCGGCGATACAGTGCTACAATATTTCGGGAATGTTGCGGAGGGGAAAGTTTTCCAGAGCCAACCAAAACGGACCTGAAGAATATGGTTTCCGCGGAAATGCAAGGAATTATGATCTGAACCGGGATTTCATTAAAAACGATACCGAAAATTCCAAAACCTTTCAGGAAATTTTTCAGACTTTCAAACCAATTTATTTCATTGACAATCATGTAAGTAACGGAGCAGATTATCAATATCTTTTCACCTATATTTCAACGAATAAGGAAAGATTAGGAAAATCTTTGGGCGATTATTTCAATCAGAAAATGCAACCTGAAATTTTGAAAGATTTGGACAAAAAGGGAATTCTTTACACTCCTTATGTCAATATCCACGGCGATGCTCCGGATGAAGGATTTCCCGCGTTTATGGATTCTCCGCGATATGCGACGGGTTACACCACGCTTTTCAACACGTTGGGAACCGTGGCTGAAACACACATGCTGAAACCCTACAAAGACCGGGTTCGTGCAACTTACGAATACATGCTGAGTTCCATCAATTATGTTGCGAAAAATTCCAGTGAAATCCAAAAGTTGATGGCAGAAACTTTAACTGAATTGCAACCCGGAAAAAAATATCCGATCCAATGGAAATTAGACAGCACGAAAGTTCAAATGATTGATTTTAAAGGATATGAAGCCGGAAATAAGCCAAGTGCAGTTTCCGGACAGCCAAGATTGTTTTACGATAAGGCAAAACCTTTTACCAAGAAAGTGAAATTTTACGATGAATTTAAAACGACGAAAGAAATCGCGATTCCTTCCTATTATATCATTCCAAAGTCTGAAAATCAAGTGATTGCTTATCTGAAGCGAAACCAAATCCGGATGACCGCTTTGCCGAAAGACTCCTCAATTACTGTAGAGTCATACAGAATTTCCGATTTCAAAACCCTGAAAAACCCTTATGAAGGACATTATCTTCACTATGATACTTTTGCGAGGAAAGAAGTGAGCGTGATGCATTTCAGAAAAGGCGACTTGCTGGTTTCAACCAGACAAAATGGGGTGAAATATCTTTTGGAAACTTTGGAGCCGGAAGCGGTTGACTCCTTCTTCAACTGGAACTTTTTCGATGGAATTCTGAGCCAAAAAGAATATTATTCTGATTATGTTTTTGAAGATACTGCGGCAGATTTGTTAAAGAATAATTCCGCTTTGCGAACCGCATTTGAGATGGAGAAAAGCCTTAATCCAGAATTGCAAAAAGACGGAAAAGCCCAACTCGACTGGATTTACAAACATTCGGATTACTATGAAGGAACGGTTGGAGCATATCCAGTTTACAGGATTCCGTGAGAAACTTCACAAAAGATCTCCAACCAAAATAAACGCCTCATCTATTCAGACGAGGCGTTTATTTATTTCGGCAACCCTTTTTTCAGGGCACGGTTTGCTCTTTTTATGGCTAAACTTTCCTTCCAGTCCATGTACTTTTTTTTGTATCGGCGCTTCATGAAATTGTCGAAATTTCTCTGAACGGTCAAATTCCATAGCGAATGAGCCTTCACCGCCCAGGATTTGTCCCAAGCACGAAGGGAAATGGAGAAACTTCCGTCCAGATATTTCATCCAGTGCCACCACCCGGTCGGCATAAATAGGGTGTCGCCATGTTCCAGAAAACATTCGATTCCTTCCACTCCGTCCAGAGCGGGAAAATTCTCGAAATCAGGGTTAGAAATATCGTAATCCTCCAGCGAATAGGTGGCGTATGGAATTTGGTAGAGTCGCTCCTTCCACTTGTAATCGAAAAGTAAAATATGCTTTCGTCCATTAAAATGGGTGTGGAAAATATGCGCCATGTCAATGTCGAAATGCAGAAACGTCTCGGAACCTTGTCCGCCGAAGAACATACTCGGATAATTGTCCAGAAAACCGCCCATTAAATCTTTCGGGGCAATGTAATCTTCCAATAATTTCGGCGCAGATTTGATCGGGTCAAAAAGGAAAATCCGCAAATCGGTCGGCGTGGTTTTTATTAAATCAATATAATCGCCGAATTTCATTTTTGCGGCGGAAGCGTTGATTGGCGCAGATGGATCTGCTTTGGAGGAATCATAAAGCGGAACTTCCACATCTCCCACCACTTCCTTCATATAATCCATGGTCCATTTTTGGTAAGCCGGCCATTTTTTGGCCATATTCTTGATCACTACCGGTATTCTTGGCTTTAGATATTTTTCCCTAAAATCTTGTTCCGTGATATCGTCCACGATATCGATCGGTTTTAAATGAAGTCCCATGTTATGAGAATATTAATTCTGCAAAATTAACAAAATTTTGAATTGCGTTAATCTTAGCATTTGAGATTATTTTTCGGATTTTGAAGGAAAGTCTGCACCCACGGCCGGATGTAACAAAAAGTCGTTCCGGAGTACTAATGGAAAAACTCCTTTATGAATAAAATCTTCTTATTTTTCTTCTTATCAATTTCTTCCTTTTCTCTGGCACAATCAGTGATCACAGGGAAAGTTTCTGATGATGGTGGTCAGCCGATTCCCAGTGCAAGTGTCACTGTGGAAGAACCTGGCAAAGATGCGATTCTGGCATTTTCAATCACCAATTCGAAGGGTGAATATAAGGTGACTTTTACTTCAAACGAACCCAATATTGAGCTGAAGATTAAAGCTTTTAACCAGAAATCAATCCTTAGAACAGTAAAAAATCAAAACCAAAACATTGATTTTAAAATGGATTCTGACGCAACCGAAATCAAGGAAGTAAAGTTGAAATCCAAAATAATCACCAAAAAAGGAGATACCATTTCTTATGATTTAAAAGCATTCGAAAGCAAATCAGACCGAACGCTTGCAGATGTGCTGAAAAAACTGCCCGGAGTGGAAGTGAATAAAGACGGATCGATTCTTTACCAAGGCGAACCGATTAATAAATTTTATGTGAACGGAAAAGATTTGATGGAAGGCGGTTACGGGACCATCAACAATTCCTTGCCGAAAGATGCGGTGCAAAGAGTGGAAGTGATGGAAAACCACCAACCGGTGAAAATTCTTCAGGATAAAGTGCCGTCACAAAATGCGGCAATCAATGTGAAACTAAAAAGAACCGTGACCATGACCGGAAGGGGAGAAGTGGGAGCAGGTTTTGATCCACTGTTGTGGAATGTGAAACTGACGCCCATGTTTTTCGGCCAAAAAAATCAGTGGGTGGTGAATTATAAAGCCAATAATAATGGCGAAACCGTGGAAAAAGAAGGAAATCTTCTCGCTTTTGGAAACCGCTTTGAAGGAAGACGGGTTCAGACTGCGCAATCCAGTTGGATTTCCGTGGAAAGTGCCGATACACCGAATCTCCCTGAAAAAAGGTATCTGATGAATAACGTGCATTTCTTTTCGGCCAACGTGTTGACCAATCCTTTTAAGAATAAAGAATGGGAGCTGAAGGCAAGTGCGAGTTATTCTAATAATACGGTTTCCAGGGATTCCTATTTCGAAACGGTTTACAGCCCGTCCAACATTTTTCCAGATGGATTGACCGTTTCTCAGGATATCAGCAATAAATTCCACACCAACTCCTCTAAGGCGGAATTGATTTTTTCTAAAAACGCCAAAAAAGGATTCTTTAAAAATACCACCACCTGGAACGGTTTCTGGAATGCTGATCGAGCCGATGCAAGTCGCATCTCGGAAACTGGAACAAAAATCGGTGCAGAAGCGATCGAATCACCAACAGGAAGTTTCCAGAACTCCTTGAGCACCATTATTCCGTGGAAGGAAAAACTGGTGAATTTCATGAGTTACCTTAATTTTAAAAATGACAGACAAACTTTGAATGTCAATCCCGGATCTTACTCCTACAATGCAAACTCGTTTCCAGAAGCAGATCATTATGAGCAGCTTCAACAAAACATCGGATTGAGAACTGTGGAAGTAAATCATTCCGCATCCGTGGGTTTTACTTATAAAAAATGGACTTTAACTCCAGAAGTGGGATTGAATTTGAGTTTTAATAATATGAATTCTTTGCTTTCGGGAAGCAATTCAGGAAGTTTCAACTCATTGGGTGATACCTTCAGAAACGACCTGCATTGGAACCAGCTTCAACCTTATAGCCAAATAGGTTTCAACTATAAAAACAACGCCTTGAATTTCAACCTTACTTTGCCGATGAATTTTTATGGAATTGATTATCAGGACGAAGTAAGGAATGTTTCACGTGAAATCAGCAAAACAGTTTTCGAGCCGAGCATGTTTTTAAGTTATGATTTTGCTTCTTTCTTCAAAATCTGGGCATTTGGAAACATCAACTATAATTTCGGAAACTTTGGTTCACTTTATGGAGGATATTTGTTGACAAATCCCTTAAATGTAAGTATCAGAAACAGTGCGCTTCCTGAAAATATCAACCGGTCAATCGGTTTCAGATTAGAATACCGAAATCCACTGAATAACCTGTTTTTTAATGTGGGATACAGTTTTAATAATTCCACCAACAACTTGATCGCCAACAGAACTATTTCCGGAAACGGAAACGCGGTTGAAATGATCGCCTTCAAAAACTCGCCGGTATCCCAAAATGAAAGGGCGGAAATCGGGAAATATTTCCCAAAATTCAAATCGAATATTTCAACCAGCTTTACCAATCGAGATTCCAATAGTTTCAGCATGCTGTTCGGTGCAGTGCAGGAATCCAAGAATAATGGACAAACTTTTGGGTTCAAATTCAATAACACGTACTTTTCGTGGATGAGTTTGGATTACAATATATCTATGAGCTGGAACCAGAATAAGAATCTGACCACCAATACCCAGTTCAAAACTTCCGGATGGAACCATAACCTGGCTCTGTTTGTTTATCCGTTTGAAAATCACACCATTGGTTTTAACTGGGACGATGTTTCCAGCAAAACTTTGAATGAAAGTTACCGCAATGCTTTCTATGATCTTTCTTACCAGTACACTTGGGCAAAAAAGAAAATTGATTTTGAACTGAAGTGGTTGAATATTGCCAATAAGAACCTTTATGAAGTGATCTCCGTAGATGCCGCAACCAATTCCATTTCCAGAACCGCGATCAACATTCGTCCAAGTCAGGTAATGTTTACGGTGAAGTTTAATTTTAAGTAGAAACCCGAAGCATCTTATAATTTGACAAACTAAAACTTGAGTTATGAAAAAACTGTCCTTGCTGTTAATCCTGTTTTCAGCTCTATTTTCGGCCCAAAGCAGTCGAATGATTTACCAATATACTTTCCGGCCCGATTCTACGAAAGTGGACAGCCTGAAAACTGAATGGATGTATCTCGACATCCAAAAAGACGGCTCGAAATATTACAGCAAAAATACATTTGAAAGCGATTCCATCATTCATGAAAGCATTAAAAAGCAAATGGCAGCGGGAATGAAAAACATTTCTGTCTCTCGGCAGAACCGTGGTGGAGAAATCAATTATGAAGTAGAAAAAACCTATCCCGAATACAAAACCTATCTGACTGCTAGAATCGGAAACGATTCCTACAAAGTTTTGGAAGACCGAAAAATAGAGTGGAAGATTACGCCCGAGAAAAATAAGATCGGAGCGTTTAACATGCAAAAAGCCACCGCCAGTTTTGCTGGAAGAAATTGGACCGCTTGGTTTACCAACGAAGTTCCCGTATTGGACGGGCCGTATAAATTTTCCGGACTTCCGGGATTGATTGTGGAGGTTTCCGATGATTCCGGAAGCCACAAAATGGAGCTGAAAGGCATCAAGAAATTGGTTGCTCAAAAAGAAGAAGAACTCAATACGCAAGGAAAAGATATTCCATTTGTGAAGAAAAAACCTCTGGAAGTCAATCGGCAGCAGTACATTAAGCAGCTCAAACAGTATCAAAACGATCCGGTTCAGGGAATTCGTGAAATCATGAACCAACCCAATTCCAAAATCAAGGTGAACATCAATGGACAGGAATTTACCGATCCAAAGGAAATTCTTCGTGCGATGGAACAAAATGCCCGGGATGAAATGAAGAAAAATAACAACTGGATAGAGCTGAAACCTTAATGCCTCATCCATCTCATTTTAAAAAACAAGAACCCGCTTTTTGGAGCGGGTTTCATCATTACTGAACTTTTGTAGATGGGATCAAAAACCCTGGTAATCAGCAGTTGGTCCATAACTTTTCGGCACTGGAATGTCATTCATTCTGTAATAAACGCCCAATTGCGCTCTGTGATGGGTAATCTGATCCAATGCGTGTCGGATAGCACCATATTTTGACCATTCCGCCAAGACCTGGTCGCCGGATCTCATCGTCCATTTTGGATCCAATGCGGATTCGTCTGCGTTTTCCAATGCGGCTTTTGCGGCACGGTAATCATCATCCAATTTTTTTTCCAGCTCTGCTTTGGTGTTCAGCACGGTAGGTTTGTAATCCCCTTTTGCAAAATCGAGTTCGGTGGTGTCCAAAATCATTGCTGGCCACGCAAAAACTTCAGCGATATGCGTTGCAAGAGGCATCATCTTCATGCTTTTTTCATGAGGCGCATATTGGTTTTTCTCATCCGGAAAATTCTCGATGAATTTTTTCGTAGTTTCGTATTCCTGCTTTAGTTCTGCTCTGAGGTTGGGTAATGTGTTCATTTTGAATGGTTTTAAGAGTATAAATGTACGTTGTATTTGCTGATTTTTGGTGTAATGGACTTATAAATATTTCATAAAATTTTGTAACATTTCCTGAAAATTTAAAACTAATTGATAAAATCAAATCAATGAAAAAATTCTTCGCACTTTTTCTTTTAACCATTTTTATGGGTCTGAATGCTCAGGAAACTGCCAACCGATTCTTTTATGAATTAACTTTTAAACCGAAGAAAGATTCTGCGAGAATGGATAAAGTGATGACCTCTCTGGACATTACTGCGAAAAAATCTATTTATCAGGATTTTACAATTCCGGCGCAAGATTCAATTATTAAAGCTGAAGTGGATGCGATGGAAAAATCGGGAGCGTTTAAGGATTTGATGAAATCAGTCAGAATGCCGAAATTCAGCTATAAAGTAACTAAAGAATATCCAAATATGAAAACCACTTTTTCTGACCAAATAGGTAGAAAAAGGATGGGCTATGACGAAGATTTGAAATTCGATTGGAAAATCTCTGATGAGAAACAAAAGATCGGAGAATATAATGCCCAGAAAGCAAGCACAGAATTCGGTGGCAGAAAATGGACGGCCTGGTTTTCTACAGATATTCCTTTTCAAGACGGACCATACAAATTTTCGGGGCTTCCTGGTCTCATCGTGAAAATTCAAGATGAAGGGAATAATTATTCCTGGGAATTGCAAGGTAACAAAAAAATCACCAAGTATTCCGAGGAATCAGAAGCGGACAAAATCAACGCCAGATACGGAATGTCACCTACTGTAATTCCTACCACGAGAGAAAAGTTTGAGAAAGCTTATGAGAGTTTTAAAGCAGATCCCATTGCGGAAGCGAGACCTTTCATGACGGCAGAAAGAATGTCCATGAAATTACCAGGTTCCGACATGACTTTGGGTGAAATGATTAAAGAGCAGGAAAAGCGGGCAAAAGATTATTTTGGATCAAACAACAATCCGATTGAGATTCCTGCAGTGGCAGCGAAGTCTAAAAAATAACATTCATTCCACTATATTATATTTGTTAACCTTGATTCAGATTCTGTTTCAAGGTTTTTCATGATGTTTGTCAATTTACGGAAAATCCTTATTTAGATTAAATTTAAATAACGTATCTTTGCGCTTCAAATTATCAGAATTGAAAGAAGATATTTCTAATAAACTGTGTTGTTTTCCCAGAAATAAGGGCGGAAAAATCATTGGTTACCAAAATGACGACCTGAAAATGCCGAACAAAATCATCGAAATGGGACTCTTGCCGGATACCGTTTTCAAAATTCTTTATCAGGCGCCATTCAAAGGTCCACTTTATATTGAGTTCGGTGACGAAAAGAACAGAATTGCGCTCAGAGAAGAGGAAGCTCGGTTTATTATTGTAGAAACTTTAACTTAAAATATCTTGAAATCCTTCCAAAATAGAGGGATTTAGGATCGGATCAATGCAAAGCAGTCCAACAAAAAAACAAATCCTTCTGGTTGGGAATCCCAATGTAGGGAAATCAACCATATTCAATTTGCTTTGTAACAAAAAGCAAAAGACCGGAAATTACGCGGGAGTTACTGTGGCAAGTCATTCCGGAGACTACACTTTTAATGGGGAAGAGGTAGAAGTGGTAGATTTACCAGGTTCTTACAGTATTTATCCCACTTCTGAAGACGAAGCCATTTTTTCAAAATTTTTGATCGACGAACAGCAGAAATATGCCGGAGTAGTGTATATTTTAGAGGCTTTAAGCATCAAAAGGGGATTGCTGCTTTTCCAGCAGATTCAGGATCTGGGGATTCCCGTTTTAATGGTGGTGAATCAGATTGATCAAGCCGAAAGACGGGGAATCACGATCAATTTCGAAGACCTTTCAAGGGAATTGGGCGTGAAAGTTTTAAAGACAGACGCCAAACACAACCAGGGAATTGACGAACTGCGTGAAGAAATCTTCCAGAATAGTTTTGCTAAATCCGATAAAGTTTCCTTTGAAATTCCATTGGAACAAAAAGGTATGGTATTCAAGATTCTGCAGGAAACCCACGAAGAAAGCCAGTACAAAATCTGGACTTTGCTTGCTTCCGACACGTACATTGGGAAGCTGGAATCGGTGAAGGAACAGATGAATGACGACGACCGAAAATGTCTGGTTCCCAAAAGGTTGCAAACCCAGGAAACCGTTCGCCGTTACCAGGAAATTGACAAGATCATCTCCAACGTCATTTCAAAAAAACCACAATTTAAAGAACTTCTGACTGAAAAGCTGGACAAGGTTTTGGTCCACAAAGTTTGGGGTTACGTGATTTTTGCGACGATACTTTTAATCATATTCCAAAGCGTTTTCTTTTTAGCAGAATATCCCATGAACTGGATTTCTGAATTTTTCCTAAATCTCTCCGCATTGGCAAATCAATATCTTCCGGAAGGTCCGGTTAATTCCTTAATCGCAAACGGAATCATTCCCGGAATTGGTGGAATTGCCGTCTTCGCGCCACAAATTGGTATTCTTTTGTATTTCCTTTATTTATTGGAAGATTCCGGATATATGGCGCGGGTTATTTTCTTGATGGATAGATTCCTGCGTCCATTTGGTTTAAACGGAAAAAGCATCGTTCCGCTTGTTTCTGGAACAGCTTGTGCGATTCCGGCGATTATGTCCACGCGGAACATTGAAAACGTGAAAGAGAGACTGATAACTATTTTGGTAACTCCGTTTATGACGTGTTCAGCCCGGCTTCCGGTTTACAGCATCATCATCGGGCTGATTATTCCCAACGAATATTTCGGAGGAATCAGCTATAAGGCAATCGCTTTGATGGCGATGTATTTTCTCGGGTTTTTCATGTCTTTGATGGCGTCACTGCTTTTGAAAAAAATCATCAAAAGTAAAGGTTCATCCTTTTTGGTGATGGATTTGCCTGCCTACAAAACGCCACTTTTTGGATATGATTTTAAGCTGACCTTAACTAAAGTCTGGGAATTCATCACGGGTGCCGGAAAGATCATCTTCTTTTTCAGCATCGTGATCTGGTTTTTCAGCTACATCGGACCGAAACAACAGCCAAACGAGGTCGTTGCAACTAACGTAAAACTTGAAAATTCCTACCTCGCAAAAATGGGTAGAGGAATCGAACCGGTGATTGCACCTTTAGGATATGACTGGAAAATGGGTGTTGGAATTTTAACGAGCTTCGTGGCGAGAGAAGTGTTTGTGGGCACGATGTCCACACTTTACAGTTTGGATGATGAAGCTCCGGAAGGAAAAATCATAGACAAAATGCGCAACGACAGATATCCGAATGGTGAAAAAGTTTTCAGTTTCGCAACCGGAATTTCGATTCTGTTTTTCTATGCGTTTGCGATGCAGTGTGTTTCCACTTTGGCGGTAGTTTACCGGGAAACCAAATCCTGGAAATGGACGATGGCGCAACTTTTCGGAATGTCGGGATTGGCGTATATTGCGTCTTTGATTGTGTATCAGCTGTTTAAATAGATCGTGAAGAAAGCAAGGCGATTATTAAGAAGACAAGTTGGTTTAGATTTTGCAACATGATTTAATAAAGATTCATTGAAATGGAAAATTCATTGCTAATACAGTATATCATTATTGCGGTTTTGGTTTTAGGAGCCATCGTTTTTTTTATCAGATGGATCAGGAACAACTTTACCCAAAAGAAAACACATGGGCAGGATCCGTTTTGTGATAAGTGTGGGGGGCATTGAAAATTTTCTGCATGCGGATCTTCTTTTTCTCACTTTATTCCTAAGAAATGCCATCAATATTTGAATTTGAGAGTATCATTTCATCCTATCAAATTTCTAAGTCCCTTAATTTCCCCTACTTTATTTATTCGTATTTTTGCAGCAGTTTAAAATCTGAAAAATACACAGGATCATGTCTTTAATCAAATCCATCTCCGGAATCCGCGGAACCATCGGCGGAAAAGTGGACGAAAACCTTACGCCGCTCGATGTGGTAAAATTTACTTCTGCTTTCGGAACCTGGCTTCAAAATAATAAAAACAAAAAAGATTTAACGGTTGTTGTCGGCCGCGATGCGAGAATTTCCGGCGCGATGGTGAATTCTTTGGTTACCGCAACTTTGCAGGGACTGGGAATTCACGTGATAGATTTAGGACTTTCAACCACGCCCACTGTGGAAGTGATGGTTCCGGAGCTCAATGCAGACGGGGGAATTATCCTCACCGCATCACACAATCCAAAACAATGGAATGCCCTGAAACTTTTGAACGGAAAAGGCGAATTCATCAATGGCGAAGATGGTGCCGAAGTTTTGGCATTGGCAGAAAACGAGGATTTCAATTATGCCGAAGTTGACTTTTTGGGAAAATACGAAGAAAGGCACGACGCTTTCGACATCCATATCCAAAAAATTCTCAATTTACCGATGGTGGACGCAGAAGCAATCAAAGCGAAAAAATTCAAAGTCGTGGTCGATGCGGTGAATTCCACCGGAGGAATCGCCATTCCCCAACTACTGCGGGAACTGGGTTGCAATGTCATCAAACTCTATTGCGAACCCAACGGACATTTCCCACATAATCCGGAACCTTTGAAGGAACATTTGGGAGACATTTGCGAACTGGTGAAAAAAGAGAAAGCTGATTTGGGAATTGTGGTGGATCCGGATGTTGACAGATTGGCTTTAGTAGATGAAAACGGTGAACTCTTCGGCGAAGAATATACCTTGGTTGCTGTTGCAGATTATTTGTTGAGACATCAAAAAGGAGCCGCGGTTTCTAATTTAAGTTCAAGCCGCGCATTGAGAGATGTGGCGAGAAATCTTGGTTCGGAATATTTTGCAAGTGCAGTGGGAGAAGTGAATGTGGTGACTTTAATGAAAGAAAAAAATGCAGTCATCGGTGGCGAAGGAAATGGAGGAATTATTTATCCTGATTTGCATTACGGAAGGGATTCCTTAGTGGGAGTTGCCCTGTTTTTGACCCATTTAGCAAAAGAAGACAAAACCGTTTCCGCGCTTCGGGCGACTTACCCTAGTTATTTCATGGGAAAAAAGAAAATAGAGCTTACTCCGGATATTGACGTGGATTCGCTTTTAACAAAAATGCAAAACGAGTATCAAAAGGAGGAAGTTTCCACGGTGGATGGCGTGAAAATAGATTTCGAGAACAACTGGGTTCATTTAAGAAAATCGAACACAGAACCGATCATCAGGATTTATACCGAGGCTTTTTCTCAGGAAGAAGCTGATGAATTGGGAGAGAAGATGATTGCGAAGATCAAGAGTCTAATTTGAAAAGATAACACGAAATTTGAAGTTCAAAGTGG
This sequence comes from Chryseobacterium sp. R2A-55, assembly GCF_021401085.1. Classification (GTDB taxonomy): domain Bacteria; phylum Bacteroidota; class Bacteroidia; order Flavobacteriales; family Weeksellaceae; genus Kaistella. The sequence goes on from NZ_JACBFP010000002.1 coordinate 185,025, forward strand.
GAAGTGGAATTTAGACAGGAGACGGAAGTCTGAATAATATTTTGATTTTTAGAAAAAATTTGATTAATTTTAGAAAAAGTTTTTTTACTCCCGTCATTTGATAAAGAGAATGAAGAAAACGAAATATTTGATTTCTGCGAAAGAAAATCGAAAGCATTTGAAAGATTCATTTGATGACGCAAAAAAAGGGACTATTGAGAAAATTCTCACTAAGGATTTGTGGAAATAGTTGAATATTTAAGGAAATAGAAGAAAAGATTAAGGACTGGTCTGTTCTTTTTCTTCTTCAACAGAAAGTTAATAATTAAAACGTTTTTCAAAGTCTGCAAGGTAAATTCCGGCATTGAAAAAACATTTGAGAAAACAAATTGGAAGAATTTTTTGAAAACGAGTTGGTCATCAAATTTGAGCAGATGATCGAAAATAATGAGGAACTTTACTTTGAGACAGAAGAGTTCGATGAAATCATTATTTACTACCTGGAAATCGGTGATGTTTCTTATGCGGAAATAGCAACCAATTACGCACTGAAAATCCACCCCAATTCCCTAGAATTAAAAACAAAAAAATTCGAAGTTCTGCTGGAACTCGAAAAGTACACACGTGCCAAGGAACTCATGGACGAACTGCGCGAATCCTCCATGGAAAGTACAGACTTCCTGGTGTGTTGTGCAAAATATTACTCGAGTCTCGGAAATCCGAGAAGAGCGATAGAATTCTGCGAAAAAGCTCTGGAATTGAAAGAAGAGGAAAATTTCCTCCACATTTTCATTGCTGATGAATACGTGAATCTGGAAGATCCTTTCAACGCACTGAAACATTACAAACTGGCACTGCTGTTCGAGCACCAAGATGAATACGCGTTAGAAAATGCAATGTTTTGCTACAATCAGCTCAACAAAAGCGACGAGGCAATCAAGTTTTTGAACGACTATCTGGATAAGTATCCTTTTTCCGAAATCGCTTGGTTTGAATATGGACAGTTTTTCTTCAACCGAAAAAATTACGAGGAAGCCATCAAAGGATTTGATTATCTCTTAGCCATCAATTCAGAGGCGATCGCAGTTTATGCGAATAAAGCGGCGTGCTACGAAGCCATGGAAGAGTGGATGAAGGCGATTTCTGTTTACGAGGAAATGCTGGAATTGGAATACACCAAATCTTTTACGTTTTACAAAATCGGATTGTGCTACAAAGAAAACAAACAGCCTCTTTTGGCCCTGAACTGCTTCCAAAAATCATTGCGGGATGATCCACAGTTTTACCTTTCCATGATGGAGCAATCCTATATTTACGAGGAAATGGGAGGAATGAAGGAAGCGCTGCATTTTGCCCAAGAAGCAGTTTCGCTCAATGAAAACAATTTGGATTACCAGAAAAGATTGGCTTTTCTTTACATTGACTCTGGAAAATTTGAAGAAAGTCTGGAATGTCTGAAAAAACTGGTCGATTTTGAACCGCAGCGGTTTTACAATTGGTATGCGCTCTCAGAAGTGCTCATGTTGGTAGGTGAATATGAAGATGCGATTTCCACATTGCAATCGGCGACAAAGAAGCACAACCGGGCAGAATTGTATTATCAGCTCAGCAATTGCTATTTCCACATGAACAATCAGAAAGAGGGCAGAAACGTGCTTGCTGTAGCGCTTGAACTCGATCCTAATCTTCTGGAAGATATGCAGCAGAAATATCCCTTCATTAAGGAGGAAGCAGATAAAGTGAAGGCGAAAAAGAAATAAGCTGGCAAGACGGAAGTCGAATACCGAAGAAATCAGCCGATTTAAAGAAAATCGGATAAAATATCAGCAAAATTTGCCACCAATACACGAAAACTTTATTCGTGAATGGGTGGCAATTTTATTTTTTCAATAGTCATAAATCATTGGTAGTACTGATTCAGGAAAGCAAAAAACTCGCCCATTCGAAGTACATTATTCATACCCAAATAAAACAACAGTATTGAAACCGTAATGAATAGAAAAGTCAACATTTTCGCGGAATTTTTATACGAAGAAAAAAGCCAGCCCATCATCAGTGGAACCACAAAAATAAAATGACCGCCATAAATATAGGATGTGTGAAGCCCGAATTTCAGGACACAATGGATGATGATATCCACAAAAAAAGAAATCATTAAAATCTGGACCAGCTTGTTCTTAAAGTTCTTGAAATAGGCCCAAAAAACCAAAACCAACACTAAACCGACGAAAATATACGGAACCACGGAAGTATAAACATCCATAAAAAGGGCTTTGTATTGGAATCCTTTTTTGTTGTGGTAATCCCGGATCAAGAAGTTGGAGAAAAGCATATTCCCTCCGAAAAACCAAGAGTAGATCATGTCCCAAAGGGGCGTGACCTTGGGTTTTGAAAACTTTTCATATTGCTCGCCGGATTTTTCGAAAAACCTCATGTAATTGAAATCCAAACGATAAAGGAAAAGCAGCACAAAAACGGCAACGGAAACAAAAACCTGAAGAGCAGCATTTCCCAATTTCCTCCAACTTTTAAACAAACCGTTTTCGAAAAGAAGCGGGATAAATACTTTCACTGCGTTGGTCACCGTTAAACCGCCGATGGAAACGGTTGCCAAAGTCATAGAAGCGGTGGAAATTCTTTCTTCTTTTTTAAGTTTTAAAGCTGCGTAATAATTAAACAGCACCAGAAAAAACAAGGTGTAAGTGTAAGTTTCAGGGGTGAATGAAAGCAAAATCGTGGTGGTGAAAAATGAGAAAAAAACGATGATCAATAAGGAAATCGTTTTTGGAAGCTGAATGATGTTTTTCAAATATTTGTACATCTGAATCAAAGCCAAACTCACCGCGAAGTTGCTGCACCACGCTAAAACCAAACGGAATATTTCGTCCTTTTTCCCATTAGAAATGATGAAGGCAAATTCCCTGATCCAATTGAAAAAATAATTGGAAAGCGGATGTCTTTCAAATCCTCCTCCGGTCATCACAATTGCACGGTTATCAAAACTGAAATACGCATCCCACGGAATCCGGTCATCAAAAATAATCCGGTAATTCATCGCGATACAGGATCCTAAAATTCCGTAAATCCCCAGAAAAATTAAGAATAAAAGAAGTTCAAATTTTGTGGCTGGGAAGACCGTTTTCAGGAAGTCAGAAAATTTTTGTTTGAAGTTCAAAATGCTGATTTTTGGCAAAAATAGTGAAATTTAAGAACTGCAGGAAAGCGTGGAACTTCCGGTTTGTCCATCATATTTCGATGGTCGTTTTTGTGAAAACTCCGGAAAGATTTCTTCATATGGTTTTTCCAAAGCGGTGAGTATTTTATGCAGCAAATTCTTTTTGCCGATCTTCAACTCCTCGATGCATTCAAATAAAATATAGTTTCTGAGGATGAATTTCGGATTGGTTTTTGACATTATCGCTAAAGATTCAGGTCTTGAAATGGCATTTTTCTTCAATCGGGTTTGGTATTTTTGGATAAAATCAGCCAGAACCCGAAACTGTTCTTCACTTAAAAAGGAATAGGAAATATCTTTGAAAAGCTCTTTTGCATCAACGTTTTCTTCAATTTTTTCCAGCTGGTTGAAAAACAGGGTGTAGTCCAATTTCAAATCTTCCAGCAATTTTTGGGCATCGGTAAAAAAATGGTCGTCTCCTTCCAATACTTCATTGAAACCAAACTTTTTCGCCATCATTTCATCATGCTTTTTCCAAAATGCAGTATTGAATTCGTTCAATGTTTTCTCTAATTTTTTTTCGTCTTTGATTAATGGAAAGAGCGCATTCGCCAATTGCCAAAGATTCCATTGTGCAATTTTCGCCTGGTTTCCGAAAGCGTATCTTCTTCCGGGTAAATCGGTGGTGTTTGGCGTAAAATTCAAATTGTATTCATCCAAAAAAGAGAACGGTCCGTAATCAATCGTCAATCCCAAAATCGACATGTTGTCGGTATTCATCACGCCATGAACAAATCCGACTCGGTACCATTCTACCATTAAATCGGCAGTTCTTCGGGAAACAATTTGAAAGAATTCCGCATATTTTTCAGGACTTTCATTATTAATTTCCGGGAAATATTTTTCGATGGTGAAATCGGCAAGTTTTGTTAAAGTTTGAATTTCATTATGGGCAGCGATCAGTTCGAAATGCCCGAAACGAAGAAAGCTTTCGGCAGTTCGCATGATGACTGCACCTGGTTCATATGCCGGATTTCCATCGTACATCATGTCGCGCACCACTTTTTCCCCGGTTAAAGAAAGTGACAAAGCACGTGTTGTTGGGATTCCCAAATGATGAATTGCTTCACTGATGAGGTACTCCCGAACTGAGGAACGCAGAACGGCTCTTCCGTCTGCATGCCTGGAATAGGGAGTTGCTCCGGCTCCTTTCCATTGGAGTTCGGTTTTCTGTCCGCTGGAATTTTCAATTTCTCCGGCAAATATTGCTCTTCCGTCGCCAAGTTGTCCCGCCCAGTTTCCGAATTGGTGACCTGCGTAAGCGGTGGCGTACGTTTTCAGATTTTCGGGAATTTTTTCGGCATTGATGAATTTCAGATCCTCCTCATTTTCAATGTTGCCCAAACCGATTTCCTCGGAAAGTTTTTGATTGAAGACCATCAGTTCCGGATTATGGAACCCGGCAACAGCTGTGGTCGCGAACAAAATTTTCGGGGTTTGGCGCTGCATAGGGTTTCCGGAAAAATCTCCGGAAAAAGTGTTGAGGTATTGCTGGGTGATTTTATCAAGATTCATGGTTCAAAGTTCGGGAAAAAAATATCCTTTCAGTGGTTTGAAAGGATAAATGTTATTTAAAGTAAGACTCTTGATATTTGTAAACATTCGAAATCAGCCACACCTACAGAATTAAAAGGGCGCAATATCAACTTTCATTGAAACCTCCATGTCCAGAGCATTACGTTCCAAAGCATCATCAATTTTTCTTTCCCAATTATCATTTTTGAATACCCACAAAATTTCCGCCTCTGATTTTTTGTTGGAAATATTCGGATAATAGAAGTTTATATTCTGCTTACCAAAAACCATATCGGGAACCATCTTGTTTTTAGAAACAGTAATCCATTCAATTCCGCAAAATAGACCCTGCTCTGGAATTTGCATATCCAAGCCAGCAAAATCGATAGAAACCAATTGGCTTTTCACATTTTTCCTGGTCTCTACCAGAACATGATGAATGACTTTTCCAGGTTGCCCATTTTCATTTCTATAAATATTAAAATAGAAACTGGAATTTTTGCTTTGCGGATTGATTATAAAATCCAAACCCTTTATTTGCAGTAAGCCGGAATGCGGAACAAACTGCGCATATTGGTTTTCCGTTGCCAAACCCATGAATCCCATTTTGTATGGGTTACATGCATCATTGATCGGTTGAATTGCTATCTTTTGCGATAACAGCAATTGAAAGGAGAATACTATAGCCAGAAAAAGTGGATTTTTGATCATTTTCCTTTAAGGTTACAAAAGGTTTCCGCTATTTATTAAAATCAATTTCGTCTCCGCTGTGGAGGTTTTCATTCACATTTTCTTCTTTTTTCCCTGTTGAATTTTTGTTTGAATTTCCGGATTCCGCCGGTTTTGGATTCTTCAGTTCCTCGATCGTCTGCAAACCGCCTTCATCACCATATCCGCCTAAACCTTGCAGGTCTGAGCAGCTTCCGGTCCAGTTCGTCGGTTTCACAAACTTGTCTTCGGGTGAGATTCCTAGTTCTTTGTCTGCCCAAACTTTTTTCATAAAAATAGCCCAGATTGGCAATGCCATTTTTGCTCCCTGTCCTTCGCCGGTTCCCCAGAAGTGGGTGGCCCGGTCTTCCCAACCGACCCAGACTCCGGTTGCCAGATTCGGCGTTATTCCGATAAACCAACCGTCGGAATTATTTTGGGTGGTTCCGGTTTTTGCGGCTATTTCCACGCCTTTAGGAACCCCTCTTCTGCCTAATTCCCCGGAAGCGGTTCCAAATTCTGCTACCCCTTTCATCAGGTCAACCATTGTATAGGCATAAAGTTCGTTCATCACTTCCTTTGTCACCGGTTTTACTTCTTTGATGACCCGTCCGTTTGCGTCTTCGATACGCCAAATCATTTCGGGTTTGATATAGTTTCCATAATTGGCGAAAGTGCTGTAAGCGCCAAGCATTTCGTAAATGGTGATATCCGATGAACCTAGTGCAACGGGGTAATTATTGGGGATTTCTTCGGTGACGCCTAAATCCCGCGCCAACTGAACGACACTTGGAACGCCGGTCATTTCAATAAGTCGCACCGCGACAGGGTTTTTGGAATGAGCGAGCGCATCTCGTAAGGTCAGCATTCCACCGGAACCTTGCACAGTCCAGGTTCCTTTTCTATAAGTTGCGTTGGAAACGGTGGAACAGGGCGTCATACCCAATTTCATAATCGCGGTGGCATAAACGAAAGGTTTGAAAGTGGAACCCACCTGTCTTTTTCCCTGTTTGATGTGGTCATACTGAAAATGCTGCCAGTTAATTCCTCCTACCCAAGCTTTTATTTCACCAGTTCCCGGAACCATCGACATTAATCCAGCTTGCGCAATCTGTTTGTGGTAACGGATGGAATCCCACGGAGACATTTCCACTTCTTCTTCGCCATCCCAGGTAAATCTGGAGGTTTTGATTGGTGTTTTGAAATCAATCATGATGGAATCTTCAGATACGCCGGCATTTTTTAGCTGCTTGTACCTTCCGGTTCTTTTCATGGCCTGAACCATTAGATTGTTGATCTGCTGGTCATTAAGATAATAGAAAGGTCTTTGTTTTCTGCCGCGCTGCTCCGCATCAAATCTTTTTTGAAGATCGGTCAAATGTTCCCTGATCGCTTCCTCTGCATAAGTCTGCATTTTGGAATCGAGGGTAACATAAATCTTCAAACCATCTTTATAGAGGTTTAAGGTCTTTCCGGTTTTCTTTTCGTAATCCTTTAAATAATTGTCGATTTCTTTTCTAAGATAATATTTGTAGTACGCAGAATATCCTTCGTCGATCGATTTCACGGGATGATAATCCAAGGTTATCGGAGTGTCAATGGCTTTCTGATAGGTTTGTTGATCCAGGTAACCTGTTTTTAACATTTGATCCAAAACCACATCTCTTCTTCGCTTGGCTCGCTCAGGATTTCTCAGCGGGTTATTTGCCACCGGAGCTTCCAGCATTGCTACAAACATTGCGGCTTCTGGCAGGGTTAATTTGGATGCGTTTTTATTAAAATAGATTCGTGAAGCCATTTCAATTCCGTTTGCATTATTCACGAAATCGAACTTATTGAAATACAGAGTAATAATTTCTTCTTTGGTGTATCGTTTTTCTAAACTTACCGCAACCACCCATTCTTTGAGTTTTTGGAAAGATCGCTGAATCCTGTTTTGTGATGCGCTTCCGGTAAAAAGTAGTTTCGCAAGCTGCTGCGTAATGGTGGAACCACCACCGCGTTTTCCGCCAAAAGCTACCGCTCTCGCTACAGATTGCAGATCGATACCGGAATGTTCCTTGAAACGTTCATCTTCTTTTGCCTGAAGTGCATAGATTAAATAGGGTGGCAAATCCTTGTAAGTTACCGGCATCGTTTTTTCTTTTTCGAACTTGCCCAATAGTTTCCCATCTGAGGAATAAATTTCGGAAGCCACGTAGATATCAGGGTTTTCTAGTTCCTTCACATCGGGCATGCTTCCTAAAAATCCTTGGGAAACTGCAAAAAATAATGCAGAAATACCCAGAACCAAAGCAATCAGTCCGAGCCAAATGAACTTTACCCATTTTTTCCAGTTACGGTTTTTCACTTTTTTAGGGGGAAGAGGGAACGTGGATTTTGCCTTGGTTCCTTGGTTTTTTGTGTTTTCCATAAATGATGCTACGGTTTTGCCGATTCTATTTTTACACCAATATCTTCAATTCCTTTCAGGTTATCGGTTCTCATCGCTTGGATGATCCCAATCGAGTAATTGCCGTCTTGGGGAAATTTGTAGTTCAACCTGTATTGAAACATAATTTCCTTGGTATCTCCAAAACCCTTTCCAAGCCATTCTCCGTTGGGTTTGGCAAGGATATAGTTCAGGGTATCCGTATTTTTCTTTTTAGACTTCACATCCAAAAAATTGACGATCAGCCGAATGTTGCTGTAAGGATACTCACTATTGTTCCTTAGAACAAATATAATATTTTTTGGATCTCGAGAATCAGTGATTTGAAAGTCAAATTTCTGTTCTGATTTTTTGTTCCAGGCGCCATCCAGGTTTTTCATATAGACTTTTTCGGAATCGTTTCTGCAACTCAAAACCGCCGACAGAACGAAAAATGCCGCTACAATCTTATGCATTGTTATCACGTTTAGGCTGAAACTTCTTTTTGAACTTTTTTTGAGATGGGTTCGGCTGACTTCCAGCTTGTGGTTGGTTTCGTTCTGGATTGTTTTTTTTTCTTTCGCCTTGTTGTTTTTCCGCGGCTTTGTTTTCGGGGGCGCGGTGCTCGGGTTTTTGCTTTTGGCGTTGATTTACAGTTGATTTCTGGTTGCCGCCGGAATTTCTTCTGTTCTGGTTTTTTCCCTGATTTCTTCCTTTTCGGTCAAATCTTTCGATATTGCTTTCTTGGATCAAGTCCACCGATTTTGTTGGAATATCCACTGCTTTCAAATCTTCAAGCGGCGGGGTTTTTTCGCCCCGTTTGTTTTGCGCGATTAATTTTTTCACCTCCTGAACCTCCAAATCATACCATGCCATGGAATGATCCACATAAGCGAACCACATTCTTTTCTTAAAAACGTCAATTTTAATACAGAATGCCTTTCCTTTTTCAGTGTCCAAAGTTGATGATGAAGAAGGGAAATCGCTCAAAGCATCCAGATAACTGTCGAGCTCATAATTCAAACAGCACTTTAATTTTCCGCACTGTCCTGCCAGTTTTTGCGGATTGATGCTTAATTGCTGATAGCGCGCAGCATTGGTATTGACGGAGCGGAAATCGGTGAGCCAGGTGGAACAGCACAATTCTCTTCCGCACGAACCGATTCCTCCAACTTTCGCCGCCTCTTGTCTGAAGCCGATTTGCTTCATGTCGATTTTGGTTCGGAATGCAATGGCGTATTCCTTAATCAGCTGCCGGAAATCCACTCGGGTATCCGCAGTATAATAGAAGGTGACTTTTTGACCATCGCCCTGAAATTCCACATCGGTAATTTTCATCGCAAGGTTTAGCGCATACGCGATTTTTCTTGCCTGAATTTTCACGGATTCTTCTTTTTTCCGTGCTTCCTGCCAAACTTCCACATCTTTTTGGTTGGCAATTCGGTAAATTTTGAGAGGATTTTCTTCAGATGCCTTTTTCTTTTTCATCTGAATTTTAACCAACTCTCCGGTGAGGCTTACTACGCCTGTATCGTGACCGGGACTCGACTCTACTGTTACTACACTCCCAATGTGGAGCGGCAAATGATGTACGTTTTTATAAAATTGTTTTCGATCGTTCTTGAATCTCACTTCCACAAAGTCAAATTTGGATTGTGGAGGATTATTGATGTCAGAGAGCCAATCGAAAACGCTTAATTTATAGCTATTTCCGCAGGTATCTACTTTTTCACAGCCATTCTGGGACTTGGTTCCGCATGAATGAGACGAATCGCCGGATGTTTTGCATCCACAACTCATAATTTTTACTATATAATATCTGCAAATTTAGTATAATTTTTTTTGTATAACTTGTACTGCGGCTTTTTTGTGTGCTTTAATTTTGATGTTTAATAAAACGCCTACTTTTTTGTGGATTTCATAATGATCCATAAAATATTATGTCAATCATATAATCACAAAACCTCGGAAAAATTAAATTTTCAGAACGGACATTTGATTTAAACACTACCCGAGGTGGCTGCCGGAAAAACATTGGAAATTACTATGGAAAGGCATTTTGTATATATTTTAATTTGGTCTAAGACTTAAACGGTGGTTTTAGTAACATTTCTGTTTAAAAAAATTTAAGATTTATTAACAAATGTTTAGAAAATAATTTTATATTTGAATCCAATAATAAAGAACTTTATGAAAAAAATTGTTGTAACTACAGCACTATTGGCTGGCGCAATTGTTTATGCGGGAGGATTTCGAGTTTCCCTGCAAGGCGTGAAACAATTGGCGATGGCGCATACAAGTGCTCATGCGGAAGATGCGAGTGTTGCATTCTTCAACCCAGCGGGAATGTCTTTCATTCCGAATAAGTTAAGTGTAGCTGCGGGCGGATTTGGTATTAAGGCGCAAGTTGATTATCAGAATCTTCAGACTTTAGAATCAGCTTCTACCAATAATCCTCTGGGAACACCAGTCTATGCGGCAATAGCCTACAAAGTGCTTGATAATGTTTCAGTTGGTTTTAGTTTTGCCACTCCTTACGGAAGCACTGTAGAATGGCCGGATAACTGGGCAGGTAGTGAAATTGTGCAAAAAATTAAATTGGAAGCACTGTATTTTCAGCCGATGGTTTCCGTGAAACTGGCTCCCTGGGTTTCTTTGGGAGGTAGCTTCATCTATGCTAAAGGTACTGTAGACTGGACCAAATCGGTTCACCAGCTCGGCGGATCTGTGAATCTGAAAGATGACAAAGCCACTGGAACAGGGTTCGGCTTAGGTTTCTATTTCAGACCGACCGATAAATTGGATGTAAGTGTGGCGTACCGCTCACCGGTGGATATGGAAGCCAAAAAAGGTGTTGCCACATTTAATATCTCTCAAAGTCTTTATTCTTCACTGGGATTGGACGCAGCAGGAAAAGACGGATTCAAAGCTACTTTGCCTTTGGTTGATGAATACACCATCGGTGTGACTTACAAAGTGACTCCGAAATGGCAGGTTTCCGGAGATTTCAATTATTCTGGTTGGGATCAGTACAATACTTTGATTCTGGATTTTGACCATGCACCAGCAGGAAACCAACCGACTGACCCAACAGTTTCAGTAGTGCCGAAAAATTGGAAAAGCACCCAAACTTGGAGATTTGGAACACAGTATATGTTTACCGACAATTTTGCGGGTAGGTTAGGCTATTATCATGATGAGACTCCGTACGCAGATAAAGATTTCAGTGCAGAAAGCCCGTCCTTCGAAGCGAACGTGATCACAGGCGGTATCGGATATAAATACAAGTCATTCGGAATTGACCTTTCAGGAGCATATAATTTTCAGAAGTCAAGACAGGTCAATAACGAGTTCTATAACTTTAACGGACAGGCTAAAGCCAAAGCTTATTATTTTGGTTTAGGTCTTTCTTATAATGCATTTTAAGATATAACTATGAAAAAAATATTAATTTCAACTGTTGCTGTTTCAGCACTTTTATTTACAGTAAGCTGTAAAACAGACTTCGATCGCGATGTAAGCAGCGTGGTGGTATCGAAAGGCAATGCGGATTTTACAAACTATATTGCATTAGGAAATTCACTCACTGCCGGATATAGAGACGGCACTTTATATTCTGACGGTCAGAATGAATCTTATCCGTCAATGATTGCCCAACAAATGAAACTAGCCGGTGGTGGTACTTTTAAGCAACCCATGATGCCTAATAATGTTGGTGGATTTACCGATTTATTCACTGCAAGTGGAGGAACCAGTTTTTACGGAAAACTTACCCTTAAAGTGGTGGATGGGGCATTATCTCCAGTTCCAAGCGCTCCAGGCGCGAATTTGGACAATGTTTCAGCGGGCCGTCCTTATAACAATATGGGGGTTCCCGGTGCACGGGTTTCCCACTTACTTGCTCCGGGATATGGAAACCCGGCAGGTTTGATGACCAACCCCAAAACAGCAAATCCATACTTTGTAAGGTTCGCCAGTTCCACGACCACTTCGGTAATTGCAGATTTTCTTCAGCAACAGCCTACATTCTTTTCATTGTGGATAGGGAACAATGACGCTTTATTGTATGCGCTTGCAGGTGGTGATAGCTCCATTGAACCATTGACTCCGCCAACAGAATTTGCTACCTATTACAATATGCTCATCAGTCAGATTGCCACCACCAACGCAAAAGGTGTTGTAGCAAATATCCCAAGTGTGACTTCAATTCCATCACTTACCACTATTCCTTACAATCCACTTACTGTAGCGGTATTGGGACAAGGAAGTGTTGATGCTGGAAATGCGAACATTGATGCGCTTAATGCTCAGCTTTACGGACCACTTAATCAAATCCTTACTGCTTTGGGTGCAGGAGAAAGAATTAAGCCTCTTTCGAAAACCACAGCAAATCCTTTGTTGTTGAAGGATGAAAGCATTGCGGATCTGGGTGCGCAAATTACCTTGGTTGCTGCAAATTCCGGGAATCCTACACTGGTAGCTCTTGCTCCGTACTTAGGTGCGACTTATGGACAGGCTCGTCAGGCGAAAGCGGGTGACCTTATTCCATTGACCACCAAATCTGCAATAGGGTCAAACGCCACCTTGCCACCTACCATTCCTGCATCTTTAGCTTCAAGAGGAATTGCCTATCCATTCGAAGATAAATATGTACTTACTTCCACAGAAGTTGCAGAAGTAAATGCCGCTATCACAGCTTATAACCAGACCATAAAAGCAGCAGCAGACGCGAAGGGATATGCATTTGTAGATGCTAATGCGAAAATGGTTCAGTTGAGTTCCACCTCTGGAATCCAGTTCGACGGCGTGAAATACACGGCAACTTTCGTCACTGGCGGTTCGTTCTCCCTGGACGGTGTGCACCCAACCGGAAGAGGTTACGCTATTTTGGCCAACGAGTTTATCAAAGCCATTAATTCAAAATATGGCTCTACTTTGCCATTTGTTAACGTGAATAAATACAGCGGAGTTACTTTCCCTTAAAACATAGGAAAATAGGACAGACTCAAAAACCACCCGAAATTCTTTTGGGTGGTTTTATTTTTTATAAATTTGTGCTCTATTAAAAAAGTAAAAATGACAGATCAAGCAAGTTACCTGTTTTCTACCAGAACAAGTAAGGCTTTAGCAGAAAAAATTGCCGGATATTATGGACAACCACTCGGTAAAATCAAGGTACAGGAATTCAGTGACGGAGAGTTTGAACCGGTTTTAGACCAGTCTGTACGTGGCGGCAGGGTTTTCCTAATCGGTTCCACATTTCCGCCAGCTGACAACCTCCTGGAACTGCTCCTGATGATTGACGCTTCCAAAAGAGCTTCCGCAAAAAGCATTACCGTGGTTCTTCCCTACTACGGTTTGGCAAGACAGGACCGAAAAGACCAACCCAGAGCACCAATTGGTGCAAAGCTCGTCGCAAACCTGCTCACTGCAGCGGGTGCCACCAGAATCATGACGATGGATCTTCACGCGGATCAAATTCAGGGATTCTTTGAAATTCCGGTAGATCACCTCTACGCATCTACCATTTTTATTGAATACATACAAAATTTAAAGCTAGACAACCTCACCATTGCATCACCGGATATGGGAGGTGCAAAACGGGCAAAAAACTACGCGGGTCATCTTGGTGCAGAAGTGGTCATTTGCTATAAAGAGAGAAAAAAAGCAAATGTAGTAGAGGAAATGTTTCTGATCGGTGACGTGAAAGACAGAAATGTAATCCTCATTGACGATATGATCGATACCGCCGGAACACTTTGCAAAGCTGCAGATATTCTCATCGCAAACGGTGCGAAATCTGTCCGCGCAATGGCTACACACGGGGTACTTTCTGGGAAAGCTTATGAAAACATGGAGAATTCAAAAATTTCAAAAGTCATCGTCACAGACACCATTCCGGTGAGAACGGACCTGACTGAAAAAATTGAGGTCCTTTCGTGTGCCGAACTTTTCGCAGACGTGATGAAAATGGTTCACCAACACAAATCGATCAGCGACAAGTTTATTATTTAAGCTGCATTCCTATAAAATTAAAGAAAAAAAGGCTTCCGTAGAAGTCTTTTTTTTTCAAAAAAATGGAAGCTATCGAACAGATTACTTGATTCTTGTTACTTTTTTTGTACCTTTGCACCCTAAATTTTTAAACGTTTCATAATGAAATCAATTACAATTCAAGGTACAAAAAGAGAAAGCGTGGGCAAAAAGTCTACTAAAGCTTTACGTAATGCTGATTTAGTCCCTTGTGTTGTTTACGGAGGTACAGAAACCATCAACTTCTCTGCGGAAGAAAAATCTTTCAAAGGGTTGGTTTACACTCCTGAAGCACACACGGTATCTATTGAGGTTGACGGAAACACTATTCCTGCCGTACTTCAGGACATCCAGTTTCACCCTATTACAGACAAAATCCTACACGCAGATTTCTATCAGCTGTCAGAAGACAGACCAGTTATCATGGAGGTTCCGGTAAGAATCACTGGTCGTGCAAAAGGTGTTGTGGCAGGTGGAGTTCTTCGCCAGTCTTTCAGAAAACTGAAACTGAAAGCAATCCCTGCAAACCTTCCAGATGAAGTGGTAATCGACGTTACTTCTTTGAAAATCGGAAACAAATTGTACGTGGGAGACATCAAAACCAACGGATTTACTTTCATGCATCCGGACAATGCGGTTGTAGTAGCTGTTAAGATGTCTAGAACTGCGATGAAAGGAGGTGCAGCAGAGGAAGAAGATGAAGAAGAAGTAGAAGCAACAGCAGAAGCAACTACAGAAGCTGAAGCTCAAGCAACAGAAGCTCCAACAGCAGAATAAGATTCGAAAAGAATATACCATGATCCCGTCATTTATTGTCGGGATTTTTTTTGGAGCTTTACCATTTTGGCTTCTTTCAAATTTCGGTCAGACTCTCCACCTTTCTGCCGACAGGCAGGTTTTTTCTATTTTTGGTAAACGGAGGTGGTGGGGTTCTCAAAGTACCGTTATTCACCAGAAAAAAATGCCGCTGCCATCTTTGCTATGAACACGGTCGCTTTTTGTTGCAAAGATTTTATGGGACACCTCGTCTTTATTTTTCACAAAAATCATCATATGGCATTGTTTGACAGCCACTTCAATGGATTTACCCCAGAAAAGGGAGAAAATTGAGTTCTGAAAAATCATGATTTTCGACTTCTTCCGAATTTTTTTCTACATTTACCAAAGATTAATTCCTAATGAAAAAGTTTTTCTTTTTTAGCCTTTTTTTCATGTTGAATTTCCTTTTTGGCCAGCAAAATACTGAGTTCAAGGCGGTGAAAAGCTTTTTTGATTATCAGCGCTTTATGCTGAATAATGAGTTCAAAAAAAAGTTTGACTCAGAGTCAGACTTTGCCGCTAAAGTCAATATCAAAAAAGATTTTTCTGAATTCATCCGCAGAATCGACAGTGTTCAAAATTCCGCACTGGTCGGTGCTTTAATCAAGGTAAAAAACCGCGAAGATTTAGAGCGTTTGAAAGTTCATCCCCTACCAAAAGTGGAGGTGCCTAATCCCAAAAAATATGACCTGGATCAAGAAGCCAGATATCCCGGAGGATTCAATAATCTTCGGGGGCAAGTGGCGGATTTGTTTTATTCAGATGCCGTTTTGGCGAATCAGGAACTGCTGAAAACCAGTGTAGAATTTGTGGTTGAAAGGGACGGAAGTATCAGTTCAGTGCATGCAGTGGGAGACAATTTCACTTTCAACCGGCAAGCGGAAATTGCCATGTATCTCCTTCCCGAAAAATTTGACCCGGCTTTGGTGAACGGAACACCGGTTCGGTACCATTTCAGGCTTCCTTTAGTCATGAATTTTGAATAGTTTCTTAAAACAAATCTGATGTTCACCGACGAATATTTTATGAAAATAGCGCTGCAGGAAGCAGAAGCTGCTTTAGAGAAAGATGAGGTTCCCATAGGCTGCATCATTGTTTCAGGAAACAGAATTATTGCAAGAGCGCACAACCTTACCGAAACTTTAAACGATGTTACTGCACATGCAGAAATGCAGGCAATCACTTCTGCTGCGAATTTTTTGGGCGGCAAATATTTGCGGAACTGCACGATGTACGTCACCCTTGAACCTTGCGTGATGTGTTCCGGTGCGTTGAACTGGTCGCAGATTTCTAAAGTAGTAATCGGAGCGAGAGACGAACAAAGAGGGTTTATCAATAAGAATTTGTCGCTTCACCCGAAGACAGAAATTGTTTTCGGTATTTTAGAAAACGAAAGTTCAGGAATAGTGAAGGAATTTTTTCGGAATAAGAGATAGAACTTTACGCTTGGCTCTTTAAAGATCTTTCCCCAAAAAATACAATCCTTTCAAGGTATGCAATCTGTCCGCGACATGGATTTTATCGGTCAATGGTTTGTAAATGTGTGAAACTCCGCCAGTGGCAATCACGAAGCAGTCATCTCCCACCTCTTCATTAATACGGTCGATAAAACCTTCCACCATTCCCAAAAATCCGTAAACCATTCCGCTTTGCATGCAGGAAACCGTGTCCAATCCCAGAACTTTTTTTGGTTTTACCAGTTCAATTTCAGGGAGTTGTGCGGTTTCACCGACTAAAGAATTTAAGGAAGTAATGATTCCAGGAGCGATGATGACTCCCAATGTTTCGCCTTTCTCATCAATGCAGCTAGCCGTTAAAGCCGTTCCAAAATCCAGGATGATTTTCTTTTTTCCGGGGTAAAGATGATGTGCGGAGACAAGGTTTGCGTAAATATCCGATCCCATTTGTCGGGATTTCGGTTGCACTTCGGAGGGCGTATTTCGATCGACCATTACCGGCTTTTTACCGTGGATTTTTTGGATTGCCCGGGAAATATCGTGGGTCAGCTGTGGAACCACAGAACCGATAATGATTTTGTCGATTTTTTCAGCATCGATTCCGTGGGTTTGATACATCATCATAAACTGCACCTGTAATTCGTCGCTGGTTCGGTAGGGTTTGGTATTCATGATCCAGGAAATATGACAGTGGTCACCATCAAAAAGTCCGAATCTGATGTTGGTGTTGCCGATGTTGATTACGATTGAAGTCATTTATTTATGATAGATTGTTGATAAGTGATTTTGGATCTTACTCAGAGCTGAAATCAGAAAGGAAATAGCTTTATTTCACTTCCACAAAATTGTCCGCCTGATTCACATCCGCCAATCTTTGTGAAAAATCAATTCCCAAAGCGGAAATCTGCGATTTATTGTAAGGAATCGTAAAAGTATATTCTTTCTGAGTCCATTTCCAGTAATCCAAAGTCTTAAAATCACCATAGATATCCTTGCTTTTCCAAACGTGCGTCATGCTCATTGGGATTTGGTAGTTCACCACTTTTTTGTCTTTGGTTAAAATCGAAAAATCAATCGGCATTGGAATTCCTCCTTTATTTTCTAACGTAATGGTGGTGGAATTGGCATCATATTTTACATTTTTAATGGCGTAATCAATCGTTTTCGTGGTATTGATCCAATAATGCTGAAACCACTTTAAATCCATTCCCGAAATTTTTTGGGCGATGTGCAGGAAATCTCTTTCCGTCGGATGTTTCATCTTCCATTGGTTGAAAAATTCTTTCATAATTAAAGACAAATTTTGTTCGCCAACAATATATCCGAGTTGAACCAAGAAAAGATTTCCTTTCACGTAAGAAGCGATGGAATATGCGCTTCCGCTATCGTGATGATCAGCCAACCAAACTGCAGGTTCTTCTTTTCCGGTTTTAGTAAAACCAATATACGAATTAATTGAACTTACAAAAGGATTTGCAACCGGTTCCTTCGGCGGAAAAAGTTGGTGCATGATCAAATCATCATAATAACTCGTAAAACCTTCATCCATCCATGGTCGCACACTTTCGTTGTACGCCAACATTTGCTGATTCCAAGAATGTCCGCCTTCGTGAACCATCAATCCCACCAAACCTTCCAAACTTCTTCCTTCACCGAGCATCAAAGTACACATTCCGTATTCCATGCCGCCATCACCACCCTGAATAAAAGAATAGGAAGGGTAAGCGTATTTCCCAAAAGTGGTATTCATCAGCTGGAAAAACTTCGTGACATATGGTTTCGACTCTTCCCAAAGTTTGGTTTTTTCTGATTTTTGATAAACGTAATAGATTTTCGGCCCGTCCAAAATCGTGAAACTTTCAACCGTGTAATCTCTATCTGCAGCGAAAGCAAAATCGAGAATATTTTTCGCCGTCCATTTCCAGGTTGCCTTATTTTGGGAATCAAATTTAATGTGCGCATTTGGGTCATAACCTTTTACTTCTAAAGGATTTTCCAGAGTTCCACCCGCACCGATGACATATTGTTTATCGATTTTAATGTTGACTTCAAAATCAGAGAACGGCGCATGAAATTCTCTTCCGATATAGTCAAAAGTTGCCCATCCGTCGTAATCATATTCAGCAATTTTCGGATACCATTGCGTCATCGACATATCGATTCCTTCACGGTTGTTTCTTCCCGCACGACGAATTTGTTGTGGAATGACCGCATCCCATTCCATCGTAAAAGTGGTGGAAGAATTGGGTTGAATCGGAGCATTCAGTTCTACTTTCATGATGGTTTCCTGGATTTCAAACTTCAGATCCTTTCCGTTTTGCCTGATCCAATGAATGTTTTGGGCGCCTTCTTCGCTTTTCGGAATCGAAGCCAATCTTGAAACTCCGTTAGTTTGCAATCGGGAATCCCCGTTTTTTCCCTGGCTTTGAACTCTCTGATCCATCATGGAATTGGGTTTAAAAGCATTCCAGTACAAATGAAAATAGACCACTTTCAATTCATCGGGCGAATTATTGGTATAGGTTAAAGTTTGGTTTCCTTGGTAGGTGAAATTCTGTGCGTCAATATCAATATCCATTTTATATTTTGCGGATTGCTGATAATAGGCGTTCTGCTGCGAAAAAGCTAATGTGGAAATCGCCGAAATGAGGAGGGTAACAAGAAGTTTCTGCATTGTTAAAATAAAATTTGACCAAAGATAGAGATTTAAAATAATTTCAAATTTCAGGTGAACCCCAATAATAAATCCTTTCAATCGGGCTGAATGAAAGGATTTGAGTTAAAAAAAGTTCGTTTTATTTCCTGGGGTGGGTTTTCGCGCTTTCCAAGATTTTCTCCAAAATCCGATAGGTAATCAGATAAGTAGGTTTCACGCCGGTCAAGCCAAGTCCGCCCGAAGAAAGTGTGGAGCCGGTTTCCAATGGATTATCTGATGCATAATAAGCATACATTACAAACAAATCCTCCGAAATGTGGTGG
This sequence comes from Chryseobacterium sp. R2A-55, assembly GCF_021401085.1. Taxonomy (GTDB): domain Bacteria; phylum Bacteroidota; class Bacteroidia; order Flavobacteriales; family Weeksellaceae; genus Kaistella. Next base: position 204,160 of record NZ_JACBFP010000002.1, read on the forward strand.
CGGATTTTTGATGCCACCTGAATCGCTTTTTGGTAATGAGCACCTTCCATTTCAAGCCCGATCGCTTTCCAGGAAGTTTCCATGAAATATTTTAAAATGTCCTTGTTCTGAAGAGAGGTTCCCAAAACGGTGACCATTCCACCTTCAAACGCTTTCAGTTCGTCATCCTGAAAATCGGAAAGTTTCAGTGCATTTTGGAACGGGTAATTATCTGCAGTTCCTTCAAAAACATGTGAAGTTGGAATCATGATATCACCTTTTTCACCCATCAGAATCCCTGCTTTTCCCATGATGGAGATGGATTTCACCTTCATGGTGTAAATTTCGCCATTGTATTCATATGGTCTAAGCAATTCGTCCATGATTTCATACGCCTGTTCACCGAATGCATAATCAAAAACCATCACCACGTCATCTCCAGAAAACTTGATCCCCGAAAAAGGAGTGTTTTTCAAATCGGTTTTAGACAAATCGATCAACTGCACTGCAATATTACTTCCGCTTTGGTCGTCAATGGAGATCAGTCCCGCTTCTTGGGAATAGGAAAGGACTTTTTCCTGCAGGGATTTCTTGTTAGAAATCTCCTCATACATTTTGTAATCTACATTTTTCGTGGCCTTTTTTCCCAGGGCGTCGTTTCCATAGAGCATATTTTTCACGGAATGCATATTAGCGGAAATAATGTGCAAAGGTCTCATATGCAGATGGTTTTCTGCCAGAACCGACTTCACTTTATTCGCCCATTTTTCACCGAAAAAATGGTGTCCGACTCTTTCCCTTAAAATCGCAGAAAAGTGAACTTCCCTTTCTCGGATTTTCTTATCATCATTAAAACTTTCGTTTCCTAGATGATAGATGATTTTGAAAAGTCGGTCCGGATTTTTATCGTCGCCAAAGTTGTTGTAAGCTTCCAGGGTTTCATCAAAGGTTCTTCCCAGAAGTGAAGAAAGATGGATGAGTGCTACTTCTTTTTCTTTTCGGCTTAATTTTTTTTCCCCTTTTGCCACTTCTTCGATGATTTTCCAGGCCCTGGTTGGCTTGTCGTTTTCATCTGAGACGAAGGCGAGGTGCCGGATTTTGTCCGCTTCAATATATAGGAAAGTAAGGTGGGTCAAAATATCATAAATCTCTGAACGGCCCAGAAGAACCTCAATGTTCATTTGGTGTTCATCAATTCTGTAGCAGTTTCTTCTTCTTTTTTTCGGTACGATAACCTCGAAACTTCCTTTCTCAAATCCTTCGTCGGAAGTCAGGTGAATGAATGAACATTCCTCGATTCCTTCCGGAAGCCGATCCAAAACATAAAGCAATCCATTGAGTTCAACCTTGTTGGGGATGCCCATTGTCCCGTAGATTTCGGGGTTGATGGTCAATAACAAATTTCTAAGACTTTCTCCGGAAATCCCGGATGGTTTGAAAAAACCGCGATAGAATAAGTGACGCATGGAAACATAAAGCCGCTCAATCGCTTCCGTGGTTTCCCTTGCTCGTGAATTTACCATAGGTGTATCTTTTGGCAAAGATAATACAAACCCGCAAAATTTCCTATTTTTTGGTTTATAGAGGTGATTAATCATTGTTCATCTTAAAATTGAACCAAACTATAAAAAAATTAAAATTTCCTTAACACCCCTAAAAAATATGGGGTAAAAATGTTTTTTAACGTATTTTGTATTAACTTTGCCCTATCAAAACAGATGCATTATGTCAAATTTAAGGTTTAAAGCGCTAGAAACACTTTCTTTCAAAGATTTCAGAAGAGACAATGCGGTTAAATTTCCCGCAAAACTATCCGAGCTTTTCTGCCAAAATGTTTTCTCTGAGGAGACGATGAGGTCTTATTTAACCAAAGAAGCATTCACCTCCATTCAGAATGCGATAAAAAAGGGAACCAAAATCCAGCGTGATGTTGCTGACCAAATTGCAGTGGCAATGAAAGATTGGGCTTTAAGCAAAGGAGTTACCCACTACACCCACTGGTTTCAGCCCTTAACCGGAACTACCGCAGAAAAGCACGATTCATTTTTCACTCCTTTCGAAAGTGATCGGGCGATCGAAAGATTTTCCGGAGGCATGTTGATCCAGCAGGAACCAGATGCTTCATCTTTCCCGAATGGAGGAATCAGAAACACTTTTGAAGCAAGAGGTTACACGGCATGGGATCCCACTTCTCCCGCTTTCATTTTGGGGACGACTCTGTGTATTCCATCCATTTTTATTTCATATACTGGCGAAACCTTAGACTATAAAGCTCCTCTTTTGCGTGCACTAAGTGCAGTGGATGACGCCGCAACCGATATCTGCAAATCCTATTTTGATAAGAATGTGACCAAAGTGACTCCCACTTTGGGTTGGGAACAGGAATATTTTCTAGTGGATTCCGCTCTTTATCAATCCAGACCGGATTTGGTGATTACGGGAAAAACGCTGCTCGGACATTCCCCCGCGAAAGGACAGCAGTTGGATGATCATTATTTTGGATCCATTCCAACCCGAGTGATGAACTTTATGAAGGAGCTGGAAATCAAATGTATGCAGCTGGGAATTCCGGTGACTACGCGTCACAACGAAGTTGCGCCCAACCAATACGAATTGGCACCGATGTTTGAAGAAGTGAATGTTGCCGTGGATCACAATTCCCTTTTGATGGATTTAATGGCGAGAGTAGCGCACAAACACCACTTCCACATCCTTTTCCACGAAAAACCTTTCGCAGGAGTGAATGGAAGCGGGAAGCACAACAACTGGAGTTTGGCAACCGATACCGGCGAAAATCTATTAAGTCCGGGAAAAAACCCGAAAAAGAATTTGCAGTTCCTGACTTTCTTCGTGAATACCATCAAAGCGGTTCATGATTATGCGGATCTGCTGAGAGCGAGTATCGCTTCTGCGAGTAATGATTACCGATTGGGAGCAAACGAAGCTCCGCCTGCAATTATTTCCGCATTCATTGGAACACAACTTTTCGGTGTTTTGGAAGAGCTGGAAAAAGTGACGGATGGCAAACTTTCGCCAGAAGAAAAAACAGAACTGAAACTGAATGTGGTAGGGAAAATTCCGGAAATTTTGTTGGACAATACAGACCGAAACAGGACCTCGCCATTTGCGTTTACAGGAAATAAATTTGAAATCAGGGCGGTAGGTTCTTCCGCAAACTGCGCTGAAGTAATGACCGTGATGAACGCCATTGTAGCAAAACAGTTGCGGGATTTCAAAAAAGAAGTGGATAGCCTGCTGGAAAATGGTCTGAAAAAAGACGAAGCCATTTTTAATGTGTTGAGGGAATACATCAAAGTCTCCAAGAACATCATGTTTGAAGGTGACGGATACTCAGAAGATTGGGCGAGAGAGGCAAAAAGACGCGGATTAAAAAATTTGAAAACTACTCCGGAAGCCTTGAGCAGGGAACTTGACCAAAAATTTGTGGAACTTTATGAAGAACTCGGAATATATTCACAGCGGGAAATCGAGGCAAGAAATGAAATCAAGTTGGAGAAATATTCTACCATGGTTTCCATTGAGGCAACCGTGTTAGCCGATATTGCAAGGAACCATATCGTTCCATGTGCCATCAATTATCAAAACAGGCTGATCGAAAATGTGAAAGGACTGAAAGAGATTTTTGGCGATAAAGAGTTCAAAACATTGGCGAAAGAGCAGATGAGCATGATTGCTGAAATTTCAGAGCATATTTCGATGATGAAAGTAGGGGTGGAAAAACTTTTGGCTGCAACCAAAAAAGCAAAAAAAATAGAAGACTCACACAAAATGGCTGAAGCGTTTTGCAATGAGGTCAAACCGCTTTTCGATGAGATAAGAAATGCATCCGACGAACTGGAAATGTTAGTTGATGACGAACTTTGGCCAATGACCAAATATCGGGAACTGCTTTTTACAAGATAACAAATGATGAGAAAAATAATGGAAGTCCGGAAATGTTCCGGGCTTTTTTTTGTTTCCACCGGGTTTTATAGAAGGATTGCATAACCGAAATAGACGGTCTGTATAAATGTTAAGGAATCTTAATAAAAATAAAAACGCAATCCCTTAAATAAAGGGATTGCGACTCCTATTTCTTTAACATTCAAAAAAGTAATGTTAAAATGTGTTAAAAGAACTTTTCAAAAAAGGTGTTTTCACCCTTTTTTTGTCTCGAATACCTATTTTTGTGTTGCGTTTAAAAACAAATATTACTTTTTTAACACGGACAAATAAATATATATGAAGAAAAGAGTTCTGTTTTATGTTGCCGGTATTATCGCTACTTTCTCTCTACAATCATGTGTTACCAACTATGTAGTTTCAACGCCGGCTAATTACTCAAACGAGTACAAAACAAATGCCAAACTTACCTCAATAGATAATAAAAAATTAGAAACCGCAAAAGCACAATTACTCACCAGTTTTGCGGATGAAAAGGCAGCAGCCGCGAAAAGCATGGAAGCAGCCATCAAAAAAGAGGAGATTGCAAAAACCATCAGATTCACCAAAAAAATCGACGAAATTTTAACCGAAGCAGAGTCCTATCTGGGAACTCCGTACCGATATGGAGGAATGACCAGAAGAGGGATTGACTGCTCTGCATTCGTGCTTTCAGTTTTCAGTGCCGCTGGAATGAATCTGCCAAGAGTCGCTGCCGCACAAGCACAGGAAGGGGATAATGTTGAAAAGGAACACCTGCAAAAAGGAGATCTAATCTTTTTCTCGCACAAAGGCGGAAACAGAATTTCCCACGTAGGAATTATAGAAAGCGTGGACGAAGACGGTGAAGTGAAGTTCATCCATGCTGCCACCTCACGCGGTGTGATGATTTCTTCGCTGAATGACTCTTACTGGGGACCGAAATACCGATTTGCAAAGCGGGTGCTAACTCCCGAATTAGTGGAATCTAATTTCGCGAATAACTAGGACCTCACCAATAATTGATCAAATAAAGTCGCCGGAACGGGCGGCTTTTTTTGTGGGGAAAAATCTATCCAATCTTAATAAATACAGAATGTTTAAAATATTTTAAGCTAAATCCATTTACAAAGTTCAAAATTCCCTTAGCTTCAGAACAAGAATCTACTACACCAAACTATTCCGGTCTGCGTAATTCAATTTAAAGAAAATAAAAGTCATTACTGAAAACGTGAGCAGGGAAGTGCCACCAGAACTGAAAAATGGCAGCGGAATCCCTACTGTAGGGAAAAGCCCCATCACCATACCAAGATTGATGGCAAAGTGCATCAAAAGGATCGATGCGAAACAATATCCAAAAACTCGGTTAAAGATAGACTTCTGCTTTTCCGAGAGGTAATAAATCCTACCGATGAAAATGGTGTAAACCAAAACCAGTAACGAACTTCCCAGAAATCCCCATTCTTCGCCCACCGTACAGAAAATGTAGTCCGTGCTTTGCTCCGGAACAAATTTTCCCTGAGTCACCGAACCTTCACGGTATCCTTTGCCGAAAAATCCCCCGGAACCAATTGCTGTCTTGGAATAAAGTAAATTGTAACCCGAAGTATCGCGAAAGGCCTTTTCACCTTTGTACAAAACCTCGATTCGCTCTCTCTGGTGTTTAGGTAATTTTTCCAGGATCTTCGGAGTTCCAAAGGCAATCCCGCAAAGGAGTAAAACTGAACCGAAAATTCCCGCAATGGAAATTACGTTCCAGTGAATTTTTTGATAGTTGAAAAAGATAACAATGGCGGCAATCAGTACAATTCCCGCTGCAACATAAATCGGATCCACCGCAAGAGAAACCAAAAATACGGCAACAAAAATAAACCCAATTCCGAATAACCAACCCGATAATCCCTCACGAAATAAAGCGATAAAAAACGCGGTAAATACCAGCAAGGAACCCACATCGGGAATCGCCAAAACGATGACCGCGGGAACGCCGATTATTGCTAAGGCAGTCCAAAGTGATTTTCGATATTTCAGATTAAAATCAGGACCTGCCACGTAATTGGCCAGCATCAGCGCAACCGCAAGTTTTGCAAATTCCACCGGTTGAAAACTGAATCCGCCGAAACGGTACCAGTTTTTTTGCCCCAAAACTTCTTTACCAAAAGGGAAAAGCCCTACCAAAAGCAGTACTCCGAAAATATAGAACATTCCGGCAGAATTTTCGAAAAATTTGGCACGCATGAAGAAAATGATGATTCCGATGAATATCGATATCACGAAAAAAGTCCCCTGCTTGATTCCGGCTGCGGGATCCACGCTGTAAATATTTGCCACGGCAAATGAACACAGTAGCAAATACAGGAAAATCCCCAATTTATCGATTCCTTGTGTCCATTTCATTTTTTCTGGGTACTGGTTTTAAGTCTGTATCTGATGGAATCTCTTCGGTAAGTGAGTCGTTCTCTCAGAGCTTCGTTTTTTATAAATTTCAAACTGTCTTCAATTTGAAGGATTTTCAAAGAATCTTTATTGGGTTCTTTATAAAGTCCTTTCCGTTTCAAATCCACGATCCACTGTCTTCTATATTCTGGCATGAAACTCGCACCAGTCATTTTTTTGTAAAGATGCTCTCTTTTCAAATCGCCCAGCAAATATCTCTCGGCAATCACCGTTGCGGCCGGTCCTGCCCATGTTGCTCCGAATCCGGCATGCTCCATTACCGCTGCAACTACTATTTTCGGGTTTTCTGCCGGAGCAGCCAAAATGAAGATCGAGTTGTCTTTTCCTTGCGGAACCTGTGCCGTTCCGGTTTTGGCGAGCATGGTAAAGTCGTTGGATCTCAAACCTCGCGCAGTTCCTGCCAGAACAACTCTTTCCATTCCTTTGATGATGGGTTCGAAATATTTGGGTTCTACCAGCGTTTTATGTTTAACTTTAAATCTCGGATCCGGATTGGGTTTTCCATCAATGGCTTTCACAATGTGGGGGGTGTAGTACCATCCTTTATTGACGATTGCTGCGGTTGCATTTGCCATTTGCATTGGAGTTAGCAATACGTCGCCTTGCCCCATTCCGTTGAAGATGGATCCGTTCATGGTGTAGTCGGAACTCCAGTCTTTTTTGCCGCTTCGTTTTTCATAAAATTCCCCGCTTGGAATTCTGCCTTTTGAACCAACCGCCAAATCGTTATTCAGGAATTCTCCCAACCCGAAACTGCTCATGATCTTTTTCCATTCATCAACACCTTTGGTGGGATTTCCCGGATATTTGTTCATAATGGCGATGAAGGCATAAGAAAAATAGCAGTTGCTGGAAACCTGGATGGCGGGAATCAATGGATCCGCGCCGCCGTGACCTTTGATCCTTAATCCTTTATAATAAAACCCACCTCCACAAGGGAAAATGGTGTTTTCGTTCATCACGCCCATTTGCATAGCTGCGGCGGCGGTTAACAGTTTGAAGGTAGATCCCGGTGGATAAGCCGCCTGAACGGATCGGTCAAAAGTTGGCCGGTTATTGTAAAGCGTGTCCATCTGAAGACGGTAAAGGTTTTTGGTTTTTTCCGGTCCGGTAAAAAGATTGGGGTCAATGTCGGGTCCGGTTGCCATCACCAAAATCTCTCCATTCGTGGGATCAAGTGCCACAATGGCTCCCTGCTTGTTCACCATCATTTCTTCCGCCATGCGCTGCAGATCGTAGTCGATGGTTAAAGTGATATCCTTTCCGGTGATCACATCTTTGTCCAATGTTCCGTTCTTGTAGGGACCAATATTTCGCAAGCGGATGTCCTTTTGGATGTATTGAACGCCTTTCACACCGCGAAGTTCTTTTTCATAAGATCTTTCCACGCCGGTCTTTCCGATGAAATCGCCCGGCAAATAATAGAGCGAATCTCTTTTGATGTCTCGGTCGTTGACTTCATTGGTATATCCCAACAGATTTCCCGAAGTGGAAACTTCGTATTGTCTTTGTGGTCTGGAAACAATATTAAATGCTGGATATTTGAAGATAATTTCCTGAACTCGTGCGATTTCCTCACGACTTAGATTTTTCATAAAAGTCATCGGGGTGAGTTTGGAGTAGTATTTTTCTTTTTTTAGGGCATCAATCCTCTTTTTGAAATCGGATTTGCTGATCTTCATCAACTGGCAAAAATCCACGGTATCAAAATCCGGCCGCATCAATGCCTCGGTGTAGGAAATTTCATAGGATGGCTGGTTTCCCACCATGATTTTACCGTTTCGGTCGAAAATCACCCCTCTTTGCGGAATGATGTATTCTGTCTTGATGGATGTATTCGCTGCATTCAATGCATATCTGTCGGTAAACAACTGCAAATAAGCCAGCCTCGCTATGAAAATAGAAGCAAGAAGAGCCAAAATAACGGTTATTTTTAGATATTGTGATTTCATTGATTAGTGACCTTTTAAAAAGACCACCTGATAATTTTTAATGTTAAAAAAAGGTTAGATTTCAAATTCTCTGCTTAATCCTAAAAGCCAATGCGTACATCAGGATAAATATAAATGAAATTGCGCTGGTTGCCAAAACATTTAGAAAGATTTCTAAGAATCTGCTGAATTTGAAAAACTCGATGTATTGCACTAGAAACTGATGAACGAAAATACTGGACCCAATAAAGAACAGAAATTGCATCCATTGTAAGCTCTGAAAAGAAAAGAAATCAGTGGAAGTATCGGTAGAGGTTCTGAAAATCAATGTCCTAAAATAGGCGATTATCGTGGTTGCAAATGCATTGATTCCCCAAGTATAAAGAAAGGCATCAATAGATAAACCTAATAAGAAACTCAATGCCAGAAACTGAAATTTATTCCTGAAAAAAGGATAAAACATCACGAAAACCGGATAAAGTACCGGCGTGTATTTTCCGAAAAGGGTGATTCTGTTGAGCACGAAAATCTGCAAAGCCACCAGGAAAGCAATTATTAATACATCTGTAAAAAGTGTTCTGCTTATCATTTTTCCCGTTTTATCGTTGCCTGCAAAGTATCCTGAATTCTGCTTACTTCTGCTTTCTTTAAATTTTTGACCACATAAATCTTGCTCAGGTTTCCCATTTTTTCGCTCAGTTCCACAGAAATATCCCAGAAACCGGTTTTGTTGTCCACTTGATAACCGGCAACTTTCCCGATCATTATTCCTCTTGGAAAAATGGCAGATTTACCGTCGGTGACCACGGTGTCTCCCACTTGCAGGGCAACATATTTTGGAATATCGGAGAGATGCATGGTTCTGGAATCGTCACCTCGCCAAGTCAAAGTTCCGAAATATCCCGATTTTTTCAGGGCGGCATTGATCTTGATTTTATCCAAACTCAAAACCGATTGAACCAAAGCGTAAGAATCCGTAGTGTTAATAACGATTCCTGCGATTCCATTCGGCGCCATCACTCCCATTTTTGGGAATACTCCGTCGCGTTTTCCGCGGTTGATGGTGAAGTAGTTGTCCTTTCTGTTGATGCTGTTAAAAATGATTTCGCCATCTACAAAAGTGTAGATTTGTCCGCCGCCAATCGTGTCGTGAACTTTTTTGAATTGTGGGATTTCGCTAGTTCCTTTTCCGTAAACCTGCTCCATCAATACCTTGTTTTGTTTCACCAGTTCGTCATTGATTTGCTTGAGTTTCAGGTACGAAGCGCCTTCATCAATATACCCGGAAACCCAGGAATTGAATGCCGCTGTTTGTGCGGCAAGCCATGATTGCTGCATGGAGTTTCTGCTGAAAATCAACACCAATGCAGTGATTTGCAGGAATATAAAGAAGACGAACAAACCGTTCTTCGAAAATAATCTCAGCAAAAATCCCATCAGAATGTGTCGTAAAAATTAACTGTTATTTAATCAGGAAGTTGAATTTGTCCATGTTTTTCAGTGCGATTCCTGTACCGCGAACTACAGCTCTCAGTGGGTCTTCCGCTACGAAAACAGGGAGCCCGGTTTTCTTGTGCAGTCTGTCTGCCAATCCGCGGAGAAGTGCGCCGCCTCCCGCAAGATAAATTCCGGTTTTGTAGATATCTGCCGCCAATTCCGGAGGAGTCAGAGATAAGGTTTCCATGACTGCATCCTCGATTCTTATGATGGATTTGTCTAAAGCCCTTGCGATTTCTTTGTAGTTCACCATGATTTCTTTCGGTTTTCCGGTAATCAAATCGCGTCCTTGAACCGGAATATCTTCAATTTCCACATCCAGTTCTTCGATGGCGGAACCTACTTCGATTTTCACTCTTTCAGCGGTTCTTTCACCGATGTATAAATTGTGGTGGGTTCTCAGGTAATAAGCAATATCATTGGTAAAAACGTCGCCTGCAATTTTCACGGATTTGTCGCAAACGATTCCTCCAAGAGCAACCACAGCGATTTCTGTTGTTCCTCCACCTATATCGATAATCATGTTTCCTTCAGGTTTCTGCACGTCGATTCCTACACCGATTGCGGCCGCCATTGGTTCATAGATCAAACGGACTTCTTTTGCATTCACTTTTTGTGCGGAATCACGAACCGCTCTTTTTTCCACCTCTGTAATTCCGGAGGGAATACAAATCACAATTTTCAAGGTGGGTTGGAAAAGTTTTCCCTTAATTCCCGGAATTTGTTTGATGAATTCCTTGATCATGTGTTCAGAGGCATGAAAATCAGCGATTACGCCATCTTTCAAAGGTCTGATTGTTTTGATATCTTCGTGGGTTTTTCCCTGCATGTGTTTTGCTTTTTCGCCCACTGCAATTGGTTTCCCAGAAGTTCTTTCGATTGCAACGATAGAAGGTTGGTCGATTACAATCTTGTTGTTATGTATAATTAGTGTGTTTGCTGTTCCCAAGTCAATCGCAATATCCTGCGTGAACATATCAAATAACCCCATTTTTCTGCTGATTTTTTAAAGTGTACAAAGATATAAATTTAGAACTGTTTTATGAATTTAGTCCTAATTAATTTCCGTTAAAGTTTTATTAAAGTTGAACGGGGTTTTTAATTAAACTTTTTTAGCCAAAGATTGTTTTGTCGGTTGTAAAAAATTGTGAATCAGTTAATTTTAAAGGCAAAATATGAATTGGAAGAAATTTTACTGAGAAAATCTGAAGTCCGGATTTGATAGATTTCGATGATAATCCTCATATTTCCAGCCTTTCTTTTATTCAATATAAAGTCTTAAATTTGCCGTTGCTTTATGAATACCGATCCAAACATTCACAAAACCGCCAATTTTGCCGTTTTGAGCATCAGTTTTGAAAAAGCCGATGCCGAAACCAGGGGGAAATTTGCCTTTTTTGATGAAAATGTCAAAAGTTTTGTCAACGAAATTCATGAAGAGAATTTGGGTGACGCTTTCGTGGTTTCCACCTGCAACAGAACCGAGATTTACACCACTTCCCAAAACTACCTTTTGATTGCAGAACTTTACTGCAAAACCACCGGCGTGAGTCTCACCGAGTTCATGAAATACGTGAACATCCTGAAACACGAAGAAGCATTGAATCACCTATTCCGTGTGGCAGCTGGATTGGAAAGCCAGATCATTGGTGATTTTGAAATCATCGGTCAAATCAAAAATGCATACCACCGTTTCAAGAAAGAAAAGCAAAACTCAAATCCATTCTTGGAAAGAGCAATCAATTCAGCCATTCAAATTTCGAAAAGAATCAAGAATGAAACCGAAATTTCAAATGGGGCGGCTTCTGTTTCTTACGCCGCAGTTCACTATATCCTGAAAAATCAGCAACAGATTTCTGACAAGAATATCTTGTTGTTGGGAGTTGGAGAAATTGGTCAGAACACGGTAGAAAATCTGGTAAAACACGTTTACAAACCAAAAGTAAAAATCGCCAATCGGAGCAAAGATAAAGCAGAAAAGATCGCTGAAAAATATCAGATTCCACACATTGAATTTGCAGACTTTCATGAAGAATTGAAACAAACTGATATCCTGATTGTAGCAACTGGAGCAAAACACCCGATCATCAACAAAAGCCATTTCCCAAACGGAAAAGAAACGCTTGTCATCGATCTTTCGATTCCCAATAATGTGGAAAAAAACATCACGGATAACCAGAATGTCAGTTTGGTGGATGTGGATCAACTTTCCCTGCACATCAGCGAAACCATGGTTCAGCGGAAAAAAGAAATTCCCAAAGCCGAGGAAATCATTAAAGAAATGACCAGGGATTTTCTGGAATGGGAAAAGAAAAGAAAATTGGCACCTAACATTCACCATTTTAAAGCCGTTCTGAAAAACATGGAACGCAATGAAATGCACAATATTCACAAAAAACACAAATATATAGAAATAGAAGATATGGAACTTTCTGGGAAAATGATCCAGAAAATCACCAACCGTTTTGCGAAATATATCATCGATAATCCATGGAAAGCTGAGGAGATCAGCAAGTTAATGCATGAGATTTTAGTGGAACAACCCAACAAGGAATTCAATGAGAAGCATTAAACTCGGAACCAGAAACTCGCCGCTCGCACTTTGGCAGGCAAGGGAAGTCGAACGAAATCTGCAAAACAGAAATTACAGTACCGAAATCACGCCGATTGTTTCTTCTGGCGATAAAAATCTTCAGCAACCACTTTATGCGATGGGAATCACGGGGATTTTCACCAAAGATTTAGACATTGCCTTATTGAATCATGAAGTGGATATTGCCGTACACTCCTTAAAGGATATTCCTACCGAACTTCCTGAAAACATTGAAATCATCGCGGTTTTAAAAAGGGATTTTCCGCAGGATGTGCTGGTCAGAAAACCAGATGCTGAGACTTTGGATTTGCGGGATTTGAAAATCGCCACCAGTTCCCTCCGTAGAAGAGCATTTTGGCTAAAGGAATTTCCGGATACGGAATTTTCAGATATCCGCGGAAATGTGCAGACACGCCTGCGAAAACTTGAAGAACAAGATTTTGACGCCACGCTTTTTTCCTTGGCGGCGATTGAAAGAATGGGTTTAGATATTCGTTATGAAGCAATTCCGATCATGATTTCAGCACCTGCACAAGGAGTAGTGGCCATTACCGGTAGAAGTGACGATCCGGAAATGAAGGAGGTTTTTAAAGAAATTAATCACCTTCCGACTCAGATCTGTATCAATATCGAAAGAAATTTTCTGAACACGTTGGAAGGAGGCTGCACCGCCCCGATTGGTGCTTTTGCCGAAATTAATGACAAGAATGAAATCCGTTTCCGGGGAAGATTATGTTCACTGGATGGACAAAACTGCATTGAAACAGACGAAATTTTTACCTATAAAGAAGGAGTGAATTACGGTAAGAAATTCGCCGAAGAAGTCATCAGGAATGGCGGAAGAGAAATAATGCAGCAAATCAAAACCCAATTGTAACAAGCGCATAGAAGCGATTATTTACCAATTACCTAGATAAAAATGAGAATCCTTTTCACCAAAAAATTCAATGAATCAATGATTTCCAAAAAACTGGGGAATCATTTTTCTTATGACTTTATGGAAGTGATCAAGATTAAACATTTGAAAGTGAAACCTTATGATTTAAAGGCCTATTCTTTGATTTTCACCAGCGTGAATGCGGTGGAGGCTTTTTTTGAAAATGGTTTTATGCCCAATGAAAATTTCGTGGAGAGAGATTTCAACAAGATTTATGCAGTGGGTTTACAGACAAAAAGAGAGCTTAGGAAAAACGGATTCGGGACGTTCAAGGTGGCGAAACATGCCAAAGAACTTGCCGATTTCATCATCAAAAATAATAACAAGGAAAAATTCCTCCATTTCTGCGGTAACCTCGCTTTAAACGTGCTCAACAATGCATTGCCACTGCAAAACATTTCCTACAAGAAGGTTCCCATCTATGAAACGCAGTTGCTATATCCGCAGGTTTCGGGAGATTATGATGCGGTTTGTTTTTTCAGCCCGAGCGGTGTGAGAAGTTTTGCGAAGCATAATTCGCTTGATCAATACCTGCTTTTTTCCATCGGGGAAACCACAGAAAGTGAGATTAAAAAGTTTACAAAAAATGAAGTAATTACAAGTTCAGAAAGCAACATGGATGATTTACTGAGTTTAATTGCAAAATATGATGCTCAAGAAAAATGAGCGTAAAATGAAATATTATGATTAAGAACGACCTGTATTTAAAGGCATTGCGAGGAGAAAACGTAGAAAGACCACCGGTTTGGATGATGAGACAGGCAGGGAGATTCCTGCCGGAATTCCGTGCGATGCGCGATGAATACGATTTTTTCACCAGATGCAGAACACCGGAATTAGCCGCTGAGATCACCATGATGCCGATTCGCAGATATCCATTAGACGCCGCGATTTTATTTTCGGATATCCTGGTGGTTCCGCAAGCAATGGGAATGGATTTCAAAATGGTGGATTCCGTCGGACCTTGGTTGGAAACGCCGATCAGAACCATGGAACAAGTTCAAAATATTGAAGTTCCGAATGTTAATGATACTTTGGGATATGTCTTCGATGCGATAGAACTGACTTTGCAAAAACTTGACAATGATATTCCATTGATCGGTTTTGCCGGCTCACCTTGGACAATCCTTTGCTACTGTGTAGAAGGAAAGGGTTCAAAAGCTTTTGATATTGCGAAATCTTTATGTTTCCAAAATCCGGAAGCTGCCCATTTATTATTACAGAAAATCACAGATACCACCATTGCTTATCTGAAAAGAAAAGTGGAGAAAGGTGTTTCCGCGGTTCAGGTTTTTGATTCTTGGGGCGGAATGTTGTCGCCGGAGGATTATCAGGAGTTTTCGTGGAAATACATCAACCAAATTGTGGAAGCATTGAGTCCGCTCACTCACGTGGTAGTTTTCGGAAAGGGATGCTGGTTCGCTTTGGAGGAAATGACCTTGTCGAAAGTTTCGGCTTTAGGAGTTGATTGGACGATCCGACCTGAATATGCGAGGGTTTTGACGAACCACACGATGACTTTGCAGGGAAATTTTGATCCAGCGAGATTGCATTCCACACCGGAAACAATTAAAAAAATGGTGAACGAAATGATTAACCGATTCGGAAAAGACCGTTATATCGCAAATCTAGGACACGGAATTTTACCCAATATCCCACTGGAAAATGCTGAAGCGTTTATTCGTGCAGTGGTCGATTGGAAAGCGAACTGAGATTGGGTGGGAGCAGACTGTTGCACAGTGTATTTGGTCTTGGAAAAAAATAGAAAACGTATCACTTTTGATGCGTTTTTTTTTAGGGTAGATGATTATTTTCTGTTTTAGATCTGCTTCATTTGAGTGATCAGCAAGAATTTAAGCACGTTTTTCCCTCTTTCTGATTACATGGATTCCGCAGATTGCTCAACTTCATAGTACATCAATTCCTCTTCGTCATTCGGCAGGCTCACCATTTTTTGGAATTTTAGGCCTAGTTTTTCAATCAGTTTTTGAGAAGAAATATTTTCCTTCGTAGTAATAGCCGAAATTTTCTTTAAGCCAAATTCTTTAAATCCAACTTCCATCAGCTTTGAGGCGGCTTCGCAACCATAACCTTTTCCCTCAAACTCTGGTAGAAAACTAAATCCGATGTCGTGCACTTCCAAACCGTCACGCTCGAAAATTCCGACGCTGCCGATTTTTTTGCCGTCTTCTTTTTTGGTAATCAAATAGTTTCCGTAACCCAGTTTTTCGATCTGCGGCAGGAATCTGTTTCTGATGTAATTTTCAGCATCAGCAATGGTTTTGATATTCCGGTCCCCAATAAATCTGATGAAGTTCGGCGAATTATACAATTCGAAGATGAACTGCGAATCGTCGGTTGACATAGGTTCCAGGAGAAGTCTTTCAGTTTCTATTATTTTTTTTTCCATCATATTCCTTTTTTTCCTGCAAGAATCATTTCGATCATTTTTACTTTTCGGTTTTCGCGGGTTTCAGGCTTTTTGGCTTCCACAATCCAGCGGATGTATTCTTTTCTGTGGGTATAGCTCATCGCATCAAACAATTCCTTTGCCTTCAGATTTTCATTGAAAATAATTTTCACATCTTCGGGAATTTCCACGATTCGCTCTTCTTTGTCTTCGCACAATTTCACGGAAACAGTGTCCCCAAATGATTTCCCCAGTTTCTTTCTAATTTCCTGAGTTAAACCCAAAATATGGCAATCTGAATTCATTTTCGTCAAGCTTCCACGATACTCCACTTTTCCATCAAAAATCGCCTGGATCCTGACCTGGCCTTTTTTCCCGAAAAGTTCCTGTACCGAAAACGGGAATTCTACGAATGCGGCGTTGATTTCGCCCGCTTTCTGAATCTCGCCTTCAAAACTAAAATAATTCTGAGTCATTTTTAATTATTTTCTGAAATCAAATTTAGGAATTACGGCACAATAATGGCGGTGTTGTTGAAAATTAATATTATGAAAGGACTTGGTCGGATTTTGATCTTCTTAATCGCAATTTTTCTGTTTCAAAACTGTTCAACTAAAACTTTAGTTTATGAAGGTATAAACCGTCAATGGATGCTGGTTGAATTTCAAAATTTCAGTCGGGATCTGATGGTGAAAAACCGTGCAAATATGGATTTGACTTCCGCGAAAACCAATCCCAATCAATACGGAGCGGAAATGGGTTGTAATAAAATGTTTTTTACCGCAGAATTTTATTCGGATGGTTTGGTGAGATTTTCTGGCATTGGATCCACGATGATGTATTGCGAAAATAACATGGATTTGGAGACCGCTTTCGCCAAAACTTTACCAAGCATGTCTAAGTACAAAATCAACGGACATTATCTTACACTTTCCAATGATGCGGGAGAAACCATGAAATTTATCACATCAGACTGGGATTGATTTCAGTAATATGGTCATGAAGTGTTTTTTTGTAATAGTGGTAAAAAGCCTGAATTACGAGGTGAATTTCATAGATTTGAAGTCTCAAATATCACTTATTACTTATGGACATCAATCCTGAAATCATCGGTTTGCTCGGAGGTTTCCTTTCCTGCATCACCTTCGTTCCACAAATCTTCAAAACCTGGAAATCAAAATCTGTTCAGGATATTTCCGTGCACACCTTTATGATTGTTCTTGCAAGTACTATTATTTGGATTGGTTATGGAGTTTTGAAAGACAGCATTTCTGTGATTCTCACCAATATTGTTGTTTTTATGACGGCGGTGATTATGCTTTGGATGAAGTGGAAGTTTGGCGGAAAGGAAGTGTGACTTTCCCTGCTTTTGTGTAAAGGATTTAAACTCCCGGAAATAAAATTCTTAAATTTGCAGGAATGCTGAACGCAATTAACCTATGCTAGAAAAAAAAGAACATTTATACGAAAAAGCCGTTTTGGTGGGCTTAATTACCCAAAATCAAGACGAAGCAAAACTTAAGGAATACCTTGATGAACTTGAGTTTTTGGCGTTTACGGCAGGAGCAACTGTGGATAAACGTTTCACCCAAAAAATGTCGCAACCGGATTCCAAAACTTTTGTCGGAAGCGGAAAAGCGGATGAAATCAGAAATTATATCAAGGAAAACGGAATTACGACTGTTATTTTTGATGATGAACTTTCACCTTCACAACTGAAAAATCTTGAGAAGGAAATGGAGGTGAAAATTCTGGATAGAACCAATTTGATTCTGGATATTTTCGCGCAAAGAGCACAAACTTCTTATGCAAGAACTCAGGTAGAACTCGCACAATACGAATATCTTTTGCCACGTTTGACAAGAATGTGGACCCACCTGGAAAGACAGCGTGGTGGAATTGGAATGAGAGGACCCGGAGAAACCGAAATCGAAACCGACCGGCGAATTATCCGCGACCGGATTTCACTATTAAAGGAAAAACTGAAAACCATCGATAAACAGATGTCCACCCAAAGACAAAACCGTGGAAAGATGGTACGTGTCGCATTAGTTGGATATACCAACGTGGGAAAATCCACTTTGATGAACGCGATTTCGAAATCAGAGGTTTTCGCCGAAAATAAACTGTTTGCCACTTTGGACACCACGGTGAGAAAAGTGGTAGTAGGGAATTTACCTTTTCTGTTGACGGACACCGTTGGTTTCATCAGAAAATTACCGACACAATTGGTGGAAAGCTTTAAATCGACTTTGGATGAAGTTCGTGAAGCGGATTTGCTGATTCATGTTGTTGATATTTCCCACGACAGTTTTGAAGACCATATCAATTCCGTGAATCAAATTTTGATGGAAATCGGAGCGCATCAAAAACCGATGATTATGGTTTTCAACAAGATCGATGCTTTTGCTTACGAGAAAAAAGAAGAAGATGACTTGACGCCTTCCAACAGAAAGAATATTTCTCTGGCAGAATGGGAAAAGACCTGGATGTCGAAATCCAAATATCCGACGGTCTTTATTTCGGCTTTAACCAAAGAGAATTTCCCCGAAATGAAGAAAATGATTTACGACGAGGTTTTGAAAATCCATATTTCGAGGTTTCCCTACAATGATTTTCTTTTTGAATATTATGACGACGAGGAAAATTAGCGAATTCTGTACTCAATTCCAGAAATATAATTGCCACTGATTCTTGACGAAAATATTCGCGAATCAGTGGCGATTTTTTATGTGAATGTTTTTTATTTTTCCCAGACCAAAGCGCTCGCTCCCAAAATAGCTGCATCCGCTTCGTCCAATTCACTGAAAACCAATTTCACTTTATTTCTAAAAATTGGTAATAGGTTTCTTTCCATGTGAAGTTTGGTCGGTTTTAAGATAAAATCCCCGGCTTTGATGACGCCGCCAAAAAGTAGAATTGCTTCCGGTGAAGAAAACATCACGAAATTGGCAAGCGCTTCTCCCAATTTTTGTCCGGTATATCTGAAAACTTCGATTGCAGTCGGGTCGCCTTTTTTGGCACATTCGTAAACCACTTTTGAATCGATATCCTCTTCGCGGTAATCATTCAGCATTGAATCCGGGAATTCTGCGCGCATTTTTTTTGCGGTAATTGCTATTCCCGTTGCAGATGCATAAGCTTCCAAAGAACCTTCAGAACCGGTGCTCCAATGTTTTCTTCCTCCCGGTTTTACGATGGTGTGTCCTAATTCTCCCGCAAAACCGTCGTGGCCATAGATTAATTTTCCGCCGGAAATAATTCCGCTACCTACGCCGGTTCCCAGTGTCATCATGATGAAATCCTTCATTCCGCGTGCGGCACCAAACATCATTTCGCCCAAAGCGGCTGCGTTTGCATCATTCGTCATCGTGCAGGGAACACCAAACTTTTTGGTCATCAATTCAGCAAATGGAACCACACCTTTCCACCGCAGATTGGGAGCTTGTTCGATGGTTCCCCGGAAATAATTCGCATTTGGGGCACCAACTCCAATTCCATCAAATTGTTTTTCTGAAAAGTATTGTTTGATTAATGGCGAAACTTTTTCATAAAGGGCGTCGATAAATTCTTCTACTTTCTCATATTCGTCGGTCTTGATGCTTCCTTTTGCAAGAATTTCACCACGGTGGTTGACCAAACCGAATTTGGTATTGGTACCGCCAATGTCCACTCCTAACGCAACCTGTTTCGACAAATCTATTAATGACATCCGTTTGTAAATTTAAGTTTTAAAAATACAAAAATTAATAGTAGGTTAACAAAAAACTTCTCCATTTCTGAAGAAGTCTTTATGATCTTTGTCGTTTACTAATTTTGAATGAATCTGCATTCAGGCATTTTCATTGAAAATAAAAATTCATTAATTTTTAATTATCGTTTGATTAATAACCACCTGATTGTCTTTTTGAATATTTACCACGTACATTCCTGTCGGAAATCCGCTCATATCGAAGCCATCTCCTGTTTTGGAAATTACGATAACCCCCATGCTGTTGGCAACCGTAATTTGATATTCGTCAATTTGTCTTCCAGAGCCATTTGGAGCTGTTGGACATGGTGGCTCAACTTGTTTTGAAACCGAATAATCCTCAGAATTTCCGTTTTTAGTTAATTTATAAATTGTACAATCAACAGGTGGTGGTGGAGATATTGTGGCATAAGTTGTATAAGTACCGCAACTATTGGTTGCTTTAACTTCAACATCAAAACTCCAATTATAACCGGGAGCATTGGCAAAATAGGAATATCCTGTCTTTATGACACCATTGTCCAGTCTTTTCCATTTGACATTCTCTGATGTAATCCCTTGCTGTTCTAAAGTTAAATTTGGGTTTGAGCTAACAGCATAAAACGTTACATAATTTGTATTGTTAGATGCTGGTTCGATTTGTAACGAACTTGCTCCGACCCAAATCTTTTGTGTAACTTTTTGGCCATTATCAAAATTTAACTCAACAAAACCATAACCGTTTTGTAATGCTTTAACTTCAATTACTGAACTTGTATTGCTCCCTATAAGTTGAAGATTATTTGAAACAGTCCAATAGTAATTGCTTGGAAGGTTACATAATAGCGTTACGTTTGTTTGAACATGAAATGTTTCATTTACACATAGATTTGTCTTTGTTGCAGATAATGTTACGTTCTTCAGTGATAAATGAGGACTTTGAAAATTCCCTTTAATTTCTTCACTCAGCCAATTTGCGATTTCTTGGTCAAATGCAACATGCATGTCGTTTTGGCTTGTAACAAAATAGGTATTGAATGGAATCTCGTTATTACAAAGAAGATTTCTACTAATATCATCATTCCAATTAAAATTAGGATTCTTCAAGGACAATGTACTTACAGTGGGCATAAAGGTATGGTAATATGGTCCTTGTCTCCATTCGTGAAATGATGTCATTTGATTTAATGGTTCTTCAAATGATTCTTTCATAATCATCATCGTATTGTATTTTGAACCTTGTACTGCATCCATTGAGCCATGAAAATTATTATTGGTTCTATAAACTTTTGTATTAAGAATCGTAATTGAAAAAATATTGCCATTTGTAAACCAACCTGTCTTTGTATATTTTCCTTCAAAATTTAATGCATTTGTAGTATAAGATGGAAGAGCATAGTCAACGAGTGTTGCCGCTTTATAATTAAATCCTAGTATTTTTTTAAACGCTGCCATTTCCAACAAGCATTGACCATCATTTACGTTTTTTGTCATATCTGTATTTCCGTTAGAAATAGCAATATTCCTACTCAGCTGCGGAAAACCGTTAGAGTTCGCAACGCCATTATTAATAAGGTTTTGTCTAAATAAATTTCTAACGGGGTCCCCATTATTTTGTCCGCCGACACCTTTCATCGGATTTGCAGCATCTAATTGCTCTATTAACATTTCTCTTGCCGCAGGCGAAAAAAAGTTTTCTGAATATTTGGTTTTTGCCACCTCATTCCCTCCGAGAAAACCATAAAAATATAAATTGCTTTGGGCTGAAATTGGAATATTGGCACCTAAATGAGGTGCGTCATAACTCACCCATAATCTGGTATTATGCGGAATATTATTTTTCTCCATATATGCGAGTGCATATCTGCTCACTAAACCACCCATGCTCGGACCTATTAATGCTATTTGATTACTACTGCCATTTTCTTGAAGTTTTAAATTTTCCCTTTGGAGTAAGGCAACTACTGCCATCGCATTTCTTTCGATAAAATCTGCACCGTTCGGAAAATTAACAAGGGTGACGTCAAATCCATTATCTCTCATATCTTCAATCAAGTTTTTTTCATTTCCATTATTTGGTATATTATCAATGTCATATGCCATAAAACCATATAACATGTCTATGCTTATTTTATCACCAGGATCATATCCATCCAGAATATAAACGGGATTTCGCAATTTGGGTTGGATACTGAATGTTTTGGTAACAGGATCATATCCGGGATTAGAAATCGTATTATAGTAAGTCCTGTATTCCAATTTTCCACTCGTTGCGCTATTTTCGCCATATCCCTGAAAGGGAATCGTGTTGTTAATACCGTTAACTCCGATAAAATTTTCCCATTCATTGTATGTCCCACTGGGTGCATTCCCAGTTTGAGGTATATTTACATCAATACTGCTGTATAGAATTTTAGTTGTATTATCCGAGAAAATCAGGGTGAATTTTAAATTCTTTTTTCCCGAAGAAGTATAGGTAATCACTACAGGTGGATTGATCGGTTTTGAAGCAAAACCGTTGACTTGGAAAGTTTGTGTAGTCCCATTACCAATATCTACATTTATTGAGGTGACCTTTGGTATGGATTCATCCTGCACCACAAAATCATTTTTGAGGGAAAAGGTGACTGCGCCGGAATTAAATTGAGAATAAATTGGAGCAGCAATAGAAATTGTCTTTTGAGAGAACGGGTTTTTACCGGGGACATTTCTAAAATAACCGTCATTTATATTGATATTGGGATTGTTTTGATCCCCAAAGTTGAGATAGTCGAATTTTAGGTTTAAAAGCCCAATCTCTACATTATTAACTTTTGCACTTTGTTTTGACATATCTTTTAACTGGTCCGGATTGAGAAAAGGCGCATTATTATGTGCCCGATACAGCTCGCTCCAAGATTGAACAAAATAATCTGAACTAACTGTATCCTTTACTGCTCTGTCTATATCTGTAAAAGAAAACACCCGGTCATACAGTATTGGAGTCATCATCTGGCTTTTGTCAAGATATACAAGCAAACTGTCCATCGATTGCGTATATGTCTTTGTTTGAGATACAACAAATACTATCGAAAAATTGAAGAAAATAATCTGTAGAATTCTTGTGTAAAATTTTTTCATGAATTTAATGGTTTAGAGTGGTGTAATTAATGTCAAATCTACCATCAGTTACATTGATAATATCAGATGAATTTTCTATGTTATATACTTTACAACTAAAAGTACCAGAAATTATGTTGGTAGAAGAAGTAACTTCTGCACGGCTTATAAAAATATTTCCACTATTTGTTGAGGAAAGATATTTTTTCCCTTCTGGCGAGATTAATATAATTTGATTGTTGTTTGGTCCTTCTTCATATAATAAACCATTCGACTGATTGACAACATAGTTTCCCGTTCCAGCAGACATATTATTGATCCATAAAAAAATGGAGTAACCGTTGGAATCCTTTTTATTAGAAATTTCTAGTTGCCAAAAATCATTCATTCCAGGATAGAAATTATTTCCGAAAAATTCTTTTAGTCCGTAAAGTGGTTGTCCCCCAATACTTTGATTGCCATTCTTTGGAATTAAAACTTTTCCGTTTACCAAGCAACCGGCGGTGTTTGCCCCCCAAAGTGGTTGCGGCCGGCAAAATATCTTGCGGCGTAGCATCATTGGAAGAATTTCTACCACATGAGAGCACGACAAAAAGAAAGAGTAAAAGAAAGACTGTTTTCATATCATTTTATTTTTTGTGATTGATGTAAATATACAATAGTTTTTTATGTAATGAATATGATTTGAGGCATGTTTTGTTTCTAACAAAAAAAACTTCTCCATTTCTGAAGAAGTTTCTATGATATTTGTCGTTTACTATTGTAATTAGAAAATACCCGGTCATACAATATTGGAGTCACCATCTGGCTTTTGTCAAGATATACAAGCAAACTGTCCATCGATTGCGTATATGTCTTTGTTTGTGCATAGATATTGATTGATGAAAAAAGTATTGAAAAAAATGAGATTAAAATATTGGAGAGTTTTTTCATAATATTATTTGTTTAATGTTAATCTATTAATATCGAATCTGCCATCAGTTATTTGTATCTTTTCTGTTGGTTGTTCTTTGTTATATAGTGTTGCTGTAAATGTTCCGGAGAAATATGGATAATCAAATCTATTGATTGTTATTATACCACAATTATCAGATGACAAAAAAATTTTTCCATCAAACTCAAGATACATCTGCGTAATTTGAGTTGTAGGCGATCCATACCCTCCTGATTGGTTTACAATAAAATCCCCAGAAGCAGTAACATTATACATGTAAAAGTACACTCGTTGATTTGTAGAATAATTTTTTATATTTATATAATAATTAGTATCAATCGCATTTATCGTTAATCCATATAGCGGTTGTCCCCCAATACTTTGATTGCCATTCTTTGGAATTAAAACTTTTCCGTTTACCAAGCAACCGGCGGTGTTTGCCCCCGAAGTGGTTGCGGCCGGCAAAATATCTTGCGGCGTAGCATCATTGGAAGAATTTCTACCACATGAGAGCACGACAAAAAGAAAGAGTAAAAGAAAGACTGTTTTCATATCATTTTATTTTTTGTGATTGATGTAAATATACAATAGTTTTTTATGTAATGAATATGATTTGAGGCATGTTTTGTTTCTAACAAAAAAAACTTCTCCATTTCTGAAGAAGTTTCTATGATATTTGTCGTTTACTATTGTAATTAGAAAATACCCGGTCATACAATATTGGAGTCACCATCTGGCTTTTGTCAAGATATACAAGCAAACTGTCCATTGATTGCGTATATGTTTTTGTCTGCGACACAACAAATACTACCGAAAAATTACAGAAAATAATCTGTAGGAGTCGTGTGTAAAATTTTTTCATGATTTTAATGGTTTAGGGTGGTGTAATTAATGTCAAATCTACCTTCTTTAATTTCGATAATTTCTCCGGTGTTACTATTCTTTAATGATGAAGAAAATTGACCGGAATAAATACCTAATAAATAATCAAATCGGGTTATTTTTACTATACCGGAATTGTTAGAAGAAGTAAAATAATTACCACTTCCATCCTTATATGCTATCGTGTTTGATGAATTTAATTGATATTCTCCTATGCCTTGAGATAAATTCTCTAAATTAATTGATAATGAATTTTTAGTGGAATGGTTAGTTATCAATAAATCCCATGTGTCATTGCCTACTGGCGGAAAATTGAAATTTGGCCCAACACTCGAGAGTAGTCCGTAGAGCGGTTGCCCCCCAATACTTTGACTGCCATTCTTTGGAATTAAAACTTTTCCGTTTACCAGGCAACCGGCGGTGTTTGCCCCCGAAGTGGTTGCAGCCGGTAATACATCTTGCGGCGTAGCATCATTGGAAGAATTTCTACCACATGAGAGCACGACAAAAAGAAAGAGTAAAAGAAAGACTGTTTTCATAAGATTTTATAATTTGTGGTTGTTGAAAATTTACAATATTCTTCATACAATGGTTATTATGTGAAGCATGTTTTTTTCAATAACAAAAAACTTCTCCATTTCTGAAGAAGTTTTTATGATATTTGTCGCTGTTTCTTACGCCGGAATTTCTCCTTTGAATAAGAACGAAACAATTTCCTTGTTTACTTTTTCCACCATTTCGCTGAAAAGGTAGTAGGATTCCTGTTTGTAAATCACAAGCGGATCTTTCTGCTCATAAACCGCACCTTGTGAAGAACGTCTCAAATCATCCATTTCTCTCAAGTGAAGTTTCCAGTTTTCATCGATGATGGCGAGTGAAATGTTCTTTTCGAAGTCGTTTACCAATGAGTCACAATGTGTTTCGTAAGCTTCTTTCAAATCCGTTACAATGGTCATGGTTTTAATTCCATCTGTAAACGGAACCTGGATCATCTTAAACATCGAACCTTGGTTTTGGTAAACGTTTTCAATGATTGGGAACGATTTTTCTTTCAACAGATTTAGCTTCATCTGGTAATCTTCGGAAGCCGCTTTGAACACGATATTCGTCAATTCTTGAACCTGTTTGGTCTTGAAGTCATTTTCAGAAACTGGTGCTTCCATGGTGAAATTTTTGATGATTTCATATTCGAAATCTTTGTAATCACCTTCTATTTTCGTTTTGGTAACGATGGATTGCGCCACATCAAAAATCATGTTGGAAATATCATATTTCAAGTGGTCGCCGAACAATGCGTTTTTTCTTCGTTTGTAGATCACGTCACGCTGTTTGTTCATCACGTCGTCATATTCCAACAATCTTTTTCGGATACCAAAGTTGTTTTCTTCTACTTTTTTCTGTGCTCTTTCAATGGACTTGGAAATCATGGAATGTTGAATCACTTCACCTTCTTTATGGCCCATTCTGTCCATCATTTTCGCGATTCTTTCTGAACCGAAAAGTCGCATCAAGTTATCCTCCAAAGAAACATAGAATTGTGAACTTCCCGGATCTCCCTGTCTTCCGGCACGACCTCTCAACTGTCTGTCAACACGTCTGGAATCGTGTCTTTCAGTTCCGATGATTGCCAAACCGCCGTTCTTCTTAACGTCACCCTGCAATTTGATGTCGGTACCACGACCTGCCATATTCGTTGCTATGGTAACCACTCCGGGTCCTCCTGCTAAAGCAACAATTTCAGCTTCTTTTGCGTGGAGTTTCGCATTCAGTACATTGTGTTGGATTTTTCTTAATTGAAGCGCTCTGGACAATAATTGGGAGATTTCTACCGAAGTTGTTCCCACCAGAACAGGTCTTCCCTGTGCAGTGAGTCTTTCGATTTCTTCGATGACCGCGTTGTATTTTTCACGGTTGGTTTTGTAAACCAAATCTTGTCTGTCATCTCGCTGAATTGGTCGGTTGGTTGGAATTACTACCACGTCAAGTTTGTAGATTTCCCAAAGCTCACCGGCTTCTGTTTCCGCAGTACCGGTCATTCCCGCCAATTTGTTATACATACGGAAGTAATTCTGAAGCGTAATGGTAGCAAAAGTTTGTGTTGCTGCTTCGATTTTCACGTTTTCTTTCGCTTCAATCGCTTGGTGAAGTCCATCGGAATAACGTCTTCCTTCCATGATCCGTCCGGTTTGTTCGTCCACGATTTTCACTTCGCCATCAATCACCACGTATTCATCATCTTTTTCAAATAAAGTGTAGGCTTTCAATAATTGGTTTAAAGTGTGAACCCTTTCAGATTTTACCGCGAAATCACCAAACAATTTCTCTTTGGCTTCAAATTCTTCTTCCTTGCTGAGGCCTTTAGATTCCAGTTCTGCAATTTCGGTAGCGATATCTTGAAGGACGAAGAAATCTTTGTCCTCATTTCCTGCGGACATATATTCAACACCTTTGTCGGTCAAATCGATTTGGTTGTTTTTCTCATCGATGACGAAGTAAAGGTCTTTGTCAACAATCGGCATATCACGGTTGTTGTCCTGCATGTATTGTCCTTCCACTTTTTGAAGAAGTGCTTTGTTTCCACTTTCTGAAAGGAATTTAATCAGCTGTCGGTTTTTCGGCAAACCTCTGTAAGCCTGCAAAAGTTTGAATCCACCTTCTTTGGTATTTCCGGCAGCGATCAATTTTTTGGCTTCGTTGAAGATGTGGGAAACGGTTTTTTTCTGAACTTCCACGATTCGGTCTACCGATGGTTTCAAAGTATCAAATTCCTGCCGGTCTCCCTGCGGAACGGGTCCGGAAATAATCAACGGCGTTCTGGCATCATCTACCAAAACGGAATCCACCTCATCCACGATGGCGAAATTTAATTCTCCCTGAACCAATTCGTCTGGTGAAGTCACCATGTTGTCTCTCAAATAATCGAAACCGAACTCGTTATTGGTACCATAAGTAATATCGGATTGATAAGCTTTTCTTCTCGCGTCGGTATTGGGTTGGTGATTGTCAATACAATCTATGGTCAAACCATGGAACTGATAGATTGGTCCCATCCAGGCACAGTCACGTTTTGCCAAATAGTCGTTTACGGTGACCACGTGAACTCCTCTTCCGGGAAGCGCATTCAGGTAAATGGGCAGAGTTCCTACCAAAGTTTTACCTTCACCTGTCGCCATCTCCGCAATTTTTCCGCTGTGAAGAACTACCCCTCCAATAAACTGAACATCATAATGAACCATGTCCCAAGTTACTGCGGTTCCTGCTGCATCCCAGTGATTTTTCCAGATTGCGGTCTCTCCCTGCACTTCAACGAAATCTTTAGTTGAAGCAAGTTCTTTGTCCATTTCTGTAGCAGTTACTTTGATCTCACCGTTTTGTGCAAGACGTCTTGCGGTTTCTTTGATCAGTGCAAATGCTTCCGGAAGAATATCGTTCAGTACTTTTTCCTCAATTTCATAGGAATCTTTCTTTAAACTTTCAATTTTTGCAAAGAGTGCTTCTTTTTCGTCCACGTTGGTGGATTTTTTGATTTGCTCTTTCAGATCGGTGATTTGCGACGAGATATTGGCGGTTGCTGCTTTTATTTTTTCTTTGAATTCGGCTGTTTTTGCCCTTAAACCATCGTCAGTTAATTCCTGGATTTTTGGTTCTGCGGCTTTTATCTTTGCTAAAACTTTTTTTACTTCCTTCAGGTCGGTGGCATTTTTGTCACCCAGGAAACCCTTCAGAACTTTGTCTAATAAACCCATATTTGCTTTTGGCTTTTAGCGTTTGGCTAATCGCGTTGTTTGTTATATAAAAATGGCTAAAGGCAATTTGCCAGAAGCCAGTAGCTAATTAATATTCGTCTTCGTTCCAAAGGAAGTCTTCGTCGGTTGGATAGTCGCTCCAAACCTCTTCAATTGATTCGTAGATTTCACCTTCGTCTTCGATTGCCTGAAGGTTTTCTACCACTTCCATTGGTGCACCCGTTCTGATTGCGTAATCAATAAGTTCTGCCTTCGTCATTGGCCAAGGTGCGTCACTTAGATAAGATGCTAATTCTAATGTCCAGTACATAAATTAAATTTTTGCAAAAGTAAAAAATTAGGTGAGAAATCAAAGCGTTTTAATGCTGATTTTTAGCGTTTTGCTGATTTCTCCCGGCAAATTGCCTGATTGCTTGAAAATAATTGCCTATTTCCAATTGCTACTGGGCATTTCTCAAAAACCATTCCACAAATTTTTTTGTGCCATTTTGGAATTTTGTGGTTGGATTGTAACCCAATAAGGTTCTGGCTTTTGTAATGTCTGCGTTGGTTTTTGGCACATCTCCAGGTTGTATTGGCAGTACTTTTTTGGCAGATTTTTTTTCCAGATGATTTTCTATGGTGGACACCATTTCTTCCAGCTCAATGACTTCGTTTTCACCCAGGTTAATGATTTCGTAAACACGGTCATGGGTTTCCAGGTAATGGATGGATTTTAGGATTCCATCAATAATATCGTCGATGTAAGTATAATCCCTGGAAGTGGAACCATCGCCATAGAAAGGAATTTCTTTGTTTTCGAAAATTAGTTTGGTAAATTTATGGATCGCTAAATCTGGTCTTTGTCTCGGTCCGTAAACGGTAAAAAACCTTAGCTGAATCATATCGATTTGGTAGAGATGATGATAAGCATGACCTAAAATTTCCACACATTTTTTGGTTGCTGCATAAGGTGAAATAGGGTGGTCCACAGCGTCGGTTTCTGCAAATGGAATGGTTTTTCTTTCACCGTAAACACTTGAGCTCGAAGCGCAAACGAATTTATTGATTTTGAATTCCCTGCAAAGTTCCCACAAATTCATGGTGCCTTTCACATTCACCTCTTCATAATCCAGCGGTCGCTCAATGGATGGGCGCACTCCGGCCAAAGCTGCCAAATGGATGACTTGGTCTATTTTATGTTTCTGAAAGATTTTTTCTAAGCCTTTTTTATCTCTAATGTCTTGATAATAAAGTTGATATTTCTTGCGTGAGGTTTCAAAAATCAGTTTTTGAATGTCCCGGCTTTTGTTGGTGAAATTAAATTCCTGGTCAATGCCAACGGATTCCAAGGTGTTTTTCACCTTGATTTTATAATCATAGAAATCATCAAAATTGTCAACATTAATGACAGAATGTCTATTTTTTAGAAGATGTTCTACTAGGTGCGAGCCGATAAATCCGCTTCCGCCGGTGACGAGGTAATGCATGGTGTATTGGTTGTGGATTTTATTTGTCTGAGTAATGCCCTAAAACGGAAAGTACCGGAACGATGACATTTGATAAACAAGTCGATCTTTTTTATTGATTCTTCTGCTTCAGAGTATAGATGTCTTAATTGCTCCGGATTGCCAGTTCCTTCTCTGGGGTTTTCGGAAAGTTCTATGAAAAAAGTCTCAATTTTATGAATATCGGTTTTTCTTCCGGATTTGCAGCGCTTTTTCAAATCCTGCTATGCTTTTTCACCTACTCTGACATTATATTTTCCAATAATTTATTCGCATCAACAGGTTTGAACTTCTGCTTCAAATATTCAGGATTATCCTTATTTTTCTGTTTGCTGCAATAATTTTAATATTTCAGAATTCGTGAACTCCTTGCTTTCTTCAAAAATCCCAACTTTAGAAGCCCTCGATATCCTTTTCATCAATGAAATGTCGCAATTCTTTTTGATCTAAATCGTTACTGTTTCCATCCCATTAATTTGATACAAAAATACAAATTAAAACTTCAAATTTTATTCCTTAAATTTACTCAAAATTCTTACATGCACTTCCACGGACAAATCCTAAAAATGACCACCCAAAACGGGAAACCTATCCAATATTTTCTGAACCTATCCCACGATTTAATCAGCATGAATCAGTTGATTGGAAGAAAAATTAAAGTAAAACACGTTGGTTATCAATGTGTAAACTGTGGAAACGATGAGAAAATCTTCAGGATGGGTTTCTGCAAAAAATGCTTTTTTGAAAGTCCATACGCCAGTGACACCATCATTCGTCCAGAACTTTCCACGGCTCATCTTGGGATCCAGGAACGCGATTTGGAGGTGGAGAAAGAAATCCAGCTTCAACCGCATGTGGTGTATCTCGCTTATACCGGTGATGTGAAAGTGGGCGTGACGCGTGAAACCCAGATTCCAACGCGATGGATTGACCAGGGTGCCACTTTCGCATTGCCCATTGCCAGAACTGAAAACAGATATGAAGCAGGAATGATTGAAGTTGCACTCAAAGAACATCTTCCCGATAAAACCAATTGGCGAAAAATGTTGGAAGACGATTTCGAGGATGAACTGGATTTAGCCGATTTCCGTGAGAAGGTATCGCAATATTTTCCCGAAGGTTTTAAAAATTTCTATTCCCAAGAAGGCGAAATCATGAAATTCGATTATCCTTATGAAAAACCGGAAAAAATCAATGCCTTCACTTTGGATAAAAATCCAGAATTCGAGGCGGTATTAAAAGGTATTAAAGGTCAATATCTTTCCTTCGATGGCGGAAATTCCATGAATGTGAGAAACCATGAAGGATACGTAATTGAACTGGAGGTGTAAACAGAGACTAGTCGATATTATACTCCTCCTTTTCCTCAAAAGGGATTTGGCGCAGGAAATTTCCAAATTCAGGACCCGAATAATTGCTCTCGGAACCATATGAGTCCAGGATCGTCGCCTTGATGCCGTCTTTGTCCTCCAAAATATAAAGTACTGCGTTGTCATCGGCGCTGCTCATGCCTTCAAAACGGTAAGATTTCACGATGCAAAGATCACTTGGCGAACTGTAGACTTTTTCGTTTTCGCCCAGAACCATTTGGTGGTCGTCATTCATCCGGATTTCTTTTGTAATCCCTCTGTTTCGCAAAGTGTTGTACACTTCTGAAAGTGGTTTTAGATGATTATTTTCCATGATATTTTTTGATTTTGGTGCAAGTAAAATTACGAAAATAAGAACTTGAAAAAGAATAAAGCGGTCATTAAATGAAAAAGTGAGCCACCGTGTAGATAATTAAACCCACTAATCCGCCCACCAAAGTTCCGTTTACACGGATAAATTGCAGATCTTTTCCCACTTCCAGTTCCAGTTTATCAGAGAGTTCTTTACCCTGCCAATTTCCAACGGTGTCACTGATTAATGCCCCAAACTGATGTGTGTTTTTCAAAATATATTTGTAGATGGTGAAACGAATCCAGTGGTCTATCTTATGCTGCAGATTCTCATCGGATTTCAAATTCTGTGAAAGTTCGGTCAGATTTTTTTTGAGGTAATTTTTCAGCGATGTTACTTCCTCTGTTAATTCGGTTGAAAGTGTTTTCTTGATGGATTGCCAAATGTCTTTAGCATATTGCTGAAGTTTTTCCTCTTTCAGGAAATCATTTTTAATGCCTTGGAATTCCTCTTGCCATTTTGCCTCATGCTGCACTTCCTGCGAGAATTCATAGAGTTTTCTGGTGATTTCGGTTCTTAAATTATGGTTCAAATCATTTTCCACTTCCTCGAAATACTTGGTCAGACCCGAAGTTATTTTTTGGGCAATCGCATCATCCACAAATTTTGGGACCAGAAAATAACTTTCTTTTTTCACCCTGTCCTGCACCATTTCCCGGTTTTGGATCACATAATCCTTGATCTGTTTCGAGAGATTGGTGATTAATCGTTGATGGTCGTTTTTATGGAGGACATATTCAATTCCACTTCCTACAATTTGGTTGATTTTCAAATCATTGGACATTTCTTTTGCTTTTTTGCCGATGAATAGAACCACCGCGGAATCATCAAGTTTGGCTAAAATATCCAAAAGGATATTCGAAAGTTCACGAACCAGATTTTCCTGGTTTCTGTCTTTGGAAAGCCATTCACCCACGAAACCTGAAACCTTTAATTTTAAGATGTAGGGACGGATATTTTGTGGTGAAAGAAAATTTTCCACCACGAAATTTCCCAGATTGTCACCGATTCTTTCCTTGCTGTTTTCGATGAGGTTGGTGTGCGGAATTTTCAATCCCAAAGGATAATTGAAAAGAGCGGTCACCGCAAACCAATCCGCCAAAGCTCCGACCATTGCCGCTTCGGAAAAAGCCCGGATATAGCCGATCCAGTGGGAATCATCTGTCTTTTGAAGTATGGTGGTTATAATGAAAATTACCGCCATCAGGAGAAAAAGTCCGGTGGCGAATGCCTTGAATTTTCGGAGTGAAAAGCGTTTCTGTTGATCATTCATTTAATTCAAATTTAGTAAATTTGGAGTAATGAAATTATTAATTTCGATAATGCTACTTTTGAGTTTGCAAACCTGTTCGCAAACACAGCAACCTATTAAATCTACTTCAATGGAAAATTCAACCACAAAAACCAATCCATATTACTCCAGAACCGATAGAACTTTGCTCACCGTACCTAATGAAGAGTGGAAAAAAATTCTTTCACCCGAGTTGTATGCCGTTTCCAGAGAGGCTGCAACAGAAAGACCCCACACTGGGAAGTACAATGAGTTTGATGAGAAAGGCGACTATTACTGCGCGGTTTGTGGAAATCACCTTTTCCGCTCAGATGCCAAATTCTCTTCAACCTGCGGATGGCCGAGCTTTTTCGAAGCTGATAAAGAAGGTGTGATCTATAAACGCGACACTTCGCACGGAATGGAGCGAATAGAGGTGCTGTGTAAAAGATGCGGCTCACATCTGGGTCATGTTTTCAATGACGGACCGGAACCAACCGGGGTGCGTTTTTGCATGAATTCAGTGAGTTTGGATTTTGTGGGAGATTCCCAGAAAAAATAATTGTACTTAAAGAATCTGTCGCAGTTCTTCCAGTTTTTTGATCACCAAAATATCTTCACCTGAAAAATTATCGCTGAATACATCAAAGAAAACTACTTTCAGTCCAAAAGATTTTGCACCTTCCACGTCGGCAATCCAATCATCGCCGATCATGATGGATTCCTCTTTTTTAGCGCCGGATTTTTTTAGCGCATAATCGTAGATTTCCGGCTGTGGTTTCCGGATATTGATTTCATCTGCGGAAGTGATGGTTTCAAAATAGTTTTGGATTCCCGAGAGTTCACATTTTTTATAAGTAACTTCCTTAAAGCCGTTTGAGAGAATGTGGATGTGGTAACCTTTTGCGGAAAGGTATTCAAGGATTTCGAACGCACCCTCCACCAAATCATTGTAATTCAGGATGGTGTCCAGGAAATTGTTCTCGAAAGCCTGCGCAAGTTCGAAATCATCAATCCCGAAAAACAGGAAAGAATCGTAAAAACGGTGTTTTCTGAGGTATTCCTTGTCTATTTCGCCATCTCTTATCTGTTCCCAAAGTCTTTCGTTAATGGTAAAATATTCTCGGTGAAAGTCCTCGAAATCCAGATGATGATTTTCTTTAACCCGTTCTGCCCGGAAAATTTCTTTTAAAGTGTGGTACGCATTCTTGCGGTGGTCCCATAATGTGTTGTCGAGGTCAAAAAAAATGTGCTGAATTTTCATACAGCACAAATTTAGATAATTTAAGATTAGTTCTTGGAAACAATGTGGATTTTACTTTTGGTTTTCACCACTTCGATGTTTCGTGAATAACTTAGTAAAAAGTCAATGGTTTGCTTTTTTGGTTTCAAAAGTTTTTCATTTAAAATGTCAAATTTTTTCATAGGCAATCCTGATTTGACTTAAAAACGAAACTATTTTGAAAATATTATTTATCGTGTTAAAATAATATTATGCTCCTCCATGATTTTTCTCAGGTTGATGAGCGCATAACGAACCCGACCGAGCGTTGTATTGATACTGGAGTCTGTGTGGTCAGCAATTTCTTTGAAACTCAGGCCATCGAAGAATCGAAGTTTGATTACTTCCTGCTGATTTTCTGGCAAGAATTTCAACATTTTCATCAAATCATCCTTGATCTGTCTGCTGACGAGCTGTTCCTCAATATTTTCTTCCTGCGAAGAAAGCAGGTCAAAAATCGAAAACTCATCATTGTCATAAGAAGATTCGGAGACTTTGTTGTGCTTGGTCTTCAATCTGTAATGGTCAATAATCAGGTTATGTGCAATTCTTTTTGCCCAAAGTATGAATTTTCCCTCCTCATTGTAGCGCCCTTCCTTCAGCGTGACAATGATTTTCATGAAAGTATCCTGGAAAATATCATTGGCAAGATCCTCATCCATTACTTTATAGTAGATGAATGTAAAGAGATCACTTTGATGCCGCTCAATTAAGATGGCAAGTGACTTTTCGTCGCCGTTCTTGAAATGGGAAATCAGCCAGCTATCGGTATTTGTGTTCATAACTCTTTTCTTTATTTTTAAGTCCACGAATTCCAGCACCAAATTATTTTGGGCCCTTCTTTCGGTCAATTTAGAATAAAAGTAGAATTATCTAATCGATAGTTGTTGTTTTGTTGAGTGGGCTAAATTAATAAAAAAGTTAATACTTTGTTAATAGAAAGTCAAAAAATTAAAAAAATCTTTTTATTTTATCATGTCGTTCAAAAAAGGTATCGGCAGATTGACCGTGAAATTCAAATTAAAGCCATTCAATTTTTTGCCATTGATTCCATTCTGATCAAGCGGAAAAGCATAACCACCCGTTAAATCGACAATTCCAAACAGGGTGAAACCGATTTTTGGAGCTATAAATTTAGTGGTTACTTCAGCGCCCGCCAAAAAATACCAGGAATGGTAGAAGTCCACATTTCGCTCAAAATTCATCAAAATATCTCCCTGTACTTTTGGAATCACCACGAATTTAGAATCCACTGATCCCATTAATGCAGAAACTCCGAGTCGGTAAACCAAATCGTCATTATTCAAAAAAAGTAATTTCCCGCCCACTTCGCCGAAACTCAGATTTTGGTACTCATATCCTGCCGTCAGCAGTTTATGCATCGTCATTTGTGCTTTCATGCCAAATCCCGAACAGCATAAGAGTACAAAAAAAAGCAAAGATTTCCTATTCATGATTCATGATACAATTTCGGTCTTAAAGTTAAAAAAAAACTGCTTAATCATTTCTGAAAAAGCAGTTCAATTTTGTTGGACCGGAATTAAATTCCGAACTCTTTCCGGATTTCATCCACTTTATCTAGTTTTTCCCAGGTGAAGAATTCCAAATCCTTAATGGTTTTTTCTTCTCCGTTTGCAGCCCGGAATGTTTTGTCGGCAACATAATAATCTCTTCCCATATGTCCGTAGGAAGCGGTTTCCTGATATATTGGATTTCTAAGCTTCAGGTTTTTCTCAATGGCATAAGGTCGCAGATCGAAAATCTTCTGCACTTTTTTGGCAATTTCTCCATCCGTGAGATTAACTTTGGAAGTTCCATAAGTATTGATATAAAGTCCACATGGTTCTGCAACGCCGATCGCATAAGAAACCTGAACCAATACTTCATCTGCAACTCCTGCTGCAACCAGGTTTTTGGCGATATGTCTCACTGCATATGCCGCACTTCTGTCCACTTTTGACGGATCTTTTCCAGAAAATGCACCACCTCCGTGCGCGCCTTTTCCACCGTAAGTATCCACGATGATTTTTCTACCGGTTAGTCCTGTATCTCCGTGTGGTCCGCCAATTACGAACTTTCCGGTAGGATTGACATGGTATTTGATTTGGTCGTTGAAAAGGTCTTGAATTTCTCTTTTTTGCTTTGCCTTTACTTTAGGGATTAAGATTTCAATGATGTCTTTTCGGATTTTTGCCAGCATTGCTTCCTCACTTCCGAAATCATCATGCTGAGTGGAAACCACGATCGAATCAATTCTGATTGGTTTGTGGTCGTCAGAATATTCAATGGTTACCTGGGATTTTGCATCCGGACGAAGATAGTTGATGGCTGCGTTTTCTTTTCTAAGCTCAGAGAGTTCTTTCAAGATGGCGTGAGCCAAATCCAAAGCGAGCGGCATGTAGTTTTCGGTTTCATTGGTGGCATAACCAAACATCATTCCCTGATCTCCTGCACCCTGATTATTTGCGCGAGTTTCGAAATCGGCATCTTCACCAACGCGGTCAACTCCCTGATTGATATCTGGTGATTGTTCGTGGATGGCAGAAATCACGCCGCACGAATCGCCATTAAACATATATTCGCCTTTTGTATAGCCAATTCCATTGATTACTCTTCTGGCGATATCCTGCACATCGAGGTATGCGGTGGATTTCACCTCACCCGCCAAAACGACTTGTCCGGTGGTCACCAAAGTTTCGCACGCCACTTTGGAATTGGGGTCGAATGCCAAAAAGTTATCGATCAACGCATCTGAAATCTGATCCGCAATTTTGTCTGGATGTCCTTCTGAAACGGATTCAGAGGTAAATAGATAAGACATATTTCTTTTGTTTTTAGTTAGAATTTTAGAGAAAAATAAGGTAGATTACAAAAGAAACTAAAAACAAGAAAAATCTGTTTTAGCATTTTTTTGTGAGGTTGCAATCAGTTCAAATTTTTCCTCGTGATATTATTCGGGTGCAAATTTATATACAAATTATTGAACCACAAAATAATGCATGCAATAAAAATTACTGTGGTTTTACAGCCACGTATTCTTCCGGATTTTTTGAAAAATTCAGTTTGAGTTTCATGGAATTAGAAACAAAGGCGATCAGCTCATCCAGGATTTTCTGCTTATAAGTTGGTTTGTAATAAATGACAGAGATTTCACGGTACGGAAACGGTGCGCGGAATCTTTTCACTTTGTGTTTTTGCTCGTCGGAGAGCTGGTTCACAGCGAGTTCAGGCAAAATACTGATGCCGCCCAATTTGTCAACCATCTGAATCAAAGTCGAAATATTTGATGCGAGATATTCCAGATTTTTAGGCTTCATGGAATTTTCTTTTAACTCGCAGATGTTTTCAAACTGAGTTCTGAGGCAATTTCCTTCTTCCAGCAACCAAACCTTTTGCACGTCAATTTCTTCCGGAACCACAAACGTGTCGTCTTTTCCTTTTGATGCATTTTCACTAGAATACAACATCAATTCTTCGTTGAAAAGAAAATCCTGATAAAATTCGTTTGCCGCAGTGTACGGTGTTGAGATGATTCCAGCGTCAAGTTCTCCGGATTTCAGCGCCTTGATAATGTTATCTGTGGTCATTTCCTTTACATTGAATTCAATTTTCGAATGTTCCTTCAGAAAATCAAATATTTCGGTAGGTAAAATGAAACCGGCAACAGTGGGAATGATTCCAAGGTTCAATTTTCCAGCCAGGATGTTATTCAGCAAATTGGCTTTGCTTTTCAGCTCATTTATGGCATCGATTACTTTTTTGGCTTCAGCGACGATTTGGGTTCCCACATCCGTAGTTCTGATCGGATGAGTGGTGCGGTCAAAAATCTTCACTTCTAATTCATCCTCAAACTTTTGAATCATTGCACTCAATGTAGGTTGCGTGATGAAACACGCTTGAGCCGCATTACCAAAGTGTTTGTATTTATCAACTGCGATCAGGTATTCCAATTGCTGAATATTCATTTCATTAATTTTGTCTATGACAAAGGTAACTACTATTTGTGGGATTTCCATTATTTTTAAATAAATTTGGAGTTCGTAAATTGATCATCATGGAAGGTAAAAAACTCACCACTTCGGCCGGAAATCCCTACAGAAATCATCAGGATTCACAAACGGTTGGTATGCGTGGTCCGGTTCTGTTGCAGGATTTTGTGCTGCAAGAAAATCTGGCGCATTTTGTTCGTGAAAGAATTCCGGAAAGAATTGTCCATGCAAAAGGAACAGGAGCTTACGGGAAATTCACGGTGACCCACGATATTTCAAAATATACCAAAGCAAAGGTTTTTTCAAATATTGGAAACTCCTGCAAAATATTTATCCGCTTCTCCACAGTGGGTGGTGAAAAGGGTAGTGCCGACACTGAAAGAGATCCAAGAGGATTTGCCATAAAATTCTACACCGAAGACGGGAACTGGGATTTGGTCGGAAATAATACGCCCGTGTTTTTCATCAAAGACGCTAAAAAATTTCCGGATTTTATCCATACCCAAAAACGTCTGCCTAAAACCAACTTGAAAAGTGCCACTGCGATGTGGGATTTTTGGGGACTCAATCCAGAATCGCTGCATCAGGTTTTAATTCTGATGTCGGATCGCGGAACTCCTTTTGGTTACCGGTTTATGCATGGTTTCGGTTCGCACACCTTTTCGATGATAAATGCTGAAAATGAACGTGTTTGGGTGAAATTCCACCTCAAATCTAAACAGGGAATCAAAAATTTTACCCATGAAGAAGCCATCAGGATGAAAGGTGAAAACCCGGATTTTGGTCAGCAAGATTTAGTGGATGCGATTGAGAAAGGTGATTTTCCAAAGTGGACCATGTATATCCAGGTCATGACCGAGGAACAAGCCCAGGAATTCCGCTGGAATCCATTTGATGTGACGAAAGTCTGGTTCCATGACGAATTTCCTTTAATTGAAGTGGGTGAATTGGAATTGAATGAAATTCCGGTGAATTATTTCGCACATGTGGAACAGGCCACTTTTTCGCCTTCGAATTTGGTGAACGGAATCAGTTTTTCTCCCGATAAAATGCTTCAGGGGAGATTATTTTCCTATCCAGATGCGCATCGCTACAGAGTGGGCGTGAACTCCCATTTGTTGGAAGTGAACCGTTGTCCTTATCAAACCTATAACTATCAAAGAGATGGTTTCATGGCGGATTCGTCGAATTATCAGGATGCTCCGAATTATTTTCCGAACAGTTTTGACGGAATCAAACCGGATGAATCATATCAGGATTTTGAATATGATTTAGACAGTGCCCGAGTTGCAAATTTCAACAGAAATGAAAATGACGATGACCATTTCACCCAACCCGGATTGCTTTACACCAAAGCGATGAACCAGGAAGAACGCGAACATTTGGTCCATAATATCGTGCAGTCCATGCAAGGAATTTCCGGCCCGAAAAGAGACGAAATCATCAATCGTCAGTTGTGTCACTTTTTCCGCGCAAATATTGAGCTGGGAATGAAAATCGCCATGCAGCTGCAAGTGAATATTGACGCAAATATGATTAACCACGCGAAATCTTAAAGCATGATTTCGGGCAGCAAATCGACACGATCACCATTCCTATCATAATTCGCAGCAACAATTTGCCGGATGGCGGAAAAAATTTGCTCATAAGGACAAAAAGATTGTGGGTGCGACCGAATTTTTTTTTACAAATTTGGTTTATCTTTTCACCATGATATAGATTTTATCCCTATTTTTGGGGCTTAACAAAAAATAAGTTAATTACACATGAAAGAACTAATCGAAAAAATCAGTGCAGAATTTGAAAATTTCAAAACTGAAGCAGATGCTCAAGCAGAAAAAGGAAACAAAGCTGCGGGAACAAGAGCAAGAAAATCTACTTTGGCTTTGGAGAAGATGCTCAAAGAATTCAGAAAAACTTCGCTGGAAGCTACTAAGTAATCAACAAACCCTCCCGAAATTTCGAGAGGGTTTTATTTTGTGAGCGAGTAGAACAAGGAGAATGGAGAATTGACCTGCAATCGCTTTGCTAAAGTAACTTCGCAAGGAGCAATACTCCAGATAATCCCTGATTTCTTTTTCAGATTCAAATTTTGGTTAAATCATATCAAATCTTGCGTATTCCGCAATTTTCTCAGGAATTCTAATTCCATTTTCAGTTTGGTTGTTTTCCAAAAGAGCTGCCATAATTCTTGGCAAAGCCATTGCGGAACCGTTCAAAGTATGAACCAACTGCGTTTTTCCTTCGCCTTTAAATCTGCATTTCAACCGGTTTGCCTGGAACGTCTCGAAATTGGAAACGGATGAAACTTCCAGCCATTTTTCCTGAGCCGCACTCCAAACCTCGAAATCATATGTCATGGCAGAAGTGAACCCCATATCGCCGCCACACAGTCTCAAAATTCTAAACGGCAATTCCAGATCGGTTAAAATTCCTTTCACGTGCTCCACCATTTCTTCCAAAGCAGCGTAAGAATTTTCTGGCTTTTCAATCCGCACGATCTCCACTTTTTCAAATTGGTGGAGTCGGTTCAGGCCACGAACATGTGCACCGTAACTTCCAGCCTCTCTTCTGTAACATTGTGAGAAGGCAGTATTCTTAATGGGTAAATCTTTTTCTTCCAACAGAACATCGCGGTAAATATTGGTCACCGGAACTTCCGCCGTTGGAATTAAGTACAAATTGTCTTCATTTACAAAATACATTTGTCCCTCTTTATCAGGGAGTTGACCTGTTCCGTATCCGGATGCTTCGTTCACCACATGCGGCGGATTCACTTCCAGATAACCTGCATCAGTATTGGTGTCCAAGAAAAATTGAACCAGCGCTCTCTGCAAACGCGCTCCTTTTCCCAAATAAACAGGAAATCCTGCACCGGCGATTTTCACACCGAGTTCAAAATCAATCAAATTGTATTTTTTCGCCAGTTCCCAATGTGGAATTGCGCCTTCTCCTAAACCTTGCACATCATGGGATTGGTAAACGATTTCGTTGTCGTCTGCTGAAGTTCCTGCAACTACTTTTTCGTTTGGAATATTGGGAATCTGATAGAGAATTTCCTGAAGCTTATTTTCGGAATCCCGCAATTTTTGTTGAAGAATTTGCGAATTTTCTTTGTATTC
This sequence comes from Chryseobacterium sp. R2A-55, assembly GCF_021401085.1. Classification (GTDB taxonomy): domain Bacteria; phylum Bacteroidota; class Bacteroidia; order Flavobacteriales; family Weeksellaceae; genus Kaistella. The sequence continues at coordinate 245,148 of NZ_JACBFP010000002.1, forward strand.
TGCGGTTTTTGCTTTGGCAGATTCAGCTTCGTCCTTGTTTCCTTGTTTCATCAGCATCCCGATTTCTTTCGAGATTTTATTCATTTCCGCCAAATTTTGGTCGAGTTCGAACTGGAGTTTTTTTCTCTCGTCATCTTCCGAAATGGCTTGGTCAACCAAATCCAGCTGTTTGAAATTCCTTTTATTTAAACCTTGGATAACACGTTCTTTGTTATCGCGCAAAAAATTAACCTGTAACATCTTAATGGGTAATAAGTAATGAGTGATGAGCAACAAAATATTGCACAAGCAATGAATTGCAAATTTAACGATTATTTGGTGATTTTCACGATGTTTGGCTGCCCATCAACTTTTGTGAATTTCAGGATGCCATTGTACCAAATTTTTGAAACCTGAAACAATGCCGGAGAAAATGAATAGTTGATGGTCATGGTGTCATTGGAAATCCGGTTGGTATCATTCACTTTTTTAGTGAGAATCAATGCGATTTTAGACTGATAAGTTTTGTTGTTTCCGCTGGAATCAATAAGTTTTCTTTTTGCACCCGCCACATATTCAATGTAACTGATGGTGTCCGCATCTTTTTTTGGATTAAAGGAAACCGGTGCATTGTCGGTAATTCCGTACACGTCGTTCATTCTGATATTGATATATGAGCCGGGAATTTTCGCGTTTAGCATATCTTGGTTGGCAGAATCTATATAAAGATTGATCATCTGGTCAATTTGCTGACTTCCAGATTCCTCATTTCTGCAGGAGAGAAATGCCAAAAAAACAACCAGTAAAACAGCAATCAGATTTTTCATTAAGGCAAAGATAATTATTTTCTCAGATGGATACTTTTTAGCAAAAGTGAAATTTCGCCTTTGGACAAGATAAAGTCCCGCATCTTGAAGTCTGTAATCTGGTAAAATTTCCAAAAAAGCAAAGCAGATGAAGCGCAGTAGGAAACCGTGGTCACGATGCATGCTCCGGCAATTCCCCACCTTGGAATCAGCAACCATGAACCGACAATCGTGAATAATACACCAATGATCGATTTCACATTTAAAATCCGAAGTTTATTGATGCCGGCGAAATAATATCCCACGATATTGCTCGCGGCGATCGCCAAAATCCCGGGAGATAAAAGGAGGATCACCTCTTTGCTCTGCCCGAAATCTTTTCCAAAAATCATTACATAGATTTCTGCGGGTATCAAGAGTAACATGAGAATGAAAAAAAATGACACCAAAGTGCTTATTTTCAGTGAAATCTTGGTTTTGATAATGGCTGCAAGGGGATCGGTGGTGTTGACCACATCTGAATACAGAACAACGGATAAACTTCTGCTCACCATCCAAATTGCTTCAGAAAGTGCAACGCCGATCGAGTAAATTCCCACGCTGGACAAACCTTTGAAAAACTCGATGAAATAAAATGAAAGCCGGTAATTCAGGAACTGCAGAAATGAACTGACCTGTATTTTCCAGCCATAATCGAATAATTTTTTGCTGAGGTCTCTTGAAAATGAAATATTTGAGAACTCGCAGTGTTTCAAAATCTGAAAAGTACTTACCGCAAACAAAACCAGCAGGCACAGAATCTGGCTCACAAAATACGTTTGAACTTCAGCCTTATCAAAGAGATAAACCAATCCCAGAATAAAAAGAATTTGCAATCCCTGCAGCAAAATCGTGTAAATATTAAAGTTTTTGAGGTGCTGCCTTCCCACGTAAAGATTGATGTTTGCAGAAAGCAAAGAAGTGAGAACCGATAGAATGATCAAATAGGATAAAAATTCTTGCTCATGGACAAAACTGATGAGAAACGGAACCGAAATTCCCGATAAAATCGCCCAAAGATAGGCGTAAAGCAAAATCTGTTCGGTCTTAAATTTTGAAGCGAAATAAGTGACACTCGCTCCCACGAAAATATTTCCCACAAAACCAACCAGCGCCAAATCCGCAATCACAATGGAGATGATGCCTTTGCCTGAACTTCCCCAATAATTGGTGGTGAAAATAACCAGACCCAAATTTAAGATCAGGATCAAAAATCTGGAAACGAAAGTCTGTAGAGCAGTTTGTTTCATCTTATTTTAAGGCTAAATGCACGAAATCCACAAAATTTTTGCTGATGAGTTTCCAGTTGTATTTTTTTTCGAAAAGTTTTCGGGCGTTTTCTGCGTGTTTTTGGTACAAGCCTGGATTCTCAACGTATTTCAAAATTAAGTTTGCAATCAGGTCTGAATTTTTCGGGTTGACCAAATATCCGAATTGATCCACCTCCACATCGTTTCTGGTCGCCTTCAAATCGGTGTAAATCACCGGTTTTCCTGAACCGGCGTAATAATAAATCTTGATCGGGCTGCAATGGTGGTTTTCAAAATTCACTGCCCTTAAATCAAAGCAAACATCAGCATCGGAATAGTTTTCAGTAAAGGTCTCGAAGGAAGTGGATTTCTTGATTTCCAGATTTTTGAACTGATATATTTTTAATAAATTCTCGAAATAAATTTGGTCTCTTTCTTTTCGAGTTCCTCCAATCAATAAAACCGAAACATTCAAATCTGGCTTTTTATCTTTGAGTTTTTCGATCACCGAAAAGAAATTCCCGATTCCTTTTTCCTCGGAAAATTGTCCGGTATAGCAAAGCTTGATTCTGTCGGGATTTAAGGGTTTAATGTTTTGATAAACATATTTATCATCCGGAAAATAGGGTAAAAAGAGCTTTTTCTTAAACGGAAAAAAATAAGCCAGCGGAAATTGTTTGGTTTTTTCGCCAAAAATAAAATGAGTGCTCAGAAATCCAGCATACAGCTGAATCAAAAAAAACTTCACTGCATGAATGATGTTTAAAGGGAATTTAAAATCAGCGACCATCCGCATGGAAGGATACCATTCGGTGATGTCATAAATAATGCCGGCTTTTTTTCCTTTCGAATATTTTTTTGCTGCGATGATTGCTAATGGTTCCGAGCCAATGAGACAATCCGGTTGAAACGAATTGATGACTTTTTGAAAAACCTCGATTTTTTTTCCCGAAGATTGATCTAAAACAGAATAGGATTCAATTTCAATCCCATCTATAATGCCTTGAAAATCAGCACAAAGACTGCATATCTTTACCTCATTTCCCTGTTCCATAAGTTCTTTCGCCTGATGATGGAAAATCCGGTCATCATCATATCGGTGGGAAGTAGTAAGGAAAAGGATTTTGGACATGGTGTTGATTGCTTTACAAAAATAACCTTTTAATTTCCATCAACAAAAAACCCTTTCAACTTTTGGTTCGTTGAAAAGGTTTCAAATATTTTCAGCATATTTAATCCACGTAAATTCCCGCCCAGCTTCTGTTCAAAGGAAGCAGGAAATCGCTTAAAAATGCGACATAGGTATTCTTGGAAAAATCAAAAACCTGGATTTCTTTTGAAATAGTGCCTTCTTTCAGTCCTTTTTTGAAATCCTGCAATTTCATGGTTTTAATTTCGCCGTTTTCCACAAAACACGCCTTCATTCTGTCAAAAAGACCCAATTCAAATTCCTGGTCGATTTGTTTCATAAATCTGCCCAAAGTATCGATGGAACATCCGGAAGCTTCTTCTTTTTCCTCATCCACGCAGATAATGATGAACTGATTTTTCTCTATTTTAAATGACGAAGACAGCGCTTTGTCATGTGCAGCCCAATCCGCCAGGAAATCGTATAATTTCTCAGAGATCACTTTGGCTTCCTTGGTGGTGAATGGTCTGGATGCGGGAAAAATGATCACGCGGTAATCGTTGGTTTCTATGATGGTGGATGTTTCTATTTTCATTTTATCTATTTTAGGGGACAAATTTAGGCAATTTTTTCAGTTACAATTTTTCAGGATTTAGCTGGTTGCTTATAAAAGGAACCGTGAATAATAGCATATTCCGTAAAATGATAAGTCGGAAAATGGAAATCCTGTCATTGTTTTTTCATCTCCCTCACCCGTTCAAATAAAAAACAGAACTGAATCTCGGTGAAAATTCAGTTCATTTTTCTTAAATGGGTATTTCTTGAGGTTCGTTTACAAATCCCCTGCTTCTGCCAAAAGTTCCGCAATATCTTTCACCGCTACATTGTCGGTTCGGTTGAAGTGTTTCACTCCATCGGTCATCATGGTCATGCAGAAGGGACATCCGGTGGCGATGATGTCTGGTTTTTCTTCTAAAGCCTCTTCGGTTCTCTCCACATTGATGTCTTTGTTTCCTTTTTCGGGTTCCTTGAACATCTGAGCTCCGCCTGCTCCGCAACAAAGTGCGTTGGATTTACAGCGTTTCATTTCCACCAGTTCCGCATCGAGCTTTCTGAGCAGGTCTCTTGGTGCTTCATATTCCCCATTTCCTCTTCCCAAATAACATGGGTCGTGGAAAGTTATTTTTTTGCCTGTGAAACTTCCACCCTCAATTTTCAGGCGGCCTTCTTCCATTAGTTTTTTTAGGAATTGGGTATGGTGCAACACTTCGTAATTTCCACCTAATCCGGGATATTCGTTTGCGATGATATTGAAACAGTGTGGACAAGCGGTTACGATTTTTTTGATTCCGTAGCCATTCAGGATTTCAATGTTGGTCAATGCCATCATTTGGTAGATGAATTCGTTTCCGGCACGTTTTGCAGGATCTCCGTTGCAGGATTCTTCCTGACCCAGCACGGCGAATTCTACTCCTACCTTGTGCAAGATTTTGCATAAAGCTTTGGTGATTTTTTTCGCGCGGTCGTCAAAACTTCCTGCACAGCCCACGAAAAACAAAACTTCTGGCATTTTTCCTTCGGCAGCAAATTCTGCCATAGTCTTTATTTGGAATTCCATTTTTTTAAATATATCAATTTAATCATTTACCAATGTGCCAATTTGGATAAAAATTACAGGCGGTTCTGCTTTGCAATTATTCCATTTTCACATTGATAAATTGTTCCGTTACTCAGTTGCCCAATTTAATCTATCCTGCTGATTATACTGCCATGGAGCAGCGTTGTTTTCAATATTGTTGTTCATCAGTTGCCATTCGTGCGGCATTGAGGATTCTTCCATCACCATAAATCTGCGCAATTCCACAATGATCGAAAGCGGATCAATCAACACCGGACAAGCTTCAACACAAGCGTTGCAAGTGGTGCATGCCAAAACTTCTTCCCGGGAAATGTGGTCGTCCAGCAATTTTTTTCCGTCATCCACAAATTTTCCATTTTTGTTGATGTTTCTTCCCACTTCTTCCAATCTGTCTCGGGTATCCATCATAATTTTTCGCGGTGAAAGTTTCTTGCCGGTAATATTCGCGGGGCAAACTGCGGTACACCTTCCGCATTCCGTACAAGAATAAGCATTCAGCAGCTGGACCTGGTTTAAGTCAAAAATATCATTCGCCCCGAATTTTTCCGGAACCGCATTGGCATCAGCTTCTGGTGCGGCTGCGTATGGATCTGCGTTGGGATCCATCATCAGTTTGATTTCTTTGGTTACCGAATCCAGATTATTGAATTGTCCTTTCGGTTTCAAGTTCGAAAACCAAGTATTCGGGAATGCTAAAATTATATGTAAATGTTTGGACCAATAGAGATAGTTCATGAAAAACAGAATCCCTATGATGTGAAACCACCATGCTCCTCGCTCGGTGAAATGTAAAAATCCGTCGCTGAAATTCTGAAAAATCAGTCCCAAAGTATTGGATGAGATCGGAAAACTTCCGTGTTCGGGTAAAATATTTCTTTGCTGAAGTACCCAATCGGCTGCATTCATTTTGTAGAATGCCATCATTAAGGCAAATTCGATGACCAGAATCCAGTTCGCATCATGTTTTGGCCAACCGAAAAGTTCCTTCATCGTCAATCGTTTCACGCCGTAAAAATTTCTTCGGATAAAGAAAATCACTACTGCGATGATGACCAATAAAGCAAGAACCTCCAGAGTAGCGGTGAAAGTTCGATAAATTGAAGCCCCTAAAACTTCAGCAAGAAAACGGTGTTTCCCGAAAATTCCATCCACTATAATCTCCAACAATTCCAGATTGATGATCACGAAACCCACATACACAAAGATGTGCAGAATCCCTGCAATCGGCCGCTTTGTCATTTTGCTTTGGCCGAGTGCTACTTTTCCCATGACTTTCCATCTTTCAGCTGGATGATCGCTGCGGTTGATTTGTTTGCCGAGTTTGATATTTCGGTGAATTTCCTTTAAGCTTTTAAAGAAAAGCCCAAAACCTACTGCGATTGCGATTAAGAAAATAATATTGTCAATATATTGCATATTGAATGTTTTTAGTCTTTAGTTTGAAGAGTTTTTGCCGAAAACGGAAAAGTTTAGGTAGCGTTTCGGGTTTTCCTTCAGGTCGAGAATCAGCTTATTGAGATTTTGCGATGATTCATTGAGATTTTTGTAAAGTTCCTCATCTTTAGTCAATTTGCCAAGTGAACCCTCGCCATTTTGTATGCCGGAAATAACACTGTTTAGCTTGTCCGAGGTCTGGCTCAGTTTGTCGATGGCATTGTTGAGCTTTTTCACATCCACTTCGTCCGCAACCCTTCCGTATTTGTCGATTGCGGTTTTCGCACTTATGGTAGCGAGATTCGCATTGTCAAGCACTTTTTGGATTCGTGGATCATTGTTGGCAAGAAGCGCATTGGTTTGTCTGGAGGTTCCTTCAAATGCGGAAACAGTTTTGTTCAGGTTGATGAGTAGCGCCCTTATTGCTGCTTTGTTATCATCATTCAGCATCTGATTGGCATTATTGGTCAGGGAATCAATTCTTTTCAGAACCAATTGCAACTGATCTTTTACCGGGCCGATTTGGGACGAAATATTATTCATCAGCGAAAGTTTGAAGGCACCTTCCAATGTGTCGCCGTCCTTTGCCATCGGTTGTCCATAAGCTAGATTGATCCGCATTTCTTTTCCGGACATTAATCCCGGTTCGAAAATTTCTAAGGTTGATTTTTTTGAAAACTCAAAATTATCATCAACCATTACTTTCACCACGAAATGGATTTTCCCATCTTTCTCGGTAATCGGAATGATTCTGTCAACCTGCCCAACTTTCAATCCGTTGATAGAAACTGGATTGGAGGCAGCAAGACCCTCTACATTGTCAAATTTTGCGTAAAAAATATTGTCTGTGGTAAATAGACTTTTGCCCTTCATGAACTGAAACAAAAACACAAAACCAATGATGGCAAAAAGTGCGATGAGACCAGCTTTTATTTCTTTGGTGAATTTCACTATTTTCTGGATTTTAATGAACAAATATAATACATTTTAAATAAACCAATTAGCGGTCAGCTAGCTTAATTGCACAAAAAAAGCGACTTTTTGAAGGTCGCTCTTATATAGAATTTGATCGAAATTTTACTGTGCAGCTTGCTGGTTGTAAATCTCAATTCGGTAATCTTTGATTTTTGCGTTATCCTGAAGGCTCTTCAGATACATTTGCCCGAACTGTTGCGCATTCTGTCTTTGCATACCATCTGTAATTTCTTTCAAATCTCCCGGTTGTTTGTTGATCGTTTCAGATTTTTTCACCAAGACGTAAACTCCGGTCATGCCTTCCACAGGATTCGAAAGTTTTCCTTTTGCCACTCCAAATGCGGCACCGCTAACTTTCGGTTCCATTGCGCCGGCGATTTGCGGATTCAATAAATTAACCTGTGCAGATTGTCTGGTTGCACTGAATTGTTTTGCGACTTGATCCAGGTTGCTCGCTTTTGCAGAATTGATCTTGGCGATGATCTGTTTAGCAATCATTTGGTTTCTTACTATGGGTTCAATTTGGTTTCTTACTGCTTCTGGATCGGCTGTTCCCGCATCTTGGATTCCGTTCAGGTACACCACGATTCTGTCACCGGTTCCTTCCACGGTGAAGATATCTGTATCGCCTTTGTTTCTTTTCTTGTTGAAAGCCCACGCGATGACTTCTTCGTCCTTATCGGTTCCCAAACCTTGTATTTGTCCCTGGAATCTACCTACCTCTGTAGGATTCAGGAATTGGTAGTTGCTTTTCTTGGCTGCATTAGCAAACTCGTTGAAGGATTTCCCCTGAATTTGCTGGATGAATTTAGTTGCTTTGGTATAAACATCGTTTTCAGTTTTATCAGAAGCTTTGATCTGCTTTACCAGGTTCGCAACTTTATAGCCCATTGAGCCAGATTTTTTATCCTCGATGTTGATGATATGGTAACCGAACTGGGTTTCCACTACTCCGGTTGCACCTTTAGTGTTGGTTGCCAGGAAATGAAGAAATTCCGGAACAAAAGGAGTTGATGGAGTCGTCCAACCCACACTTCCACCTTGAGCGGCAGAACCCGGATCAGAGGAGTATTTCAGGAACTCTGTAAATTTTGCCGGATCAGCTTTCACCACTGCACCGATGGAATCTGCCAATTTCTTCGCTTCTTCTTTGGATCTTGTCACATCTGCACCTGCCTGATTACCTTTGTAAGAAATTAAGATATGTCTGGAAAGGGTGGAGTCTGAAGGTTTCTTATCAAGTAATTTCGAAACCACATAGAATTCCCCTTCTTTGTATGGGCCGAAAGTACTTCCCACCGAAGCCGAAGACACTTTGTCCTTGATCTGTGCAGGGAGTTGCTGGGCAGAGAAATATTGTGGATTAAATGGGATATCGGAATTCAGAGCAACATACATGGAATCATGGGTAGTATTTTGGAAATTTTCTTTCCCTTCACTCATGTCGCTTCCTTCTGTGTACAGCTTGTTGATTTCTTTTAAAGTGGCTGCGTCATCGGCGGCACTTGGAACTGCTGGAAAATGAACGATTCCCAAGTTTCTGCTCGCATCTCTTTTGAACATGATCGGGTGTTTTTTCACGTAGGCCGCTAAATCTTCGCGGGTCACTTTCACTGGATTTTTCTGAGCGTAGGTATCATAATCAATTTTCACGAAATCGATCTCCGCCATTTGGTCACGTTGTCTCATGATTTCCTCGGCTTCCTTTTTTGCCACAGTTACACCGGCGGAAATATTTGCGAAAACCTGCCTTGCCATCATTCTATATTCAATGGCTTGTCTGGTTTTCAGCCAGTTGTTATACATTTCCGCATTGGTTCCTTTTAATTCTTCGACCTGTTTTTTGATTTCTTGAATTTTGAAGTTTCCTTTTGCGTCAAAATTTTCCTTATTTTGGGCAAACATCGGGTCAAACTGTAGCTGGTTCCAGAACATTTCGTCAGTCAGTTTCAATCCCATTTTCTCAAACTGTTGTTTGATTAATTTGGATTGCACGGTCAGTTGCCATGCCTGTTCTTCCAAACCTTTTGTCGGTCTGCCCTGCTGTTGGGCTTGTTGCTGAAGAATGAATAGCTGGTTGTCGTAATCTTCTCTGGTGATTTCATCGCCATTTACTTTCCCGTAAACGCCCGGTTTTGCTCCAAATAATTTTTCCAAACTGTCCGGATTTACCACGAATGCTAACATTGCCACTGCGATAATCCCCATCAAAAGCCAGGGTCTGTTTCTAATCTCGCCTAAAACTGCCATCTTTTTGTATAATTTTATCAGTCTGCGAAAATACACATTTTTAACAGATTAGAAAAAAAATTAAAAACTTATTTATCAGGTGGGTTTTTGGGAATATGGAAATTTTGTCTAAATTTTCGTGTGGCACAATGGTTGTGATTTTATTGGCGCCTTTTTATAGAGAGCATTATCATAGAGATAGCTGAAAAGGTTTAATAAAAACTCAAATTAAAATGACAATTTGTCATTAGGAATATTATGACAGAATTTGAAGATATGAACTTTGAAGAAATTATGGGCGATGGTTTCAGCATTGTGGCTGAAGAAATTAATCTGAATGATATCTTGGAAACCCCAGAAAATAATGACCAGAAAGAATTCCCGATTCTCCCTGTGAGAAATATGGTGATGTTTCCCAAAGTGGTGATTCCCATTACCGCAGGTCGGGAAATGTCCATAAAACTTCTGGAGGAAGCCCAACGAAACAATGAGTTTATCGGGATTTTAAGCCAAAAAAATTCGCAGGTTGATCAGCCTACTTTTACGGATATGCATCAAGTGGGAACATTGGCGAAAATTGTGAAAATCATCAAACTTCCGGATGGAAATACCACCGCGATTACCAAAGGTTTTCAGAGATTTAAAGTAAAATCTTTCACTTCTTCAACTCCATTTTTTAGGGCGGAAATCATTAAACTGAAAGATATTTCTACCAAGAAGACGGAGGAATACGAGGCGCTTTTGGAAAATATTAAAGATTTAGCATTAAAAATTATTCAATTGGATCCCAATATTCCAAATGCCGCGAACTTTGCGATTAACAATTTGAACAACAATGAAGATTTGTTGAACTTCATTTGCACCAATGCGAATTTTCAGACCGAAGAAAAACAGAAACTGCTGGAAGAAAAAAGTCTGCTGACCCGAGCTGAAAAACTTTACGAATTGATGCACGACGAATTCCGAAAATTGGAGCTCAGAAACCAGATTCATCTAAAAACCAACAAGGAACTCGATAAGAGTCAAAGGGAATATTTTCTGAATCAGCAAATGAGAACAATCCAGGAAGAATTGGGGGGTGGTCCGGATTCTGATGTGGAGGAACTTTTAGAAAAGGCTAAAAAAATCAAATGGAATGAGGAGGTTAATGCGCATTTCAAAAAAGAGATCAGCCGCCTCCAAAGACAAAACCCAAACTCACCCGATTATAATGTCCAAAGAAATTATCTCGATTTTTTTACGGATTTGCCTTGGGAAAATTATTCCAAAGATATTTTCGACATCAAAAAAGCTCAAAAGATTCTGGATAAAGCCCACTTCGGACTGGAAGACATAAAGAAAAGGATTTTGGAACACATGGCGGTTCTGAAACTCAAAAACAACATGAAATCACCGATTCTCTGTTTGGTGGGACCTCCAGGTGTTGGTAAAACCTCACTGGGAAAATCTATTGCCGATTCCTTGGGAAGAAAATATGCGCGGGTTTCACTCGGCGGACTTCACGATGAATCCGAAATCCGCGGTCATCGAAAAACCTATATCGGTGCGATGGCGGGAAGAATTTTGCAGTCCATCAAAAAAACAGGAACCTCCAATCCGGTGATAGTTTTAGACGAAATCGACAAAATTGGTCAAGGCGTTCATGGCGACCCAAGTTCTGCCCTGCTTGAAGTTTTGGATCCTGAACAAAACAATTCTTTTTATGACAACTTCCTGGAACTGGGTTACGACCTTTCCAGAGTATTGTTTATTGCGACAGCAAACTCGCTCTCCACCATTCAGCGGCCGCTTCTGGACAGGATGGAAATCATCGAAATTGCAGGGTACACTTTAGAAGAAAAGGTAGAAATCGCAAAAAGACATCTCCTTAAAAAACAAATGGAGGAAAATGGTTTGGATGCCAAATCCTTCAGACTGGGAAATGCTGAGTTGAAGCACATCATCGATGCACATACTTCCGAAAGCGGTGTTCGCGGACTGGAGAAACAGATTGCGTCGATTGCAAGATGGGTGGCTTTGCAAACCGCAATAGAATCTCAGTATGATCCAAAAATTTCAATCGAAAAAGTGGATGAGATTTTGGGTGTGCCACGCCCGAAAAGTATTTCGGAAATTACTGGAACTCCAGGTGTAGTTACCGGTTTGGCGTGGACGCAAGTGGGTGGCGATATTCTTTTCATCGAAAGTATTTTGAGCGAAGGAAAAGGAAATCTTACGATGACGGGAAATCTCGGAACAGTGATGAAGGAATCTGCCACGATAGCTTTGGAATATATTAAAGCAAAATATGACGAACTGGGAATTTCCAACGAAGAAATACAGGAAAAAAACATTCACATCCACGTTCCGGAAGGAGCCACTCCGAAAGACGGACCTTCTGCTGGAATTGCGATGCTGACTTCCATGGTTTCAAGTTTTAGGAATAAGAAAGTGAAACCGCACCTGGCAATGACCGGCGAAATTACGCTTCGCGGAAAAGTACTTCCAGTTGGTGGAATCAAAGAAAAATTACTTGCTGCAGCAAGAGCCGGAATCAAGGAAATCATTCTCTCTGACGCGAACCGAAAAGATGTGGAAGAAATCAAAAAAGATTACTTGAAAGATTTGAAAATCAATTATGTAAAGCGAATGCGAGAAGTAATTGATTTGGCGATTGAGGAATAACTTTTCGGAAAAGAAAATTTGCCGCGAATGCAAGAAAAAATTAATCTGCATTCGTGGTATTTTTTTATCTTTGATTTGGCAAACGAAGTGATGTAGGGCGAAAACATCTGGCTTCATCTTCTTTCAAAATTCCTTTATCACAGTCGTTATATTATTGATGAAGAAAAAAGGCAGCTGATTGTTTCTGCAGTGATTTGTCGGAAAAAGGGGAAATTGACTTTTCCAGAAGGGAATGATCAAGAATCAAGATTTCATAAAAAAACTAAATCGCAAGAAAAATTTTGTTGTTTCTTTGTTTCGAGAAACCAAACACTGACCCATGCAAGAAATTAAACTCCCATTTCTGGTTAGATTAACCTTCGTCTTAATCAGCATTTTGACGGTGGGTTATTTGGCGACGATTGGTAAAACCATTTTGGCGCCGTTGTTTTTTTCTTTTTTAATGGCGCTTTTGCTCCTTCCTTTTGCTAAGTTTTTGGAAAGAAGGTTGAAGTTTACCCGGTCGCTTTCCACGTTTTCCTCAGTACTGGTAATGGGCGTGGTTCTCACAGCGATTCTTTATTTTTTTGCATCGCAGCTCAGTGATTTCACAAAAGATTTTCCCATTTTGCAGAAACAGGTCAACAAATCACTGCTGGAACTGCAGGTTTGGATTTCGAAAACTTTTCATCTCAATATCAGCAACCAGTGGAAATACATAAACCAGGGACTGGAAAAGCTGCTTTCTTCCACGGGCATAATTTTGGGTTTTACGGTTGCCATGTTTTCATCATCCCTGGCTTTCGTGATTTTCAGTATTTTGTTTTTTATTTTCATTTTAAATTACAGAAGGCTTCTTTACCAGTTCATCGTTTCGGTTTTCACCGAAAAACATACCCTGAAAGTTCATGATGTGATGGCGGAAATACAGAGAATCATCAAGTCTTATATCTCCGGTCTTTTTATTCAGATTCTCATTGTGAGTATGCTGACCAGTGGTTTGCTGACGATACTTGGTGTGAAATACGCGATTTTACTAGGCGTTTTAACCGGTTTGATGAATCTGATTCCTTATATCGGGATTTTCGTTTCTTGCTTGCTTGCTTGTCTGATTTCATTTGCCACCGGAGGAACAGCGACTCTTTTCGTGCTTCTTGGCTACGTGGGCATTCACGTGATTGATGGAAATATCATTTTGCCTTTGGTGGTGGGATCCAAAGTGAAGATCAATGCTTTGTTTACTTTTATAGGATTATTGGTAGGTGAAGCTCTTTGGGGAATTTCGGGAATGTTTTTGAGTATTCCGTTTTTGGCCATTTTGAAAATTATTTTTGAAAGGGTAGAAGGTCTTCAACCTTGGGGAAAACTTCTCGGCGAAGAAACCAGAATCAGAAAGCCACGCCGAAAATATAAGATTACCAAGAACATCACCTTGCACGAAAAAGAGTGATTATTTACAAAGAGCTCACAGTCAGTCTGTTAAAATTGTAGATTTACTTTACAATTGGTTTAATATCCATTTACAATTTTCTTCCCGAATTCATACTGAAATTTGGTTTCAACAAATCAAAAAATATTTCCGTTATGAAAAATTCAGCATCAAAAATTCTTTTGGGTTCGCTTATCGTTGCAACTTTTTTTTCGTGCCATAAAAATGAAATTTCCGGCGAATATGCTGCAGACAGTGCAGTTCCCATTTCAAAAGATTTCGCCGAAGCGGTTTCAGATTCCGTTTCCTCGGTCGCAACCATGCAGGTGAAAGACAAACAGTTCATCAAAACCGCAGATGTCAATATGGAAGTGAAAGATGTTTATGAAGCCACCATTTCCATTGAAAAAAATCTGGAGGATTTGGGAGGATTCGTGACTTCAAGTAATTTAAGTTCGCGGATTGCGTCTGAGGAAAATTTCAATACTTCCGATGAAAACGCCACTCTGGTCAGAAAATTCCAAACTGAAAATTCAATGCAGGTTAGAGTTCCAACGGAAAAATTGGGAGTTTTTCTCACTTTGATCAATGACAAAAAAGTATTTCTGAATTCCCGAGTAATCCTTGCGGAAGATGTCACTTCCAACATTAAACTTGCCGAACTGGAAGCCAAAAGAAATGCGAAAACCGGCGAAAACATTGATAAACTAAAAGCTGACAAAGACAAAGTGAAATTGAGCGACGAAAACATAGGTGAAGGAAATCACCAAAAAGTGGCTGGTTTTGAAATGACTGATCAGCTGAAATATTCCACCGTGGATATTTACCTTAAGGAGCCGAAATTGCGCATTGCAGAAATCCCGGTCATCAACTCCAAAAGTATCGACAACAAATACAAATTCAACTTTCTCTATGATCTGAAAAACGCTTTTGTCGAAGGGTTTTATCTGATTCAAAAACTGACGGTCGGTTTGGTTTCAATTTGGCCATTAATCGCAATGGGCGGAATTGCTTTTTGGATATTCAAGAAAAGAAAGTCCGCTGTAAAACTTGAAAAACAGGATGTTTCTTGATCCCTTCCTGTTCAGAATCTTTCACCTCCGGGAATTTTCCGGAGGTTTTTTGGATGGACTCAGTTTTTTCTAATTATAGCTGCTTTTGAAATAGCCTCATTCACTTTGTTGATAAATCTTTGGTAATCTGCGAATTCACTTGGATTAAAAATAACTTTGTTAACCAAAAGTGTCCAGGTGAAAACATGTTGATTGGCAACTATTTCACTTCCCTGTACGAACTGTAAATTGCCGCCAAACGCCGAAATTTTTTGATCAAAACCATCTGTTTTTGCTGAAAAATTGGGTGGGAGTTTTGTTTTCAGCTGAACGGTTCCCTGAAATGGAAAATCCAGCATGATGGGATAATCTCGGTTTTTTTCTATGGTCAACTCACGTATGGTTTTTGTAAATGGGTTTTCTATCATTAAAAACGATTCGGCAGGATTTTCAAAAGAAACTGTGGACTCCCTGATTTTCCATTCTTTATGATGGATCTCTTCTGAATTCTGATTTTTTGTTCCCCGGAAAACATAAAAATCATCAGGGTTAAAATTGGGTGAATCCAAATAGCCGTTCACACGGTCCTGGATGGATAGTTTTCCCTGCGTATCACTTAATTCCAAGTCCTGAACAGAAATAAACTCCGATAGGTTTGGAGAAATGGGCAGAAAAGATTCGGCTGGGTTTTCCAATTCCAGAACAATATTGTTGAAGAAATTTAGTGACGGATATTTCAGGTTTTTAGGTTCAGAAGTGGCACCGTCAATCAAGAGTTTTTCACCATTGTCCATATCCACTATATTATTCAAAGTCTGCAACCTTGAAAAAATGGGGTACGCCGTAATGATCTGACCGGTGCTTCGCAGACTGTTGATGACCAGTTCAGAACGAATTCCTTTCCTGTTCAGAATTCCCTGTAGTAAAATATTGAAATCGGCGGAATTTCCTTTTTTTGTCCTCAGAAAATCATCCTGCATGTTTCCGGTGTGAAAAGAGACATACCGGTTCCATTCAAAATTCTGTCGAAGATATTCCAGGGTGTTTTTTAAAGTTTCTAGCTTTGTAGCACCAGTAGGAATTTTCATTGCAATCGCGCCAAAATCCACATTTTTTGTGGTTTTTAACAAATCGGCATTCACCACTTTTTTAAAACCGCTCCAGGAATTTTCTGAATAGTAAGTTCCGTGGAATTGTTTCTCCGCCGTAAACTGAAAGAAGAGTTTTTCCCGAAAATCCTCAGGATTGTAAACATGTGTAAAAACCTGTGAACTCGGGAGGTTGAAAAGTTCCCAATTTCTCACGTTTTTTTTGCCGCTGTATTTCTTGGTTAATTTGGCTCCGTTGAGAATGACACGGTAAGCGAAACGTGTTGCCAGTTCCAGACTGAGTTTTGATGATAAGGTCGGTATCTCATTTTGAAAACTCCAAGGAGATGCAGCTAAGTCATAAGGTCTGGAAATCAATACTTTGTATTCGATGACGGAACCTACACGGACATTCGGAAAAGCAATCGCGATTTCTTTAATTCCATTCATGTTGTTCACAATAATGTCTTTTTTCTCAACTGGTGAAATCACTTCTTTGCCATCAACAATATTAATTGTTTGTGCACCTTTTAAAACCACATTGTCATTCAATCTTTTAGCCATGAAGCTCCATTTTCGTTCAGCTTTGCTGAATCCGGAAGGTGCAAGTATTTTTGTTCGGCCATATTCTTCGAGTTCGTAACCGTAATCGGTGATTTTTAATTTGCCTACTTCTGAAAGTTTCACCGCATTTGCAGTGGGTTCATATGAAACTTCCGTAAGCGCAATCTCTTCCGGAGACAGTTTTCCCCATTTCGTTTCTTGCGAAGCAGCTGAAAAAATTACAAAACACAAAGCCAAAAATAAAACGGGTTTCATCTCCGATCAATATATAATTCTTTCAAATATAAATAATAAATCATATTCGGTAATTAAGTACAGTCATCTGAAATCCTTAATTTTGCATTTCTAAAGTTGAAAGCAATACCGCAGAAACGCCGGAACAAAAAAGTAATTAATAAAGAGCCTTAAAATCTGATTATTCAGAGGAAGGCGCCAATATCAACTGAAACCTAAAAAAATGTTTCCAAAAATAAACCCTACCCAAACCAAAGCATGGCAGAGTCTCAACGATTATTTTGCCCAAAATGATTTCGAACTGCGATCCCTTTTTCAGGCTCATCCAAAAAGGTTTGACCAGTTTTCGGTGAAAAGGGAAAATTATCTTTTTGATTTTTCTAAGAACCTGATTGACGAAAAAACGTTTGAACTTCTTCAAAACTTAGCAGCTGAATGTAAAGTGAAAGAAGCAATCTCCGCGATGTTCTCTGGTGAAAAAATCAATGAAACCGAAGGAAGAGCGGTTCTTCACACTGCTTTGAGGGATTTTTCAGATCAGCCGGTTTTGGTAGATGGCGAAAACATTAAACCCAAAATCAGGAAGGTTCTTGATCAGATGAAATCGTTTTCAGAAAGCATCATTTCCGGGGAGCACAAAGGGTTTACCGGGAAAGAAGTTACCGATGTGGTGAATATCGGAATTGGTGGATCAGATTTGGGTCCGGTGATGGTGGTTTCCGCACTCAAACATTTTAAGACCAGATTAAATGTACATTTCGTATCAAACGTAGATGGAAATCAAATTGCGGAAACTTTGAAAACACTTAATCCTGAAACCACCCTTTTTATCATCGCCTCAAAAACATTTACCACACAGGAAACGATGACCAATGCAGAATCTGCAAAATCATGGTTCTTAAAGGAGGGAAAACAGGAAGATGTGGCAAAACATTTTGTGGCTTTATCCATTAATATTCAGTCGGTTAAAGCGTTCGGAATTGCGGAAGCGAATATTTTTGAATTTTGGGATTGGGTCGGTGGAAGATACTCACTCTGGAGTGCGATTGGATTGAGTATTTCACTCGCAGTAGGTTATGAAAATTTTGAACTGTTGCTGAAAGGAGCTCATGAAACCGACGTTCATTTTCAAACTGCAGATTTCAAAGAAAATGTTCCGGTTTTAATGGCATTACTTGGAATTTGGTACCGAAACTTTTTTGATGCACCTACCTATGCGATTTTGCCTTATTCACAATATTTGGATCGTTTCGCGGCCTATCTTCAGCAAGGCGACATGGAAAGCAACGGAAAATGTGTGGATAGAAATGGCGAATTTGTGCAGTATGAAACCGGACCGATTATTTGGGGAGAACCGGGAACCAACGGTCAACACGCATTTTATCAGCTGATTCACCAAGGAACCGAATTGATTCCTGCAGATTTTATCGCTTTTGTGAAATCCCCAAATCAGGTTGCAGATCATCAGGAAAAATTATTGGCCAACTTCTTCGCGCAAACTGAAGCGTTGGCTTTTGGAAAAACTGAAGAAGAAGCCAGAGCAGAATTAATCAAATCAGGCCAATCTGAAGAGCAAGTGGAGTTTTTGGTGAATTTCAAAGTCTTCCATGGAAACACGCCTACTAATTCATTTTTAATCAATGAATTAACTCCTTTTTCATTAGGTCAGTTGATTGCGCTTTATGAACACAAAATTTTTGTACAGGGAGTGATTTGGAATATTTTCAGTTTTGACCAATTTGGGGTAGAGCTGGGAAAAGTTTTGGCGGGAAAAATCCTTGCCGAACTTGAAAGCCATGAAAAGGTGGAGTCCCATGATTCGTCAACCAACGGTTTGATGAATTACTTTATGCAAAAAAAGTAACATTGAAATAAATCTAAAAAAGTAAAAAATGGCACAAATTCTTGACGGACTGAAAGTTTCCAAAGAAATTAAGGAAGAGATCAAAAATGATGTGGAGAAAATTCTGGCATCTGGAAAAAGAGCGCCTCATTTGGTGGCAATCCTCGTTGGAAACAATGGCGCGAGTGAAACCTATGTTCGAAGCAAAATCAATGACTGCGCTGAAGTAGGGTTTAAATCCTCCTTGGTGCGTTTTCCAAGTACCGCCTCTGAGGCAGAATTGTTGGAAAAAATCCAGGAACTCAATGTGGATCCTGAAGTTGATGGTTTCATTGTGCAGCTACCGCTCCCGAAACAGATGGATCAGGAAAAGGTGATTATGGCGATCAATTCGCACAAAGACGTAGATGGTTTTCATCCTGAAAATTTTGGAAGAATGGCTCTGGAAATGAGTACTTTTCTTCCGGCAACACCATTTGGAATCCTGACCCTTTTAGAAAGATACCATATTGAAACCAAAGGTAAAAACTGTGTGATTATCGGGAGGAGCAAAATCGTAGGAAGACCAATGAGCATTTTGATGGGAAGGAAAGATTTTCCCGGAAATGCCACAGTTACAGTAACTCATTCTTACACACCACATATAGAGGATTTCACCAGAAATGCAGATATCGTGATTACTGCGTTGGGTGATCCATTATTTCTAAAAGGAGATATGATCAAAGAGGGAGCAGTGGTGGTTGATGTGGGAATTTCCAGAGTGGAGGATGATTCAAAAAAAGGTTATCATTTGGAAGGCGATGTGGATTTCGAGAGTTGCGCACCCAAAGCAAGCTGGATTACGCCGGTTCCGGGCGGAGTGGGACCAATGACGAGAGCGATGTTGCTGAAAAACACTATTTTGGCTTACAAGCACACTATCTATAAAGATTAATTTCTGTTGAAAAAAGGAAACCGAAGACAGAAAATTAAACAGATTTCAAAATTTGTGGAGCGGGTTTGAACGCTTTATCAGAAAAGATTTTAGGGGGAAAATTATGACAAAAGAAGAAGAAATATTATTAAAACAAGGTAAAATGCTTCCTGTGATGGAGCATTTTTACACATTGCAGGGTGAAGGCGCATACACCGGAAACGCTGCGTATTTTATCAGACTGGGAGGCTGTGATGTGGGTTGCCATTGGTGCGACGTGAAAGAAAGTTGGAATCCTGATCTGCATCCTTTGATGAACGCGGAAGAAGTTGCGGAAACTGCCGCAAAACACTGTAAAACCATTGTCTTGACCGGTGGTGAACCTTTGATGTATAATCTGGAGGTCTTGACCAAAAAATTGAAAGAACTCGGCTGCGAAATCCATATCGAAACTTCCGGTGCCTACGAAATGAGCGGCATACTGGACTGGATCACCCTTTCGCCAAAGAAAACCAAATTACCAACTGAGGACATCTATGCAAAAGCCCATGAACTGAAAATGATTGTGTATAACAATAGCGATTTTAAGTTCGCAGAGGAACAGGCTTCAAAAGTTTCAGCAAATTGTGAGCTGTACCTGCAAAGCGAATGGAGCAAGCGAAATGAAATGTACCCCAAAATCACCGATTTCATTTTGGCGAATCCGAAATGGAAAGCATCAGTTCAGACCCACAAATATTTGAATATTCCGTGATTATTGGTAAATTTACATCTTTGTAAATAAGGATTTATGCAAAAAATTCGATTTTCTCGATATTTCAAGGTCATTTTCATTTTGCTGGATGTAGCAATTATTGCTGGGGTTTTTCTGTTTTTTTTTCTGCGTAATAATGAATTCAAATATGATCGCGATATTTGGGAACAAAACCTGCTTTCCTTAATTCTCCTTACCTTGTTCTGGATTTTGCTCAGCGGCAGAACCCGATTATACTCCATCGCTCGAAACGTTACCTACACAATTTATTTGGAACGGCTCATTACCCACATCTTTATTTTTATTTTCGGAGTGATTTTGTTGGCGAAGGTCAGTAATAATGATTTTCTCAAGCAGGATCGATTTCTCATCGCAACGAGTCTGTTTGTTTTTCTTTGCCTCACAAAATCGTTGATATTTTTTGCATTAAAGTACTTCAGAACTTTGGGGATCAACCACCGAAACGTAATGTTTTTGACCGAAGATGCCTCTGCACAAGTCTTGAGGAACATCCTCGAAGAAAGAAAAGATTATGGTTTCAAAATTTTTGATTATCCACAGACAGACAGAAACGATTTTGCTCAATTAACGCATTTTTGGGAGGAGAATGGAATCCATACCATGTACCTTTCTAATGAACCCAAGAACGGTTCCAGAGAGTTTGAGCGAGAAATATTCAGACTTGCAGATTTACACAAAATCCGCATATCTCTGATTCCCAGTATAATTGAAAATAATTTTTTTCAGTATGATCTGGATTATCTTGAAACTCAGCCTATCTTGGTGCGAGCCAAATTTCCTTTGGAATATCTGACCAATGCGATCGTGAAAAGAAGCATTGATATCCTGTTCTCAGCAATTGTTCTGATAGGAATATGTTCCTGGCTGTTTCCCATTATTGCAGTAGCCATCAGAATCGGCAGCAAAGGCCCCGTGTTTTTTGTTCAGAAAAGATATGGTTTTCATGATCAGGTTTTTAACTGTATCAAGTTCAGAACCATGTGCGTGAACGGAGATTCAGCGACAAAGACCACGGAGGAAAACGATAAGAGAATCACCAAAATTGGCAGATTCCTAAGGAAAACTAGCCTGGATGAAATGCCACAGTTTCTAAATGTTTTGAAAGGCGACATGTCAGTTGTGGGACCAAGACCACATATGCTTTTGGTGGATGATTTCTATAAATTGAAGATCGGAAGATATTCCATTCGAAGCCTCGTGAAGCCTGGCGTAACTGGACTTGCCCAAGTGAACGGACTTCGCGGAGATGCCGCCAAAGACATGGAAATTGAAATGCAGAAAAGGATTTTAGCAGACGCCTTTTATGTAAAAAACTGGAGTTTGAGTTTGGATTTCGTCATCATCCTGAAAACCATTTTCCTGGTAATCGCCGGAGATAAAAATGCCAATTAAAATCTTCTCAAAAAAATAAAAACACTAATTTAGCGGAATGTTAAAAAGATTTTTGAGTGAAGTTGGCGCTTATTTTCTTCTTTTATCGAAATCGATCAAAAGACCGCAAAAAATGTCTGTCTTTGGCAAATTATTGTTGCGCGAAATCAACGATTTGGGAGTGAATTCCTTTGGTTTGGTTTTATTTACCTCAATCTTCGTGGGAGCAGTGGTGGCGATTCAGATGTTCAACAATTTCAGCGCCTCATCAATCCCGATTCCTAAAGCTTTTATCGGGTATGCTACAAAAGCGGTATTGATTCTGGAATTTGCACCCACCATCATCTCCGTGATTTTGGCGGGAAAGGTGGGTTCGTATATCGCGTCAAGTATTGGTACAATGAGGGTTACCGAGCAGATCGACGCACTGGATATCATGGGCGTGAACTCGCCGAATTTCTTGATCATGCCTAAGATTCTGGCCAGCATCATTTTTAATCCGCTGCTCATAGCCATCAGTATTTTCATCGGATTGTGGGGCGGTTATTTGGCTGGACTCGCCACCGGGAACTGGAGCAGGGCAGATTATATCACCGGTGTTCAAATTTATATGCCCCAACATTTTATCTGGTATGCATTTTTCAAAACGGTGGTTTTCGCATTTTTGATTGCAACCATTCCGGCTTATTTCGGATATAATGTGAAAGGCGGTTCGCTGGAGGTAGGCCGTGCAAGTACACAAGCTGTTGTTTGGACCATTGTGGCGATTATCATCATGAATTTAATTTTAACCCAAATGTTCCTCAGCTGATGATTGAAGTTAAAGATTTGCAGAAAAACTTTGATGGAGTGGAAGTGCTGAAAGGAGTCAGTACCACTTTTGAGACAGGAAAAGTCAACCTGATCATCGGGCAGAGCGGTTCGGGGAAAACCGTGTTCCTGAAAAGTCTTTTGAATGTTTACCAACCCACATCGGGCGAAATTCTTTTTGATGGCAGAGATATCAATAAAATGTCGCGGGACGAAAAAATGTCGCTGCGATCGGAGATTGGGACTGTTTTTCAGGGAAGTGCCCTGTTTGACTCCATGACAGTAGAGGAAAACATTATGTTTCCGCTAGATATGTTTACGAATCTGTCGTTTCGCGAAAAAAAACGTCGGGTTTTTGATGTGGTAGGAAGGGTCCATCTCAATAAGGCCAACAGGAAATACCCATCTGAAATTTCCGGGGGAATGCAGAAAAGAGTTGCCATAGCAAGAGCAATTGTGAACAATCCGAAATATCTTTTTTGTGACGAGCCTAATTCCGGACTCGATCCTTACACATCCAATATTATTGACGACCTGCTTCTTGAAATTACCAAAGAATATAATACCACCACCATCATCAACTCCCACGATATGAATTCTGTGATGACGATTGGTGAAAAGATTGTTTACCTTCGGCATGGAATCAAAGAGTGGGAAGGAAATAAAGAGATTTTGATCAATGCGGGAAATAAAAACCTGATTGATTTCGTTTATTCATCAGAGTTGTTCAAAGAATTGCGTGAATATTTCTTAGAAACAAATAAGACATCCATAGAAAATATAATAACTAAACCTAATCCTAATGAAACAGATTTTTAGCCTAGTTTTAATTGCAGCAACTACACTGGTCACTGCCCAAATTAAATTAGCTGCCAAAGGAAATTTATTGTTCAAAACCGATAAACCCACTTGGGAAGCGATCTCTAATACGGCAACCAGTGCTTACAAAGAATCCGGCAAAAACAATATTGGTTTTAATTTCGGAGTTTCTGCGAAAATTGATTTTCCCGTGACTTCTTTTTTCCTCATGCCCGAAATCTACTACACCACCTTTAAATCAGAATTTGATGTTCCGGATGAAAATGTAACGCTTGAGATTAAAAGCAATCGCATTGACATTCCCGTGTTATTAGGATATAATCTTTTTGGCGAAACACTAGGGGTTTTCGCAGGTCCTGTTGCTTCTTATAACTTTGACAAAAACGATCAGTTCAAGGATTTCACGGAAGATACCAAGAATAAATTTTTATTGGGATACCAATTTGGTGCTCAGGTTCAAATTTCAAAAATGATTTTGAATGCAAGATTTGAAGGCGCATTCAGTCAGGATCAGCGGGATTTTATCAATAAAACAAATCCAACGGATTACGTGGTGAGATATGACAGCCGACCAAGTATGGTAATTTTTGGGTTAGGTTATCAGTTCTAAAGTCATAATCAATTAGAAAAAAAATATCCGCAGATCAGTAATTCTGCGGATTATTATTTTGTGTAGGAACAATGGGAGTTTTTGGCGATTGGCTGGCGAGTTCTGCAGCCTGTTTTTCCAGTTCCTCCTTTTCTTTTTTGAGTTGTTTCAGTTCTCTTCTTTTTTGTTCTTCTCTCAGTGCGGTTCCCTTGCTCACATATCCCACAATTCCTCCTATGATCAGACCAATTCCGATTCCCGCCAGGATTCCCATCAAACTGATAGGTTCGAAAAGTTTCATAATTGAAAACTGTGGAAGCATATAGTAAAGCAGGAAAGCCATGCCCAAAAGCAGAAATCCAATAAAGTGTAAATTTTTCATGGTGTGGAAATTAAAAAAATCCTTCCCAAATTTAATAATTTTTCGGGAAGGTGAAATTTATTGCTTCGTGATCTAGATTTTCCCGCCAGCGGTTTTGTAATATTGAAGCGCTTTTGCCATGTGTTTTTCCAGGTCTGCGCGTCTTGTTTCTGGATTCGGGTGTGTTGAAAGGAATTCCGGTGGTCGGTTTCCGCTACCTGCAGCTTCCATTCTTTGCCAGAAAGGATAAGCTTCTCTGGGGTCATATCCAGCCATTCCCATTAAATATAGACCCATTTCATCAGCTTCCAATTCTTGGCTTCTGCCATATTTTAGCAGGGCTACCTGTGCTCCGATTGGGTATGCTTGCTGGAAAATCTGAGATAACTGAGCGTTCGAGATGGTGCTTCCCAGAATTGCTCCACCGTATTGTGCAACCATCGCCTGAGAAATTCTTTCGTTACCATGTCCTGCAAGTGCATGGGAAATTTCGTGCCCCAAAACTACAGCCAGTCCCGTATCGGTTTTGGTAATCGGCAAAATACCGGTATAAACCGCTACTTTTCCTCCCGGCATACACCAGGCATTGATTTGCTTATCATCCAATAGATTAAACTCCCACTGATAATCCGCAATATCAGCTTCCCGGCCAATGCCTCTGTAATAATTGTTTGCAGCATTCTTCAGTCGCAGTCCCACATTTTGCACGCTTTTGGAAGCAGTGGTTCCAGAAATCACTTTGGCTGTAGAAAGCGCCTGCTGATATTGTTGCAAAGCTGCAGCGGCAATCTCTTGATTATTTGCCAGCTGCAATGTTTTTCTGCCGGTAATGGGATTGGTTGTACATGCAATCAGTGCGATGGACAAAATTCCGGCGGATAAAAATTTATTTACGTTTTTCATAGCGTTGAATTTGAATATCCTTTTTTAAAACAATTATTATTCCAAATAAAAATTTTAACTTTAACCATTACCTTTTTCGCAAATCAAAAAGTAAAAATTCAAATTATGAAAAATCTGCTTAAGATCATGGTGTTAATTATTCCCATGCTTTTGTTTTCATGTGCCTCAAAATCAGGCGCTCCAAGTTCCGTGTCGGCTGAGAAATTGGCAACGATTCTTGATTCGCAGGAATTCACCTTTATGGCGAAACGGGCCAATCCAATGGCTGGAGATGTGACCAATATATTGAACTCATTTCCGAACTCCTCCGCCAGCAGAATCCTGGATCTGGATTATGGATATACTTTGGTGATTAAGAAAAATGAATTGAATGTGAATCTGCCCTATTTTGGCAGAATGTATCATCCAAGTTACGATACTGCAAAGAACGGCTATCTTTTCGTTTCCAAGGATTTTAAGATAACTGAAACTGCCGGTAGAAAAGGAAGCACTGTTTTTCAAATCAGCACAAATGACCAGCAATTTCTGAAAAAGATGATTTTGGAAGTTTTCAAAAATGGAAAAGCTTATCTTTCGATTGATTCTAATGACCGGCAGCCGATTTCTTATGATGGCTATATCATGGAAAATTCAGAAAATAAGAAATAGACAATATTTTTGTCCTTAAATCATCCCCAATTCAAAACGGGCTTCCTCACTCATCATGTCGCGGTTCCAGGTTGGTTCGAAGGTGAGTTCCAGGTCCACTTCGGTCACATGTTCCACCAGTGCAATTTTTTCTTTCACTTCTGCGGGCAAACTTTCCGCAACAGGACAGTTCGGTGAAGTAAGTGTCATGATGACTTTCACCGCCGCTTCATCGGAAATCTGCACATCGTAAATGAGCCCCAATTCGTAAATGTCAACTGGGATTTCCGGGTCATAAATGGTTTTGAGGACTCTAATGATATTTTCGCCGATATCGGCAATTTGGTCGTCGGTATATTTCATTTGGCAATCGGCTTTCAGCAAAAAGCTTCCAGCGGTTTTTATTCTGATTTTTTCAATAAATCTTCCTGCCTCATCCGGCGGAAAATATTTGCCAAAGTTAAGACATCTTTTTCACAATATTGAACAATTCTAAATAAGTCTTTTTCTATCCAGTACATTGACGCGACCATTGAACCGTCTATGTCGTCCTTCGGAGTGGGAATTCCGAAGACATGGGCCAATAACTCCAAAGAAACATAAGATTTGTAATCCCCGAATTTCCAAAGTTCCATCGTATCAAGATGGAGGATTTCCCAAGGTTTTTTTCCGAATAATTGAAAAGGCTTCGGCGGTTCCATTCCATTGATCAAAAACCTTCTCGCAATCCACGGGAAATCGAATTCCTTCCCATTGTGTGCACACAAAATTACATCGTGGAGTTTTGGGCTGTTGAAGATTTCGCCAAATTCTTCCAGAAGTTTCTTCTCGTTATCGCCATAAAAACTTTTGAGTTTAAGTTTTTCACTTTTATCCAAAATCCCCACCGAAATGCAGATGATTTTTCCAAACTCTGCCATGATTCCGCCACGTTCTTTATAGAATTCCTCAGCGGTGAAATCGTCTTTTCTCTGATGCAGCGTTTTTTTGTCCCACAGTTTTTGTTCGGATTCCTCCAGTTCATCCCAGTTTCCAAATTGCGGAACCGTTTCTATGTCCAGAAAGAGTACTTTTTCTAAAGGGATGTTTTTGAGCATGATTGACATTATTATTGACAGGTGAATTTAAGAAATTTTTTCCAGGACCGAATTACCCCACCTGAAAACCATTCCCCACTTCAAGCGACAGAGATAAAAGCGTAACCTCCTTATTTTCCCCATAAACACCCAGAACCAAACATTCGCTGAAAAAATTGGCGATCTGTTTTCTCGGAAAATTCACCACCGCGATAATCTGTTTTCCGATGAGTTCCTCCTTAGAATACAGTTTTGTGATCTGAGCAGCAGATTTCCGGATTCCCAATTCCCCAAAATCAATCTCTAAAATGTACGACGGGTTTCTGGCTTTCGGAAAATCTGAAACGGAAATGACGGTTCCGCTCCGCATATCGATTTTCTCAAAATCCGACCAGGATATTTCAGGTTTCAGTTCCACGGAATTCCTATTTTACCGAAACAACATAGTCGTAAACCATTTGGTGCTGCTCCTCGTTAAGTTTTGCTTTTGGCGCCATAGAATTCATGATTCCCACCCAAGCTTGTGCAGAATGATCGGTTGGTTGGGGTAAATCGTGGCATTTTTTGCAGGAATTTTCAAAGATGGTTTTTCCCTGTGAGAGATATTCGGCAGAAATGGTTTTGGTTCCGGCTGCAGCGGGAGTTTTCGGGGTACATGAAACGATGAATGTGGATCCAAGAATTGCAGCAACGGCTAAAATTTTCATAATTTTTAATATTTAATGTTCTCAAAAATAAAGAATTTTCTGCTTATTTTTGTTGGAATCTCTTTAAAATAAATCGTTGATGGAACTCACCTGGAAAAGAACGAAACTCATTTTGAAAGAAACTTTTTCCATTTCTTATGGAAATTACGATTTTCGGGATGCACTTTTGATTTCGCTTTCACACCAAGGCAAAACCGGTTACGGTGAATGTGTCGCCATTAATTATTACGGAATTGATCTCAATGAACTGATCTTAAAGTTAAAGAAAATTCAAGGAACCATTGAAAATCAGCAAATAATCCATCCGAAAGATTTCTACCGATTTTTAGTCGGGTTGAATCTTCATTCGTTTCTCACTTCCGCATTAGATGGTGCATATTGGGATTTATTTGGAAAACTGGAGGGAAAAACTTTTTCAGAGTTAAACGGTTTCAAAGAGTTAAAACTCCCCGAATCGTCCTACACGATCAGTATCGCTCCAATCGATAAACAAATCGAGAAGATTAAAGATTCAGATTGGAATCATTTTAAAGTAAAATGCAATGGATTAGACCATGAAAACGTCTTCAAACTTTTAGAAACCGGAAAAAAAATCGCTTTGGATTCCAACACAAGTTTTTCTGATGCTGACTGCGATTTCCTGCAGAAAAATGAATGGTCCAAGCGCTTCCTCTATATCGAACAACCGCGACCAATTGGACAATACCAGATTTTAGATAAAAATAAAAACGCAGTTTGGATGGCAGATGAAGACTGCCAAAACGGTTCCTATCTGGAGAAACTGCTTCCCCATTATTCGGCGATCAACATAAAATTGATGAAATGTGGCGGCATTACGCCTGCGTTGGATTTAATTGGTGAAGCTAAAAATCTGGGATATCAAGTGATGATCGGATGTATGACCGAATCTTCGGTCGGGATTTCTGCCGGAATTGCAGTTGCATCCTTATGTGATTTTGCCGATTTGGATGGGGCGAATCTCATTTCGAACGATTTTGCGATAGGAAGTTTTGTGGAAAACGGGAAAATTTTCGTTTCCCAGGAACCGGGTTTGGGAATTGAACTGATTTCCTAAAAGAATTTGTATTTTTGATTCAATGAATTTTTCCATCAAAGAACTTACAGAAGGTATAAAATCCTCCGACAAACGCCTCCTTGCGAAAGCGATTACTTTGGTGGAAAGCAAAAAGCCGGAACACCGAATCCTTGCGGAACAATTGCTGAAAGAAATCCTGCCTTTTACCGGAAAGTCAATCCGGATCGGAATTACCGGAACTCCGGGTGCGGGAAAGTCCACTTTCATCGAAAATTTCGGGCGGCTTGCCATTTCCAAAGGGAAAAAAGTGGCCGTATTGGCGATCGATCCGAGTTCTTCATTGAGTAAAGGTTCCATTTTAGGGGATAAAACCAGAATGGAAGAATTGGCAAAAGAAGAAAATGCTTTCATCCGTCCTTCTCCAAGTTCCGGGTTTTTGGGCGGAGTGGCGAACACCACTTTTGAGACGATGCTGATTTGCGAGGCGGCAGGTTATGATTTTATTTTGATAGAAACCGTGGGAGTGGGACAAAGCGAAGTTTTGGTTTCAGACATTACCGACGTTTTTCTGTTCCTGAAAATAATCGGCGGTGGCGATGAATTGCAGGGAATCAAAAGGGGAATCATGGAAATGGTTGATCTGATCTTCATCAATAAAGTGGACGAAGAGAATTTGAATAAAGCAAAAAACACCAAGGTTGAACTGATGCGGGCGCTGCATTTTATGCACTCGAAAGAAAAAGATTGGAAAGTCCCGGTTTTACTTGGTTCCGCACTGAATAATCAAGGATTGGACGAGGTTTTTGCTCAAATTGAGGCTTTGATTTCTTTAAAAATCAAAAATAAATCCTTTGCCAAAAACCGTGAAAATCAGGCGGAAAAACGTTTTGATTACTGGGTTCAGGAATATATTCTTCAAAAGACGAAAGCGGAAAAGGACCTGCAAAACTCTTACGGGTTTCATAAAAAAAATGCCTCCGAACTGAAATCTAATCCAAGTTCGGAAGCGAAAGTCTTTGTGGAGAAATTATTTAAGAATAACCCGAAGAATTAATCAGGATATTCGAAAATTACAGTTTTCTGCACATTTGGATGAATTGATAATGCAACCGGACAATTCAATGCAGTGTTCTCGATGAATTGTTTGTCATCATCTGAATAATTTTTTGGGAAACGAACGATGCAGAAAATGGTTCCAATTCTTTTTGGATCGGGATGCGTGGATTTTTTTAGTTCGCATTTGGCACCTGTAATATCGATTCCTCTGGGTTTTCCCAAAACAGCAACTGCCATCAGCATCGATTGACCGTAAGAAATTCCAAAGATATCGGATGGTGAAAAGTACTCGGAAGTTCCGCCTTCACGAAGTGGCGCACAGGTTATGATTTCCGCTTTTGATTTGTCATGTTCAGAGACAATTTTGAAGTCTCCCAAGTAAGTAATTGTTGCCGTCATAGTTTGAGTTTATTGAATGATAAAGATATAGATTATTGTCAAATATTCAAGTAAATGCGATATGATTTTAATCAAAAATTAACAGTTACTCATTTTTTTGGAAAATCCTTAATTTCCATAATGAAAACGAACCGTCTTCTTCAAATCCGCGTTCAGTGACAACGCAACCGGACAAGTCATCGCGGTTTCCTCAATAAAGGCTTTCTGCTCATCGGAATAGTTTCCCCTGAAATAAAGGTCACAGACAATCTCTGCAATTTTTCTCGGTTTTGGGTTCATCACCTTCTGGACTTCCGCATAGGAATCTTCGATCTCTACGCCGTTGTTTTTTCCCAGTATCGCAATCGTGGTCAGCATGCACTGTGCCAAAGAAGTGGCGCATAAATCGGTGGGTGAAAAGGCGGCACCTTTTCCATGATTGTCAGTTGGAGCATCAGTGATTATTTTTGATCCCGATTGCAGATGTTCGGATTCGCAACGCAAATCGCCGGTGTAGATTACTTTTGAAGTCATGTTTATTTGAAGTTCATTGTTACAGGGAGTCGGAATCGATTCGTCGTGGTAACTCCATTTACGCATAATGGAGTCCATTTTTCAATTTTGTACATTGTGATTTCAAGTTCTCGATTAAAATCTTGATGGTCACCGGAAGCTCGTACATTTTTAATTTTACCCGAAGAATTCACTACAAATATGACCGTGCTTTTTAGCTCTTGTTGGAGTCCAGATTCAGAGGGCACATCAGGTGATCCGGTTGGTTTGTACAGACTCTTATTTGCTAAAGTTGGGAATTTCATTGAATCTCCGTTGTTATTGCATTTTGTTCCGATTTCTTTAAACGTGGTGTCTTCTTCGCTGGTCTCCCTTTGCTTAATTTTTTCAAGTAATCCGAACTTAAGTTTCCTGCGATTCATATTGACTTCATTTTCGTGCAGTGCCATTATTCTAAGCCGTTCTTTTCTGGAAATCTTTGCCAGTGAATCTTTTGCACTTTTTTGATATGCAATCAGCATAGAATCGTATTTTTTGTCAATTCTCCTCATCTCTTCAATTTCAGAATTTTGCCCAGAAAGTGAAACAAAGAAAAAAATAGCCGGAAGTAGAACAATTCGGTACATGGACATGATTAAAAATGAAATATGTCTTTTGCTTTATTAAAAGCACTTTCGAAGTGGAGCAAATTCAGTGAATGTTGGATTTTTTCCTTGGCCATAAAGTTGATGACCTGTTCTGTGGGCATATTTCCTACCAGATCATCTTTCGCCATCGGACAACCGCCGATTCCCTTGATCGCAGAATCAAATCTTCGGCAGCCTTTGTCATAAGCAGCTTTCAGTTTTGGATAAGAGTCTTCATACCGGTTATGGAAATGTGCGCCAAACTCTATTTCAGTATATTTAACGGGGATTTTCTCAAACAAAAGTTCTATTTGTTCCGGAGTTCCGGTTCCGGTAGTGTCTGAAAGCAGAATGTTTTTAATGCCGATTTCATGGAAGCGGTTTGCCCAGAAATCCACATCTTCCCATCTCCATATTTCGCCATAAGGATTTCCGAAAGCCATGGAGAAGTAAACATTTAAACCCCTTCCGTCAGATTTTAAAAGATCTGCGATTTTCACGATGTCCTCAAATGCCTCTTCCTGGCTTTTATTCGTATTTCGATGTTGGAAAGTCTCGGAAATAGAGAACGGGAACCCCAAAATATCCACCTGTTGATGTTCCAGAGCTTTCTCGGCACCCCGGTAATTGGCTATAATCACGGAAAGTTTGGTGTTGGAAATCCCCTTGTCGATCTCATCAATCACCCTTCCCGAATCTGCCATTTGTGGAATCGCTTTCGGCGAAACAAAACTGCCACAATCCAAAACATCGAAACCAACGTCCATCAGCGAGTTGATATATTCAATTTTTTTTTGTGTCGGGATGAATTCACCCCAACCTTGCATCGCATCTCTTGGACATTCGGTAAGAAACATTTTTTCCGTTTAAGATTTTCGTAAAGATAATCATTTTGAGGAAAGCTGGAAATGCAGGACTGAAGTTTTCCAAAAGGAAGCAATATCATGGAATTTGATGCCTGAAACCTGAAACAAATTCACCGCAAAATCCTTAACTTTGTTGAAAATAATACAGTTTATGACGACGATTGAATTTAACCTCGAATGGAAGCTGAAACTTCAGAACAGATTCATTAAGTACGCTAAAATTTATTCTACCAGTGATCCGGAAAGCGAAACCACGCCTTCCACAGAAAGACAGTGGAATATCGCCAAATATATTTTTGAGGAACTGAAAGACCTTGGATTGGAAGACGTTTCTTTGGATGAGAACGGGTACATTTATGCTTATGTCCCATCCAATTTGGAAAATGACGACGAACCGGTGATTGGTTTCATTGCACATTACGACACTTCACCTGATTTTTCCGGTGAAAATGTGAATCCGCAAATCTGGGATGATTACGATGGCGGCGATCTGGTTTTAAACAGGGAAACTGGGTTTACGTTGTCTCCTTCAAAATTTGAAAGTTTAAAAAATTACGTCGGAAAAACTTTGATCACCACTGATGGAACCACACTTCTAGGTGCGGATGACAAAGCGGGAGTTGCGGAAATTGTAACTGCTGCAGAATATCTTTTGGCACATCCAGATATTAAGCACGGAAGAATTGCAATCGGTTTCACGCCGGATGAAGAAATCGGAAGAGGTGCGCATAAATTTGATGTAAAAAAGTTCGGTGCAGAATGGGCATATACGATGGACGGAGGTGAAGTAGGTGAGTTGGAATATGAAAATTTCAACGCAGCAGGAGCAGTGGTAAAGATCCATGGTTTGAGCGTGCATCCAGGTTATGCGTTTGGAAAAATGGTGAATGCGTCTTTATTGGCGGCAGAATTCATCAAGATGTTGCCAGAAAATGAAACTCCTTCCACCACCAAAGGTTTTGAAGGATTTTACCATTTGACGGACTTAAAATCTGATGTTTCCGAAGCAAAAATTCAATACATTATCCGTGACCACGATGCCGGAAAATTTGAAGCAAGAAAGAAATTCATCACCGAAAAAGTGGAAGAATTCAATAAGAAATTTGGCGATGGCACTGCGGAAATTGAAATCAAGGAACAGTACCGGAACATGAAGCAACAGTTTGAAGGAAAAATGCACATCATTGAAATTGCGGAACAGGCGATGAAAGATGCAAACATTGTCCCGAAAATCAAGGCAATTCGCGGCGGAACTGATGGTGCGCAGCTGTCTTACATGGGATTACCTTGTCCGAATATTTTTGCGGGCGGAATCAATTTCCACGGACCTTATGAATATGTAGCACTGGAATCCATGGAAAAAGCGGTAAAAGTAATTGTGAATATTGCAAAAGCAGTGAAAAAGAAATAAGCAGGAAATTAAATACGGAAGCCACCAGTTCTTGCCGGTGGCTTTCTTTTTTTGAAGTCAGTGATTATAAGTTAAGAGTCCCCACTCTCCGTCACGAAATTCACCTTGATCCTGATTTTGGAATCCACCGGAGTTCCATCACATTTTGACGGAGTCCAATTCTTTTTTACGCGACTGAATGCATATGACAAATCCTTCAAAAACATTTCGCTGTTTTCAACCTTCGGAGTGATGTCTAAATGGGTCACCTTTCCTTTGGCATCAATATCCACATGAAGGAAAAAATTGCCGTTTACCACATAAATCTGCTTGTCCACATAAGCTGAAATATACTTGAAAAGTTCGCGGGTGAAAGCCGCATCACCACCTTCAAATTGTGCACGGACAAAATTCTGGTTGTCGCCACATTTTGTGTTCTTGTAGTAATCAAAAGGTTTTTTGATATCTACTCTAAAAAAACTGTTGCTTCCTTCGGCATAAAAGTAGCCTTCCTGCATTTCCTCGATTTCCTGTGCATGAAAAAACGAAAATGCAAACATGAATAAAAAAATTAATTTTCTCATTGGTAAAAAATTGGAAAGTAAAGTTACGAAAAACCCTTAAAAAAGCGGCCCATTTCTGAACCGCTTTTGTTTGGAAAATTAAAGTACCTCGATCTGATTTTTTAACAAATCTTCAAACTCATCTCTTTTTCGGATGAGGTGGGCTTTTTTATCAAGATACAAAACCTCTGCGGGTTTCAATCTGGAGTTAAAGTTGGAGCTCATTTCAAAACCGTAAGCTCCTGCGTTTCTGAATACTAAGATGTCACCTTCATGGATTTCGTTGATTTTTCTGTCCCAAGCAAATGTGTCGGTTTCGCAGATGTTTCCCACCACGGTGTAGATTCTTTCGGAACCTTTTGGATTGGAGAGGTTTTCAATGATATGGTAGGAATCATAAAACATCGGACGGATTAAATGGTTGAAACCGGAATCCACTCCCGCAAAAGTAGTTGCGGTGGTATGTTTGATGACATTGGTTTTCACCAAAAGATGGCCGCATTTGCTGACCAGAAATTTCCCGGGTTCAAACCAGAGCTGGAATTTTTTGCCCGACTCTTTTTCATAATCTGAAATAGCTTTTTCCACTTTTTTGCCTAAAGTTTTCACATCAGTTTCCATATCACTCTCTTGATAAGGAACCTTGAAACCGCTTCCCATATCCAGATATTTCAAATCCGGAAAATGATCGGCAAGTTCAAACATGATTTCCAGACCTTGCAGAAAAACGTCCGGATCTTTAATTTCGCTTCCGGTATGCATGTGAAGTCCTTCCACTAAAAGTTGAGTGGACTTCATGATCCGCTCAATATGCCTCAATTGGTGAATGGAAATTCCAAACTTGGAATCAATGTGTCCTGTCGAAATTTTGTGGTTTCCACCGGCGTAAATGTGCGGATTGATTCTCACAAAAATCGGATAAGAACCCCCAAACTTATTTCCAAACTGTTCCAGAATTGAAATATTGTCAATATTGATGTGCACCTTGAAAGACATCGCTTCCTCGATCTCTGACAAATCCACACAATTTGGTGTGAATAAAATTTTGTCCTTGGAGAATCCTGCTTTCAGTCCGAGTTTCACTTCGTTAATGGAAACACAATCCAATCCAGCTCCCAATTGCTGCACATATTTCAAAATATTGATATTGGAAAGCGCTTTGCACGCATAGAAGAACCTCGTTGTCTTGTGGAAAGAGGTGGTGAGTTTCTCATATTGTGTTTTGATGGAATCGGCGTCGTACACATAAGTCGGCGTTCCAAACTGCTCGGCGATTTTTAATAATTCTTTGTTGGTCACTTTATTTATTTGATGTTTAGAGTTTGAAGTAGAGAAATCGACCTCTTTTATAAGACGCAAATTTAAATATTTTCCAAACAACAGATTCCAAAATTATGGAAATGATAAGCAGGGCGGTTCAAATTGAAGTAAAAATAGCCAAAAGCGTAATGAGGTTCCCCAAAATGAGATGCTATTTCGGAAGTGGGATGATTTCGAAATCACCTTTCAAAAGTCCCAGTTTCAGATCATTTTGCAGATCGTGAGCGGAAGTCTTGATTTCGATTTTCAGTTGGTTGATTTGCTTTTTCGATTTGATCTGGGTATGAAATTCATAGAATCCATAGCCGGTTAAGGCACCTTTTTCCAACAGCAAAAATGATTTTTCACCTAAGGTTCTTCCGGTGGACAGCCAAAGCTCATTGCGCTTTTTCAGGTCGATGAATTTCAGCAGATCTTCCGCATCGCTCAAGTTTTCGTTGCTTTTCAAATGTGCCACTGCTTTTAATCCTTGAGTAAAAGATCTGAATTTTATAATGGGTTTTTCCTCTTTTTGCTGCGATATTTTATCGGCAAAATATTTTCCATTCTTATAATAAAGCCCAAAAGACAGCGTTTCCCTCTTATGCAAACCCTTGGTCTTCATCATCAGTTTGGCAAGGATATGATTTCCGGTAAGTTCGTAATGAATTTTTTCGGTTTCGGTTTGAAGGATTTCCCAGCGTTTCAATTTGGATGTGAAAATCTTTTTGGCGGATTTGCTCAAATCATCTACGAAATCCGAGAAAATTATCTTGCCATCCGCATTTTGAAAGTAGAGGATTCCCCTTTCCGAAGGTAAATCCTGGGTTAGATTTCGAACCTTATTGACATAGGAATTGGAATTCTTGTCTTCAAACTGCTGCTGGATGATCTCCGAGTCTTCATCTTTGATGATCAGCAATTTCAGCAAATCCAAAGTTGCACGCGCATCTCCACCTGCTCTGTGTTGCTCGCTCAGCGGAATTCCCAGTGATTTCACCAGTTTTCCCAGCGAGTAGCTTTCCGCTTCGGGAATCAATTTTTTGGCCAGTGGAATGGTGTCTAAAGTGTTGATGGTGAAGTCATAACCCAGTCTCTTAAACTCTTGCCGAAGCATTCGGTAGTCAAAATCTATATTGTGACCAACCAGAGTGGAACCTTCGGTGATTTCTATTACTCTTTTCGCGATTTCATGGAATTTTGGTGCGGTTTTCACCATTTTCGGGGTAATCTTGGTCAATTTTTGCACAAAAGGAGTGATTTCGCTTTGCGGGTTAACCAGTGAAATAAACTGGTCCACGATTTCGTGACCATCATACCTGTAAATTGCGACCTCAATAATGCTTTCCTTCCTGAAACCCGCTCCGTTACTTTCTATATCGATTATTGAATACATTGTTTTAACTTATATCGCATGGCAATCAGCTTTTAGCCAAAACCCACTCGCAGTTTTTATCTCCTTCTTTTCAGCCCGATCATTCCTAAAAATGCGTTGGTCGCCTCCCGGACAATCATGTTGGTCACGGTTCTTCCTGCGCTGGATTTCATGACTTGCTCAAACATTCCCGGTTCCTGTTTCGCCGGTTTTACCGCCGGTTGAGCGGGATTCTCTGCGGCCACATTCATCCTTCCCATCAGTATTTCATAAGCAGATTCTTTGTTCACGGGGGTTTCATATTTTGCAACCAATGCAGACTGAGCTGTAAGATCAAGAACTTCCCCGGGTGTTAGAACATCCATCCTGGATTCTGGAGAAATCAGATAAGTATGTACCAACGGTGTGGGAATACCTTTTTCGTCAAGAGCGGTAATAAATGCTTCACCAATTCCTAGATTTTGAATCAGCTCGCCTGCTTTGTAATATTCGGTAGTGGGATAGTTTTCCACGGCTTTGTCTATTTCTTTTCGGTCTTTCGCCGTAAATCCACGAAGTGCATGCTGAATTTTTAAACCTAACTGAGACAAGACGTTTTCAGGAACATCGCCCGGAATCTGAGTGATGAAATAAATCCCGACTCCTTTCGAACGGATGAGTTTCACCATGGTTTCAATTTGATTTAATAAGGCTTTTGAGGCTTCATTAAAAATCAAGTGGGCCTCGTCAATAAACAAAACGAGTTTTGGTTTGCCGGAATCCCCTTCTTCCGGGAAAGTCATATAGATTTCCGCAAAAAGTGAAAGCATAAAAGTGGAAAACAATTGCGGTCTATTCTGAATATCGCCCACTCTCAAAATACTGACAACGCCTTTCTCACCCTCTTTTGCGAGCAGATCATATACGTCAAAACTCGGCTCGCCAAAAAACTGTGCCGCTCCCTGTTGTTCCAGCGCAACAATCGAACGGAGAATCGCACCAAACGAAGCCGGAGCAATATTTCCGTAATTCTGCGCCAGTTCGGCTTTTCCGCCATTTGCATCGGTAATGTATTGCAGGACTTTCTTCAAATCTTCGAGGTCAATTAAAGGCAATCCTTTGTCATCACAATATTTAAAGACGATAGATAGGATACTTTGCTGGGTATCATTGAGCTGTAAGATTTTTCCCAGCAAAACCGGACCGAATTCAGTAACGGTGGAGCGAAGTTTCACGCCTTTCTCACCTGAAATCGACATCAGTTCCACTGGAAAACTCTGTGGCGTAAAGCTAAAACCAGTTTTTGCGTAGCGGTCTTGAATGATGGCATTTTCAACTCCCGGTTCTGCAATCCCAGAAAAATCTCCCTTGATATCGAGAACCAAAGACGGAACACCGGCTTTGGAGAGCTGTTCCACAAAAACCTGCAGCGTTTTGGTTTTCCCTGTTCCTGTGGCACCGGCGATTAATCCGTGTCGGTTTACTGTTTTCAGGGGAATGGTAACATCCACTTCCTTAACGACTTCGCCATCGAGCATTCCCTTTCCCAGGGTAATGTATTCGCCTTTTGGAGTATATTTTGTGGAAAGTTCCTGAATGAATTTCGCTTTATCTGCCATCTTCTAGATTTGTTTGAAAGGATAAAGATAAAAAATAATATGAAAAATTCGCGCTTAAGAGATTAGAGATTAAAGGAAAATTTAGTTGCAAATAATTGGTTCGGAATTTCCTTATCTTTAAATTTGTTAATGTTTAAATTTGGGGTCGGCAAACTGACCAATATCATTTTAATATTCGGACAAAAAAGTCTTAAATTTGAAACGTCAAAATGAAAATCTTTTTCGTTTCCATATTATCCGCAATTATTTTTTTGGTAAGCTTCCAGAACTCATTGCTTTTGGTGGATTATCAGATTAACCGGAATTTCTATGAAATGCATTGTGTGAACAAAGATAAGCCACAGATGGAATGTCATGGAAAATGCGAAATGAAAAAGTCGAGCGAAAAAGAAAACTCACCATTTAAAATTCTGAAGAGCAGCTTCGAGTTCAACCTTCTACCCACAAAACCTTTGGAAATAGGTTTTGAGAAATTGACGGGTTTCAAAAAACCAAAAACCACAAGCAGTTTTACGCCATTTGCCGTAAATAAAGGTTACTTCAATATTCTTCCACACCCGCCACAAATCTAAATTTTTGATTGACCCGTTCTGTTCGCTTTTTTTGAACGGAACAAATACTGTTTTTAAAGAGGAAACCTCTTTGAAAACGAATATCCTTTAATATCAAAAATTTAAAAAAATGAAATTTTCAATCAAAATATTCATTGCATTTTTCGCAATGGCACTTTTCCTTTCCTCTTGTAGAACATCTTCTGACGACCCAGTAACTCCACCGGTAAATGAGCTGGATGGCTTGACCAAGATTAAGGAAGTGGCGAATGACACCCACATCATCGAATTGTATTCTGCATCCGGAACCACAAAACAGGGCTACAATAATCTGAAATTCAGAATCAAAAACAAATCTACCAACCAATACGAGAAAAACGCTACTGCGACCTGGAATCCATTGATGCACATGACTTCAATGACTCACTCCTGCCCAAAATCTGAGATCAAAAAAGTAACCTCAGACGGAACTTTATATGGAGGATACATCGTTTTTCAAATGGCTGAAAACGCTGCCGAATACTGGGATTTAAAAATTGACTATACGATCAACGGAACCGCTTATTCCGCAACCACGGGAGTTTCGGTGCCGCAGGAATCCAAGCAAACGGTCAGCTCATTTTTGGGGTCAGACAACAGTAGGTATATCGTGGCCTACATTGAACCCAAAACTCCAAAAGTTGCGGTAAATGATTGGACAGTTGGCGTATGGAAAATGCAGGATATGATGACTTTTCCTGTTGCAGACGGACTTACCGTGAAACTTGACCCAAGAATGCCGGGAATGGGAAACCACTCGTCACCAAATAATGTGGACGCCAAACAAACACAGGCAGGTGGACTTTATTACGGAAAACTTTCGCTGACCATGACAGGTTACTGGAAACTCAACCTGCAACTTGCAAAAGCTGATGGCACTGTTTTAAAGGGAGAACCTGTAACCGATGCCAATCCCGTTAGTTCGCTTTACTTCGAAATCGAATTCTGAAAATCATTCTTAGAGGCAATGTCTGCAAATCAAGGTGGACATTGCTTTTCACTTAATTCTGAAAAATGAAAAAAACAATAGCGCTGTTTTTTATGACTGCTATTTACCTGAACTTTTCTGCTCAGGGAACTCAGCACGACTCCCTAAAACACAGCAATATCCAGGAAGTCATCGTCATTGGAACCAAAGAAATCTCACAGAAGCAGGCGAAACCGCTGAGTTCCGTGGACGAATATCTGGAGCAATCCGCAACCATCAACATGCTGAAACGAGGTGCTTATGCTTGGGAGCCGCTCATCAACAATATGCCGACCGAAAGAACCCTGGTCACGATTGACGGAATGCGGATTTTCGGTGCGTGTACGGACAAGATGGATCCTGTGACTTCCTATGTGGAGGTTTCTAATCTTGCCAAGGCGGAAATTTCTTCAGGACAAGGTGGTTCTGCCCATGGAAGCACAATTGGCGGTTCCATCGATCTGGTTCGTGAAAAAAGCAGTTTGGGTGACGAAAGATTTCGCTTCGGGATTAATTCCGGTTTCGAAAGTGTGAACAACCAGAAGGTTTTTGGGGCGGCGACAAGCTATCGGAATTCCAGATTTTATGCGGATATCAATTTCATGAACCGCGATGCGGAAAATTACTGGGCAGGAAACCATCAGGAAATCCCGTTTTCCCAATTTCGAAAGTTTAATATTTCCGGAATTTCAGGGGTGAAAATTGACGAAAATAAATTGATTGAAGCCTCCGTGATTTATGACAAAGCCAATGACGTAGGTTATCCTGCGTTGCCAATGGATGTTTCTTTGGCAGAAGCGTTGATCGGTTCTTTAAAATTTCAGATCCTTCCTGCTGATTTTTTCATCAAAGATTGGGAAACCAAACTTTATTACAACAACATTACGCACAGAATGGACGACACGAAACGTCCAGCTGTTCCGATTCACATGGATATGCCGGGTTGGAGCAAAACCGCTGGATATTATTCCAAATTCAGAAGTGATTTTGAAAGACACCACATGAGTTTGAATTTGAACGGATACTATAATCAATCCCTCGCGGAAATGACGATGTACCCGGCAAATCCAGCCGAAAGTGCCATGTTTATGTACACGTGGCCAGATGTGAAGACGCTTTATCAGGGAATTTTCATCGAAGACCATTTTCAGATTGATGATTTCGTGGAGCTGAAATTTACCGCATCTGCAGGTTATCATTCCAACAAAATTGACAATGAGTTTGCGCTGAACAGCATGAGGATTTTTTATCCCGATATGACCCAGCAAAAAAGCAGAATCCTGAAAAATTTTTCTGCCAACTTTAGCAGAAATCAGTTGGGTTTGGAATATGGAATCGGAGTTGGGTTCGGAGATAGAGCGCCTTCTGTTTCTGAAGGGTACGGGTTTTATTTGTTCAATAGTTTCGAAAATTACGATTATATCGGAAATCCATATCTGAAAAATGAAAATTCTTTGGAAGGAAACGCCTACATCAGCTTAAAGAAAACCGATTTTTTTGCAAAAATTTCTTCCTCTTACTTCCATATTTCGAATTATATCGTGGGGAAAATCAATCCGGAATTTATCCCGATGACCATTGGCGCAAAAGGAGTCAAGGTATATTCCGCACTTGATTATGCCACCATTTTTAATGTAAGTCTGGATTCCGAAATAAAGGTTTTACCGGAATTGAAATGGACTTCCCAAATTGTTTACAGCCGCGGAAAGGATTTTCAGGACGTGAATCTTCCTTTTATCAGTCCGGTTTCTTATTTCACAAAACTCCACTTTGAAAAAGGCAGGTTCAATACGGAATTTTCCGTGAAAGGTAATTTCAAGCATCACGATTACAGCGCCGTTTATGGAGAAAAACCCGTTTCGGACTTTATTCTTTTTAATGCTAATTTAGGATATCGTTTTGATTTTGGACACAGCAAGATCTTCACGAAAGTAGGCGCCGAAAATATACTGAACAGGAATTATACCACCTATGCCGACTGGAACAATATTCCAAGACCAGGAAGAAATTTCTTTGTGAATGTGAATTATAGTTTTTAATGCGGTTATGACTTTTCGCATGACGGTTTTAAGGTGTTCGGAAATTATTTTTCACTAAATTTGTTTAGTGCCAAAAACATCTATGCAGTGATTAGGATCTCCGCAAGATTCATGTATTTTGGTGTGTTGAAATAGTTTGTAGGACAAAAAATCAACTGAAATGAAAAGGAAAGCAATCATAGAGCGCATCATCGCCGAACAAAAAAAAACCATTCTGGGTTTGCAGGAAACCACAGATAATTATAGGACCGCAGCTGATATGGATGAGGAAAGCACCCATGACACCGAAGATTATTCCCATATCAGTCAGGCCAAAGACATGCAGCTCCGCTATGAACAAATGTTGGCAGAAGCGCAGCGAAATCTTGCATTTTTGCAGGCTGAACTGGAGGCTGTTCATGATGAAATTGAAAATGGAACCATTATAGAAACAGATAAAAACTACCTATTTGTTGGAATTCCGGTCCCCGTTTTCAAGATGGATGGTAAAGACGTGATTTCTTTTTCTGAGGAGGCGCCGATTTTTAAGAAAATCAAAGGGAAAAAAGTGGAAGATCGGGTGGAAATTGGCAGCAATTCCTATAAAATACTATCGGTTTCCTAATTTCTGCCTCATTTGAATTTCTTCTGTAACTTTGGTCACGGTGTTTTTAAATAATCAAAACTAACTTTGCCAAAAATATTTCATGGAAATCATCGGTTATCTTTCAGCAATCATCATCGGTCTCGTCATGGGACTTATCGGCGGTGGCGGAAGTATTTTAAGCGTTCCGATTTTCGTGTATGTTTTTGGATTTGATGCGGTTACAGCAACTGCGCTTTCGCTTTTTGTCGTTGGAATTACAAGTATGGTGGGAAGTGTGGGTTTCATCCGGCAGCAGTTGGTGGATTTCAGGACTGCATTAATTTTCGGGATTCCGTCGATTTTGGGAGTGCTTTTTTCCAGGAGGTTGGTTTTGCCGCATTTGCCGCATTACATTATCCACCGATGGGGAATTACGCTGACCAAAGACATGTTCCTGCTGCTTCTGTTTTCCATTTTAATGCTGATTGCGTCTTTCAGAATGATTCGCAAAATTGAGCGGCCAAAAGTGAGGAACGATGATGACATTAATTATACCATTCTCATTTCACAAGGACTTCTGGTTGGAATTGTCACTGGATTAATCGGCGCAGGAGGCGGATTCTTAATCGTTCCGGCTTTGGTGATGCTGCTTGGTTTGGAAATGAAAAAGGCGGTGGCAACCTCACTGTTCATCATTGCGATGAATTCTTCATTGGGTTTTTTGAGTACTATGGGAATGGTGGAGCAGGATTGGAGATTTCTTCTCATTTTTAGCGGATTGGCGATTATCGGGATATTTATCGGAATTGCCATATCAAAACGGATGGACGGACGAAAATTAAAACCACTTTTCGGCTGGATTGTCCTGGGAATGGGAATTTTTATCATCTTAAAAGAAATATTTTTTCAACAACATTTTTAGATATGAAAAAACTTACATTGTTTTTAGTCGCTTTATTTTTTCTGAACGCCTGCAAAAAACAAAGTGAAAACAAACCCATCACGGATCGCAATTCCAAAGAAGAAAGCCTCGTTCAGAAAGCGTCCAAGCTTAAGAATGATCAAGGTGAAGAAATCCAAGTCACCTACTTTGCGGAAGGCGGTGTAGTTGCGGTAAAGATTCAGAAAACCGGAGACAAAGAACTGAAACTATCTGCCAAAACCACCAATGCGAAAGGAAACCCTATCTTCACCAATGAAGAGGTGATGTGGGAGATGACGCAAGATGGAAGAGCAGGAAAACTGACCGACAAAGAGGGAAATTCCTCCGATTACCAATAAAGAAATCAAGTGATTGATGCCATCAATTGACT
The DNA here is from genome assembly GCF_021401085.1 of Chryseobacterium sp. R2A-55. GTDB lineage: Bacteria > Bacteroidota > Bacteroidia > Flavobacteriales > Weeksellaceae > Kaistella. Next base: position 288,606 of record NZ_JACBFP010000002.1, read on the forward strand.
TTTTGGCTTCATATTCAATTTTGGTATGGTTAATGCCGAAATTGTATTTAATTTAATATCTTATCAATATGAAAATAGAACAAATATATACCGGCTGTCTCGCTCAGGGAGCATATTATGTGGTGTCAGAAGACGAGGCATTCATCATCGATCCTTTGCGGGAAACCCAACCCTATCTTGATCGGCTCGCCAAAGACGGAGTGCGATTGAAGTATATCTTCGAAACGCATTTTCATGCAGATTTCGTTTCGGGACATGTGGATTTATCAAAAAAAACTGGCGCTCCAATTATTTACGGACCAACTGCAAATCCGGAATTTGATGCCATTATTGCAGAAGACAACCAAATTTTCGAAATTGGAAAGGTAAAAATCAAAGTGTTGCATACGCCGGGACACACCTTGGAAAGTTCCACTTATCTCCTGATCGATGAAAATGGAAAGGAATCCGCAATTTTCAGCGGTGATACCCTGTTTCTTGGTGATGTTGGAAGACCGGATTTAGCACAGAAAGCAACCAACATGACTTCTGAACAACTCGCAGGAATTCTGTACGATAGCCTGCAAAACAAAATCATGCCGCTTCCAGATGAGATCATGGTGTATCCAGCTCATGGAGCGGGTTCTGCATGTGGAAAGAATATGCAGAAGGAAACCATGGATACTTTGGGAAACCAGAAAAAAACCAATTATGCCTTGAACCAACCGGACAAAGAATCCTTCGTAAAAGAGGTTTTAGACGGACTTGCAGCGCCGCTGGAATATTTCGGGATGAATGTGGCTCTGAACAAAGGTGGGTACGAAAGTTTTGAAAACGTGCTGAAAAAAGGAAGCCATCCCGTTTCAGCAGCTGAGTTCGAAAATGTGGCAGAACAAAGCGGTGCATTGATTTTAGATACCAGAAATGCCGCGGATTTTTACCGGGGATATATTCCAAACTCCATCAATATTGGATTGAAGGGGGATTTTGCACCTTGGGTAGGCGCGCTGATTGTGGATGTGAAACACCCAATTATTTTGGTTACAGATTTGGGAACCGAGCAAGAGGCAATCACGAGATTGGCGAGAGTTGGTTTTGATAACGTCATTGGATATTTAGACGGCGGGTTTGAATCCTGGAAAAATTTGGGAAAAGAAATTGATTCTGTGAACAGAATTTCTGCAGATGAATTTGCGAAAGAATATCATGAGAATTCCCAGGTAATTGACGTGAGAAAGGAATCCGAATTTGAAGCCGAACATGTGAGTAATGCACATTTCCATACACTTTCCCAAATCAATGATTGGGCGAAAACTTTGGACAGAAATGAACATTTCTACATCCATTGCGCAGGAGGTTATAGAAGTATGATTGCGGCAAGTATCCTGAATTCTAGGGGAATCAGAAATTTTTCCGAGATTGAGGGGGGCTTCAATAAAATCAAGGAAACATCTGTTCCGAGAACGAATTTTGTCTGTCAGAGTAAATCTTAAAGTAAAAAAAAAATGAAATTCTTAATAAGCATAATGATTGCCGGATTTGCAGCCGTTTCGTGTACAACCGCAGTACACAATGTGGAAGTGCAAAGACCCAATATGGTGGAAATGGTCAACAGTCCCGAAACCACTTTGGTGGACGTGAGAATCCCGGCAGAATTTGAGCAAAAAACTGCGAAGAATGCGGTAAATATTCCATTGGCAGAAATCGAAAATAACCTGGAGTTTTTCCGGAAGCAAAAACAGGTGGTGGTGTTTTGCAACCGCGGACTTCAAGCACAATCTGCCTTGGATATTCTAAGGAAACATGGAATAGAAAACGTGGTTTCTGCAAAGACTTTGGAAAACGTTTCCGCCATTCAAAACATCAAACCATGAATATATTAGAAAACATCACTTTCAGCACCGAAAAACCGAATGTACTCTACCTTAAGAAAAGCGCAAAACTGAAGTATTTCGCCATCGCACTTGGAAAAAATGCAGTGTTGAAAAAGCATACTGCTCCGGTTCCATCCACTTTGGTCGTTTTGAAAGGGGAAATTAATTTTATCCTGGATGGGAAAGACCATTTTTTAAAACAGTTTGATGTTTTTGAAATTCCCGTAGAAGTGGAGCACGAAGCACACGGACTGTCTGATGAAAATATTTTTATGGTAAGTCAAGAATTATAATCATGAAAAATCTGATCTTAAAATATAAACTGGGAATCATCGGCATTTTTGTCGGCGGAATCTTGGGATATGCCTATTATCACTTTATCGGATGCAATTCCGGAAGCTGCGCAATCACTTCAAAACCAATTAATTCTTCTGTTTACGGTATGTTCATGGGATTCCTGCTCTTTTCTATGTTTGACAAATCATCAAAAGCAAAGAAAGATGTTTGATTTCATTAAAAAATTATTTACTGGAAACACTGTTGATTACAGGGAATTGGTAAAAAATGGCGCACAAATCATTGATGTGCGAACGGAAGTGGAATTCAGAAACGGACATATTAAAAATTCGAAAAATATTCCGCTGCAAAAATTAGCATCGGAAATAAAAAAATTAGACTTAAAGAAACCGATTATCACCTGTTGTGCAAGCGGAATGAGAAGCGCTTCAGCAAAAGGAATCCTTCAGCAAAACGGTTTTGAAGCATATAACGGAGGTGGTTGGAATACCCTTCAAAAGAAATTGAACGAATGAAAAACATATTGGCAAATTGGAACCTGAGAAGGATCCTCTATTTAGTGGGCGGAATTTTCTTCGCGATGGTCGCATTCAAGGACCAGAACTGGTGGATGATTCCTGTAGGAATTTATTTTATGGCGATGGCAATTTTCCGGTTTGGTTGTGCATCTGGAAATTGCGAAATTCCCTTGAGCAAAAAAGATACCGAGGCTCAGAACTAAAAGTTTAGTTTAAAAGATTTAAAAAATTAACCTAGAACGATTTTAAAAGATGAACGATAAATTCAATGAACTGATCAATTCAGAAAGACCCGTGCTCATCGATTTTTTTGCAACCTGGTGTGGTCCGTGCAAAGTGCAGTCTTCCGTTTTGAATACGGTGAAGGAAAATGTGGGCGAATTGGCAAGAATCGTAAAAGTGGACGTGGACCAATTTCCATCAATTGCCGCGCAATACGGAGTTCGGGGAGTTCCCACTTTGGCGGTTTTCAAAAATGGCGATATGCTTTGGAAAGAAAGCGGCGTGCATGATGTGAATACTTTGACGGAACTTTTGAAACGCTTTGCGAATTAGTATTTGATCTCGAATTCATCGCGATCATCCAGAAACCGGAAACGTTTTCTGAATTCCAGAAGTTTTTCGCCGTCAAATTCTGCGGAAACGATATTTCCCTCAACCTCGGAAACAACGCTTCCATCGGCAAAAAAGCAGTAGGTGCTCGCCGGATAATGGAGACTATTTCCATCAGTACCGATTCTATTGACCCCGAAAACATAGCACTGGTTCTCAATCGCTCTGGCTTTCAATAAAGTGTTCCACGCATCGATTCTTGTTTCCGGCCAATTCGCTACATAGAAAATAGCGTCGTAATCACCATTGTTTCTAACAAAAACAGGAAACCTCAAATCATAGCAAACCTGCAGCAGAATCCTCCAGCCTTTGAAGTTCACAATCACTCTTTCATTTCCCGGCGAATACACCTGATCCTCGCCAGAATAGGAGAAAAGGTGTCTTTTGTCATAATGAGCAGCCTCACCGCCTGGTGTTACGAAATAGAGTCGGTTGCGAAAATTCTCGTTTTCGGCAATGGAGGCACTTCCGCAGATTGCCGTATCTTTAGTTTCGGCAAACTTTTTTAGCCAATTCAGACTCTCATGGTTTCGGTCTGCAATTTCTTCCGGTTCCATGGAAAATCCGGTGGAAAACATTTCCGGCAAAAGAAATAGGTCTGCCGAAATATTTTCTAATTCTTTTTCTAAAAGATTGAAGTTAGCCATCTTATCTTTCCAGATGATGTCTAGATTGATTGCTGATATTTTTAAACATTGCATATTTTGATAGTTAAAAACATCATTAAATATACAAAAATTCCTATTACTTTCTTAAATAAAGATTAATTTTGGCTTTGTTTTTGCAGACAGCAGAGTATAACATTAAATTATAACATTATGAAAAAGTTAGTATTTGCTTGCGCAATGCTTTTTTTAGGACAGTCTGCGTTTGCACAAGCTTGGAACGGAAAAGGGGATCAGAAAATCCAGGTAGGATTCAATGGTTGGGGTTATGGAACTGGTATCACCGCGACTTATGATTATGGTTTAGGAAGCATTGTTTCTTTGGGAGCGGGTGCTAATTTCTTTTTTAACCATAGCAATGACAAATATGCAAATGATGATTTTGGAGTTTTCGGGCGTGTGAATTTCCACCTGCAAGAACCGCTCGGAATGCCGGAAAGATGGGATATCTATCCAGGTATTGACTTGGGTTTGCTGGGTAAAAGTGGAACTTATTTTGGAGCTCACTTAGGCGTGAGATATTTCTTCAACAATAATGTAGGTATCTACGGAGAATTTGGTAACAACGGTTCATTGGGAGTATCATTTAATCTGTAATGAAGATTTAAGATAAAAGAAAAGGTTCTCAAAATGAGGACCTTTTTTGTTTGGCATGCTTTTGATAATTCGTATCTTCGCAAATCGAAATTTTAATACATTTTAATGGAAATTACCCTAAAAATACTCCAATTTATCCTCAGTATATCTATTCTCGTTTTCCTTCATGAATTAGGACATTTTATACCCGCAAAATGGTTCAAAACCAGAGCTGAGAAGTTTTTCCTATTCTTCGATCCTTGGTTTTCTCTTTTCGCTATGAAAAAAGTCAACGGGAAATGGCAATATAAGTTCCTTTCTAAGAATTTACCGGATACCCAGATCGTGGAAGTCAATGGAGAGAAAAAAGAGGTTCCAATAGATTTAGAGAAACTCCCTGAAGATGATTGGAGAAAGCATCCCGAAGAAACCAAATGGGGAATCGGCTGGTTGCCAATGGGAGGTTATGTGAAAATTGCCGGAATGGTGGATGAAAGTATGGACACCGAGCAATTGAAGAAACCTGCACAACCATGGGAGTTCAGAAGCAAACCCGCTTGGCAACGGCTGATCATTATGTTGGGAGGAGTCACCGTGAATTTCTTTTTGGCCTGGTTTATTTATTCCTGGCTTTCCTATGCGAAAGGTGAAACCGTTTTCGATACTGGGAAATCTGAAATCACCATGAAGTACGGCGCTCCAGCAAAAAAAATGGGGTTTGAAGACGGAGACAAGATTTTGAAAGTGGATGGAAAGACCCAAACCAATCTTGACAAGTTAACGCTTGACGTTTTGCTCAGTGACCATATTACCGTACTTAGAGACGGGAAAGAAGTCACATTCAACACAAGTGATGACGGAAAAGCAATGGTTTTTCAGGATAATGCAATGAAGAGTTTCCTGTCACCAAGACTTTCGCCAGTTATAGATACTTTGACCTCGAAAACTGCTGTTGACGCCGGTTTAAAAATTGGCGACCGCATCATAAGTGTGGAAGACCAACCGGTAAAGTATTACGACGAAGTTCCTGTGTTGCTCAATCCATTAGCGGGAAAAGTAGCAAAAATCACAGTGGACCGAAACGGAAACACTGTTCCGTTGGTGGTTCCGGTGGATGCGGAAGGAAAGATTGGATTTGGATCGTTTAAAGAAATCCAGAAATTCATATCACAAAAGAATTTTACGTTTGCGGAAGCTGTTGGACGAGGTTTTACCAGATCCATCGAAGTACTTACTTATCAGATCAAACAATTTAAACTGGTTTTCAATAAGAAAGTTCAAGGCTACAAAAAAGTTTCCGGACCAATTGGAATCATTAACCAAATGCCGATTGCAAAGGATCAGGCAGGAAATGTGTCCATCGATTGGACATTTTTCTGGGGATTCACTGCGATGTTCTCGGTCTGGCTGGCTTTTCTGAACCTGATTCCGATCCCGGGATTAGACGGTGGACACGTGGTTTTCACGCTTTGGGAAATGGTTACCGGAAAACCGGTTCCACAAAAAGTCCTGGAAAATGCACAGATGATCGGGGTGGTTTTTCTGCTCGGATTAATGGTTCTGATCTTTGGAAACGACATCTTCAAGTGGATTACTGGAAGTTTTTGATAATTTCCGGGAAAATATTTTGGCAGAAATAAAAAACTTTATATATTTGCACACGCTAAAAGCAAAGGCAATATTCCTCCTTAGCTCAGTCGGTTAGAGCATCTGACTGTTAATCAGAGGGTCCTTGGTTCGAGCCCAAGAGGAGGAGCAAACACCATCAGAGAAATCTGGTGGTTTTTTTTATGATCTTCTATATTTACATATTGTTTTCAGAATCTTCGGGGATTTATTATGTCGGTTACACCACCGATGTTTCAAGGCGTTTTCTGCAGCACAACGAATTTTCCGAGACTTCATTTACCTCGAAGCACCGTCCGTGGAAATTAATGGCGGCGTTTGAAGTTCCTGGAAACGAATCAGACGCGATGAAGATCGAAAGATTTATCAAGAAGCAGAAATCTTCAAAGTTTATCCGGAAAATCATTGACGCGAATACTGAATTGACCGGAGTCTTGGCTCAGTTGGTTAGAGTCCCGATTGTTCGGGATTAATCAGAGGGTCTCCCGAAGTTTCGGGACGCCAAGAGGAGGAGCAAACACCATCAGAGAAATCTGGTGGTTTTTTTTTATGATCTTCTATATTTACATATTGTTTTCAGAATCTTCGGGGATTTATTATGTCGGTTACACCACTGATGTTTCAAGGCGTTTTCAGCAGCACAACGAATTTTCCGAGACTTCATTTACCTCGAAGCACCGCCCGTGGAAATTAATGGCGGCGTTTGAAGTTCCTGGAAACGAATCAGACGCGATGAAGATCGAGAGATTTATCAAGAAGCAGAAATCTTCAAAGTTTATCCGGAAAATCATTGAAACGAATACTGAATTGACCGGAGTCTTGGCTAAGTTGGTTAGAGTCCCGATTATTCGGGATTAATCAGAGGGTCTCCCGAAGTTTCGGGACGCCAAGAGGAGGAGCAAACACCATCAGAGAAATCTGGTGGTTTTTTTTATGACCTACTATATTTACATATTGTTTTCAGAATCTTCGGGGATTTATTATATCGGTTACAACACCGATGTTTCAAGGCGTTTTCTGCAGCACAACGAATTTTCCGAGACTTCATTTACCTCGAAGCACCGTCCGTGGAAATTAATGGCGGCATTTGAAGTTCTTGGAAACGAATCAGACGCGATGAAGATCGAGAGATTTATCAAGAAGCAGAAATCTTCAAAGTTTATCCGGAAAATCATTGACGCGAATACTGAATTGACCGGAGTCTTGGCTCAGTTGGTTAGAGTCCCGATTGTTCGGGATTAATCAGAGGGTCTCCCGAAGTTTCGGGACGCCAAGAGGAGGAGCAAACACCATCAGAGAAATCTGGTGGTTTTTTTTTATGATCTTCTATATTTACATATTGTTTTCAGAATCTTCGGGGATTTATTATATCGGTTACACCACCGATGTTTCAAGGCGTTTTCTGCAGCACAACGAATTTTCCGAGACTTCATTTACCTCGAAGCACCGTCCGTGGAAATTAATGGCGGCATTTGAAGTTCTTGGAAACGAATCAGACGCGATGAAGATCGAGAGATTTATCAAGAAGCAGAAATCTTCAAAGTTTATCCGGAAAATCATTGACACGAATACTGAATTGACCGGAGTCTTGGCTCAGTTGGTTAGAGTCCCGATTATTCGGGATTAATCAGAGGGTCTCCCGAAGTTTCGGGACGCCAAGAGGAGGAGCAGAAAGAATTACAGAAATATAGTTTTTTTGTTGGCTGCGTCATCAGCGATTTCCGGAATATCGGAAAGTGAAAAGAATTCAAACTAAGCTTTGTGCGTTACACAAAGTTTTTTAATTTTAGGAAAATTTAATTTGTGAAAAAATTTATGCTTTTCTTAGTATTAATTATGGGAACCCTGTTTTTCTCCCAGCAAAAAACCTGGGATAAAGACCCTTATTATAAAGAAGGCGAACAAAGGCTCAAACGCGAATTTAACAGGGCATTAAGCTATGCCGTGGACCAAAATTACAATGTTGTGGGGAAGATGATTTTCACGCTCTTCATTGACGATAGCGGGATCGCAAGAATCATCGATGTTTCTCCGAAGGTAAAAAATCAGCAGTCATTAATTGATGATTTGAACTATGTTTTAAAGAAACCCAATAAAAAATGGGAGCCCGCCAGAAAAGATGATCGCGCAGTGAAATCTTTTTTTTGGTATACAGTGAATTTTAATACCGAGGTATATGACCATGATTAATTGACCGGAAGGAATAAAAAAATCTTCGTTAAACATTGTTCTTTAGTTTTATTCATATTTAATTTTTTTAACTGATACTATGAAAATTATCCCGATTTTTCTTTTTCTCACCCTTTTCTTCAATGCCCAGGTTTTAGAAAAATACCCGGATTTTCAAGCACCGTACGTGGGGGGATATCAAGCTTACTATAAAGATTTTCATGATATCATCAAAGAAAAAGATCTTCAGCCCTGTTCCAATCCAAACGAGATTTATCAGTTCTCAATACTAGTTACGGAAGAGGGATCCATTCAGTTCATCAAGGATCTCAATGAAAAAAATACGAAAAACAACAAGTGCGCATATAATCTCGCAAGAGAGGTGGCAAAATATCAGAATAAGTGGAATCCCGCCGTGGTTGACGGAGTCAAGCAATCTGCAGTAGCGAGGTTTATTATTTATCCGGCCGATCTTTTCGAGAATTACAGGGAAGGTTATGTCCCAAATTATACACCGCCAATTTATTACGACAAGAAAACTGGCGAAAGAAGAAACTTTTCCAAAGATTTTGTCATGAAATTCGACAAGAAGCGTTTCAACTGGTATGATCTCTTTGTCATCATGGCGGAATTTACTGTGACCACCGATGGAAAGGTGAAAGACATCGTCATCACCAAATCTTCCGGAGTGGAGCAGTTTGATAAGGAAATCAAGAACGCAATCAACATCCTTTCAAAAACCTGGAAACCCGCCACAATCAATGGAAGCCCAATTGAAGACCGTTTCAGCTTCGCCATTAAGGGGATTACGGAAGTGGAGTATTATTAATGTGATTTAAAAATAAAGTTTTTTAATGGACATCATCCGAAATATGAAAGTTAGATTATTCCTCACGGTTGCTTTTATGGTGTTTTTCCATCAGAATTTTTTTTCGCAAGAAACGGTGATTTATGACCAATATCCTTACGGACAAGAAGCATATCCCGGAGGAAAAAAGCAATTGTATAAAGACATTCACCAAGCAATAATTGACAATAAAATTGAGAAATGTGCGAATCCTATTCAAAAATACAGAGTGAAGCTGATTGTGCAGAAAGATGCTTCGGTTTTATTCGTGAAGAATCCCGATTCAGCCTATATTGAAAGTAACAAATGCGCGTATGATCTTTCTAAAAATATTTTGAAGTACCTCGCGAAATGGAAGCCAGCGGAATACAACAGGGAAAAATTAAATGCCATCTATGAATTCGATATAGTTCCGGCAGATTTGTTCGATGAATTTGTTGATGGTTATGTTGGTGTTGGAATCGATCGAAATATCCCGCAATTTCCGGGTGGCCTTGAGGAATTTCGAAATAAGTTTATGAAATTCATTGAGATTCCTGAATCTCAGGGTCGAATGAGCTGTGAAGTGTTTTTCAAAATTAATAAAGAAGGTCAGATTGTTGACTTGATTACCAAATCTTCCCCGTATAACGCAAAGCTGGAGCAAAATATAAAAAATGCGATTGCTAAAATAAAGGATAGATGGATCTTGCCTAAAGATTATGATTCTCGCACCGAGCTGTTTCGTTATCAATTACCGCTTAATTTTGAATTTCATTAATCTGCCAATTTGGCACAAAAAACCGTATCTTTGCACCCTAACTTTTGGTTTGAACCTGTCGAAGGAAGTTTGAAAACATTAACAGGTTTCAACTCGCATCAAACCATCTCAAAATTTAGTCAAAGTGCAAGAAAAATACATAGACGAAACCAAACAGGGCGAAGCGCTCGCAATCGCCGAGAAACCCCAAAATACCAAAAAACTTTTTCTGGAAAGTTATGGTTGCCAAATGAACTTCTCTGATTCAGAGATTGTTGCATCCATTCTGAGCGACATTGGATATAACACCACTACCAATCAGGAAGAGGCAGATTTGATTTTGCTCAATACCTGTTCCGTGCGTGAAAAAGCGGAACAGACCGTGAGAATGCGGCTTTCCCAATTTAAGAATCAAAAGAAAACCAACCCCAATCTTACAGTCGGTGTTCTTGGTTGCATGGCAGAACGGCTGAAAACAAAATTCCTGGAGGAGGAACACCTGGTGGATTTGGTCGTCGGTCCCGATGCGTACCGGGATTTGCCAAATCTTTTGAAGCAGACAGATGACGGAAGAGATGCGATCAATGTAATCCTTTCAAAGGAAGAAACCTATGCAGACATCAATCCAGTGCGTCTTGGCGGAAGCGGAGTGACAGCATTTGTCACTATTACGCGCGGTTGCGACAATATGTGCACCTTCTGCGTGGTTCCATTTACGCGCGGTAGGGAAAGAAGCCGCGATCCGCATTCGATTATCAAGGAATGTAAAGACCTTTGGGACAATGGTTACAAAGAAATCACCCTTCTCGGTCAAAACGTGGATTCCTATCTTTGGTATGGAGGCGGCCCCAAAAAAGATTTTGCGAAGGCATCTGAAATGCAGCAGCTTACCGCGGTGAGATTTGCCAAACTTTTGGAAATGGTTGCCGAAGCTGTTCCGGAAATGAGGATCCGTTTCTCTACCTCAAATCCGCATGATATGACGACCGACGTTTTCGAGGTGATGGCGAAACACGACAACATCTGCAAATACATCCACCTTCCCGTACAAAGCGGAAGCAACAGAATATTGGAGTTGATGAATCGTCAACACACCCGTGAAGATTATTTGGCTCTGATTAAAAAGGCCAAAGAAATTGTTCCGGATATCTCATTTTCGCAAGATATGATTGTGGGATTCTGCACGGAGACTGAGGAAGACCACCAAATGACTTTAAGCTTGATGCGCGAAGTGGAATACGATTACGGCTATATGTTCGCCTACTCCGAAAGACCCGGAACTCCGGCTCATAAGAGAATGGAAGACGATATTCCGGCCGAAGTGAAACAAAGGAGATTAACCGAAGTAATCGCATTACAAGGTGAGCTCTCCCGAAAAAGGATGCAAGGCTATGTAGGAAGAACCCACGAAATCCTGATCGAAGGAACTTCCAAAAAGAATGAAAACCAATGGAAAGGAAGAAATTCCCAAAACGCAGTTTGTGTCTTTGATAAATTGGAAGGACAAAAAGTGGGCGACATTGTGTCTGTATTTGTTCATGGAAATACCCAGGGAACACTTTTGGGGAAAACCATCTAATATCAATATCAACTGGCTCACTTCCATTAAAAACTTCGAACCTCAAATTTCTAGTTTGAAAGAATAGATTTATGACAGAACTACAATCCATAAAAACCCGGTTCGGAATCATCGGAAATTTTCCCGCTCTGAACCGTGCTTTGGAAAAATCCATACAAGTTGCTCCCACCGATATTACCGTTTTGGTAATCGGCGAATCCGGAACCGGGAAAGAGTTTATCCCGAAAATTATTCATGCGGAATCCAGAAGAAAACACCAACCTTACATCGTGGTCAATTGCGGCGCGATACCTGAAGGAACGATAGATTCCGAACTTTTCGGCCACGAAAAAGGAGCCTTTACCGGTGCCACTTCTACCAGAAAAGGGTATTTTGAAGTGGCGGATGGTGGAACCATTTTTTTGGATGAAGTCGGCGAATTGCCGGTTCAGACACAGGTGCGTCTCCTTCGCGTTTTAGAAAGCGGTGAATTTATGAAAGTTGGCTCATCACAGGTTCAGAAAACCAATGTGCGGATTGTGGCCGCCACCAACGTCAATATGTTGAATGCCATCAATGATGGTAGATTTCGGGAAGATTTGTATTACCGGCTCAACACCGTTCAAATTGATATGCCGCCTTTAAGGGAAAGAAAAGGAGACATCCACCTTCTTTTTAGAAAATTCGCAATTGATTTTGCAGAAAAATACAGAATGCCTGAATTGGAATTGACTGAAGATGCAGTGAATTACCTGGAGCAGTACCCGTTCCCGGGAAATGTTCGGCAATTACGAAATTTAGTAGAGCAGATGACCGTGGTGGAACAAAACCGCAGCATCAATTCCGTGAAATTGGCTGAATATATACCGATGCAGGCGAATCTTCCGGCAGTGGTGAATAAAACTTCCGGCATATCGACTAGCGAGTTTCACAATGAAAGAGAAATTATGTACAAGATTCTTTTCGATATGAGGAACGACTTAAATGATTTAAAATCCTTAACTTCGGAATTGATAAAAAACAGAGGGAACAGCGATTTTAGCAATCAGGAAAAGAATCTCATCAACAGAGTTTTCACCCCTGAAAACACCGCTCAGAACCCAAACTCGCTGCTGTATTTTGAGAGCAGTCCATCGAACCAGATCCACCACCCGACTTTTGTCACGGAGAAGGATCAAGACTATGAAGACGTGGAAGAAGTAGAAGTACAAGAAACAAAAAAAGATTCACTTTCCCTCCAAAACAATGAGCGGGAGTTGATCCTAAAAGCTTTGGAAAAACATCGCGGCAGAAGGAACAAAGCTGCAGATGAACTGGGAATTTCCCAGCGAACACTTTACAGAAAGATTAAACAATATAATCTCGAAGATTAAGATGACCCGAATAGCAAAATATAAGTTCCCAAACATCAATTTTCTAAAAATTTGGTGCATGGGTTGTTGTTTTTTTTTATTGGGCTCTTGTTATTCCTTCACCGGTTCGTCTCTGAGTCCTGAAACCAAAACAATTCAGATCAACGACTTTTTGAATAATGCCGCTTTGGTGAACCCAAGTCTGGCACAGCAATTTTCAATCGATATCCAAAACCGTTTTTTGCAGAGAACCACTTTAAAAGGGACAAAAAACAATCCCGATATCCTGATAGAAGGGGAAATAGTAGATTATAATCCTTCTTCTCCGACCACGATTTCCAGTGGAGTCAATGCTCCAGGCGGAATTATTCAGGCGGCACAAAACAAGATGACCATCACCGTGAAAGTACATTATGAAAACAAAATCGAACCCGACAAAAGTTTTGATAGAACCTATTCAGACGAGGCTGTTTTCAGCAGTGATCTAGATATCAATACGATTGAGGCAACGCAGGTCAAGATTGTGAATGAGAGAATTATCAACAAGATTTTTAATGATATTGTAGCCAACTGGTAAAATGGACACAAGAGTTTTAGAGTTAATAAAGAATCCCGAGCAGTTTCAGCCAAAAGATCTTGATCTGCTGAATACGGAAGTGGAAAAATATCCATATCTTCAGAGTCTTCGGGCGCTGCAGTTATATGGAATCCACCGCTTTAATCCCGAAAATTATCACCAGAAACTTTCCGAAACTGCCGCTTACACCACTGATAAGAAAATTCTGTATCGCCTGATTAACAAAACTGAAAAAGAAAAGGCAAATGCCGTTCCTGACATTGAAATGGCTAAGTCGAAATCTTCAGAGGAAAAGAAATCCCCTCAAAGAAAATCTGATTTTCCGATAGCAAGGGAAGCAGAAAGTTTCAGCAAAGAAAAGATGATCGACGGGAAAGCAGTTTCAGAATTGGAAATAGTAAGCGATAAACCTGCGCCACTAAACTTCCAGGAAACCCAGGATATTGTGCCGGAAGCAGAAGTGTCTCCAATTGCAGCATCTCAAGAATCAGGGGTTAATCAATTCTCAAGTTTGGACGATTCGGAAACTTTCAGCAAAGAAATTGAAATTGATGAAAGGGTAATTTCAGTGGAACATGAGATTATCGAGAATCCTGTGCAATTGAGCTTTTCAGGAACAGATGAATTTTTGTCTTCGGTAAAAATACCGGCTGGGAATCCCACTTTGGAACACTTTGAAAAACCCAAATCCACTCCTAATAAGCACGAAATTGAGATGCAGCGATTGATTGCAGAAGTGGAAGCAAAAATGAAATCCGCCCAAAAAGACCGGAAGACTACTGAGCAAAAAGAGGCATCAGAACAGCAAAATTTCGATGTCAATTTTGCGCAAACGGAAGCTTTCGTCATTGGAAAACAAGCTGAAATAGAAAATCAGAAACCGATCCAGCAAGAAGAAAAGCCTTCTGAAAAGCATGGGGAAAATGAATATCATAAAGTTGAAAATTCATCGAAAACGGAAGGATTTCAGCCAGAAATAGACGGAATCAAAGGAAAAGCAACCAAAATCCATCAAAAACCAATTCCCTCAGAAAGCAAAGAATGGAAACCAATGTCGTTTTCGGGCAATACTCCGGATTCATTAATCCCGAAAACAAGAAATGAGGAACCACAAAAACTGGAGACGGTGGAATCAAAAACTGATGATTCTAGTATTGAAATTTCATCGGAAAATAATGAACCACCTGTAATTAACGCTTCTTTTTTTAGCGAAAACGTCTCACCCATTGAGACTGATAAAAATGAAGTTTCAGAGCAAAGCAACATCCCCGTTTTTATCAATACTTGGCAAAATTGGCTGAAAATTGACAGAAATCAATCAAAAACTGAAGAAAAAACTGCAATTTCTATTACAGAAATCAAAAATAAAGTCATTGATCAATTCATAGAAAATGAGCCTAAAATTTCCAAACTGAAAGAAGATTCTAGTTTTGTGGTGAAAGAGAAAAGCGATGATATTTCCCATTTGATGACAGAAACCTTAGCAAAACTTTATATTGAACAAAAGTTGTATTCAAAAGCGGTGAAAGCCTACGAAATTCTCTCTAACAAGTTCCCTGAAAAGAAATCTCATTTTGAAGATAAAATCAAGGAAATCAAGGAACTGCGACAAAGCAAATAAAATGAAAATGGACATGACGATCATTTTGGGAATTATTCTCCTGGGTTTATTAGCCGGATATTTAAGCGGTTTGGTAGGAATCGGTGGCGGAATCATCATGGTTCCGGTTTTGGTTTTGCTCTTCGGATTTACGCAGCACAAAGCGCAGGGAACCACACTTGCTTTGCTGATGATTCCGGTGGGGATTTTCGGGGTGATGAATTACTACAAAACCGGAAACGTCGATATAAAAACCGCGCTTCTTCTTTGTTGCGGCTTCGTCCTTGGATCTTATCTCGGCAGTAAAACGGCCATCACTTTGTCTCAGGAAACATTAAGGAAAGTTTTTGCAATCTTGATGTTTGTGGTGGCGGTGAAGATGTTTTTTCAGAAATGAATTTTGATCTGATAGAAAATCCGTTCCAGGGTGAGATTGGCAAAAATTTCATTCAGGTTATTTCATTCCAAATGTCGTCTTTTCACCTCTTCCACATCAATGGTTTTTGAAGTTTTGACCGATTTGATATTCCGGAATTTCCTCCAGATATTTCTGCCTAAAATTAAAACCACAACAATCAGAATCATCGCACAAATAAAGGCAATAATCGGAGCAGCCATCGCTAAAAAAGTCATGATTCCGGCTCCCGCAGTTTCGGTAGTCGCTACCACGGAATTTCCTAAACCACCTGTTGTAGCAGTAGATGCGGCGCGTGTTCCGGCAAATCCCGTACTGATCGCAGCTGCAGTTCCTCCACCGGCAATTAATGCTAAAGCCCACTGTGGAAATGCACCGATGTCCGCAAACTGACTTGCAAACAATACAGAGCCGGCAATGGTGGCGAGCGGAACAGACATGGTGTCTAAAAGATGATCCACATATGGAATGTAGTAAGCCAATATTTCAACCAGGGTTGCAATTCCGGTCGTGACTAAAGTAGACCAACCAGCCAACCAGTGGAAACTCTCGTTCATTGGAATCCAGCCCATATACGAAGCCAAACTCACGGCAAAGATGGGTAGGAAAACCCGGAAACCGCTTGCCGCAGCTAATCCAACTCCGATAAAAGCACTAAAGAGATATGGCAAGTAAGGAATAGTGTCCAGCATTTTTTTTGTGTTTTTTCAAGATTAAACTCAAGCAAATTTACAAAAACCAGCACTATTTTGAATTTTATTTCTTTGATTCACAAAGATTTAGAAATTCCTGCTCCAGATCGGAAAAATGAGGCGGAATATTTTTTGAAATCCAAAAGAGCATGGATATAGAATTGGCTCCGAATTTTGAGATGAAAATACTTTTGTTCAAACGGTAGGATTCGCGTAAAAGCCGTTTGATTCTGTTTCTGTCCACCGCATTTTTGAAATATTTCTTAGAAACAGAAACCCCCACCTTTTGATTCTTCACCACTAAACCTTCCTGTGGTTTTTTTTCCAGATCCAGTGAAATAATCCGCAGGTTTCCACAGGAGTGCCACTTGCCTTTCGCAAAAAGCAAATCGATTTCGCTCTTTTTTTTGAGCTTTTCTTTTTTTGGATATTTTTGGGTCAAAATAACATCTATTTTTCTTTGGATTTTTGGAGTAAGTAATTCACTGCCTCCGCAGCTGCATAGAGTCCAAAGATGGCAGGAATAAAGCTGATCGTACCGTAGAAAGATTTCTTGAAATTACTGCCGTCTGTCATTTTTAAACTTTCTTCATTTTGGATTTCGTTGGAGAAAACACATCTGAAACCCTTGTTGATTCCTTCTTTTTTCAATCGTTTTCTCACCTGTTTCGCCAGAAAGCAGTTGTGGGTTTTGCTGATGTCGCGCACCATCACTTTAGACGGATCGATTTTTCCACCGGCTCCCATGCAGCTCACGATTTTGATTTTTTTTCTCCTGGCAGCTTTGATTAAAGCGATTTTTGGCGAGACACTATCGATGCAGTCAAGAACATAATTGAATTTTTGCGAATCGAGAATTTCCTCCATATTTTCCGGGTTCAGGAATTCGTCTCGTTTTTGGAGTTCCAGATCTGGATTAATGTCGCGCAAACGTTCGAACATGATTTCGGTTTTCAGTTTCCCAACCGTGGAATGAAGTGCCGGAAGTTGCCGATTGATATTGGACAAATCTACCGAATCTCCATCAACTATGGTCATTTTTCCAATTCCGGCTCTGGCCAAAAATTCTGCCGCAAATGAGCCCACTCCGCCCAAACCAACAACCAAGATATTGGCGTTTTTGAGTTTTTCCAGATTGTTTTCTTTAATCAGCAGTTCGGTTCTTTCAAGCCAGTTTTTCTTCATTTGGGGCAATAATATTTAAAAATCGGAGATTTTTCGTGATTTTCAGGCCAAATTCTTCTAAATCAAGGTTTTTCAGTTCCGCAACTTTTTCGTACAAATCCCGGAGTTCAAAATCAGCCGAATCCGTTTCCAGAAAAATTTTTTCCAATGGGAAATCCTTCACAAAATCCTGCAAATTTACATTATGCAAAACAGATTTTCCAAAACTCAGGAAAAAATCGTGCTGAAGTAAATCATCGCCTATTGTTTTCCGCTTGTTGAAACCATGCACAATCATCGGTACATTTGCTTTTTTCTTAAAATGCATCAGCTGCGAAAATCTCTTCACACAATGAATAATCAATGGTTTACGGACTTCATTGGCAATTTCGATTTGCCTTTCAAAAACGGATTCCTGTAATTTTTCTACTACATGAATTATTCCATCCAGTCCACATTCTCCGATGGCGACGCAGTTTTTCTCTTTTGAAATTTCCTGAAGCCAAAGAAAATGTTCTTCAATATTTTCTGAAATTGAATCGGGATGAATACCTGCGGAAAAAAAATGATTGGGAACCGATTCTCCGAACTTCAGATTGTAGATTCCAAATTTATTTTCAGGGTGATGATGATGAAAGTCGAAAAATTTCATCATCAAAAATAATTAATTCAAAACTGAAAATAATTAAACATTTGTTTTAAAATTTGTTAATTATTTCTTAACTTTATCAAAAAAATAAGAGCAGCGATGAAAAGGAAATTTACAGAAAAGCAAATGCATATCTTGGATGTAGCAGAAAAGCTCATTGCCAAGAAGGGTTTTGACGGGACTTCCGTGCGAGATATTTCCAATCAGGCGAAAATCAACGTTGCCATGATTTCCTATTATTTTGGCTCCAAGGAAAAAATGATGGCGTATCTTTACCGCTACAGGATTCAAAAAACGAGGGAGAGTTTTGCCGAATTCGCGGAGATTATTCGCGATGGAAAGCCGGAAATGCAGATGAAAGAATTGGTGAAATATGTGGTCAGCCAATTGTTTAAGTTCAATTATTTCCACGGTTTTGTGACCCAGGAAATGCGCCATGACGATAGTTTGAAGCAGGACATGATGGAATTTTACACCACCTTTGCCACTAAAATGGAAGAGGTGATTAAAAAGGGAATTTCAAGCGGGGTTTTCACGAACGCGCCAAAGCCGGAGGATCTTTTATCCACCATTATCGGGACTTCTCTGTTTGCCATTAGAAATAAGAATTTCTTCAGCCTATATGTTCCTGGAAAAGACGAAAACTACCTGGAGGAAGCAGAGAAGAAAGTCCTTACAAATCTTTTGGTAACGGTTTTCTCTGTGCTTGGGTTTCAGCCTCATTAATATTTAGTTAAATAATCATAAATAAAGGCGGATTGGCAAAAAAATCATATTTTTGCAAACTGAACCGCAGAGTTTGCTCTGCTTTTAATGATTTATGAAAAAGATACTGTTTGTTATACTGTCTTTCTACCTGTTTTCCAGTTGCCAATCATTGCAAGACAAAGCGATGAAGAGTGCTGATAAAGACTTCATCCTGAAGGTGGCAAATGAAAAATTCGAAAAGAAAAAATGGCGGGACGCGATTGCCCTTTACGAGAGACTTTCTAACCTTGTAGCCGGAACAGATGATGCTCCAAACGTGGTTTACAATTCTGCATATGCCAATTATTACGACAAAAACTACAAATTGGCTGGACACCAGTTCAAGAATTTTTCGGTGACTTTTCCGCAAGACAGCCGGGTGGAAGAAGCAGCCTACATGTCTGCACTGTGCTATTATCAAGGATCCATGGACTATAACCTGGATCAAACCAGTACAAATTCTGCAATCAATGAACTGCAAAACTTTATCAATACTTACCCCAATTCGGAAAGGAGCAAAAACATTAATGAACTGATTGAGGAGCTGAGCTACAAATTAGAGTTTAAAGCTTACGAAAATGCTCGTCAATACTATAAAATGGCAGATTACAGGGCAGCGAGCGTGGCCTTAGAAAATGTATTGGAAGATTTTCCAAGTACGAAATTGAGACCCAAAATCTACGATTTCATGCTGAAATCCAAATACGAACTCGCGGTGAATTCCGTATATGACCTGAAAAAAGACCGTATCGAGAGCGCATTGGCTTTCACGAAACAGGTGGAAAGAGAAGTTCCCAATTCTGAAAACGCAAAAACTGCTGCAGATCTGCAGGCAAAACTCCAAAAAGAAAAAGAGAACTTCCTGGTTTTGGAAAAAAAGGTGGAGGCCAGAAAGCAGGAGCTTCTGGAAAAACAGAAAGAGGCCGAATTGAAACAGCATTACGAGAAAGAAAAGGAAATTGCGGAGAAATTAAAAACCGACAGCCTAAAACTGACTCAGCCCTAACTTTCTTGCCAAAAAAATAAAGTGTATATTTGCACACTCAAAACTTAACAAAGAACTGAAAATGAGCGTAAAAGATTCTAAAGCCGAATTAACGACCATCACTTACGACCGAGACAAGATCGAAGAAAAAGTGGATTCCATCTATGAAGCCATCGTGATCATGGGGAAAAGAGCAGAGCAAATCAATGCAGAGATCCGTTCTGAGCTTCACAATAAATTGGACGAATTTGCGGTTCACAATTCTACTTTGGAAGAGGTTTTTGAAAACAGGGAGCAGATCGAGATTTCAAAACATTACGAAAAACTTCCTAAACCAACTTCAATCGCAATTCAGGAGTGGTTGGATGACGAAATTTATTTCAGAAACACAAGCACTGAATCAGAAAATTAATTATTTATTTTCTTAATTATTAAAAAAGTCTCAGAAATTTTTTCTGGGACTTTTTCGTATCCATGAACTCGGGCATTTCTAAAATTTTGAGTAAATTCGTTTCGCTTAAATAATTACTCCATGACACTTCAGGGAAAAAGAATCATCATTTGCATTTCCGGCGGAATCGCTGCCTACAAAATCAATTTCCTAATCCGGGATTTGGTTAAAAAAGGAGCGGAAGTTCAAGTGCTAATGACGCCTTCCGCAGCAGATTTCATCTCTCAACTGACACTTTCAACGCTTTCGAAAAAACCGGTTTTTTCAGATTTTTATTCCGAAAACGGAACCTGGAACAATCATGTGGAATTGGCACTTTGGGCGGATTTGATGCTCATAGCTCCTTGCACCGCAAATACTTTGGCAAAAATGGTCCACGGACTTTGCGACAATTTGGTGATGGCAACCTATATGTCTGCAAAATGTCCTGTGTTGATCGCACCGGCGATGGATTTAGATATGTATCGGCATCCCACGACCCAACAGAACTTGGAATTGGCAGAAGATTTCGGACACTTCATCATTCCAGCAGAAATGGGCGAACTCGCAAGTGGACTGATCGGGCAGGGAAGAATGGCAGAACCGGAAACGATTCTGAAGCAAATTGAGTACTGCTTTAGTTCAAACCAAAACCGACAGACTCTGAATGGGAAAACCGTTTTAATCACGGCGGGACCGACTTATGAAGCGATTGACCCCGTTCGGTTTATCGGGAATCATTCCTCTGGAAAAATGGGATTTGCATTGGCGGAAGAAGCCGCGAATAGGGGAGCGAAAGTAATTCTAATTTCTGGCCCCACTTCGCAGAAAACCGGGGATCCAAATATTGAAATCCACCAAGTGACCACAGCAAGAGAGATGTTTGATGAGGTGTTTAAGTTCTATGAAATGGCGGATATTGCCATTGCAAGTGCAGCTGTTGCCGATTATGCACCGAAAGTAGTGGCCAAAGAAAAAATCAAAAAAAGTGAGGATTCTTTAACCATCGAATTAATCAAAAATCCGGATATTTTAAAAACAATGGGCGAAAAAAAGACCAAACAATTTTTGGTAGGATTCGCTTTGGAAACCCAGAATGAGGAGGAAAACGCAAAATCAAAGCTGGAAAAGAAAAATTTGGATATGATCGTTTTGAATTCGCTTCGCGATGAAGGAGCGGGTTTTAAGAATGACACCAATAAAATTAAAATTCTTACCAAAAACGAACTTTCAGAATTCCCGTTAAAGTCCAAAAATGAAGTGGCAAAAGATATTTTAAATTTCGTGGAAGCCCAGATTCTGAAATAATATTGCTAAATTTCCGTTCTCAAACTTTATGTCAAAAATGAAGAAAATTCTCACCATATTCATGCTGATTTTCTGCGTGAACGCCAGTTTTTCGCAGGAACTTTTGGCCACCGTGCAAATCAACGCGCAACAAATTGCCGGAAGCAATACCCAGGTGTATAAAACACTCGAAAAAAGTCTGCGCGATTTCATCAACAACACAAGTTGGACCGGAAAGCGACTTCAGAATTTCGAAAAGATCAAATGCAATTTTGCAATTGTGATCAATGAAAGAAGCGGGAACAGTGGTTTCAAGGGAAGCATAGTGGTGCAGGCGGTTCGTCCGGTTTTCGGCTCTACTTATGAAAGTCCCTTAATCAATATCAATGACACCAATTTTTCCTTTGAATACACTGAAAATGAAAATCTGGTTTTTAATGAAAGACAATTTTCCGGGAAGAACTTGATTGATGTCATTAGCTTTTATGTGTACACCATTTTGGGTTATGACGGCGACAGTTTTAAAGTTCGTGGCGGACAGGAATATTTTGAAAAAGCACTGAAAATCTCCAACAATTCCCAAAACCAAAATTTTGCCGGTTGGTCTGTGATGGAAGGAACCAGAACACGAGGCGCATTGATCGATAACCTCATGAAACCTGAACAGTCAACATTGCGAAACCTCTATTACACCTATCACCGAGCTGGATTGGATAACCTAGCAAAGCAAGATCAGTCATCCGCAAAGCGAATTATTTTCGATGCCTTGATGCAGCTGAAAACCTATGAAAACAGCTTCCAGATGAACTACCCGATCAATCTTTTCATTGATACCAAAAAACAGGAAATCTTCGATATTTTCAATAACGGAAATAATGCCGGGGTGAACATGTCTGATCTGAAGGCATTGTTCGTGACCTTTGCCCCTAAAGATATCGACAGTAAATGGAATAAATGGAAATAGCGGCTGTTTTGTAGGGAGGTCTTGTGACTTACCCGGAACAGAAAGTCTTTTTTTATGATGCAGATTTTCATTCTTAATTTGCGACGAAGCCTCATTTTGCTGCATTATTATCGTAATTCTAATTTCGTATTTCGTATTTTTACAGCATTAATTTCGTAATTCTAATTTCGTAATTCGTACTTCAAAAAAATGCTTTCCAGGATTTTCATTCAAAATTTTGCCCTGATCGATTCGCTTGAAATTACATTAAACAAAGGTTTACAGGTAATTACAGGAGAAACCGGTGCGGGAAAATCCATTATCCTGGGTGCGCTGCGTTTGATTTTGGGGGAAAGAGCCGATACAAAATCCATCCAGAATTCTGAAACTAAAAGTATCGTTGAAGCTGAATTTCAGCTCAATGAAAACTTTAGAAACTTTTTTGAAGAAAACGATCTGGATTTTGAAAAGCATACCGTCATAAGAAGGGAAATTCTGCCGACCGGGAAATCCAGAGCGTTTATAAATGATGTTCCAACCACACTGGAAACGCTGAAAAGCCTGTCATCTCAGTTAATTGATATTCATTCGCAATTTGAATCCTCCAATTTATTTGAAGAGGAATATCAATTCAAAATTATTGATGGACTTTCAGCCAATAAGAAGTTGATTGTCAATTACCAAAACGAATTCTACCACTTTAAAAAACTTGAGAAAGATTTACGGGATTTAAAAACCCGGCTTTCCGAAGGAAATAAAGAGAGCGATTATAAGACTTTTTTGCTGAATGAGCTGCTCGAAGCGAATTTGGATGAAGTGGATTTAGACGATTTGCAAAATGCCATCAGCAAAAATGAAAATGCCGAGGCGATTGCCGAAAATCTTTCGCAGATTTTTGCAAAACTTGATTTGGAGGAAATCGGACTGCTCGATTCTTTCAACGAAATCAAGAATAAGCTGTCGAAAGTGGCTTCGCTTTCACATGAGTTTTCATTGCTGAATCAAAGATTGGAAGAAAATTTCCTGGAGTTTAAAGACATTATTTTCGAGCTTCAAAACGAGTCCGAAAAAATCGAAACCAACCCCGAAGTTTTGTTTGATTTGAATGCAAAACTGAATACGATTAATTCGTTGTTTTTAAAACATAACGTGAAGTCAATCAGTGAATTGCAAGAGATCCGTGACCGGCTTTCCGGTGAGCAAAGTGGTTTTGAGGGACTGCAGCAATATATTTCTGAGATGGAAGAAAAAATAGCGGAAGCGGAGAATTATTTGGAAAGATCTTCTGCCAAACTTTCAGAAAACAGGAAGAAATCGATTCCCATCTTCATTCAGAAAACGGAATCATTATTAAAACAACTGGGCCTGGAAAAAGCAAGAATTGAAGTAGAACTTTCAGATACGTCCACTTTCAACAATTTTGGAAAAGAAAAAGTTCAGCTCTTGTTTCAGGCAAATTCCGGATTTCCAGCAAAGCCGATTCAAACCGCGATTTCCGGTGGAGAACGTTCAAGAGTGATGCTGTCCATCAAAAAATTGATGGCTGAAAATGCTGAACTTCCGACCTTAATTTTAGACGAAATCGACACCGGAGTTTCAGGGAAAGTGGCCCAGGAAATGGGAAATGTGATGCAGGAAATGGCAAAAGACATGCAGCTCATTGTGATCACTCATCTCGCACAAGTGGCTGCAAAAGGCGACGATAACTACAAAGTCGTGAAAAAAGACATCTCCGGGAAAACACAATCGACGATTATCCTGTTAAACCCTAAAGAAAAAGTGGAAGAAATTGCGCAGCTGCTTTCCGGCTCGAAAATCACAGAGGCGGCTATGAAGCAGGCGGAAGAGTTGATGAAGTAATTAAACCATATCCTCTGGTTTCACCCATTCGTCAAATTGTTCCGCTGTTAAAAGTCCCAAATTAATTGCTTCTTCTTTTAAAGTTGTTCCGTTTTTGTGAGCTGTTTTCGCAATTTTTGCGGCGTTTTCATAACCGATATGCGTGTTTAGAGCAGTAACCAACATTAAAGATTTTTCCAATAAATCTTTAATTCTTGGATAATTCGGTTCAATTCCTACTGCGCAATGATCGTTGAAAGAAATACAAGCATCGCCTAAAAGTTGAGCAGATTGCAAAAAGTTGAACGCCATTACCGGTTTGAAAACATTCAATTCAAAATTTCCCTGAGTTCCGGCAAAAGAAATAGTGGTGTCATTTCCCAGAACTTGTGCGCAAACCATCGTTATTGCTTCGTTTTGGGTGGGATTTACTTTTCCGGGCATGATGGATGAGCCAGGTTCATTTTCAGGAATATGAATTTCGCCAATTCCTGAACGAGGTCCAGAAGCCAACATTCTGATATCTTGTGCAATTTTGTAAAGTGAAACCGCGAGTTGTTTCAAAGCACCATGAGATTCTACGATTGCATCGTGAGAAGCGAGTGCTTCAAATTTATTCGGGGCAGTAATAAAAGGAAGTTCGGTGAATTCCGAAATGTATTTTGCGACCAAAATATCGTAACCTTTTGGCGTGTTCAATCCGGTTCCAACCGCGGTTCCGCCTAAAGCCAATTCTTGCAAATGATCCAAAGTATTTGAAATCGCTTTCATTCCATAATCGAGTTGTGCGACATATCCGGAAAATTCCTGACCTAAAGTTAAAGGTGTTGCATCCATCAAATGCGTTCTTCCGATTTTTACGACTTTTTTAAATGCTTCTGATTTTTCTTGAAGGGTATTTCTCAATTTTTCAACTGCGGGCAAAGTATGTTCCACCACTTTTTTATACGCCGCAATATGCATCGCAGTTGGATAAGTATCGTTGGAAGATTGGGATTTGTTGACGTCATCATTGGGATGAATTTCTGATGTTTCGCCCAATTTTCCGCCATTGAGAACATGAGCTCGGTTAGAGATAACTTCATTCACATTCATGTTGGATTGTGTTCCAGAACCTGTTTGCCAAATCACCAACGGAAATTGATCATTGAGTTTTCCTTCTAAAATTTCATCACACACTTTGGCAATCATATTGCGTTTTTCCGAGGATAAAACTCCCAAATCACAATTTGCAAAAGCCGCGGCTTTTTTTAAATACGCAAAAGCTTCGATGATTTCGTGAGGCATTGAAGCTTCTGGTCCTATTTTGAAATTATTTCTTGATCGTTCGGTTTGTGCGCCCCAGAATTTATCTGCAGGAACCTGAACTTCACCCATGGTGTCGTGTTCTGTACGGAATTTCATGATTTTCTATTTTAGATTTCTAAAGTTACGGAAAAATTGAATTTTAATTTTCGATTTTCCATGATGAAAGTTAATGGTGAAATGTTGTTTTTTTTTATGAATTTATTGATGGCTTTTTCGTATTGATTTTCTTAGTTGGAGCGAACCAGCCATGTTTAAGATTGCGGTTTTTAATTATAGAGCAGATTTCCCTACATTTACTTTAATAAACCAAGTTTATGAAAACACTGATCATCTTTCTTCTCACATTCCTCTTCACCCATCTTCCCGGCCAAAAAATATACTCTGTTGGCTACCAAAGTCAGGCAGACTTAAAAGTCTATGTCGTCAAATATGAAAGTCAGGCGGATTTGAAAGTGTACAAAGTAAAATACCAAAACCAAGCTTCAGGAAATGAGGGAAGATGGTTTTTTACGGAGTATGCAAATCAGGCAGACAAAAAAATCTATTTTGTCAATTACGCCAACCAAGCCGATTTGAAGATTTATTTTGTGAAATACCAGAATCTTGCGGGATGGAGAAATAGCGGGAAAAAGTATTTGTTGTATTGAGAAATCTTAAGTTTACCTACAGCAAAGTTTAGTTTTGCATAAGATTTATTTTACATGTACATAAAATATAATTGGTGCATTCGTGGTGATTTTTGCTGCAAAATCTCATTTCCCCAAAACCTGAAATTTCCTTAATTTTACCCTTCAATAAAAATCAAAAATGGAATTTCATTATCAGGAACCTTTTCCTATTTTAAAAGACGACACCCAATACAAAAAACTCACTTCCGATTATGTGAAAGTGGAAAAACTCGGCGACAGAGAAATCCTAACCGTTGATCCAAAAGGATTGGAACTGCTTGCAGAAAATGCTTTGGCGGATGTTTCCTTTATGCTTCGTTCTGCTCATTTACAAAAGCTCAGAAATATTATCGAAGACCCAGAAGCAACTGACAACGACCGATTTGTCGCATACAATCTTTTACAGAATGCCGCAGTTGCAGTGGAAGGTGCGCTTCCAAGTTGTCAAGACACCGGAACTGCAATCTGTGTCGCAAAAAAAGGAGAGAATGTGTACACCGGAGTTGAAGACGCAGAATGGATTTCAAAAGGAATCTACAATACGTACCAAAACCGTAATTTAAGATATTCCCAAATCGTTCCTTTGACGATGTTTGAGGAAAAGAATTCTGGCTCCAATCTTCCGGCACAGATTGATATCTATGCAGAAAAAGGTGATGCCTATAAGTTTTTATTTTTGGCTAAAGGCGGCGGTTCTGCCAATAAAACCTTCCTTTACCAAAAAACGAAATCGTTGCTGAACGAAAAATCTTTGGATGAGTTCGTCCGAAAAACCATCATGGATTTAGGTACTGCAGCCTGTCCTCCATATCATTTGGCGCTGGTTATTGGTGGAACTTCCGCCGAAGCGAATTTGGCGGCAGTGAAAAAAGCAAGCGCAGGTTATTACGATAATCTTCCAACTGAAGGAAATATGGGTGGTCAAGCGTTCCGCGATTTGGAATGGGAAAAACGAGTTCAAAAAATTTGTCAGGAATCCTCAATCGGAGCACAGTTTGGTGGAAAATATTTAACCCATGATGTTCGAGTAATCCGACTTCCAAGACACGCTGCAAGTTGTCCCGTTGGAATGGGAGTTTCCTGTTCTGCAGACAGAAATATTAAAGGAAAAATCACCAAAGAAGGTATCTTTTTAGAACAATTAGAAGAAAATCCAAAACGATTTTTACCCGAAACGCCGCCACATTTGGAAAAAGCGGTTGAAATCGATTTGAACAAACCAATGCCGGAAATCCTGGCAGAGCTTTCAAAGTATCCGATCAAAACCAGATTGAAACTGAACGGAACTCTGATTGTGGCGAGAGATATTGCCCACGCCAAAATCAAAGAATTGTTGGATGCCGGAAAACCGATGCCCGAATATTTCAAAAACCACCCGGTTTATTATGCCGGTCCCGCAAAAACTCCGGACGGAATGCCTTCAGGTAGTTTCGGACCAACTACTGCCGGAAGAATGGACGTTTATGTGGACGAATTCCAGAAAAATGGCGGAAGTATGGTGATGTTGGCGAAAGGAAACCGCTCCAAAGAGGTGACGGATGCCTGTGGTAAATACGGCGGATTCTACCTCGGATCAATTGGAGGACCTGCGGCAATTTTAGCTAAAGAAAACATCAAATCCGTAGAAGTGGTGGATTTTCCGGAACTTGGAATGGAAGCTGTGCGAAAAATAGAAGTGAAAGATTTCCCGGCATTCATTATTACGGATGATAAAGGGAATGACTTTTTTGCAAGTATTGCTCATTAATTCACTTAATCCACAATCAGCAGAATTAAGCGCAACTTAAAATCAGTTTAAATAAGCAAAAATCAGGGCTGAAACTTTTGTATAAACCGAAATTTATCCTATTTTTGCTGAAATTATTTAGAAATGTTAACGATTCTATCATCATTCTGGCCGTTTTACCAATTTCTTTGGACCGTTTATTTTGTAATCATGTTCCTCATAGGATTTTGGTGCATCTTTATGTTCTTCGGATATATCATTCCAATTTGGTTGACTTCCGGTTTAATGGAATATTTCGGAAAAACAAAACCATTTGATCCAGAAGAGGTGAGAAGAAAAACTTTGCCGGAGCAAGGAGCAGAAGTAATTTACAGCAATCCAAAAGGACGCGGTCCGTTCCTGCACACCGATCACGGTCATCACTAGTTGATGTCACTGCATACCCACCTAAATTCTGGGAAATGCGGTCACAAAGCAAAACAATATATTCAAAGTCGGTTCCAGTTTTTGGAGCCGACTTTTTATTATTTATGGGTATAGCCATTTTTTGGCATTTCCCGATCGTCTATCCTCTTTCTTCTATCTTCTGTTTTCTTTCCTTTAATTTCTCTGCTATCTTTTTCCTACCTTTGCACCCACAAATTCCAAGGAAATGTCAAAGTCACTGATTCCAAAATTAGAAGCCATCAAGCAGCGTTACAACGAGGTTGCCGATTTGATTATTCAACCCGATGTCATCTCGGACCAAAAAAAATATTCCTCATTGAATAAGGAGTACAGCGATCTGGGAAAGATTGTTTCTGTTTTTGACCAATATAAACAGGCCTTGAACACGATCGAGGAATCTGATGAAATTATTGCAGACGGTTCCGATAAAGATTTCGTGGAATTGGCCAAAATTGAAAAAAATGAAGCCATCGAAAAAATCCCTGGACTGGAAGAAGAATTGAAAATCCTCTTAATCCCAAAAGATCCTGCCGACGATAAAAACGTGATCGTGGAACTTCGTGCAGGAACCGGTGGCGATGAAGCGGCAATTTTCGTGGAAGATGTTTACAGAGCTTATGCAATGTACTTTAAATCAAAAGGTTGGAAACACGAAATCACAGATTCCAACGAAGCTTCGAAAGGATATAAGGAATTGATTTTGAAGGTGGAAGGTGAAGGTGTTTATGGAATTATGAAATTCGAATCGGGAGTTCACCGGGTTCAGCGCGTTCCGGAAACTGAATCTCAGGGAAGAGTTCACACTTCTGCAATCACAGTGGCAGTATTGCCGGAAGCCGAAGAAGTGGATTTTGAATTAAATCCTGCCGATATTGAAATGCAGACTTCGCGTTCCGGAGGTGCAGGTGGACAAAACGTAAACAAGGTGGAAACGAAAGTTCAGCTCACGCACAAACCTTCAGGATTAGTGGTTGTTTGTCAGCAAGCACGTTCTCAGCTGGCAAACCGTGAATTGGCAATGGAAATGCTCAGAACGAAATTATATGATATCGAGCTTCAAAAAATTCAGGGAGATGTTGCAGCTCAAAGAAAATCGATGGTTTCCACAGGTGACCGTTCTGCAAAAATTAAAACCTATAATTATCCGCAAGGTAGAGTGACGGACCACCGAATCAACAAGTCGATTTATAACCTCGATGCCTATATGAACGGTGATATGCAAGAAATGTTCGATGCGGTAATCATGGCGGAAAATGCAGAAAAAATGAAAGGCGAGGAGGAAAATTATTAAGAGTTTTCGATTAAGATATAGGACTGAACTACTTTTTGGCAGTTCAGTTTTTTATAGCCTTATTTGTACGGAAACCTTCATCCTGAATTTCGGTGGCGCTTCGTGATTCGGGACAGTTTCCAGATGACTCAACCGATGAATAAAGTCAATTCGTACGAAACGGAAAATATTTGAAATCCCGTAACCCACTTCCATAAATGGCTGATTATTCAAGCTGCGTTGCACAAAATGGGCAGAACCCATTCCTTCCACAAAATCCGGATCGAGTTCACCAATCAGGTAATTGAAAGTCAGGTGGTTTCGCCAATTCAGCTTTTTGATGAGCGGAATACTGTTGGTCAATAAACCTTCCAAATTCTGGGTGTATTGCATAGACGCATACTTGTTGCTCACGAACTCGAAAAAATGCATCGTGTTGAATGCGTATTTGTTGTAGAACAAAAACGAGTTTCCCAAATGGTTTTCCAATAGTGGATAAGGAACTTTATCCGGAATAATTCCACCAGTTAAAGAATATTCACCTCTTCCCAAAATCCCCATGGGAATAATTTGCTGAATATTTAAACTGAATTTATTATAATCAAAATCACTTCCAAAAATACCTTTGATTCCTCTTGTATAGCGGAAAGTTACGGTTGGATTATAAACGTTGTCCTTCAGGTTCAGCTGTTTGTTGTTTCGGGTTTGAAGAATTCTTCGTCCCGGTCGCCAAATGGTTTCGGCGATGATTTCCGTGGTTTTAAAATCCTTAATTTCCTTGTTCCCGTCTTCAGAAAACGAAAAAGGAAAAAGCGGATCAAAATTAAAATGCTTGAATGTGATTTTCTCGGTTAAGGTCTTCAAGACATCCGTCTGAAAATACGCCTCATAATGATCTTGCCAAAAAGGTCGCCGCAGAGTCATTTTGCCATTCTTCTTAAAGGAATCGAAAATATTGTTTCTGCGCATGGAGTAGTCCTCAAACATAAAGGCAACCTGTCCCAAATCGTGAAAATAGCTGACTCCGATTTGAGTCCACGGCTCGCGTGAAATAATGTAATCTGCACTTGCTCCGTATTTGATTTTTTCATCTTTAAAACCATAACTCAAATAGCCACCCAAAATCCATTTCTTGCTGAAATCCTGATTGGTTTTGAAACCAGCCCGCAACCGGAGTCCTTCGTAGTCATTGTAACCAATCGTGTAGAGATAAGGTCCGAAACTCACTTTTCCTGCCTTATAGTAGCCATTCGTGATGACATCGATAATGTCCAGATAAGTTTTCACAGAAGGAAGATTCTTGGCCTGCGCAATCATTCCATACATTTTCTTTTCCGAAGTCGTCAGTGAATCATGCCGGCTTTTATTCCAAAATGTTTCGTCTTTTTCTGAAGCATTTTCAAGCACCACCATTTCCTTGTGGAATCTGGAATCTTCGATCGGCTTATTGACTTCAATATCTTTCGCAGAAGAGTAATATTTTAGGAAAATTCCCACACTTTCCTTTCCCGGCTTTGCCGTTTCCACAAAAACCCGTGTTTTCGCAGGAAACCAAGTTTCACTTTCCTGTAGAAAATTCATTTCCTGCTGAATTCTCAGGTTGTTGATGAAGTTTAAATTCGCACTGGGCATCACCTTTGCATCGGTTCTGTACAGCGCGTAATCTCCATGTGCAATCAGCATGGTACCTTCAAAGGCAAGGTCTGATTCTCTTTTTGGTTTAAAGTTGATCCGGTAATATCCCAGATTATCAATTTGCACATCGCGGTCCACCAATTCGTAATCGTAGAGGAGCTTAAAATTATCATTTACCGGCGAAAGAAAGTCTTTACCTAAAATCCGGATATAATTCTGGTAAAAATTATACTTGATGAATGTGGAAGTCAGAAGCTGAGAAAACATGCTGCCATCCTCGATCCCAATCCCTTCCACTTTGGTTTTCTTAATGAATTCTGCGGTATTGTGCGGATTTTTTCTAAAATAAAAATCGGATAGATTTTCAGAAATAAAGATGGGCATCACCGGTTTTCCGTCTTCACCCGAAACATCTTTCGTGGCTTCCATGATTCCTCGGATGTCTTTGAAAACCTTTCTTTTCTCCAGTTTTTTCCCGAAATTACTCATCGAGATTTCCATTCGGCTGTAATTTTCGTAGGAATAAAATTCCAGTTTATCGGGATTGTTTTTTGGTTTGTTGGCAACTACTTTTTCCAGGATTTCCCAAGCGGGATTCGCATATTTTTTCTTTCTTTTGATGACAATTCCTTCAATGTTTTTCGCTTTGGCTCTACTTTTTTTCCCGTCAAAGGGAGTGAGGTTCAGATTCAATTCCTCTGAAAAATCGTTTTGAAGGAAAATACTTTTAGGTAAAAATTCGTCATATTTCACCACTAGAGAATCCGGTTTATTTTCGTAGAGAATTTCATAAAAACCGTCAAAATCAGTGGTTGTTGTTGTTCTATCCCCATTAGAATGAACAATGTAAACGGGTACAAAAGCCATCGCCTCGCCATTTTGTGCATTGATGACCTTTCCCTTCAGTATTTTTTGTTGCCCGAACAAACCTGCAGAAAACAGCAGAAAAATCGATACGAGAAATAGTTTATTGGAATTGCTTATCATTCGGTTCGGCAGTTAGCAAACTTACAAAAATTGGTTTAAATAAATAATGGCTTTTTAAAATTTCGTAACTTTACTAGCTGTAAATATTCACTTAATGCGCAAAATAATTCAGAATCGATATCCTGATTTCACCAGCAATACCAAAGACCAGCTTCCCTATTTTTTTGAGAAAGATGGACTTGAAATGAAATCCTTATATTCCGAAAACGATTCCAAAACCATTACAGATCAAAAATATGCTGCTGGAATTGCTCCCTATTTAAGAGGTCCCTATTCCACGATGTATGTTCAGAAACCGTGGACAATCCGTCAATATGCAGGATTTTCAACCGCAGAAGAGTCCAATGCCTTTTACAGAAGAAATTTGGCGGCGGGCCAGAAAGGACTTTCCGTGGCTTTCGATTTGGCGACCCACCGCGGTTACGATTCTGATCATCCAAGAGTGGTAGGAGATGTGGGAAAAGCCGGAGTCGCTATAGATTCGGTGGAAGACATGAAGATTTTGTTTCATGAAATTCCGCTGGATGAAATTTCAGTTTCAATGACGATGAATGGCGCGGTATTGCCTATTTTGTCTTTCTATATCGTGGCAGCTGAAGAACAGGGAGTTTCCCAGGACAAGCTTTCCGGAACGATTCAGAATGATATTCTAAAAGAGTTCATGGTTCGGAACACCTATATTTATCCGCCGACTCCTTCTATGAAAATTATCGCAGATATTTTCGAATATACTTCGAAAAACATCCCGAAATTCAACTCCATCTCGATTTCTGGTTACCACATGCAGGAAGCCGGAGCAACACCGGTTTTGGAAATGGCATATACTTTAGCGGATGGTTTGGAGTATGTGAGAACGGGCATTAAAGCAGGAATGAATATCGATGAGTTCGCTCCACGACTTTCCTTTTTCTGGGCAATCGGAATGAATCATTTCATGGAAATCGCCAAAATGCGTGCAGCAAGATTTATCTGGGCAGATTTGCTGGCGCAATTTAATCCGAAAAACCAGAAATCTTTGGCTTTGAGGACCCATTCGCAAACTTCCGGTTGGTCTTTGACAGAGCAGGAACCATTTAACAATATTACCAGAACGGCGATTGAGGCATTATCTTCCGCATTGGGCGGAACTCAGTCTCTCCACACAAATGCGCTGGATGAAGCTATCGCGTTGCCAACTGATTATTCAGCGAAAATTGCAAGAAATACCCAAATTATTTTACAGCAGGAAAGCGGAATCTGCGACGTGGTGGATCCGATGGGTGGGAGCCATCTGGTGGAAACTTTAACCCAGCAAATGATTGATGAAGCCATGAAATTCATCGATGAGGTGGAGAAAGAGGGCGGAATGACCAAAGCCATCGAAGCAGGAATTCCGAAGATGAGAATCGAAGAAGCGGCTGCAAAAAAACAGGCCAAAATCGACAGTGGAGAAGAATTTATTATTGGGGTAAATTCCTTTAAATCAAGCCTTAAACAAATGGAATTGGAGATCTTAGACATCGACAATTCTGAGGTTCGGCGAAAACAAATCGAAAGATTGAACCAAATCAAAGCCGGCAGAAATCCGGAAAAAGTTGCTGAAATTATCGAAAAATTAAAGGAAGCCGCAAAGTCCGGAAACGGAAATCTTCTCGAAATCTGCATTGAAGCCGCCAGAAGACGGGTGACTTTGGGCGAAATGAGCGATGCGATGGAAGAAAGTTTTGGCAGGTATAAAGCAAATATCAGAACAATTCAAGGAGTTTATGCGATGAATGCAGGTAAAAACGAATATTTCGAAAAGGCGGTTTCATGGACCCAAAAATTTGAGGATCAGGAAGGAAGAAGACCGAGAATTATGGTCGCGAAAATGGGACAAGACGGTCATGACCGCGGTGCAAAAGTGGTAGCAACCGCATTTGCCGATATGGGTTTCGATGTGGATGTGGCACCACTTTTCCAAACTCCGGAAGAAGTCGCCAAACAGGCCGTGGAAAACGATATCCATATTTTGGGTGTTTCTTCTTTGGCTGCAGGTCATAAAACTTTGGTTCCCCAAGTAGTTGCGGAATTAAAGAAACTCGGTGCAGAAGACATTACAATCGTGGTGGGTGGCGTAATTCCTCAGCAGGATTATGATTTCCTGTTTGCGAATGGAGCAGACTTTATTTTCGGTCCCGGAACGAATTTGCCGAAATCGGCTTGTGAGATTTTGGAGAGGTTTTTGGGTTGATGGAGCGCATTCGGATTTCGCTCCCATTCTTCAGTAATATTCCGCTGCCTTTTCGTTGAAAAATTTTTTGTGGAAATCCGAAACCCGCGAAATTATCGCTCTCTAATCCGAGACCACAAATCAAGAAATTTGCCGCATCCGGCATTTGGTCATGGGTTTTTTGACGGTAATTTTCCCGAAAATATTTTCTACATCCATTTTCAGATGAACTTTTGATTAGCAAAATGAACTGCGACCCGGACTGAACGGAGCTCTTTTTTCTTTTTGCAGGATTAGCTTTGGCAAAGAAAAAAAGCGGGAGTGGAGTACGGAAATTGTCGCCCTAAAAAAAAAGAATAAAAAAACGTGTCCGGAAACACGTTTTATCATTTTGGGATTGTTTGATTTTGTCTTTAAAAAATCTCCTCGAAAGCCAAATCCACTTCCAGCTTTTCTGCCAGAATTTTGGATATTTTTACTTTCAGCGGCTCGATGTCGATGTTTTCCATCGCGTCGTTTGCAAATGCGTAAAGCAACATTGCCTGTGCTTCTTTCTTGGAAATGCCGCGTGCTCTCAAGTAGAAAAGCGCATCATCATTGAGCTGACCAATGGTACAGCCGTGTGAACATTTCACGTCGTCTGCGAAAATTTCTAATTGCGGTTTGGTGTCGATGATCGCTCCTTCGTTCAGCAAAACGTTGTTGTTCTGTTGGTAAGCATTGGTTTTTTGAGCGATTCTGTCCACGAAAACTTTCCCGTTGAAAACACCTTTTGATTGGTCTTTGTAGATTCCTTTGTAATTTTGGTAGGATTCACAATTCGGTTCTCTGTGGTGAACCGCGGTATGGTGATCTACCAATTGCTCGTTCCCAATCATGGTGATTCCGTTCATGAAAGAGTTGATATTCTGTCCGTTATGAATAAAGTCCAGATTATTTCTCACCAGTTTTCCCCCGAAACTGAAAGTGTTCACCGTAGTTAAACTGTCTCGTTCCTGTTTGGCGAAAGTATGGTCGATCATGTAGGAAGTGTCGCTGTCATTTTGCAGTTTATGCCAATCGGTTTTTGCGTTTTTGCCGGAAAAAATTTCGGTAACCGTATTTGTCAGGACAAAAGTTCCGTCGTAATTATGGTGACTTTCAATGATCTCGATGTGTGAACCTTCTTCTGCAACCAGCAGATTTCTGACGGCATAAAAACTATTTTCTTTCTGACCCTGTGAGAGGTAGAAAATGTGGATTGGTCTTTTAATCGCTGTATTCTTGGGAACTTTCACAAATAATCCTGTATTCGCATACGCGAGGTTCAGATTCGTAAAAGCAAGTCCGTTATCAGCAATGGTGTTCAAGTATTCTTGAAATTCCGGATGATTTTCTGCATCTTCGAAAGTTGCTATTTCTATATTTTCAGAAGTTATTTTTGATAATGACGGATGATATTTCCCGTTGATAAAGGTCACCCAGTCGAAATCTTCCTCACCGAAATGCAGTTCATCAATCATTTCCTGGGAAACGGAATTCTCTTCTGCGGGGAAGAAATTGTAATTTTTTTCGGTAATTTCCTTTAAATTGGTGAATCGGTATTCCTCATCTTTTTTAGTGGGGAAGCCCAGTTGAAAGAATTTCCTTAGTGCCAAATCTCTTTGTTCGTGCAAAGTGGAATTCTTTTGATTGGAAAGGAATTCGGTGAAGTTATTCTGTATGTTTTCTAATAAAGCCATTTTGTTGTTTGATGTTATTTGATTTTGCTTGCCGTTATCTGATGCAGCTTGTTTTTTCAGGCTATTTCAAATTTGCAAACGATTTCAAATCAATTAAGCAGCCAGTCGTAACCTTTTTCTTCCAGCTCCAGAGCTAAGTTTTTGTCGCCTGTTTTGATGATTTTTCCATCTGCCAAAACGTGCACGAAATCTGGTTGGATATAGTCTAAAAGTCTTTGATAATGAGTGATGAGCAGAACAGCATTTCCTTCATTCTTGAAAGAGTTCACCCCGTCTGCAACGATTCGCAAAGCGTCGATATCCAGACCAGAATCGGTTTCATCTAGGATGGCCAATTTCGGGTTGAGCATCAACATTTGGAAGATTTCGTTTCTTTTTTTCTCACCTCCGGAAAAACCTTCGTTGAGCGAACGGGAAAGAAAATCTTTCTTAATCCCTAATTTTTCGGAGTTTTCACGAATCAGACCGAGCATTTCTTTTGCGCCCATATCTTCTTTGCCTTTTGCTTTTCTGGTTTCGTTGATCGCTGCTTTGATAAAGTTGGTTACAGAAACTCCGGGAATTTCTACCGGATATTGGAACGACATGAAAATTCCTTTGTGGGCACGATCTTCAGGAGCATCTTCCATGATATTTTCACCCTCGAAATTGATTTCGCCACCTGTTACCTCATAATCTTCTTTACCGGCGATGACTGATGAAAGCGTTGATTTTCCTGCTCCGTTCGGACCCATTATGGCGTGAACTTCGCCCGGATTGATTTGTAGATTTATTCCTTTCAGGATTTCTGCGCCATCTTGAATTCTGGCGTGTAAGTTTTTGATTTCTAACATTTCTTATTATGCTTCAGATTTTAAGCCTGTCTGCCGACAGATCGTTTTCAGGTTTTATGTTCCTGAAATTTTCTTTTTATTTTTTATTTTGACTCAGGTGACCCATCGCAAACTTGGAACTTGAAACTCGGAACAATTTATCCAACGCTTCCTTCCAGGGAAATCTCCAAAAGTTTTTGGGCCTCAATCGCAAATTCCATCGGAAGTTTGTTCAAAACCTCTTTTCCGAATCCGTTCACAATCAATGCAATTGCACGTTCTGTGCTGATTCCTCTTTGGTTACAATAGAAAATTTGATCTTCACCGATTTTCGAGGTTGTTGCTTCGTGCTCGATCTGTGCAGTGGGTTCTTTTACTTCGATGTAAGGGAAAGTGTGTGCTCCGCAATCATTCCCCATCAAAAGCGAGTCGCACTGTGAAAAGTTTCTTGCGCCTTTTGCAGTAGCCATTACTTTCACCAAACCCCGATACGAGTTGTTTGATTTTCCTGCGGAAATTCCTTTGGAAATAATCGTTGATTTCGTGTTTTTACCGATATGGATCATTTTGGTTCCGGTATCTGCATATTGGAAATGGTTGGTCACTGCGATGGAATAAAACTCGCCAATCGAGCCATCTCCTTTCAAAATACAGCTAGGATATTTCCAGGTAACGGCAGATCCTGTTTCTACCTGAGTCCATGAGATTTTTGCATTTTTCTCGCACAGCCCACGTTTTGTCACGAAATTGAAAACGCCACCTTTTCCTTCGGCATCACCTGGATACCAGTTTTGAACAGTGGAATACTTGATTTCGGCGCCTTCCATTGCGATGAGTTCCACAACTGCGGCGTGCAATTGGTTTTCGTCTCTGGAGGGAGCGGTGCAACCTTCGAGGTAGGAAACATAACTGCCTTCATCGGCGATAAGCAGGGTTCTTTCAAACTGTCCGCTTCCCGATTGGTTGATTCTGAAATAGGTAGAAAGTTCCATCGGGCATTTTACGCCTTTTGGAATATAGCAGAAACTTCCGTCTGAAAATACGGCCGAGTTCAATGCTGCGTAGAAATTATCCCCTCTTGGAACTACTTTCCCGATGTATTTTCTCACCAGTTCCGGGTATTTTTGGATAGCTTCGGAAATCGGGCAAAAAATAATTCCTTTTTCCTTTAAGGTTTCTTGGAAAGTGGTTTTCACCGAAACCGAGTCCATTACGATGTCCACCGCAACTCCAGAAAGGCGTTTCTGTTCTTCGATATTGATTCCCAGTTTCTCAAAAGTTTTCAGCAATTCCGGATCTACTTCGTCCAGGCTTGCCAATTCTGGTTTTTTCTTAGGAGCTGCATAATAGGCGATTGCCTGGAAGTCGGGCTTTTCATATTTCACATTCGCCCAGTTGGGTTCTTCCATTTTCAACCAGATTCGGTAAGACTCCAAACGCCATTCCGTCATCCATTCCGGCTCGTTTTTCTTTGCGGAAATCATTCGGATAATTTCCTCATTCAACCCGATGGGGAATTCCTCATATTCGATATCGGTATAAAAACCTGCTTCGTATTCTTTTGTTTTAAGATCTTCTCTTAAATCATCTTCGGTATATTTAGCCATTTTTTCTTACTTAATTCGCCCAAAGGCGATATTTTAAATTTCTCTTCTCAATTTTCCTTAAAGCGAGAAACTTTCTCCGCATCCGCAAGTTCTGTTTGCGTTTGGGTTGTTAAAAATGAATCCTTTTCCATTGAGTCCACCAGAATATTCCAATATGGTTCCAGCGAGGTAAAGAATTGATTTTTTATCTACTACTATTTTCACACCATTGTCTTCAAAGACTTGGTCTGATTCAGTTTTTTCGGTGTCAAATTTTAGAACATACTCCAAACCGGAGCAACCACCGCTTTTCACACCGACTCTAATATAGTCGGTTTCAGGATTGAAGCCGTCTTCCCGCATTAAAACTGCTGCTTTTTCTTTTGCTTGATCGCTAACTTTTATCACTATTTTTATTTAGAATGATTTTAGATTGCAAAATTAACAATAATAAAATGAAAACCAAAGTTGTTCACCCACAATTATTTTAATAGCATGGGGAAACCTATTTTAACTATTGCTAGATTTGGGCATCAAAAACTTAGATATCAAAAAAACATGAAAAAAATAGGATTGATTTTACTGGGATTTTCCGTGCATATTTACTTTGCACAAGCCAACCGATTCATCTATCAGGTGACCATGAAGCCTGATTCCGAAAATCCAGGCGACGTGAGGTCAGAAAATGCCTACCTGGATGTGAACGCTCAAAAGTCGATTTTCTATTCTGAAAAATCGATGAAACGGGATTCCATTTTAAGTAGAGCGCGGGAAACGGGAAATTTTAATTTCGACAGGAGCCAAATGCAGAGTTTGCGTTCCAACATTGATTTCATCATTGAGAAAGATTATAAAAGTGGGGTGAAAACCTTTAAATCTAGAATCGCGAGAGATCAGTATGCCTATGAGGAAGACCGGACTATTGATTGGAAAGTTCTTCCCGAAACCTTAAAGATTGGCGACTACAAAACTCAAAAAGCCGAAACCGAATTTGCCGGGAGAACATGGTATGCTTGGTTTACCACTGATGTCCCTATTCAGGACGGTCCATATAA
This sequence comes from Chryseobacterium sp. R2A-55, assembly GCF_021401085.1. Classification (GTDB taxonomy): domain Bacteria; phylum Bacteroidota; class Bacteroidia; order Flavobacteriales; family Weeksellaceae; genus Kaistella. The sequence goes on from NZ_JACBFP010000002.1 coordinate 328,152, forward strand.
ATTCGCTGGACTTCCCGGTTTGATCGTGAAAGTAGAAGATGCTAAAGGTGATTATTCTTTTGATTTGAAGGAAGCCAAAAAAATTGCAGAAATTCAGAATCCAGATTCCAGAGGATCAGTGATTAAGGTAAAAAGGAAGGATTACGAAAAGCAGAACGAAGCATTCAGGAGAGATCCGGTCTCTTTTTTTACTGCACAAATGAGTTCAGGCAGAAGCGGGCCAGGTCGAGAAATGCGTGGCGGTGGAGGCGGAATGAGAACTCCAAATCCCAACATGAGAAAGCAAATGGAGGAGCGGGTAAAGGAAGAAATCAGAAAGAGCAGCAATCCTATAGAACTGAAATAGATGGCACTTCACTGAAGGTTTGGAATCTATAATGATGCATCTTGATTCTACACTGGGATTAATGTTTTTTTAAGAAGCGATAAATTTTGGTTAAAGTACATCAGCACTGTGTTTTAGAGCATAGAATTTGTTTAGTTTTACACAACGAAAATTATCTCACCATTTAAATAAAAGCTATGAAAAAATTATTCGCAGCACTTTCACTGGTTTTAGGACTGGGATTGGCAAATGCACAGCAAGTGGCACCAACTACCACAAAACAAGCTCCGGCAAAAGTTGAGAAAGCAGCCAAATCCGAAGTGAAAAAAGAAACTCCGGCCGCAAAAGCAATGGCAGCAAAACCAGCCGCAAAGATGAAAAAAGATGGCACACCTGACAAAAGGTACAAAGCCAATAAGCATCTCAAAAAGGATGGTACTCCAGACAAGAGATACAAAGGAAACTAATAGCGTTTCATTATTTTAATTTGGTTAGACCTCCCAGCTTACTAGGAGGTTTTTTGCTGAATAAAACATGGCGTGATTTATGATGGATAATAGGTATATTTGATTAACCAACAAAACCAAAATCAAAATGAAAAAGATATTATTCTTACTTGGAATTTTTCTCCTCACGCTCAACTGTGCTCCACAACAAACAGGGCCGAAAGATGGCAAAACAGTGGCGCTGAAACCCGAGAAAAATGATGACGGTGAATGGGATTTGGAAGTCCTGGATCCGCAATGGAACTATTTTCTGAACGCAGTTGCAAAACCGATGGGAATGTACACTGAATCCTATTTAAAAACAAAAAATAATTTTTTGGTCAGTGAGTGGAATTCCTATTATTACGCGAGAAAATTTCCGAACATTATAGAAAATCCCATCGATTATGATTCCCAGGAAAATTATGGCTTAAAGTTCGAATATAAACTCTACCAGGTTTTTGCTTTCGTGCAGTGGAGATATGGACTTAAAATGAATAATTTGAGTATGGGAGAGGTGCGATAAAGAAAAAGGTTCGGGAAAAACTCCAGAACCTTTTTTTCTCTAAGTGTCCCGATTATTCGGGCAGCTTGATTGAATGTTTACTTATTGAATCTTTCCTCCACTTTGTCCCAGTTGATCACATCAAAAAATGCGGTCACGTAATCCGGTCTTCTGTTTTGGTAATGAAGATAATACGCATGTTCCCAAACATCGAGTCCCAAAACCGGAGTTCCCTGGCAATCTGCAACCGGCATCAGAGGGTTGTCCTGATTTGGTGAAGAGCAAACAGCAACGGAACCGTCGGCTTTTTTGCACAGCCAGGCCCAGCCGGAACCGAATCTTGTTTTTGCGGCATTTCCGAAATCTTCCTTGAATTTTTCAAATCCGCCATAAGCTTCAATCGCTGCTTTCACGTTTCCTACCGGAACTTTGCTTCCGCCCGGAGTCAAGATGTCCCAGAAAAGGGTGTGATTATAGTGACCTCCACCATTATTTCGAACAGCAGCTTTATCGGTTCCTGTCTTGCAGATTTCCTCGATGGTTTTTCCTTCCAAATCAGTTCCCGCAATTGCAGCGTTTAAGTTGTTTACATATGCTTGATGGTGTTTCGTGTAGTGAATCTCCATCGTTCTTGCGTCTATTGTAGGTTCTAATGCATCATAAGCATAACCTAATTTCGGTAATTCGAATGCCATAACTTTTATGTTTAATTAATGAATACCCAAATTTAGCCATTATTTAGACCAATTCCAAAATAGCCGTATTACTTTAATAAATCTTTAACATTGATGAAATCGGTGGAATATGATCGGTATAATGGGTGAAAATGGATGCAATTGATGCAAAAGGTCAAAACCAAACAGAATATTCAAGTCACAGAATTTAATAAAATATACGATGAATTTCTTCAGATGGTATTGAAATATGCGATAGGCATCTTTAATCCAATAAAAAAAGAGATGCCAAAAGACATCTCCTTAAATTATATTGCAAAATTTGCAGTTATTTAATCTGAATTAACATTCAGAATTTAATCACAATCAGAACTCACCGAAGTGCCCAATTGTTTTTAACCTGGTTTTTGTCTTATCTGTTCATCGACATTAAGAACTCTTCATTGTTTAAGGTTCCTTTGATGCTTTTGTTCACAAATTCCATTGCTTCCACAGGATTCATGTCTGAAAGGTATTTTCTGAGGATCCACATTCTTTGCTGCGTAGTATCATCCAGCAACAAATCATCTCTTCTGGTACTTGAAGCCACCAAATCGATCGCCGGATAAATTCTTTTGTTTGCAATTTTTCGGTCGAGCTGAAGTTCCATATTTCCGGTTCCTTTGAATTCTTCGAAAATAACTTCATCCATTTTGGAGCCTGTATCAATCAGCGCAGTTGCGATAATGGTTAAAGAGCCACCACCTTCAATATTTCTTGCCGCTCCGAAGAATCTTTTCGGTTTGTGGAGCGCGTTTGCATCTACACCACCAGAAAGTATTTTTCCTGAAGCTGGAGTGACGGTGTTGTAGGCTCTCGCCAATCTTGTAATAGAGTCGAGGAGAATTACCACATCATGGCCACATTCCACCATTCTTTGTGCTTTTGAAAGAACAAGGTTGGCTACTTTCACATGTTTTTCTGCAGGTTCGTCGAAGGTTGACGCAATCACTTCCGCATTCACATTTCTTTCCATATCGGTAACTTCTTCCGGTCTTTCGTCGATTAAAAGAATCATCATATAAGCTTCCGGATGGTTTGCCGAAATAGAATTCGCGATATCTTTAAGCAACATCGTTTTACCGGTTTTCGGTTGTGCCACGATCATTGCTCTTTGTCCTTTTCCAATGGGAGTGAACAAATCAACAATTCTTGTGGAAAGGGTGGAGTTTTTCCCGGTTAGGTTGAATTTTTCTTCAGGAAATAACGGTGTTAAAAACTCGAAAGCAACACGATCCTTGATGAATTCCAGATCTCTGCCGTTGACTTCTGTAGGCTTTAATAAAGAAAAATACTTCTCCCCTTCTTTTGGTAAGCGAACAATTCCTTTTACGGTGTCCCCGGTTTTCAGACCATAATTTCTGATTTGATTGGTAGAAACATAAACGTCGTCTGGGGAAGAAATGTAGGAAAAATCTGATGAGCGAAGGAACCCGTAATTATCCGGAAGGATTTCCAAAACGCCTTCAATGGTCACTAAGCCATCAAAATTAAATTCTTTTTTAGGGTTTTCATCCTGGTTTTCAACACTTTGGTTTTTGTTTTTGTGTGGGTTTTTGTGTGGGTGTTGCTGCTTGTTTTGATTCCCGTTTTGATTCCCGTTTTGATTAGGATTGCTGTTCCCGTTTTGATTCCGGTTCGGATTTTCATTCGCTGGATGCGGTTTTGGCGGTTCCGCACTGATTTCCTTTTCAGCGGAATCTCCGGGGGAAGCTGCTTCAGAAACTGCTTCTTCTTTTGGAGTCGGGATTCGTTGTCTTTTTTTCCTCTGCGGATTTCTATTTTGTTCTGCAGTCATTTGCGATTTTGTCTCCTGGGTAGCGTTTTCCGTTGTTTTTTCGATTTCTACCACTTCAGGGGTTTCAGTTTTTTCGAAAGGAATTTCTGCGGAAATCTCTGCCGGTTTTTCGGTCTTCTTTTTGGGTGCCGGTTTCTTTGCAGCCGGTTTTTTCACTGCAGGAGCCGGTTTTTCTTCTGTATTCATAGGGGTTTCGGTGGCGTTGTAATAATCTTTTGCTACTTTGGTGTTTGAAGCCTGAAAGTCTAAAATGGCAAAAATCTTATCATTATCGGTGCTGTTTTTAGCAACTTTAACGCCTAAATCTTTCGAGATTTTGTCTAAATCCGAAGCGGATTTCGACCTTAACGTTTCGATGTTGAACATAAATGTTACGTAAAAAAGGTATTATATAAGTGTGTGTAAGCAAGAAGATTAAGTCGGGCGACTTTTCTTAATGAGATCAATAATAGTGCAAATCTAAGCTAAAAATTTAATAATGCAAAAAAATATCGCTATTTTTGCAACTTAGAATCCGATAAGATGTTACAGAGAATACAGACAGTATGGATATTTCTGGCGATTTTGGGGGCGGTTTTTCTGTTCGTGACAGGACAGGATTTTTCGCTTTTCGGACCTACACCTTTTATTTCCATCGCGTGTGTGGTTTTGGTCCTGTTTGGATTCATCAGTATTCTGAGTTATAAGGACAGAAAAAGACAGATCCAGCTGAATAAGATCAGCATGATGATAAACGCTTTGTTGCTCGGTTTATTGGCGTATTGGCTACTCACTTTATCCGGAGGAATTGATTTTCCTGAGAAGGGTATTGAGCCTGTTTTTCCGTTTTTGTCTATCATTTGTTTGCTCATTGCAAACATCTACATCCGGAAAGACGAAAGGCTCGTAAAATCTGTGGACAGACTCCGCTAAACTCACAACGATTTTTTTTGAGTGAAACAGTTCCTTTTGGGAACTGTTTTTTTTGGCAGGAAATACTAAAAGGATCCCCATCAAATTCAAATTCCGTAATTTTGCGACTTAATTTCATTGAATGAAGCCGATCAACCGAATTCTATCTTTCGCAAAACCACACCAGAAGTATTTTTTCGGGAGTATTTTCTTTAATATTCTCTATTCTTTGCTCAGTATTTTTTCGGTCATTACGATGCTTCCAATTCTAAGAATCGTATTCAAACTGGATGACGGAATTGATACCTCCAAAGCTCCGGTGTACAGCGGAAGATTGAGCGATTATTTCGGCTACCTGAAAGATATGGCTTATTACAAAATCCAGCTCAATATCGATGCACACGGTGCGGTAACTGTTTTAGCGTGGCTTTGTGGAATTACAGCAATTGCATTTTTGCTCAGAAATCTCTTCCGGTATTTAGGTGCCTATTTTTTGGTGAATTACCGGGTGGGAATCACTAGAGATCTTCGCACGGCGATGTATGACAAATTTCTGAAACTGCCCGTTTCGTTCTTTACCGAACAGCGAAAAGGCGACATGATTTCCAGGATTTCAAACGATATCGGTGCGGTGGAAGGCGGAATTATGGGAGCTTTGGTGGATTTGATCAATTCGCCTTTCATGATTATTTCCACGCTGATCACCCTTTTTCTTTTAGATGCAAAACTGACCTTGTTTTCACTTTTGGTTTTCCCGATCATGGGTTGGATTATTTCTTTTGTGGGAAAAAGCCTGAAAAGAAAAGCGACTCAAGCTCAGGAAGAATTAGGAAATCTATTTTCCCTGGTGGACGAAACTTTGAAATCCTCCAAAGTGATCAAGATTTTCAACGCCGACAAGATTTTGAAAAACCGATTCAACACGACTAACGATAATTGGCAGAAATACGCGATCGGAATGAGCAGAAGACGGGAATTGGCTTCTCCGGCGAGCGAGTTTCTCGGTTCCATCACGATTCTTTTGATTACATGGTTTGCCGGACAAAGCATCATCAACGGAACCAATAACGATCCTGTAACCTTTTTAGCGTTTATTGGCCTGTTTTTCCAGATTCTGGATCCTGCAAAAAAACTATCCAATGCGATTTCTTCCATTCAGGGTGGAATGGCGAGTTTGGACCGTGTTTCGGAAGTTTTGGACTATGATTTAAAAGTGGATGAGGCAGAAAATCCAGTTCCGATTTCCACCTTGAAAGATAAGGTGGAATTCAAAGACATCGGTTTTTATTACGATAAAGATAATGTCATTTTAAAGAATTTTAACCTTACGATGCCCAAAGGAAAAACCATCGCTTTGGTCGGACAGTCCGGTTCCGGGAAGACGACTATTGCTAATTTATTGGCAAGATTCTACGATGTTTCAGAAGGTGAAATCCTGGTCGATGGAATTGATCTGAAGGAACTGAAAGTGCAGGACTACCGAAACCTCTTGGGAATGGTTACTCAGGAATCGGTTTTGTTTAATGATTCCATCTTCAACAATATTTTGATGGGAAAACCAGATGCCACCGAAGCGGAAGTAATTGCTGCTGCAAAAATTGCAAACGCCCATCAATTCATAGAAAATCTTCCTGAAAAATATTACACCAATATCGGCGATGATGGCAACAAGCTTTCGGGAGGACAAAAACAGCGGGTCTCCATCGCAAGAGCCGTTCTGAAAAATCCACCGATCATGATTTTGGACGAAGCAACTTCTGCTTTGGACACCGAATCCGAGAGATTTGTTCAGGATGCTTTGGAAAAAATGATGGAAAACCGAACTTCATTGGTCATTGCGCACCGGCTTTCAACCATTCAAAAAGCAGACTGGATTGTGGTAATGGAACGTGGTGAAATCGTGGAACAGGGAACCCACCAGGAACTTTTCGCAAAAAATGGAATTTACCGGAAATTGGTGGAATTGCAGAATTTTGGTTAAAGAAATACAATTTTGAAAAGTAAATGAAGTACATTTTATTCCTACTTATTTTCCTTCTGGCAGTTCAAACTTATGCACAGGAAACGATTGAAAAAAAACCAGATACTGCTGAAGTTGTTTATGATCTTGTAGAAAAAAGGGCAGATTTTCCTGGCGGAATTAATGAGTTCCGAACTCAGGTTATGAAAAATTTCAACAGCAAAAAGTTACGAATGAACAAAGGAATGATTCGACTAAAGTCACTTTTATCGTTGAAAGAGATGGATCGATGTCGGACATTAAAGCAATTGGAGAAGTTCAGGCATTTAATGGAGAAGCCATTAAAGCAGTAACAAAAATCAAAACGTTATGGAACCCGGCAACAATTAATGGAGTTTTGGTAAGATGTCGGTTTGCAATGCCATTGGTGATGGTTTTTGAATAAGTTAATTTCTTTAAATCTTATCATTTTGTCTTCATTTTATACTCTAAATGGAGGTCGTTTTCGACAATTGTCCCACTATTAAATTCTTTAAGTTAATCAAATTCCCGTGCAGAATTCATAGAAAAAAACAAGCATCTTTTTTGGTATATAAAGAAGAAATACAATATCACTTTACTTTCAAACTCTCCCACTCTCAAACACTCAACACACCCACTCACCAACGGACCCACATAAACTACCTTCCAATCAACTTCTTAATCGAGTTCAGTTTCATCAGTGCTTCAATCGGCGTCAAAGTATTGATGTCGATCTTCGTCAGTTCTTCGCGGATGTTTTCCAAAACCGGATCGTCTAACTGAAAGAATGAAAGCTGCAGGTTTTCATCAGTAATCGCCTTGGTTTTTTCCTTGCCGTTTTTTTGGGAACGACTTTTTTCTAAAGTTTTCAAAACCTCATTCGCACGATTTACCACCGTAGAAGGCATTCCCGCTAATTTCGCCACATGGATTCCGAAACTGTGCTCACTTCCGCCGGGAACGAGTTTCCGCATGAAAATGATGTTGCCCTTATTTTCCTGAATCGAAACGTGGAAATTTTTGATCCGCTCGAAATTCACCGTCATTTCGTTGAGTTCATGATAATGTGTTGCAAACAAAGTTTTCGGTTGGGTGGGGTGTTGGTGAAGGTATTCCGCAATTGCCCAAGCTATGGAAACACCATCGTAAGTAGAAGTTCCTCGACCGATTTCATCTAAAAGAATCAGACTTTTTTCAGAAATATTGTTGAGGATATTCGCGGCTTCGTTCATTTCCACCATGAAAGTGGATTCACCTGCCGAAATATTATCGGTTGCTCCTACTCTGGTGAAAATTTTGTCGAGAATCCCTATTTCAGCGTGCTTTGCAGGAACAAAACTTCCGATTTGCGCCATCAGACAAATGATTGCGGTTTGCCTCAGAATTGCGGATTTCCCCGCCATATTAGGTCCGGTTACCATAATGATCTGCTGCGAATCCCGGTCGAGAAACAAGTCGTTCGGAATGTATTTTTCGCCTAAAGGGAGCGCATTTTCAATAATCGGGTGTCTTGCTTCGGTTAATGAAATTTCCGGCGTGTCATTCAGAATGGGTTTTGTATAACTCTCGGAAACAGCCAGTTCGGACAATCCTACTCCGCAATCCAATTCAGCGATAATTCTGGAATTTTCCTGAATTTGGTCGATGTAGATCATCACATTTTCGCAGACTTTTCGGTAGAGTTCATGTTCTATTTTCGAAATTTTCTCTTCGGCACCGAGAATCTGCTCTTCGTATTCCTTGAGTTCCTCGGTGATGTATCTTTCGGCATTCACTAAAGTCTGTTTCCGGATCCAATCGTTGGGAACTTTATCTTTGTGCGTATTTCTCACCTCGATAAAGTATCCGAAAACATTATTGAAACTGATTTTCAAACTCGAAATTCCGGTACGTTCGGTTTCCCTTTCGCACATTTCGTCCAGAAAATTTTTTCCTTTGTTTTGAAGGTTTCTCAACCGGTCCAGTTCTTCTGAAATACCATTTTTAATGACGTTTCCTTTGGTGATATTCACCGGAAGTTCCTCATTCAGATAGTTTTGTAAATATTTGATGAGGTCTTCCAAATCAGTCAAGGGTTGAAGCCAAGCCAAAACCTGATCAAAAGAATGAAGCAAGTTTTTGATTTGGTGAATGTTCATCAAACTTTGACGGAGATATCCGAGTTCTTTGGGCGTAATTTTTTCCGAAGCCAGTTTTCCCAGCAGACGGTCCAAATCGGAAATAGATCTTAAAAGTTGGAGGATTTCATATTTCAGATCATCTTCCGTGTTGAAAAATTCGATCAGGTTTAACCTCCTGTTGATTTCATTCAAAGATTTTAAGGGAAGAATCAGTCGCCTTCTCAGCAATCTTCCTCCCATAGGAGTGGAGGTTTTGTCGATAATGTCGAGCAACGATTTTCCTTGCGGATTGCTTGGATAAACGATTTCCAGATTCCTCAAGGTAAACTGATCCATCATCAGATAATCATCCTGCGGAATGAGTTGGATTTTCGTAATATGCTGTAAAAGAGCGTGGTGAGTATCCTCCACCAAATAAGCAAAAATTGCTCCGGCTGCAATAATTCCTAATTTCATTTCATCTACACCAAATCCCTTTAATGAATTGGTTTTGAAATGGTTGGTGAGTTTTTCATAAGCGTAATTATGCTGAAACGCCCAATCTTCAAGTTTGAAGGAGTTCTTATTCTTAAGTTGAGCCGGGAGTTCTGTTGTTCTTTGGTAGATGATTTCACTCGGATCAAAAGTGGAAACGATATGCAGCAGTTTCTCCAGATTTCCTTCGGAAACCAAAAATTCTCCCGTGGAAACATCAACCAGCGCCATTCCGAATTTCTCTTTTTCCTTATGGATGGAAAGCAGGAAATTGTTTTTCTTTGAGCTTAAAACCTGCTCGTTGAAGGTAACGCCGGGAGTTACCAATTCAGTGACCCCTCTTTTCACGATTCCTTTCACGGTTTTAGGGTCTTCCAGTTGGTCGCATATTGCAACACGAAGTCCGGCTCTCACCAGTTTTGGCAAGTAGGAATCAACGGAGTGGTGCGGAAATCCGGCCAGTTCCAGCTGTGAATCGCCGTTGTTTCTTTTGGTCAAAACGATTCCGAGGATTTGTGAAGCCTTAATCGCATCTGCCCCGAAAGTTTCATAGAAATCCCCCACACGAAACAGCAGCAAAGCATCCGGATATTTTGCTTTGATCGTGTTATACTGCGTCATTAAAGGGGTTTCTTTCTTGGCCATTTTTTGTGTGGAAAATTTCTGCAAGATAAAAAAAGGTAGCTACAAAAAAAAAGATACCACTAATTGTTTGGTTAAATATTTGAGTTTCTGTATCTATTTCAAACAAGATCTTTCTCTTTCGATTTTTTGATTCTGCTAATTCTTTGCACTTCTTTTCATTTTTCATTAATCTCGTTTTCAATGTCGAAGTCATTTTGAATTCCCGACCAAAACTTTGATGAATTTCCTGAAAATGTCACTTAATCTTGCAGCAGTCTTCGCACTGATTCTGAGGTTTATTTTAATGATTTCCGAAACTTTGGTTTATGAAATATCAAAATCTTTCGCCAATGGATATTGAGAAATTTTCAGCGGAACCAAAAATTCTTCCAATAAGATTTCTCCGGGTTTTATGTTTCCTATTTTCTTCATTACTTTTGTCAAAAATACGAAAATGCCCTCCACCAAAAAACTGAAGCTCGAAGAATTAGGACGAATCGACGTTGAAACTTTTAAGCAGACCGAGAAAATTCCGCTGGTTGTGGTTTTGGATAATATCCGAAGCATGCACAATGTGGGCTCGGTTTTTAGAACGGCGGATGCTTTTTTGGTCGAGAAAATAATCCTTTGCGGAATCACGCCACAACCACCACATCGGGAAATCCACAAAGCTGCATTGGGCGCCACAGAAAGTGTAGATTGGATTTATAAGAAGAATATCACGGAAGCCATCGAGTATTTGAAGAAGGAAAATTTCAAAATCATGGGAATTGAGCAAACTACCCATTCGGAAATCATTACCGAATTTAACATAGACAAAAAAGGAAAATACGCCCTGGTTTTGGGCAATGAAGTAGATGGATTGAGCGAAGAAGCTCTTCCGCTTTATGACACTTTTCTGGAAATCCCACAATTGGGTACAAAACATTCGCTTAATGTCTCGGTTTGCGCTGGAATTGCGATGTGGGAATTTTTCAAGAATTTAAAATAATTCCTCCTTTTTCTAGGTGTTGGAATCTGCCGCAGAATCGGTTTCTACGGAATGTTTATTGACCTGTGAAATATTCGATTGATTCCATTCGATTCTTTTTTTGAAAGGTCTTTCACGAACCGGACATTCCCAATACCCGCAAATCTCGCAGGAGAAAGGTTTACAGTCATCCAAATGAAAATTAAACTCGATATTCCGGTCGGTATTTTCGGCGATTAACTTATAGGCATTCTCCATTTCTTCATGTGCTTTTCTTAGCTCAAAATACCATGGTAAAGTGAGGTGCGCATCGATGTGGAGACCGCTTCCGTGTTGTTGGATTCTCATATTGTGAACATCGATCCATTCAGGTTTTCGGTTTTCGTTGAGTAATTTGGCAAGTCGCGAAAGCATGTCCAGATCGGCTTCGTCCATGATTCCGCTTAAGGATTTTCTGATGATTTTATAACCAATGAATATGATATATGCACCGAAAATAAGCGCAACCGCCGCATCAATCCAGAAAATTTCAGTGAAATAAACCAGAATCAAACTCGCTACAACTCCCAATGTGGTAATGGTGTCGCTCTGCAAATGCTTTCCAGAGCTTTGCAGCACCAAAGAATTTTCTTTGATTCCTTTTTTAATGGAAATGTACCCCATCAGATAATTAATGACCGCTGTAGCCGCGATAATCAGAATTCCCCAGTCGAGCTTTTTCGGCTCGTTGCCATGGAGCAGAGAGTCCACCGCTTCCACAATGATGATGATGCCTGCAAAAATGATTAAAGCTCCTTCAATTCCGGAAGTGACAAACTCCACTTTTCCGTGTCCGTAAGGGTGATCCAGGTCTTTCGGTTTTCCAGCGAGATAGAGCGAATAAAGCCCCATGAATGCGGCGATGATGTTCACGATGCTTTCCATGGCGTCAGAAAATACCGTATCGGAATTAGTCAGATGCCAAGCGATCAGTTTTCCGATAAAGAGTATGATCCCCGCAATTGCAACATTTCTTTGGAAAGCGAAATTGGATTTGGATGAAGTTTGAATTAACGGCATCTATGTTTGGATGTTTTTATTAACATTGTTTGAGGCGTCTAAGAATAAAAAATCCCGCATGGAGCGGGGAATTTTATCTTTGAATCCTGTTTTGGATTTTTTCTGCACTAAAATAGAGTTCTAAAACTGTACTTTCAGAAATTAAACAATTCCTGAATCCAATATTTTTGATTTTTTCTGCAATATTGAATTGATCACGAAGGAAATGGACGAAGATATTGGTGTCTAAAAGATACATGGTAAGTTGAATTCTCTGTTTATAAAATGTCTGCTTTCCTTTATTTCCTTGATGATTTCATCGGAAGGTCTGGAACCGAATCCAACAGCAGAAGCAATAAATTTTCTTTTGCGTTCCCTTTCTTGGACTTTTCTTTTTTTGAGTGATTTCCGTACTCTTTCCATACTCTCGATTTTTGCATAAGGACTTCACTTCTCCATTTGAAGCAGATAAGTTTCTAAGCTATTTTTTTTCAATGGCGGTCATCACAATATTTTTAACCAAAAACATGAAATAATTTCTAAATCAATTGATGATCAACTAAATACTCCGCGATCTGCACCGCATTCGTTGCAGCTCCTTTTCTTAAATTATCGGCCACAATCCAGAGATTCATGGTTTTCGGCTGGGATAAATCTCTTCGGATTCTTCCTACGAAAACTTCATCTTTTCCTTCTGAATAAAGCGGCATCGGGTAGATTTTGTTTTTCACATCGTCCAGTACCACGACTCCCGGAGTTTCTGAAAGGATCTTTCGAACTTCATCCAAATTGAAATCGTTTTCAAACTCAATGTTTACACTTTCGGAATGGCCTCCCTGAACCGGAACACGAACTGCGGTTGCCGTTAAGTTGAAGCTGTCATCATTCATGATTTTCTTCGGCTCTTTCATCAGTTTAAGTTCTTCTTTTGTGTAATCATCATCCGCAAAAACATCACATTGTGGAAGTGCATTTTTGAAGATTTCGTATGGATACACTTTTGCAACTTCATCATTTCCCGCAATTTCTGCATTTAATTGGTCAACCGCATTTTTTCCGGTACCTGTCACAGATTGGTAAGTGGAAACAATCACCCTCTTCAAGTTATATTTTTGGTTCAAAGGATGAAGTACCATGACCAGCTGAATTGTGGAGCAGTTTGGGTTTGCAATGATTTTGTCGTCTTTGGAAAGTTCCTTTGCGTTGATTTCCGGCACGACCAGTTTTTTGTCCGGATCCATTCTCCATGCGGAAGAATTGTCGATCACGGTGGTTCCGGCTGCTGCAAATTTTGGCGCATATTCTTTGGAAGTATCTCCTCCCGCAGAAAATAATGCGATTTCCGGCTTTTGATCAATAGCGGTCTGCATCGAAACAATTTCGAATTCTTTACCTTTAAAAGTGATTCTCTTGCCAACTGATTTTTCAGAAGCGACCGGAATAAGGTCGGTTACCGGGAAGTTTCTTTCTTCCAGAACTTTCAACATAATTTGGCCCACCATTCCGGTAGCGCCAACAACTGCTACTTTCATTTTTTTTGTATGAGTTTAGGTCTGTCTACCGACAGGAATTCTTAATGTCTGCGGTGTTTATCCACCAAAAAGCCTTTTCCACTGGAATGCCCATAGCATGAATGCGATTGCGATGAACGCCAATACTGCCCAAGACATTTTCATCTTGTCGTTTGTTTTGAATTTCTTGTTCACGATCGTCAGCAAAATTGCCGCGATGATCATTGCGGTGGGGTGTTCCACATAGGTATTTCTTGCCACTGCATCTTTCATTAACGTTCCGGTTTCTCTGGCTTCTTTGAAACCTGGCGAGAAAAAGAACAGCATGATCAAACCGATCAAAGCTTGAGTGTGAAAGGAGATCATCGTGAAAAGGCTTGATTTTCTCAAAAATTTGGTGATTTTTCCGGAGTAACCAAACATCGTGAAAAGAAGTGCGATTACATAGATAATCGTTAAAAGTAAGATCAGATAAGCAAATCCACGGTGTGCATTAAGCATTACATTGAAATTCATTTTTAATATTTTTAATGATTAGGTGCAAAGATAGAAAAATCCCGACGATTGCCGGGATCTTAAATAGTGTTATGAATAGACTTTCTTAAAAAGAATATTTGAAGCCAAGCATTGCTGACCAGGTAGTAGCAGAGGTGCTTACAGGTCTGGTAGGCGCCGCGATCAATCCGCTACCGTCTCTCATCATGGTGAATGATGGATCTGCTGAGAGACTTCCCGCTCTTGCCAGGATCGCTGCACCATAAGAACTCACAGAAGTTTCTCTTACTCCCCAATTGGAATTCAATAGGTTTCCAAAATTCAAGATGTCTAATGAAATCTGTACTTTGTCTCCCTTGCTTACCATGTCTTTGAAAAGGTTTTGAGCTAATCTTACATCAAAACGGTTCAGCCAAGGAAGCAAGAACTCATTTCTTGGAAGGATTTGTCCTCTGTATTTTTCAAGTCCATTATCAGCGATGAACCGATCAAAAGCATCACGTTGTTGCTGTGCGGTGAACAATACAGTTACGTTTGTTCCAGAGCCTGTGGTGATGTCTGAGAATTTCATATTGTTGGAATCCAGAGGGATATACATAAGGTCATTAGCAATTCCGTCACCATTGACGTCATTGGAATAGTAGTAGGAATATCTACCTTGATTAGCTCCATTATAGTAAACCCCGAAAGTGGTTCCTGTTTTCTTAAGTTCATAAGTGAAATTCGCTACAATTCTGTGAGGCACTGAATAATCAGAAATGCTCAGGAAGTCCTGGTTTGGAGAATCGATTGTTGGTGATCCGCCCCAAGCTGAAGTTGCACTGGAACCGGCATTTGCAGATACTTCTTTAGACTCGGAGAAGGTGTAGAATACTGATCCTGAAAGTCCGTTCCAAGGTCTTACCGATGCACCGAAAGTTGCAGAAAATGCATGTCCTTTGGTATCTGTATTGGTCAATACCGTTGCGCTGTTTGCTCCAATCGCAGGATTATAGGTATAAGACGCAGCATCTGGATAATAAACCCGGTCTGCATAAACCATTTGTTTTGTTGATTGTTTTCTGTTTGCCCCGAATTGGAATACTGCATTTACATCTTTTGTATAAAGGATGTCTGTGCTCAGTGTAATAGGGCTTTGCGGAATTCGGTAGTCGATTCCAAAACTTGATCTCCATACTGAAGGCATCTTGAAGGTATCATCCACCAAAGCAAAAGAAGATGGAACTCCTCCTGATGGCGAAGTGATAAATGGAGTCACCTGTTGCCCACCTTGGGTGTAGTAAACAGGGTTATTGACATAGTAATAGATGTCTTCCGGATGGAATCTGATTTGTCCTATCCATGGTGCCACTGCTGCATAACTTCCCGGTTCAATGGTGTTCTGAAGAACTCCGGCGTTGGTAGGCATATTGGTTAACCACACAAATGGAACTCTACCTGTGAAAATACCGGTTCCACCCCTTAAAGTTAAAGATCTGTCACCCATCACATCATAATTGAATCCAAATCTTGGTGAAAGCATTACTTTGGATTTTGGCCATTTCCCAGAAGAGTAGTTTTTAGGATTGCCATTTACATCCAATAATGTCAAATTATCGATGGACGGGTTTGCAGTAAGATCATTGAGGTACATTGGCAATTCTGCACGAAGCCCCAAAGTGAAATTCAATTTGTCATTCAAAGCAAATCTATCCTGTACGTATGCCGAGCCAAGTCCGAAGTTGATTCTTGCGTAAGTATCCTGTCCTGCGTAAGGGTAAGTGAGACCAAACATGATTGGTGCCACTTCAGCGGCAGTTCCCGTTTTCAGGAAATCGGCAACAGATGCATACCGATAGTAACCGGTTCCCATTCTGGTGTAGGAGTTACCGAATTTTTGCAATTCAAAAGCAACGCCACCGGTAAAGGTGTGTCTTCCTGCATTATAGGTCAAGTTATTGGTGAACGAAAAATTATTATTCACCACATCATTCAGATAAGAGAATAGCTCCGTACCGAAACTTATGTAGTTTGATCCGTTTGCGGATCCGTCCCAAATATCAACAAATGGGAAAAGTCTGTCTGAAGGAGTGGTTCTCTTGTCTTGAATTTTTGAGTAAGTAAACAAGAATTTATTTGAGAGATTAGAGGTAAATGCTGAGTTCAATTCAGCGGTAATGGAAGAAACGGTATTATTGAAACCGTAATTACCATTTTCAAAGGTCATAGATTTGTCACTTACCCGGTTTGACGAGGATCTGGGAGAGGGTCCTGAGTTTCCGTTTGCCAGTGCATCAGATTTGGCATCAAGCATATTGTAACGAACCGCTAATTTGTGTTTGTCACTGATATTCCAGTCGATTCTAGCCAAGATTTTGTCACCGGTTTGTATTGCCTCATTTGCATAGCCTTGATAGCGGCCAGGATCGTAGCCCCAAACTGTTCTCAAGTGGTCTTGAACCGCGATCAGATCCGATTCTTTAACTCTGGTGATATTATTGGCAACGTCTGAAACTCCATTT
The DNA here is from genome assembly GCF_021401085.1 of Chryseobacterium sp. R2A-55. Taxonomy (GTDB): domain Bacteria; phylum Bacteroidota; class Bacteroidia; order Flavobacteriales; family Weeksellaceae; genus Kaistella. The sequence continues at coordinate 344,583 of NZ_JACBFP010000002.1, forward strand.
TGAGAGGCTTTCCAAAGATTAGCTCCCGATGCATTTGCTCCAGTTGCGATTTCGCGTTCCCCACTAACGAAGAAGAACAATTTATTCTTGATGATGGGACCACCAACTGTCAAACCATTAGTCATTTTTGCTCCAACGCGCTGGCTTTTGTCTTTTACGATTTCTTCACCGTTGACTTTCCAGCCATTAAGGTCTTTACCATTGTAATACCCATAAAGAGATCCATGGAAAGTGTTGGTTCCGGATTTAGTCACCGCATTAATTCCCGCACCGGTAAAACCGGACTGTGTCACATCAAATGGTGCGATGTTAACGGAAATTTCTTGGATGGCGTCCAGAGCAATCGGTTGTGCATTCCCGCCCGGAAGTGGGTTGCTGCTTAATCCAAATCCGTTGTTGAAGTTGGCTCCGTCAATCTGTAAGTTGTTATATCTTGCATCTCTACCGGCAAATGAGTTGCCGTTTGCCTGCGGAGTAAGTCGCGTAAATTCTGTGATACTTCTGTTAGCTTGCGGTAAATCCTGAATCTGTTTGAGTCCCACATTGGTTGCAGCACCCGTTTTGTTGATGTTTCTGCTGGAAGCACCGGTAATCACCACTTCCTGGATTTGAGTGGTTTTTTCATTAACTACTGGATTTAACACAAAAGGTTGTCCCAGTTCTAAATAGACATCTTCATAAACAACAGGCTTTTCTCCCGGTTGAGTCACTTCAACTTTGTAAGGTCCACCCACTCGCATGTTTGCCAAGTTGTAATTTCCGGAAGCGTTTGCTTTTGCCGAGTAAACGGTTCCAGAAGGTAAGTGGGTTGCAGTAACTGTAGCGCCAGAAGTTGCTTTGCCATCGGTCTGTGTTACAATACCGGTCATGTTACTCGTAGTAACCTGAGCATGCACCGCACCAAAACCAGTGAAGGCCAAAGCGGCAATCAGTACCCGTTTCTTAATTGGATTTAAATTCATTTTGACTATGATTTAAGATTAATTTAATTCGCTGCGAAATTAATCTTATTAAATCAAAGCAATATTAACATTATGTTAATATTTAAAAGTTTGTTGAAAAAAAGAAATAAAACACTGAATGTCAATAGAAAACAGATGGGTTGTATCTCTGACGCAATAAAAATATCTTTAAAAATTTATCAATAAGCGTCCCGACATCTTATGTAATTCATAATCTATTTTACCGCTTTGAGACTCAGATCGATGTTTTCAGCCGAATGAGTCAGTGCACCCGCCGAAATAAAATCAACTCCTGTACTTGCCACATCTTTCAGCATTTCTCTGGTAATTCCACCTGATGCTTCACTTTCAGCTTTTCCATTAATGAGCGATACTGCTTTTTTCATGGTCGGAACATCCATATTATCCAGCATAATTCGGTCAGCACCAGATTTGATGGCTTCTTCCACTTCAGCCAGATTTCTGGTTTCGACTTCTATTTTTAAAGGTTTCTTTTGTGTTTTTACATAATCTTTTGCCATTTTTACAGCTTTGGTGATGCTTCCGACATAATCGATATGGTTGTCTTTTAACATGATCATGTCGAAAAGGCCATATCTGTGGTTGGTTCCGCCGCCAATTGCAACTGCCCATTTTTCACATATCCGGAAGTTCGGGGTTGTTTTTCTGGTGTCCAGTAATTTTGTTTTGGTCCCTAAAAGCCTGGAATCCCACTCGAAAGTCATCGTGGCAATTCCGCTCATGCGCTGCATACAGTTCAGAACCAGTCTTTCAGTCGAAAGAATCGAACGAGCGCTTCCTTCCACGTAAAATGCGATATCACCCGCTTTCGCTTTCTCGCCATCTTTGATGAGGATATCCACTTTCAGGTTTTTGTCAAACTGTTTGAAGATGATTTCCGCCAGTTCAACTCCTGCCAAAATGCAGTCTTCTTTAACCAAAAGTTTTGCCTTCTGCTCCAGGTCTTTCGGTATGGTGGAAAGTGTGGAATGATCGCCGTCCTTGATGTCTTCTTCCAGTGCGGATTGGATGAATTCTTTTAATGCTTTATCGGTTACGTAAGATGGGCGTTTCATTATTTTTTTAAATTAGTTTGAATATTATTCGTTGATCGTCAGTGGTTTACTCGCCAAATCCTTATTGTAAAAACTTCCTTTATTCTCCTTCATTAGCAATGATTGTTTAATGATCAGATAGGACACATTCACCAGGTTTCTGAGTTCCGAAAGTTGTGGCGAGAGAATAGAGTAGTTGTACAATTCAGTCACGGCTTCGTAAATTTCGCGCTGTTTCTTTTTGGCAAGTTCCAACCGGGAATTGCTTCGAACAATCGCTACCAAATCGCTCATCATTTCCTGGAGTTGTCTTCTTAAATAAGAAACCATCACCATTTCGTCCATCATTTTCATTCCCTCCTCGTTCCATTCGGGAACTGCTTTTAAGTCATCAAAATTAAAGTCGTTGACTTTTAGGAGTTCCACCGTTTTCATTGCGGCATTGTGACCAAAAACCAGACCTTCCAGCAGAGAATTTGAAGCCAATCGGTTCGCTCCGTGAAGTCCGGAATTCGTGCATTCTCCCACCGCAAAAAGGTTTTTGATGGAACTCTGACCATCCATATCCACTTCTATTCCGCCCATTAAATAATGACAGGCGGGAACCACCGGAATCATCTCTGTAAAGGGATCAATTCCTTCATCCAGACATTTTTGGTAAATATTGGGAAAATGCTCCACAAATTTTTCATGATCCATTTCCTTGCAATCTAATCCAACGTATTCGTCTCCGCTGATTTTCAATTCGTTATCGATGGCTCTTGCTACAATGTCCCGGGATGCTAATTCTTCGCGCTCATCATATTTATGCATGAATTTTCCACCATTTTTCAGGCGGAGTTTTGCGCCGTCCCCGCGAACTGCTTCCGAGATCAGGAACAACATTCCGTCACGTTTCGAGAAAAGTGCGGTAGGGTGAAACTGGTAATACTGCATATTCGAAACCTTTCCACGTGCTCGGTGTACGAAAGCAATTCCGTCACCGGTTGCAATAATTGGATTGGTAGTGTTTTTATAGACGTGACCTGCTCCTCCGGTTGCAACCAAAGTGATTTTTGCGGTAATTTTTTTTATTTTCTTGTTTTTTTCGTCCAGAATATAGGCACCGTAACAATCAATTTTCTCCATATCGAAAATCTTGCCCGGAACATGGTGCTGCGTTATCAAATCGATAACGTAATGATGTGCCATCATCTTAATATTCGGTGATTTTTTTATCGTGGCTAAAAGGGCTCTTTCGATTTCTGCGCCGGTGATATCTTTGTGGTGAACGATTCGGTTTTCGGTGTGGCCGCCTTCTCTTCCGAGCATCAAATGGCCATCCTTTTCGTCAAATTTCGTTCCCCATTCCACAAGTTCGCGAAATCTTGCGGGTCCTTCTTTAATCACCATTTCCACTACTTCTAGCTTGTTTTCGCCATCGCCGGCTCTCATCGTATCATCGATATGTTTCTGGAAATTATCCTTGTCGAAATCGGTGACCACAGCGAGTCCGCCTTGAGCGTATTTGGTGTTGCTTTCGTCTTCATCGGCTTTGGTGACGATGATGATTTTGGCATCCGGCATTTTCTCTGAAACTTTAATAGCATAAGAAAGTCCGGAAATTCCGGAGCCGATTACGAGTACGTCTGCTTTTATCATTGAGTTGCGAGTTGCGGGATTCGAGTTACGAGTTGCGGGATTCGGGATTTGTGGCTGATTTCATTAATCAACATTTTAAATATACTTAAAAAGCTTATCGCCTGGTTTGCGCACTTTTTTCATTTTCTGGAATGGGTCATCTTCTGCACGATAACCTAAAGCCAAAGTCACACTCACTTTTTCTTTTTCATGGTCCAATCCTAAAGTCTCCACAATTACTTCCTGGCGGAATCCTTCCATGGGTGATGAATCCACATTTTCCAAAGCTGCCGCAAACATGAGATTTCCCAACACAATATAGGCTTGTTTTTCATTCCAGTGCAGCAGGTTTTCTTTTTCAATATTGTCCCGGAAACTCATGATGCTGTTTCGGAACCCTTCCAAAGTCTGCATGGTCACGTTTCTCACGTCACTGATATGGCGAAAATAACCGTCAATATACTGTTCTTCAAGGTTGCGTTTTGCGGCAATCACAATCAGGTGCGAACAAGTGGTAATCTGCGAAGGATTATAAAACGCATCCTGGAGTCGCTTTAACACCTCTGGATTCTCCACCACATAAATTTTATAAGGTTGCAGACCAAGCGAACTTGCAGAAAGTCGCCCAGCTTCCAAGATTTTTTCCAAAATTTCAGGCGCTACTTTCTTATCGATATCGAATTTTTTCACGGAATAGCGCCTTTCTAAGGCATCAATGTAATTCATCTAACAAAGATAACGATTTTGGTGGTTCGGAGGAAGAGTGGTTGTGAAGTTTAGTGATTGAGCAGGGAGTAGCTGAGTTTTTGAGGAATGAATTTTCTTCGGAGTGAATTTTCTTCGGAGTGAATTTTCTTCGGAGTGAATTTTCTTCGGAGTGAATTTTAAATTTTTCTAAATCTAATTGCGCTAATCAATTCACTTGTGTAGCCAAATTGACAGCGCAGCCAATTGACTTGCTCAGCAAAATTCCCACGAAGCCTAAAACAATCCTCCATCTCTCTGCTGCTCGAAAAACAAGTCGGTTTCCAAGTTGTTGGCTTGAGCCGCTTTTACCGCCAATTGGTCGCAGATTTCGTTTTCTGGATGTCCGGCATGACCTTTTACCCAATGAAAAGTGGGATTATGAAGTTTAAGCAAAGGAATAATTCTTTGCCACAAATCCGGATTTTTCACATTCTTAAAGCCTTTGCGGATCCAGCCATAAATCCACTTTTGGTTGATGGCGTCAGAAACATATTTGCTGTCGGTAAAAATATGGATGTCGTTGTCTGAAGATTTCAGTTTTTCGAGTGCGACGATGACCGCCAGAAGTTCCATGCGGTTGTTGGTGGTCAAACGGAATCCTTTTGAATATTGTTTCTCGTAATTTTTTTCGGGAACTTTCATCACGATTCCGTAACCGCCTTTTCCGGGGTTTCCGCTGCACGCTCCGTCGGTGAAGATTTCGATTTTTAAACTCAATGTAACAATGGGTAAAGGTAATAATGTAGCAATCTGATTGGCGGATTGCTAAGTTGTCATATGGGTAGATTAATAGGCAAAATCATCATCGTCATCCAAATCATTCATCGAAGAGCCGGAAAGATTCTGGTTGTCATTCGCGCCGAAAGCTGCACCCGGATCGATGGTTGTTCTGATTCGGTCAAAACCGCTTGGTTCTTCCTGCTGACCAAAGTTTGAAGGTTGATAACCATATCCGCTTCCAAACAAATCGAGGTCTGCAAATTTTGCAATATTTTTGTAGAAAGACATCCTCACATCTGCTGTAGCACCATTTCTGTGTTTTGCAATAATGAGTTCCGCCTGATTTTCGGTAGAAGTTTCTGCGCCGTCTTCATCGTTGTCCCAAGTGGTAATTTTATAATATTCCGGACGGAAGATAAATGACACAATATCCGCATCCTGCTCAATCGCACCGGATTCACGGAGGTCGGAAAGCTGAGGTCTTTTCCCCGGTCTGGTTTCCACGCTTCGTGACAACTGCGAAAGTGCGATCACCGGAACATTTAATTCTTTAGCGATGGCCTTTAAAGATCGGGAGATCATCGCGATTTCCTGTTCGCGGTTTCCTGCGCCGCCTTTTCCGGAATTTGCGGTCATCAACTGAAGGTAATCCACCATGATGATTTTCACGCCATGCTGCATCACGAGTCTTCGGCATTTCGCACGGAAATCGAATACAGATAGTGAAGGCGTTTCGTCGATAAATAAGGGTGCATTTTCCAGTTCGGAAACGTTGGAGAAAAGCCGTTGCCACTCTTCATCAGACATTTGCCCTTTTCTTAATTTTTCGGAGGAAATTCCGGTTTCGGAAGCAATCATTCTGGTGATTAACTGTACCGAAGCCATTTCCAGAGAAAACAAAGCCAATGGAATTTTATGTTGAACTGCGATATTTCTGGCCATTGACAAAAGAAAAGCTGTTTTACCCATCGCCGGACGAGCCGCAATGATGATGAGGTCAGAATTTTGCCAACCGCCGGTTTCTTTATCAATGTCTCGAAAACCTGATGGAATCCCGGAGAGTCCTTCTTTATCCTTTAAGGATTTAATGGTTTCGATGGCCTGTTTTACCAAAGTATTTGCCGTGTCGAAACCTTTTTTGATGGTTCCGTTGGTGATTTCGAAGAAACTTTGTTCGGCTTTATCCAAAAGCTCGAAAACGTCGGTAGATTCTTTGTAGGAACTGTCGATGACGTTTGCGGAAACATTGATCAAACTCCTTAGAATAAATTTTTCCAAAATCACTCGAACATGATACTCAATGTGCGCACTGGAAGAAACCCCCATCGTCAAATCGATGATATAGTGATCACCACCGGCAAAACCCAGTCTTTCGGTTTTTTTCAGCTCCTGAATCACAGTCATTAAATCCACGGGGTGGTTTCCTTCAAACAGTTTCAGGATCGCGCGGAAAATTTCCTGGTGTCTTGGATCATAGAAAACTTCCGGCGTCAATAAATCGATGGAATAATCGAGTCCTTTCTTGTCAATCAAAAAAGTTCCGATGACCAGTTTTTCGAAATCTACCGCATTTGGCGGTAGTTTGCCATCTGAAATAGAGAGTTCTTTAGCAAAATTTCCGTGGATTAAAGATGATAGTGTTTCCTTCTGAGTCATGTGACAAAGTTATAAATTTTACTATATTTTAAGATTTTATTAACTAACAAAAAATGAAATATTAATGTTAAAACGTTGGTTGTCATTGAATTGTTATGTTGGTAAGTCATTTTGGGTCTGCTTGATTAGGAAATTGTTTTTAAGGCAGCTAGAATATTTTTTATTTAGGGTCATTTCTGATTATTTTTGAAATTGCATTAATAATATAGAGTGATCTGTAATTGTGATATTAAAACTTATATTTAATAATAATTAACTTGCAATATGCATTATAACTTATCTTGCTGTGTTTTTTAAACAATGTGTGCATTCTCAAATTTTTAGGGTGTTTTAACCCATTATGTGTAATACACCGTTTATGGCTGGTCTTTACTTGTGATGTATTTTCTATTTTGTCGTATCTTTGTAAAAGGATAATTCACTGAGGATTGTTCTGAAAAAACACAAAAACACAGCTTGAAAGAAAAATTATTCTTTAGAGCAACATTATCAATATCTGAGAACACTGAATTTTGTTCTATCTTTTCTTTATTGATGATGTTGCCTCTTCTGGGCATGCCTCTATTTTTTAATGCAACCGCATTAAAAATTAATATCCCGCAGCAAAGTCAGGAAGGGATTATTTACATTGTTGAAAATGCATTTATCTATGGCATAGAAGAATCAACGAATGCAAAGGTTGTAAAGATAGAAGCTGCTTCGAAAAGTAGTACCTGTAAAAAAGTATCAGAGTCAAAAATCAGAAAACAGACTACGATCGCTAAGAAGGTTACAAAAACTGATCATACAGATCCTCCTAAATTAGCCAAGCCGAAGTTTTTATTTAAAAACGGCAGATCAAATGAAAGTCTTGATTCCTGTATTTTACCAAACAACCGAAATTCGGTAATCACTCCTGTTTTTATTTCACTGCATATTGTTCTGTCTCAAGATGCAGAACTTTATGTCCCTGTATTTGTTTATTTAATGAACTTCTATACGGTGTATTTTGCTAAAACAGCAGCGCTTTCGCAGTTCTTATTTTCTAGACCACCTCCATTTTCTTTAGAAAGAATACTTTTTTCTTAAAATGAAATCATATATGAGGAGCTGATTTTTGCATAACTCTTATATATAAAAACACAAACACAACAAACACAAATATCATGAAAAAAAAATTTTATTCATGGCATGAGCCTATACATATGTTTCGCATATTGATGGTTTCTGTCACTATCTTTTGTAGTAATTTACTATTTGCTGATGGATCAAAAGATCTTTACCCGAGTGGTGTCGCAGGAGTGCGTGCCTGCCTTCGAGCAAGCACAGCGCCTACTGTTAACTGGCCTTTTCCTAATAACGGAGTTCATTATGTTTACGCCCAAGTTGGCGAAAGAATCACTTTGGCATCCAGTGCGCAAAATACTGGAGGCACTGCGAAGATTAGATTGTATTCACCAGGCGGAACATTGGTTGTAGATAATACTTCTAATGGAGTGATAAGTAATCGCACCGCAGAATTAGCAGGTCCGCAACTATTTGGCGGATCAGTTGCTGGAAGATATACCCCAATATATTATCTGGTTCCCGCAAATGGTGCGGGTATTTACCGGATAGAATTTTGGGCAAGAGGAACAGCGGATCCTCAAACTACTTTTAATGCAAACGATAACTGGACGCAAAGCACGAATGATGCTGGTATCATGGCATGGGATGTTTCCGTTATCAATTCAGCCAATAATGCCTTTATTCCGGGGCGTGTGTATGCTAATGTTTTGAATTTTAGTAACGGAACGGGGCAGGTTAATTCTAATGGTTTTTTCGGAAAGATATATACGCTTACTAAAGATGGCTACACTTATCGGGTGAGTAACAATGGTAATAACGGGATTTATTTTACTTTTTTTGTAAATAATAATGGCTTTTTGAATTCAGCTACACAGTTGCCCATTTATAAAAGTTTGAACGGATCAACTGACACGTTTTTAAGTGGTAAAGTACAAAACCCGAATAATGCAGATACCAATCAGAATATTACTCATAAAATGTTCTATACGTTGCCTAGTAGTGATTTGCCAACTTCATCATCGGGAGCGGTTCCGGGTTCAACCACATGGTTGAAAAATGCTGTGGTAACACCGCATGTTACCAATGTTTCGTTAGTCGGGGTTGAAGGAACTCCCGGACAGGTAAGTAATAAAGGGGGATATATAAGATTTAATGCAGATGTGCAGGGAAATTACACGATTACCATTCAAAGTACTCCTGCAAATCCGAGTTTTGTTTCCCGTACACTCACTGGGGCTTCTATTGCCGGAGCAAACCAGATTTATTGGGATAGCAAAGATGGAAGTGGGAATGCTTCTCCTGTAGGTACATATCCTTTAAGTATTACAGTCAAACTACAAGGCGCAGAGGTTCATTTTCCTTATATCGATATGGAATACAATAGGTTTGGAACCATCGTGGAACTATTAAATTATAACAATTTATCAGGGCCAGCTGTTTCCAATATTGTTTATTGGAATGATTCTGATATCACTAATGCAACTTCAAACGGTTCTAAACCCAATCCCATAAATAACAGTCACTTGCCACCTGCAAATAGCACCGGAATCAATAGTACTATCAATGGTCATATATGGGGAGTTGGTGGAACGGGTACTTCGGGACAATTTGGTGATGAAAAAGCAATAGATACCTGGACTTTTATTAAAGCAGAAGAAGTCACTGTTAGTACAAGTGTTACAGTTAAAAGTGCAGATTTAATGGTGAGTTCTATTGTGTCCGATAAGACCAATGCCATGGAAGGGGATCAGGTTGCATATACCATTGCAGTAAAAAATGGCGGACTAAGTGATGTTGCAGGTGCAAAATTCACCTTCAAAATTCCGAACGGTTTATCACCGCAAAATGTAGCCTTCAACTCAAACTCCTGTGGAAGCGAAAGTGTGGCAATGAGTTATGACAATTCAACCCATACTTATTCTTCAAATCTTAATCTTCCTAATGGCTGTGAAATTAATTATGTCATTTCTTTAATAGTGAATAATTTGGTAGCGGCGGGAAATCAGCTTGTGGAGGCTGCAATTCTCCGTACCAATGATGTCACGGATCCGGATGCTACCAATCCTAATATTACCATTCTACCAACTGATGCGCAATCCGAATGTACCAACAATGGCCTTGGTGGATCTTGTAATAATATTAAGACCAATAACCTTTTAGTAGTTACTCTTGCGTGTTATAATGATTCCAATACCGCAATTGCCGGTCTTCCTACAAAACATGGGATTACTTTATTAAAAAGAGCAGGAAGTACAGCTGCTGATTGGCCAATAAACAGACAATCTGCATATACGGTCTTAGAATCCAATACAAAGGGGTTTGTAATTACAAGAATGACCTCTGATCCTGCGCAAACGGCGGCGATAAATCATTTGAATAGAATCACCAATCCGCAAGAAGGAATGATGGTTTATGATACATTCAGCAAATGTCTTAAGATTTATGCTGATGGTATTTGGAGTTGTTTCTCCACTGTAGCCTGCCCGTAAAATGAATAACAGGGAAAAGACTTTTTTTAAACTTTCCAAAAACATGAATTTGAAATTTAATTTTATAAAAAACATGAAAAATTTAATAATAACAATAGCAATGGTGTTATCAGGCACCTTATTTTCTCAGGTAATTATTGGTGACAATGTAGGAACAGCAAGCAATAAGACATCAGTATTGCTGGAGTTTGCCAATACCAATAATAAAGGAATTATTTTGCCTTATGTTCGCACTTTGGCAAGCGGCCCGACTCAGGGATCAATTGTGCTGGATGCGACAGATCCAATAAATGCTCGAGTGAAGTATTATAACGGCAGTTGGGTGGACCTCAGTGGACAGGGGGCAAATGTTACCTCGGTGCTGACAAGCCAACCCACTGCTGCTGCTGTCGTGGAAACGGCAGATGCCAAAGTAATTATCGGGGCGAATACTTCCACGGTGACCGACGGTGTTTTGGTTTTGGAATCCACTACAAAAGCAATGATGCTACCGCAGGTTTCTGATGTGAACAATATTCCTAGTCCCTCGCCGGGAATGATCGTATATGTCAATAAAGTAGGTGCCAAAAGACTTGCCGTATTTAATGGCGAAAAATGGTCTTTTTGGAAGCCTTAAAAGCGAACATTCAACGAATGAAATCACGAAACCTTGCAGGTTAAATGCATTAAAAACATTAAAATAAAATCAAAAACCGACTTTTTTTCTTTATAAAAAATATTGATTTTAAACATATCGCATTTTTTTCCAGGATTTGCTTTGCAGATGTTTTTCTGTTCATCATACATGTGAACATATAGCTTGACTTTGCGAAAAGCATTATAGACATGGTATTGGAAAGAAAAAATCACACCCGCTTGAGAATATTATGTTCATCACAGTTAAAGGTATGTGTTTTGGGCAATTGAGAATATTCGGAAAATCAAATGAAATTACTACTATTCAAATGTTATTGGAGCTTCTGGATCTAAAAGTTGTCCACTTGAAAATTAATACAATGGACTTCCAAAGTGGAATTGTGATCAAGTTGTTGGAAGAGATGCTATCTGTTTTTTCGCTATATAGAGTTAGAAAAATATTTAGATTGAAAATAAAACCCAAAATTAAACAAGATGCTACTATGACAGTGAAGTGATAATTCCGAAGAAATATTTGCAAAAGTGGGAGAAATCATTAGAAGATTAGGGAACAACTTTATTGAGGTTTGGATGTCATCTCGGGGAAGAAAAAAGCCGAAAGCAGGATCATCTTGTAGTTGAAAAATGTCGCTATAATTTGCATGTGAACTTAAAGCCTCTACCAGAAAGACAAGGACAAAATATAAGAAGATCAGCTTAAAAAGAGAGCGTAAGATAGCTTCCAGGGATGTAGCGTATCTCATTAAAATTCAAAATTTTTAATGCATATAATCTAGGAATCTCTTGTCCAAGACCGGTATCTCAAAACTAAAAACTATTTTTGCAAAATGTTTTCACTTGAGCCGATCCGTACGCTTAAAATCAGGGAATTCAGAAATCTGATGACCGGGAGGTTTTTCCTGGTTTTGTCTTTCAGAATGTTGGCTACTTTGATGGGATGGTGGATTTACCAGTTGACCCACGATCCGTTCTCGATTGGCTTGATCGGCTTGTCTGAGGTCATTCCGGCTGTTTCCACTGCGCTTTATGCGGGACACGTCATCGATAATTCCGAAAAGAAAAGGTTGTTGTTGATCTGCAATTATGCCTATGTTTTCCTGATTGCTCTTTTAGCGATTCCGGCTTTTTATGGTGATAATTTGCTGCATTTAGACAATCGGCATATCACGTATTTTATCTATACGATTATCTTTTTAACCGGATTTTGCCGCGCATTTTTGGGACCGATTATTCCATCCATGATTCCCAAAATAGTTCCGCGCGAAACTTTGCCGAACGCGATTACCTTAAACCAAGGAACTTTCCTCACGGCTTCGGTTACGGGTCACGCTTTAGGCGGATTCATGATTCACTGGATTGATATTTCCGGAACTGTTTTGGTGGTGGTGGGAATGATGATTTTTTCGTCGGTTTTCTTTTGGCTGCTGAATAAACACCACCCTGAAATCAAGAAAAAGCAGATCAATGTAATGCAAAGCATGCGCGAAGGAATTTCCTATATTTACAAGACTAAAGAGATTTTGGGTGCACTTTGTCTCGATATGTTTGCGGTACTTTTCGGTGGAGCGGTGGCGATGATTCCGGTTTATGCAACTGATATCCTAAAGGTTGGTTCAGAAGGTTTCGGTTTGCTGAATGCCGCTTCAGATATAGGTTCTATGTGCATTATCGCATTTTTGGCATTTGTTCCGTTACAGAAAAATCAGGGAAAAATGCTGCTTTTTGCGGTTGCCGGATTTGGGTTGTGCATCATAGGATTTGGATTCTCAAAACTGTATTGGCTTTCTTTTGGATTGTTGATGCTCAGCGGAATGTTGGATGGAATTTCTGTGGTCATCCGTGGAACGATTGTCCAGCTGAAAACCCCGGAATACATCCGCGGAAGAGTTTTGAGTGTGAATTCCATTTTCATCATGTCAAGTAATGAAATGGGACAGTTTGAAAGCGGAGTTGCCGCAAAACTTCTGGGCGTTGTCCGTTCTGTAGTTTTTGGTGGAACGATGACTTTGCTGGTCGCTTTGATTGTCGGAACTTCGGTGCCGAAATTGAGAAAGATGAACTATTGAACATGAATTTTACTCCGCAAGTGAATTTGTTTTTTTTCTGAAACATTAAACCTTAAAATCTATCTGTCGGGAGACAGGCCTGAAACAAAAACTTTATGAACTGGATTATTTTGATTATTGCCGGATTATTTGAAACCGGATTTGCTACATGTCTTGGAAAGGCGCAGGAAAGTTCCGGAAAGGAAAGTATGTTTTGGTGGGGCGGATTTGTGGTCGCACTTTTTATCAGTATGTTTTTGATGTATAAATCGATATCTTATGGAAATAATCCCATTCCGATTGGAACCGCTTATGCAGTCTGGACCGGAATCGGTGCGGTGGGTGGAGTTTTGGCGGGGATTTTTATTTTTAATGAACCGGCCGCTTTTTGGCGGATGTTTTTTGTCTGCACGCTGATCGCTTCAGTGGTCGGACTGAAAATGGTTTCGAATTAGATATTTCTACATCTTGAACTTCTCCAGAAAATCTCCAATTTTCCGGTCATTTGCCAGTCTCGGAATTTTGTTTTGCCCGCCCAGTTTTCCTTGGGATTTTGCGTAATCATGGAAAGTGTTTTTCTTTAGCTTCGTAATGATTAACGGCTGCAGCACATTTCCCGCAATCAAGTCGTCATAATAAGTGTTTCGTTTCCGTAACTCTTCGTCTAGATTTTTTCTGAAGTCTTCGATGTTTTCAGGTTCTTTTTCAAACTCGATGAACCATTCGTGATAAGGCAAACCAGCGTTTGGATTCACTTGTGGTGCCAAATGAAACTCCGTGATCTGTGCAGGATATTTTTCTACGGTAGCCTTCATGGCTTCTTCCACTTCAAAAGCAATGACGTGCTCCCCGAAAGCGGAAGTGAAATGTTTCGTGCGTCCCGAAACCAAAATCCGGTAGGGATCTTTTGAAATAAAACGAATCACGTCGCCAATCGAGTAGGCCCAAAGTCCGGAATTAGTCGTGAGAATTAACGCATAATCTTTGTTGAGTTCCACTTCTTTTAAAGTTAATCTTTTGGCATCCGGTTTTCCATATTCATCAAGTGGAATGAATTCATAAAAAATTCCATGATTCGTCAAAAGCAATAGACCTTCTTTTTGGAAATCATCCTGAAAGGCAAAAAAACCTTCGCTCGCCGGAAAAGTCTGTATGATATCCACTTTTTTCCCGAGGAGTTCGTTCATTTTTTCGCGGTAGGGTTCGTAATTGACACCGCCTGTGATGATGAGCTGCAGATTGGGGAATAAGTCGGTGATTTTCTTGCCGTTTCTTTCAATCAATTTTTCAAAATACATGATCAGCCAAGGCGGAATCCCGGAAATCAAGGTCATGTTTTCCTTTTCGGTCTCTTTTACGATTTCGTGCACTTTGGTTTCCCAATCTTCGATGAGGTTGGTTTTCAGGCTTGGCAAACGGTTTTTTTGGAGATAGTTTGGAATATGGTGAGCCACGATTCCGGAAAGTCGCCCGGTTTTTATTCCGTTCATTTCCTCCAGTTGCGGACTTCCCTGCAGGAAAATCATCTTTCCTGAAACGAAATCTGCATTGTTTTTTTGGGCGATATAATGAAAAATGGCACTTTGGGCAGCTGCGATCTGAAACGGCATTCCTTCCTTGGAAATAGGGATGTATTTTGAACCGGAAGTCGTTCCGGAAGTTTTTGCAAAATATTCAGGAGTTTCTGGCCAAAGGATATTGCTCTGGCCTCGTTTTATTTTTTCGATGTAGGGTTTCAAATCTTCGTAGTCAGCAACCGGAACTTGAGTCTGGAAGGTGAGAATGTCTGTGATTTCCTCGAAATTTCTTTCTCTTCCAAAAAGTGTTTTTCCGGCAGTTTTTACCAAAGAAACCAATAACTTTTCCTGGTCTTCAAGAGCATTTTTCTTAAAGCTTTCGGTTTCCTTGACGTGTCTTTTCGCCCAGATTAGCGCGATTTTCCGTTTAATGAAATTTAACATAGGACAAATTTAGATGATTTTAAAGATAAAATCTTAGTCCAAGCGAAAAATTAAAAAGTGTGGGTTTTGCATAATATTTTTGAACAGCGGAATCATCCATCTCCGTGAAATTGGTCAGGAAATAGAATTTCGGACTGGCAAAAACATAGATTTTCTTTTTAGAAGAAATGCCGTAAAGTGCTTTTGCACCGAGTATAAAACTGGAACCACCTTCCCGGAAATCCTTGCTGCTGTAGTTTGATTTGCTTACAATGCTGTTGAAACCACTACCAATAAATGCTTCAGCATCAAAACGTTCCGAAATCGGATGACGGTAAAACGCGTAAATATCTCCGCTGGTAAATTGCGGACTGTGCAGATTCCCGAAAACCGACTGCTCTTTTACATTGCCGTAAGCTTTATCAAAATCGAATCCTATACCAAAATTTTTGATGACAAAAAAACTCAGACCAAGTCCGAAACCCGCGAAAGTTCCCGTTCCATCGGCGATGTAATTATTGCCAATACCGGTATAAGTGTTTCCTTTTACTTCAAAATTAAAGTTGTTTCTCTTTTGTGCGCACAGTGAAATAGCCATCAGCAAAAACAAATAACCAAATTTTTTCATAGCGCAACATTGATGTTTGAAAATTTGAAATAACTTTTCCCTGAAGGCAGTACAATCGTGGTGGAATCATAGGAAAGTTTACATTCCACATTGCTTTGGTAAGAAATGATTTTTCGGCCGATTTCCAGGTGTTTTTCTGAATTTGTTCCGGGACCGCCCATTTTGAAAGTGCCGTCGGATTTTGTTTGGGTTTCCGTGATCACGATGTTTCCCGCGGAAATCTTGAGCGGTAATTGAGCATTGGCGTTTCCGGAGATTTTACCTTCTACGAAGACTCTGGAATTGTCTACATATTGCGGTTCGCATCTGCTGGTTGTCAACAAAAAAGTCATTGGAAAAACTGCCGCCCAAAGTGATATTATTTTCATTCCTGATTTTTTGGAAAGGTAGCGTTTTATTTAGCAAGAAAACTTGATTTCAATCAAGATGGACTTTTTTTAGAATTGATATCGGTATCCCAATCCAAAACTTATGAAAGTGGATTGGTTATAGAACTTTTCAATGTCCTTATTCTCGTTGTAAATATTGGTTTTATAGGTGTTGAGTTTTGCAGAAAGAAAAACCTGCTGTGGATCGGTCAGAATATAGATCAGTTTTGCGCCGAGGTTAATTCCGCTTCCCAGATTGACGTTTTTGGCACTTTTTTCATCGATGAAAAGATTGGTTTGTCGGTAAAAAGTAAATCCGGCCATTTCCTCGAGAAAAAAATCTTCGGAAAGATAATCGCGGTGTGTGAGGAAAAAATCAAAGGAAGTGATAGACGGGGAACCAATGTTTCCGTATTTGCTCTCTTCGCCATAAATCACATTGGAATAAAGAAAGTTCACATCCAAACCTACGCCGAAATTGATGGGCGTCATCAAATTGCCGCCGAATCCAAAACCAAAAAAAGGTCTGACCAACTTGGAAAATGCATTGTTTCCCACGGCGGTCATCAGAATCATTTTGGCATCAATATTTGCGACCACATCCAGATCAAATTTCTTTTTCTTTTGCGAAAAAAGCAGGGTGGAAGAAAGCAAAAAAAGCAGTGCGAGTTTTCTCATCATTCCAGAATTATTTCATTAAAAGTGATGTAGGTACTTCCGGTCGGAATTCTGATCTGCAGTTTATCTGCGGAGAGTTCGCAACCATTCTTCGAGGCAGAAAAGGTTTTGATTTTTTTATTCAAAACCAAAGAAAAAGTTGGGTTGGGAAGCGGTCCTGAAAGCGTGAAATCACCAGAACCGTCTGGAGCTGTCGATGCCACAATCACTTGATCGCTAATAAGTTTTATGGTTATGGTATTGTAATCTACCTGTGTTCCGGTGATTTTTCCTGTTACGTATCCTCTGGAATTGCTGGGATCACTGCTGTTGCAGGAAGAAAAAGAAAACCACAAAAAAAGGCAGCAAATGTAAATATAAAACCTCATTTTTTTGCTTTAAAGATAAATAAAATAGTGTGAACGAGTTCTTTGTCTTGTGAATGGAAATGATTGTGCATAAAAAAACCGCCCGAAAGCGGTTTTATGATTGCAGATATCATTTTATTAATTGTCCCTCTGCACCACTACGAAAGCTGGAAAGTGGTCGGAATAGCCGCCGGTAAATTTATCGCCATTCCAGGATCGGAACGGGTAACCCTTCCAGTTTCCTTCTTTGGTAATAAGGTAAGGCGGTGCGAAAATTTCGGTTTTGTATACGGAATATTCTTTCCCGACCTGATCAGAAATCAAATTTCCGGAAACAATAATCTGGTCGAAGAGATTGGGTGCATCTTGGTAAGCCAAAGAAGCAACTCCTTTCCTGTAAAGTGGGTACATCAAATTCAGATAAGGCGTATCTGGACTAAGATCTTTTGGGGTCCAAGCTGCTTTTAGATAGTTCTTCAGACTTGAACTCACCGGATCATCATTAAAATCTCCCATAGCGAAAAGTTTGATGTGTGGATCGATAGCACGGACACTGTCCATTTGTTGTTTCAAGACCACTGCTGCAGCGTTTCTTCTAGGGACTGATTTTGCTTCGCCACCACTTCTTGAAGGCCAGTGATTCATGAAAACTGCGATTTTTTCGTTGTCCAGTAATCCGGTAACGACTAGGATATCACGGGTATAAACTCGTTTTCCGTCATCAAATATTTTGATTTCCTTTTTCAGTGAGTTGGTAGGGGTGAATCGTCTTTTCTGGTAAATAAGGGCCACATCAATTCCTCTTGCGTCATAAGAATTATAATGGATGATTCCATAATCGTATTTTGCGAGTTGTGGCTGCTTGATCAGATCCTGAATCACTTGTCTGTTTTCCACTTCAATAAGTCCCACGATTGCAGGAGCGGTTTTGGTGTATTGTGCCCCCATTTCGGAGATGACCTGAGCTTCATTGGCCAACTTTTGTTTGTAGTTTTTGGTGTTCCAGTTTTTTCCGCTTCTCGGCGTGAAATCATCGGAAAGGATTTGGTTTCTTACCACTTTTTTCCCTTTCAGGAGGTTGTCGCTCCATTCTCCTTTATAATCTTCGGTAGTTTCCAGGTATTTTAATGAATCCAAAGGAACGCTTCTGTGAAAGGCAGGATTGCTGATGTCTTTAGTCCCATCAATATAATCTGCGGAAGCAATGGTGTCCCACAGGTTTTCCACATTTAGGAACCCGATGGTGGCCACTCTTCGCAGCTGACCTTTCTGCTGGGAAAAAGAATAGCAAAAAATTGCGATCGCTAACAAAGTGAGGAATTTTTTCATTTTAAATAAAATAAGGTTTTGAGGTGCAAATCTAATAATAAATTACAATCGATCCGACTATATTTTATCATGATAAAAGTTTTAAGGGAAATTTAAGTAAATTTATGTTAAAAAGTTTTAAGCTACTGATTTTTAGACTAAATTTGCAATCCCAATTCTCATAATATGGATTGGGAATTGTCAAGAAAGTTAAAATTAAATTATAAACATGATTAAAAAGCTATCATTAATCTCCATGTTTACGCTGCTTCCAGCTTCTTTTTATTTTGCGCAGACTACTGTTTTCGCATACTTGAAAGATGCGGACGGAAAACCGGTGGAAAGCGCAGAGGTTGACTTGAAAGGTTCTGAAAATGATGTCAAGGCAGACAAGATTGGTTATTTCCAGTTTGTGGACCTGAAAGCTGGTCATTATCAGATCGTGATTACGAAGCCGAATTACGAAACCAAAGTAATGGAGTTTGACATTAACGAGGAAAAGAGAAAAGATTTGGGAGTGATCACGCTTTACTCGACATTGAGCAGTGCTGATCAGGGACTTGTGATCATTGAAAATACTGGTGATGAAGAAAATTCCAGCCAAGGCACAACTGTCGGCTTGCTGCAGTCTTCTCAGGATGTTTTCAACAGAATTGCCGCCTATGATTTGGGCGCATATTGGTTTCGGCCAAGAGGTATAGACGGAAGAACCGGCGAAACCATGATGAATGGGATCTCCATGGTGAAATCCGACAACGGAAACGTAGATTTCAGCAACTGGGGTGGACTTAATGAAATCACCAGATATCCTGAAACTGCGGCAAATCACGCACCTTCCGAATATGCATTTGGTGGAGCGAGCGGTGTAATCTTTAAAAATACCAACGCAAGCGAATACCGAAAAGGTTTCCAGGCTACATACTCATTGACCAACAGAAACTATAATAACCGTGCTTCTTTGAGATATACCTCCGGAATGAACAAAAACGGATGGGCTTTCACCGTGATGGGAGCAAGAAGATGGGCACAGGAAGGAATCCAGGAAGGAACTTTCTATGATGCTTACGGCGGATTCTTAGGAATTGAGAAAAAAATCAATGATGCACATACCATCACTTTAAATGCATTTGCATCACCATACCGAAGATCTACTTCCAGTCCAAGTACTCAGGAGGTTTATGATTACAGAGGTGTTCATTACAATTCCTACTGGGGATGGCAAGATGGCAAGAAAAGAAGTGAAAGAGTAAGAGCCGGTTTCCAGCCGATCGTGCAGATGCAGGATTTCTGGAAGATCAATAAAAAATCCAGCCTGGCAACTGCTATTTCTTACCAGTGGGGCAAGGATAAAAGCGCAAGATTGGACTGGCAAGGAGTTCAGAACCCTTCACCAACTTATTACAGATGGTTGCCAAGTTACTATGATTCTTTAGATCCGAACGCTTCGGTAATTGATCCACTCGGAAATCTTACCACTGCTCAGGATGCTTTTCAAACCGCACTTCAGGGGTGGAGATCCGGAGCTGATTTTACCCAGTTAAATTGGGAAGCACTTTACAGAAGAAACATGACCCAGCCTGCCGGAACCTATTATGGAGAAACGGGCAGGAAAGCTTTGTATTATCAGGTTAATGATGTGAGTGACGACAAGATCTTCAATGCGGGAACACATTATACCTACAATTTCTCTGATACTTCCAGATTTATCCTGAACCTTTCTTACGAAAATTACAAATCTGAATTATACAGGGAAGTGAAAGATTTGTTAGGAGCAGATTTTGTTCTAAACAGAGACCCGTTTGCTGCGACAAACAATCCGGGAAAGAGCGGACTTTATAATGAGGGTGAAACCAATGTGGCGAAAAGGGTAGGAGATAAAATGACTTATGACTACATCTTGTCCCGTCAGGAAGTGAAAATGAATCCGGGATTCAAATTCCAGTCCGGGAAATTTGATGTGTTCGTTTCAGGTTTGGCGGCTTATTCGACTTCCTCCAGAGAAGGACTTTATCACCATTATCTTTATGCTGATTCATTCGGAAAAAGTCCAAACTATGAATTCTTTGATTTTGGTTTGAAAGGGCAAGTTATCTATAAAGTAGATGGAAGAAACTTCTTTGTTTACAACGGTGCCACATTCTCACAAGCTCCGTTCTTGGAAGATTTATTCATCAATCCGAGAGTTAATTCTTCCACTGCGCCAAATGTTAAGAATTCTTATGTGAATGCCAATGATTTGAGCTATGTTTTGAACTCACCATTCGTGAAATTCCGATTGACTGGATATTTGGTGGATACCCAGAACAGCACCGATGTTACCAGATATTTCGCGGATGGAATCACGCTTTCAAAGAATGGACAGGAAGGTGATGAGAGCACCGTGCAAAGTGCATTTGTGACCGAAGTCCTTTCTAATGTGGACAAGAGAAATGTGGGTGCAGAATTGGGTGTTGACGTGAAAGTATTACCTACTTTATCTTTGCAGGGAGTTGCAAGTTACGGGAACTTTACTTACCGAAATGACCCACATTTATATTTCGCATCTGATGCGGCAGGAGTTTCGAAAGACGGCAAATCCTACCAAGATTTCGGCAAAGCATCTTTGAACGGATATAAACAAGGAGGAACGCCACAGCAGGCATTCTCTCTAGGATTCAGATACAGCTCACCACAATACTGGTGGTTTGGAGCAAGCTGGAATTATCTGGATGATAATTATTTGAATCCGGCGGCAATTTTGAGGACTGAAAATTTTGTTCAAAATCCTGTCACAGGTACTCCTTTTGATGGCGTGACTCCTGAAAAATTGCGTGAACTTTTGCAACAGGTTCAGCTTCCATCAGCATTCTTCTTGAACGCAAATGCTGGTAAATCGTGGAGATTCGGAAGCTATTATGTGATGCTTACCGCATCGGTAAACAATATTTTGGATAACACCAAATATATTACCGGTGGTTTTGAGCAAGTGAGAAACGTGAAATATAATACGTATCTGATTGAAAAAAGCCGTGAATTCCCATTATTCGGACCGAAATATTGGTACACTCAGGGAAGATCGTATTTCATCAACCTTCAAGTAAGATTTTAATACCTTTAATTAAATTTAAAAAAGAACAATACAATGAATATCACAAAATTTCTAAAATCCGCTTTTGCAGTTGTCGCTTCTGCAATTGCACTAAGCTCTTGTGTAAACAAGGACGAGTGGGATACCCCGCCGATTATTTGTAACAACAAATTTGATGCACCAAACATCAGCATGGCTGATTTCAAAGCGATGGCCCCTGCTTCGGGTTATGTCTTGATTACTGAAGATAAGATTTTTGACGGTTATGTCGTCTCCAGCGATGAAAACGGTAACTTCTACAAAACAATCTCTTTTCAGGATAAACCGGAAAACCCCACTGTAGGTCTTCAGATAGAAGTGGATAAATCGAGCAATTTTGCGGATTTCCCAATCGGGACCCACATTAGAATTAACGCAAAAGGTTTGAGATTAGGTTTGGACAGAGGAACTTGGAAAATCGGTTCTGTGGATCCCAATTTTGCAATCGGTAGAATTCCAAGCGTTTTGTTAAACAGATATTTATCCGCCGTTTGTAACGGAAATGCGATGGATATAGCAACTATCAAACCTACGGCACTCCCGAATCTGACCGTCGCAATGCAGGAAAAATACCTTAATACATTGGTAACTGTACCAAACGTGCAGTTCAACAAGAATGAGATCTATCCTGTCAACAAATCATATGTAGATTTTGTGGGTGGTGCTGGTGTAGATTCTGACAGGAAAATTGAAGATCCAACAGGTGGCTCAACCGTTCTTAGAAGTTCTGGTTTTTCAACTTTCGGTGCTGCACTTTTGCCTAAAGGACAAGGAGATTTAACTTTTGTTGTGAGTAGGTATAATGCCAACTATCAAATGATCATCCGAGGTTTAGAAGATGTAAAAATAAAAGCAGATGGACCTAGGTTTAATCCAAATCCACCAAAAGGTGGTACAGCGATTACTTATCCAACCACTTTGAGTGAAAATTTTGAGAGTTATCCTGCAACCTCTCCGTATTTTAATACATTCCCGGCATATGTTAATGACGCCTTCCTAGGTGCTAGATATTGGGAAGTTAGAACTTTTTCTGGCAATAAATACATCCAGCTGACCGCAAATGGCGCCACAACCAACAATAATGGTGGTACTACTGTGGTAGAAACTTACTTCATTGTACCGATCAGCTTCGTACAAGGTAAGAAATTAACTTTCGATGTGAATGGAGGATATGATAATGGTAAACCGTTGAAAGTTTATACCTCTACAGACTACACGCCTCTTGGAGATGTAGGACAGGCTACTTTGACAGACATTACTGCAAGTTTTACAGGAATCAACACCAGTTGGCCGGCTGGTGGATATGGAACTTTCGTGCCTGCAGGCAGTTACACTTTCCCAAATACAGGAAATGGTTTCATCTTGTTTAAATATTCCGGAAATGGTGCGGGAATCACTACTACGATACAGATTGACAATATTCTTGTTCAGTAATTCTGCGTAAATTTTATAAAAATTGAAAACCGTCTTGTGATTAAGACGGTTTTTTTATGCCTGTATTTCTTTTGTTTCCCAAAAAATTTAAGATCTGGATTTCCGAAACAGGAGGTTATGATCACCTCTGATTTTGCCCATATTTGATTGATTAGGACCTGATTTGAAGTGCCGTGTGATGGTCTGTATATGGCAAATGATTTCCCATAAAAAAATCTGCCTCATTTCTGAGACAGATTCATTTGCTTTATTGGAAAACCAATTTTAGAAACTGGCTTCATTTACTTCTTTTCCCCGCTGGAAATTCATCGTTTTTTGATTTCCCCGGTAGGCGATGTTGACCAGATTAAGCTGTTTGGGAAAAGTACCCAGCAAGATGGTGTTTTTTATTTTTATCGTGTTGATCTCGGTTACTCCTCCGGTTTCAAAATAAATCCAAACGGATTCACCATTGACCTGGCTACCTGTGAAAGTGAGCACTTTGGGACTTCCGTTCACATACACATCAAAATTATTGTTCACGTATTTTTTTACTTCTGCTTCAAAACCTGCCGTATTGGGATTGATCTTGATGGCGTCAGAAACATGTGAGGTGTTCATTTTTGTAGTAAACTTTAAAGTCTTGCTGCCTTCCACATAATCTACTTTCGTCATTGAGGAATAAAAATCCGCCACCGCAAAACTCATCATTACCATCAATGCAAAAACTCCTGCTATATGTAAAATTTTTTTCATCTCGTTAAGTTGTAAAGCTATAATCTCAAATATAATGCCAATTAAAAGTTCACGTCAACAGTGTATTTATCGTAAAATGCCTTGATGTGAGCAACCGCATCTTCAGCCGTATCCACCACTCGGTAAAGGTTCAAATCTTCTTCCGAAATCATCCCGCTGGCCAGCAAAGTATTTCTAAACCAATCCAAGAGTCCGGACCAGTATGTAGTGCCTACCAAGACAATCGGGAAGCGGCCAATTTTATTTGTTTGGATCAGGGTCATGGCCTCCATTAACTCGTCCAGTGTGCCGAATCCTCCAGGCATCACAATAAATCCCTGGGAATATTTCACAAACATCACCTTTCTCACAAAGAAATAGTCGAAATCCATACTATACCCTTTGTCGATAAATGGATTGAAATGCTGTTCAAAAGGAAGTTCAATATTCAGCCCAATTGATTTTCCACCGCCTTTCCTAGCTCCTTTGTTTCCGGCCTCCATGATTCCCGGACCTCCTCCGGTAATCACTCCGAAACCGATTTCAGTGATTTTTTCGGCAATGTCCACCGCTACCTGGTAATAAGGATCGGTATTCTTCAATCGTGCAGATCCAAAAACGGAGACACACGGACCGATTTTCGCCAGTTTTTCATACCCATCAACAAATTCGGCCATTATTTTAAAGACCATCCAGCTGTCTTTCGTCACGGTTTGGTCCCAGGTTTTTTCACGAAAGGAATTCTGTACTTTTTGGTCGAATTCGAGTTCGTCTCCGGTGTTTTCCCTGATCAGTCCTTTTCCTCTTTTTATTTTAGACATAATCTTACTTAAATAGTTTTTCAGCTGCGGAAATAGCTTCGGGTTTCCCCACGTCAATCAATTTTGCCGAATGTTCGTATCCGTAAATGGTCTCCGTGCCCATTAAATCCAGATATTCCTCCATGATTGAAAATTTGCCCGTTCTTTTAATTTTCTTGAAAATTTCGGGATTCACACAGTGTATTCCGCTAAAAGCCAATGATTTGAAGTCTTTGTTGAATTCTGCAAGCCTTTGTTCGCCAGTTTCCACATTGAGCCATCCTTTTAAGACCATTTGCTCGTTGAATAGAAGTTTACGTGAACTTTTTCGGTCAGAAACCGCTAATGTAGCAAAATCTTTTTTCTCGGAATGGTAATTCACGAAGTAATTCAGATCCAAATCCGTCAAAATATCGGCATTCATAATCAGGAAATTTTCATCGAAATCCAGAAATTTTTTTGCGAAAACCAGTCCGCCTCCGGTTTCCAGGAGTTCTTTTCGCTCATCTGAGATTTCAATCTTCGCCCCGAAATTGTCGTTCTTTTTTAAGAAGTCTATAATTTGTTCGCCAAAATGGTGCACATTGATCACGAAATCATTGATCCCAAAACTTTGCAGATATTTTATATTGCGTTCCAATAGCGGAACTCCGTTCACCACGGCCAATGCTTTTGGGTGGTGGTCGGTAAACGGTTTTAACCGGGTTCCCTTTCCTGCTGCAAAGATTAATGCTTTCATTTAAATGGCTTCACTTCTTCCTATTTCATTGATTTCGGTTGCATTTCCAATACCTTTCGGATTGGGACCATATTCGTTTTCGCCCACTTCACTGTCTGCAAAAAGCATCCACAAAACGTAGAAGGGAATGAGCTGAAACCATCCGGAATTTCCTCGGTCGTGGCATCTTTTCGCACCCTGTGCCAGCAAAAACCAAAATAGTGGGAGGTAAGCTCCTAGAAACACAAAAATCAATGCCGGATTATTAGTTTCCCGTGACATGCTCAAAAAAAATTGAGCTGCAACAGCAAAAGCGGTGTAAATAAGGTAGGAGATTCCGAATTCCGTTCTGCGGATTCTGCCATCAAATGAGAAAGGGTTTTTAAACATGATAATTTAATTGAGGTTGTTCGTCATGATTGAGTTTTACGGTAATTTGGGGGTATTTTTCCCGTATAAATGTAGCGATTTTTTCCGCAGCATAAACCGAGCGGTGCTGTCCGCCGGTACATCCGAAGTTGATTTGCAGATGTTCAAAATCGCGCGCCAGGTAATTGTTAATGTTAATGGAAACAAGGTTTTTGACCAATTCCAGGAATTTTGGCATTTCGGTTTTTGTTTCCAGATATTCCTGAACGCCCACATCACAGCCGGTTTGCTGTTTGTATTCATCAATTCGGCCGGGATTCAGGATTCCTCTGCAATCGAAGGTAAATCCGCCTCCGTTTCCACTTTCATCTTTTGGGATTCCTCCTTTTTTATATGAAAAACTGTGTATTTCTATGGTTAGGCTCATTTTTATTGGGTTATGATCGTTTGGATTTTCTGTGAGGTTTCATCAGATTTCAAAATTGAGATCAAGTTCTTTAATTCTGGGAAATCATTCATTTCTTGCCAATTTTCCGAGAAACTGTGGAGGTTTTCAATTCCTTTTTCGATGCTGGAAATAAAATGTTCTTTCCTTTGAATCAATCCTCGAAAGCCGTACGCTCCCAAAACCTGTAGGAAGCGAATCAGTTGAATCGGCTTCAACGAGTTTTTTAGTTGAGTTATTTTTTCTTTCTTAGTTTGATGCTCAGAGGAATCATTTTCCCATAAACTGAAATAATATTCCAACATATCATTCCTGAATTCTTCTGTAAAATTGGCTTTTGCCTGAAAAAGGAAAGAAACCACATCATACATCAGTGGTCCGTTCATGGAGGATTGATAATCGATAAAGAAAACTTCACCTTGGTCGTTCACCATAATGTTTCTCGCCTGAAAATCCCTGATCATCAATCCTTTCGGCTCCAGCTTTGAGAGTATGGCAGTGAGTTTTTTAAATTCTTTCAGCAGTTTTCCTTTATGGTACGGGATTTCTAAAACATCAGCGATAAAACTTTTGAAATAAAATGAATCATTGGTGATGGGGAATTCATTATACTTTTCATACTCGAATGTCTTTGTCCAGTCTATGATGTTTTCAGTTTTTCGCTGAATTTCGAAAAGCTTTCGCAAAACCTGTTCAACCAAAAACCTGGTCTTTTCAGTTGGACCTTCTTCTGCAATGATTTCTGATAAGGTTTTTTCTCCCAAAAACTCCTGAATATAGAGTTTGCGGTCTTTCGAGATATTCAAAACTTGCGGAGTATTCAGACCCAGATCAGAAAATATTTTCGAGAAATAATAGAAACTTTCATTCTCGGCAAGATTTTCATTAAAAGTGATGATGAATTTTTGACCGGAACTTTCGCCCACAAAATTCATCCTGGAAGAACCGCTTTTCGGCAAAATATAAAATTCCGATGATTTAGCACCGGTGTATTTTTCAAAGAAATGCCTCGCGTTTTCAGTGGTCATATTTTACAAATATAGCGAAAATAGAATTTCTGAAAAGATTATATTTGTAGCATGTTGCAAGATTTCAAACCTGTACTGAAAATCCTTCTCCGGTTCATTTTGATTTATGTGGGGCTGGTTTTGGCATATCAATTTTATCTGAATGAATTTAAGAATTCTGGATTGGATCCAATTTCTACCTGGGTTGCAGAGCAGGCGGGATGGGTGCAAAACACCTGCAATTACCAGACGGAACTCATCGAGGGAAAACCAACACAGGAAACTACATGGTTTCTGATGGAAGGAAAATATGTTTCCAGAATGGTGGAAGGTTGCAATGCCGTGTCGGTAATGGTTCTGTTCATTGCCTTTATTTTTGCTTTTTATCAAGGAATCAAAACCTTTGTTTTTGCAGGATTGGGATTGCTTTTTCTGCATATTATGAATGTTTCAAGAATTGTTGGTTTGAATTTTGTCTTTCTGAAATACCCTGAATACGGAAAAATCTCCCATAACTTCTTTTTTCCGGTGATTATCTATGGAAGTGTTGTTGTACTTTGGTTGATTTGGATCAAATTCTTTGCCCTAAAAACTCCGGATCATGAAGGTTCTTAACTGGTTTTTAGTCATTCTCGGGATTTCGGGATTGGTAGCAGTTCGGGTGGTGGAAGACCAGTTGTTCTACGATCCCTTTCTGAATTTTTTTCACGAAGCCAATAAGCATGCACTTTTCCCGGATTTCGATTGGGGGAAGTTGGTCATAAACCACCTGTTCAGATTTTTGCTGAATTTGTTGTTTTCAACAGTAGTGGTTCATTGTGTTTTTAAGAATTGGAACTGGACAATTCAAGCGGCGATTCTGATTTCGATTGTTTTCGCAATCACTTTTCCAATTTATCTGTATTGTGTGTACTCCAAATTCGAGATTGGATACCTGTTTTCCTTTTATATGAGAAGATTTGTTATTCAACCATTAATTCTGCTGCTGATTATTCCGATGTTTTATTACCGAAAACATTTGACTGATTTGAAAACTGATTAGGTATAAAATTTTTTTTTCGATCTCAAGCTTTCATTCTCAAAGAAGTGAGGAATCTCTGAACTTTTATTTTTATTAGGTTTAGCGCCATCCACCTCCAAGAGCGCGATAAAGCTCAACTCCCGCGTTCATTTTTGCATATTCGGCATTGGAAATATTCAGTTCAGCATTTAGGGAATTTACCGTCGCATTCAGCACTTCCAGATAATTTGCCATACCATAATTCACCAATTCCTGAGAATACTGCACTGAATTTTGATACGCCTGAAGTTCTTTTCTTTTTAAGTCGATAAAGGCATCCTGTGAATCATAGATTTTCAAAGCATCTGAAACTTCTTTCCCGGCATTCAAAAGGGTTTTCCTGAAATTGAGATACGCTTTTTCCTTGTTGGCCAAGCTCACCTCATAATTGGTTCTGATTTGTCTCTGGTTCAAAATAGGCTGGGTCAGACTTCCGATCACCGTCGCAAAAAGAGAATTTGCACTAAACAGTTTGTCAATGTCTATGCTTTGGATTCCACCACTTCCGCCAATCCTTAGACTTGGATAAAACTGTGCTTTCGCGGCATTGGTCAATTCAAAAGCGGAGATTAAACCATATTCAGCCTGCATCACATCGGCGCGGTTCGACAACAGATTGGCCGAAAAACCGGTTTTGTACTCAGCAGGCATTTTTTGTTGGGCCAAAGTGCTCCTGTCAATTTTCTGGGAAGGAATGCCCATCAACAGACTCATGGTATTCTCCAAAAGCGTGATCTGGGTCTCGATATTGATCAGCAGTGATTCTGCATTGAAAACCAGGGCTTCACTTTGCTGTACCGCCACTTCGGTTAAAGTTCCGGCTTCTTTCAGCGCTTTGGTGGTTTCCAGATTTTTTTTTCTTAAAACAATGGTTTCATGAATAATCCGTTTCTGTTCGTCAAAAGTTAAAAGCTGATAGTAGGCAGAAGCAATGGCTGCAACCAAATCCGTCTTCACCGATTTGTGTGCGGCGGTCGTTCCCAGGTAATTAGCGTATTGGGCCTTTTCCCAAGCTTTCATTTTGCCCCAAATGTCGGCTTCCCACGTAATGTTTCCACTTAAATCAAAAGTATTGTTAAATCTTCTTTCATTGGTAAGTTGACTGCTTCCCGAGTTCAAAGACGGAGTCTGAAAAGTGTATCCTGGTCCCACTGCAATTGTCGGAAGATAAGCGGCTTTACTTTGTTTTAGGTAGGATTCTGCAGCCACGATGTTCTGAAGTGCGATTCTGATGTCGAGATTATGGTCCAGACCGTTCTGGATATGTTTCTGCAGCACGGTGTCCGTGAAAATCTCTCGCCAGGAAACGGTCGCGATACTCAAAGAATCTTCTGGAAGTTGATCAGTTCGGAACAGATTTTCGTTAACAAAATCTTGCGGTCTCTCATAATTCTTGCGCGAGATACAAGAGGAAAGCGTTAGAATTCCTACAAATGATAAAATCAGAATTTTTATGTTGAATATGTTTTTCATATTATTTTTTTTGACAATTGCTCTTGAAACGAGATGATTTGTTTCCATGCAGATTTTTATTCCGCCAAATTAATCTCATCCATTTTGATTGGCTTTATTTTTTCCTGCAACCATTGGAAAATCACGTATAAAACAGGAATCGCAATCAGCCCGAAGAATGTTCCTATTAATAGTCCCGCAGCAGCGCCCGTTCCAATCGACTGGTTGCCCACTTTACCGATTCCTGATGCGAAAACCAACGGCAGCATCCCAAAGATAAAGGCAAAAGAAGTCATCAAAATGGGTCTTAATCTCGCTTTTGCTGCATTAATCGCCGACATCGCTAAAGTTTCGCCATGGTGTCTTCGCTGCACCGCAAATTCCACAATCAAGATGGCGTTTTTCGCCAATAATCCCACGAGCATAATCAAAGCGATCTGGAAATAGATATTGTTTTCCAAACCGGCAATTTTTTGCCCAAAATAAGCGCCTGCAACGCCCAGTGGAAGAGAAATAATCACTGCTAAAGGCAGCAGGAAACTTTCATACTGCGCTGCCAAAATAAAATAGACGAAGACTAAACTCAGTACAAAAATGATGGCGGTTTGTGATCCGGAATTCATCTCTTCTTTGGATAAACCTGTAAATTCCACTACATAATCCGCGGGTAATTTCTGTGCCGCAACTTCCTGCACCGCCTTGATCGCATCGCCGGTTGAATATCCTGGATTGTTGGATCCTGAAATGGAAATAGAGGTGAACAGATTATATCTTTCTACTGATTTTGGTCCAAAGGTTTTTTCCATGGTCACAAACTGGGAAATCGGTGTCATTTGTCCCGATGAAGTTCTCACAAAAATACTGTTAAGGTCATTCGGTTCTTTTCTCGCATCAGGAAAAGCCTGAACCATCACCCGGAACTGCTTTCCGTATTTCGAAAAATCCGCGGCATACACTCCGCCGACATATCCCTGCATCGTGCTCAAAATGTCCGAAATGTTGACTCCGACTTCCTTCGCTTTCGGAACATCGATAATCATTTCGTATTGCGGATAATTCGTGTTGAAAGAGGTGTTGGCAAACTGAATTTCTGGTCTTTCCATCAGTGCGCCGATGTAATTCTTTGAAACATTATCCAGCTCTTTCAGCTCACCTCCAGATTTGTCTAGTAAGACGGCGGCAAAACCATCGCTGGAACCAAATCCGGGAACACTTGGTGGTGAGAAAAACACGATTTTAGCATCCGGATATTTCGAGGCAATCCCGAACAGTTTTTTGGTAATGGTTTCTACAGAAAGGTCTGCGTCATGAGCTCTTTCGGCAAAAGGTTTTAGCCTCACAAATGCCTGTCCCGTATTAGAGCCGCTTCCAGACATGAACCCACGACTCGCCGTGAAGGTGACGTTTGCCACTCCTGGGATTTTCCTTGCATCTTCCTGCAAACCTTTTAAGACGTTGTAAGTCCGTTCCATTGATGCTCCAGGTGGAAGTGAGATATCTGTAAAAATAATTCCGCGGTCTTCCTTCGGAATGAATCCTTTTGGCATGGTGGAATTGGACCACCAGAAAAATAATCCGCCCAAGCCGAAGATAATCAAAGTCACCCATTTATGTCTTAAAAGATAAACAAAAGCCCGCCCATAGCGGTTGGTCGCTGCTTTAAACGCCACATTAAATTTATAGAAAAATTTCTGATGAAAGTTTAATTTCGAGTATTCTTCATGATGTGCGGCATTGGGCTTCAAAAATAGGGAACATAAAACCGGGCTTAAAGTCAAAGCGTTAACCGCCGAAATCAAAATCGCAACAATCAGCGTAATCCCAAACTGCTGGTAAAAAACTCCGGTTGGTCCGGTAATAAAAGTCACCGGAATAAAAACTGCCGCCATTACTAAAGTTATCGAAATAATGGCGTTGGTAATTTCATCCATCGCAGAAACTGTCGCTTTTTTGGCGTCATTGATTCCGTGTTCCATTTTAGCATGGACTGCTTCCACCACCACAATCGCGTCATCTACCACAATTCCGATTGCCAGAACCAAAGCGAAAAGCGTCAACAGGTTTAAAGAATATCCAAATAAGTTCAAGAAAAAAAACGAACCCACAATCGAAACCGGAACCGCAATTGCCGGAATGAGGGTGGATCGGAAATCCTGAAGGAAAATGTAGACCACCAAAAAGACGAGCAAGAATGCTTCGAGAAGTGTGGTCACCACTTTACTGATTGATGCTTCCAGGAAATCGTTGGTATCAAAGTTAATGGTGTAGCCGATTCCTTTCGGCAAAGTTTTGGCGTTTTCTTCCAGGAATTTCTTGATGTCGTTGATGATCGTTTGCGCATTAGAGCCTGGAGTTTGAAAAATCCCCATACTCACCGAACTTCGACCGTTATTTTCTCCAACTGTAGTGTAAGATTGAGCGTCGAGTTTGATTTCGGCGACATCTTTCAACCGGAGAAACTGCCCGTTTCCAAGAGATTTCAGAATAATGTCACCATAATCCTGAGATTCGTTAAATTTTCCTTTATAGGTGATCACGTATTCAAATGCGCTTCCACTGTTTTGTCCTAGCTGTCCTGCCGCTGCTTCCCGCGACTGCTCGTTGATCGCAGTAGTTACATCGGCGGGTTGTAAACCATAAGCCGCCATTTTTGCGGGATCAATCCAAACCCTCATGGAGAAATTTTTTCCGCCAAATGCCTGTGCTTCACCCACGCCGTTCACTCTTTTTAATTCAGGAATAACGTTGATATTCAGGTAGTTTTGTAACCAAACCTCATTCAGGTCAGGATTCTCGGTATAAAATGAAAGGAACATTAATGCGCTGGTTCGCTGCTTTTGAACAGTAACTCCGGATCGTGTAACATCTGCGGGCAAAAGCGGAATTGCTCTTTGGACTTTATTTTGGACTTCTACTGCAGCGATATCTGGGTTGATTCCCTGCTTGAAGAACACCTGGATTCTCGCCGAACCGTCATTTCCTGCGGAAGAAGAAATATAGTCCATTCCTTCCACACCGTTTACTTGTTCTTCAATTGGGATCACTACGCTGTTCATCACAGTTTCCGCACTCGCTCCGGTGTAATTTGCAGAAATACTCACCGTGGGCGGCGCTATATCTGGATACTGTGTCACCGGAAGTGCC
Organism: Chryseobacterium sp. R2A-55; assembly: GCF_021401085.1. GTDB lineage: Bacteria > Bacteroidota > Bacteroidia > Flavobacteriales > Weeksellaceae > Kaistella. The sequence continues at coordinate 377,078 of NZ_JACBFP010000002.1, forward strand.
TGAAGTCCCAAAACGCCCAATATCACAATGAGAATTGAAACTACGGATGCAAAAACCGGTCTGTTTATGAAATGTTTTACCATTAGAAAATCGGTTTTATGGCATTAACGATATCGTCGAACTGAACTGGCTTAGATTTTACGGCGGTTCCTGGTTTTATCTGTCCAACTCCTTGTGCAACTATGGTCTCGCCTTTTTTCACGCCGTCTTTCACGACCACCAAATTATTCACCCGATCGGTCACGCCGATCAGAATATTCTTCGCGGTATCTTTTTCCACTCTGTAAACATAGACTAAACCTTGTTGCTCGAAAGTGGCACTCTCCGGAACAATGGTGGCATTTTCATACAGTTTAGGTACTTTAATAGTGCCACTGTTTCCGTTGCTCAGCAGTTTTGTGGCATTCGGGAACGCAACCCTGAACTGAATGGTTCCGGTTTGTGCGTCGATTTGCCCGGTTACAGTCTGGATTTTTCCCTTTTCTGGATAAGTGCTTCCATTCGCGAGTTCAAGTTCCACCAGCGGCATATTTCTCAGTTTTTCAGGAACGGTAGCTCCTTTAGAATCTTCAAGAAAATTCAGGTATTCTTTCTCGTTCATTGAAAAATAAGCATAAACTTCGCTCGTATCTGAAACGGTGGTTAATGGAGTGGGATCAGTTGGCCCGACTAAACTTCCCATTTTTAATGGAAGTTTTCCAATCACTCCGGAAATCGGAGCACGGATGATGGAATAATCAATGTTTGCTTGTGCGCCGCGATAATTGGCGGTTGCCTGCGAAACTCCGGCATTTGCCTGCGATTCGGCAGCACGCGCTTGGGAAAGTTGTGCCTGTGCTTTTGAAAGATTTGCTTTCGCAGTTTCCAATTGTACGTTGCTGATGATATTTTTCTGCACCAAAGGAATTAGTTTGTTCACCTCGACCTGTGCTGCATTTACCGCAGCTTGCGCGGCATTGACGTTCGCTTTTGCGGCAGAGACCGAGGATTGAGCGGCTCCGATGGCGGCTTTGGCGGCATCCGCGGTTTGAGTCAAGGTGTTGGTTTCCAGTCGAAAAAGTGGCTGCCCTTTCGTTACATGTTGACCTTCATCCACCAAGACTTGGGTAATGTAGCCCTGGATTTTTGCGCGGACATCATTATTTACCCGTCCCTGAATGGATGCCGGAAATGTTTGGTAACCTGTCACATTTCGCTGATCTACCGAAACTACTGGGACCTCTTTGGGGGCGTCCGGTTTTTTTTCATCCTTTTTGGTGCATCCGATCATGCTGAATGCGGCGATGGAATATACTAGAAGTTGGTTTTTCATACACTATAATTTCGTGAGGGTTTCCTGAATATTTTCAATATTTTTACGTAAAAGCGATTTGTAAATTTCGAATTTTTCATTGTAATTCTCATCATCTGAGTTTCGAAATCGATGCAGTTTGTCCAAAATTTCTATTTCGTTTGCCATTTTCCGCATGATTTCCTGGAAACGGATCTGAATATACTTGGGGTTAATCACGAAATACCTTTTCCGCGCATCGATTGGAGTGAAATCCATGATGAGATTGGAAGTAAGCAGGTGTTGTAGATTTGAGGAGACCGAACTTTTACTCGCATGAAAAATTTCCACGAACTGGTCAAAACAAATCCCTTTCCTTTCAAAATCAAAAATGAGATAGGCGTAAATCTTTGCAGAAAGTGGCGGAAGATGAAATGCCTCACCATAAAACTTCACTAAATCCTGAAAAATACTATTGTCGATTTTCATTTTTATTCAAATGAGATGCAAAGGTATTGAAATGGTTCGGAACGAAACGAACTTGTTTTTAGGTTTTGGGAAATCTTAACGATTGAAATTATTTATAGAAAATGGAATCTGTTAATTTTGGTTTGCCAATGCGTTGAAACCTTATGGATTAATCATTTTTACCCAAATCTGCTGTTAACAAATTTTTATACCGCACAGGACATGAATTCTCTAAAGTTTCTAAATATTTCATAGATTCCAATCATATTTTTAGTACAATCGTCTTAAATTGAGTAAAATCACATTTTTATACGAGCAGAAATTTTCAATTTAGCGTTCGTTAGAACCATTATTTCCTTAATTTTGCTTCATGGATTTAAGAGATCAACTCCAAAACCTTTTTCCAGAACACGAAGAGCAGGACTTTGAAATGCCGGAGGAGAAATTCGTGCAAAAGGAGCCGCTTGTCTGCAAATTTGAGAAGAAAGGACGGAACGGAAAACCCGTGACACTGATCGAAGGTTTCGAGGGAAGTGATGAGGAATTGAAAAAAATTTCAAAAAAAATCAAGACCACACTCGGAATTGGTGGTTCTGAAAAAGACGGAATTATAGTGATCCAAGGCGATAATCGGGACAAAATCATGAAAATCCTACAGGAAATGGGATATAAGACGAAAAGGGTGGGAGGATGAAGAAATAATTTGAATTCGCTTCGCAGAAGATTTCTTTGAGTGCATATTTGTGCGACTTGAAAATTGCAACATGAAAATCGAAACCATTGAATTGGCTTAACTCCAATCCTTCAAACCTCAAACTTTAAACTTTAAACAATTTTTTTATGCTCAATAAACTCGCGGCTTCCGAACTGGTTCTGAATGAAGACGGAAGCGTTTATCACCTCAATTTATTGCCGGAAGATATTGCCGGAAAAATCATTTTAGTGGGCGACCCTGATCGTGTTCCGAAGGTTTCGAAATATTTTGACACCATTGAAATCAAGAAAAATAAAAGGGAATTCTACACCCACACCGGAACTCTCCGTGGCGAGAGAATTACCGTAATGTCCAGCGGAATCGGGACTGAAAATATCGATATTGTGATGAACGAACTCGATGCTTTGGTGAATATTGACCTGAAAAACAAGGAGTTCAAAACCGAACATACTGCGCTCCAACTTTTCCGTTTGGGAACCTGCGGAAGTGTGAATCCCGATGTGGAAGTGGACAATATGCTCGTTACCCAAAATGTGGTGGGATTAGATGGCCTGCTTCATTTCTATTCCGATTATCAGTTTGAAAATGAGTTTTCCAAAAACTTTTTGGAGAAATTCCCATATGAAAACATCAAACCGATGCTGTATTTTTCAGATTGGGCGGAAGATATTTCGGATTATTATAAAGACGCAAAATACCACGGAAATACCGCTACTTTTCCTGGATTTTATGCGCCGCAAGGAAGACAACTCCGCTTGAAAGCTATCGATGACCAGTTTTTGGAAACATTGAACGATTTGGGGGTCACGAATTTCGAGATGGAAACCTCAGCAATTTACGGACTTTCTAAATTATTGGGACACCAAGCATTGACGGTGAATTGCGTGATTGCCAACCGAAGACGCGGCGAATTTTCAGCCGACCACCACGCTTCAGAGAAAAATATGATTGAGTGGGTTTTGGAGCGGATTATTCCTTAATGTAATAAGCTCTTAACTTACCGATGTAATCAGATCAAGAGATTTTTTCTTTTGACGGATGCATTGGTAATTTTTTTCTTGGTAATTATTTACAATGACAATCCACCAAATGGTCGCAAACCATTCCGGTTGCCTGCATGTGCGCGTAAACCACTGTAGAGCCGAGAAATTTGAAGCCTCGTTTTTTCAAATCCTTTGCTAATGCGTCTGAGATTTCTGTGGTGGCCGGAACTTCTTTCAAGGTTTTTGGATGGTTGACAATCGGTTTGCCGCCTACAAAATCCCAGATGTACTTGCTGAACGTTCCAAATTCTTTTTGCACTTCCATGTATTTTTGGGCATTGTTGATGGTGGCTAAAATCTTCAACCGATTTCTGATGATTCCTGCATCATTTATCAACTCTTCGATTTTTTCTTCTTGATATTTTCCGATTTTTCTATAGTTGAAATTCTCAAAGGCTTTCTTGAAATTTTCTCTTTTTTTTAAAATGGTGTGCCAGGAAAGTCCCGCCTGAAAACTTTCTAAAACCAGGAACTCGAAAATCTTATCGTCGTCGTAAACAGCTTTTCCCCATTCTTCATCATGGTATTTTCGGTAGAGGTCGTCTTTTTCGCACCAAGCGCAGCGGATGATTTCCATTGTTTTGTAAATTTTAGGTAAAAGTAAATGATTTTAAAGGAAAAATGGAGTATTGGATATTTTTCTATGGTATTATGAAATATTTAAATAAAATTTAACATAATATTAAAATGTCAACGGAACAGTTATTGGATCTCGTTATTTATCTAATTAGATTTTTTTCGATTAACCAAATTATTAATTTCAAAGATATTATTATGGACACACAAGATTATAACAAGGCAGAAAATGCCGTAGAAAAAGCACGATGGACCATCAACGAATATGCTGAAAAAGCAAAGGCATATATCCGTGAAAAGCGTGATAATAACGAAGAGCCAACTCGCGAAGGCTGGATAGAACGTGCAAAAAATAACGCAGCCGATGCCTGGGAAAATACCCAAGACGCCATTTCTGACGCATGGGATAAAGCCAAAGATTATGCCGACGGTGCCTGGGAAAAAACCAAAGACGCCGCAGAAGATGTCAAATCCGAATTTAGGAAATCAACTAACTAATCATACTTCAATGAACGAGAGGAGGTCAAAGCAATTTGACTTCCTTTTTTTATGCCTAAAACAATATATTTCTTACTTTTGTTGAAAATAAATATTATGTCATACGGATTACTAAAAGGGAAAAAGGGAATTATTTTTGGTGCGCTGAACGAACATTCAATCGCATGGAAAGTTGCTGAAAGATGCCATGAAGAAGGTGCAGAATTCATCCTGTCGAACGCGCCAATCGCAATGAGAATGGGCGAACTGAACGCCCTTGCTGAAAAAACCGGTTCTGAAGTAATCGGTGCAGATGCAACCTCGATTGAAGATTTGGAAAAACTTTTTGACGCAGCAATCGCTAAATTTGGCAAACTTGACTTCATTTTGCACTCCATCGGAATGTCGGTGAATGTGCGAAAAGGGAAACACTATACCGAAATGAATTACGACTGGCTCGAAAAAGGTTGGGATGTTTCCTCGGTTTCCTTCCACAAAGTGATGCGAGTTGCCTGGGAAAAAAACTGCATGAACGAATGGGGTTCAATCCTGGCTCTGACTTATATTGCTGCTCAAAGAACATTCCCGGATTACAACGATATGGCGGACAACAAATCCTATTTGGAAAGCATCGCAAGAACTTTCGGCTATTATTGGGGGGAAAGAAAAGTGCGTGTGAACACGATTTCTCAATCGCCTACGATGACGACTGCAGGAAGCGGGGTGAAAGGTTTTACTGGATTCATGGGATATGCGGAAGATATGTCACCACTCGGAAATGCTGATGCGATGGATTGTGCGAATTATTGCATCGCGATGTTCTCTGACCTGACCAAGAAAGTGACCATGCAAAACCTTTATAACGACGGTGGTTTCAGCAATACCGGAGTTTCTCAAAAGGTAGTCAATCTTTACGAAAAAAAATGATTCAGAAAATTCAAGAAAACATATTAAGAATTCCGCTCAGCAATTGGCGGAATTTTTTTATGAATTTTCAGAAACTAAGCTTTTGGGAATTTCTTCCCAATTTTCTTTTCCCCTCAGATAGATCAGTTCGTTTCCGTAATCTTCGTCCAAATTTTCTAGAATCCGGGCAGTTTTGGCTTTATATAAAAGTTGCTCGATAAAGAAGCTGGTTTCAAAAAACTGGCGGTGGATTCCCTGCAGCATTTCCATGAAAAGGTCCATTCCGACTTTGTTGTTGTGCAGGTCCATTTCTTTTTCAAGCGGTTCGTTGGGGAACAATTCCTCGTGCAGATTGGTCATTCTCTTGCAGAATTGCAAAGCCTTTTTCGGCGATGAGATTTTGCAGCAATACATCAGAATCAGACAGGTCCAAAGCGCATGCCGAAAAGCGTTTCCAATTCCGTTGTTGGAATTGGTCTTTGGGAAATACATTTGAGCCAGTGTGAAACTCTTGATGGTGGCAAAAAAACTCAGGATGGTGAAAAGAGGATGTGGCACCGTCAATTTTAGAAGTTTGACGATTTTTGCTAAACTCAGTGTTTTTAAGGTATTTATAAAAATTCTTGCAGTCCTCATAAAAGAAATCCCACCCAATGAGGTGAGATTTTTATTGGTTTGTTACAGATTAAAAACAGGGTTTTTCAATTTTTTTCTTTTAATCTTTAAGGGATGTAAAAAGTTAAGAAATCCATGCAGCATGTTGTACAGAAATTCTAAAGAATTTATTTACTGTTAAATCAAAAGCGCTTCAATTTTTTTGGCTGCGAAAACCATGATGATTCAACAATTAATTCACCCTTAAGTGTTTGATTTCCTTACTGTTGAAAAATTAAGCGTTTGTCAAAAGATTCACGGTTTGTGAAACTTTCTGTTTGATTTCTGTTCTTTTCACGATGAAATCCACAAATCCTTTTTCCTGCAAAAACTCTGATGTTTGGAAACCTTCCGGCAAATCTTTTCCGATGGTTTCGCGGATGACTCTTGGTCCGGCAAATCCAATCAAAGCTCCTGGTTCCGCCATAATGATATCTGCGGTCATCGCAAATGATGCGGTAATTCCTCCAAAAGTAGGGTCGCACAAATAGGCGATATACAAAAGTCCGGCTTCGGAAAGTTGTGCCAGTTTGGACTGTACTTTTGCGAGCTGCATCAATGAATAGGTGGCTTCCTGCATTCTGGCTCCTCCGGATTGGCAAATAATCATGTAGGGAAGTTTCTTTTCGATGCAATAATCAACTGCTCTGCGGATTTTTTCGCCCATCACCGAGCCGAGTGATCCACCGATGAAAGCGAAATCCATACAGGAAATCACCATTTTGGTTCCGTTTACGGTGCCCACTGCATTTCTTATGGAATCGGTAAGTTTGGTTTTTGATTTCACTTCCTTCAAACGGTCAGAATAAGCTTTCGTGTCTTTAAAATTCAGCATATCCACACTTTCCACATTCGCGTCGAGTTCCGTGTATTTGTTGTCATCGAACAGGATGGAGAAAAACTCGTTGGATCCGATTCTCACATGGAATCCGTCTTCTGGTGAAACATAGTTGTTTGCTTTCAGTTCTTCGTGTTCGATGATTTTCCCAGTCGGTGTTTGATGCCAAAGTCCTTTCGGGACATCCTTTTTGTCTTCCGTGGAAGTGGTGATGTTTTGCGTTTTTCTTTTAAACCAGTCGAATGCCATTGTAAAATTTGTTTAAGGTTGCAGACCTGTCCTCTGACAGGTAGATTTCAAGTTCCAAATGTTGATCATTAAAAAAAATAGAATTGAAATATTTGAAATTTTGAACATTTCGGGGTCAAAGTTAAAAAAAGAAATCTTCTCCGAGAAGAAAATTTCTTTTTAAATACTTCAGTTTTCTTAAAGCGTATTGACGTTGTTAAGGTCTTCGAAAGCTTGGACCAGACGTTTTCCGAATGTTTCTTCGCCTTTTCTCACCCAAACTCTCGGGTCATAGAATTTCTTATTGGGCTTGTCTTCACCATCCGGATTACCGATTTGGGATTTCAAATATTCCAATTTTCCGATCATATAATCCCTGATTCCTTCTGTATAGGCGAATTGCAAATCTGTATCGATATTCATTTTAATGACGCCATAACCAATTGCTTCACGAATTTCCTCCAGTGAAGAACCGGAACCGCCGTGGAATACGAAATTCACAGGTTCTGCTCCTGTTCCAAATTTTTCCTGAACGAATTTCTGGGAATTGTCCAAAATTTTAGGAGTCAGTTTCACGTTTCCCGGTTTATAAACGCCGTGCACGTTTCCGAATGCCGCTGCAATGGTGAAGTTTTGCGAAATCGCTTTCAGTCTTTCATAAGCGTAAGCCACTTCAGCCGGTTGGGTATATAATTTAGAGGAATCTACTCCGGAATTGTCCACTCCGTCTTCTTCGCCACCAGTTACTCCCAATTCAATTTCCAAAGTCATTCCCATTTTCGCCATTCTTTCGAAATATTTGCATGAGATATCCAGGTTTTCTTCAATTGGCTCTTCAGATAAATCCAGCATGTGAGATGAATATAGGGATTTTCCGGTTCTTGCGAAAAATTCTTCGTTGGCATCCATCAATCCGTCAATCCATGGCAATAATTTTTTTGCGCAGTGGTCAGTATGTAAAATCACGGTTGCTCCATATGCTTCCGCCAATGTATGAATGTGGTGTGCACCTGCGATTCCGCCTAAGATTGCGGACTTTTGACCATCGCTGCTCATTCCTTTTCCAGCATTGAATGCTGCTCCGCCATTTGAAAACTGGATGATCACCGGTGCATTGAGTTTTGCTGCCGTTTCCATGGTGGCATTCATATTACTTGAACCAATCACATTGACTGCCGGAAGTGCAAATTTATTTTCCTTCGCATATTGAAAAATGTCTGTAACCATTTGTCCTGTGGCAACACCTGCCGGAAACTTTCTGCTCATAATTTAATTTTTTTAAAAGATTTGATTTTTACTTTTTTAGAAACGTAAAGATAAGCAAACTAAAGGAATTATTTGGAGTATTTAGCCTTTAGTTTTTGGGCGTTTCTGATCCAATCCTCTTGCCCGGTTCTTTCAATTTCGGTGAGCCATTTTTCAGCATCTGCGCTGTTTTCAGTGGAGTAAGAAGCATGTAGAAGGACATAGAGCGCAAAGAGCTTATTGTCATCGGAAATTTTGGTGAGGTCTATGTTTTTCAGCGCCCGTTTTGGATTGTCGGTAAGTACACTGTTAAAAGCTTTTGCAAGACCCGCTTTTTCTTTGAAGTCCTCATTTTCGGTTTTCTTAATGCATTTGCTGAAATAAATGTCACTTAATTTGGCAAATGCGTTCTTTGCTCTGAAATTCGTAGACTTTTGAACCAAACCTTGATAAGCGCTGCCCAGTTCGATCAGTTCTGCATCAGATGGGTTTTTAAGTTTTTGAAGTTCGAGGGTTTCATAAAGCAAAGAGACGTCGGGAGGAAAGCCGCCAAATTCCAAATCAGACATCTTTGCATTCAAAAAACCTAAAGACTGGTGGATGACATTTCCTTGGTAATCAATGATTTTTACATTTGGAATAGACTTTACGTCATAGTAGGACCTCAGGAATTTTTCGGAATCAAAATCAATCGAAACTGCGATGAAGCTGTCCAAAGATTCTTTATACTTTGGGTTGTTCCAGTATTCGCGTTCCATCTCCTTGCATGGTTTACACCAATTGGCGGTAAAGTCCAGGATGATTAATTTATTGGCAGTCTTTGCCAGTCTTTTTGCCTGGTCCAGATCATTGATCCACATTTGGGGAAAACAAAATGAACCTATAAACAGGAAAATAAAGAGAAGTTTAAATTTCATCGCGGCTACACATTAATTTAATTTCGCTTATCATTCCCCCAAAGCAGTTTTTGGCGAATGGTTTCGTAGAAGCTCAAATTATTTGGATGAATCAAAGAAATCTCGAATGGAGCCTTTCTGATATGGACTTCCACGCCGGTTTCCAGATGGAACAACCGCGAATCGAGCGATATGGAATATTCCGGAACCCGGCTTTTTATCCTTAATCTGATCTCCACGTCATCATTAACAATTAGCGGACGAACATTTAAATTATGTGGAGCAATCGGCGTGATCACGAAATTGTTATTATTGGGCTCGATAATCGGACCGCCGCAGCTCAACGAATAAGCTGTGGAACCGGTAGGTGTAGAAATTATCAGACCATCGCCCCAGAAGATATTCAGGAACTCGTCATTAATATAGGAGTCCACGGTGATCATGGCGGTGGTTTCTTTTCGGGAAATCGAAACATCGTTTAAGGCATACGGGAAAAACATTCCTTCTCTTGGTGAAACCACCTCAATTACGGAGCGTTTGCTGATTTTCACATCTCCTTTTATAATGTCGTCTAATTCCAAAAAGATTTCTTCCTTGGTAAAACTTGCCAAAAATCCCAGCCGACCTGTATTTACTCCTACTACCGGAATCCCCGAATCCTGAACGAAGAGCAGGGAGTTCACGATGGTCCCATCGCCACCGAAAGTGAAAAAAAGATCTACCCCTTTTTTCAGCAAATCAGATTTATTGGTAAAAGTTTCGAATATATTTGAAAATTGCAGCGCATTCGCCATTTCTTCGTAAAGAATGGACTTTACTCCGCGTTTCTCCAGTTCGGAAACGAATTTGCTCAGATAAAGAAAGGTATCCAGATCGTTTTTTTGAGTGTAGATGGCTGCGTTCATTACTTAAAATTCAAGATATTTTTGAAAGAATCCGAAACGGTCTTTTAATAGTTCTTCTTTTTCGTCATTGTAATATTTGTGAACTACGCTGTAGCCGTACCTTTCAAAGGTTTCATCAATTGAGGTCAAATTGTCGCAGCTGATTTTTATCGTTATCCTCACTTCGTCTTCCACCATCGCACTTATATAGCATCCATAAATTTTCGAATTGTTGGACTCCACGATTTTGCAGATTTCGGTCATGGAATAATTTTTTTCGTGAACCTGCACAATGAGCATGGCGCCCATTTCCGAAACCAAAGGATATTTTGACAGTTCGCTGAAAACATCATCGGTAGAGATATATCCCAGATATTTTTCTTCCTTGTTGATCACGGGAACCACATTGGCGTTGAAGGTGTGGAAAAGTTTAATGGTATCAAAAAAGTGGCTGTCTTCCAATATGGCGAACTTTTCAAAATGAATCGCGAGTGAAGACAGGTTTCCTTCCGGGCTTTCCTCTAGAAAAGACTGACTCAGTGCACCTTGAAACACCCCTTTCTTTTTCACAAAAACGTGTGAGTAGCCAAATTCTTTTGCGGTTTCGCTGGCTTCTTCTATCGAATCACTTACATTAAATGCGGGGTAGTCTTTGGAAATATAATCTTTGATAAACATCAGTCAAATTTAGCAAAATTCTGATAGAGAAAGGTGTTTTTAATTTTTTTTTAGAGTTTGTTAAAAAAAATTTGGTTGGTATGGAATCAATTACATATCTTTGTCGCCTTTCATTTTTACTTTTTATTAGATTTATTTCAAACTGCGCTGTCTTCGGGCAATGCAGTTTTTTGTTTTTTGTGGGTCGGTCTGGACCTTAGGAAAATCAAACCGCCCATAATAACTACGCCGCCGAAAATTTGCATGAAGGTGAGCTTTTCTCCGTCAATAATTCCCCAGATTACCGCCACAATCGGCATCAGCAAAGTAACAGTGGATGCAAACAAAGCCGTGGAGATCCGCAATATTCTGTAATTCAGCATCATCGCCAAACCGGTTCCGAAAATGGCGAGCAATGAAACAAATCCAATTCCGATGAAATTTCCTTTCGTGAAGTGGAAATCATGAAAGAATCCTGAAACAGCAAGTGAAATTAAAGATGGCAGAAAAAGTACAAATCCAAAAACAAATGCGGAAAGTGCTATCGGTTCCACGTGATTTAGTTTTTTTTTCACGGTCAAAGCGTTGATCGCATACATCAAAGTGGCCAACAATAATAATACAATCGGAATGAGTTTGAGTTCGCCTGCTTCATGGCTTCCGAGAGTTAGAATGCAAACGCCGGCGAAACTGATTGCTACACCGATTTTTTGAAACTTCGTGGAAACTTCCTTCCACAGAAACGGACCGATTAAGATGACAAATATCGGCACCATGGAATTGATGATTCCCGCCACGCTGCTGCTAATTTTGGTTTCCGCGATGGGAAAAAGATACATCGGGAAGAAATTTCCGCACGCCGCTGCGAGCAAAAGCCATTTCAGATTTTTTTTCGGAAACTTCTTCATGTTTAAAAATGCGACCGGCATCAATAATAATCCGGCAATCATGATTCGCAAACTCCCTACTTCAAAGGGATTGTAATAATCCAGAGATTTTTTGATGAGAATGAATGATGAACCCCAAATGATGGTCAAAATTATCAGTAGTATCCATTTTTCTCTTTCGTGGTTCATTGATTTTCTTTTAAAATTTTTAAATATTCAAGTTTTGGAATCATGGTTGCGCCAAGTGATTCCAGATGTTCGGAGTGGATTTGGCAATCGATCAGTTTGAAGTGTTCTGCATTTTTTTGAACAAAATCCAGGAATCCGGCTTTCGAGGCGTTGCTCACTTTGGAAAACATGCTTTCGCCACAGAAAACCTTCCCGATTTGAACGCCATAAAAACCCCCGACCAATTCTTCATGTTGCCAAACCTCTACACTTTTCGCAAAACCTTGCTGATGAAGGATTTCGAAAGAATCGATGAGCTGTTTTGAAATCCATGTTCCATCTTGGTCTTTTCTAAAGGTGTTCTTACATTCCTCCATCACTTTTCGAAAACACTGATTTTCGGTAAAGGTGAAAACTTTGTCACGAAGGATTTTCTTCATCGATTTGGAAACCTTTAGATCCTTTGGAAACAAGACAAATCTCGGATCAGGGCACCACCAAAGGATTTCTTCGCCCTCATTAAACCAGGGGAAGAGACCAAGTTGATAAGCAAAAAGCAATCGCTCCGGAGATAAATCGCCACCAATTGCCATCAAACCGGAGTCCGAAATCAAAAGTTCCGGATCGGGGAATGAAATTTCATTGGAAGGAAGCCTAACCATTTTTGAAAAAGAAATCCCACTATTTCAGCAGGATTTTAGTTTTATATTCAGATGTTTTAGAAAGGTAAATCGTCTTCTTCCTCATTTCCGAAAGGATTACCATCTTTCGCTACTTCACTTGCCGGTTCTGCTCTTTGAACTGAAGCCGCTTCCGTAGGTTCACTGAAGTTACTGGTCGAATCCAATTTCTCTACCCTCCAACCGATAATGGAGTTGAAATATTTCACCTCGCCTTGCGGTGAAGTCCATTCTCTGCCTCTCAGATTGATTCCGATTTTCACTTTATCACCTTCTTTCAGGTTGTTGAGCAGGTCTCCTTTTTCTTGCAGAAACTCTATATTAATTGGCTGTGGATATTGTTCTTCGGTCAAAATCACCATTTCCCTTTTTTGAAATCCGCTCGCAAAAGTTTGGATTTCAGATATTTTCTTCACTGTTCCTTGTAATTCCATAATCAAATTTTATAAGATGTAAAAGTAAGAAATTACAGAGAGAAAATAAAACGGGGAACGAAAAATTCTTAAGGATTCCTATTTAAATTTTCAAATTATTAGTGCCGACGCCCAAAAGCAGTAAATTTAAATTAATGATTATGGGGGATTTTTTTCTATAATATTGGAAAATAGCCTACAAGGGATTTCAGATTTCAGAAACACGGGATGAAATTCAACAGCGGCAATATTTTTCCAAATTTTTCTTTGCCTGAAAGAGAAAAAGTTTTTATATTTGCACTCACCAAAAAAAAAGAACAGCGTTCAGTAGCGGATGTGGTGTAATTGGTAGCCACGCCAGACTTAGGATCTGGTGCCGTGAGGCGTGGGGGTTCGAGTCCCTTCATCCGCACACAAAACTTTGGAGCATCAATTAATGCTCCGAAACTGCGAAAATAGCTCAGCTGGTAGAGCACGACCTTGCCAAGGTCGGGGTCGCGGGTTCGAATCCCGTTTTTCGCTCATTTATCTACCTGCCTTGGTGGTGGAACTGGTAGACACGCAGGACTTAAAATCCTGTGTCCGCAAGGACGTACGGGTTCAAGTCCCGTCCGAGGTACTCAAAACGCTGTTAATCTTTTGATTGATAGCGTTTTTGATTTTCAGAGGTAGAAAAAAGGAACAACTTTACACAGAAAATCTTTCAAGGATCTTCTTATTAATTTCCCGAATCAACTCCGGTCCCTCATAAATAAATCCCGTATAAAGCTGCACTAAACTTGCGCCTGCTTCCAGTTTTTCGATGGCATCTTCTGCCGAATGAATTCCGCCGACTCCGATGATCGGGAAAGCTTTTCCGCTTTTTTCAGATAAAAACCGGATGACTTCGGTGGAGCGTTTTGTTAATGGTTTCCCGGATAAACCGCCAGATTCTGTTTTGTTTTCGGATATTAGGTTTTCTCGGGAAAGGGTGGTATTGGTTGCGATTACGCCGGCGATTTTGGTTTCTTTGACGATTTCGATGATGTCTGATAACTGGTCATCCGATAAATCCGGTGCGATTTTCAAGAGGATCGGTTTTTGTTTTTCTTTTGTTGCATTGAGGTTTTGCAGTTCACCTAAAAGTTTCATTAAAGGCTCCTTGTCCTGAAGTTCTCGCAGATTCGGGGTGTTTGGCGAGGAGACATTCACCACGAAATAGTCCACAAAATTAAAAAGTTTCTCAAAGCAGTGGAGGTAATCGCTGACTGCATTTTCATTTGGCGTCCCTTTATTTTTGCCGATATTTCCACCGATGAGGACGTTCTTGTTTTTCTTTAATCTGTCAATAGCGGCATCAACTCCTTCATTGTTAAACCCCATTCTGTTAATGATTCCCGAATCTTCAATCAGCCTGAAAAGTCGTTTGGGTGGATTCCCTGGTTGCGGTTTCGGAGTGAGAGTACCAATTTCCACAAATCCAAATCCAAGATTTGAAAACTCTTTGAACGCTACTGCATTTTTGTCCAAACCGGCTGCTAAACCCACCGGATTTTTAAATTTTAGCCCGAAAACTTCACGCTCCAACCTTTTGTCCTCAATCGGTTTTGGTAGAAAAACTTTTGCGAGCCAACCAAAATTCTTTAACATAAAGAAAGTGAGGTGATGCGCTTTTTCGGGATCGAGTCTGAATAAAATCGGGCGGATCAGGGATTTGTACATAGGAATTATTGTTCGGTAAAATTACAAAAATCATTGCCTACAATAAAATCTTAAATAAATCCTAAATTCTTCTTAATGAAATGTTAAATATGGCATTGAATTTTCATTGCTATATAGAAATTAACACCAATTATCACAATGAAAAAAATGATCACTTTTTGTTTCCTGATGGGAAGCTTTTTTTTATTAGCCCAATTTAAAGATCCGAAGATCTCGCTGCAAAAAGATTGGCAAACTTCAGCCACTTTCAAAGGAAATATTGCGGGACAACCAATTACCATGTATTTGGAATACCTGGGTCATTCCGGATGGCACGATAAAGTTTTTACTGTAAAAGGATGGTATTATTATGATAAATATAAGCGGAAAATTCCTTTGATGGGATTCTATGACGGTAATTTAATGCTGTACAATTTTGCCAGTGAGCAGGATTTTAAACAAATTTCAGACGAAGAGTTATTTTGTTGGATTTCGCCCTGTCCGGAATTCTCTAATTTTACTGAGTTCCTGCAAATTCGACAAGGATCGGGAAGATCGCAAAATGGAATAATGAAATACCACAATAAGAATTATCGAATTCAAATTTATAAAGATGATTTGGACATCACCTTAAGAAATGAATGGCTCAGTCTGCCCAACGGAAAAAAATATAATCTTCGAACAGTTCTGGATGAATATGGTGGAAACGAGATTATTTCAACATTCGAAGACAAAGAGGAAAACAGGATTCTTTTCTATTTCGAGAGAGACTCCAATTTTAATAAGCAGGGTTTTTGTGGAGCGACCGAACCAGAGACGGGGTATCGATTATTGACTTTTGACAAAAATTGGAAGGTGCGCAAGTTTCAGGTTTACTCTACCAACAGTTGTCTTGCGAGCGTATTCTTCCATAAAGAATACCAAACAAAATATAACTTTATCAAGGCGTTTTATGTGGTTCATGAAAGTACCTTAAATCTACTCGTCGTGAATCTAAAAAATGCAACATTCAGTTCTACGGTGATGAGGTATAATTACGACCCCTATCAGCATATGTGGGTTTGGTAATGAAAATTCATTTTGGCACAAGCACATTTGTATGTATATTCGAAAAAAAATTATTTATGAAAAAACTGTTGTTTTTTAGCTTTTTTCTTTTTTTTCAATCATTATTTTCACAGGTGAGTTTGGAGAAAAACCGACTGGTGAAAGATGGGAAAACCTATAAACTGTCAGAGTATGAAGAGGTTTTCAAAAATCCTGAAGCATTGGGTACCATGAAAAAAGCACGTACAAATGGCACCATCGCAACCGTTTTGGGGGTGATTGGGGGTGCGGGAATCGGGGTAAGTATTCCCATGCTGCTCACCAAAGAGGAAAAAGGTGTAGTTGGTCAAACGCCATCCGGACCTGTTTACGGACAGACAAAAGGTTCTTATGGAATCGGTTATCTCCTTTTGGGTGCGGGATTTGTCGGAGCTGCAATTCCCTTCGCAGTGGCGGCAAAAAAGAATTCCGATAGAGCTGTTCAGATTGAAAACGGAAGATCAACAGGTTTTCAGCCTTATTTCAAATTAGAAAATGTGGGAAACGGAATTGCGCTGAGTTATCATTTTTAAGAAAAAATTCTTTTTCACCCTACCAAAGCAGATTCATTTTCTGCTTTTTTGCATTTTATCCTCACCATTAATTTCCCTATTTTTGCACAAATTCAAAATACGATGGCAAAACAGGAAGATGTTTTCAAAAAGGTGATTTCCCACGCTAAAGAGTACGGTTTTATTTTCCCTAGTTCGGAGATTTATGACGGACTTTCGGCGGTGTATGATTATGGTCAAAATGGAGCGGAACTGAAAAACAACATCAAGCAATATTGGTGGAAGGCGATGGTTCAGCTGAATGAAAATATCGTGGGTATTGATTCTGCGATTTTTATGCATCCCACCATTTGGAAAGCTTCCGGTCACGTAGATGCGTTTAATGATCCTCTTATAGACAACAAGGATTCCAAAAAACGTTTCAGAGCCGATGTTTTGCTGGAAGATTACTGCGCAAAACTGGAAGACAAAGCGCAGAAAGAAATCGAAAAAGCAGAAAAAAGATTCGGTGATTCATTCGATAAAGCTCAGTTTGAATCTACTAATCCAAGAGTCTTGGAATATCGTGAAAAACAATCGGTGATACTGAAAAGACTGGCGCGCTCATTGGAAAACAATGATTTAGCCGATGTGAAAGCACTCATCGAAGAATTGGAAATCGCCGATCCGGATACCGGCTCAAAAAACTGGACCGATGTCCGACAGTTCAATTTAATGTTCGGAACCAAACTTGGTGCGGCTTCGGAAAATGCAACCGACCTTTATCTTCGTCCGGAAACGGCGCAGGGAATTTTCGTAAACTTTCTCAATGTGCAGAAAACTTCCCGCCACAAGCTTCCTTTCGGAATTGCCCAAATCGGAAAAGCATTCAGAAACGAAATCGTTGCAAGACAGTTTATTTTCAGGATGCGGGAATTTGAGCAGATGGAAATGCAATTTTTTGTTCCGCCTGGAACCGAACTCGGTTATTATGAAGAATGGAAGCAAAAACGTTTGAACTGGCATTTGGCTTTAGGTTTAGGAAATGAAAACTACAAATTCCACGATCATGAAAAATTAGCTCATTATGCAAATGCAGCTGCAGATATCGAATTTAAGTTTCCGTTTGGATTTAAGGAATTGGAAGGAATTCACTCCAGAACTGATTTCGATTTATCGGCGCATGAAAAATTTTCAGGCAGAAAACTGCAGTATTTCGATAGTGAAAGAAATGAAAGCTACACGCCTTTCGTGGTGGAAACTTCGGTAGGTTTGGACAGACTGTTCCTGGCGATTTTCTCCAATTGCCTGAAAGAAGAGGTTTTGGAAGACGGCTCAGAAAGAACGGTTCTAGCACTTCCTCCTGCTTTGTCTCCTGTGAAAGCTGCGATTTTGCCTTTGATAAAAAAAGACGGACTTGGCGAATATGGCGAGAAAATCTTCAACGATTTGAAATATGATTTCAACATGATTTACGAAGACAAAGACAGCATCGGAAAACGATACAGAAGACAGGATGCGATTGGAACGCCGTTCTGCATCACGGTGGACCACGATTCTTTGACAGACAACACCGTGACTTTGAGAGACCGCGACACCATGAAACAGGAAAGGGTTCCGGTGGCTGACTTGCGGAGAATTATCGATGAGAAGACGAATTTCAGAAATTTGCTCGTGAAAATTTAGATCAGAAATTCTCTACAATACAAACAAAATGCGGAACCTTCCAGATTCCGCATTTTTATATCCATTAATTTAAAATCAAATCAAAGGTGCTCCAACCTGGATATCGCATCGGTGATGCGGTTCTCCGTGTGGTGGATTCAGTGCCGGTTTGGGTCCCAGATTCTGTGCAGAAGGTGCAGCAACCGGTTGCGGAGCCGATGGAATCGGATTCGTGTTGAAGTTGTTGTTTGCAGCACTTTGCGGCATCATTTGCGGAGCCGGAGTTGGTGCAGGTTGACTGTCAATCGGTGCACCTACAGGAATTTCGCAACGGTGGAAAGGTTCTCCGTGCGGCGGATTAAGCTGTGGCTTTTTCTCGGCATTATTTGCTGCAACGGCTTTGGCTTCTGTGGAAGCATTTCCGGCTTCTTCCGATTGCACAGTTTCCGTTTGGGTAGAGTTTACGGAAGCAGAATCGGCAGTTGCAGATTCCACTTTTGCATGCTCTTTCAAATCGGTTTCGGTCTTATTTTTGTCGCACGACCAGAAAATCGAGGCGGCAACAATCATCAACAAGGGTACTCTTTTCATATTTTCTAAAATTTCAAATCAATTCCAATATAGACATTTGCGGGCATAATCGGTGCGTAAACCATTCCCCCGTCAAAATAGTTTCCGAACGGATTTTTTGCATCCAAAATCGGATTAGTCTGGGTATAACTGGTGAGGTTTTCTCCACCCAAATATACACGAATATTTTTATTGAAATCTTTTGCGATTTGTGCGTTCAAAGTAGCGTAGGAATTTGAATATTCCGGCAGCTGAAATTCAGCCGGATTGCTTTTGGTATTAGGAATTCTTTGCTTTCCGACCAGGTTTAAAGTAGTATCGAAACTCCAGAAACCGCCTTTGTCATTTTTATGGGTAGAATACGAAAAATTAGCAAATCCACGATTTTTTGCCATAAACGGAACTTCTTTTCTACCAGAAAGATAGTCTGCCTGCACATCATAATACTTGTACGCCAAACGCACATCGAAATTTTTTGCAGGGGAGAAATCCCACTGGGTCTGAAAAGAGTTTGCCGCTGATTTTCCGTCCAAATTATAGAACAGCATTTTTTGAGGCGATGCATCCAAATCCGTCAAAACCTGATTTTGGAAATCGGTTCTGAAAAAATCGGCTACAACGGTGGATTTCCTTTGGAACAACTGGAATTCCTGTTGCAGACTTATTCCGTAATTCCAGGCGATTTCAGGTTTTAGGTCATAAATTTTTCCACCATTACCTAAAATTTCAATTTGTCTGTTTGAGGCAAAATACTGTTGATTTTCCGCAAAGATATTCGCAGTTCTGAAACCCCGTCCTGCAGAGAGTCGCAGAATGGTTTTTGGGGTAAAATCATATTTAAAGTTGATTTTCGGAGTAAACTGTGTTCCTGCCAAATTGTGGAAATCAGTTCTGGCTCCTGCAACCAAAGTGTATTTTTCGCCGGTCAAAGTATATTCAAAGAAAATTCCGGGCACGGTTTCGGTTCGCTTATAATTTTGAATCAGATAATTTTCATTAAAATCATCGTACAGAAAACTCGCTCCGGTTTTGTATTTGTGATTGGTATTCCCAAAAATTCCCTCGAAAATCAAATTGGAATAAAAGGTGTTTTGTTTGCCGTCATAATTTCTAAAACCGAAAAAACTATCCTGCTCGTGATGGGTGAATTGGTTCATCCAACCGATGCTTTGGTAAGGTTTCCCTTTAAAGATATATCCGGTTTTATTCCAAAGCTGAATTCTTGAAATATCTATTCCAACGCCATAAAGACTCTGTGCAGATTGCGGTAATTTCTTATCAAATCCCTTTTGTCCTGCAATTCTTTCGTCTTTCAGGAAATTAATCCCAAAATGGGAACCGAAACCACTCTCATTCAAATCATCGAAATTCAACAAATAAGCCGCATTCAGCTGGTTTCCTTTGGGTTGGTCCAAAAATCCGTCATCGTTATAATCTGCTTCGCCAAAAGTTCCGTTTCCGTGGAGCAGAATGCTTTGGTTCCATTTTTCGGAAAGTTTTTGGGTGGAAGTAATGTTGGCTTCAGTCCTCAAATTCAAATCTGCAAAAAGATTGATTGAAGATTCGTTTTCATTTTTATATTTCAGAAATTCGGTGTTGATTTGTCCGGTAATGCTTTCGTAGCCGTTGGTCACCGTGCTTCCTCCTTTGGTCAGTTGGATTCCCGAAATCCATCTTCCCGGAATGAAATTCAGTCCGTATGCAGAAGCGAGTCCGCGGATTTCTGGGAAAAGCTCCTTAGTCAATGCGGTATATTTTTGGTCCAGACCGAGCATTTTCAGCTGTTTGGTTCCGGTAACGGCGTTGCTAAAGGAAACGTCAACTGTGGCGTTGGTTTCAAAGCTTTCGGAAAGATTACAGCATGCAGCTTTCAGCAGTTCTTTTGACCCAATGTTGTAAGTCAAACCTGCTTCCTTTTTGCTTAATGCGGTTGCTTCTTTCAGTTTTACCAATCGGATTTCCTCCAGGGTTTTACCGACATGGTCTGCCTTGGAAGGAGAATCGTTTTTGGGAGTTGGCTCTTCATCACTGTGCGCCAATTCTCCTTTTACGCCGAATGGAAGGTTCCGGTCATACAAACAGCAGCCTGGAAGGTTTTTATAAACATCGTCTGAAGCCTTATACTTTTCGTTATCGTGACCAACATCTGCAATTTTTTTCAGGATTTTTTCTGCAGAAGTTTTTGTGGGATTGAAATCCAAAGTCACTTTCTGGGTTTCCACATCCCAGTTTGCGGAATTTGCACCGGCATCTTTTGCGGCTTTTTCTATTCTTGCTTTGCAGGAACTGCAATTCCCGCGAACGAAAAACTCATGGTCTTTCTTTTGGGGCTGCTCAGTGACATTGGCCTTCAGGAAAGAAGGTGACCTGTCATAATGACAACAGGCGGGAAGGTTTTCATAAACCGATTCTGTAGTGGAGAATCGCTCATTGTCATGTCCCGCTTCGGCGATTTTTTTTAGGATTTCATCTGCGGAAACCTTGTTGGCGTCGAATTCTAAGTCGAGTTTTTGGGTATCTGCGTTCCAACTTGCGGAGGCTGCACCATTTTTTTTGGCGGTGGTTTCAATTCGGTCTTTGCACATTCCACATTCACCTTTGACTAAAAATGTTGATTTGGTGATGGTTTGCGCAGACAAAAAGGTTGAAAATAAGATGGAGAAAGCAAAAAATACTTTCAATAAAGTTTTCATATTTCGAAAATAAATTAATTTAAAAATAGTTGCCAAAAGAACAGACTTCTGGCTGTGATTCAATAAATTAAGCTATTTTCGGCGGTTGCCAAATATTTTGAAAATTGTTGGAAATAAAGCAGACGCTGTATTTGAAATTCAGTTTGGTTTCTACCAAATGAACCGATTGAGACTCCTGGATTTCCGGGGAAACGAAATTAAAAAAAGAAAAAAGGGAGCAGGAATGGCAATTTGCGCAATCGTTTCCACAGTGATTCTGATCGGAATGTTTTTTCGAAGTATTGTTGTGACAAGGTTGTTTTTTTTCAGTCTTGCAGCAGCGGTCTTCCTGTTTTTTCTGTTCGCAGCATTGCTCTGTCTGCTGAGCAAACAGCATTTGTTTTGGAAGGACAAACGCCCCCAAACTCAGCACAATCAGAAATAATTTCAATGCCTTGAACATGATTCTGCAAAGTTAGCGAAATTAATTGTAAAGAAGAAAATCCCGTTAAATTTTCATAAATAACCGTTAAAAATTTTAAATACAATATTCTGAAAACTAAATCTTTGTAGATTTGCGCCGGTCAATTTATTTAACATAATATCGAATGAGGAAAATCCTTTTGTCACTTAGTCTGGTCTTGTTTATTGCAACATCTTTTTACAAAAATGAAATTCATTCCAAAAATATATCTGAAAATCCAACCAAAGTTTCTTCTGTACCCTTAAAGCATCAAGCTGCTGAAAATACCAAAACGAATACGATCTCAGCTGCGGCGGAGATTTACGAATCGATCGATTTCGGATCATCAAATACGCTCCGTGCCGAAGTTTTTGAGACAGCATACCTGGGTTTCAGCAATCTGAAAAAAGCCGGGAAGATTGATGCCGATTCCCATCTTCTAAGCATTGGTGACTTTTCTCTTTCTTCTACTCAAAAACGACTTTGGATCATTGATTTGAATGAGCGGAAAGTTTTGTTTAATTCTTTAGTCGCACACGGAAAAAATACCGGCGAGGAGTTTGCAAAAAGTTTTTCAAACCGTGAAAGTTCCTACCAAAGCAGCCTCGGTTTTTATATTACAGAATCAACCTATACTGGGGGAAATGGATATTCCCTGAAACTTTTGGGAATGGATAACGGGTTTAATGACAACGCTTTCCAGCGTGCGATTGTGATGCATGGCGCAGATTATGTGAGCGAGAAGTTTATCAGATCGCAAAACCGTATCGGCAGAAGCTGGGGTTGTCCCGCCGTTCCGAGAGAATTGGCAGTGCCGATTATCAACACGATTAAAGGGAAAAATTGCCTCTTTATTTATTATCCAGATGATCAATATCTTGCAGAATCCGTCTGGTTAAAAGACGATCAGAATACAGAAGAAGGGATTTAGGTTTTAAATAAATAGGAAAGTTCTTCTATTAATCTTTGCGATTAATGCTCTTGTCTGCTCCTGTTCACATTCCCTTTCCGGAAGTTTCACTAAATTTGCGGCTTGAATCACGATTTCGGAGAAGTCCCGAAATCGCGTTTGTCGTTTTGGATTGATCGCGACATTCAATAAACACTTTTTAGTAATGGGTTTAAAAAAAATTAATGAAACCTTTCTTCCGAATCTCCTGCAAAATGAATTCGGGAAGGAAATTTTTAATCAAATCGAGCAACACAAACACCTTTCTATAAAAGGATTTGCGGGTTCTTTTCCCTCGGTTTTCGCAGCGGAATTATTTTTAGTTCAAAAGAAGTCGGTTCTCTTTCTGACGGATGACCAAGAAGATGCGCTCTATATTTCTGCCGAAATGGAAGATTTGCTCGGAAAAGAAAACGTGCTGTATTTTCCACCGACGCATCTGGATCCCTATCAATTGGAAAAAACACAGAATGCGAATTTGGTTTTGAGAACGGAAGTTTTGAACAACATCCACCACAACAAAAAACCGCAAATCATGGTGGCACCGTTTTCTTCTCTGGCGGAAAAAGTGATGAAAAAAGAAGACTTCAATCAAATTTCCCACACGATAAAAGTCGGTGATTCCCTGGATTTCGATTTTACCGAAGAATTGCTGAACCACTTTAATTTTCAGTTGACCGATTTCGTTTCTGAACCCGGCGAATTTTCGGTGAGGGGCGGAATTGTGGACGTTTTTTCTTACTCCAGTGAAGAGCCATTCAGAATTACATTTTTCGGAAATGAGGTAGAAAGCATCAAAACGTTCGATATTGAAACCCAACTTTCAAAGGATAAAGTAAGGGAATTTCAATTGGTTTCCAATATGAATTTTTCAGTGACAGGAACCAAGGTTTCACTGTTGGAAATGGCTCCCAAAAACCTGATGATTATTACCAAAAATGCAGAATTGGGTTTTTCCAAGATCAAGGATTTCTATGAAAAAGCGGGAGAAAGATTTTCTTCATTAAGTGCAGTGATCAAGCATCAAAAACCTGCTGAACTCTTCGTTTCAGAAGAAGATCTTAGAAAGGACATCAAAAAATTCCACTGGCTGGATTTTTCGTCAACGCTGCAGTCTTCCGGATTTGCGACAGTCCAACTCAATCAGACTTCGCAGCCTGCTTTTAATAAGAATTTCCAACTCTTGATTGAAGATTTGGAAGAGAAGCAAAATGATGGTTTTGACACCTGGATTTCATGTTCCACCGAAAAACAAAAGGAGCGGCTCGAAGCAATTTTCCAGGATTTGGAAAAAAATATTCCCTTTAAATCCTTTAAATCTGAGTTGCATTCCGGATTCGTGGATTTGGACCATAAAATCTCAGTGTACACTGATCACCAGATTTTTGATCGATATCAAAGGTTTAAGGCAAAAAATGCATTCGCGAAATCAGAACAACTGACCCTGAAGGATTTGATGCAGATGAAGGTAGGCGATTATATTACCCATATCGACCACGGAATCGGGAAATTCATGGGGTTGGTGAAAGTGAATAATAACGGAAAAGTGCAGGAATGTTTCAAACTGGTTTACAAAAACAATGATTTGCTCTATGTATCCATTCATTCTTTGCACAAAATCTCGAAATACAATGGTCCAGACGGAAGAGAAATCGTGCTCTCGAAACTCGGATCGCCTGCCTGGAAATCTTTGAAACAAAAAACCAAAGCGAAAGTCAAACAGATCGCTTTCGACCTCATAAGACTTTACGCCAAGCGGAAAACCGCAAAGGGGTTTGCTTTCGCCCCCGATTCTTATCTGCAAAATGAACTGGAGGCCAGTTTTATTTACGAAGATACTCCGGATCAGGAAAAAGCTACTTTCGATGTGAAAAAAGACATGGAAAACGACACCGTGATGGACCGTTTGATCTGTGGCGATGTAGGTTTCGGGAAAACTGAGGTGGCAATCCGTGCAGCGTTCAAAGCGGCAACGGACGGAAAACAAGTGGCGGTTTTGGTTCCCACCACGATTCTGGCTTTTCAGCATTACCGAAGCTTTAAGGAAAGACTGAAAGACTTTCCGGTGGAAATCTCATACATGAACCGTTTCCGCACTGCGAAACAAAAATCCGAGACTTTGGAAGGCCTGAAGAACGGAAAAATCGACATCGTGATCGGCACGCATCAGTTGGTCGGAAGTTCAGTGAAATTTAAGGATTTGGGTCTTTTAATCATCGATGAAGAGCACAAATTTGGTGTTTCGGTAAAAGACAAACTGAAAACCTTAAAAAGCAATATTGACACATTGACTTTGACCGCGACTCCGATTCCGCGGACGCTGCAATTCTCTCTGATGGCGGCAAGGGATTTGTCGGTGATAAAAACGCCACCCCCAAATCGGCAACCGGTGGAAACCCAGATTATTGGGTTTAGTGAGGAGATTTTACGCGATGCGGTTTCCTATGAAATTCAAAGAGACGGACAGGTTTACTTTATTAACAACCGAATTGAAAACCTGAAAGATATTGCGGGACTGATTCAGCGTCTCGTTCCGGATGCCCGTGTGATCACCGGTCACGGACAAATGGAAGGAAAACAGTTGGAGCAGAATGTTTTGGATTTTATGGAAGGGAAATATGATGTTTTGGTTTCCACGACCATCGTGGAAAGTGGGGTGGATGTTCCCAATGCCAACACAATTTTTATCAACGATGCGCAGAAATTCGGAATGGCGGATTTGCACCAAATGCGGGGAAGAGTTGGTCGCAGCAACCGCAAAGCGTTCTGTTATCTGATCACGCCACCATTTGATATGATGACTTCAGATGCGAGAAAAAGGCTGGAAGCAATCGAGCAGTTTTCTGATTTGGGAAGCGGTTTCCAGATTGCGATGAAGGATCTGGAAATCCGTGGCGCTGGAGATTTGCTCGGCGGTGAGCAAAGCGGTTTTATCAACGAAATGGGTTTCGATACGTATCAGAAAATTATGCAGGAAGCGCTGGATGAACTTCAGAATGATGAAGAGTTTGACCATCTTTTTGAAAATGAGGAGGAAAGGAAGAAGTTATTCAAGTCCACGAAGGAAGTCAATATCGATACCGATTTGGAATTGATGTTGCCGGATTCTTATGTTTCAAGTATTGAGGAAAGACTTTCACTTTACCAAAAACTGGCGGAAATCCAAAATAAGCAAGAACTTCAAAAATTTGAAAGTGAATTGGTTGACCGTTTCGGAATCTTGCCAAAAGAAGCCAAAAATCTTTTAAAATCTGTAGAACTAAAATGGATCGCCGCAGAAATCGGTTTTGAGAAAATCGTGGTGAAGAACGGGATTTTCCTCGGCTATTTCCCATCGAATCCGCAGGATAAATTTTACCAGAGCGATAAATTCCGGCATATTATTTCGTATTTATCAATGAATCCGAAAGAAGCAACCTTAAAGGAGAAACATTCAGCAGAAGGAAATCAGTTGATGATGCGAAAAGAGAATGTGCAGAATGTGGATGAAGTGACCGGAGTTTTGGAAAGGATTTTATGATTTGAGAAAAGCCATATTTTACAAAAACAATCGGTAGGTTACCGGCAGATAAGTTGCCGGTTGCGAGGTTAACTTGCTTGAAAAATTTTACCAAAAGTAATTTTCCAACCAAAATTCCGTTCAAAAAAAAACATTACATTTGCGCAAGATACTTTAGAAATGAAAAAGTTACTCTATTTTTTTACGTTTGCATTCAGTTTATTAATCGTTTTTTCCTGTGAACCGGCAAGAGATCAAAACGGTGATCTGCTTTTCGGTGTTGATGGAGCCGGTGGAACTGGAGGCGGTGGAACACCACCTTCCGGAAGGTTGCTGACAAAAATGGAATCCCATGCGATTGATCTGGAAACGGGTGAAATGTCTGACGAAACATTGACTTTCCAGTACGAAGGAACAAAGCTTGTTTCCACAACTGATCAGGATGGCAATGTGACGTTGATTACCTATAATTCAAATAATAGGATTTCTAAATTAACCAGTGCGGGTCAAACAGCTACTTTGGAATACAGCGGATCCAATGTTTCTAAGTTGACCAGCGATATCACCGGATTGCTTAAAACCACTTCTACTTTTACCTACTCCGGAAGCAAACTCACCAAAGTGGCAACAATCCATGAATTCACTTTTCCTATTCCGATGAAAAGCTATATTGAGGGGAATTACACCTATTCGGGCTCTAATATTGTGAAAACAATTATCAAGACCGGAATCTATAATTTTGATGGACAACTTGAAATGAGTCCGGATGACCAAGTGTACGACATAAGTTTTGATGACAAAAAATCGCCGTATAAGCTGCTTCCTTCGGAATATCTTTCCTATATGTTTGGAATGGGACCACACGGAGCATTTTTGCAATCAGCAAACAACCATTTGCAGCTGAAGATTTCGGCGACCGGTACGCCGGCAGAAACCACCAACTACACTCATATTTATGATAGCGAGGGATATCCTATGAAGACTACATCTTCTGCGGACGAGTATATCATTTATACCTACAAATAATTCCATGAAATGAAATACCTCATCGTAGGTCTTGGCAATAAAGGCGAAGAATATACTGAAACCCGGCACAATGTCGGGTTTAAAGTTGCTGAAAAAATCGCTGCGGAAATGGATGCACCCTTCAAATCTGCGAATTTCGGTTTGATGGCGGAAGGTAAATACAAAGGCAGAAAAGTATTTGTCTTAAAACCAGATACCTACATGAACCTTTCCGGCAATGCAGTGAGATTCTGGATGCAGAAAGAGCATATTCCCTTGGAAAACCTGCTCATTATCACGGATGATTTGGCGCTTCCCTTCGGAACATTACGAATGAGAGGAAAAGGTTCAGATGCCGGTCACAATGGTCTGAAAAGCATCAACGAACAGCTTCAAACCCAAAACTATGCAAGGATCCGTTTCGGGATTTCTGCGGATTTCTCCGAAGGTCAACAGGTGGATTATGTCCTCGGAAAATGGAATGAGGAGGAGCTGAAAACTTTGCAAGAAAGGATCGGTCTTTTTGCGAAAGCCTCTCTGTCATTTGTTTTCGCGGGAATTCAAAATACGATGTCTGCATTTAACGGAAAATGATTAAAATACGATTCTCAGGACGAAAGAGAAGAATCACAAATTCTATCTGTCAATATGCAGTATTGGAAATCCGAAAATCTAGACCATCTTAGTCAAAATTTTTATTATTTTTCTTGCTCATCAGCCATTCTGTATTGGTGAGGTCATACACTTTTTGAATGTCTTTGAGGATTTCTTCAAAATCGATATCCAGGTCGATGATTTTTCCCGTCTTCATATCGAAAACCCATCCGTGAACAATCGGAAAATGATTGGCAATATACTGTTCCTGCACACATGCCATTTTGATCACGTTGATGCAGTTTTCTTCCACATTTAATTCTACCAGTCTGTCGTAGCGTGCATGTTCATCTTCAATTGCATCAAGTTCTTTTTGGTGAAGTCGGTAAACGTCGCGGATGGTCCGTAACCAAGGATTCAGCAATCCCAAATCTTGTGGAGTCATCGCGGCTTTCACGCCACCGCAACCATAATGTCCGCAAACGATAATGTGTTTCACTTTCAAATGTTCCACCGCATATTGGATCACCGCTGTGGAGCTCATGTCAAGCGTGTTCACCACATTGGAGATATTTCTGTGAACGAATAATTCTCCCGGGGTCAATCCCATTAATTCTTCTGCAGAAACACGGCTGTCTGAGCAACCGATATACAGGTACTGTGGATTTTGACCTGCTGCGAGTGTGTCAAAATATTGGGGATCCAGTTCCAATTTTTTCTGGATCCATTTTTCGTTGTTTTCGAAGATTTTTTGGTAAGACTGTTTCATTTTTAGACTGAATTGATTTTAGATTTTAATCACGGTATTCTATTGTTAATATAACTTTCGGTTGCATTTTTACTTTCGGTGATTTGCCCGGGATTACCGATGACTACAGAATTAGAAGGAACATCAAAGTTGACATAGGAATTCGGGCCGATCAACACATTGTCGCCGATTTTTATACGGCCAACGATTACTGCGTTGGGTCCAATCCAAACTTCATTTCCGATTTCGGGAACTCCCTCATTTTTTCCCCGGTTTGCCTGTGCGATGGTGACACCTTGCGCAATATTGCAGTTTTTGCCGATTTTCGCTTTTGGATTGATCACCACCGTTCCCCAATGTCCCAGGTAAAAACCTTCCCCGATTTTTGTTTCAGGATAAATCTGGAAACCGTATTTAATTTGATGATGTCTCAAAATCAAACGCCACCAAATTCCCCAAAATGATTTTTTCGGAAATTGCTGGGTTTTCCTTAAAAGATAGACGAAATGCAGATTCGGATTGATGCATTTTGCCCAAATCTCTAAAGTGGAGAGCCATTTCCCGCTTTCCCGATAGAAATCTTTTTGGATGGTTGTTTTAGACATTGGAACAAAGATAATTTTTATCTCACAATTTTCACAGAATTGAACAGATTTTCTCCTATCCATCAAGTAAAGAATGAAATTTCTTTACCCATTAAGGTTAAAGTTCATCGATGATTTTCATTATGGAGCTCACGGAATTTTCCAGATTAAAAGGCATCTCATAATTTCTCAGTTCCCGTTGATAGGGCTCAAAACTTCCAGGATCGGTTAATGCTTTTTTAATTCCTTCATAGATTCCTTCTTCGGAATTTTCAACGATTAAACCCAGTTTTCCGTCGAGCAACATTTCCCGTACTCCCGAAACGTCTGTGGCGATGATGTTCTTTTTTAATGTTATTGCTTCGAAAAGTACTGTTGGAAAACCCTCATATCTTGAACTCAAGATAAAGAAATCTGCTTCTTTAACATGAGGATATGGATTATTGGTAAACCCAATCATTTCTGCAGTTTCATCCACTCCCAGATTTTTTTTCAGCTTTTTTATTTTTTCAAAATCGTAGCCGTCTCCCACTATTTTCACATGATGCCTAAATCCTTCATTGAGCAATTTTTTGTGAACATGGAGCAATCTGTCAAAACCTTTCTGAGGAAAAACAGTTCCCACACCCACAAAGGTTGGAATCGGTTTTTCCAGGTTGGAAAAGGTTTTTAAGATCCCTTCCGGAGATTTTGGGGCATCTGACTTCAAGTGAATTTCCTTCGTATCCAAAGGATTGTAGATCCTCACAATTCTGTTTCGTTCCTCTTCATTTTTGGCCAAATTCTGAAAATCATGCTGAATCTGTTCAGAGATGACCATGATTTTATCAAACCCAAAAAATATTCGGATTTCATGATCATTTTGGAAATGGGTCTTTCTCAAATCATTGTGAATCCAGACGATTTTTTTGGATGAGGGTAATGGCGAATTCAAAATTTCGTCCCGAAATCCGTGAATTGCCGCAAATTCGATATCGTATTTTTTCCCCTTTAAGATGGTGGAGTACAGGATTTTCGGAAAAGTTTTCAATAGCTTTTGATATAGAACCCGAAATGCCTTTCGTGGAATATCCTGAATTCGGTTGGTGGTAATCATTTCGCCTTTGTTGAGGTACAAAATATTGACCCATTTGGGAATTTCCGCCAAATATTTCCCGGAATAAAGGTTTAAAAGTAAATCGATTTCGTATTGATTTTCGGGCAGGTTTTTCAGAAAAGTCGTCAACACTTTTTCTGCGCCACCATGACGCAGAGAGCCGATTCTGATGAGGATTTTCTTTTTGGATTCCACGAAAACAAGCTATTATTTGATCGGTTTGTAGGTGTGAGGAAGATTTTTCCGGATGTAATCTTCGAGTTTTTTACGGGTGGGTTCTAATTCTCTTGGATACATTACGTTGTTTTTCAATGCTTTATCGCCATATTCTTCAATGGAGCAAATGAACTTGGCGGGAACTCCCGCAAAAACGGAATTGGAGGGCATTGATGAACTTAATACGGAACCTGCTCCTAAAATACAGTTGTCGCCCATTTCAATTCCCGGAAGAATCGTGCAGTTATTTCCTATGAAGCAGTTTTTCCCGATTTTAATCCGTCCGAAATTGCGCGCATCGCTGTATTTTTCCATGGACCGAATGACATACATGGCTCCATCATGATTAATGAAAGTGCAGTTTGCGGTGATTTTGGTGCGGTCGCCAATTTCTATGAGGAAGGGTTCAGAGCCAAATTTCGGGGCTTCCACGAAAATAACGTCTTTTCCCACCTTTAAGCCTCTTGCTTTGCAGATTTCAATGTAGGCTTTTCCAACCAAACTTTCACAAAATGTATTGATCTTTAAAATAATTCTGTAGAAAAAGTGCATGATCATTAGGGAAAAATTAGATTTTAGACTGAACTAAGTTAAAGAATATTTTTTCGATTTCCTCAAAAATCTTTTTATTATCAAACTGTTTTTCAATCCCCACCAAATTTTCCCTGATTTCCGAAACCAATTTTCCGTTGGTTAAAAATTCCTTCATGGCGCTGTACATTTCATCAGTTTCATATGGGATGAGGTAGCCGGTTTTTCGATGTGCAATCAGCGTTTCCACATCGCCCACTTTTGTCGCAATAATCGGTTTCTGCAAAATCAAAGCTTCTGCAATAACTAATGGCCACGCTTCACTTTCAGACGGCATGATGAAGAAATCCGAGTTTTTCAAATACGGATACGGATTCATTTTATTTCCTGCAAAGACGAAGGTTTTTTCCACACCCAACTTTTTCCGCTGTTCCAAAAGATTCGGCAATTCCTCGCCATCACCAATGATCAGGACGGAATGTGCAAATCCATCCTGCAATAATTTGGCGTGAGCTGCCATTAATTTGTGGTATCCTTTTCTGCTGTGGAGGCGACCAATGGAAATAAACTGCGGAATTTTGCTTTCACTTTTGGCCTCCGAAAAATTTTCGGCATGGACTTCTGCAAGTTCCGGTTTTATGCTGCTTCGTTTTTTCATCTCCCCACTTCCCTCTAACTGAGCTTTTCTTTTAATTTCCTCAATGGGAACGGCGTTAATAATCACGCTTTCTTTCGGGTAATCCAAATTCGGATAATGTTCGTGCATTAAATCCTTGATTCTTTTTGAACAGTAAACCATATAATCAAATTGCGGGAAATGCTCCAGAATTTTTGGAACCAGTGGCTGCAATTTTGGCAGGTGGATTTCGGAGTGAAACCAGCCGACTTTTTTCGAGTTTTTGTTGGTAGAATTCAATACCGCCTCGAAATCATTATAAGTCATCCCAATTTCAATGTCGAAGTTTTCCTTCAAAATTTGTTGGTCGATGATTTTGGGGTTTTCCCGGAATTTGTTGAGTTTTCTTTTCCTTAAAAAAAGTTGAAGTTTTCGGATCAAGAAATTCTTTGAGAAATCTTCTTTTCCCTCTGCTAAAAATACTTTCCGCACCTGATCCGGAATTTCATCCCGAAGTTCTCCTTGGTTCAGATTGAGCAAAACCGTGATCTGGAACTTCTCTTTGTTGAGATGATTCAGCAAACTGAGCATCACTTTTTCCACGCCGCCCATTTCCATGGACCGGTGACGAAAGAGCAGTTTTATTTTTTGGTCGGTATGTACTTTCTCCTTATCCATTGATTTGCGGGTTCTTCCAGGTATTTAAACATCAGGATCGAAATAATGTTCAAGATAATAAAAATTGCCAAAACATTAGGGAAAACATATTCGTAAATAAAAATCGAGATAAATCCTTTGTGAATGAGATAGAAGATGTAGGAACTTTTGCCGAGTAAGACCATGAAGTCGGTTGACAGGAATTTACTTATGAAAGTTTCTTCATGCAAAAGACCCCAAAAAAGTGGCAGAATTCCAAGACCCGCCAATAAAATGGTTTGTGACGCCCGAATAAAATCTGGACTGCTGTACCCAAACGGATTTAGAAACAGATACAAAACGATTGAAAAAATCCCGAAATAGGTGAAGAATCCCTGGCTTCGAAGATGGTTTTTTTTACCGGTGAAAACCAAGGCAAGAAACATTCCCGCGAAAAACTCGAAAATATAGTAGGAAAAGTTCTTTTGCATAAATCCCCAAGTATTTTCCGGAACTGCAGTGATTTTTCTGAGAAAGATTCCGAAGACAAAAATGAAGACCGGAATTACAATCAGCCAGAATTTGTGCTTTTTGATAAACAGAAAATAAAGGGGTGCGGTGAAATAAAACATTTCTTCCAGGGTTAAAGTCCATCCCTGCGAGATACCGGCAGAGAAAAAATATTTGGCAAAAACCGCCTTTGTCATAGTGAAACTGAGGATCGCTTCTATGGTTTTTTCATGGTTCCAATATTGATTCCTGATGATGAAATCTGCAAAAACGCCCAAGGTGATTAAAAAATACATGGGATATATCCTGGAAAACCGATTGATAAAATAGTTCCTGATTTCTCCCAGATTCATCTGCTTCTGGCCGAAATACCGGTAAGTAATCAAGAAGCCACTCAAAACAAAAAACATATCGACACCGATGTGAAATTCCTGCACAAACTTCTTGATGAAATCTGGAAAAATCGGATTGTTAAAAGGAAAGAAATGCAGCACAAATATCATCCAAGCGGCAATTGCACGAAAACCAGTAAGCGCCGGAAAGAATTTTTTAGTGCTTTGTGACATGGGTTAGAAAAAGTTTTGGAAAAATACGATGAGTTTTTTTTTGATTCGGTATGGAATGGAATTCTGGTAATGCAGGAGTTCGAAAATTTCCTCGGAATTCCTGTAATTCTGGGGAGTTTTTCTGCCATGAATGACTTTTAGGTTTCTTCTTTTCATTGCTTTGAAAATTACTTCGCCCCAAAATTCGCGGGATTTCTGCTTGTTGTCGTTTTGTGAAATTCCCCCCGCATGAAAACGGTACAGATAATTGGCATCGTCAATGAATCTTACTTTTCCCCGCTCGTATAACTTGAGATAAAGATCCTGATCTTCCGAAATCTTCAGATTGGGATCTATTTTTTCGGTTTCGAAATAAGTTTTCCGGCGGAAACAGACGAAATGATTGATGACGATCGGGCAATTAAAAAAGTAGCGATTGCCGTTTGGAATCTGATTTGCCGATTTATTCTCAGCAAGCGGCTGCAAATTTTCGTCACATTTGATCAATCTGGAATAGGTTAAAACCACATCTTTTTCTTTCTCGAAAATGGCTGTCGCTTTTTTTATGGCCGTTGGAAGTATTGCGTCATCGGGGTCCACGAAACCACAAATTTCGCCTTGTGCAAGTTCAATCAGCTTTCCTTTGGTAAATCCGACTCCTTCGTTTTTTTCGTTTTGGTAAAATCGAAAGCGTGCGTCATCCTTAAAGATATTCTTCATGACCTCCACCGAATTGTCCGTGGAGCAGTCGTCTAGAATGACTGCTTCCCAATTTGGATAGTCTTGTGAAAGCAGACTTTGGTAGCATTCCTGAAAATACTTTCCATTATTGTAATTGGCGATAAGGATGGAGAATTTCATTTAAACTTAATCTCAAAATTAAAATCACAGATGCTGCAATCACAGTTAAATGGCTATTTGAAATGTAATAGCTCACAAATATAGCTGCTTTTTTAAAAACAGTCTGAAAATTAGTAATTTTGAACACCGTAAAAACAGTCACTAATTTTCTCAATTTCCGAAAAAAGATGAAAAAAATAATCATTAATGCAGATGACCTTGGGTTTTCGGTGGGAGTCAATCAGGCGATTTTAAAAGCAAATACAGAAGGTTACCTTACTCACGCGAGTTTGATGGCCAATACGGAATATTTTCAGGATGCCATTCAATTAATCCCGAAATTCAAGAATCTCAGGATTGGAGTTCATGTCACTTTAACTTGTGGAAAAGCTTTATATGACAAAAATGTCTTGGCAAAAAATGGCAAACTTGACTGGACTTTTGCGAAGCTTCTTTTTTTGAGGAAAACGTCAAAGGTGCTGGAATCTTTAGAAAATGAGATTGAAAACCAGATTTTAAAAATTAAGGAAAATGGAATCGAAATCTCCCATATTGACGGCCATGAACATGTTCACATTATTCCTTCCATCAACAAAATCGTGCGGAGACTCGCCAAAAAGCATCAAATTCCAAGAATCAGGGAAATCAATGAAAATTTTTTTGAAAGTCTGAAGTTTAATGGTTCCACCACTAATTTAGCGAACATCATTAAACTGATACTTCTGAAAACACTTTCACTTTTTAATAAAGGTGAAAAAAAGATCGGTTTTTATTGCATGATGAATACCTGTGATGTCCGTTCAAAAAATTTGTTCAGATTCTTAAGGGAAAGCAAAAGTTACGAGACGGTAGAAATCATGCTGCATCCGGGTATCAACAGTTTGGACAGCGAGGAATATCTGAGGAATTTGGATTCCCGGTTCGTATCTTTTTTCAAAGACGATTCGCGAAGGACAGAGTTCGAACTTTGCTTTGAAAAAGAATTTGAGGCATTTGTAAGGATTTGATAAACAATTCACAACAATCGAAAGATTTTCTTTATTTTTGTTCAAAGCAAAACACAGTGAATGAAATTCTACGCATTTCAAAAACCTTTTTTGGTTATTTGAAAAGACCCGACCTTTACCCTGAACTGGGAAGAAAAATCATCAAAAATATCTTCAGCAGGAATGCCGCATTCCAAGGAAAAGAAAAAACTTTAATGTGGGCATCGGCGCGTGCGATTTCACCAGAGGAAGCGATCAGGAGTCTCTTTGGTTTTGAAATGAAACCGTTTTCTGCACTTTTTCCGGAAGAATTAAAAGCTGCCCAGCAAAAGGAAAAATCCTGCCCCGTAAAAATGGGTGGAGCGGCAGCATTGGAATTAATTTTTTCGGCATGTGAATATACCAACGCGAAAAATGTCGTGGAAACAGGGGTTGCTTATGGTTGGTCCTCATTTGCGGCTTTGCTTTCATTGGCTCCCAGAAACGGAATGCTTTACAGTTCAGATATGCCTTATTTGGGTCAAAATGGTGACCAATATGTAGGTTGTGTAGTTCCGGAAAAATTGAAATCCAATTGGAAACTTTTTCGACACGCAGATAAAGAATCCTTACCTAAAATCTTCGGTGAAGCTCAGGAATTTGATGTGGTTCACTATGATTCCGACAAAGCCTATGAAGGAATGAGTTGGGCGTATGCACAGCTTTATCCGAGACTGAGAAAGGGCGGCGTTTTTATCAGTGATGATATCAATGATAATTCTGCGTTTCAGGACTTCTGCGAAAAGAATGATATTGAACCTACCGTGGTGGATTTCGAAGGAAAATTTGTGGGGATTTTTTTTAAACACTAATGATATGAAAAAAGTTTTTATCATTATTTCCGCCTACAATGAGCAGGAAAACATTCTGTCTTTGATTGATGCGCTGAAGAAAAATCTCGATGGAAAGGAGTTCCTCTATGAAATGGTTTTCGTGAATGACGGTTCCGATGATTTGACTTTGCAGGTTTTATTGGAATCCCAAAAAACGATTCCCCATCTCACCATTGTCAATCAATCTAAGAATTTCGGCCATGAAATCGCAATGACCGCAGGTTTGAATTATGTTGCCGATGAAATCAAAAATAAATCTGATGAATTTGCGGTCGTTTTTATGGATGCCGATTTGCAACATCCGCCGGAACTGGTTTCCCAGATGATCACTCTTTGGCAGAGCGGCCGAAAACTGGTGCTCACGAAAAGAACAAACAACCACGGCAAAGGCTGGAGATACAAAATACTGGGAAATTTATACTACTGGATTTTGAACTCGTTTTCTGATCTGCAAATTCCCCGGAATATGCCCGATTTCAGGTTACTCGATAAAAAATACGTTTTGTGGATCAACAGATTGAATGAAACCGACAGAATGTTTCGCGGAATGCTCTCTTTAGTGGGTATGCAAGATGCACATATCATTGAGTTTGCCGCGCCCAGGAGAAACGCCGGAAGCACCAAATACAATTTTCTGAAATTGTATAAGTTGGCCATAGACAGTGTGATACAGTTTTCGGTGAAACCTTTGCGTATTGCATTTGGTGTAGGTGTTTTGGGATGTTTATTTTCGTTCGGCGTACTGTTCTATTCGATCTACCGGAGTTATTGGTATGGCGAAGACAAAACCGGATTTTTGACTCTGCTTTCCATCACCACCTTTTTCAGTTCCATTACGATTATTTTTCTGGGTGTGATTGGTGAATATATTGGTAGAATACATATTGAGGTGAAGAATCGTCCACTTTATTATAACGAAATCATCAAAAATGAAGATTAGTATTTTTGATGCTTTTACCTTGGGCATTGTATTCTGCAGTGTTCTTTTCTGCGGTTTTTTTTACCCCGTTCTCCGCGACCAATTCTATTATTTGGCAGGTTACACCAATCCTTTTGTGGAATATTACCATTCCTATTGGCAGACTAATCCCAGAATTGGACAGTTTTTTTCAAACCTGGTCGGACGTAGCAGGTACTTGCAGCCTATTTTTTCGGTCCTGCTGTTTGCATCGTTTTTTGGGTTGATCTATTTGGTGGTTTTCCGAAGAAATTTTGAATTTCAGAAAATACCGGTCAAAAAATTTTTGTTCCTTATTGCGGGATTTGTTTTACTGATCAACTATTTCGGGGAAATGTTTTTCTACATTCCCTATAGTGGAAATTACACTTTTACCCACATTTTTTCGTTTGGTTATCTTTTTTTGATCATTGACGAATTTGTTTACAAAAAAGCATGGTTAGATGAAATGATGGTGCAAAAGTGGTTGCTGATCCTGATTGGTATTTTTACCGGACTTGGAAATGAACACACGGTTCCTGCAGTAATAGGGATGTATCTGTTTTTTTCTGTGGTGAAATATTTAAAGTGGAGAAAATTGCCCAATAAAAATTTATTCATTTTATCGGCTGCAGTGATTTTTGGTTATCTGCTGTTATTTTTTGCACCTGCCAATGCAGTAAGATTTCAAGCAGCTGGAGAAGAACCTTACCATTTTGATTTTGCCCGATATTTTGAAAATTGGAACATGATTTTCAAAATAGATTACTACTATAATTTTGGATTGGCTTCGCTATTGGTTTTGATGCCTTTTTTAGTATATTTTTTTAGAAATAAATTGGTGCAAAAGGAACTCTATAGGATGATTTGGTTTTCCATTGCGGGAATATTGAGTTTGATCATTGCTGCCTATTCGCCATTTTTCGGAACCCGGGTTCTTTTTTTCAGTAATATCTGTTTAATTGTATCCGTTTTTATCTTTTTTTCGCAAAATGTCGTCTTTTTCAAAACCGGAATTTTTCAGATTATGGTGAATGTTTTCTTGCTGATTTTCTTTGTTTTTGCGGCTGTAATTTCTATTCATGCGCATAAAAATTTTGAACGGGTTACTTCAGAGATTGAGACGCAAAGGAAAAAGTCGCCCGATGTGGTTCTGGACTCCGGATTCAATTATCGGTTCTCAAAATATCTTGATAGAAAAGTATTATTGGAGACCGGAGAAGATTATATTGACCGTGATCCCACGAAAGATACTTCGGTGGAAAAGAATCTGAAAAACTATTATCGGCTGAAAACGATCTCCATCAAATAGGATTCACTATTGTTCCCGATTGGAGAGTACTGCAGTGAACCTCGTTTTTGGAATGGTAAGATTTAGAAACTCCCATTTTAGATTGTTTTTGACCGCATAATTTTCAAAAAAACTTTTGTCGAGCTGAAGCAGTGGAGCTTTATTTCTCCAAAAATACTCCGAAAAGAAAGTCTTCGTCATGAAAATCAGGTAATCCTTCAAGAATCCATTTTTTAAGGATTCCCAAAACACATGCACGGTCTCTCTCAGGATGCTGCTTTTCTTCGGAATCACATCGCCAAATACCACATGAACTTTTGGGGAATCGAAAATATGATCCAAAAATTGCGTGACCGTTTCTTCATCAGGAAAATATTGCAACACACTCAAACAAACGATTCTGGTAATTTGATGGTCGCGAATCAATGATGTGGTTTTTAAAAAATCAAAAGGATCCTGAATGTGAAAAAACGCAAAGTTGGGATGATTCCTAAATTTATTGCCGCAAAATTCAATGTATTTGCCAGAAATATCTGCCCCGAAAAATGAATTGGAAAAATGGGTGCAATTTTGCAGGAAAAAGCCCGGTCCACAACCGTAATCTAACAAGACCTCTTTTGAGGAAATTGGGAATTTTTTGAAATATTGTATGGTGAAATATTTGGTGGTATTTGCCATAATGGTATCAAAACCAACTTGGTTCCGGTTCCAAAACTCAATCCAGTTATTCCTACTCA
Source organism: Chryseobacterium sp. R2A-55 (assembly GCF_021401085.1). GTDB lineage: Bacteria > Bacteroidota > Bacteroidia > Flavobacteriales > Weeksellaceae > Kaistella. Next base: position 415,902 of record NZ_JACBFP010000002.1, read on the forward strand.
TCTCTGGAATAGGGTTTTTCTGAAGTTAATATTATACAAACCGCTTCGAATACTCTTAAAATCCAAAACCAAATACTTCAAAATCATCTTCCATTTTTTAAAGAAAGGCGAGTTGGCGATTTCAAAACTGCGCTGAATTCTGGTGATTTGAAGCAATTCTGCTTTGGGCATTTCCGGTTCTTTTTCTGCCCAGTTTTTAAGGTGGTTCCACAACAGGACTCTGGAATGTGCTGCTTTCACTTTCCCTGAATCTACTTTCGAAATTCTGTTGTTTTCGTGCACGCCGCGAACGGCGACCGGCTGATCCAAAATGCCGGGATAGAGTTTGGTGTAAAAAGCCAATCTCATTAAAAAATCCGTATCCTGATGAAGTTTTAAATCTTTTTTCATCCACGCATCCAGTTGATCTAAAGCTGATTTTCGGATGGTTAAAGCATTAATGCTGAATAATCCAAAACTTCCTCTCATGCCGATTAAACCGGGAAAAACATCTTCCGGAGGATGCGGCTCATAAACGGTTGCGAGTTTTTCCCCGTAAATGGAATAAAACTGTTCCCTTGCCTTTTCTGACCAGTAATGAACCCCGATGGCGCCATAAACCCCATCTATATCAGGATTTTTAAACAATTCCTTTTCCGCGTCAAAACGGTTGGGAAGGTAAAAGTCATCTGCGTCCAAAAAAGCGATGAAATCTCCGGTGGCATTTGTCATTCCGACATTCCGACTTTCGCCGGCTCCGTGATTTCCCTTGTCGGGGTGTTGAAAAAGCTTCACGCGTTCAAATCGCTCAGCCAATTTTTCACACACTTCCAATGCGTTGTCCGGAGATTGGTCTTCTACCAGAATCACTTCCGAAACCTCATCAAATTGCAGTGCGGATTCCACTGCATTGGTGATGTACTTTTCGGCATTGTAAACGGGAATGATGACGGAGATTTGCATGAAAGGTGTAGTGGAATATTTATTGAGAGATGGAGTTTTTCAGAGGTTATTTCCAGAATTGGAAACGATATTTTGTTTTTAGGATTTTAGGATTTTGGATGATTGCTGAAATAATTGCCGGAATTTTCGGCAGTCCTTTTTTCAAAGATAGTTCAAATGATTTTCTCTTTAGGGAAATATGTTCAAGATATTCCTTCCTGATTTCCTTGCCTTGTGACCATTTGCAAACCGAATTCCACAGCAGTGACTGCCGCTGATTATATACTTCAGAATACAGTTTGATTTTCGTAATTCGATTATCATCATGAACCCTGCGAATGGCTACCGGTTCCGAAATATTGCCCGATTTCAGAAGACAGTGATAGGAGAGCTTAATGATGAAGTCAGAATCCTGATGAACACGGAGGTTTTCATTAAATTTCAAATGGTTTTTTCTGATGCTTTTGGTTCTGACAGTCAAACCGTTCAAATGAAAAAAAGTTCCGAAATCATTGTTGAGTCCCAACAGACCATAAAAAACATCTTTTCCTTCTGCCGGTTTTTTCACCGTGGTCAGTTCGGTATTTTTGAATTTTGCCTGAAACTCGGCTTTTCCTTTTTCAGTGAGAAATACGGTTCCGACGGCATTAAAAACGCCTTCGATTGTGGGGTCCTTAAAGATTTCCCGGTCAGTCTGAAAACGGTTCGGAAGATAGTGATCATCTGCATCCAGGAATGCGATGAACTCCTGTGTTGCGTTCTGCATTCCGAGATTTCTCGTTGCGCCGGCTCCGTGATTTCCTTGGTCCGGATGCCGGAAAAGTTTAATTTTTGGAAATTCATTCTGCAAAGTTTTACACAATGCTAAAGAATGATCGGTAGAAGCGTCTTCAATCAACAGAATTTCTTTCACTTCTTCCAGATTCACGGCAGATTCTACTGCTTTCTTTAAAAAAGCGGAAGCGTTGTAAACCGGAATGATTACGGAAATGTTCAAGGTGGAATTCGGGTTTAGGAGTTTGGTGGCTGATTGTTTTCTGCCCAAATCGCCAGTTGGAGCAGATTCCAATGCTGTTTTCCTTTGTTCAGAAACTTTTGCGCCGCCTCAAAATTAATCAATTCAAAAATTGCTGAAGTCTTGTTTTTCAATAAATCATCCGACAGATCCATCAATCCTTTTTCTGCAAACCAATTTTCAACGGAAGATCCAAATCCCTGTTTGTGACGGTTTCTTATGGTTTCTGTCCAGTAATTCCCCATCGCTTCACGCAGGATCATCTTATCCTTTTCGGCATCGAGTTTGAGGTTTTCCGGAAGCTGGATGCAGAATTCTGCGAAATCCTGGTCTAAGAAAGGCGTTCTTACTTCCAACGAATTGGCCATTGCCATCCGGTCAGATTTCACCAGCATATTTCCGGGAACGTATTTCTCCAGATCAGTCCGCATGATGTCGTTCAAGGAATCCGGATTTGCCTTAAAACTATAGCTTTGATGGTATTTTAAGTTGATTCCCAGTTCGGAAATTTGGCTCGGGTTAAAAAAAATCCGCACGCTGTTTTGATGGTAGTCTAAAATATTTTTGTGGGCAATATTTTCTTTAGTCAGAAAAGAGGTTTCACGAAATTTCCCAAACTGCTTCAGTCCGAATTTCACCAAAGGATGATGATAACTGAAATGCTTTCTTAAAAGGTTTTCTATGCGGTAGAAACTGTATCCGCCAAAAAGTTCGTCGCCCGCATCGCCTGCCAAAACCACTTTCAGGTGTCTTGAAGCTGCTTCGCAGATTTTGAACTGAGGAATAAAGCTCATGTCTGCAAACGGTTCATCAAAATAGGGAGCAATTTTAAGCAAATCCATCGCGATATTTCCTCGGTTTTCCTGGATTTCAAAGTGATTGGTTTGGTATTTCCGGGCAATTTCTTCTGCAAATTCCAGTTCGCTGTGTTCACCGGAATACCCGAAACTGATGGTGGTTTGTTTATTCTTAAATTCATTCACCATCGCTACAATGGTGGAGGAATCCAAACCGCCGCTTAAAAAACTGCCCACTTCCACATCCGCTATTATTTGCTTCTGGATGGCTTTTTTCAGCAGCGCCGTAAATTCTTCTTTCGCTTCTGAAAGAGAAATGTTCAAGTCATTTTTTGGGATTTCATAATATCTTTCGGTCGAAATTTTTCCATTAGAATATACTAGAAAATGAGCAGGAGGAAGCGTGAAAATGTTGGAATAAATGCTTTGAAAAGCACTCACATAACCATATTGCAGAAAGTGATAAAGCGCTTCGTGATTGATTTTCGGTTCTACCAAACCGGATGCTAAAATTCCTTTGATTTCTGAGGCGAATATAAATTCCCCGTTTCTTCCGGTTGCATAATACAATGGTTTTTCGCCAAACCGGTCTCTTGCACAAAAAAGTTCCTGTTTTTCATCATCCCAAATGGCGAAGGCAAACATTCCCGGAAGTTCGTGCAGCAATTTCTTGCCAGATTTTTGATGCATCGCCAGAATCACTTCGGTATCCGAGCTTCCGCGATAGTGATAATCGCCGTATTTTTTCTTTAAATCCTGATAACCATAGATTTCGCCGTTCAGAACGATACATGCTTTTTTAGTTTGCGAAAACATGGGCTGTTTACCGGTTTCCGACAAATCGATAATTGAAAGTCTCCGATGACCGAGTGCCGCATTTTCAAAAAATTCATGGTGCCCGGAATCCGGACCGCGGTGAATCATTGCGTTGGTCATTTTCTGGATTTGTTCAGAATATTTTTTAGCGTTGGGTGATATAATTCCTGCGATTCCGCACATGGTTTAATTATTTGTAATGTTGGGATTACTGTAATGCAAAATACGTTTTAAAAATCAATGCCTGATGAAAATTTCTTTAAACCGCTCCATCACCGGTTCCGGCAAAAATTTGCCGTACAATTCTCGGGCAGAAAGATTCAGCTCGCTCTCCAAAAGAATGTTTTTCAACTCCTTTTTGTTGCGGTAATAATAGGCCTGATTTCCCAACTGCTTGAGGTGCGCTTTCTCGGGCGAATCGGCGAAAGTGATGACCGGTTTTCCCTTTAATGCAAATTCTGCGACGGTAATTCCGAAAGTTTCGCCCCGTTCGCGCGCATGCAATAAGGCATTGCAGGTATTGATGAATTTCAGTTTGTATAAAACGTCGTTGCTCGGCGGCAGAAAAACGATATTTTTCAACTCGCTTTTCCACCAACTTTTCCTGATGAATGAATCCACTCCCATGAAGATAAAGTAATAATCCCGGTATTTTCTGGCAATTTCCTCCGCCGTTTTCTGAACAAATGGAATGTTGAAACTTTGCGCGCCGCCGAAATAACCAAATACTTTTGCATGTTTGGGAATGTTTAATTCATTTCTCAAATCTTCATCGGTATCTGCCGAAAAATTCACCATGTGGGGAACAAACGGATATTTTCCGCCGGTCATTTCCTGGGCAAGCCATTCCGAAACATAGGCGTAAACATCTCCATGCGGCTCGAAATGTTTGAATACCGCATGAACTGCGGTTTTACATTCTTTGGAAATAATCCCGTCATTGTCGCCATTTTTTATGGCATATAAAAGTTCGACATTATTTTTTCTGACATAATCATCTACTTCTGAAAAATCTTCATAGCCGAAAACCTCAAAACGGTTCTTGAATTTTTCGATTCCCAGCGGATGATTGGTTTTGCAGTTTTTGTCAAAAGCGATCACAGATTCGTTCCCCAGAAATTTCTCATTGAAATCAGCATAATCGAACAACGCGGTGGAAGTTCCGCGGTAATTCAGTTCGTTTTCATGGAAAAGGATTTTCATGGAAAAAGTTTTTTGAATCCGGTTTTTATTTTTTTTGTAATCTTTGATAAAGTGGAGGTTTTGGGATGTTTTCCCAAATCATGGTGCATAAACAAACCTTCTCCCTGCGCAATTTTAAATGGTTGCTTTACCCACCACTCGGCGATGTCTCTTTCAAAATGTTCTGATGAAACAGCAATTTCGGCGATGTTCTTGTGGTAAAAATCTTTTTTCAGAAGAAACGGATTGTTGGTCCAGTTTGCCCATCTTGCGGTGGTGGTGAAATAATCGCCCTGTTTTTGAATTTTGTCCGGAAAGCTTTCCGCCGGATCCAGCCAATAAAGGGATTCCAGCAAATGGGGAGCCTTTACCTGGTGCCAATCATCAAAATAATCGAGTTCGTTTCCTTTGTGCCGAAGCGAATGAACGGGGAATCCCGGGTTTTTTCTGCTTCGGTAGCGAACAATGTCGAATCCGTTTTCTAAAAGTTCAATACCGGAATGTAATCTGGACTTGAGGATTTCTTTCTTTTCAATCAATTCCCAATCATGTTCCAGAAAGAGAACGATTTCATATTTCGCGTTTTCGATGAGTTGGGTGATGCCTTTTCCGATGCCGATGTTTTCATGCAACTCCAAAAATTTCAGCCCGTATTGTTTGGCGATGGATGCGTCATTTTCAGAAATTTCTTGAAAAAGTACTGTAATATCATCCGAAAAATCCAACAGACCATTTCTTTGGTAGGAATCCAAAGTATTCCGGAGCGTTTTTTCGCTTTTCCAGGAAAGAATGCAAATGCTTATTGGTCTGTTCATATTGAAGCGGATTAACTGAAAAAATTTTTAAACTGATAATAGAGGAATTTGGCTTTAGCTTTCCTGCTCCTTTCCGATTTTATGTTTTTGCGGAAAAAGCCCCTGAATTTTAAGATTAATTTCCAGTTCCCGGTATTTTTTAATTCGTGGTAGAGAATTGATTGGTGACCTTCGATGTATGCTGCGAGTTGCTGCGGATTTTCGCGGGCTTCAATCATGCTTTCAATGCACTGCCAAGACTTGAGCCTTGCTTCCATATTTCCGCTTATTTGTTTTTGCATCGCTTTTTCTGTGGAGTCTTTTCGAACGATGGTGCCGATTGTATCTGTATATTTAATTGAGGTGCAGTAATTGAGGAAGCGAAAAGAAAATTCGCCGTCTTGATTGTTTCTTAAGTTTTCGTTCCATAATCCTGTTAAATACACAATTTCCCGCTTGAGCAAGTAACTTGGCGGCGGAGTGAACTCGCCCAGTTCACCCATTTTGTTCAAAAGATCAATGCCATTTTTTGGAGCTGCTTTTACCAGGCGATTCCGCTCCGGAAAATGGGTGTTTGCGGAATCAAAATACATCCAGCTGCTTACAATGAGGTCGGGATTTTCCTGGGAAAGCAATTGTGTTTCCTTTTGCAAAAGGTCTTTCGCAATGAGGTCGTCACTATCCAACCATTTTATATATTTTCCGTTTGATTTTAGAAAACCGAAATTTCGGGCTCCATTTCCGCCCGTTTTCCGATCGGCTGGTCTTTGAAAAAACTTGAACCGGGCATCTTTTTGGGTATATTGGTCTGCAATTTCGGGGGTGTGGTCAGAACTTCCATCATCCACGATGATGCATTCCCAGGTTTCATAGGATTGGTTCAAGACAGAATCCAAGGTTTCGGGGAGCAGATCTGCCCGATTGTAAGTGGGAATGATGATGGAAATTAAAACAGGCTCCATAGGTGCTACAATGTGGTAAAGTATTTATTGTGTTCGCTCACCACCACGGCTACGGATTTTTCTCCGCGGTATATTCCGGTTTCGGAAGCGATTCCTTTTTCCTTCAGTAGGTTTTCAATATCCGCTAAGGTGTCTTTTTCTCCTGACCGGTGGTAATCATCCAGAATCACTATAAAATCATCACCTTTTTCCAAATGGGTCAACAAACCTACGATGTCGTATCGGGAATATCTCTCGCTGCCAAAAGGACCGTCAACAACGTATAGATCATATTTTTCGGTTATAGTATTTTCTATATTCTGATAAGAATTAACATTAAATCCTTTTACATTTTTGGTGATTAACGGACAGATTACGATTTGACTTTCGGCGGAGAAACTGAATGATTTTTCAAAGTTTTTTTGCCAATTTTCATCGTGTTCCACAATGGTGTGAACATTTTCGTGAATATCGTTCTTTATAAAAGTCGAAATAAATTTTGACGATTCTCCCAATCCAAATTCGATGATTCTTTTCGGCTTTTTATCCGTCATAATTCGGAAAAGCACATAAAAAAATGTGTAATTTCCTGCAAAGCGGCCGATATTCAGCGGGAGTGATTCAATTTCACGGTTTCCTTTGATGCAGTCATGGTAAATATTTGCCCAAATGGTTTCGTATTGCAGATCCATTATTTTTTTTTGATGACGCTGGATGTCTTTGATTCTCAAAGTCAGATTAGTGGCGTAAGAAAAAATATTTTTCATCTAAAATTTGTTTTATCGGTGGCGTGCAATTCTTTTGACTAAAGATTGAGAAACGGATGTTTTTCATTCAAAATGAGGTTTCTTTTTTGGATGATCGCGGGAAACCGTTTCAAGAAAAACTGGTATAATTGGTAGTGATACCTGGATTCCTCCAATTTTCCCTTTAACGCAAGTTTGATCATATTGCTGATAAATTCCTTTTTTTCTTGCCATAAATCGAAATCGTAAGCAGGGTCAAAATATCTGTTTTCTCTTTGCTTTCTTGCAGAAATTCTGGTTTCGGTGAGCATTTCTTTCTTGGTTTTGGGCTCGTTTTTATAGAATCCCTGCACCGCATCATGAACCACTTTGCTTTCCGCGGAAACTAATATTTTTAAGTTTCGAAAACGAACCCTGTTGACATATTCGAAGTCTTCACCGTAATGAAAAATATAGGGATTGAACCCTCCAATTTCAGCAATGGTCTTTCTCGGCAGCAACCAATGTGCTGCATTGACGAAATCAACTTCATAAAACGCCTGTACATTTCCTAAATAGAGATCTGAAATGATGCTGTTGTGAACGGTGTTTTTTCCGAGATACCGCTCAAAATGAAAATCCAGTTTCTGTTCACTTCCATCCAAATGCATCGGGCTCAAAATCCCAATCTCCTCTTTTCTCGGATGGTTGCTGTACACTTTTAAAAGTTTTTCAAAGGTGTCCTCAAAAATCCATGCATCCTGATTCATCAGGTAGAAAAATTCTGCGCCGGATTGGTATGCCTTCTCAATTCCCATATTATTGGCTTTCCCAAAACCTACATTTTCTACCGACTGCATGAATTCTATTTCTGGAAAATTGGTTTTGATGAACTCTTGAGTTCCATCTTCAGAGCCATTATCTACCACGATGCAGTTTAGGGGAACCGATGATTTCCTCAAACTTGAGAAACATCTTTCCGCCCATTTCATGGCGTTGTAGGTGACAATGATGATGGAGACTTTTGGCATGGTGTTGTTTAATATGGTGATCTGAAGTTTTTGTAATCAGTCATTTTCGATTCTCTTGATGATTTTTGCAGGAACTCCCGCAACAATACAATTGGGAGGAACATCTTTTGTAACCACTGCATTAGCGGCAATAATTGCGTTTTCACCAATGGTCACATTTGCCAGGATGACAGCACCTTCGCCAATCCAAACATGGTCTTTAATGATTACCGGTCCTTTTGATATAAGCGGTCTTTTGTTGGGCGCGGTTCTTAATGATTCTTTTGTGAATGCGCCATGATCGTGATCTGAAATGTAGATTCGGCTGGCCAATAAGCAATGATCTCCAATTTCAATTCTGTTGATGCAGGCAATATGCACGTCATTATTCATGTTTACATGGTCACCGATGATCACCTCCGGAGAGAAATTATCCTGGTTGTAATGGTCGATCGCTTCAAGCCTTAATCGGTTCAGGCACCAAAAATTATTGCCAATACTGATGTATTTTGAGCCAGAAATCCGATAATCGTTCCCTATGTTGAAATGGGATCCCACAGCTTTGAATGGGATTGATTTCTTATCGGCATAAATCTTCCTTTCCCTGTAATTTTCAAGGAGAAAGAAGAGTTTTTCTATTATTTTGTTTTTAACAAGGCTCCACATAACGTTTATAGCTGAAAGTCGGTTATTTCCATGCAGTTGGCATATACACTTTTCCTATATTGAAATTTTCCAGGTGTGCGAAATCCTCATTATTATTAATCACCGAAAACTCGCAGCATCTTTCCACCACATCATATGGAGAACTTCCCGGGTTGTAGAGATAAATGCTAAGGAAATAATTTCCCTTTACAAGGGTATTTGCAGGAACTTCGAAAGTGAAGATATCGATGTCCTTAATGGTTCGTTCAGAGGAAAATAAAGGTTGCTCATCATGATCCATGATCCGCACTAAAATATAGGTATTGTCCATTTTTTTCAAGCGATTTTCAATTTTAAACCGGAAGCTGATTGCTTCGTTGCTATAGAATTCGGCATGGTTTCCAAGAATTTCGGCTTCTGTGACATAAATGTCCTTTTCTTTCTGAGCAAGATATTTTTGGTAGCCATCTGTTCGGAGTTGCTTGTATGCTGCACTTACCAGCTCGATGTTACCGGATTTCAAAAGCAATCCTTTGTCTAAAAGCATGCCGGATTTGCAGAGATTTGTGACCGCCGCCATGTTATGGCTCACAAACAAAACCGTTCTTCCTTCGCCTTTGCTCACATCGCCCATTTTCCCCAAACATTTCTTCTGGAACTCCGCGTCTCCCACTGCCAGAACTTCATCCACAATCAATATTTCTGATTCCAAATGTGCCGCCACTGCAAACGCCAAACGCACATACATTCCCGAAGAATAGCGTTTCACCGGTGTATCGATATATCTTTCAACTCCCGAGAAATCCACTATTTCATCAAATTTTCTGGTGATTTCTTTTCTGGTCATTCCCAAAATGGCTCCGTTCAGAAACACATTTTCACGCCCAGTCATTTCCGGGTGAAAACCGGTTCCCACTTCTAAAAGAGATGCGATTCTTCCATTGGTATGGATTCTTCCGGTAGTGGGTTTGGTGACTTTGCTTAAAAGCTTTAGGAGCGTAGATTTGCCGGCTCCATTGCGGCCAATAATTCCCACAGCATCGCCTTGCTCAATTTCGAAGTTGATATCGCGCAGTGACCAAACATAGTCTGAATTTCCTTTTGTGGTGCGGTCATTAGACTCGCCGATTTTAAGGTAGGGATCTTCCTTCCCACGGAGTTGCGCCCATAATCGGTTCAGGTCATGCGAAAGCGTTCCGGTTCCTACTTGACCGAGACGGTATTGTTTTGATATGTTTTCCGCTTTTAAAGCCAGCATTTTATTTTGAAATTCTACTTTGCAGATTAATCATTTCTTATTACCCAGTGCTCAGCGACAATTAAACCGTGTCCATGAAGCTTTTTTCTACCTTATTGAATATGATGGTTCCAATTGCTAAAATAATGAAAATTATCAAGGTGCTGATTCCCAGCATTAAAGCCGAGAAATCCCCTTTGCCGAGCCAACCGTATTTAAAACATTCAAAGATTCCGGTGAGCGGATTGCACATCGCTAATTTTTTCCAGATTCCGGAGAGTGCAGAAACCGGATAGATGACCGGAGTCGCATACATATAAAGACTGACGCCGAATCCCAGAAGCATGTTGAGGTCCCGGTATTTCGTGGTCAGCGCAGAAAAAATCATTCCCGCTCCCAGTGCAAACGCTGCCATCAGTAAAATGAGAAACGGAGTCGCCAAGATCCATAAATTGGGATCAACTTCCCCTTTGTACCAATAATAAAAGAAAAAGCAAAGAAAAAGCAGAAACTGCACTCCAAACTTCATGAGGTTGGAAATTACTACCGAAATTGGAGTGACTAAGCGCGGAAAGTAAACCTTACCAAAAATCGATGCATTTCCTGTGAAAGTGGAAGAAGTCCCGGTCAGACAGCTTGAAAAATAATTCCATAAAGTGACTCCCACCAGATAAAATAAAATCATTGGAGCGCCGTCTGTGGGAAGTTTCGCCAGGTTGCCGAACACGAAGATGTAAACCAGCGTGGTGAAAATCGGATTGATGAAAAACCAAATCGGTCCCAATATCGTTTGCTTGAAACTGGAAACGAAATCCCGTTTCACAAACATGTAAATCAAATCCCTGTAACGCCAGACTTCGCCAAGCTTAAGCCCGAAAAGGGAATGGTGGGATTCAATGGTTTCTGTCCATTGTTGTTGTGGTTCGGTCATTTGTGCACAATGTATCTTTAACAAAAATAAACCAAATTATTCAATTTCTGTTCAATTCTGTTCTTCCGAGGAATACTGATGTCAAAAATAAAGGTACATAAAGTCGGGTTTCATAAAGAATTCCCCCATAAAAAGACATGAAGATGTATGGAATTGCAAAAAAATGGAAGATCACAATGTTTCTGACCGCGGTTCTGTCCTTCGCGATGATGAGCGAGAAGGCAAAAAACACCAGCCAAAAGAAAATTCCCAGCCAATTTCTGAAAAGTCTGAAATTAAGCGCAAGAAGGTTATTGTCATGGGTTGCGAATCTCCCGAAATAGAGCCGTACTCCAAAATAAACGACCACAAATGACAGGACCAGGAAAATAACCGGGATCAGGAATTTTTTTCCGGTGCCGGATTTCGCAAACAGAATGGTGGCCGCGAGGGAAATGGAAAGCGCCGAAGTCTCCCTGTTCAGGGATGAAATGACCATGATCAGCATCAGCACTGCTAAGATGGACCATGATTCTTTGTGCAGAAATTTTAAAAATACCCAAAAAAACAGTAAAAGAAAAAAATAACTGCTGCAATCGTATGGAACAATGACGAACTGGGTAATGATTATTGCGAATAGTGACGCAGAAATCAAGAGGGTTTTTTCTGTTTCAGTGGCAATGAAATATTTGCTTTCTGTGATGAAAACCATCATGATCGCAGAAAGGACGGTGAAAAAAGTATTCAGAACCGCGAAGGAAATGTAAAAACCCGGATCTGCACCTTTGTCCCAAAGGTAAGGCGTGATCTTGATCCCGAAAGGCATTGATTTGATGAGCGCATCAACCGATTCCAGCATGTAGCTGCTCAGAATCCGGTACTGGTAAATCCCGTTGCCGTACTGCTGATGAAAAGTCTCCTCATTAAAAAGAACCGAAGAATAAACGTTTGCATAGGAAAAATAGATGAAAATACTGGCTAAGAAAGCCAGCGCCGCAGCGAAAACGAGTTTTGAAAATAGGTTTAATTTCAAATTCCAACAGTTTAATTCTTACTAAAACTCACTTATTTCACGGTTTTCCTTCCAATGGACTTATAATAAAATCCGGAGTTTTCTACTTTATCGATGGCAAACATATTTCTACCATCGAAAATGGCTTTGTTTCTCATTTTTTTTGACATCAGTTCGAAATTTGGATTTTTGAACTCGCTCCATTCAGTGGCGATTAAAAGTGCATCTGCGTTTTCCAAAGCGGAATACATGTCTTTGGCGTAGGAAATTTGGTCGCCCAATATTTTCCGCACATTTCCTTCGGCGATGGAATCATAAGCAATGATTTCGGCGCCTTTTTCCATTAGCATCCGGATGTTGTCTAAAGAAGAAGCTTCTCTGATGTCATCTGTATTTGCTTTAAAGGCAAGTCCCCACAAAGCAATTTTTTTACCTTTTAGATCTCCGTTGAAATAATTTTCAATTTCAGAAACCAGGATGGTTTTCTGTTTTTGGTTCACGTTTTCGGTTGCTTCCAGGATTTGAAAATCAAAATTTTCCTGTTTTCCCGATTTGATCAGTGCTTTGACATCTTTTGGAAAGCAGCTTCCACCATAACCGATTCCCGGGAAAAGAAACCGATGCCCAATTCTGTCGTCACTGCCCATTCCAAGGCGCACCTTGTCCACATCTGCACCCACTTTTTCACAATAATTGGCGATTTCATTCATGAAAGTGATTTTCACTGCAAGGAATGAATTGGCGGCATATTTCGTGAGCTCAGAGGATTTTTCATCCATGAAAATAATGGGAATCCCTGTGTTGGTAAAGGGTTGGTAAATCTGAGCCATGATTTCTTTTGCTTTTTCGGAGCTGCTTCCCACGATGACTCTTGCAGGATTCATGGAATCTTCCAGAGCAAAACCTTCGCGCAAAAATTCCGGATTGGAAACCACATCAAAAGGAATGGTGGTTTTTGCAGCAATGGTTTCCCGAACTTTGTCTGCAGTTCCCACGGGAACGGTCGATTTGTTGACAATAACTTTGTAACCGGTCATCATTTCACCTATATCACTGGAAACCTTTAATACATAGGACAGATCCGCAGAGCCGTCTTCTCCGGGTGGAGTGGGTAAAGCAAGATAAATGACTTCACTTTTATCCAGTGCTTCTTTTAATTCGGTAGTGAAAAATAATCTTTGTGCCTGAATATTCCGCAGGAACATTTCCTCCAGATTGGGTTCGTAAATAGGAACGATGCCATTTCGCATTCCTTCCACTTTTTTTTTGTCAATGTCCACACAATAGACATTGTTTCCCAACTCTGCCAAAGTTGTTCCGGTGACCAGACCCACGTAACCGGTTCCTACGATTGTGATATTCATCTTTTTTTTGCTCCAATTAGAGGACAAAAATAGGTAAAAATTGTCTTAACTTTTTTTGTTTGCCGAAATTATTGCAAGCCCAATGGCGAATTGGCTTGATTTCGAAAATGGGTTATATTGTTGATTATCAATGTTTATTTTTTCCTAAAGAATTAAATTTTTGCTTTTTCAGATAAAATGCCTATCTTTGCAACCGGATTTACGGAAAAAAATGAAAAGGCCTTCGGAAGAAAGCCTTTTTTCGTACCGAAATGATTGAGAATATGGATTTCAGAAGTAAAATAGAAGAGTTATTAAACGGCTTTCTTGCAGAAAGGGCAGATTTGTTCCTGATTGATCTGAAGATTTCTGCAGCTGACGAGGTGACAGTGATTTTGGATGGCGATCATGGGGTTTCCCTTCAAGATTGTCTGGATGCGAGCAGAGCCATTGAATTCAATATGGATCGGGAAGAACACGATTTTTCACTTCAGGTGATGAGTGCGGGTTTGAGCGAGCCGCTTAATTCCGAGAGACAGTTCCGGAAAAATATCGGCCGCGATTTGGATGTCCTTTTGAAAGATGACACCAAAATAGAAGGCGAATTGGGGAAGGTGGACAAAGACAGAATCACTTTGGTTCTGCGCTACCGAAAACCAAAAGAAATTGGAAAAGGAAAAATGGATGTGGTGGAAGAGAAAGAAATTCCCTACACCGAAATTAAAAAAGCACTGGTTGCAATAAAATTTTAACATAACTTTGGATTGATGGTGATTCAATCATTCATCGACAATCTATTATCATTTATATTATATTATGAACGGTTTAGCACTGATAGAAGCATTTGGCGATTTCAAGGAAGAAAAAAGCATCAGCAAAACGGAATTGATGGCAATCATTGAGGATTCACTGAAAACCCTTTTGAGAAAGAGATTTGATTCTGATGACCATTTCGACGTCATTGTGAATCCTGATAAGGGAGATTTCCAGATCTTTTTAAATAAAACCATTGTAGAAGATGAGATGTCTGAAGACGACGATTTGGAAATTGAAATTTCCGAAGCCAAGAAAATCGATCCCACCTTCGAGGTAGGCGAAGATTACACGGTGGAGATCCCGATCGAACAATTGGGAAGAAGAAGTATTTTGACTTTGAAACAGATTCTGGCAACCAAATTGCAGGAGCACAACAATGCGGTTTTATATGAGCAATTCCACGACAGAATTGGCGAGATTGTGGTGGGGGAAGTTCATCATATCCGTCACAAACATGTAATTTTGTTGGATGATGAAGACAATGAATTCATCCTGCCTAAAGAAAATCAAATTCCTTCAGACTTTTTTAAAAAAGGAGAAAACATCAGAGCAATTGTGGAGAGTGTAGATTTCAAAGGATCAAAACCTCAAATCATTGTTTCCAGAACCGCTCCGAAATTTCTGGAAAAATTGCTGGAATTAGAAATCCCGGAAATCCAGGACGGCACCATCATCCTGAAAAAGGTAGTGAGAATCCCGGGTGAAAAAGCAAAAATTGCCGTGGATGCCTATGATGACAGAATCGACCCGGTTGGAGCGTGTGTGGGGGTAAAAGGTTCCAGGATTCATGGTGTAGTACGTGAACTGAAGAATGAAAATATCGATGTGATCCAATGGTCTAAAAATCCAGAAATCATGGTGAAAAGAGCACTTGGAAATGTAACTGTGAACAAGATCGAAATCAATCCGGAAACCAATTACGCTTTGGTTTATACGCCGGTGGAGGAAATTTCCAGAGTGATCGGTAAACAGGGACAGAATATCCGTTTGGCTTCGTGGTTGAGTGGATTTGAGATTGACGTTTACAGAGAAACCAGTGAAGATGATGACGTGGAACTGAAAGAATTTGCCGGAACTGAAGAGGGCGATATCGAGCAGTGGATCATCGACGAGTTCCAGAAAGTAGGATTAAACACAGCGAAAAGTGTTTTAGATAAAGATACAGATGACCTGTTGAACATGACCGATTTGGAAGAAGAAACCATCGAGGAAGTCAAGCAAATCTTAAGGGAAGAATTTGAGGATTAATCCACCACAAATGATAATTTGACTGAGCTTCGGGGATTTTATGCTCCTTAAATCTGCAAAAAACGGTCATTAAAGTTAAAATAGGTTAACTTTGCCAAAATTTTTAAATAATAGTTTAGATTATACATGCCCAAAATTAGAGTAAATAAAGCGTTAAAGGAATTCAATATTTCATTGGACCGTCTCAAGGATTTTCTGAAAGAACGGAAAATCGATTTTGACGGAAGCCTGAACGCGCAATTGGATGAATCGGCATATGATGCGTTGAGCGGAGAGTTTGCGAAAGATAGTGAACAAAAGAAAGCTTCGCACGAGGTAGTGATCACCAAGGTTCCGGAAGAAAAACTTGAAATTGAACCTTCGAAACCGGAAGTGATCCGTGCGAAAGCCTCTGTGAAACCTGAAACAAAAGTTTTGGGCAAAATCGATTTGGAGCCTAAAAAACCTGAGCCACAGGAAGCTGCAAAGCCGGAAT
This sequence comes from Chryseobacterium sp. R2A-55, assembly GCF_021401085.1. GTDB lineage: Bacteria > Bacteroidota > Bacteroidia > Flavobacteriales > Weeksellaceae > Kaistella. Next base: position 431,789 of record NZ_JACBFP010000002.1, read on the forward strand.
CCAAACCGGAGCCGGTGATTGAGCCGGTCTCTGAAAGGCAGGAGTTCAAGATTCTGGATAAAATTGACCTTTCGCAGATAGAAGGACACAAACCAAAAGCAAACAAAGAAACAGCGGTTGAAAAGCAGGAAAAACCAGCACCTCAAGTAGAGGAAACTCCTGCTAAAAATGTGGAAACTCCTAAAGTTACAGAAAACCCGAAAACACAGGCAAATCAGGAAGCGGGAACTTCGCAGCCTGAAAAAATTGAGACCGTTTACCAAAAACTGGACGGGCCGAAAATCCTGAAACAGACCGTTGACCTTTCCCAGTTCAACAAACCAAAATCTACAGGAGCCGGTGCGAAGAAAAAGAGAAAACGCATCGAAAAACCTGGAACACCGGGAGCGGGAAATCAGCAGACTCAAGGCGGCACACAAGGAAACAGACCTGCGCAAGGGCAGGGCGGAAACCGTCCCGGAGGTGCACCGCAAGGCGGCGGACAAAACAGGAGAGGCGGAAGCAGAAGGAATGCCCCAACTATGCCAGTGGAACTGACCGATGAGCAAGTTAAAAATCAAATTAAAGAAACCCTGGAAAAACTGACCCAGAAAGGAGGTAAAAACAAAGGGGCAAAATACAGGAAAGAGAAAAGAGTTTACAGAAGGGAACAGGATGAGCTTCAGCAGGAAATTGATGCAGCAGACAGAACTCTGAAGGTGACGGAATTCATCACCGTGGGGGAATTGGCAAGCCTGATGAACGTGAGTCCGACCGAGGTGATTTCAGCTTGTTTCTCGCTTGGAGTCATGGTGACCATGAACCAGCGTCTGGAAGCGGATACCTTATTGCTGGTGGCAGATGAATTCGGATACAAAATTGAATTCTCTGATGCGGATTTAGAAGAATCGGTGGCAGAAGAGGAACCGGATTCGGAAGAAGATCTGGTGCCGAGAGCTCCCATTGTAACCGTAATGGGACACGTGGATCACGGTAAAACTTCGCTACTTGACTATATCAGAAAAACAAACGTAATTGCCGGTGAATCCGGTGGAATTACGCAGCATATCGGTGCATACAACGTGAAACTGGAAAACGGTCAGCGAATCACCTTCCTGGATACTCCGGGTCACGAAGCGTTTACCGCAATGCGTGCAAGAGGTGCGCAAATCACCGACATCGTGATCATTGTAATTGCAGCAGACGACGACGTGATGCCTCAAACCAAAGAAGCGATTTCCCACGCGCAAGCGGCGGGAGTTCCGATGATTATTGCTTTAAACAAAGTAGATAAGCCGAACTCTAATCCTGACAATATTCGCCAACAGCTTTCTGCCATGAATATTTTGGTGGAAGAATGGGGCGGAAATGTGCAATCGCAGGAAGTTTCGGCGAAGTTTGGAAACAATATGGATCAGCTTCTGGAGAAAGTGTTGCTTCAGGCGGAAATGCTGGAACTAAAGGCAAATCCCAATAAACTTGCAAACGGAGTGGTCATTGAAGCCTCTTTGGATAAAGGACGAGGTTATGTGACTACCATGTTGGTGCAAGCCGGAACTTTGAAAGTGGGAGATTATGTTTTGGCCGGAAAAAATCACGGTAAAGTGAAAGCGATGCTGGATGAAAGAGGAAAACCTATGCAGGAAGCCGGACCTTCTATTCCAGTCACTATTTTAGGATTGGATGGAGCGCCGACAGCTGGAGATAAATTCAGGGTTTTTGAAGATGAAAGAGAAGCGAAAACCATTGCAACCAAGAGGGAGCAATTGCAGCGTGAACAATCTATCAGAACCAAAAAACACCTAACTCTTGATGAGCTTGGCCGGCGAATCGCACTTGGCGACTTTAAAGAACTCAATATTATCCTTAAAGGTGACGTGGATGGTTCAGTGGAAGCACTTTCCGATCAATTGCAAAGTTTGTCCACCGAGGAAATCAGCGTGAACATCATTCACCAGGGAGTTGGTCAGATTACCGAATCCGACGTCCTATTAGCTGCCGCCTCAGATGCGATTATGATTGGGTTTAATGTGAGAGCCGGTGCAAACGCAAAAGATTTGGCAGACAAGGAAGAAATTGAAATCAGAACCTATTCTGTAATCTATGCTGCCATTGATGACGTGAAAGAAGCCATGGAAGGCATGTTGTCTCCTGAAATTAAAGAGCAGGTGATTGGCAACGTGGAAATCCGAGAAGTTTTCAGGATTTCTAAAGTAGGATCAATCGCAGGTTGTATGGTTCTGAGCGGTAAGGTCACCAGAAACTCTAAAATCAGATTGCTGAGAGACGGAATCGTGAAGTTCGATGGAGAGCTGGAAAGCTTGAAACGATTCAAAGACGATGTAAAAGAAGTAACAAAAGGCTACGAATGTGGATTGAATATCAAGGGATATAACGATATTGAGATCGGCGATATCCTGGAAGTTTATGAAGAAGTAGCGGTGAAGAAGAAACTGAAATAATTCATTTCTAGAGCATAAAATAATTGATTAAGGCCTGTCTTCGGACAGGTTTTTTTATTGCCAAGGGTCTAAAATGGAAACGTTCTAAAATATAAATATGGGCATTGTAGAACAGATACCAAAACCGATGGCGGGCTGTCGAAATGTAAACAATCCATGAATAAAGTTGAGGGTTGTCTAATTTTAAGTTGGCACAATATTTTTTTTTCCGTTTTATTGCGTGAATAAGAGGGATCAGCGCTATAACGATAATTGTTTAGGTTAAATATTTTTAACATATTTGCGGGCTAAATATTAAAATAATATTAAAATGAATGTGAGATTTAAAGTTTTGACAGCCGGAGCTCTATTCTTTATCGGTGGCCATTTTGCATTGGCGCAGAAAGATAGCGCAACGACTAAAGAAATTGATGAGGTAATCATTGTGGGATATACTGCAGTGAAAAAAGAAGACTACACGGGTTCTGTTTCGAAGGTATCGACTGAAAACATTTCAAAGAAGAATGTGTCCAATGTGGCGCAAGCCTTGACTGGTGAGGCAGCCGGTGTGCGGGTAATGACGTCTTCAGGTCAACCTGGATCTGAGCCAGATATCCGGATCAGAGGATTTGGATCGGTGAGTGGAAACAGGGAGCCTTTATATGTATTAGATGGTTTGCCATATAATGGTAATGTATCTGCACTGAACCCGGAGGACATTGAAAGCATGACTGTATTGAAAGATGCGGCAGCAACAGCAATCTATGGTTCCAGGGGATCAAATGGAGTGGTGATGATTCAATCTAAAAAAGGGAAGGCCGGAAAGGATTTAATCACGATTGAGACTAAAATTGGATTTAACAGTCCTTTGATTCCCAGGTATGATGTGATTACCAGTCCGGAGCAATACATCGGACTTTCATGGGAAGCACTTTATAACCAAGGGAAGTTAAGTGGATCAGCAGATCCGGTTGCTTATGCGAACACCCGCCTGTTTTCTTCAGCGGGGATCAGACCACAGTATAATATGTGGAATGCGACCGCAGCACAGTTGATTGATCCTGCAACCCACCAAGTGAGACCGGGAGTTACCAGAAAATATGATCCGGAAAGATGGAGTGACTATGGTTTCCAGACCTCAATGAGAAGCGAAACTAATCTGAGCATCAGTGGTGGTGAAGGAAAAACTACTTATTATACAGGTTTGGGCTATTTGAAAGACGAAGGTTACATTATCAACTCCAACTACGAACGATACAGTGGGCGACTTAATTTAACTCATCAGGCAAAACCCTGGTTGAAAGGGGAGTTTAATCTCGGATATGCCTATTCCAATACTAACAGAAACGGGCAATCGGCAGATAGTGGAAGTATTTTCTGGTTTGTGGATAATATTCCATCCATCTATCCACTTTTCCTAAGAAATGCTCAGGGAGGATTTGTTAATGATCCGGTTTTCGGGGGTTACCAGTATGATTATGGTACCGGTAGAGGGTTTGGAGCACTTACCAATTCCATTGCAGATGCTACATACGACCTGGATAACAGGAAAAAACATGAGATTAACGGAAACTTTTTCCTAAAGGCAGATCTGATGAAAGGGTTGAGTTTAGAGACCAGGTTCGGAGGGCAATATTACAATAACTCAAGGAATGATTACAGCAATCCATATTATGGAAGTGCTGCGTCGATGCTTGGTTCATTATATAAAGTCCGAACGGAATTGTTCTCCTGGAATTTCCTGCAGCTGGCCAGATATATGAACCGATTTGGTGACCATGGGGTTCAGGCTTTTGCTGCGCACGAAACTACTGACTGGAAGTACAACTACCTTTCCGCATCAAAATATGGACTTATCATTCCGGATGGTTCAGAATTTAATAACGCAATCAATCAGAGTCCGGCCTATTCTTATGTCTATAACTACACACTCGAAAGTTACTTTGGTCAGGTGATGTATGATTATAACAATAAGTACCTGTTCTCCGGTAGTGTAAGACGTGATGGAAGTTCTAAATTTCTGTTCAACAAATGGGACACTTTCTACTCAGTTGGATTGGGTTGGGTAGTGAACAGAGAAGACTTCATGAAAAACATCAGCTTTATTAATCGTCTTAAACTGAAGGCCAATTACGGAACTGTTGGTAACCAGTCTCTGGTTTCGAAATACGCAGGTGATCAGAATATGGGATATTACCCGGGTTACAATGTGTATAACCCAGGAAACTTCATGGGACTGCCTTCAGCAGCATTTGACAGGATTGGATACCCGGATTTGACCTGGGAAAAATCAAAGATTTTTGATGTGGGTACAGAATTCACTTTATTTAAAAATAAAATCATTGAGGGATCCGTGGATTATTTCCATAAAACCACAGACAACCTGATCTTTGATAAAAGACTTGCCCCATCCACCGGTAATGCCATTACTAAAGTAAATGATGGACTGATGATTAATCAGGGAATTGAGTTTGCGTTTACAGGGCATATTATCAACAAAGAAAACTTCTATCTTGATCTTTCCATCAATGGGGAACATTTGAGAAACAAACTGACCAGAATGCCGATAGATGACGGAACCGGTCTGGAAAAACTTCTGGATATTTCTGAGGCGGGATTCGGGAGAGCAGCTGGTCATTCACTGTATGATTACTACATGAGAGAATGGGCAGGTGTAAATCCGGATACGGGTGCTGCACAATGGACTGTACACTATGTAGATGCCAATAATAATGGCAAGTTTGATTCCGGCGAACAGATCTCATCGCTCCATGAGTACATGGCTCAAAACCCTAATGCGAATGTGATGGAAGGGACTACTGAGGTCTATGCACAGGCTACGCAAAAATTCATAGGTAAATCTGCTATTCCAGATCTTCGCGGTGCGTTCTCTTTGAATGCGGGCTACAAGGCTTTCTCAATATCCGCTCAATTCCTGTATGGCATCGGTGGTTATTCTTATGATGATGCATATGCCAACTTAATGCATAACTCGGTGGTAGGAAATAACAACTGGCATCAAGATATCATGGACAGATGGCAAAATCCCGGTGATATCACCAATGTTCCAAGATTGACCAGTAACAGGACCGGGGATACCAATTTTAACAGTATGTCCACAAGATTCCTGACCAAATCTGATTATTTGGTGCTGAACAATGTGAGAGTGGCCTATAACTTACCTGGTCAATATGCCAGATCAATAGGGTTCAATGGATTAACACTTTCTGTATCAGGGGATAATCTGTGGCTGCAGACTAAAAGAAGAGGTTTCAACCCGACTACCTCGGAAACTGGTGGGCGGTCAAATGATGGTGCAAGTACCATGTACAGATATTCTCCACTTTCAACAATTACATTTGGTGTAAAAGCAACTTTTTAATTAAATTAAAGACATGACAAAGAAAATAATATTGAGTGCCTTTTTAGGGCTTTTAGTAACGCTTACTTCCTGCAGGGAAGAATTTTTGCAGAGTGAACCCACAGAAACACTTTCAAACCCACCAGCACAGGCAAAGTTATATGGCTTGTATCAGATGATGGTTGATACCGGAACAGGAGGAACTACCGGACATGATGATTTTGGGCAAAAGGGTTATGATATTCTGTCGGATCTACTTTCCTCGGATATGGTTTTAAGTGGGGTAACCTATGGATGGTACCGGAATGTTGCGAACCTTACCGCTCCGGTGGATTATACACAAAATACAAATTACCAGCCTTGGAGATATTATTACAGGATTGGATATGCTGCCAATGATGTAATTTCAGGCTTAGGTGGAAATGATGCTGTTCCAACAAATAGTACCGATAAATTTGCCATGGGTCAGGCAAAGGCGATGAGGGCCTACTCTTATTTTTATTTACTGCAGTTTTTCACGCCAAAATATGATCCGGAAGCGAAATCCGTTCCGTTATACACTGATACCAGTGTCATTGCAAAACCAAGAGCTAAGCAATCTGAGGTATATGCACAGATTGTAAAGGATCTTACTGAAGCAATTCAGCTGCTTGAAGGTTTCAGCAGGGCCAACAAAGGTATTATCAATAAATCGGTAGCTCAGGGACTCCTTGCCTATACCTATGCAGCAATGGGTGGAAACGAAAACAATGTAAAGGCGGCGGCTTTGGCACAACAGATTATGGCAGCATATCCTGTGACGAGCAGATCAGAAGCGGTTTTCTCGATCGATTCAGGATCTGGAGGCGGCTTCAATGACCTAAAAACCAGCAGCTGGATGTGGGGATATGATATCTCCGAGGCAAACGGTCTGGATTTAATCAGTTGGTGGGGACAAACAGATATTTTCACCTACTCATACTCTTGGGCAGGGGACGCCAAATCGATTGATTTAGGATTGTACAGTTCTATGAGGACTGATGATATCAGAAAGCAGCAGTTTGCAACCATTGATGAAGTAGCTGTTACTCCGTCCAATCCTTTAGGGTATGTTTACCAGCCTGCGACACAAGATGGAGATTATCCAGCGGTTCCGGTTAACAAATTTTATGCTCCCGGAAGAGTTATTGGAGGTCAAAGAATTATCACCACCGATTATCTGTTTATGCGTTCGGATGAATTTTATTTGCTAGCTGCAGAAACACTTGCGAAATCCGGAAGTGAAGCACAGGCTAAAACCATCTTGAAAAATTACCTGAGCCACAGACTGAACGATACCAGTTATATCGATTCCCTCAGTGGAGCGGCTTTGCAAAAGGAGATTTATCTTCAGACCAGAATTGAACTCTGGGGAGAGGGTAAAAGTTATTTGGCAATGAAGAGGAATCAGGCCACGATCACCAGAGGATCAAATCATCTGTTCTTCACAGGGCAATCCTTCAGCTTTGATGATCCCAGACTGACTTTGTCTATTCCTCAGGCAGAAGTGAATAACAATCCGAACCTTTAATTATTGCTTAAGATTGTATTGCAATATTTTGAAAGAATTTTTTCGAAATAAATCATATCAGTTAAATTTTTTCACAAACTGCGTCAACCGACGCAGTTTGCTTTTATATGGCTCCTAACGGATCGCATATGCATTTTGAAGGGTCATTAATGCAAGTGGTTTTTCCATTAATATTTTGCTGAAATAAATTGCTGTTGGATGTGGAAATCATAAGCAGTTGGAAAAAAGAATGGAGATAATTAAATTCCATTTGCGTATCTTAAAAAAAATTAACATATTTGTCCCTTAAAATATTAAAATAGTGTTAATATGAATGTAAAACTACGAGTTTTAAGTATCGGTGTGCTGTTTTTCGCAGGAGGCACGCTGATCGCTCAGAAAGCTAAAAAGGACACTGCAACCAAGACAAGAGAAATTCAGGAAGTTGTTTTGATTGGAGGGATTAAGCTTGATCCGGCGCAAAAAGTGGGATCATACAACACCGTATCCAAAGCGAATTTTGAATCGACGCCATTTTCATCCGTTGATGACGTGTTGAATGGAAGGGTTGCCGGTTTGAACTTCTCTTCTGCGAGTGGTGATCCGGGATCTTCAAATATGATTACCATCCGTGGGGTAGCTTCATTATTGGGAACCCCAAATCCTCTATATGTAATTGATGGAGTAGTCGTGGGTAAAGGTGCAGATAATGCTTCGATGATGGAATCCTGGAATCCACTTGCTGCAATTGATCCGAACGCGATTGAAAAGGTGGATGTTTTGAAAGATGCTTCTGCCACGGCATTATATGGTTCCAGAGGTGCAAATGGCGTAATTTTGATTACGACTAAAAAAGGTAAATATAATCAAAAAACCCGTTTTGAATTTTCTTCAGAAACAGGTGTTCAAGATCGTGCATTCGACAAAATGAAGTTGATGAATGGCGACGAATATCTGAAATATGGAGGAATGTTGATGTGGAACTCTCAAGGGGCGGATAATACGGAGCTGGTAAATACTCATTTTAATACTTTGGAGGAAGCGACACAGTATTATTATAATAATTTCATACCTGATAGCGAGCCAATAAAGCAGTCAAGACAATATACAGATTGGACGAAAGTAATCAACAGAACAAGTTCTGTTGTTAATACCTATAATTTTTCGGCTTCTGGTGGTAGTGAAAACACTTCTTTCAGATTAGGTGGGTCCTATTATGAGAACCTTCCATTAGTAAAGACTTCATCTTTTGACCGACTTAGTATTAATTCTGCCATTGATCACAAGGCGTCAGAAAAACTGAAGTTTGGACTCAATCTGAATTATTCCAATATTAAAAGAAATACGTATTTTGGAGGTAGAGCATCTGCAAACCCAGTTACATCGTCTATCATGTTGTCTCCATGGAGATCAGTTTTTATCGATGGTAAATACAATGAGGAATCCTGGCCTAAAGATCCAAACGAGATGACATCTGGTTTCAATCCACTTGGAATCTTGAATGAAACCAGCCAATATTCTGTAATCAATACCATTATTGGTTCAGCAAATATGGATTATCAGTTTGCGAAGAACTTTTACTTTAATTCACTTTATGGTATGCAGTTGCAGTTAATGAAAGAAATGCAACTTGTATTGGCTGGGCATCCTGTTTATACAAATATGGATCGAGAAAAAGGATTTCTTGCAGATATGCGTACGCAGATTTTTGATTGGAACTGGTCAAACACTTTTTCATACAGAAACATTTTTAATGGAAGACATAATCTTCAAGCATATTTAGGTATTGAATATCAGGATCACAGATATAATAATCTGCAAGCTTGGAGTTACACGATGACGGATCCTCGTCCTTACTTTGATTTTGCGGAGGAAATGTATGCCTATAATAGCGATCAGCAATGGAAGCAAATTTCTTATTTCAGCCGATTGAATTATACCCTAGATAGCAAATATACCCTTTCTGGGCAATTCAGAAGAGATGGTAACTCTACTTTGGGAGAAAAAAAGTTTGGTGACTTCTGGTCAGTCGGTGGATCTTGGAATCTTGGAAATGAAGCGTTTATACCAAAAGCCATTTCATCTGCTACATTACGTGCAAGTTATGGTGTACTAGGAAATATTCCTTATGCGGATCAATGGTATAGTCAATATAATCAATATGCAACTTTAGGTTATGGATCTACAGGTTGGGGCACTTATACGGGAAATGCGGGAATTTCATTTCCAGGAAACAAAGAGTTGACTTGGGAGGAATCCAAGCATCTTGACATTGGATTAGATTTTGGTCTTTTTAATGACCGATTAAAATTCTCGATCGATGTTTACAACAAAGTGACAGATAAAGCAATTTTCTATTTCCTTCCTGCATCAGAAGCTGGAGGTCCATCCGATACTGAAAAGTACAAGGCAAATGTTGGAACTGTTAGCAATAAAGGTATCGATTTGACGATTGATGCAATCCCAGTTCGAAATGAAAATTTCTCATGGAATATTTCTGCGAATGGCTCTTATAACAAAAATATGCTAGAAAAACTGAGCGTTCCGTTATATGAATTCCCAGGTACGGCAGATGATACTAATGAATTGGTAGCCCTTGCTCCCGGACATATCTTTGGAGAATATTATACGTGGATCTGGGCAGGTGTAGCTCAACAAGATAATCCTACAAAAGGAATTAAGGCAGGAGATGGATTGTGGTACACTGACGATACTAGAACAGACGTAACCAATAATAAAAATAATGCTGAAAAAGCTTGGTTAGGCAAAAACGCATTCCCACTTTATAATATTGGTATTACCAATGAATTTAAGTACAAGAATTTCTCCTTAAGTTTCATGATTTCTGGGCAGTTTGATTTCTATGTACAAAATGGAGTTCGTTCATACACTTTCCACGATGGTAGATTCCCGAATAGAAACCAAGTCGTAGAAGCGTTATATGATTCTTGGACAAATGCACCCGGCATGGAAAATTACAGCAATGATAATCCAAAAGCTGTGCTAGGAAACCCTACTGAATCCAGACTGGCGTCTTCACGTTTTATCAGTAAGGGAGACCATTTACGATTGAAAGAGATGAGAATTTCTTACTCTTTTGGTAAATTGTTTAAAGAACAAACAGGACTAAATAATCTTACGATTTATGCTCGTGGAACCAACCTGTTGACATATGTTTTTGACAAGAATTTGAATTACGATCCAGAATCTACTTCAAACTCATGGTCTTGGATTGGAAAAGGTAGATATTGGTATTCATCGCCTGTACTTAGAACAATTTCTTTGGGAATTCAATTAGGCTTTTAACAAAAAAGAAAATTTATAATGAAAAAATATTTTTTAATTTTAGTATCGATCCTATTATTACATGTTTCGAACTCGTGTAGTGAAAGGGAACTAGATTTATTTCCCAACAATGAAGATCCGATAGAGCTAATTACTACGGAACAACAATTACAGCAGTTATTGAATAGCTCCTATTTCAATATTGCATCTGCAAATGCTTTAGGTACAGAAGTTATTATCTTTGGCGAAATATTAGGAGACAAAATCTTTAACACATCAAACGGAAGTTATTTGACAACCTATAACATGAATTATTCTGGATACCAAAACCAGTTTGAATTTTATAGCAAGATGTATAACTTAATTGTTAATGCAAACTTAATTATTAACAATACGGTTGTAAAAAGTAATCCTAATGTGATGAGAATAAAAGGCGAAGCCTATATTCTTCGTGGTTATGCGTATTATATTTTGGCCAGTTATTATTCACCATCTCCAACTTCTGGAGTGAATCAGGAATACGGTGTGCCTATCGTGCTTGAAAATTATAATGTATTGATTAAGCCGGCGAGAGCGACTGTAGCACAAGTTTATGATCAAATTATTTCAGACTTAAAGAATGGAGCAATATACGCTGATTCCCAACCGGAATCGTCAGTACTTTTAGGCCAAGATGCAGCAAAATTATTACTGTCTAGAGTCTATTTGACAAGACGCGCTTCTGGAGATGCGCAACTTGCTTTGCAACTTACTGACCAACTTATTGCTTCTGCGCCATCGGGTGCGTTCAAGCCTGTAACCGGTTTACCAATCCAAAATGCAACTTATGTTAATTATTTTGCTGGGAGTTCCGACAGTGTTGCTGAGAAGCAACCGGAAACCATCTGGGAATTAGACATCAATACTCTAACCCAGAATGCTACGGGAATTGGTTCCAATGTATCGCTTCCATGCTTCTTTTCGAAACAAGACCCAAAAAGATCTTTGCTAGCTAATAATACTTTTTATACCAGTTTCGCTTCCACTGATGCTAGAAGAGGATTGTTTTCCAATACCGCACCTGCAGTTCCAACGGCAAGTAATGGTTGGTGGATAGGGAAATATCCAAGACTTACTGAAAGAGGAAACTACAAGAGAAATATCAAAATCCTGAGATATTCTGAAGCTTATCTTAATAGAATCGAAGCCCTGCATTTGACCAATCAAGATCCGCAAGCACTTGCAGAACTTAATGCATTTGCCGCTTCAAGAAACGGTAACGTTTATACAGGTGCAAATATCTTAAATGATATCTTAGAAGAACGCTCAAAAGAACTTTTTGCAGAGGGGCAAAGATTCCTAGATTTGAAGAGATACAATCTTCCTATCGTGAAGCCATCTAACTGTGCTATGAACTGTAGCGTACAGCCGGGAGATAAATTATACGTTTTGCCAATCTCACAAATTTCGCTAAATAATAATGAAAACTTAACTCAATACCCTGGATATTAATTGGTTTAAAAAACAACCCAAGCCGCAATCCACCGATTGCGGCTTTTTTATTCCCCCACTTTTCTTAAATTTGTACACCAAAGAAAAAAAATGAAGTACCTCCTTCTCTGCCTAATGGTTTTTTGCAGCACCATCCAAGCGCAGGTGATCAGCAAAACAGATTCCAACCGAATCAAACCGCAGGATACCCTCATTATCGATTCCGGGCAAAGAGATTCCCTGAAAATCTTTAAACCGACTATTTACGATTACCAATACCAAACCCGGTTTTCAGAGAAAAAGATATTTGATACCGATTTCACGCAGGATAAAACATTCATTTTTAGTCAGTACAACAACCGCGATAATTTTGGGAATATTCAGTTTGCCAATATCGGTTCAGGCTTTAACCCCATGGTTTACCAAGTGAACACCGAGCAGAATCTTTCACTTCTTCCGGCCAGAAAATCACATTTTATTCCCGGAATTGACGATATTAAATATTATGATGTAAAAACCCCGACTACCGCTTTCATCTACCATAATTCGGTGAGCAGTGGTGCAGCGCTCCAATCGACCTATACCCAGAATATCGGTAAAAATTTCAACTTTGCAGTGGAATATATGGGGCTTCGCTCACTCGGTTTCTATCTGCATGATCTTGCATCGAATAACAACATTATTTTTTCCGGACATTTCAAATCAAAGAATTCCAAATACGAAGCATTCGCACATTACCTTCATTCCAACGTGAATAATGAAGAAAATGGTGGAATCTCCGATGTTTCGCTGTTTCTGGGTGGAAACAGCAATTTCAATACCCGGCTCAACCTCCCGGTTAATCTACAGTTTTCGGATTCCAGATTCGGTTACCGGAGATATTATTTCAGTCATGAGTTCCGGCCGTTTTCATCAGAGAAATTCCCATTCAAAATCCGCCATACCATTTTTCATCAGGGAAATAAATATTATTACAACCAATCGCAGCCGGAACCGTATTTTTTCTCAGTACCTGAAGATTTGGTGGATTACCCGCTTTCTTCCAAGAAGTATTCTGAAAATCTCAGCAATACCATCAGTGTCCTATTCGACCGGAAAAACTTTAAACTGGATGCGGGTGTCCGTCACCAAGTGATTAAACTCGGTATCGGAGCACCTTTTGCAGAACCGTTTGCCGGTTTTCCGCAGGAACTTTCAGAAAACAGAATCGGCGCGGTTGGTAATCTTCTGATAAAACTTTGGGACAAAGTTCAGCTGAATTCCAACCTGGAATTTTCCAATGGAAATGAGTTCGGAAGTTTTCTGCGTTCCCAAAACCTCATGAAATTTGAACCCATCAAAGATTATTTTGTCAATGCCAAAGTGAATTTTCAAACGGCATCGCCAAGCTTTAATCTCCTGATGAACCCATCGGTTTACAGAAAATTCAATTTCTTTCTGGACCGGCCCAAAAACGAAACCATTACAGAAATCGGTGGTGATGTGCACCTGAAATGGTTCCGTAGCTTGATTTTTGCCAATTATTTCAGGATTGATCATTACACGTATTTGGATTCAAACACGCAGCCGCAGCAAAGCGGTTCGTCATTAAATATTTCCCAAATCGGTGGTGAAGCTACTTTTTCTTACGGAAAATTCCATCTGAATCCGCGGGTGCTTTTCCAAAGTGCACTCACCAACAAGGAATTATACCCCATGCCAAATTTTGTGGGAAGGTTTAATTTTTTCTATCAGACAAAAGCATTTAAAGAGGTCGCCGAAATCCAAACCGGCATCAAAATCTATTACTTCACCAAATTTGCATCCAGGGAGTTTTCGCCCATCTTAAACGAGTTTATTTTGCCCGGATCGAATTCCTATTCCATCGGAGGAGAGCCCATCGGCGATGTATATTTCAATTTGAAAGTGAAGAGAATGTTTTTCTTCATCGAAGCGCAGCATCTGAACACCACCTTCATGCAAAACAAATCTTTCACCGCACCCAATTATCCGCTCTACGATTTCCGGTTTAATCTGGGAATTGTCTGGTATCTTTTCAGCTGATGACCATCATGAAGAAATTTAAACCAGGATATGACGATGGAATGTGGGAAGGAGCGCCCGAAGATTCTTTTTCAAAGGAACGGTATTTAAGGCATTTTGCAACTGACGCGGAAAAGTTTTTAGGGGAACATTTGGGAGCAAATGAATTACGGGGACTGAAGTTCAGGAGGCAACATCCGATAGATATTTTGTAGTGCAGATTTTTATTTTCATCAGTTGAAATTGATCATTGGAATTGATGGTGCTTTTCATTGTACCAAGGAACAGTTTGAAAAGATAAGGTAAGAAGCGCTATATTGGCTTGAAACGGATCAGAAGTTATCCGGTTCACGAACGAAAATGTGATGAAAAACGTAGAATCAGTATTAAATAAAATAGAAAGTACAGTTGATAACATCCTGTCAAAAACCAAAGATCCAAATTTCCCCGACCCTGAAGGGAATTGAATTTTTGGCTTTCCAGGTTTGGAATGATAAAGAAATGACTTTCATAAATTTGTGATCTACTGCAAAGAAAGTTCCTTCCTCCACTTCTCTACGTGTCGGCAGACAGGCTTTAGGGATTAGGGAATCAGAGCAGGGGATTATTCGGGATTCATAAAAAATTAAATAAAACACCGGTATTACCAAAACAGTTTTGAAAAACCTCACCAACATACCATTCACCTCCATCGAGGGCATTCCACAAATCATCAAGGATTTCCTGAACAGGGAAATTGATGGATTTGAGCACACTGTATTCAGCTCCGAAAACATTGAAAGACAATTTGTTCTGAAGTTTGGAAACTTCGGTTCAGAACAGAGAAATACACTTTGCGGTGTTTTGCAAAAACAAAATGCCGACCTCCAATTAACGGATCAGCAAAAAGAAAATCTGGAATTGCTGACGAATGAAAACACTTTTACCGTAACCACCGGTCATCAACTCAACCTTTTTACGGGGCCTGTTTTTTTTGTGTATAAAATTTTGCAGACCATTAAGCTTTCCGAATTCTTAAACCAAAAATTCCCGGACAGAAAAGTTGTTCCTGTTTTTTGGATGGCCACCGAAGATCATGATTTTGAGGAAATCAACCATTTCCGGACCGAAACCGGCTATTATGAAACCAAAGCGAAATCTGGCGGAGCAGTCGGCAAAATCCGTTTGGAAGACGATTTCTTTATTTCCGAGTTTGAAAATGAGTTTAAAGACACTGTTTTTGGGACAGAACTGATTCTGATGATGAAACGTGCCTACAAAAAAGGGAAAACGCTTGCTGAATGCACTAAACTTTTGGTTCAAGAGCTTTTCTCAGCATACGGATTAATCATAATTGATGGGGATGAAGCCTCGTTGAAATCTGAAATGAAGGAAGTATTCAAAAATGAACTCCTTCATCAGGAATTACAAAATGCTACAAAAGATACCGTTGATTTTCTAACCGGAAAATATGGAAAAGTGCAGGTTAACCCGCGGGAAATCAATCTTTTTTATTTAACGGAAACCCGGAACAGGATTGAGTTCAAGAACGGAAGATTCCACGTGGTTGATACGGATCTTTTTTTCTCTGAGGAGGAAATTTTGAATGAACTGGACAATCATCCCGAAAGATTCAGTCCCAATGCATTGATGCGGCCGGTTTTTCAGGAAAAGGTTTTGCCTAATCTGGCTTATATCGGTGGAAATGCCGAAATTATGTATTGGCTGGAGCTGAAGGATTATTTCAGGAAAACCCATCTCACTTTTCCGGTTTTGATTCCCAGAAATTCGATGCTTTTCGTGCCTGAAAAGACATTAACCAAAAGCAAAAATTTGGGCCTGGAAATTGAAGATTGGTTCAGGAATTTTGCTTCAGTTTCGAAGGGCATTCTGCTGGATGACCATGAAATCAAAAGTCTTTTGGACGAAGAAGAAAAATCTTTAATGAATCAGTTTGACCGGATTTCAGCTAAGGCAGCACTCACAGATCAGTCTTTCGGCAATTTGGTGAATGCGGAAAGAGCGCGTCAGTTAAAGTCCTTTTCGAGGATGAGAAAACGGCTTCTCCGTGCAGAAAAGATCAAGCAGCAGGAAAAACTGGAACGTTTAGAGCAGCTGTTTTTGAAGGTGCATCCCGGAAAGATCTGGCAAGAAAGGGTGTTCAATTTTTCGGTTTTTTATTCGGAATCCGGCAAGGAATGGCTCAGAAATTGTTACCACGCAATGGATGCTGAAAAGTCACAATTGATAATTTTTTCACTTTAATTTTAAAGCATTATTTTTGTAATCCGTTAGAAACAAAACATGATTAAAAAGTTTTTCATTTTATCTGGTGTCATCGCTTTTGCGGCGGTTTCCGCACAAAAAACACACACGGTTGAAAAAGGTGACAATCCATATAATATCTCAAAGAGATACGGACTGACTGTGGATGAGCTTTATACACTCAACCCGAATGTGAAAGAAGGAAAGATCTCCATCGGCGAAGTTCTGGCAGTGCAGAAAACAGAAAAACAAGGTGTTAAAACTCCTGAATCGGGGAAAGTTGCGAAAGACCCTCAGGCGACTTCAGGAGCGTTGGGCAAAATTGTATTGGAGCCTAAACAAACCATCTACGGAATTACCAAACAGTACCAAATTTCGGAAACCGAGCTTCGGAAACTGAATCCCAATCTGGATTCCCATATGAAAATCGGGGATCAGGTGACGCTTCCACTGGCCAACATAAAAAAATATGGCGGTACCCAGAAGCCGGTATCAGAGGTTGCAGTAAATAGCAGCAGGACCGAAGCGGTTCCCACTAAAACCGATGTGAAAGTACCTTCGGAAAAAGTTGCGGATGACTCCTATTTAGTGCAGCCGAAAGACAATTACTATAAGCTCAGCAAAACCTTTAACATCACCCAAAAAGAATTATTCGCCCTGAATCCAGGTTTGGAGGCGAAAGGTCTTCAACCCGGCGATGTCATCAAAATCAAGGCAGATGATTCCGCCAATTTTGAAACGGAGCATTCAGCCGGTTCCGATTCCAGGCAGTTTTCGGGAAATACTTCTTCCGCCATATCTTCCACGGTTTCAGATCCGGCCGCAGCAGCGGATGATTATGTGACCTATACGGTTCGGGATGGCGACACCGTTTTTGGAATTCTGAACAGATTCGGGATTACCTTAGATGAACTTCTTTCGCTCAATCCGAATCTGGCAAACGGCCTGAAAACCGGGATGGTCCTGAAAATCAAAAAACTGGAAGCCGGCTATGTGAAAAAAACCGGAGACGCACTGAATGTAGTGCTGATGCTTCCATTCGGATTTGACAGTAATGATGCCAAATACAGAGCACTGTCTTTCGATTTCCTTTCCGGAGCAAAATTGGCGATTGAAAGAAGCGCGCAAAGTGGTCAGAAGCTTGATGTGAAAGTGGTTGATGCAGGAAATGAGAGCAGTTTCAAGAATTCTCTCACCCAAATCAATAAAGACAATACCGATTTGATTATCGGTCCGCTTTTTAAATCAAACGTTTTGGAGGTGCTGGATTTTGTGAAAGACAAAAGGATTCCGGTAGTGGCACCCTTTGCCAATTCCGATGATCTTTTAGGGTACAGCAATCTGGTCATTATTGAGACCAACGACCAAGTTTATGCAGACCGCATCATCAAAGAAGTGAAAGACGTTTTCCAGGACCAAAAAATCTATATTGTGGCCGACAGCGAAAAAACCCGTGCCAACTATCTGAAAACCGGTTTGGAAAAATCGCTGAAAAATCCCAAAATCACCGTGGTCAATTCCGCTGCAGAGATTCAGCCGGATCAGAATATGATGACAGGACAATCAGCGCCGGTCATTGGGATTTTGGCCAGTGACAATTCCTCGGTTGGTGATGCTTTTGCGGCAAAAATGATTTCACTTTCCAAAGAGGTGCAGGGAATCAAGGCGTTCAGCATGTATTTCGCGCCGTCTTTTGAGAAAAAAGTGGACGAACTGAGTCAGACTAATCTGGTTTATTTAATGGACCGAAAGATTGATACCGACGGCAGTTTTGAAAAGGAAATTTTGGCCTCTTTCAAAAGCAAATATTGCAAAACACCTTCCAGATACGCAATTATCGGGTTTGATGTGGTCAACGACATGTTGAGCAGGGAAAATAAAAAAGGCGAAATCTTTAAACAGATGAACAAGGTTCAAACCCAACTCGCCACTAAATTTGAATTCGAAAAAACCAAAACAGGAGCTTACGTGAACAAAGGTTACCGAGTGGTACGTCTGGTTCCTCAATAAATTGTAACAAGCGATATCTGATGGCACCATGTGATCGTGAACCATCCATTATTTTTAAAAATAAACTATGAAAGCACTTGTATTTCCTGGTCAGGGTTCCCAGTTTGTCGGAATGGGTAAGGAATTATATGATTCCCGAAAAGACATTAAAGACATCATGGATTCTGCCAATGATATTTTAGGATTTGACATCCTTTCCATCATGTTCCAAGGGACGGAGGAAGACCTGAAGAAAACAGAAGTTACCCAACCCGCCATTTTCATCCATTCCCTTGCGGCCTTAAAAACGGTCAACGGAATAGGAGCGGATATGGTTGCAGGACATTCTCTGGGTGAATTTTCAGCTTTGGTGGCTAATGGAGTTCTCACCTTTGAAGACGGTTTAAAATTGGTGTCCACGCGTGCAAAAGCGATGCAGGAAGCCTGTGATGCGAATCCGAGTTCCATGGCTGCAATTCTCGGACTTGCAGATGATGTGGTGGAAAGAGTTTGCGAGGAAACCCCTGGAATTGTGGTTCCTGCGAATTACAACTGCCCCGGTCAGCTCGTCATCTCCGGTGAAACTGAAGCCGTTCAGTTGGCTTGCGAAAAAATGAAGGAAGCCGGCGCAAAAAGAGCATTGCTCCTTCCTGTAAACGGTGCGTTTCATTCGCCATTAATGTTGCCGGCTCAGGAAAAATTAGCTGAAGCCATCAACAAAACAAAGTTCTACAAACCCACGATGGATGTTTATCAGAACATCACGACCACGGCGGTTTATGATGCCGAAGAAATCAAAAACAACCTGATCGCACAGTTAACAGGACCTGTGAAATGGACGCAGTCTATTCAACATATGATCAAAAAAGGAGCCTCTGACTTTGTGGAGGTAGGACCGGGGAAAACACTGCAGGGACTGATCAGGAAAATAGATGGTAGTGTCATTGTTTCCTCTGCTGTTTGAGTTTCATAAGACTACTTTTAAGAATATCCGGACTTGCCTGCACTGAAGCAGTGTTGAAGCGAGTCCGTTTCATTTCAGACCATTAAGCTGGCTGGATTTACAGCCCCAATCTTTAATATATAGAATTGAAAGCTGAATCAGAAAGAAGTTTCTTTTCACCCGGAAAATTGCTGCTCACTTCGGAGTATGCTGTTTTGGACGGTGCTTTGGCGCTTGCCGTTCCCACCCAATTAGGGCAGGAATTATCTGTGGTGGAAATGGAGGACGGGCAGTCTATGATTTCCTGGAATGCCTTTCACCAAAATCAACCTTGGTTAAGCGCTAAAATCAATTATCAGCATTGGGAAATTACAGAAGCCAACATTCCGGATTCCGCGCGGTTTGTCTTAAAGGTCTTAAAGCAAGTTCAAAAAAGCTCTGCCCTAAAATTTCAGGGAAGCACTTCTTACGAAATACAAACCAATCTTCAGTTTCCTGCTGATTTCGGATTGGGCAGCAGTTCCACTTTGATGACTAATCTCTCGGATTGGGCTGAAATTGATGCCTTCGAACTGAATGCAAGCTGTCTTGGCGGCAGTGGTTATGACATAGCGGTTGCGCAGGCAAAATCGGCCATCTTTTACCGGTATCTTAAAGGGGAGCGGAAGACAGAAAAACTCCATTTCCAACCAGAGTTCCGAAGCGAGCTGATTTTCATTCATTTGAACCGGAAACAGGACAGCAGAAAGGGAATCGAGATGTATCGCTCAAAACCCAAATCTCCGGATCTCATTGCGCAACTTTCTGCTTTGACCCACGAAATCTTTCTGACCGGTGATCTTGAAAAATTTTCAGAAAAGATGGAGGATCATGAGTGCAGACTTTCTGAATTTCTCGGAATGGCAACGGTGAAGGAAAAATATTTCGAAAATGCCCCGGTTTTTGTCAAAAGTCTGGGAGCATGGGGTGGTGATTTTGTCTTAAGTCGCAAATTTTCCGGTTTCAGGGAGTATTTTTCGGGAAGAGATTTCTCCACAATTTTTGAATGGGACGAGTTAATTCTTTGATTCATAATACAATACTGTAGCGGATTTTTCTTGCAGAATCTGATGAATATCAGTAATTTTAAAGGTCATTAAATTTCTTTAATGGCTAATTTTGCTTTTTAACTTAAAATCTACATTAAAAGTCGCTATGAAGAACATCAAAATCATTCAGCAATTGCACGAGCTGGGAATTACAGGTTACGAGGAAGTCGTTTATAACCCCAGCTACGAGGAATTGTATAATGCAGAAATGTCAACCAGAAATAAGGGTTTCGAAAAAGGTGCAGTCACCGAATCGGGAGCGGTAGCAGTAAAGACGGGAATTTTTACTGGCCGTTCACCAAAAGACCGGTATATCGTGGAAGATGATATCAGCAGAGATACCATCAACTGGGATGGAAAAGTGAATTTTCCGACTACACCCGAAATTTTTGAAAGCTGCAAGCAATTGGTTTTGAAACAACTTTCCACTTCCAAGAGAATTTATGTAGTAGATGCATTTTGCGGGACCAATCCGGATACCCGGATCAAAGTGAGATTCATTATGGAAGTGGCTTGGCAAGCGCATTTTGTGACCAATATGTTCATCAGACCTTCAGTTTATGAGCTGGAACATTTTGGTGAGCCGGATTTTATCGTGATGAACGGGTCCAAAACCGTGAATCCAAATTGGAAAGAACAGGGGCTTCATTCTGAAAACTTCGTGATGTTCAACCTCACCGAAAAAATGCAGATTATCGGTGGAACCTGGTATGGCGGCGAAATGAAGAAAGGCATGTTTGCGATGATGAACTACTATCTTCCGCTGAAAGGTATGGCTTCCATGCACTGCTCAGCAAACGTAGGCGAAGAAGGTGATGTGGCTTTGTTCTTCGGACTTTCAGGAACCGGGAAAACCACACTTTCGGCAGATCCGAAAAGATATTTGATCGGTGACGATGAGCATGGGTGGGACGATGATGGCGTTTTCAACTACGAAGGTGGATGCTATGCGAAAGTAATCGATTTGACCGAGGAAAAAGAACCGGATATTTTCCGCGCAATCAGAAGGGATTCATTATTGGAAAATGTGGTCGTAAATGAGTACGGAGAAGCGGATTACAAAGACAATTCAATTACGGAAAACACCAGAGTTTCTTACCCGATTTACCATATCAACAAAATTGTGTTGCCTTCCAAAGCAGGACATGCGAAAAAAATCGTTTATCTGTCTGCAGACGCATTCGGAGTGTTGCCTCCGGTTTCTATTTTGAATGACGATCAGGCGCAATACCACTTCCTATGCGGATATACCTCAAAATTGGCGGGAACAGAAAGAGGGATCACCGAACCACAACCATCGTTTTCACCGGCGTTTGGTGAGGCTTTCCTCACTTTGCACCCAACGATGTATTCTAAAACTTTAATCGGGAAAATGAAGGAACACGGAGCAAGAGCGTATTTGGTAAATACCGGATGGAACGGTACCGGAAAAAGAATTTCCCTGAAAGATACACGCGCAATTATAGACGCCATCATAGACGGATCGATTGATGGTGCTGAAAAAGCGGTTGTTCCAATCTTGAACCTTGAAATCCCTACAAATCTTCCACACGTTTCAGAAGGAATTCTTGATCCTCGACATACTTATGCCGATGCATCAGAATGGGAGAAGAAAGCAAGAGATTTGGGTGCGCAATATGTGAAAAACTTTGAGCAGTATTGCGATACTGAAGAAGGAAGAAGATTGGTTTCTGCGGGACCTCAATTGTAATGAGACAAGTAATCTGTCTGCGGACAGACAGAAAATAATTAAGAAATAAGCTTTCGAGCTAAATAAAATTCCTCCAATTGATTTTGGGGGAATTTTTTGGTTTAAAATAAGAAATTAAGCAAAAAAAATAACCAACTGAAAATCAATTGATTATTTTTATTAAAGTGGAGCAGGAGGTTCATAAACTATTGGTCAGCATTGGGTTCATCTGGCTTTTGTGTTCATATTATATAGTTTAAAAGCAAAATTTCACAAGTCCAATTTTAAATTATTGAAAAACAAATGATGTAATTTTTCTCTTCAACATTAGATGTGGGGAGAATGTGGGGAAGAAGATTTACTTCAAGTTATTGCCGAAGATGAACAAAAACATTTCCAGATTTACTGGACTAACCTTAAGCTGATTCGAAGTTCGGTGCATTGTCTTTAGATAATCTAAGTAATATTTCAGCGCATTATGCCTGGATAGGTTTTGAAGGTTTTCAAATTCTTCAAAGACCTTTGCCTGAAAAACCCGCAATATTCTTTCATCAAGAATCAACGCATCATAATCTCCAAATTTCCAAGTCCTGAAATAAAGCAATTTTGAAATTGTTGATATTCCTAATCCTGGGAAATCACTTAGTTTCTGAAGAACATCTTCCAGTTCATTTTCAATGACCAAACCTCTTCGTGGTAAATTGATTATTTCTGAAAGCTCATTAATGTTTTCGAAAATTGCAGTATCATTGGAATGACCACGCATTCCTCTTGGATAACCCCACATAATCACCAAATAAACAAAAAGGTCAATGGGACACTTTGAAAAAATATCGTTTCTGGAAATTTTCCTTTCTGGTAAACCCACAAAAATCTCATCAAGAATTTTTGTATCAATTTTCTTTTCCCAGGTGATGCGTTTTGTTACAAATGCCTGTTCTTGAACGGGCATTTCATTAATCAAGCCTTTGTAAGAAGATAAAGTTTTCATTGGGATTTTCTTTTTAACGAATGCGTAAGTAGAATCTCCAAAGATTCTTCTATAGCATCGACAACGTATGCTTTGTTGGATAGTTCCTCAGTATAATAATGTCTATACTCTTGAAGGATGTGTCCCAGGGTAATTTCTTCAGTGTCAAGCATTTTTTCCAAAATTTCCAACTTTTTATCAATTGTAGTTCTCGTCCACTCATCGGATAAATAATCGAAAACAGTTCTTAATGTTCGATGGGGAGAATACTGTCCCAAAACTTTGTCTGCGATTTCTTGATAGTACATAATCAATTTTTTATCTTACGTTAATCACCTGTTTCATAGTATTCAAAAATGCCTGGTAGAAGGAAGTATCCTGAGCGTATAACTTATAAAGTTCAAGCTCCTGCTTACGTTGTTGAGCCATTACCTCATCCAGAATTTTTTTCAGTGCTAATTCACGATTTTGGGCATCGTGGTTTTCGGCAACCTTCACTTTGAAATCTGGGTGAGCCTGAACCGATTTACTAAGAGTTAAGAACTTCACTCTTTGTTCTTCAGGAGTTGCTTCCCATCCCTGGAACCATTTCTCATTAAAATTTTTGATAATTTCTTCCAGTGGGTCTTTATTTTCATCTCCGTAAGCTCCTCTAACCGTTGCCTTTTGTGGGTCGACTTCTGTTTCAGAGTCATCAAGTTGAATCGTAGTATTAAGTTTACTTCTTTCCAAGCCGTATGTAGAAAGGTCAACTGATTCTAAAAGCTCATCAAGACCTTCAACACCAGTTTTTACAATCAGTTTAGGGATAAGGAACTTCAGGAACCAGAATAGTTTTTCCCATCCAATAATTTCAAAAGGCAATATTGAAGCAACTTGTCCATAAATTTTCACAAACTGTTTAGCCTTAATTTTAATGTCTGCTTTTTCTTTGTCCTCAAGTTCAAATTCTACATTAAATCTTTGCGCTGCAACATCAATAATTGGACTTAATTGCTGGGCATCTACGCCATTGAAATATTTTTGATTAAAATCATCAACTTCAAACTGTTCGTAGATTCCAGTACCATCTAAAGAATCCTTAATTTCATGAAGCACATTAACATCTGTCGCACCACTTAAAGTAGTGGATGTATAGAATGGGTCAAACGAGGTCTTGATATCTTCAGTAGAGTTAAAGAAATCTAACACAAAAAGGTCTTCCGTTTTCTTACCCAGTTTATTGGCTGAACGGTTCAATCTGGACAATGTCTGCACCGCCAAAACTCCCTGAAGCTTTTTGTCCACGTACATTGCAGTCAATTTGGGCTGGTCAAACCCTGTGAGATACTTGTTAGCTACAACCAGAATTCTGTACTCATCTTCATCAAACTTTTCTCTGGTTTCAGCTTCTGAAAATCCATTCATTTGAGCCTCAGTATATTTTATGCCATCAACTGATTTCTCACCTGAAAAGGCAATTGCAATTTTGAACGGATTCCCTCTTTGGTTCAAAAGGTTTTGAAGAGCTTTGTAATAACGGATAGCAGATTCGATGCTTTGGGTTACTACCATTGCTTTTGCCTTTCCTTTCAGTTTCTTAGGCTTATAAACTGTATCCAGAAAATGCTCCAGCATAATTTCTGCCTTCGTATTGATGGTTTGCTGATGTTTTTCAACATAGGCTTTCAGTTTTTTCTGAGCTTTGGCTGTATCAAATAAAGGGTTTTCCTCAATTGATTTTGTCAGTTCATAATAACTCTTATAGGTAGTGTAATTGGCAAGAACATCCAGAATGAATCCTTCCTCAATTGCTTGTTTCATAGAATACAGATGGAAAGGTTTAAAAGAACCGTCTTCTTGCTGTTCACCAAACTTTTCCAGTGTCGTATTCTTGGGAGTAGCTGTAAATCCAAAATAAGATGCGTTTGGAGTCATTTTACGTGACTTCATTGCCTCGTTAATCTTGTCTTCCCAATCCTCTGCATCCTGGTCTTCATTGGCTCCTAAAGCTCTGTTAAGATTATCTGCTGCTGTGCCACTGTTTCCTGAGTGAACCTCATCTATCAGCACGGCAAACTGCTTATTACTCATGTCAGCAATTCCGTCCACAATAAATGGGAATTTCTGAATAGTTGTAATGATGATTCTTTTCCCAGTTTCAAGTGCTGTCTGCAAGTCTTTGGAGTTGTATGCAGGAGCAACGATATTTTTTACCTCAGAGAATTCTTTGATATTATCTCTCAACTGTTTATCCAACAACCTTCGGTCTGTTACTACAATTACTGAATCAAATAAAGGGTCATCCAAACTTCTTGTACCAGCACTTAATGCATTTTCAGGATAGGCTTCGATTAATTGATAAGCCAACCATGTTATGGAATTCGATTTACCAGAACCTGCGCTGTGCTGTATTAGATACCTTTTTCCCACTCCGTTCTTTTCTGTATCTGCAATAAGTTTCCTCACAACATCTAACTGATGATACCTTGGAAAATACAGTGTTTTCTTAGTCAAAGCATCTTTGTCAGTGCCATCAAACCTCACGAAATGCTGGATGATATTGGCAATACTTTGTCTGGTTAAAACTTCCTGCCACAAATAGCTGGTTTTATGCCCAAAAGGATTTGGTGGGTTTCCTTTTCCAAAATTATTACCCAGGTTGAAAGGTAAAAAGAATGTATTGCCACCAGCCAATTTTGTAGTCATATAAGCCTCATCGGTGTCAACAGCAAAATGTACAATACACCTTCCAAAATTTAATAAAGGTTGGGCAATATCCCGTTTGTACATGTACTGATTAATGCCGTGAACTCTGGCATTCTGCCCTGTCCAATGGTTCTTAAGTTCTATGGTAATTATAGGAATTCCATTTAGGAAAATTACCATATCTATTTCTTCTAAGGGATTACTTTCTGAATACCTTAACTGACGAGTTACATTGAACTGGTTTTTTTCGAAGTTTTCTTTTACGGATTTGCTGCTATTTTGTAAAGGATAAACATAGAATAAAGTAAAATGAGCATCATCAACATCCAAACCTTTTCTAAGGATTTTTAGAACTCCATACTTCTTAATCATCTTATCCAATCTGTCCAGAATCTTGAGTTTCCAGTCTGATTGACGTTTTAGCTTTTCAAGTTCTTCAGCTTGGGTTTCCTCCAGGAAGTTCCAGAATCGGTGTTCATCTACTGCAAATTTGGCATTGTAATCATCAGGGCTTCCGATATAAAAGCCGTTGCCACCATAAGGTGACTGAGATTCTGCTACTATTCCGTTTTTAATATCTTCGGTGGAGCAACCTGCCAAAGCTTTTTCTATGGCTACTTCGAGAGCTTTTTCGTTGGTTTGGGATTTCATTTAATTATTAGTTTATTTCGATAACTAACTCATTTTGCAACTCTAAAAATTCTTGAATATTAAGTGTTCTAATATTTAGGAAATCGCATATCGCTGGAATTTTTTTGAAATATTTCCTATCATTCGCTCTATTTGTTTCTTCAGTAATCAAAACTGCTTCAATATCTGCATTTTTAAAATTATGACACTTTACAATCATCTTAATATCAGCAGAATTAAGAAATAACTTTTTCTCAACTTCATATTCAGCTGAAGACAAACGATTAGTTAATGCTCTTACTGCAAAACTATTGTCAACCATTCTATAAAACCTTTCATGTGCAAACGGAATTAAATCTTCAGTCTTTTCTCCTACTTGATTCTTTTTACAAAATTCTTTATCATTCAAGAAATCCAATCTTTGCACGACTAATTTTTGAGAGACAAATCTCGCCTCCTCTAAGACTTTATCAATGACTAAAATCTCCCCATTTTCAATTTTCTTTTTTAGGAATTCGTAAAGTTTATTTTTCTTGTCATTGGGTAGGTAATATCTGGCTAATGACAACAGAGAACTACAATCAATTACTGCTATCATAGATATACCTTTCAAAATTTTCCGATTTAATATTTAATTTCTGGCAAAATTCATATTCTGAAATCGCTCCTTCAAAATATGCTTTTTGATAAGTGGAGATTACTAATGGGGACTTTATGGGAACAGCTGGTTGTGCAAAAGTTTTTACACCCATCTCCTTGTCAAGCTCTCGTTTCTTTTTCTCTTCTTCTCTTTTAGCTTCAAACTCTTCTTGAAGATTTTTTTTGAATTTTTGATAATAAGCTGGACTTATTTTCTCATTAATCAGCAACCTCGTCATCAAAGCAGTTCTGCTGAGATGAGTTTTAGAAGACACTTCTGTAATCAAGTCATGATGATAATCATTTTTGGGACTGGCAAATTCTACATTCGAAATCATCTTATCATACTCTGCAACAAGAAAATAATACGCAAATTCATTACACCATCTTTCAATTTTGTTGATAGGTGCTTGCATCGAGTTATAATTTACCTCTTCTGCAACTTCTTCATCTAATAAGTAATGTCCTAATTCATGAATTAGGGTAAAAATTTCTCTTCTGAAAAACCGTTGATTTCTTTTGAGTACAATGTTATTGGGTTTTATATAAAAACCATCAATGTTTGATTTCTCAATTTTAGCATGGTGCTCCACATATTCAAAAACTATTATATTGGCATAACCTAAAACCCGTATCAATTCTACAAGAAATTCCTTAGGCTGAACTTTGAATATTGGATTTAGCTTTTCCCTGATTTCTTTCCCTGCTTGTTTTGGAGAACTTGTTACGGAATAATTTGGAAGTACTCTTTCAAACTTTACATCAGATAATTTTGCAAGAGCCGACAATGACAGGCTTGTTTCTTCAAACTGATTTACTATCTGCTTTGCACCTAAGTTTAATTCCCCACCTAATTCTGTTTTTCTAAAAAATATACTTGCTTCCTTATTCTTTTCAGGTGTGCTTGGGTCAAGGTAATATTGGATGCCTTTGTTAAAGATTTTATCAATTTTCTTAAGATGAGAAATTTTTATTTCTTCTGTCCAAATCTGGTCTTTCGTAATGGGATTTTTTAAATCGCCACTAATTATAGACAATAATTCTTCTTCTGACATCTGATAAAGAGCCAGCAAAAAATTAATTCTTCCTATGTTATGGTGTACCTTCAAGAAAATATTTAAGTTTTATTGTAGCAAAATTAATTAAATAAAAAATGACTTTGGTTAGGTTACCCTCACTTTCCCCGTTACCACATTATCTATTAGTACGGTTTTGTACTCCTTAAGCTTTTCTATTTCCTGCTGCTTTATTGAAATTATTTTAAAATACTTTTCATTAATATTCTTTAATCTATCAACAATTCCTGTTAGATATTTTTTGTCAATTGGAACAGGAATTACAAAACCTAAAATTTTGGATTCTGAAATAGTAGGTATTGTTGAACCAATTACGTTTTTTTCAATTTGAGTTTTAAAACAATTAGATTTTAATGACTCATATAAAAAATCAACATTTAGTTTTATATTTTTTAAAACAAGTAATTGTGGGTTAATTGTTGCCTTTTGGGGTAGGCTTTTAACCATTCCAATCTTGCCATATGTAGAACCTGTTTTCACAATTAGTATGTCATTCTCTCTTATTTTAATTTCAGGTGATTCATTATATTTTTCCCAAGATAGAAAAGAATTCTTTTCAAATTCCATATCATTCTCTTTAATATTTGATGGACTAATTGTAATAGCTCCTTCACCTTCATCAACTAAATCTGATGTAGTATATCCTCGAAAACCAATTCTACCATAAGCTTCACAAAATGACTTCAACTTACTTAGTTTCCAATCTTCAGGAATCTCTCCAATCCAATCTACACCAGAGTCTTTGGTTTTGGTAGGTTTTGTCCATTGGTTGCCGTCCCAGATTTTTTTGCCAGTTACGAGTTCCTGTATCAGAATTTGCCGTCTTTCTTTCAGCAACTCTATTTCCTTTTCTTTGATGGCAATGGCTTGGTCTATCTTGGCAGTTTTTTCATCTAGAAATTCGGCTATGGCTTGTTGTTCTTCAGGTGGAGGAATAAAGAAAGGTATTTCTTTCATTCTACTTTTTGACAAATCCCACTGACCAATTCGTACTCCATCAGAAGCCGAACCAAAATGTGCAACATAAAATTTGCTTCTTATCGCTTTATGAAAATAATTTGGTACTATCTGTGAATTTAAATCAAAAATATAATAAGCTGGACTAACAATCCCATCATAGTTTGAAACACCATATGAACCTTGCCAAGCCTTCATTTTATTCATTCCAAACTGACCTTTCTTCAAAAATTTATAGCCAGACAAATCGTCAGGAATAAAATTATGGTTTTCAGAATCATCTTCTAAGTCTCTTAGGATGACACCTTTTTCTCTCGTTATTGATAACAAAGGTTTATCTGGCTGATTTTTAATTGAAATATCTTCTAAGATTGCGCCTAATCTCTTGACGTTCCAATGCTCGGGAATTTCACCCAACCATTTTACACCACTGTCTTTATAGCTGTCGTATTTTTTCATTTTAAAAATTTAAAATTTCAGCTAAAAGCCCATCTCCTTCTTTCTCCAAAGCCAATATATCTTCCGTAACCTCATCTAAAGTTCTTAATGGTGCAGGTTCATAGAAATATTTGTTAAAGCTTAATTCATACCCAATTTTTACAGTGTCCAAAGCAATCCAACTTTCCTCAGCATACGGTTTTACTTCTCTTAAGAAATAATCCTGGATGTTTTCTTTCAGTGGGATGCTCTCGCTGTCCCTTAAATCTGCTTCGGTTTCATAAATGGTATATTCTCCAGCTTTGTCTGTTGGAAAATAACCATAATAAGATAAATCTTCTTCCTTACAGCTCAGGTATTCTAAAAGTTCTGCAAGCTTTTTGTCATTCAGTTTCTCAACTTTTTTTACCACTTTGTCTGCCTCTTCATCATACCAGCTTACAGCATCCAGAATCTGTTTCTTTTCCGTGGCTGAAAGCTTGGTTTTATCCTGCTTTAATACCTCATCAACCTTGTCTGAGAAGAGATTGAAATTGGTATAGGTTTCTGTTCCCAAAACTTCCGTTAATCTGTTAGCAGTCTGGTACAACATTTCCTGCTTTTCCCAAGTTTCTTTTTTCAGGAATGAAGCCAACTGTTTCGGATTGAGACCAAGGTCGTTTTTCTCTACATAATCAGCAATTTCTTTCTTATGTTTTTCAAGTCCTTGGTATACTTCTAATCCATACTTTTCAAAGAGAACTTTACTGAAATCGGGATTGCTTTTTTCCCATTTCAGACTCTCAATTTTTTCAGTAGTGAATTGTGCTTTCAGCCGTTTCGGTCTCTCAATATTGACTTTGAAATAACCGAAATCATCATTGTCAAAAACTTTACTAGCAAGATTTCCCGTTTCTTTTTTGTCTAATTTTTTAAGTTCAACATAGCAGTCTAGGATTTCCTTGATGTGCTGTTTGGTGAGTTCACAGTTTTTGTTACCTAGATTTTTACGCAGCTTCTGGTACATTTCGCTAGCATCAATCAGCTGCACTTTACCTTTTCTTTTCTGAGATTTTTTATTAGATAAAATCCAGATATAGGTTGTAATTCCTGTGTTATAAAAGATATTATTAGGAAGCTGGATAATGGCTTCCAACAAATCGTTTTCTATAATATATCTTCTTATGTTGCTCTCACCGCCACCTGCATCTCCTGTAAACAGGCTGGAGCCATTATGTACCGAGGCAATTCTGCTTCCCATTGGGCTTTGCGATAGAGGTTTCATTTTATCTACCATATCCATTAGGAAAAGCAATTGGCCGTCACTGCTGCGAGGAACTGCATCGGCATCCTCTTCTTCACCCCAGTAGTTTTTGAGTTTGATTTGGAAGCGGGGGTCTATAATATCTTTTCCATCTTTGATGTACTTCTGCTCAGAGGCCCAGGACTTTCCATACGGTGGATTGGATAACATAAAATCGAAGGTAGTGCCAGCAAAGTCGTCTGTTGATAAGGTAGAGCCTACTTTGATGTGTTCAGGATTTTTCCCCTTAATCATCATATCCGATTTACAGATAGCATAGGTTTCGTCATTTACCTCCTTGCCGAAGAGATAAATGTCTGTATTGGTGGCTTTAATCTCCCCCTCGGGGTCGATGATAAAATTTTCAGACTCCGTAAGCATGCCGCCCGAGCCACTTGCCCCATCGTAGATAGTCAAGACTGAAGGAATATTATTTTTTATAGGTTCAAAGATTATGTGGGTCATTAGGTCGATAACTTCACGTGGTGTATAATGCTCTCCAGCTTCTTCATTATTCTCTTCATTGAACTTTCTTATAAGCTCCTCAAAAACATATCCCATCCCCAAGTTGGTCAGTGCAGGTAATTTTCTTCCTTGGGAATCCAGTTTTTCGAAAGGAGTTAGATTAATGTCTGGTGAAGTAAACTTCTCTAAAACATCAAGCAGAACATCCTTATCTGCCATATGCTTAATCTGCCTTCTAAGCTGAAATTTCCCAATAATCTCCTGCACATTGGCACTGAAACCGTTCAGGTAATCCTGAAAGTTACCCAGCAATATCTGTTGACTGTTTGTCGCAGTGGCATAAAGCTTTTGGAGAGTCCATTCACTTGTATTGTAAAATACAAATCCTGAAGCTGCTGACATACCTTTTTCGTCCCATTCGGTGAATTTCATCACCTCTTTCTGGAACTTCACTTCTTCCAGTACGGCATCTTTTGTAGGTTCCAATAGTGCGTCCAGTCTTCTAAGCACTACCATAGGGAGAATTACATCTCTGTATTTTCCTCTTACATATACATCTCTTAAACAGTCATCAGCAATTCCCCAGATAAAGGAAACCAGTTTATTATGAATGGCGTGGTTCATTAACAATATTTTAACGTGAAAAATACTGATTTTTAAAGAAATGAACAAATAGCATATTTTTTTTCGGGCTATAAAATATATAATTTAAATTATATAAGATACATTTTTTTAGTTAATGTTTGTTAAATTTTTGGTAAATTCAGTATATTTTCGTATTTATGCAAAGTCATTACAAGACAAGCGTTCTTTAACATAAAATCTATAGAGTATAAAGGGGTCGACCTCAAGGAAAATCTCCCTCATGTACAGCAACCGAAGTTTTAAAGCTCACGGTGCTTCATAGTCTGCACAAGACTTGGATTTGGCTAAGAAAAGAACATAGTAGCAAACAAAATTAAGAACTGGGATTCTTTATCCCTGAGTTTCAAAACTCATATTCCTCAATTTTTTAAGCTACTTTTTCTTCATGACAAATTCAGTTGGGACTTCCGTCATGAAGTACTCTATTGTGATTGATAGATTTTACTGAACATTTGAATAAAATAAATATTAACAAAATATAAAATTATGACAGTAAAATTTTATCTAAAAAACCCTAAAGAGGGTAAGAACACGATTCTGGTTAGAGTTCGTGAAGGAAGAAGGTTGGATATTACATCCAGTACTTCTGAGAATGTTAATCTACAAGATTGGGATTCTAAGAGCGGTGCCTGCTTAACTGTTATTGAAGAATTCAAAAATGGCAAGCTAGTTCAAAGCCGTGATTCAAAGGCAAAAGAAAGGCTGGTTGCAAATTCAAAAATAAATCGTGAACTTGAGAAAATCCGTGAGTCTATTGAGGAGGCTTATAAAAAATCTGATAAGTTAAATCTGAATAAAATCTGGCTTCAACAGATTATTTTTCCAGAAAGATTTGCTGTTGAAGAGGAGGAGAAGCCTTATACCCTTATGAACGCTGCAAGCGACTATCTTTCGTTCAAAGAGGAGGAATTTAGAAAAGGTAAGGTTAAAGAAGCTATTATAAAAAAGAGCAAATCACTTATGAAAATCCTTGAGCGATTATTTGAAAGTGAGGGTATTGAGCCACCTTTGGTAACTGAAGTAGATGCAAGTTTTTATAGAACGTTTGATAACTATTGCACTTTTACTGAGGAATATTTGCCAAGTTATACTGGGAGGAATTTCAAACTTATTAAAACTATGGTCTTTCATGCAGCTGCTAATGGTCACCCCTACAATGCTGGGTTAAGACACATAAAAATAAAGGTGGAACGTAGAAAATTTCCAACATTATCTTTTGAGGAATTGGAGCTTATAGAAAAGCATGGATATGACAACGATTATTTGGTTAACGCAAGAGATTGGTTAATTATAGGAGCTTTTTGTGGGCAAAGAGCATCAGACCTTTTGAGGTTTAGTACGTCAATGATTGAGGAAGAGATAATTGAGGGTGTAAAAACCTACTTTATCTGTTTTCAACAGGAGAAGACAGGAAAAATCTTGCGTCTTGCTCTTCATCATAAAATCGTAGCAATTCTGGAGAAGAGAAACTGGAATTTTCCACGGCAGATATCAGACCAGAGGTTTAACGAATACATCAAAGAAGTGGTTAAGTTAGCTGGAATCAATGAGATGTGTGAAGGTGGAATATCCTCAGCAGGCAAAAATGGAAGAGTAAGAAAAAGATATGGGATGTATCCGAAACATATGCTTATAACTTCCCACTGTTGCCGAAGAAGTTTCTGTACAAACTTTTACGGCTTAATTGAGACTTCAACATTAATGGTAGCTTCAGGGCATTCAACCGAAAAGCAGTTCAGGGAATATATTCAAGATGTAGACAGAAAACAAGCAGAAACATTTGCGAAAGCAATTAATACAGTAACAACTTTAAAAATAGCATAATTATGAATGGAATTACATTTTTAGACAATGATACAATCATTGTAAAAGTCGAAAGGCTACAGTTAATCATTAAGCAGTGTATGCATTATGAAATGAAGAGATTGGAGCAAAGGATTGAGGAACTTATTGAAGACAAGGATAGGATAGTGCACAAGAAAGAAGTGTGTGAGATTCTTGACATCAGTCCTTCTACATATGATAATTGGGTGCGTAAAGGTACCTTAAAATCTCATCTAATTGGTAGTAAGCCATATTGCTTGATGTCCGAAATAAAAGCAGCAATGAAGCCTGCAAATTAAGTATCAGGAGGGCTCTTAAGTGAGTGACCAACCTTTGTTTTAAGCCCGTTTTTACGTGGTTAAAGGTGGGAAAACGATACGGGAACAATTGTTCCAAAACCTAAAAAAATCGGGCAGAGAAACACTTCCATTCACTTACTACAGTGTTTTGTCTCTCTAAAAACTCTGCTCATTTTATTTTTTTCAGGAAGTTGTCCTCAGGGTGAGGGTGACTCAATTAACAATTAAATAAAAATAAAATGAAATCTATTCGTACAAACAATTTAGCAGAAGTAACTTCTAACTATTACAATTCACTATCAAAAGAAGAAATCAATGATGTTATCGAGATTAAGGAAGGACTTCCTTACACAAATCTTTACACATTAATTCACCAGTTAAAGACCGAGAATTCAAGTCCTATAGAAATTGGACAAAGCATAGGTAGATGTATTCTTTCATTGAATCCGTTCCTGCCCAAAAAAGCATTGAGTTATTTCCTTAAAATTCATATGATTTCTCATTTCAGTATCCATTTAAGCAGTCAAAATCTGGATGGATTTGTTAAAAAAATCTACAGATATCAAAATAATGAGATATTGGAAAATGACTGTGTGAAATTCATAGTTAATCCTGAAAGTGCTTTAGATATTAGAGCAAAAATCAACTTGATTACAACCTTTAAGACTTCTGCTTCCTCAACAAAGCAAAGGAGCCTTTATTACTTCTTGTGTGCATTGATAGACCTGGGAATTATGAATCAGTTGAATACAGAACTTAAAGTTATTAATACCATTTCTGAATTCAATGAAAAACTAACCTCTAAAAATTTTGAAAGCCTTACTGACAAGGTCTTCAATGAAAGATGTCGATTATTAGAGAAACATAATTTCGACAAAGAACGAAACTTAAGAAATTCTCAAAAGTTAACTTTAAACCAAGCAGCATAAACAACAATCGTCAATAAACAAATTAGAAATGTTAAAAATTTACGACAACGTATTCAGCAAAAATTCAACTTCAGAATTTAAAAATCCAGAAGAAGTAATCAATTTTATCAGAGGTGATAGACCAGACTTGGCAAAAATCAAACAATTAAGAACTCTTGAAAAGGGAACTGAGGATTCAAATAGAATAAAGACCTCGTTACCTGCAATTCTCTGGAATTTTGATTCCTCAGGATGCAGAAGGAAAGAGTGCCTTACCGAATCTACTGGATTAATATATTTTGATGTTGACAGAAAAAACGGTACAGAAGTTAACTACGAATTCAATAAAGATTACTTCTATGCTTATTGGAAGAGTGTTACTGGAACAGGATATGGTTCCTTGGTTAGAGTTTCAGGAGTAACTACAGAAAACTTTGATGAGGCATATAAGATTATTGCCGATACATTACACATTCCCTATGATGAGTCAGCAGATAGAAAAACACAGTTAAACATTCTTTCTTATGACCCAGATATCTTTTTTAACCCAAACAGCGAGGTAATTGACTTTTCATACCTACAAAATGAAATCAACCCAGAGGCAGAAATTGAGAAAAACACGCAACCCATAGAAGAAAATGTTTTTTTTATGAATAGTGAAAGGGTTACCACTTTTTCTAAATTGAGATATGACAACTTCGATGAAAAATCTGAAAATATCAACTTACAGTTTGATGAAAATGGCTTGTGTGATTTGGGTGAAAACAGAATTCATTATACGCAAGTCTACGTTCCTAAAGTTATTAATCAAGGGAATAGACACGCAACGCTTCAACGAATAGCTATCCAACTGATAACTTTAAATCCTCATGTTAATCTGAACCAACTATCGAGTTTGATTTGGACTATTAACAAGGAAAAATGCTATCCTTCCAAGCTGCTCTCTGAAACTGATAATTTATGTAAATCCTGTCTAAATGGTAGGGATAACTATAAATTATTTCCAAACAAGACACGAAGGTTTTTCTTTGAAGACCCTTCACTTCCAAGAGAAACCAAAATTAGCATGATTACAACTTACAGAAATAGACAGACTGGACTGATTAATCAAAATAATGTTTTGATAAAGATGCAGGAATTAGTAGGAAAAGGTGAAAAGTTTAAGTTAAAGGTTCTATTGAAGCTTACTGGGATTAAAACTACTAAAACACTCGTAAAACACCTGAAAGCAATAAAGAGTCACTTTCAACCTACAGAATGGAATTTACTATTAACCAATGCCAAGATTTAGCAGTGCATAAAATAATCGTGTTCTTCATTTACCAGAATCCCTTCATAATAAAACTCACAGTTGAAAGGCCGTATTTCATTTCATTCGTTTCATTATATCCTTTACGAGGAATCGAAGGGAGTTATTTCAATGAAGAGGTGAACTTCTATGAGCAAGAGGCAGCCTCGGTTATTAAGCGATTCCTTTTCACTAATCTGTTGCCCTATCACAGCTTGAATAGACATAAAGTGAATCTGCAAAACGAAATGATGATGTTGTTTTTTGATGAAGCAGAAGTAAAGAGTAGGGTGGAGATTTTTAAAGAATTTGATATTAAGTGTTTTTCAAAGAATGCCTTTAAAGATTTGAAAAAGACCGTAGCTCAATACATTCAGTTTAAGACGCTTTCTTTCGAAAACATAGAAGACGGTCACAGTGAAGTTAGAAACATGGAAATAATGGCTGAAACAATCTTAAAGGGGCAGGTCAATGATGTCTTATTTATAAACTATGAAGATAACAAGTATACTGGCGAGAGGTGTTCATCAATACTGCAACTAAGCTCAGTAAGCCTTCCCCAAGAATATCTTCTTCAAGAACTGAGGAAATTTAGGGAGTCAGCACCTCACATTGATGGAGATTACTATGAGAGCTATTGGAAAAGAATATTTCAAGAACGATTTGAGAGCTTTTCGGAGCAAAAGAAATTAAGCATCTTCCAATTGTCTAAATCTGAAAATCCCCTTTACATTTATAATCATGCTCTTTCAGACTGGTGGGTGAATCGTTATTGAGAGGTTGCATTACAGATTATCAATGATGAAGTAATTGTTTTAATCTATTGCACATTCCGAAATATTTTCGTATTAAAATAACTTTTTAAATAGCATTTAGAAAAATTTGAATAACTCTGCAAAAAAAATTAAAATGATTTTTGTGAAGTTTAAAACGCATTCTTTATTGGCTGGATTCAAATTGGTAGGAATAGGAAAGAAAATAGAGTCCACGCTTATTTTTCCTTTTGAAACTCCTCCAATTAGATTTAGTTCTTTTGATGGGAACTTTCAAAGTAGGCTTGACTGTATCGTGAACCTGTATTCAACTCAGTTACCATTTTATTTGAATTTTTTTTCAGAGTTCCAGTTCTATAAAGAAAAACTGGCTACTTACGAGAAATTAATTGACAATAAGGCTTTTGAACAGCTTGACTCCAAAGGAAGGAGATTATTTCTGATGAGTTTGGCAACGGACTATTTTCACGAAATTGAAGGGAAGATTCCTGCAAATGTCTTCAAGATGGACTTGTTTGCAAAATTGCTCAACTCAAATAGCGAAGAGGAGTTCAAATCACTAATCTCACCATCTGATACAATAGAAGCGTTAGAAGCAAAACATAAGTTTCATATCCACAAAAGTCTTCAAAGTCCATCTTATAGACCTGAGCTGATGAATTTTTCAGAAAGGTTGAATTGATATTTTACGTTTAATTTTAAAATAGAAAGAAGGGAGGCTGTGAATTTTGATAAAACTATTGTATTATTTGCTATATTTGTTAAAACACATCATCGAAAAAGTGTAAAACTTTTCGCATTGTCTGATAAACGGCTAATTTATTTTAAGCACAATAGCAAAACAGCTGAGCACACTTGCTTACATTGAGTTGAGCTTCCTGTTTTATGTGCTTGGGTTTTAGCCGACCTTTCAGACTAAATGTCGAGTTGTTCCCTCGCTTTTTAGCTTTATAAACAACAAATGCATATGAAAAAAAAATATTCTTTATTGATTTTCGCATTATTGGGGAGTTTAATAAAAGCTCAAAATAATGACCTGATCCAAAAATTTCCCAAGTTAGATTTTCAGATTTCTACACCTTGTTCATTGTACGAAAATACATCTTTCAAGCAGTTGGCAAAAGGTCAGGTAAGTATTGTTGAATCATTGGTTTGTGCTTCTAGCAGAAACGACAGTGCAAATGCAAGCATATATAACATTAATATCTATAGGGAATCGGGAGGTGCAAAAGAATTCATATACGATTATGCAGCAAAATTACAAGGTGCTGGTATCAGCTATCAACGAGTGGTTGTTGATGGGATTCCGATGTTAGAATATACCATAATCCAAAATGGTGTTCGAGCAAAAGCACTTGTGTTTTATCGATATGATAAATCTTACCTGTTACAAGTCACTTCAAGGAGTAATTTATCTGAAAAATTTAATCTTATGAAAAAATCATTTAAGAAACTAAATTAAACTTTATATAACTAAAAAATTAAACATTATGAAATTATTGGGAATAATTTTTATGGCAATTGGTGCTTTTATTTTACTGATGGTCATTATTGGAATTGCCTCTGGGAATGGCTCGGAAAAACAAATCCTTAGGTTATTGATTGCGGGTGGCTTTTTGTGTTTTGCTGGAGCTTTAAATTATTTAAGGTACAAAAATAAAGTAAAATGAAATTTATTATGAAAACAATCTTGACCTTTTTTATTTCATGTGCAATGTTTTTGGCAAATGCACAGACTTATAACGAACAACCGATTGACCCAGCAGTTGGAATGTCTTCAGGTGGCGTTAGCGAGCAAGTCAAAATGGCTGATGAGGCACTCAGAAATAACAAAAGCATGGGTATAGGAGAAAAATTAAATAGTAACATGAATAGAATTGAACGTTCTGTTGAAAATTCTCCGTCATTCAATGAAGTTTACGAATCTCAGAAACCATTAAATATTGTGGAAGAAGCACAAAATCAGCAATCTTCTCCAGCACAAAATACTCCAAACAAACCACTAACATATTCTGTAGGCGATGGAAATCCTTTCGTCACAGAAATCAACTTAGATGACCATTATGACAGGAAAGCAGATGGTTCTTATATTAAGAAGGGTGTTAAGACTGATAATTCTAATACAATAATTTTTGTGTTACTCGCTATTGGTGCTATTTTATTGCTTGTGTTTTTACTCAAAAGGAACTCCAAACCTACTTCAAATAATACAGTTCGGCGATATCCCGTTGATACACCCGAAAGATATGAGAAATCAAATGAGGTATTTAGCTATGATGGCGGTCACAATAAGTACGATAATGCTTCCGTACATCATAAAACCACCGCTGAAATGAATCCGTCTCCAACTAGCCCTACTCGAAGAGAAGGCTTTAATCCATCAAAACTATACGGAAAAAATTAAATTATGAAAAGTTATAAAACATTAATAAAGGTTGCTCTTACGATTATATCAATGGTTATCAGTGGAGGAATAATTGGTTTAATGATGGAAAGTCAAACTTTTGGAAAATTCATAGTTGTGGCTATACAAATGATTATCTTAAAACTAATTTGGTCAAAGTCTAAAGATGAGCCAGTTCTAACATCTGTTAATCCAGTAATTAAAAAGAAAGAAAATGTCAACAATACTGGAGATATAGTGAATAAAACTGGTGGCACAAACCCTACAATCTATAATGCTGGTCACAATTCACAAAATAATCAATCTGCAACATGGCTGAAAAGTGGACAACCAGAAGATACTCATCCCAAAAAATCAAGAGAATTTAACAGTGATAATCCATATTCAAAGAACTAATGCTAATACCACCAATCCTATTTTTGATGTTCGTAATCATCGGTAAAATGATTGATAATCATCACGACAAATTGAAAGAAAAAAAAAGATTCTGCCAAAAGATTCGCATACAATGGAGGGCAGAATGCTTCCGCAGAGATGGATGAATCTGGAGAGTCATACTCCTTGCGTAGTAATATTCAGCAGAAATAAAAACAAAAAAGATTTTCTTAGTACTAACCCATACTCAAAAAATTAATATATGTACAATTTAGACACTCTTCAAATTAGCAGCACCCATCCGTGTTTAATCATTTATCTTTTAGACCAAAGTGCTTCAATGGCTGGAAATTTTGGTTATGATACTTCAAAAGCCGTTAAACTCGCAGAATCCGTTAACGAAATTATTTTCGAAACAGGACTAAAATGTTACAGTTCAGGCGGTGAACTTAAAAATCGCTTTGAACTTTCAATCATTGGATACGGTGCGGAAGCAGGGCTTGTAGAACCTGGTTGGGAAGGCAATCTTAGAGACCATTGGGTGGTTTCGATAGGAGAGGTATTTCAGAATGCTATAGGTGAACAAAATGATGTCCCCATCTGGATTAGACCAAAAGCAGGTATGGATACACCAATGACCAAGGCTTTCGAAAATGCACATCGAATTTGTGAGGCGTGGATAAATTGGGGTAATCATAAGGATTGTCATCCTCCAATTATCATTAATATATCGGATGGTGTACCAACTGATTCAGAAAATAATGATTCAAAGCTCGTCAATACAGTTAATAATTTAAAAAAATTAGGTACTAACTACGGGAATGTGAATATTTTCAACATCCATATATCATCAGGCGGAGGTGATAGCATTTTATTTCCAACACACCTTGCAAATTCTAATATACACGCAAATCTCTTATTTGAAATTTCAACAAATCTAACTGATAAGATGGTCGCTATCGCAAAAAATAAAAACTATCACACGCAAATAGGTTCAAAAGGATATATCTATAATGGTACAGCAAGAAATCTGATGGACTTTTTACAAATAAGCAGTGACCCTGTATAGTGATGAAAATAAGAGTATTTCAAATCCAAAAAAAGGCTTCAGAAACTTTTGCGGAAATTCAGGACAAATATCTCATTAATCCTGCTTTAAGAACGGTTGCCCTATGTGATGGTGCAACCCAAGGTTTCAGGTCGGAAATTTGGGCTGAAATGTTAGTTCAGGCTTTTACAACTTCTCCCAACTTTAAGAAAAACGACCTTATAGAGTTTTTTACCACAAAAGCTGAGGAATTCGATGATATTAGGTTTGAATTCAATGAAAACTTTGCTGTAAAAGCTATTGAGAAAAAAAAGAGGGAGCTTGGAAGTTTTTCAACCTTTATGGGAGTTCAAATAGATGGGATTAAAGTGCAATTTATCTCATCTGGAGATGTATGTTCTTTTGTTGTGAAAAATGGGAAAATTTTTTCTTCTTACCCTTTCACTTCGGTAGAGCAATTAGATGCCGACCAAGGATTCTTAGGGACAAAAAAATTAATCAGGAACGAAATTTCTGAAGATACATTTTATGAAAAAAATGTTGAAATACAGCGTGATTGCAAATTGTTGCTGGTTACGGATGCAATTGCAAGATACATTCTGAGGACTAAAGATATCGAAATATTGAATGTTCAAAATTTTGCTGATTTTAAAAACTATATTTTAAATATTTGGGAAGATAGATTGTTGGAGGATGATGACATCTCGTTAATCGAAGTCAGTGAATTTGACAATGCTGATTTTGTAATTGAAGAAATCTTACCGCCTGAAGATTTCTCTTTTCCAAAAGAAAATCCCGCATCTACAAAAAACTTCAACTTACAATACATGAAAGAAATTAAAGAACTACAAAATCAAATCGAGTTTCTAAAAAGAAATGTTGATACTTCAGAAAAAAGAATTGACAGAATATCTTCAAAACTGAAATCCCTTGGCTACATTCTATTTTCCATATTAGGGCTTATGGCACTCTCGGCAATCATCTTTTTTTGGCAAAGCTTTAACAGCAAAAGATTGGCAGGCGAAGAGGATGCAAAAGTTAAACAAACAAATTTGTTGGAGGTTCAAGATTCTGAGAAATCAGCATCAATTAAATCCAAAAATAATGTGAAACAAGCGAATAAAAAGAATGATGAAGTTTTAATAGACCTAAAGCAAGAAGATTCTGCCAAAAAATAAATAGTTGTGTCAATGAATTATCCATTACTTTCTGAATACGAAATAGCAATCAAGAAAAATGGCAGTCAAATCTTAAATCTTGGTGAAAGATATGAGTTTGTTGCAAATAGAGTTACGCCAATAAAATTCTATAATTTTGGTTCAGGAACTTTTGCGAGCGTTTTCAAAGTAAAAGACATTCGATATAATCATTACGCTTTAAGATGTTTTCTTAATGCTGGTGACCCCAAAAGAATTGAAAGAACAAAAAAGATTAGTGAATTTCTTTCTCAGGTCAATGAACCGTGGTTGTGCAAAAGCCGTGTAATTGAGCGAGGAATCAGAATAAAAGGCCATTATTTTCCAGTAGTTGTGATGGACTGGACTTCGGGAATTTTAATTAATGAATATGTAACAGATATTTTACATTCAAACAGTAAAATAGATGAACTTATAATCAAAATATTACAACTCAGTCAGTCACTTGAGAAGAAAGGTATTGCACATGGAGACATCCAATCTGGAAATTTACTGGTTGAAAAGAATGAAAACAGCATTAATTTGAGACTTGTTGATTACGATGCAATGTTTATTCCCAGTTTGAAAGGTGAAAAAGCAGTTGAAGTAGGTCATTCATCATTTCAACACAATAGAAGGACGAAAGATGATTTTGACGAAAAGATAGACGGTTTTTCTTTTTGGTTAATGGTCACTGCTCTCGAAGCGTTGAAATTCGACAAAACACTTTGGAATAAAGACATGAGCGGTGGATTTAATGATGGTGATAACTTCCTATTTCGGGCAAAAGACATCGCAACACCTCACGCATCAATTCTAGTTTCGAGACTAAGAAATTTGCGGCAACCATCGGTAGACTATTACTTGGATAAATTGCTTTCAAATACATCGTCACCTTCAAGGTCTGAATTGAAACTGTACGGTAATGCTATACAGTTACATAAACCGACTACTGTAACTCTTTCGAAAATTAATGAGACAACTCAAGTTCGAACCAAAGACGAACAAGCATATTTCACAATTGATGCTGATGTTCCCAATGCGAACGTTTTTTTTAATTCAGTTAGCGGCTTAAAATTAGGAACAACGCCCTTGAAACTGTCTTTGGACAATGCTTCAAGACTTATCATAATAGAAAAAAACGGAGTGCAAAAACCGTTTTATCTCAATATTAATGAGAGGAATTATTTTATCAAACTAAACCAGCATTCTATAAATGTTCCTTCATCTGCTCGGAGATATCAAGTATTTGGAAATCGGGGGTCAAAAATTGATGTCACATTAAAAGATATCGAGGAAATCTACAGGTCGGGCAGAGATTTGAACTCGGTTTTTGTGAATGGCTATATAGAATATGTATCAAATGTGCCTGAGGTGAAAGCTATAAAGGACAGATACTTCAC
This sequence comes from Chryseobacterium sp. R2A-55, assembly GCF_021401085.1. Classification (GTDB taxonomy): domain Bacteria; phylum Bacteroidota; class Bacteroidia; order Flavobacteriales; family Weeksellaceae; genus Kaistella. Next base: position 475,116 of record NZ_JACBFP010000002.1, read on the forward strand.
TAGTAATCCCACTCTAAACGTGAAACAAAATATTGAATATGAAAGTACTTCTACAAAATCTCCTGTTCAAAATACAAAAATAAAGCAGCAAGATAGCAGTATGTCCATAGTTGGTATAATCATTGTTTTGGCGATTATTGGTCTTCTTATTTTTATAGCGGCAAATTCATGATAAGTTTTTCTTTTATGATTCGTCAATTACGCAACATGAGAAATTTTATTGGGATTTAATCGGACATGTAGGCATTAGCCGTCAAAAAATATTTGTGGATAAAAACCTAAAAATTATTGAACTTTTCCTACTTACTTAAAAACATATGCACTTAAGTCAAATGCTTATATAGTTTAACTCTTACATAATCAATAACTTGTAAACTCGAAATGTCCTTAAATTAAAACAATTTATTTTCAAATGATAGGTTGGTTGCAACGACTTCCGCTTCATAATTCGGAAATGAAAAATCCTGCAATGGAATATCGTCTAACCATCGATATTGAACCTGTTTGCCAAGCATTATTGGCATCCTGTGCTTAGTGTTGTGGATTTCAGACATAAGTTCATTTGCCTGTGTAGTTACTACGGTTACAGTAGGTACTTCTTTTTGGGTTTCAGGGTCTGTCCACAAATTATATATCCCACCAAGAGCAAAAATAGGTTGGTCTTTGATGCCAACTAAATACTGATGCTTGATTTTTCCTTTTTCGTCCTGCCATTGCCATTCATGGAAACCGTTCACCAGAATTAAACAACGATTATTTACTGAGTTTTTGTAGCTTTTTAGTTCTTCAGCAGTTTCAATTCTCGCATTAAGCGTCTTCTTCTGAAAGTCCCTGTTTTTACTCCAAAAAGCAATAAGTCCCCATTCTGCTGGAACAATATGTGAAGTGTCTCTATCTACGATAATAGGTACTCGGGGTGTAGCAAATCCATTAATCCTGAATTCCCTGTGATAAGGCTCGCCAACATATTGTGCTTCGAAGTATTCTTCAAGCTCTTGAGCTTCTGATAATAGTGAAATATAGTTACACATAGGTGGTTTTATATTTTGATTTTAGTTTTGGTCAATAATTCTCTTAGCTTCCTCAGGGTTGTATTGATACTTACAAGATGGACACAAAAAATAATATTCGAAATAGTATTTTTGATTAGATTTTAATTTACGGTTTGGAATTTTCTTTACCATTGGAGTTCCACAAAGACATAAATCACCTTCATTTTGGATTTTCACCTTTTTATTTTTTTGCATACTCATAACTACTTAGTTGTTTTTGAAATTTAGTAAAGTTAAAAAATTATTTCATCTTTATTCTTGGTAAACCAATTTCATGTTCTTGTGGATAAGGCTTTCTCCATGTCATACTCACATCTTCCTTGATATTTCTTTGGGCTTCCAAAGCTTTTTCTTTATCGTAAGCATATCTTGGGTCAGGTATAAAAGGCATCTTAGCCATTTTAGTAATGGTTATCGTTGGGAAGTGGAAATCTACCTCAACAAATCCAAGCAATAAATACACGCCCCCACCCTGAAATGGATATTTTTTCAGATTATCTGGGAAGTGAGCCGTATCAAAATACTCTCCTTCCACATCAATCCAAGTTCCAAAATACATAGTTCCTTTTTTGGTTGGAAAATATCGAAAGAGGGTAGTCATATACAGAGCATAGCCAGGGTCATTTTCTGGATTTTTAAGTACCCCTGGCTATTGACAATGCGATTTTTGATGTGAATTTTTACAATATACTTTCAAGCATTTTATGCGCTAATTATCCATATGTGGGGAGGATGTGGGGATAAACTCTACTGTAAATAAATAACCCATTGATTATCAATGGGTTATTTTTATAGGTGTGGAGCAGGAGGGATTCGAACCCTCGTCCAAACAAGCAACACATAAGATTTCTACATGCTTATTCCGTTCTTGGTTTTCGTCGCAAAGCAGACAGCGGACAGCCAACTTTGCGCTTATCTTCTGAGGTTTTCGTTCCCGATTCGAAGACTCTCGGGACTTATTTCCGCATTGCTATACCCCGTGATCAGACGTCGCGAAACAGAACTTCTGCGGGATATCTCGTTTCCTTACTGTGCTTCAGGAAAAACGCTAATCCTACTATGATTCAGATTAAGCAGCGAGAGCGAACTCTTGGTTGCCAGTTAAAATTTTGTAGCAAGGGATTAAAGAGATCGCGCCACGGTTCTCTGCATGCTTACTTATCCATTGGTCTTGCTGTCGAAACCAGTCTGCCCCGGATTTTGTAAGGATGCAAAGATACGCAATTTTTATTCCAAGATAGTAAAATCGAATTTCCCAATATTCTCATAAAACCCGTTAACAGCGGTTAAACTTCTTCGCCCAAATCAAAAAAGGATTTACTTTTAACAAAAGTTTAATCCATGAAAACAAAACTACTTTTGATTTTCTTTCTCGCTTGTTCGATTTCAGGTTTTTCCCAGACCTATATTTTCGGGAAGGTGAAGTCAGAAATGGGAAAAGAAATCTTTGAAACGATCATCATTAACACCAGAACCGATGAGAAAGTACTTTCCGACAAAGACGGGAACTATATGATTGCCGCAAAACCATCGGACGAACTCCGTTTTGTGAAAAGCGGTTATGACCGCTTTGACGTGAGGATTTCCAAAGAAAATTTTTCGAAACCGCTCGATGTCCTCTTGAACAGAGTTCCGTACCTGATTCCGGAAGTAGAGATTGCTTTTCAACCCACTGGGAATTTGAAGAAAGATTCCAAAACACTTGATCCGCCTAAAAGGGTGGTTGCGCTCAATTCGTCATTAAATGCATACATGATGACTCCGCTAAGTGAAGTTGCTCCGAAACTGACGACGCCATCGGCATTCCAAGGACAGGATTACAGTGCGGGACACGCAAATATTTTGGGAATCGCAAAGGCTATTTATGGCTTGATCAAAAAGGAGGCGAATCCATTGACTATAGCCAATTACGCCGAAACTCAGCATTTTTTCGCCAGGATTAAGTTGGAACTTGATTTAAGTTTTTACATATCCCAAGGTTGGGATGAAGATGAAATTGACCGATTCCTCATTTATGCCGACCAAACTTATCAGTTGGCGAAAAAATACCGGAACAATTTCAACATTTCCAAAATATCGACAGAGATGATGTTGGCTTATAAAGAATATGTGAAAACCAGAAAAACAAAAAGTTAATAGAATTCCCATTAAAAGTTAAAGAAATCTTAAAATTTGGAACGGGAATTGTTATCATCAATGCAATCACAAAAAGTTATTCAATAAACACCACTTCACTTTATGAACAAAAACATCATTGCGATCGCGATCGCAGCACTTGGATTCGTTATTGGGCTCGCTTTCTTAGGAAACGCCATTAAAAACAGAAATAAATCTGAAAACACTATTTCCGTTACCGGATTAGGCGTGAAAAAATTTACATCAGACGTGATTGCCTGGAGCGGAAATTTCTCGCGCAACAGTTTCGAGTTGAAATCTGCTTATGACCAACTTGCAAACGATAGGAAAGTAATCGAGAACTATCTGGTTTCAAAGGGAATTCCAAAGAATGAGATCATATTTTCTGCGGTAGATATCCAGAAAGAATTCAATTACAATACAGATTCCAACGGAAGAAGCAGTCAGACTTTTGCGGGCTATCAACTTTCGCAAACCGTTTCCATTGACAGTAATGATGTCGCCAAGATTGAAAACCTCTCCAGAAATATCACTGAAATCATCAATCTGGGAATTGAGTTCACCTCATCGCCTCCGAATTATTTCTACTCCAAATTGGCAGACGTGAAACACCAAATGATTGCAGACGCCACGAAGGACGCCAGACAACGCGCCGAGAAAATCGCTGAAAACTCCGGAAGTTCATTGGGGAAACTGAAAAAGGCGACGATGGGAGTTACCCAAATCACCGCGCCGAATTCCACGGAAGAATATTCTTATGGCGGAACGTTCAACACCTCGTCGAAAGACAAGGAAGCGAGCATCACCATCAAACTGGAATATCAGGTGGATTAAACTTTGCAAGAATTGCATCCTGTATCGATCTGAAATCAAGATTCAAACATATACCACATCATAAATCTCCTCCTTGATCCGCTCGAGACTTTCCGGTTTCCAATTGGCAAAAAGCAGGAGGTTTAGCGGTTTTTTTCCTTCGCCGTAACTCGGCTGCATATAGGTTTCATCAATAATGGTGAAGCCATTTTTTTGGTAGAACGAAATTCTCCTTTTGGAGTTGTCATCTTGATTTTCGGGTTCAGCTTCTAAAACAAGTCGCGAGAATTCCTTAAAAAGAATCCTCATCATTTCAGAACCGTATTTCTTATTCCGATGCTCCACGAAAATTTCCAGATGCTCCACAAATGTGAAGTTGCTCAATTCCCAAAGAATCAGGTATCCGATATTTTCAAATTGGTCAATTACCGAAAATACCTTTACTTTAGGATGTGCAAAGAGTTGCTGAAACTGTTTCTCGCTCCGTCTTTCGTCTTCGATAAAGGAAGCGCAGTAGGATTCATAGATGTTTTTCGCACGGAAATCTTCCGATGATGTCAATTGTAAAAACTCCAAAACGATGAAATATTAGTGAGAATTAAAATTTTTGCGGATCAATTATTCGCATAAATTTTCATGCCATTAATTTGAAATTTCGAAAAAAAATCTTGCATTGGCGGCAATTCACAAATCAAAAACGCCCGGTCTTCTGGTGATAAACATATCTTTGATCCAAAGTGTAAAGGCGAGTCCCAAATAAATCAGGAAAAAAACTCCTGCCGTAGCAAAGGTGGAATAGATGAAAAATACCCGGAGTTTGGACACTGGAATTCCCAGCTTCGTGCCCATTCTCGTGAGAACGCCGAACCATTGCCTTTCCAAATTGTGCCTTAAATTATTGAGCATTTTACTTTTTTTTGTAAGTTCAAAGATATTTAATTTCTTGCAGATTTCCCGAATTTAAATTGTTTTACGCAGAAAGTAACCCATCAATTGTGCTTCTTTCACTTACTTTTTACCATCCATCACATAAACAATCTCTCCTCCGTTCGCAATATCGGAATGTTTCAGTATGTGGTTTTTAATTTCTTTGCCATTCACGAAAATTTTGGAGACATATACATTTTTCTCCGACTGGTTTTCGGTTTTGATGTTTAAAGTTTTCCCGTTTTCCAGATTGATTTTTGCGGATTTTAGCAAAGGCGAACCGAATTGGTATTCAGCAGAACCCGGTAAAACCGGATAAAAACCGAGCGCCGAAAAAACATACCACGCACTCATTTGTCCGGCATCATCATTTCCGCAGAGTCCGTCTTCACCGTCTGAATACATTTTCCGCATGATCATCCGAACTTTTTCCTGGGTTTTCCAGGCGTCATTTGTCCAATTGTACAAATACGGAATGTGATGACCGGGCTCGTTTCCGTGAACGTAATTCCCGATGATTCCGTCCCGGGTAATGTCTTCGTTCTTTTCAATGTATTTGTCGGCGATTTCGGTAGTGAAAATTTCGTCGAGATGTTTTGAGAACTTGTTTTTTCCGCCCATCATCTTAATCATTTCCGGAACATTTTGAGGAACATAAAGTCCATAATTAAAGGCGTTTCCTTCTATAAATCCTTGTCCGTGAGTGTCCATTGGATCAAAAGCTGTTTTAAAACTTCCATCGGAAAGTTTCGGGTGCATGAATCCGGATTTCGGATTATAGACGTTTTTGTAGTTTTCACTGCGTTTCAGGTATTCGGATTTGGTTTTTTCGTCGCCCAGTTTTTCGGCGATTTGAGCGATGCACCAATCGTCATAAGCATATTCCAATGTTTTTGAAACGGAGGAATTGCTTTTATCTTCGGGAACATATCCGTATTTTAGGTATTCACCGATTCCGTCATAATATTTCAGGTTAGATGAGGTCACACTTGCGTTGAGCATGGTTTTCAAATCGGCATCGGTGGTGTTTTTTGCCATGGCATCTGCGAGAACCGAAACTGCGTGATAACCGATCATGCACCAGTTTTCATTGGCATAATGGGACCAAATCGGCAAGGCTTTGTGTACGCTGTGTCGCGCATGCGAAAGCATGGATTTCACAAAATCGTTGTTCCTTTTCGGCTGGATAATATTGTATAAAGGATGAAGCGCCCGATAAGTATCCCAAAGTGAAAAAATAGTGTAGTTGGTAAAATCTTTCGCATTGTGAATGTTTTGGTCGATATCCAAATATTTTCCATCGACATCTTGGTAAAGAATTGGCGACATCATCGTGTGGTACATTGCTGTGTAGAAGGTCCTCTTATCGTTTTCGGTTAAAGTTTCTACCTCGATTTTGGAAAGTTCCTTTTCCCATTTTGTCTCGGTTTCTTTTTTGGTTTTATCAAAATCCCAGTGCGGAATTTCGGCTTCCAGGTTTTTTAGCGCGCCGGAAGTTGACGTGGGCGAAAGCGCAAATTTGACCAAAATCTGTTCATGCTCGCTCGTGTCAAAATCAAAATATGCCCGAATCTGTCTTCCTGCAAATTCCGGGAAGTTTTCATTTTCGTTGAATTTTCGGTAAAAGCCGTTGTATTCCACTTTTTCGTAACGTTTTCTGCCATAGTTCTTAAATGGTTCTGAAAATTTCATGGCGAAGAAAACCTTTCGGGTTCTTGCCCAACCAGTCGTTTCCCGAAATCCGGTGATGGTTTGGTTGTCTTCAACCCGCACGAAAGTCCACACATTTTTAGCGTCGTAATTGTAGATGTTCGACATCAAATCCAAAATGATATGCGATGCTGAAGATTTCGGAAAAGTGTAACGGTGGAAACCAACTCTTTCGCTGGAAGTCAATTCCGCCTTAATTCCATAATCATCAAGAAAAACCTGATAAAATCCGGGACTTGCTTTCTCGGTATTTTTTGAAAACCGGGAGTGATATCCGCTTCCTGGTTGTTCCGCCGTTCCGGGTTCCAGATTCAGTTTCCCTACGGTGGGCATTACCAGAAAATCGCCCAAATCGGAATGACCGACTCCGCTGAAATGGGTGTGAGAAAAACCAAATATCGTTTTGTCATCATATTGATAACCGGAACAATATCGGTAAGTTTCGGGATTGTATTTTCCATCCATTGCATAAGGAACCTGGTTGGTTTCCGGCGAAAGCTGCACCATTCCAAATGGAGCGGTAGCGCCGGGAAAAGTGTGGCCCATATTTTTGGTTCCGACAAAAGGATTGACATAAGTGGTGAGTTTTTGTGAATTTGCCATAATGGAAATTAGCGAAAAGAGTATTGAGGAAAGGAAACAGACGGTTTTCATATCGGAAAATTTATCAAATATAGGTTGTTTTTGTGGTGTCCGGATGATTTTATTCAATCTGCTCTAAGAAACCAAATCAAAAGCAAGGGCAAAACGCAGCAGTTCCGTAAAAGATTTTACCTCTAATTTTTTGATGATGTTTTTGCGGTGTGTGGAAACCGTTTCTTTTGAGATGTGAAGCAGGTCTGCAATTTCTGCCGATGACTTTCCGCCGCTTAGTAATGCGAGGATTTCTTTTTCACGTTTGGTCAGCAATGCGAATTTTTTGTAATGGAGTCTTATATACTCGTTTTCGTCTAGGACTTTTTTTACCTTTTCCATCAATGTTCCTGTACCTTCAATGGGTGTCGAGAGCATGATCAACTGCTGCTCATCATTTTTATCCAATAATTTGCAAACGGTATAAAACCACCGGTGCTTATCCGACTTGTAAAGCTTCACGCGCTGGAAAAAATTGAGTTGCCGGGAATAGTCTCCCTCATTGCAGTAGCTTAAAAGTTGTGGAATGATGGCATTGGTCTCTTCCCGGATAAAGAACTGCTCGTAGTATTGTTCTCGCAAGCTGTTGAGCTCTTCAAGTTCCACACCCAAATTATTGCAGCCCCACTCATTCATGTACAGGATTTGCTGCGGAGCGCCTTTGCTTAGGCTGTGAACCATGATGGAAGCCGGGATGATTTCTGAAATATCGGCAATGTCAAAAGAATCCTTGGAAAGATTCCGCTCGATCTGAAAGAGCTTCTGTTCTATGTCATCGTAGTTTTTCATACGGAATAAATCTTGGCTTTTACTGATAAATACTTAATTGACATGGTGTCAAAACTCAAATATATCCATTTTTTGTTAAAAATACCCAGTGGTGGGTATTGTTTGGTTATGAAATCCCAGATATCTTTGGCATTATGAGAATATGGAGTTCTAAAACAGAAAATCATATCATTTTCCACTTTAAAAAATGTAAACCTTTAATATGACAAATATGCAACGATTAACAATTTTTTTATTAATGCTTTTAAGCTTTAACCTGTGCTATTCTCAAGGGGCGAGCTTAACAAAGGAGGAAACTGTAAATTATATTAATAAAAAGCTGAAAGACCTTGTTGGTTACACATCAGCATGGTCAAATAAAACGCGGGTCTATATCCTGGAAAACAATTTCAAATCTCTCGGAGAAGGAAAATACAGTTACAATGAGTATTGGAGCAACGGTAAAACAAAAAGTATAAAAGACTATGAATGGGTACGGGAAGATAAAATGAATGGGGGATATAGTGGTTCCAAGTTTGAAAGAAGCTTTAATGCTGCTTATATCAAATCCATTACCGATGCAGGGGTGGATTCTGATAATGCCTCAATAGGTAAGATTAAAATAAGCTTTGGCTCTGATGCGGTGAAATTAGATAGAACAGATTACACACAAACCCAAAAAGAACATCCCAATAACCGGAACTTTGACTATAACTGGTATTACAGAGAATACAATACAAGCAGCTCGTCCAAGTTGGAGTCTTATTTGATTCTTTATTATCCAAAAATTGATTCAGAAGATGGCAAAAAGTTGATGAAAGCACTCCAGTATTTGGTTGATTTGGAAAAAGCTGAAGACGATCCCTTTGGAAATTAATTTTATTAAAAATCATTCATGAAAAATATAGCATTCATAGCTTTTTTTGTTTTGCATGCCGTTTTATCCGCGCAAACCATTGGCATTTCAGAAGTAACAGCTGTGGAAAGCAAAGCTGCTTTATATGAAGGCAATGAAGAAAAAATAAACCAGATCAGAAATAAAATCCCCGAATTGGAAAAACGCTGGAAAGATAATATCGCCAAGTTACGGGACGAATTAGCGGCGCTAAACAAAGAACGCGATAATCTGATTGCCGACATGAAAATTGGTGCGAGATGCAGCCAATGCGGCGGCTGGAAATCGGATTTTGAAAAAAGAGGCGAGAGTTTTGAGAAACATTTGGGTGATGTGAAAGGTTATGCAATCCCAGCTACTACTGCAGAAATTGAAACTACAAGAAAATCGTTTTCTGAAAAAACAGCCATCAAAAAAGTGCAGCTGCAAAATCTTGAAAAAGGAGATCCAGCGATCATCAAGCAATACGATGAGATCGAAAAAATCAAGAAAAACAATATCAAACTGTGTGAAGAAATTACCCAACACAGCAAGAATTATGAGAAAAAATTGTTAGAAGATGCCCAATCACAACATAAGATTTGGTTGGAAGATGTTTTGATCTCCGGTTCAAAAGCACTAATCCAATCTAGCTCCAAAAAAATACTTTTAGCGAAAAAAGGCTGGCTGGAAAAAGAGTTTAACGAGAAAAAAGAAACCGAACTTGCCCGGATCAAAGAAAACAATGCTGCCCAAAGAGATCAGAACAAACAAAAAATAGCAGAAAACGAGCTACTCATTACTCAACTTGATGCAGAACAGGAAAAACAGGGCATTCAAAGCATAAATGAGCAAAACAGAGCGCTATCTGTGGAAATCACGCAGCTTGTAGCAGATTTAACAAAAAATCAAATACAAAAAACAAAGGAACTGCAAGAAGAATTCAATTTAAAAATCGCCAGTTTAAAAAAACTTGAAGCGGAGTCAGAAATAATGCGAAAACAATTTTCGGATGAATTTGATGCGAAATTAAAGCAGTACAAACAGAAACAAGATGCATTCACCAAAGAGATAACCTCGGAAAACAACCGAATGTTACTCGCTGCAAAAAAAATAAATTGTTCGGTTTGGAATGAAACATCGGGAAAAGTAAACTTAAATTGGAACAAGTTGCTCCCTTGTGTGAATATGTTTGCATTTCCGGATACCCTAATTATTCAAGAGATTGTAGGGAGTTCTACCTGCACTAATGAGCCTTTCTTCCAAAGTGGAACTTCTGTTTACAAATCTTTTTTTGAGGGTTTGGCGGCAAGGGAACAGAAAGTACTCGTCAATTAAGAATAAGTTTTTTTCAATAATAACATCTGAAACATGAATCCCAACCAACGAAACCAACTCCAGGAAAAGAGGGCTCAACTGCAGATTCGAATTCGGTTCAGCGAATTTGTGACACGTAACATTGCGCCTTTTCTGGAGGTTTTGGAGGAGCTTCAAAACTCTGGGATCAAATACAGCGTGGTTTCATTTCGGTGCATTCCGCTGGAGTTTCACGAACTTCTTCGAGAGTATATTCGTAAAGAAAATCTGGCAAAATACAAACTTTCCGATGTTTTGATTACGAATGAAGACAAAGAGGTTAAAACCGCCCTGGAAAAATACCCAAGTGCAAATCCGGTTCGTTACATTTTGGATGCGCCCGTTGTCGGCTATGGCAATCAACCCGATGAAGTGATGCGGGAACTGATGGAGCTGCACCAACTTGAAGAAAAAAAAGTGTTGATTTGCTGGCTAAAATATGCGTTTTTATTGGAAATCGACTTACAGGATTTTGTACAAAATGTAAATGACGATTTCATGAACGGTTGGCACGGCGATGCCGTCATATTTCCTCCAAATCGCGATTGGCTTATTGCTTATGCATTGGAAGACGAATGGCGGTGTGAAAAAAAGTGAAAACAATTCTGATGTAATAAAGGTGTTTCAGATTTTTTTTAGAGGTGCCAAAAGCATTTTTTCTGTTTTTTAAGGCAAAAGGATGTAATTTTGCGTTGAAGATTCGTGACCGTTAATTTTTTGTTAAAACCTCGTCTTGGTACAATTTCTGAATAAAAGGTTTCAATTAATACCTACCACTATGAAAAATTTATTTTTATCAGCCATAGTTGCCACCGCAACTTTAGCGAGTTGTTCCACCGTTTCATCGATTTTGCAAAATACGTTTCCTTATAATGCGACCATTTTGGTTACTGCGGGATCGCCTGCGAATACCACGCTTTCCAACGTTTCCGTGGCGCAAAGCATTAACCAATTGACCGGATCGGGAGCAAATGTGAAAGACATCCGGGTTTCCAATGCTACGATATCTGTGGGTTCCAATACGAGTATGGGAATTTTCAAATCGGTGAAAGTATATTTGTCAAACAACGGCAGCAATGAGGTTTTGGTAGCTTCCAGAGAAGATATTCCGGATAATGTGGGAACTTCGCTTTCCTTGGACTTGAACACTTCCTCCACTTTTGACCATATCATGAAATCCGGTGCGGTTCAGGAAAGGCTGGTTTATGTTTTGAAACAATCGCCAACATCTGATATTTCTGTGAAAACCTCCCTGGGTTTCAGCAGTGTTCCTAATACGAATCCATAAACCGGAATCGAAAATATATTAAAAAACCCACTGTAGATGTTACAATGGGTTTCTTTTTTAATGAGGGATCCGCTATTTTTTGATCATTAATTTTTCCCTTAAAACCAAGGAACCGCCATCGAGTTCAACGACATAGATTCCGTTTGCAAGTTTAGTTACATCAATGGTTGCGGTGCTTTTTCCTGATTGAAGCAGTTTTCCGTCCATCGAGAAGATTTTGTAGGTTTTGAATTTCTCGAAATCCTTCACAAACAATCGGTCAGAAGTCGGGTTCGGATATATTTTGGCATTTTCAATTGGTGTACTTGAAGCGGCTAAGCTTCCGTTTAAAATGGTTCTCACATAAAGGTCGTCAAAGTAGAACCCGTCGGCAGTGGTTGATGCGTCGCTTTTTAATCTGAATCTGAGATAAATTTGTTGGCCAATGTAGGCAGATAGGTCTATCTGTTCCTTTATCCAAGTAGTTTGCACGCCATCATAAATCGGTTGCCCTGAAATCTGATTGCTAGTTCCTGGACTGGTATATTTTCCGCAGAGTTGTTGCCAAGTCGTACCATTGGTCGAAATTTCCAATGCCACATAATCGTATACTTTTTCAATGTTCCATCTTGCTTTGAATTCTAACTGTGCCGCAACTGCGTTGGTCAAATTTATTGCATTGGTTGTTCGGATGTTAGTATCCGAATTATTGGAATAGTTTCCTGTTGGTGAATCTGTGATCGAAGTTGGAGAGGACACATATTGGGAAGTGGTGATATCCCATTTTCCCGTTTTGGTCCATTGAGCGATGGTGTTTGCTGGTTCGGAGAATTTATTGACCACGTTTCCATAAAACTTGGTAACATAATTGGTTTGCACATAATTTCCGTTGTCCACTTCCACTTTGAAAGTCACTGCTTCGCCATTGGCAATGGTTGGTTTCAGGTTCAGTGAAATTGATCCATTAACAGTTTGCCCGATAGTCATTCCGGAATGGGTGTTCGGAGTGCCCACACTGTTGATGTTTGCCGAAACCGGCGTAATTTTCACCACAAAATCTTGATTGTCAACGAATCCGAGCCTTTTCAGTGAGTATTGAAACTGAGCATTTTGAGTGCTGATAAAAAAATCCGAAGTATCATCTAAAACAGCATAATTATGGAGAAATCTTAATGCAGAAAGATTGGTATATACCATTCCCGCACTGATGCTTTTGATTTGTCCGGAAGGTTCGTAGAAATTATTACCGATTTCTGCGGTAAATGAAAACACCTTTGGTTTTGTAGAAGTATCTCCGTACATCCAGTCATCAGCATCTCCAGAAGATGGGTAGAGTGCTGAAGAAATCTGATTCTGATAACCGCTGTGCCGAACCATCTCCGCAGAGGTCATTTGAAAAGCGAAATCATCGGGTGTCAGCTTATTGTAATCATAACTAAAGGGATACAGCAAAAGTCTCCCACTGGTATGTGCATTGATGGCGACTCCAAAGTTTTTCTGTTCACAAAGCCATTTTATGGCCTGATTTTCTGGTTCGGAAAAAGCACTTGGACCGCAGTAGGTGTCATTATTTTGATTGGTGCTGACTCCGGTTGTTCCCCATTGGTAACCATAATTTCGGTTGTTGTCAACCCCATAACCGGAACGGCGGTTTTTACGCCACATTCCGCCGCCATTGGGATTGGTGGTAGAGTTGTAAACGAATCCGTCTGGATTGACCACAGGAACGAAATAGATTTCGGTATTATCAACCAAAGATTTGATTTCGGGATTGGTTGCGTAGTTTTCCAGCAGATACCACATATAATAAATCAGCTGCTGTGATGATCCGGGTTCACGTGCATGGTGCAGAGCGGTGTACAGGATTCTTTTCTTGTTTTGCTCCGTTTGCGGATTGTCTGAAATTTTCACGTAATAAATCGGACGGTTTTCAAAAGTGGTATAAGTAGAAATTGCCGCCTTAGCTGAAATCAGATTTGGGTAAAGCGTCTTCATGAGGTCCAGTTCGGCCATCACTTCGTTGTAATTCAGATACCCACCCATGCTTCCGGCTTTGTAATTCACAGGATCAGTAATGGCAAAACCAGGGCAGGAACTGGTGATGCTTTTGGCATCGAATTCCTTTTCCAGTCGGTCGTAATATTCCCGGAGATTGGGCTCCAGGATTTCGATTTTCAATCCGGCATTGCGAATTTCGTCGGCAAGGACTTTTGGAATTTCGCATTCAAAGAAAACTCCTTTTTTAAATGTTCTGGGTTCAGTCTGGGCTAATTTTATGGCCTGGCTGAGTTCGGCCTGGTTGCTGTAATAAACACGGACTTTTTGATAATCCTTTTGGCCAAAGACTAGTAAACATGTCAAAAAGGCAACAACTGATAAAAGTTTTTTCATAGTTTAATTTATTGAAGATTCGCAAATATAATTAAAAGAAGAGTATGGAAATGAGAATTCCATGATATTTTTTTTAAGAATTATAAAATCGACCGAAATACCAAAAACAAAAATTGATTCCAGTGATTCGGAACATCTTCTGTAACTTTTTGAGAAATAATCGATGAAACGAATGGTTTCTAAACCTTTTTGCTGATCGGCGCCAGCAGCAAATAAAAAATCCATGCAAACCATGAAACGAATAGGACCGCTAACAACCAGGCTAGCTTTTCGCCGCCCGAAGTCTTCCGCGAAAAAAGAATGCTGAATATCGGAAGCAACCAAATAAAAGCGATCATCCCGAGAAGTAGTAATCCGCCAATTGCTGAAGAATTATCCATGACAAAATGTTTTCGATAGCTAAAGATAAAGCATTACAGGAAATTTTGGCAGTTGATTTTTCTGCCCTATTTACGGTTCAATCGCGCTTGTGTAAATATCTTTTTCGATGGGTTTTATATCAGAAATTCCATATCGCTCATTATTCGTAATACCCATATTATCCAGCATATCCACGAAGTTTTTATAGCTGGAATCGTCTGTTGGTTTGATGATGACGGTGAAAATGTCAGGTATTGGAGCGGATTTCTTCGCATTGGAAATGATTTTCGCAATTTGGTTCCCCTCGAAAGTTGTTTCCCTTAAAACATTTTTATTTAAGTCTTTTGATTCGGCTTGGTAATAGAAAATTCGGTTATCTTTCCCGATGAGGAAAGTAATCTGATTGCGGAAATCAATCACTGTGTTTGTCGGAGTGAGGCTTTTCGCGGGTAAACCTAAGTCCATTACATTTGGTTGGGAGAAGTGGGTTGCAAGCATAAAAAAGGTAATCAGCAGAAATCCCAAATCCACCATGGGTGTCATATCGATATGGATGGCTTTTTTGTTGGTCAGCGGTTTCTTTCCGGTATTCGTCTGTTTTTGGGCAAGATTTTCCATAATGGTATTTTTAAGAATTGAATAAGATTTGAAAATTATTTAAAAACTGATAAGTAATTTTAAATTCGACATCAATATTTATACCTTAATTTTAAAAATCTTGACAATTCAATAATTTATTTAAATGTGGAACATAAGAAATCCCGAAAGTTCACAACGATCGGGATTCTGTATTACTAGCTGTTTAATATTCAGCGTTAATTAATCACCGCTTATTTTTAAAAAATTCAATCCCGCATTTCAGGAAGTTTTTGAAATCCTCTTTCGGCATGTAACCGGAAACGGGATGGTTGATGACTTTTCCGTCTGGCGTCATCAAAACGTAATGCGGTTGGGAATTGTTATTGAAATTGATCTGCTGGAAAAGCGACCATTTATCTCCAATGGTTTTCACTTTTTTCTTTTGTCCATTTCCCATGTCCACAGATGTTTGCTCATGTATTGGAAGCTCCTCTTTGTCGTCCACATAAAGCGATGCCAGAACCACGTCGTTTTGAAGCATTGGTAAGATGTCGGGTTCGCTCCAGACAAATTCCTCCATTTTACGGCAGTTTTCGCAACCGAAACCGGTGAAGTCTATGAGTAAAGGTTTATTTTCTTTTTTGGCCATTTCAATCGCTTTGAAATAGTCGTGTTCAGGATGCATACCCAGAATGCCGTCTTTTTCGTCGTGAAGATAGCTCACATTGATCGGTGGAAGAATTCCGCTCAAATGCTGGAGTTTCGGTCTTTCGCCGGGAAAAAGTCCTTGGATTAAATAAACGGTAAACGCAATTCCCAGAACTCCGAAAAGTTTCCTGGCCCATGAAATTCTCGGTTTTTTGTCATCATGCGGAAATCTGATTTTGCCAAATAAATAAAGAACCAAACCAATGGTGATCACGATCCACAGCACAATGAAAAGTTCCCGTTTCAGGAAAAATGTTTTCGAAACCAAATCCGCTTTCGATAGAAACTTCAAAGCCAATCCCAGTTCGATGAATCCCAAAACCACTTTCACGGTATTCATCCAGCCACCAGATTTCGGCAGACTTTGCAGCGCTTGTGGAAATAAGGCCAGAAGTCCGAAAATAATTGCCCAACTCAGTCCGAATCCGGCCAAAGCATAAGTTAAAAGCAGGGGTACATTTGCCGAACCGGTCACCGCGCTTCCGAGCAAACTTCCCAAAATTGGACCCGTACAGGAAAACGAAACGATGACTAAAGTCAATGCCATAAAGAAGATTCCGATCAATCCACCTGCCTCTTCGGCTTTTGAAGATTTATTGGCAATGGAACTCGGCAAAGTGATGTCGTAATATCCGAAAAAGCTTCCCGCGAAAAATAAGAAGATCAGAAAAAAAGTGACATTCAGCCAAACCGAGGTGGAAATTTCATTGAAAATATTTCCCGCAATTCCGTCCACAATATGGAATGGCACGGAAAGCACCACGAAAATCAAAAGGATGAAGAATCCGTAAATCATTGCGTCGCGTTTTCCTTTTGCCTTGTTTTTAGAACCTTTGGTAAAAAACGAAACCGTGAGTGGAATCATCGGGAATACGCATGGAGTGAGCAATGCGATCAATCCGCCGAAAAATCCAAGCAGCAGATAAGTCCAGAAATTTTCGCTGTTTTTCTGTTTGGTCACGCCGCAATCGGTCAGTGGATTTTCATGTTCGATGGAGGCTACTTTTAAACCTTTTTGCTCGGTTGGAACCGGTGAAGCTGTTTTTGAGGCTACGGTTTCCGTTGGTTCCGTCATGTTGGCAGAATCCAGATCTGTCTCGGTTCCCGGTTTGGCTTCAGCATTTGTGATCAGTTCGGTTTCGGCAGCACTTGGTGTCACTTTTTGTTCAAATTCCAAAGTGTTCGGCGCCAGACAGACCCGGTCATCACAGGTTTGGTAGGTGATTTCTGCTACAACATTTGCCGGTTTGGAATTATTTTTAAGTTTAAATTTTTGCTTAAACTGAACCAGATCAGAATAATAGACGATTTGTGCCCCGAAAGCTTCAGAGAACTCGTCATGTTTTTTTCCCACTTCCACCACTTTCCCGATGAGCTGGATTCCGTCTTTGGAGGTCAATTTCATTTCGGTTGGGATTCCAGAATCGGGTGGCAAATCTTTGGAATAAATGTGCCAGTTTTTGTCGATTGTTGCCGTTAAAACAGCTTCGTATTCATTATTGGGAAGGGAATTGATGTTGTATTTGAATTTTACCGGATCCTTAATCTGTGCCGAAATTCCCTGAAAAAGGAAGACCAGAATTAGGATTAAATAATTTCTGAATTTCATTTCTAACTTTATTAAGCCTCCAAAATTAGGCATTATGATTTACTTTATCTTTCTTTTCACGCACAAAATTTCCTCCCGCAAAATATGCAGTTCATGCGTTTTGCTTCTGAAAAGCTTCCCGTTTTCGCCGGAAATCACCTTATCGATTTCATCTCCTGAAAAGCCGAATCTTCTGATGATTTCTTTGACGATGAAAGCAGGTTTGGAAAGCATTTCTTTTCGGTTTAAAGTGGTTTCCTCACCATTATTTTTAAGGACAATTTCCTGCAGGGCTTTTTCAATTTCATTTTGAATAAAATCATTGGCTTCGCTTAAATAATGGATGGAATCCCGAAAGCCATTCAAAAAATTCGGTGAGATATCCTGGATTTGCGGAATGACCTGGTTTCGGAAACCATTTCTTAAATAGTCGTTTTTTTGGTTGGATAAATCTTCCCGGAACTCAATTCCATTTTTTTCGGCAAAAGCATAAATTTCTGCTTTGGAAAAATGAAGCAGCGGACGCATGATTTTATTTTCGTTAGAAGGAATTCCGCTCAATCCCTTTATTCCGGAACCGCGTGAAAGGTTGATCAGGAAGGTTTCCAGCTCATCATTCAAATGATGCGCAGTCACCAAAAATTCCAGGTTTCGATCTTTTTGGATTTTCCTGAAAAAATCATAGCGCAGATTTCTTGCCCATAGCTGAATCGAGTTTTCAGGTTTTTGGTCTTTTTCGGAAACCCGGTAAAGATGGAACTCGATGTTGTGCTTCAAGCAATAATTTTCCACCAACTTTTGGTCCAGATCGGAATCTTCATTTCTGAGTCGGTAATTGATATGTGCAACTTCGAACTTCAACCCCAAACCATTAAACAGATGCAAAAGGACCATGGAATCTGCTCCGCCGCTTACCGCCAACAAAAAAGTTTGCTCCTGAAAATCAGGCAAAAGTTGAAACGGTATTGTGGCAAACAATTTGCTGGTAAGCATTTTTAAGGATTATTTAACGATATTGGTACAAAGATAATTCTTCCGTTTAAAATGAATTCTCTATTTTTGACTAAACAAATTGAAACAGTACTATGAATTTAGGAAAAATTTTTGCCGTCGGCGTGATGGCGGTTACGATGACTTCTTGTGTGAGCAAGAAGCAGTATGACGCTCTGAATTTGAATTATAACCAGTGTATTACCAATATTGGTGAAAGACAGCGAGAAATTCAGGATTTGAAGGCTACCAACGCAGGTTTGACCAGCGAAAATACTTTGTTGAAAGACCAAAACAGCGCATTAAAATCTTCTCTTGACGCTTGTTTGGCGAATACCGGGAAAGGTTCCGCAAATATCGACAAGCTGATTGGCGAGATCAATGCTTCCAATAAATACATCAAGCAGCTGATTTCAACCAATGCGAAAAACGACAGTCTGAATTTGGCACTTTCCAACAAGTTGAAGAGATCTCTGGACAATGTTGCCGATCAGGATGTTCAGGTGAAAGTTTTGAAGGGAGTGGTGATGATTTCACTTTCCGACAAAATGCTTTACAAAACTGGAGATTACAACGTGCTTCCGCAAGCTGCAGAAGTTTTGGGTAAAGTAGCAAAAGTGATCAACGATTATGATACTTATTCCGTGCTGATCGAAGGTAACACAGATAATGTTCCTTTGAATTCTGCAAACCTGCCTAAAGACAACTGGGATCTTTCTGCTTTGAGGGCGACTTCCATGGCGAAAATCCTGCAAAACCAATTCGGGGTGAATCCAAACAGAATCACTGCGGGCGGAAGAAGCGAATATAATCCGAAAACTACGAACGCTTCCGTTTCCGGAAGAGCCGAAAACAGAAGAACCGAGATCATCATCATGCCGAAACTCGATGAGTTCATGAAATTGATGGATATCGCTCCGGTGAAGAATTAATTGGCTAATTGCTTTTAGCTTCATTAAACCTCATTAAACCTCATAGGTTTTCAAAACCTATGAGGTTTTTTTGAGGTTTTTTTTATTTTTTTTTTATTTTTTTTTATTTTGAAAACAGTAATTTTGGATACCAAACATTTTTAAAATGAGTTTTTTCGAAGAAAACAGTCCGGAAATGGACCGTTATTTAGAAACCCACGCTTCGGCGGAACCGGAAATGTTGAAGCGGTTGCGAAAGGAAACTTTCCAGAAAACTACCCAACCGCACATGATTTCCGGTTATCAGCAAGGTAGGCTGCTTTCCATAATTTCTAAAATGCTTCAGCCAAAAAACATTTTGGAAGTGGGAACTTTCACTGGTTATGCCACACTTTGTATGGCGGAAGGTTTGGCAAAGGACGGTAAAATCACTACTTTGGATGTGAATGAGGAATTGGCCTATCTCCCGAAAAGGTATTTTGCGGAAAGTGAATTTTCGGGCAGAATTGATTTTCGGATTCAGAATGCATTAGAATATTTAAGGAAAACCGACGAGATTTTCGACTTGGTTTTTATCGATGCGGACAAAGAAAATTATGTGGAATATTTTAAGCTCATTAAGCCTCATTTGAAATCGGGTTCAGTTGTTTTGTTTGATAATGTGCTTTGGTACGGGAAAGTTTTGGAGGAAAACCCGAAACAGCAATCCACCAAAAGCATCAAAGAGCTCAACGATTTGGTGGCGAAAGATGAAGATTTTGAAAATCTTATTTTACCTTTGCGAGATGGAGTAAATATGCTGCGAAGGAGGTAGGTGAATTGCTGCGCGTGAATTTTCCTTCGTAAGTGAATTTTCTTCGCAGTTAGTTTTAAGACTTGAAAATTGAAATCTACCGTTTGGCAGATCGTCCTGAAACTTCAAACAAAATCAAATCATCTGAACGATGCCAAATAAATATATCTGTTCCGTTTCCATCGCACCAATTCGGGCGGAAAACAGCCACCAGTCGGAAATGACTTCCCAACTTTTGTATGGCGAAAGTTGTGAAATCTTGGAGATTGACGGAAGCTTTTCCAAAATCCGGATTGATTTTGATGGTTACGAAGGCTGGATAGATTCCAAGCAGATTGCAAAGATCTCGGAAGATGATTTTGCAGATCGGAAAACAGAAACCCTGAAAAAAACTTTTGAGACTTTTGAATTAAAGGAGGGAAAAACCCTGCTTTCCATCGGAAGCGAAATCAATGCGGAAATCGGGACATTTGAAAATCCTAATCCCGGAAATATCGCCGAAACTGCGAAAAAGTTTTTAAATGTACCCTATTTGTGGAGCGGGCGAAGTTTTTTCGGGATCGATTGCAGCGGATTTACCCAATTGGTCTATAAAGTTCACGGAAAAGTATTGCCGAGAGATGCCTATCAACAAGCTGAACTGGGAGAAGTTTTGGATTTCATTGAAGAAGCAGAACCTGGAGATTTGGCGTTTTTTGAAAACCAGGATGGTGTGATTTCGCATGTGGGAATCATGCTGGACGACCAGAAAATTATTCATGCTTATGGAAAAGTCCGGATCGACTCACTGGATTCCGCAGGAATTTACAATGCAGATTTGAAGAAGCATACGCATAAGTTGCGGTTTTTGAAAAGGATTTTTTAAGCGCTCACAATTACACGGATTTTCAATCGGAAAAAGTAAAATTTTATGCTCAAAAACATTTCATTTTTTCTAAAAATCATTGCCTTTTTCCTTTTGGTTTTCATTTGGGTTTACACCTGGATTACTTATGCAAAGCTGCCGGAAACGGTTCCCGTCCATTTTGGAATCGGTGGAAAAGCGGACGGATTTGGTCCAAAAAGCATGAATTGGCTTTTGGTGGGAATTTCAACTTTAATGTATGTTTTCGTGTTTTATCTGTCACGGAATCCCCAATCGATATTTCTAAACCTGCCCAACAGAATTAAGGAAAACCGAGAGCTTACAGGAATTATTGTGGATGTTCTGAATGTTTTGACGATGGCGATTTTTGCCGTCATCACTTATGAAAGTATTCGGGTTTCATTACATGAAATGGATGGATTGAGCCCTATTTCGGATTATGTTTTAGGATTGGTCGCTTTATTTGTAGTGGGAATATTGATATATTCGCAGCTGCTTTTGAAGAAAAAAAGCATAGATTAATTAAGCGTTTTTCAGCATCTACACATTATCGCATTAAATCATCATCTCTACTAAAGTGCAATTCCTATACAACATATTCATCTCCCTTTTGATTTCCGCCATGAAAATTGGGGCGGTCTTTAATTATAAATTGAAGAAAGGTTTGGCGGGAAGGAGGCAGAGCTGCAAAATCGTGAATGAAAAATTTTCGCGGAAAGATAAGGTGATCTGGATGCACGCCGCAAGTTTGGGAGAATATGAACAGGGACTCCCGGTTTTGGAAAAATTGAAGGTGAAATTTCCCGAACATAAGATTTTGATTACCTTTTTTTCGCCTTCCGGATATGATAACATGATCAAGAAAGATCATATTGCTGATGCGGTTTGCTACCTTCCGTTTGATTTGAAGGTGTGGATTGTGGATTTCATGTCGAATTTCAATACCGATATTTTCATCACTATCAAATATGAATTTTGGTACAATCTTTTAAACGAATTGAAAAAACGGGGCGCGAAAATCTATGTGGTTTCTGCACTTTTCAGGGAGACGCAAGTTTTCTTTAAGGCTTATGGAAGTTGGTTTGTGAAACAGCTGGACCAAAATGTGGACTGGATTTTTCATCAGACGAAACATTCTTCGGCATTGGCGAAAGAAATTGGTTTGAAAAAATCTTCCACAGCGGGCGATACGCGTTTTGATCGGGTAAAGCAACTGCGGGAGCGGGATAATTTTGTGAAGTATATTGACGATTTTAAACAGTCAAAGAAAACCATCGTTTTCGGAAGTTCGTGGGAATCGGAGGAAAGACTCGCAGAGTTGATTGCCAGTAGAAACCGGGATGTGAAACTGATTATTGCGCCACACGATTTGAAACGGGTGGATCATCTGAAGAGGATTTTTCCGGATGCGATCCTGTATTCGCAGATCACAAATTCTTCCAGTCTGGCGATTTTGAATCCACAGGTTTTGATTATTGACTGTATTGGCTTGCTTTCCAAACTTTATTCCTACGGCGATATTGCGGTTGTTGGCGGCGGTTTTCACACGAAAGGACTTCACAATGTTCTGGAAGCTGCCACATTTGGAATACCGGTTTTCTTTGGCGACCAGTATGAAAAAAATCCAGAAGCAGACGAGCTCATCGCACAAAATGGTGGCAAATCCTTTGAAGACGAGTTTTTTGCCGCACCTTATATTCTGCAAGTCTTAAACGATGAGACCCTGATGAAAAAAATGGGAGAACATGCTGAAAGATTCATCAGTTCCCAGCCTAATGCAACAGATTACGTGGTACAGAAAATCCTTGCTGACAAAGGGGTCTTGTAAAAAGTCCTGTATTTGGGCAAATTCATTGAATGCCTAAATCTCCATGGTGGAAATTGCAGTTCGTGTTTTAATTGAAAATCTTGGAATATTTCATAAACCCGTTGATTGCCCAGTTTGCGGTGTAGTACATGGATTTTAAAGTAGAGAATTTCATATAATCTTTGTAAACCAGATATTGGTCTTTCATTATATGACTTTTCTTGCGGGAAATGCTCGATGGATGCATCCTGTATTTCGCCATAGTTTTCGGAAGCGGTTTTCCGACCGGGATTTTTTTCAGCAAATTCAGCCACATCACATGGTCTTCCCGTTTATTTCCCTCGGGGAAAAACACTTTTCCAACTCTTTGGGAATCATACATGGAACTTAGCAAAGACAATCTGCAAGTCTTCAGCAAATTATGGAAAGTCACTTCTTT
The DNA here is from genome assembly GCF_021401085.1 of Chryseobacterium sp. R2A-55. Taxonomy (GTDB): domain Bacteria; phylum Bacteroidota; class Bacteroidia; order Flavobacteriales; family Weeksellaceae; genus Kaistella. The sequence goes on from NZ_JACBFP010000002.1 coordinate 498,083, forward strand.
GTTGGCGTTAAAATCTCCGATTTTCGGATTCAGATGTTCATCGCATCTTGCATAGTTAGAATAGGCAAGCTCCGCGTTTTGGTTCTTCATGAAAGCTACCATTTCTTCCAGGAAGTTGGGTTCCCAGAAATCATCAGCATCCAGAAAGGTGATGTATCTTCCGTTTGCTTTCGCTAAAGACAGATTGCGTGCATGACCGGCTCCACCGTTTTTTTCGGTGATGCTTAGAATGATTCTGGGGTCATTGATTTTTCTAATGATTTCTACCGAATTATCGCAGGATTGATCATCTGTAATAAGCCATTCCCAATCGGTGAAAGTCTGGTTCATCACCGATCGAATGGTTTCATCAAGAAACCTAGAAGAGTTATAACATGGAGTGATAATGGAAACTTCGGCCATCGAAAGTGTTTCTGCAAATATACTCATTCAGCGTTTGAAATCATCCGGTGATAAATTGAAAGATTTTCTCATTCCAAAACCTTAAATTTGCGACTACTAAAATTATTCATTATAAATTAATTCGAAGAGAATGTTTTACGACCATCAAGCGATAGAGAAAAAGTGGCAGAAATATTGGGAAGACCATCAAACCTATAAAACTGAAAACGACACCACCAAACCAAAATTCTATGTTTTGGACATGTTTCCATATCCTTCCGGTGCGGGACTGCACGTGGGACATCCGCTCGGATACATTGCGTCAGATATTTACGCCCGGTTTAAAAGGCATCAGGGTTTCAATGTGTTGCATCCAGTTGGTTACGATTCCTTCGGACTTCCGGCGGAGCAGTACGCGATACAAACCGGTCAGCATCCCGCGATCACCACCCAGGAAAACATTACGAGATATGAGGAGCAATTGAGAAAGATTGGTTTTTCTTTCGATTGGAACAGGGAAGTAAGAACTTCTGATCCTTCCTATTATAAATGGACGCAGTGGATTTTTATCCAGCTTTTTCACTCCTGGTATAATAAAGCCACCGACAAAGCAGAATCTATCGATACCTTGATCCAATTTTTTGAACAAAATGGAACTGCCGGTTTATCGGCTGTTCAAAGTGATGCGCTCAATTTCTCGGCAGAAGAATGGAAGAATGCTTCAGAACTGGACAAGCAGGATATTCTGTTGAATTACAGATTGGCGTATCGAGCTGAAACTACCGTGAATTGGTGTCCCGCATTGGGAACAGTCTTAGCGAATGACGAGGTGAAAGACGGAAAATCTGAACGTGGCGGATTTCCGGTTTTCCAAAAGAAAATGATGCAGTGGAGCATGAGAATTACCGCATATTCCGAAAGGTTGTTGCAGGGTTTGGATAAAATTGATTGGCCGCAACCGCTGAAGGATTCCCAGGAATATTGGATCGGGAAATCGCAGGGAGCGTCTGTGAAATTTGAGGTTCCGGCTGCGGAGCATCGTGAAGAGCAGGAAATTGTTGAGGTTTTCACCACACGACCCGACACCATCTTTGGAGCAACCTTCATGGTTTTGGCGCCTGAAAACCCTTTGGTAGAAAAAATCACAACTCCTTCGCAAAAAACTGAAGTTGACCAATATATTGAAGAAACGTCCAAAAAGACCGAACGCGATCGGATGGCGGATGTGAAAAATGTTTCCGGCGCATTTACAGGGAGTTTTGCTATTAATCCGTTTACAGAAAAGCTAATTCCAATTTATATTTCGGATTATGTTTTGATGGGTTATGGAACTGGAGCTGTAATGGCAGTTCCGGCACATGACGAACGTGACCACCGTTTTGCAAAGAAATTTGGATTGGACATTGTGAATGTCATTAAAAATGATATCGACATTCAGGAAGCATCTTACGATTCGAAAGATTCGGTCTGTGTCAATTCCGAATTTTTGAATGGACTGGATTACGAGACCGCCAAGACCAAAATCATTGACGAGATTGAAAACCGCGGAATTGGTCACGGAACCACAAATTACAGGCAGCGAGATGCTATTTTCTCTCGCCAAAGATATTGGGGAGAACCGGTTCCTGTGTATTATAAGGACGGAATGCCATATACTTTGCCGGTTTCCGCACTTCCGCTGGAATTGCCGGAAGTTGAAAAATATCTCCCCACTGAAGATGGCGATCCGCCATTGGGAAATGCAAAAAATTTCGCTTGGGATGAAAACAATCAAAAAGTGGTTTCCACGGAATTGATCGATCATATTTCAGTTTTCCCGATGGAACTTTCCACAATGCCGGGTTGGGCAGGAAGTTCTTGGTATTTTTTAAGGTACATGGATCCGAAAAGCGAAGAGGTATTTGCCGACAAAAAACTCTGTGATTATTGGGGGCAGGTGGATTTGTATATCGGTGGAAGCGAACACGCAACCGGTCACTTGCTCTATTCCCGTTTCTGGAATATGTTTTTGAAGGACAGAGGGTATATTAATCATGATGAGCCTTTCAAGAAACTGATCAATCAGGGAATGATTTTGGGGATGAGCGCTTTTGTTCACATTTTGAGACCGCACTTTAAAGTAAAGGATGAGGAAAATTCCTATTTAAGCTTTTCTAATTCGAAATATGTCCTATTAAAAAAATCTGATATAAATTTTATAAATGATAATTATCAAAGACTTGCTGAAATTAAATTGCAGCAAGTAAAACCAGATTTGTCGTCGGATTTGGATCAGAAAATATTAAAGTATCTCGAAAGATTTAAAATGATTGCTAATCACTTTGGTTTTGAGGATTTTGATTATAATTTAGGTTACAATACATTTAATTTACACTTTCAACCAAATAAACATATTGATATTAGTTTTTTAAAGGCTGCAACTGATGAATTAGATTTGCAAAAATTGAAAGAGAAAGGTAATCCTGAATTTGCTGATGCGGTTTTATTATGGGAAAATGAAAAATACATCACAGAACGAGAAGTAGAAAAAATGTCCAAATCCAAGTACAATGTCGTTAATCCTGATGATATCTGTGAAGAATACGGTGCAGATTGTCTTCGCTTGTATGAGATGTTCCTTGGTCCGTTGGAACAAAGCAAACCTTGGAATACACAAGGTTTGAGTGGAGTTTACGGATTTTTGAAAAAATTTTACAATCTGTTTTTTGATGGGGACAAGTTCAATGTTTCAGAGGAGGAGCCTACGAAAGAGGAATTGCGGGTTCTGCATACCTTAATTAAAAAAGTGGTTTCAGACATCGAAAATTTTTCTTTCAACACTTCGGTGGCGCAGTTCATGATTGCGGCAAATGAGTTTCAAAAACTGAAAACCAACAAAAGAAAGATCTTGGAACCTTTTGCAATTTTGGTTTCCACTTACGCGCCACATATCGCGGAGGAACTTTGGGAAAAGCTCGGCTACTCCACTTCAATCGAGTTCGAGCCATTCCCTGTTTTTGATGAGAAATATTTGGAGCAGGACGCCATTCAATATCCGGTAAGTTTTAATGGAAAGATGAGGTTCAAACTTGAATTATCGGCAGATTTGTCCACTAAGGAAATCGAGGAAATTGCGATGAAAGATGAGCGAACTATCAGTCATTTGGCGGGAAATTCGGCAAAAAAAATCATAATCGTTCCAAAAAAAATCATTAATATTGTCCACTGAAAAAAAATATTTTAAAAACAAATGTAAATCTGTCGTAAAAAAAAGGGGGTATTTCTTTTGAATTTTTAAGACTATTTTTAAAATCGGCTATTATTATCAAATTTGAATTTATTTATTAATAATAATGCAATGTTAAGGTTTCTTAACAACAAAAAAAATGATTTTGTTAAGGTGTAAATACTTGCATTATTGAATATTTTGACTTTATTTTACACCTTGAAAATTTTAAAAAATAACAATTATAATTTAGTTTTAGTATGGAAATGAATGTTTCAAACAACGAGGAGCAAGTAGTTGCTAAAAAGATGGGTGGGTTAAATCCTGTTCTTATAATTCCGATCCTTATCCTTATCGGGATTGCTATTTATTTATTTGTTTTGGGAAGTCCAGGTAATTTTAAGGCAGATCCGAGACTGAGCGGTTTATCATCAGTATCATTCTCTGATGTGGAAGCCAAAGAGCTTCATCCGGATGGATTCCTAGGAATTATCTACATGGGAGGACCGATCGTACCGATCCTGATTTCTTTCATGATTATTGTAATCGTTTTCGCAATTGAGCGTTTCTTCGTTCTTAGAAAAGCTTCTGGCGCTGGAAATCTTGATAACTTCGTGTCAAAAGTTAGAACGCTTCTTAACCAAAATAGAATCGATGAGGCTTTGGAAGAGTGTGATGCTCAGCAGGGTTCAGTGGGTAATGTGGTAAAAGAAGGTTTAACCACTTATAAGGCATTAGCACACGATACCTCTTTGAACAAGGAGCAGAAAATGGTTTCACTTAACAAGTCAATTGAGGAAGCTACAACGCTTGAAATGCCAATGTTGGAGAAAAACATGATGATTCTTTCAACTCTTGGTACAGTTGCAACCCTTGTTGCACTTCTTGGTACGGTAATCGGGATGATCAAGGCGTTCCACGCTTTGGGTTCAGGTGGTGGTACCCCAGACTCTGCAGCGCTTTCAATCGGTATCTCTGAAGCACTTGTAAATACTGCTTTGGGTATTGGTACTTCTGCGGTTGCGATTATTATCTATAACTTCTTTACTTCTAAAATTGACGGATTGACGTTTAAGATCGATGAGATCGCAATGTCAATTCAGCAGTCTTTTGCAGAATTCCACTAAGGAGTTTTTGCAAGTATTCGGAAGGTTTAACTTTTCTAATAAAAAACCCTCCAATAAAAAAAATTAGAAGTTCAATTAATTAACAGATAAATAATGGCGAGAGTCAAACCAAAAAGACATAATATTAGGGTGGATATGACCGCTATGACGGACGTTTCCTTCCTACTCCTTACGTTCTTTATCCTCACGGCTCAGTTTGCAAAACCTGACGTCGAGACAATCAAAACGCCATCTTCAATTTCTGAAAAACTGCTTCCTGATGCGAGTTTGATGACTATTCTCAGCACCACAGACGGAAGATTCTATTTTACACCAGTGGAAAATGCAAGTGAAAGGATGGCATTGCTGGATAAAATGGGTCAGAAATATGGCATGACATTTACCGACAAAGAAAAGGTTGCATTCGCAAACGTACAGTCGATTGGTGTCCCAATGAACCAAATGAAAGGTTTCCTTGATTTGAGCGATGAAGATAGAAAGGCATATAAGAGCAAAACAGGCATCCCAATGGACAGCACTAACAGACAGCTTATTGACTGGGTGCAGCAAAGTCTTGCGGTAAACCCTGACTACAAACTGGCAATTAAAGGAGATGTAGAAACGAAATACCCGAAAGTGAAATCACTTTTTGAGGGGTTGAGGGATATCGATTTCCTAAAATTCTGGTTAATAACAAGTCAGGAAGTGTCACCAAATAATTAAGAAATGGCAGAAGTACAAGTAAAAGACAGCAGCGGGAAAGGCGGTAAGGTACGCTCGAAAAAGCAGGTACCGCACGTGGATTTGACCCCAATGGTGGATTTGGCGTTCCTTTTGATTACATTCTTCATGTTAGTTACCACTTTTAACAAACCGAATGTGATGGATTTAGGCCTTCCGGCAAAGCCGAAAGAAAACCAAAAACCACCTGATACGGAAATCGACTTAACGAATTCCATTTCTATAATTATAGGAAAAGATAACAGAATTTTCTATCACCAGTTGGACAGAGCAGGACTTACTGCTGAAAACCTTAAGGAAACAACTTTTGACAGAGAAGGGATTACAAAAGTAATCGAGCAGGCAAAAGCCAACGCGAAAGATAAAGACAAATTTACCGTCATTATCAAACCAACGGATGACGCCGTATATAAAAACTTTGTAGATATTCTAGACGAAATGGCCATTACCAAAAACGAGATTTACGGGATCACCGATATCAAGCCATGGGAAGAAGCCATTTACAAACAGAAAGTGGGAGAGACTGCTGCAGTAAACCCGCCAACTAAATAAGAATATTTACTCTTAATTTTTTAAAGTAAGAAAAATGGCAGAAGATAATAATTACAATAGTACTCCAACACTGGATGAAATTGTATTTGAGCATAGAAATAAGGAGTATGGAGCCTATGATCTAAGGTCTAACTACAGAAAGATGCTCACCAAAGCATTTATTATGGGAACCGTTTTGTTCTGCATCGCTGCGATCACACCGTTTGTGATTATGAAAATCAAGCAGATGAATGCAAAAGAAACAACAGAGGTAAATGCTAATTTGATCGATATCCTTCCGGATAAAGAACAGATCATTGAGCAGCCAAAAGATGAACCGCCACCACCACCGCCACCACCAAAAGAAGAACCGAAACAGGAGATTATCCAAAACGTGGTTCCAGAACCGGTGAAGGCTCCAAAAGTGGAAACGCCGCCGCCGCCAATCTCTAAGCAGTTGGAAACCACTACAGGTTTGGTGAATCAGGAAGGAGTGAAGACACCAAGCTACACTGCGCCGCCGCCACCTCCATCTACCGGTAATGCGACACAAACTGTAGAAGTGAAACCTCCGGTTTCCGAAACACAGATTTATAGCGATGTGGAGCAGCAAGCAGAATTTCCTGGTGGACTCAATGCTTTCAGAGGCAAGATTATGAGCAGTTTTGATACTGAAAGTCTTGCAGACAGCGGAGGAGGAGAAATGAAATCCTCGGTAGTTTTCGTAGTAGAAAGAGATGGTAGCATCAGTGATGTGAAAGCTACAGGATCTAACTCAGCGATGAATGCTGAAGCGGTAAGAACGGTGAAGTCCATCAAAACAAAATGGGCACCTGCAAAAATCAACGGGCAAAATGTTCGTTCATATTACAGATTACCACTTACTATGCGTATTGAATAATTTTTAATAGTAGTAAATTGCATAAAGAGAAGCAGATGCTTCTCTTTTTTACATTTTTTAATATATTTGTTTCCACGATGTTTAATTGGTTATCATTACTTGCAGGGTTGCTCTATATTGTTTTAGGAATATTCGTCATGGTCAGGAGCTGGTTTTTCGGCCAGCTGGAAGTGCCGATTGCGTATGCTTTAGGTGGTTTGATGGTGCTTTATGGCTGCTTTCGGATAATTAGGGCTGTTTACCGAATAAAAAACAATGGAGATGAAAGGTAGTCTGTTATTAGTTTTTCTTTTTCTTTTTTTTGCAAGTTGCAAAAAATCTGAAATCAAAGTTCCTTCATATAACGAGGGTGAGCTAACCATCGTTGCAGATGAATCATTTAAAAGCGTAACCGAGGCTTTAGCGGAAGGATATATGATAAGTTATCCAAAAACCAAATTAAAAGTCGTTACCCAAAAAGAAGATCTGGCGTTTTTGGATCTGCTCAATGGAAAGGCAAAAATCATAGTCATGTCGCGCGATCTTTCGAAAAATGAGAAAGAAGCGTTCAAGAATAAAGTTGACCTTGAGCTTTTGCCGGCTAGATTTGCGGTGGATGCAGTTGTATTTATAGTTCCTAAGAACTCGTCAATTGAGAAAATTTCATTGGATGAGATCCGACAGGGCCTGGAATCAGATGAAAAACGGTTCATCTTTGACGGTACCAACAGCAGCAACTTAAATTTTGTTGCCCAGAAATTGGGTAAAGCGCCAAGTGACCTGAAGTTCAATATCATTACCGGTAACGAAAACGTCGTACAGCAGTTATCCAAGTATCCTGATAAAATAGGGGTAATCAGCTTAAACACTATTTCTCGTCCCTACGGAAAAGAAGCCACATTTCTGCGATCAATGATTAAAGTATTGCCAGTTGAAGATAAAGGCAGGCTTTTTGAACCCAATATTGAAAATCTGCGCGAGATGAAATACCCCTTTTCACGTGTGCTTTATTTCTTGACCAGTGAGGCAAATTTTAACCTAGCAAACGGATTTATCAGGTTTTCTTGTACTCAATTGGGGCAAATGATTGTGCAGAAAGAAGGGCTGCAGAAATACAATCTCTATCAGCGCGAAGTGCAGATGCGCTAATTTTTTCTTAAAACTTTTCTTTAAATTTGCCATTCTTTATTTTTTGGTATAAAAATTGGCATATAGTAAAAAGTATTTTTATAATTCAAACAAATTAAAATGAAATATATAATGAATCTAACTAAAAAAATTACTTTAGGAGTTGCGGCAAGCTTTTTATCGGGCTTCGTCTTTGCTCAAACATTGCAGGAGGGAATTGCAAATGCGGACAGTCATAAGTATGCAGCGGCAAGACAGGTTTTCACGGAAATGGTAGCAAAATCGGCAACTGCTGAAAATTATTTTTATTTAGGCAACTCGTATTTAACTCAATTTGAGCCAAACTTTGAAAAAGCAACTGAAGAATTTAATAAAGGATTGGCAATCGACAAAAAAAGTTACCTGAACCGAATTGGATTAGCTTCCGTGAGATTAGGTAAAGGAGATAAAACAGCGGTGGCCGAAATCCAGAATATTGTCAAAGATTCTCGAGAAAAAGATGCGGAGGTTCTTTTCCGCGCAGCAGAAGCATTAACTCTTTTTGGAGGATCTGCGAATGCTGATTTAGCGATTGATCTTTTGAACAAAGCAGTAGAAAAATCGGCAAAAAATGGCACACCGGCAAATTATTATTACGTGTTGGGCGATGCCTACAGATTGAAAGTTACCAACAGTCCACAAGTAGCGGGAGCTGCGATGACTGCATATGAAAAGGCACTTCCAACAGCGAAAAACAAAGCATCGGTGTATACCAGAATTGGCACATTGTGGATGCAGGCACAGCAATGGCAGAAAGCGAAAGAAAGTATAGACCGTGCAATCGCAACCGACCCAACTTTTGCTCCTGCCTACAAAGCAAAAGCGGGATATGACATCAAATATCAGCAAAACGCATTGGCAACCCAAGATTTGATTAACTACGCAAAATATGCAGATGAAGATCCGGATACCCAGCTAGAAATTTCAAAATTATTCTTTACAAACGAAGACTACCAGAATTCAAAGCTATATTTGGATAAGGTTTTCGATAAAGTTGACGATTTGATAAAGTATAAGCTGAGAGCCTACTTGTTATTTGCGGATGGTGATTATACCGGTGCAAAATCCAATTTGGACCTTTTCATATCAAAAGCAGATCCATCTAGAGTTTTGCCGGCGGATCAAGGTCTTGATGGATTGATTGCCGCAGGTTTGGCCCAAAAAGAAACAGATCCCGCCAAAAAAGCTACTTTGCAGGCGGAATCACAGCAAAAAATAGCCATTGCGAAAGCTGCAAAGGATGAAACCATGAAGTGGGATGAAGAGTTGATGAAAATTAAAGGAGGCGGAAGCATCAACCAGGCGGTCGTAGATGCTGGTCCCACAAGTCCACAAATTGAATCCTTGAAAAAAGCAGTTCTTGCAAATCCTCAAGATACCAATTCACTATATATGCTGGCCAAAGCATACGAGGATGTAAAAAACTGGAACGGAGCGATTCTCTCTTGGCAAAAAATGAGTGGACTGCTTCCTGATTGGTCACCGGCTTATTACAGCCAAGGTTTAGCTTATCAGCACGCCGGCCAAGGTGAACTTGCTCAGGCAGCTTACGAAAAGTATATTTCGAGTTATGATAAATATATTGCTACCGTAAAACCCGAGGAACTGGAACCTAACAAGCTGACCTTGTCCTACGCCTATTTTGCAGTCGCACTCTTGGTGAAAGACACTGATATGGCTAAAGCAAAGGATTATGTAGCAAAATCGCTGCAGTTGAATCCAAATTATCAGGATGCGGTAAATCTAAGTAAGCAATTAAACAAATAAGTATTAAGATTAATAAATTTTTAATCCCAGCCTTTTCCGTAAGACTGGGATTTTTTTTTATGCAGGTAAATGGCTTTAAGTACTAATTGAGAATCCATATGCGACTGGCGAGGTTATCAAATTTTTTGATTCAACATTGCTATTACACTCATGACCTATATTTTCCTAGATGATATACTTTATAAAAAACAGATGTCTACGTGTGTTTTGGGAATAATTAGGGGTGATATTAATTTTAGAGGGGAATTTTTTATTTGTTGAACTCATTTTTTTGGGTCTAAAAATCAATTCATTACTTAAAAATCAGCCATAATACACAAATATTTCTTTGCTTTTATTTTGAGTTTTCCAAAAAGTTTCTATCTTTGCAGTCCCTAATCGAGAGAACGGGGAGCGCAGTAGAGCAGTAATTTATACAGGCGAATTTGGATGGAGTTTTTCAGAAGTTTTTTTGGCTGAAATTAAGACAGTTAAAAAATATTTCAAAATTTTTTCAGAAAATATTTTGCCAGATGGAAAAAAGTTTCTACTTTTGCAACCGCAAATCGGAACAAGGGGCGTCTTTCCCCGGTCCGGCTAAGCGGAAAGAATAAAGATCATTGACATCACAAATAACAA